>NZ_CP090370.1:1392500-2785000 GCF_021431965.1 Erythrobacter sp. SDW2
GCTGGGAAGGCGACGGGCGAGCGATGATCCGGGAGCCAGGAGACCTGCCGGTGACGGTCGTTCGAGCTGCCGGGCGGGGTGTACCGATGGCAAGGCGTCAGGGCTCTCGCACTCCCGCGATGCTCCGTCATGAGCGACATCAGCTTGTGATGGAGGAAGTGTGCGTAAATTTCTGTTTTTGCTGAGTTGTGCAGTGGTTTCGGCGCCGGTGGCGGCGCAGGATTCGGCCGAACCCTTGCCTGAAGACTGGTCGGACAGTTGCTTCGGTTGCTTCCTGCCAGCACCCGCTCCAACCACCATCACCGTCACCGGTACGCCGATCGAGACGGAGGACACTGGCCAACCGGTAACCATCATCACCCGCGACGAGATCGAGCAGGTGCAGGGCGAGGACATCACCCGCATCCTCCAGCGCGCCCCGGGAGTGACCGTCAGCCGCAACGGCGGGGTCGGCAGCTTTACCGGCGTCCGCGTGCGCGGCGCCGAGGCGGAGCAATTGCTGGTTCTGGTCGACGGGGTGCGGGTCAATGATCCGTCCTCGCCATCGGGCGGCTTCGATTTCGGCAATCTGCTGCCGGGCACCATCGCGCAACTGGATTTGCTGCGCGGCTCGAACTCGACGGTCTGGGGCAGCGATGCCGTGGCCGGGGTGCTGGCGGTGAGGACACGCTCGGACAGCGGCCTTGACGGGAGCGTGGAATATGGTGCGCGCGATACGCTGAGCGCCAATCTCTCGGGCAGTATCGAGAGCGATGTCGGCTTTCTCAGCATGGCCGGGGGATATTACACCAGCGACGGTTTCTCCTCCGCCGCCAGCGGCACCGAGGCCGACGGGTTCGAGCAATTCGCGGTTACAACCCGCGGCCGGATTTTCCTGTCCGGCAGCACCGAGATCTTCGCCAGCGGCCGCTATGCTCAAGGCGATCTGGAGATCGACGGTTTCCCGGCCCCGAACTTCACCCTCGCCGACACGGCCGAGTATCAGGAAACGGTGCAATATTCGGGTGCGCTGGGCCTGTTGCACGACAACGGGCCGCTGTTCGTCCAGGCCACCTACAGTTTCGCCGATACCGAGCGGGCGAACTTCGATCCGGCTTTCGGCACGGCACCCGGCTTCGTCAGCGACGGCCATTCTGACCGGGTCGAGATCAAGGGCGAGTACCGACTGATCGGCCCGCTGCTGCTCAACTTCGGGGCCGATGGCGAATGGACCAGCTACGAGACCAATTTCTCGGCCCGGGAAGACACACGCATCATCGGCGGATATCTCCAGGCGGGCATCGAATTCGGGGGGCTATCCGGGCACTTTGGCCTGCGGCATGACGACCATGCCCGGTTCGGCGGCGCGACGAACGTAGGCGCGGACATCAGCTACGAGATCGCGCCCGATCTTCGCGTCAAGGCCAGCGTCGGCGAGGGCTTCAAGGCGCCGAGCCTGTTCCAGCTGTTCAGCGACTTTGGCAATGAGTCGCTGGTGCCGGAGAAAAGCACCAGCTTCGATCTCGGTCTCGCCTACCGCGATCGCAGCGCGCCCGCCTATGCCGCCGTCACCGTGTTCCGGCGCGACAGCGAGGATCTGATCCAGTTCGTCAGCTGCTTCGGCCAGAACACCGGGATCTGCACCAACCGTCCCTTCGGCACCTATGACAATGTCGCGCGGGCCAGGGCCCAGGGGATCGAGATCGAAGGGGGCGTCACGTTGGGCGAAGCGCTGCGCGCGCGGGTGGTTTACAGCCTGATCGAGAGCGAGGACCGGGTCAGCGGCAACACGCTGGCCCGCCGCCCAAGGCACAGCGTCAACCTGGCGCTCGATTGGGACAGCGCGGCGGGAAGAGGCACCTTGCTCCGTCCCCGGCTGGGAGCGGACCTCCGCTTCTCCTCGGATTCGTTCGACAATGCGGCCAACGCCGTCTCGCTCGACGGCTATGCAGTGGTCGACCTGCGAGCCGAACTGCCGGTGGCCGCGTTGCAGGACAACAAGCAGCTGGTCCTCTTCGCCCGGGTGGAGAACCTGTTCGACGAACGCTACCAGACCGCCGCCGGATACGGTCAGGCAGGACGCGGCGTGTTCGGCGGGGTGAGGTTCGGCTTTTGAAAGTCCTGGCAGGCTTGATCGCCTGCGCGGCGCTGGCAGGTTGCGGTTCGCCGCGACTTGCCAGTGCGCCTTCCGAAGGCCCCACCATCGTCAGCCTCAACCCCTGCGCCGACGCGATCCTCGCCGAGGTCGCCGCGCCGGGGCAGTTGCTGGCGATCAGCCACTACAGCCATGCTCCGGCAGCGACCTCGATGGACCTGGCCAAGGCGCGCACACTCCTGGCGACCGGCGGCACGGTGGAGGAAGTGCTCGCGCTCGATCCCGACGTGGTGGTCGGCTCGACCTTTATGGACCCCGCGACGGTCAAGGCGTTCGAGCGGCTGGGGATGCAGGTCGAGACGCTGGGAATTGCTTCAACCGTCGCCGACAGCAAGGCACAGGTGCAGCAGCTTGCCGCGGTGGCGGGCGAGCCAGAGAGGGGGGAGGCACTGATCGGGCGGATCGACGCCGCGCTGGCGGCCACCGCGCATGACGGCACATCGGTCTCGACAGTGTTGTGGCAGGACGGCGGAATCGTGCCGGGGGAAGGGACGCTGGTTGCAGAGCTGATGGAGCACACCGGCCTCGCCAGCCACAGCGCCGCGCGCGGGATGCGGCAGGCCGACTATCTTTCGCTCGAGCGACTGCTGTCCGATCCGCCGGAGCTGTTGCTGGTCGCCGGCAACGAGCGTGCCCAGTCGCATCCGGCCTTGGCCCAGCTCGGCGATATGCGGACCGAGCCCTTCGCCTCGAACCTGCTCTATTGCGGCGGGCCGAGCATTATCCGGGCGGTGGAGCGGCTGGCACAAGTGCGTGCCGCGCACCACCCCCAAACCCCCTCCTCTGAAGAGGAGGGGGCTTCCGCCAGGCGCGCCAATCACCCCCTCCTCTTCAGAGGAGGGGGCCGGGGGGTGGTGGAGCTACGCCAATGAACCGCGCCACGCTCACCTTTCTGGCCTTGCTCGGCCTCGCGCTGTCGCTCTCGCTGCTCGCGGGGCGGGTCTGGCTCGATCCGTGGACTACCCCCAATGCCGCCCTGATCCTGATGGAACTGCGCCTGCCGCGGGCCTTGCTGGCCATCACCATCGGCGCGGGGCTGGGTGCGGCAGGGGCGGCGATGCAAGGGTATTTGCGCAATCCGCTGGCCGATCCGGGCCTGTTCGGGATCGCGCCGGGAGCCGCGCTGGGCGCAGTGGCGAGCTTCTGGTTCGGTTACTCCGCCGCGCCTTTCCTTTTGCCGCTGTTCGCACTGATAGGCGCGGGCGGGGCTATGGCTCTGCTCGCCCTGATTGCGGGGCGGTCAGGCGGGATCGCGCTGTTCACGCTGGCAGGGTTGATGATCGCCAGCCTGGCGGGCGCTTTGACCAGCCTGGCCATCAGCATGGCCCCCAATGCCTTCGCCATGAGCCAGATCGTCACCTGGCTGATGGGTGCGCTAACCGACCGGAGCTGGCCGGACGTGTACGTCGCCGCGCCGCTGACAGTGTTCGGCATCGCCTGCCTGTGGCGGACCTCGCGCGCGCTCGATGCGCTGACGCTCGGCGAGGCGGCGGCCCGGTCGCTGGGCGTCGAGCCGGGGCGGCTGCTGGTATGGCTGATCCTCGGCATCGGGTTGACCGTGGGCAGCGGCGTCGCGGTAGCGGGGATCATCGGCTTCGTCGGGCTGATCGTGCCGCATCTGGTCCGCCCGCTGACCGATCGCCGCCCGTCGAGCCTGCTGCTGCCGAGCGCACTGGCAGGCGCGACGCTGGTGCTGGTGGCCGACAGTCTGGTGAGGATACTTCCGCTGGCGACCGAGCTGCGGCTGGGCATCGCGCTCAGCCTGATCGGCGCGCCGTTCTTCCTGTGGCTGCTGCTGCGAATGCGGAAAGGTCTGGCATGACGCTCGCGGCTCGCAATCTCACTCTCGCAGGGCGGCTGACGAATGTGTCCGGCACGCTTGCACCGGGCAAGATCACCGCGATTTGCGGCCCCAATGGCGCAGGCAAGTCGACCCTGTTGTCGGCACTTGCGGGACTGCTCAGGGTCGATGGCGGCGAAGTGTTGCTGGACGAAGCTCCGCTCGCCTCCCTGCCGCCGCGCGAGCGTGCCAAGGCGATCGGTTACCTGCCGCAGGATGGCGAAGTCGCGTGGGATGTGGCCGTGCGCAGCCTGGTGGCGCTGGGCCGCCTGCCGCATCGGGACAACGGCGAGGAGGCCGTCACCCGCGCGATAAAGGCGCTCGATCTGGAGCATTTGGCCAACCGCCCCGTCACCACGCTGTCAGGCGGAGAGAAAGCGCGCGCATTGCTCGCCCGGGTGCTGGCGGGAGAGCCGCGCTGGATCCTCGCCGACGAGCCGCTCGCTGCGCTCGATCTCGCGCACCGGTTTACCCTGATCGAACACCTTCGCACCGCCGCCGCTGCCGGGGCCGGGGTGGTGCTGGTGCTGCATGACCTTGCACTCGCCATGAACCATGCCGACCATGTGCTGGTGCTCGACCGCGGGACACTTGCTGCGGAAGGGAAACCGCCAGTCGCGCTCGCTTCCGACGTCGTGGCCCGCGTGTTCGGCGTTAACGGTGATTGGCTCGGCCCCATGGGCGCGATGGCATTTTCCTGCTATCCTACAGCCGCATAATCAAAATAGAGTCGCACTTCGATCGCATCCCACACGCTGTCACGGGAGGACACGCACGATGCCGAGTGAATTTACGGGCGACCCCACACCGCTTACCGATGCCGATTTCGAGCGTGCTGCGACCAAGCTGGGATGCAGCGTTGCCGCTGTGCGCGCAGTGGCCCAGGTCGAAAGCCTGGGTGGAGGCTATCTGTCGGACGCGCGGCCCAAGATCCTGTTCGAGCGCCACTGGTTCCACAAGCTGACCGGGGGCAAGTGGAGCAGCGGACGCTCGCACATCTCCTGGCCCAAGCCTGGCGGCTATAAAGGCGGTGCGCGCGAGTATGACCGATTGGAAGAGGCGCTGAAACTCGACCGGACAGCAGCGCTCAAGTCCGCCAGCTGGGGGGCGTTCCAGGTGATGGGATTCAATCACAAGCTGGTCGGGTACAACGATGTCGAAAGCTTCGTGAAGGCCATGGTGGCAAGCTCGGGGAAGCAGCTCGATGCCTTCGTCGGCTTCATCCAGTCGAACAAGCTCGACGACGAGTTGCGGCGGCTCGACTGGGCGGGGTTTGCGCGCGGCTACAACGGCTCGAACTACCGGATCAACAAGTACGACGAAAAGATGGCGCGGGCCTATGCCAACTTCAGCCAGGGTGGTTCGCACAGCGATAACCCGCATCCGGTGCTGCGCATGGGCGACCGGGGGCAGGCGGTGATGCATTTGCAGGAACTGCTGGGCCTGGCGGTCAAGGACGGTGATTTCGGCCCCGGGACCAAGGCTGCGGTGATCGCCGCGCAGGAGAAGGCGGGGCTCTACGCCGACGGAATCGTCGGGGCCCAGACCTGGGCGCTCCTGCTCGCCAGCACGGAGAAGAAACCGGACAGCAAGAAGGCCAAGGCCGACGAGGCCGCGCGCAGCCGACCGCCTTTGAGGCTCGGTGACCAGGGCGACGATGTCGCTTTCCTGCAGGAGAAGCTCGGCATCGTCGCCGATGGCGATTTCGGGCCGATGACGCTTGCTGCCGTGGTGAAGTTCCAGAAGGACAGGAAACTGGGTGCCGACGGCATTGTCGGTCGCAAGACCTGGGAAGCGCTGCTCGGAACCTGACGCGGGCTTGCACGGGCGTCGCTTTCGGCTAGTCCCATGGCGATGACCCGTGCTGCCGAAATTGCCGCCGATCCCGCCTGGCTGCCGCACCGGATCGATGTGCCTGCGCAGCAGGTCGAGTTCATCCTGGCGCCGCGCGAAACGCTCGGCCAGCGCGGCTTCCTGGCCGATCGTGATCCGTCAGCGGGCGAGCGCGCGCTGGTGGGCTGGGACGACCTGCGGGCGATGCAGGCTCCGGGTGGGCGATTGCACTTCATCTTCCACACTGCCTTCTGCCGCTCGACCTTGCTGGTCCGCGCGCTCGATGCGCCGGGCGTGGCGGCGGGGCTGAACGAGCCGGGGATCATCGCCAGTCTCGTCAACGCCGGGGATGCCGCCGCACCGCTGATTGCACCTCTGCTCGCCCTGCTGGCGCGCCCGCATGCGCCGGGCGAGGTGGTGGTGGTCAAGCCGACCAACCATGCCAACCGGCTGATGCCCGCGCTGCTGCGCGTTGCTCCGCAAGCCCGCGCGGTGCTGATGAGCAATGAGCTGCCGGTGTTCCTCCGCTCCGTCGCCCGCAAGGGCCTGATGGGGCGCAATTGGGGCCGCAAGCTGTTCCTCGAGCTTCAGTCCTATGCCGGGATGGATTTCGGCATGGACCCGCGCGAGACCTTTGCCATGAGCGATATGCAGGCGGCGGGGCTGGCGTGGTTGCTGAACCAGCGGTTCTTCGCCCTGCATCTGGGCGGGCAGGTGCAAGGTGTCGCACCCGACCGGCTGCGGATGCTCGATGGCGACCGCTTCGACGCGGCGCGTGCGGAGACGCTGGCAGCGGTGTTCGCGCATTTCGGGGTAGGGGTGGCAGAGGAACTGCCCGCTCAACTCGCGGCAGGTCCGGTCTTCTCACAGCATGCCAAGCTAGGCGGCGAGTTTGCCGGTGACGATTCAGCGGGCATTGACCCGAAGCTGGAGGAAGAAATCGCCCAGGTCGGCCAATGGGTCGGCCTGATCGCGCAGCAGGCGGGGCTGAGGCTTCCGCTGCCGCAAACGCTGTTCTGAAAAGGAACCTCCCCGCAGCGCTGCTTGCGGGGAGGTCCTGCAGGCTTACTCTTCGATCAGCCCGCGTGCCTCGAGCATCGGGGTGACGTCCGGCTGGCGTCCGGCAAAGTTCTCAAACATCTCGAAATAGTCCATCGTCCCACCGCGGCTGAGCACGGTCTTGCGGTAGTGATCGCCATTGGCGCGGGTCAGCCCGCCATTGTCGAGGAACCACTTGCGGCTGTCGCGGTCGAGCATCTCGGTCCACAGATAGCTGTAATAGCCCGCCGAATAGCCTGCCGGATCGCTGAAGATGTGGTTGAAATAGGTGCTGCGATAGCGCGGCGGCACCAGGTCGATTTCGAGCCCAAGCTCCTGCAGCGACTTGCGCTCGAAGGCATCGACCTCCTCCGGCGTATCGATCGCGGCGGCCTGTTCCGGCGTCAGCGCAGCCCACTTCATGTCGAGCAGAGCAGCCTCGACCACTTCGCCGAAGTCATAGCCCTGGTTGAACTTCGATGCGGCGCGCATCTTCTCGACCATCTCGGCGGGCAAGGTCTCGCCGGTCTTGTAGTGCTTGGCATAGTTCTGCAGCACTTCGGGATAGGTCGCCCACATTTCGTGCACCTGGCTGGGGTACTCGACGAAGTCGCGCGCGGTCGCGGTACCCGAAAGGCTCTCGTACTTCTGGTCGGCGAAGAAGCCGTGCAGCGCGTGGCCGAATTCGTGGAAGGTCGTCTCGACCCAGTCGAAGCTGACCAGCTGGACTTCGCCTTCCGGCGCCTTGGGGATGTTGAGCACGTTGTAGATCACCGGCTTGGTGCCCCACAGATAGCTCTGGTCGACGAAGTTCGACATCCACGCCCCGCCGCGCTTGCCGTCGCGCTGGAACGGATCGAAATAGAACAGGCCGAGTTCGCTGCCGTCCTTGTCATAGACCGTGTAGACGGTCACATCCGGGTGGTAGACCGGCAGATCGGTGCGCTGCTTGAAGGTCAGGCCATAGAGCTTTTCGGCCATGTAGAACACGCCGTCCTCGAGCACGCGGTCGAGCACGAAGTATTCCATCATCGCGTCTTCATCGAGCTGGTACTTCTCGGCCTTGATCTTGTTGGCATAGCGGTACCAGTCCCACGGCTGGACGGTGTAGTCGCCGCCATCGGCCTTGATCGCGGCGTTGAGCATCTCGGCTTCGCGCCGCTGGGTCGCGGCGAGCGCGGGGACCATGTCGGTCATGAACTTGAGCGCGGTCGCGGGCTTTTGCGCCATGCGATCGTACATGGTGTAGCTGGCCCAGTCGTCCTCGCCGAACAGCGCGGCCTTCTCCGCCCGCAGCTTGGCGATCTGGGCGACCAGCATGCGGGTGTCGAATTTCGGGTTGGTCCCGTCGGCGCGGTGCGCGCTCAGCTTGAACAGCTTCTCGCGCGTGGCGCGATTGGTGAGGCTGGGCAGCGGCGGCTGCTGCGTCGTGTTCTGCAGCGCGATGGCATACTTGCCGGGGAAGCCCTTCTCTGCCGCCAGCTTCGCCGCGGCGGCGATGTCGGTCTCGCTCAGGCCGGCGAGTTCCTCCCTGGTGTCGACGATCAGCGGCTGGTCGTTGGTGGCGGAGCGGACCTGCTGGCCGAACTGCGTGGTAAGAGTGGTCAGCTCGGTGTTGATCGCCTTGACCTGCTCGCGCTGGGCATCGGTCAGCAATGCGCCGGCATGGACCATCTGCTCGTAGGTTTCCTCCAGCAGCTTGGCATCTTCTTGCGTCATGCTCATCGCGGCGCGGTTGTCGTAGACTGCCTTCACCCGCTCGAAGAGTTCGGGGTTGAGCGTGATCCAGTCGCTATGGGCCGAAAGCTTGGGGCCCATTTCGGTATCGATGGCATCCAGCCGGTCGGTGGTGGCGGCGCCCGTCAGCGTGTAGAACACCCGCAACACCCGGCCGAGCATGCGGCCCGACTTTTCCAGCGCGACGATGGTGTTCTCGAAGGTCGGGGCGGCGGGATTGTCGATGATCGCCTGCACTTCGGCCTTCTGGATTGCCATCCCCTGTTCCATCGCCGGGACATAATCGTCCTCGGAGATCTTGGTGAAATCGGGGGCCAGGAAGGGCAGGGTGCTGTCCGACGCGAAATAGCCGGTGCCGGTGGGAATGGCAGGCGCGGCGACGGTTTCGGTTTCTGCCACTTCTTCGGCTCCCGGAGTGGTCTGGCAGCCCGCCAGCGCCAGGGCGGCAAGGGCAAGCGGGGCGGTAGTGGCCAGGATATGGGCCTTCATTCTTCTCTCCAATGGTCATGCCGCCGCGCGGTT
The DNA here is from genome assembly GCF_021431965.1 of Erythrobacter sp. SDW2. Lineage (NCBI taxonomy): Bacteria > Pseudomonadati > Pseudomonadota > Alphaproteobacteria > Sphingomonadales > Erythrobacteraceae > Erythrobacter > Erythrobacter sp. SDW2. The sequence continues at coordinate 1,401,605 of NZ_CP090370.1, forward strand.
GGGCACGGGGGCCGGATGGGCACAAGGGGCAAGGAAGGCGCGACCCGCGCTGCCCCCGCATGCGCCGGTTTATGAATGAGCGTGCTTGAACCGGAGATTGCCGGTCAATGCAAGGGGGCGACAGTTGCGCGCCTGCAGTTGGTGGAACGGAAGCGGGGGTTGGTCGATGGGGGCGGAAATCCGCCGGGCGGCGCGATCCCTAGCGCGCGCAGAATTCGCGGTGGCCGGCCTCGCACATCTTCACCGCATGGCGCCACTCGGCCATCTCGCGTTCGTAGCGCTCCATGTCGCGGCGGTATTGCTCCATGTCCTTCTCGTGCTGCTTGGTCGCTTCCCAGTCCTTGGCATATTCGGCGTCGCGCCGGGTGACATAGTCGAGCTGTTCCCGATTGAGCTGGCGGATGATCGCGCGGTCACGCTCGCGCGCTTCACGGGTCTGCATCGTCGGATCGCGCGGATCGTCGGCCGAGGCGGCGGTGGGAATGGCGGCGATGGCGGCAAGCAGCGCCAAGGCGCCGATGCGAGCGGTGATAGGCATGTGGTGCGACCCTCCTGTTGACCCGTAGCGCGAATGTATCGCGAGCGCCCGGCGCAGGGCCAGTGGCTTTGCGACGAGCCGTGTGCGGTTGGTCGCACGCGCGGGGCTGGTGGGCGTTGCTAGATATTCGAGACGGTCTTCGCCTATTCCTTTTCCCGCAGCGATCCGGTCAAAGTCAGCACAGTCACCGACAGCAGCAACATGCCTATGATTTCATACAGTGCCTTGCCAATCAGGACTCCGTTTTCGCTCGCCCACCAGGGAAGCGACACGGGATCGATCGTCAGCATGCTGTCCTGCTCCAGATCGATAATCGGGATCGCCGCGTCTACAGCAAGTACGAAGTAGTTCACGGGGTAGGGAGAAACGAGGTCAGTGCTGTTGGGCTGGATCGCGCCGGCGCTGCCAAGCAGCCATGCAAACAAGGTTCCGATGCCGAACCATACAGAAAGGCAAAGTATGGCGCGGGCGGGAGAATATCCATAGTTGCTGGTGGCTTTGAGTAACCAACCCAATCCGCGTTCAAGCAGGCTGACGCCCCCATGTTTGCGCTGCATTTCACGTTTCGAGATCAGTACCATTCGACGCGCTCGTTCGTCTCCTTCACCGGAGAAATAGTGAGCGAGTTGTTCGAACGGCTGCGACCGGAATTCCGGTTCGTCTGCATCGAATTGCATGTCGAGCCACTGCAGCCGTTCATCAACCTCGGATTTCGAAACCGAGTGCCGATTGCCTGCGATTTGGTAATCATCATTTTCCTCGCCCGGCACATCGGGCGCGGCAAGGCTCCCATACGTCAATCCATCGAGCACCAGATCACCTTGCTTGAGCCCTGACCGGGTCCACACTGCGCCGCCACGGTCAAGCACCCGCTGGATATGGGCCCCGCCAAGATCGACCATGCCGTCGAAGCGGAAGTTGCGTATGGTCAGGCTACCTTCGATCCGTCCATCAGTAAGGGACAATGCCCGGTCATAGCTATGGACTCGGCGATAGCGTTGCGATGACAAGGAACTGTCCTGATCATTTGCTGGTCGGATTGCCCGTGCGGCACCGTTCGAGAGCACCAGGTCTCCTTCAATCCGTGCTGCTGAAAGCCTTACGCACCCATCGAATTCGATAGTGTCACCGTCGACCGGGCTGGCAGTTTTCTGTCCCATAGCCAAGTCGCCGCCAATATGCGCGCGAACAAGGCTCACGCTCACGGCGAGACCTTTGGATAAGGCATAGTAACCGCTGCGACAGCGAATGGAATAGAATAGCAGATCACGCGCCAGTTGGAGGCGGTCGAGCAGAACCCCACCTTCGAAACTGCAGCCATCCCCTCCGGGCGCACTGCCGAAAAGGATGTGTTTGCGGACAGACATGTCACCAGCGCCCAAGGCCACAGCATCGGCACTGCCTCCATTGTGGCCAGCAACCTTAACTTCGATCAACTCCAGCGACTCACAGTCGGCGTAGCCGCAGGAAATACCGCCGTTGCAGCCCACCAAGTTTAGCTGCAGGACATTTTTGCAATGAGCGTTCTGCAGGCTGAGCGGGAAATTGAGCACAAGCGAACAGATGATTGTTCGCTCAAAAATGAGCTGGTTCCCGACAAAGGAATCGACATTCAGTCCTTCGCTGAAACAGCAATCTCGAAACTTGAGCGATGCTGCGCGTACACCACCAGCATAAGTGTAAAAATAGGCATCGCCGCCTGCATCTGCTGCCAGCTTGGCATAGTCTGGTGCGGTGCCAGAAATATGTGGCATTCCGCCGTTCGAGATCCGCTCCAGAGCAATGATGAATTCGGCCTTCGCGAAGGCCATGTCAAAGACGCCTGAAATACGACAATCGGTGATGCTCGCGCTGCCTGTAACGGCGCGGATCAATGTCAGCATCCGCAACTTTAGGCGCGCAAGCACCAGCATGGCTCCGAGGCTCAGGTCTTCGAGATAGAGTGCGCCGGACGGGGCATTAAGGTCGGAGAAAGTAACGTCCTGGCCTACCCTTGTTCCTTTGAAGTCAAGATAGCTGTGACTTCGGGCCGCGGGCTGGAAAGCGAATCTGTTCACCGTCAGTGTACGGCCTATTTTTGCCCCGACGGCAAGAAACGGTCCATTGAGCAGGATTCGTTCGACAAAGATCGAGCGGCGACAGTCGATTTGGCTGAGGCTCAGCCCCGATAGTCCGCCGGTTACTTGGGCAAACCGGCAATTGTCGATGTGAAGATCATCAACCGATGCCTTAAAGAGTGACAGTTGCCCTCTGAATCGGGTCTCAAAGACGGAGAGATTCCGACGCAAGTCGGCCCGCGATAGGTTCATGCTTGCGAAGGAGCAATTTTCGATTTCCACCCGCTCGTCGCAGCGTAAGGCGCGCATGTCTGCCGTCCCGCTGACCTCTAGCTTGCTCAGTCGCAACAGACCACAGAGGTGAGTTCTGTCGAGCCCGAATATACCATCGATTTCGCATCGCTCAATAATCAATGCGTCTTGGATCGTCGAACGGTCGAAGGAAAGCGCATCTGCGACGATGTCATTGCTACGCAACTGGCAATCGAACATCCTTACACCGTCAAGCTCGGAGCCGCTCAACTGGACAGGGCCCTCGAATACGCAGTTCTCGAACCGCAGTCGCGGTCCCTTCGCAGTACCGCTCGCGTCGCCGCGAATGCCCGCAACGCTCAGCCCATCAAGGATGCAAAGGTCCCTTAGCCAAAGAATACCTCCGGCGGCTGATGGAAGGCCGAACCGACCAGCAAGCAGATCGGCAAGGAAGTTACCGCTAACAGCCGGACGTGCGCCCGAGAAATCGTGCTCATTCTTGAAATCCGCCGGGCTGCCGCGCCACCAGGCCTCGAACACCAGGCGCTCGATCCGTGAGTGCCGCCACTCATTCGCTAACTTGTTCACCCATCCTCCGGGGACTGCTTCTGCAATTCGTCGGAGAAGGGAACCTACAAGCTGCAATCGCGACTGTCACCAGCTTGAGATATTGAGGAGATTGACCTGCTGAAGGAACAATGCGAACATTTGCGGAACATCGCTTGTCCCACCGGTCCCGCGCGCCATGTCCCAAAGCCCCGCTGGACTCTGATCGCAACACACCCCACTTGGAGCGCCTATGGCTCTCACTCAGATATCCGTCCGCGGTGCCCGCGAGCATAATCTCAAGGGGATCGACATCGATCTGCCGCGCGATGCGCTGATCGTCATCACCGGCCTCAGCGGCTCGGGCAAGTCTTCGCTCGCTTTCGACACGATCTATGCCGAGGGGCAGCGGCGCTATGTCGAAAGCCTTTCGGCCTATGCGCGCCAGTTTCTGGAGATGATGCAGAAGCCCGATGTCGAGCATATCGACGGGCTCTCCCCTGCGATCAGCATCGAGCAGAAGACCACCAGCCGCAACCCGCGCTCGACCGTGGCGACCGTCACCGAGATCTATGACTACATGCGCCTGCTGTGGGCCCGCGTCGGCGTGCCGTACAGCCCCGCCACCGGCCTGCCGATCGAGGCGCAGACCGTCAGCAACATGGTTGACCGGGTGATGGCGCTGCCCGAAGGGACGCGGCTCTATCTGCTCGCGCCGGTGGTGCGCGGGCGCAAGGGCGAATACCGCAAGGAGCTGGCCGAATGGCAGAAGGCCGGCTTCACCCGCGTGCGGATCGACGGCGAGATGTATGCGATCGAGGACGCGCCCGCGCTCGACAAGAAGTTCAAGCACGACATCGAGGTGGTGGTCGACCGGATCGCGGTGAAGCCGGGGATCGAGACGCGGCTGGCCGACAGCTTCGAACAGGCGCTCAAGCTGGCCGAGGGGCTGGCCTATGTCGACCTGGCGGATGCCAACGTCTCGGACGTCATCCCAGCGCAAGCTGGGATCGCTGGCGAAGACGCTCCATCGACAGAGGCCCCAGCTTCCGCTGGGGCGACGAAGGGCGGCATGAAAGGCGCCGGCATCCCCGCCAACCGCATCGTCTTCTCCGAGAAATTCGCCTGCCCGGTCAGCGGCTTCACCATCGAGGAAATCGAGCCGCGGCTGTTCAGCTTCAACGCGCCGCAGGGCGCCTGCGCCACCTGTGACGGGCTGGGCGAGAAGCAGCTGTTCGATCCGCAGCTGGTGGTGCCGAACGAAGCGCTCTCCCTCAAGCAGGGGGCGGTGGTGCCCTGGGCCAAGTCCAACCCGCCGTCGCCCTATTACATGCAGGTGCTGCAGAGCCTCGCCAAGGCTTACGAGTTCGACCTCACCACCCCGTGGAACGAGCTCGAGCGGGACCAGCGCGACATCATCCTCCATGGCACCGGCGGGCTGCCGGTGGCGCTGACCTTCAAGGACGGGCGCAAGGAATACACCGTCAACAAGGCGTTCGAGGGCGTGATCGGCAACCTCAACCGCCGCCTGCGGCAGACCGACAGCGCCTGGATGCGCGAGGAGCTGGCCAAGTTCCAGACCGCGCAGCCGTGCGAGACCTGCGGCGGCAAGCGCCTCAACGAGAAGGCGCTTTCGGTCAAGGTCGCGCAGACCGACATCGCCACCCCGGTCAAGATGAGCGTCGCCGATGCCAAGGCCTGGTTCCTCGCGCTCGAGGCGCAGCTGACCGAGACCCAGCAGCAGATCGCCCGCGCCATCCTGAAAGAGATCAACGAACGGCTCGGCTTCCTCGACAATGTCGGGCTCGATTACCTCAATCTCGACCGCACAAGCGGTACCCTCTCGGGCGGGGAGAGCCAGCGGATCCGCCTCGCGAGCCAGATCGGCTCGGGCCTCAGCGGCGTGCTCTACGTGCTCGACGAGCCCAGCATCGGCCTCCACCAGAAGGACAATGACCGGCTGCTCGAAACGCTCAAGCGCCTGCGCGATCTCGGCAACACGGTGATCGTGGTCGAGCATGACGAGGACGCGATCCGCACCGCCGACCATATCGTCGATCTCGGCCCCGGCGCCGGGGTCCACGGCGGCGAGGTGGTGGCGCAGGGCACGCTCAAGCAGATCGAGAAGGCGAAAAACTCGCTCACCGCCGATTACCTCACCGGGCGGCGCGCGATCGAGGTTCCGGCCACGCGGCGCAAGGGCAACGGGCACCAGCTCACCGTCCACGGCGCGCGGGCCAACAACCTCAAGGATGTGACCGCCTCCATCCCGCTCGGCACCTTTGCCTGCATCACCGGCGTTTCGGGCAGCGGCAAGTCCAGCTTCACCATCGACACGCTCTATGCCGCCGCCGCGCGCACGCTCAACGGCGCGCGGGTGATCGCGGGCGCGCACGACAAGGTCACCGGCCTCGAATATTGCGACAAGGTGATCGAGATCGACCAGTCGCCGATCGGCCGCACCCCGCGCTCCAACCCCGCCACCTACACCGGCGCCTTCACCCAGATTCGCGACTGGTTCGCCGGCCTGCCGGAAAGCCAGGCGCGCGGCTACAAGCCGGGCCGCTTCAGCTTCAACGTCAAGGGCGGCCGGTGCGAGGCGTGCCAGGGCGACGGGCTGATCAAGATCGAGATGCACTTCCTGCCCGACGTCTATGTCACGTGCGAGGAATGCCACGGCCGCCGCTACAACCGCGAGACGCTGGAGGTGAAGTTCAAGGGCCTCAGCATCGCCGACGTGCTCGACATGACGATCGAGGATGCGGAGGAGTTCTTCAAGGCCGTCCCCCCGATCCGCGACCGGATGCATATGCTGAACGAGGTCGGCCTCGGCTACGTCAAGGTCGGCCAGCAGGCGACCACGCTGAGCGGCGGCGAGGCGCAGCGGGTCAAACTGGCCAAGGAACTGGCCCGCCGCAGCACCGGGCAGACGCTCTATATCCTCGACGAGCCGACCACCGGCCTGCACTTCGAGGATGTGCGCAAACTGCTGGAAGTGCTGCACCGGCTGGTGGAGCAGGGGAATTCGGTCGTGGTGATCGAGCACAACCTCGATGTGATCAAGACCGCGGACTTTATCCTCGACCTGGGGCCTGAGGGCGGGGTGCGCGGGGGCGAAGTTGTGGCGTCGGGTACGCCGGAGGAGGTGGTGCGGGAGGCGCGGAGCTTTACGGGACGGTATTTGAAGCCTTTGCTCGAACGGCAGGCGGTGGCGGCGGAATAGTTCCTCCCCATCGACTTGCGATGGGAAGGGACAATCCGCAGGATGGTGGAGGGGTACCCTCGACTACTCGGATGGGTTCTTTGGGGAACCACTGCACTATTTGGTTTCACGCAGAGACCGCAGAGGAAAAGAGAGACGCTGAGAGGGTGCGCCTGCGTCAATCACCGCGCACCCCAGTACCGTCTTCCCGGACTTGCCTGCCCCTGCGAAGGCGGGGGTGATCAAGACGGCGGACTTTACTCTGGACCTCGGACCCGCGGCTGAGGGGCATCGGGCACGCCGTAGGAGGTGGTGCGGGAGCCACGACGCTTTACGGGGTGATAACTGGTGTCATTCTTAGCAAGAAAAATTCAATCAGTGGTTGGGGAATTCTTCAAATAGTACAGGGGTCATTGGGAAATAAAACAAGATATTCATGTATTAAACGCTGAGCCGTCTCCCTTGAGATTCAAGCGACGATGTAACATTGGGTGAACCGCGAATTTTGTATTAGAATCGACTATTGCAGTATTGAGTACAGGATCATTTTTGTAACTCCACTCAAATTTTGATCCCGATGATCTTTTTATCCCAACGGCACCAACAAGATACATAACTTCTATAAATGTTTTTCTTAGATGATGATAGTTGGGTTGCTCATTGTTTACTATTCCATTACAAATAGAAATGAACTTACCTGAAAGTACTCCATCACCAGCAACTAGCTCAATGCAGATATTTTCGAAAAACTTGTCTGTCAGATTTGCATAGGTAAAGCGAGCATCAAGGTGGCGGAGGCTTTCTAGAACTACTTCAAGGTCACCAAAGGCGCCTTCCCATTCCTCAACAATAGCTCTAAACCTTTTGTTCGAGTACTCTGCCTCTGCCTTCCTTACTAGGCGCGCAGATATCGAGGACGCGCCCGGCTCAGCCTCCTCAAAGCATTGGTTGACATAAGAAATGACGTCTCTTGGACGATAGAGTGAGCGATCCAACATGTAGGTTAGTGGATCATGGTCTCCGATTTTTGACGTAAAGATGTCCTCAAACCTGACCTTTCGGCCAGTATACTGATCTTTGAAAACGAAGTTTAGTCGCTCCTCTATCAACGCCTGAAGGTCGTCAGATGACCATCGAAGACGTAGCATCATGTCCTCAAATTTTTCACTTTGAAAGCCACGTCCTTCGGTCCGCGTCATAACAGTATGGAGGAGGTCTGCCCGCAAGCTGATGACAATCTTGACGTTTGATATACGCCGAAATTTTCTCAGCGTTTCGATAAGTGCTCGGATTAGCTTGAAACGGAGGGAGTCATGGACCCATCCTGTATCGAGATCATCAATGATCAGATAGTAATGAGCCTTCTTGTCGTCGAAAATATCCTCAGCTAAAAAATTCAACAGCTCAGATAGTTCTTGTATTTGAACTGCATTGACAACCTGTTGCGCCTTATTAATTATCTCCGTAGTCTCTTCCCGAGATTTTCTATCCGACGCTAGCGAAGTAGCTTCAATCTTGGCGCGCAGGGCCTCAGCTGTCATGCCGATTTTGTCCTCCATCGAGGACTCGATCTTGCTAACGACCTCTTTGACTCGCTTCTCTGTGTCTAGCCAAAACTGGCTGCTAAAGCGCGTGAGGTACTCCAATGCCGCCTGCCTCTTGGGGTTGCGGTTAAGTGCGTTGTAGATTCCTGCGAACCATTTCTTGGCGGACTCTTGATCGTAAAATTCCTTCTTTAACTTAAGAAGCTCCACGACTAAAACGTGACGCCAAAGCAATTGGTAGAAAACGTTCAGATCGACGCCTAAATCTTCAAAATAGCGGATGATGGTTGAGTTGCTTATGAAATTGAGTGAAAGATCTTCAGGATCTATCCGTGAAACATTATCGTGAGTGTCATCTATATGAAATAAAAGCGCACTTTTTCCGCTGCCTGTTCTTCCCAAGACAATCGCACAAGGATTGTCGATGTCGCTAACCTGCTCGGGTTGACCCGTCTCAATGAAGCATTCAGAAAGAAACTTTTGATCTTGTTCGGCAGACATCTGGCCGATCGACATTCCCCTTCGCAGAGTGATGGGCATTTTTTATGTGTTCCCCCAAGAGATGCGATCCTAAGGATAGAGAGAGTGTAGTTTCTTTGCAAGAAAGGCTTTCCGACGAGCGTTGCTCGCTGTGGACAATAAGTGATCTTTTGGCTCCGTTTATATTCCCCTACGACCATCATGTAGCATGCATAAGTCGGACCTGCTTCACCAGTCACGGGCTGATCGCATTTATGAGGGGACGCCCGATCAATTCCGGGGACAGTATACCTAATTCGCCGATATTAACCCCACCACCACCGCCAAACCCGGCCCCGCCAGCACACTCCCTCCCAGCGCCAGCCACCGCACCACCCTCGGCCCCGTCCCCGGCTCGACCGAACGGTCCAGCCACCAGGTCGCGGCGGCGAGGATCAGCACGAGGGGGAGGGTAAAGGTGGCCAGCGCATTGCCCACGACCACGTCGGGCTGCCAGAAATTGTCGCTCATCACGCTCATGAAGCCGGGAATGATCTCGCCGCCGCCCAGCATGAGGCTGGCAGTGGCACCGCCGAAGATCACCACCGCTGCGAGCACGGCGATGCCGGTGGCGGCGAGCGACTTGCCGAGCGCTTCCAGCCAGCCGATGTGAGCGCCCGTAAGCTTCGCGGCAAGCTTCAGCGCCAGCGCCGAGACGAGGGCCGCCCCGATGGCGAAGGGGATGTAAGCCCGCATCGCCCACAGCCCCGCGCCGATGGCGATGATCCCCAGCAGGGTGGCTCCGCCCGCGCTGCCGTCGCCGTGGCCATGGCCGCCGGTCGCATCGGGAAAGGCCGAGTTGCCGCGCATCCTCGCATCGTCCTCGGCGCGGGCGCGGCGGCCCTGGTCGTAACCGTGGCTGCTGCCCCCGCCGATGCCGTAATAGCCGTTGCGATAGTCCTCCTGGTAGTCGCCCATCGTCCTGCTCCCGCCGCTTGGCGCAAGGCTCGTGCGAGGCGCGGGCAAAGTCAAGCGGGGCTGCTCCCACTCCCGCCCAGGCGGAGGTAATGGCCTCGATCGGGTAGCGCTCCCCTGACCACCAGCACACTATTCCTGCGTCTCTCCTTTCCTCCCCGGTCTCTGCGAGAAACCAATAGTGTGCCAGCGGGACCCCGGCTCCCCTGCTTTCGCAGGGCAGGCAAGTCCGGGGTGACGATATGGGTCAGCGAGGGATTTGCTGTCCTACAGCCCCCCATCTCGCATACATAAGTCGGTCCTTCTCCCCACAGACGGACCACCCCCATGCGACCGCTCACCACCGACACCCCCACACTCCCGGCCCTCGCCGAAGCGCTCCCTGCCGACCCCGGATCGGCGTCCGGGGCAGGCGACCCCCACACACTCTTCACCCGCGAACGCCAAGTCGCCTTCCTCCAGGCGCTTGCCGCGTGCGGGGCGGTGCGGCGGGCTTCGGCGCAGGTCGGCATCTCCTACCGCACAGCCTATCGCGAGCGGCGCGCCTCGGCCCCGTTCCGCCTCGCCTGGGATGCGGCGCTGCTCTCGGCCCGGGCGCTGAGCGAGGATGTGCTGGCCACCCGCGCGCTCGACGGGGTGGAGGAGATCGTCTTCTACCGCGGCGAGGAGATCGGGCGGCGGGTCCGCTACGATGCGCGCCTGCTGCTGGCGCATCTCGCCCGGCTCGACCGGCTGACCGAGGACGCCCGCACCCGCGCCTTTGCCGAGGATTACGAGGGCGCGCTGGAACGCTTTGCCGCCGGGACCGACGATCCCGCCCCGGTGTGCGAGGACTGCGGGGTGGCGCTTCCTGTGGGTAGCGTCCCCGCGCAGGCGGGGACCTCGGGCGGCAGCGAGCCATCTCCTAAGGCCCCTGCCTTCGCAGGGGGGCGCAGTTCTTCCTCAGGACTGTGTGACAAGTGTGACATCCCGCCGGCGGAGACGGCCATAAAGCGGGCTTCCACGAACCCGCCCGGGGCGCTCGATGCGGCGCGGGAGGCGGCGCTCGCGGCCATCCCCTGCGACTGCCCCGGCGCGCAGCTCGGCACCGATCGCGGCGCGCCGCACTGGCGCATGGGGGCCGGCGGGCCGGAGCCGGTCTGCAACTCCGACGGCCGCGGTCCGTGCTGCGCCGATCCGCGCTGGCCCGATTGCCGCGACTGCCCGCACTATCCCCCGGTCGACCGGCTCGAGCACGCCATGGCCGAGGCCCGCCCCGCCGATGCGCCCGAGCTGTGGCGGCTGGGCGAGGAGCGCGCGGTGGAGGCGTGCCAAGTCGAGGCCTTCCTCGCCGGGGATTCCGAGTGGTGGCGCGTGGGCGCGGACCAGGTCCGCTACCGCCGCGATGGCGAGGACGGCGGGTGGTATCCCGAGGACGAGTTCGAGGATGCGGCGTGAGTGTGCGCCGGCGGCGAGGGCATGGCGCGGCCGCGCGGGACGCCGGGCGCGAACGGGCATCCCCAACACAGGGTTAGCGGGCATGCTTAACACCGCCCTGCAAATGGCGCTTGCGTCCAATTCGCGGGGATTGGGGCGCGGTATCAGCGGCTTGTACAAACGCGACACGGCCCCGGTCCGGGGCTGCGCTGCAGGGAGAGTCCACTTGAACACCACCAGTATGCCTTGCCCCGTGTGCAAGGCGCCGATGGCTTTCGAACTGCAGGGGTTGCTGGCCGGCGAGAACGCCGAATGCGGCATCTGCGGCACCGCGCTCTCGATCCAGCCGGGCGAAAGCATCCGCGCGGCGATGGAGCGGTTCGGCGCGGCGCGGGAGGAGGTCCAGCAAGTGATCGGCGGGCGCAAGCGCCGGGGGCAGGTGCGCTGACCTTGCGAAGTCGGCACGCTTGCGGCACAGGTCGGGGCGAGATGCAACCCTGAGGGAATGCCCCGAGATGGCCGCTACCAGGACCACCGCCAATCGCAGCTTCGACGTGAAGCCGCTGTTCGCCGAGCCCTACTTCGTGATGAACATCGCCGATGCGATCAGCCCGAAGCAGGTCAGGTTCATCCAGTCGCTCAAGATGAACACCAACCAGGTCAACCAGATCTCGGACGAGCTCTACCTGTTCGCGCGGCCCGAAATGAAGAGCATCGCCGAAGCGGTGCAGCAGGGGCTCGACACCTACACCAGCGAAGTGATGGGCATCGCCCAGCGGCTGGAAGTGACGCAAAGCTGGGCGCTGATGAACCCTCCAGGGGTGGGGATGCACGGGCACACGCACTCGAACTCGATGATCTCGGGCTCGCTCTACTACACCGACATGCCCGATCCGCCGGGCAACATGATCTTCGAACGCTTCAACAGCTATCGCCAGATCGAGCTGGGCATCGATGCGAGGAAACAGAACATCTACAACGCGCCGCGCAACGCGGTGGTGCCGAAGAAGGGCGACCTCGTGCTCTTCTCCAGCTCGCTGCAGCACTATGTGGAAGTGAACAACTCGAATGAGAACCGCTATTCGATCGCCTTCAACACCTTCGTGCGCGGGACGATCGGCAGTTTCCGGGATGTGAGCGAATTGAAGCTTTAAGCTTCGATCAGTTCGAGTTCGACCGTGCCATGACCGGCACGGACGATGCCGATCTCCTCGGCCGCGGCGCGAGAGAGGTCGATGGTGCGGCCCTTGGTGAACGGGCCACGGTCGTTGATGCGAACGATGACCGACTGGCCGGTGCGCGGGTTGGTCACGCGAACCATGGAGCCGAAACGCAGAGTCCGGTGGGCGGCGGTCAAGGCGCCGTTGTCGAAGATCTCGCCGCTCGCCGTACGGCGGCCGTGGAACTTGCTGGCGTAGTAGGAGGCGATGCCGGTGCCCAAGGAGCGAGTGGTCGGCTCCGCCTCGACCGGCGGTTCGAAAGTCTCGAGATCGACCGCTTCGGGCGAGGGTTCGGCGGGGACGGGAAGCTCTTCGAAGGCTTCGAAACCGGCGACGAATTCGGCACCCATTGCACCTGTTGCGGGGGTCGAAGCCTGCGCCGGAAGTGCCAGCAGCACCGCCATTGCCGTGGCCGATACGGCCCGCCATGGCTTCAAGAGTGTCCTTTCAGACATGGCAGGGCGCTTAGCCGCAGGGTTCCTAAAAGAGTAGTTACCCGCCCCGATTTGGCCGTATTTCCGGCTCGACTCACCCCGGAATGCCCGCCACATGCGACGAACCGTTCTGTCCTACACAGCTTGTAACAGGGTATGGAGCGCAAATCGGGTGCGATTGCCGCCGGTTCGTCGAGAGAATGAGAGTGATGCCAAATTGGTGATTCCCAATGCAAATGGGGCCGGCATTGCTGCCGACCCCACTCTCACCAGCGCGTGGTCTTCCTTCTGCTTCCCGCCCGAGGGCGTTCCGTTTCCGGAAGCGCTTGGCGCCCGATGTCTTTCCGCGTGCCCGAAGGCCCGCGTTCTGTCACCGGCGCTCGCGCCGGCATCCGGTTCCATCGTTGGAAGGTCTGCTATCCCGGGCCTAAACCCGTTCCTGCCAACCTTGGGCTCCATCGATTTCCCCGCAGCCGTTCGATCCCTTGATGGCCGTTCCTTCAGGTTCCCTTTGGCCGAAGCCTCCGTTTCCCTTCATTCGCGACCGGTCTCTCCCGGCCGTGTCAGCGAACTTCCGCATCCTGGTCATCAGGAGGGCTTGCGTCTGGCCGAAGCCTTCTGCAAGCAACCCTCGCAAGTCGCGGGGACAGTCGCTGGCACATCGGTTGTTCTGGAAATTCTCTGGTTTTTCAATCCTTTCGGATGAGAAACCTGAAGTCTTCCGTCCCTCTCGATGAATTGAAACTGCGCCGCCAGACCGATTCTGGCAACTGCCGCAAGAGTGACTTTTCCACTTTTCCCCGATTCACCTGTGGACGACAGTGGATAACTCAACCACTCGTCGATTCATTGCGAAAGTTTCGCACCCACTCGGCCAATAACTACCAATGTTGCGCTGCAGCATCCGGTCTTGCAGTGAATTCGGCTCAACGATCCCGCTTGCCCAGCAGCTTCAGCCGAAGCGCATTGAGGCGGATGAAGCCCTCGGCATCCTTTTGGTCGTAGGCGCCGGCATCGTCCTCGAAGGTCACATGCGCTTCCGAATAGAGCGAGTTGGGACTCTTGCGGCCCACCACGCTCGCCTGGCCCTTGTAGAGCTTGAGCCGTACGGTGCCGCAGACCTTCTCCTGGCTGAGGTCGATCGCCGCTTGCAGCATCTCCCGCTCGGGGCTGAACCAGAAGCCGTTGTAGATCAGCTCGGCATACTTCGGCATCAGCTCGTCCTTGAGATGCGCCGCGCCACGATCGAGCGTGATCTGCTCGATCCCGCGATGCGCCCGGGCGTAAATCTCGCCGCCCGGTGTCTCGTACATGCCGCGGCTCTTCATGCCGACAAAGCGGTTCTCCACCAGATCGAGCCGGCCGATGCCGTGCTTGCGGCCAAGATCGTTGAGCGCGGCCAGCAGCGTGGCCGGGCTCATCGTTTCACCATTCAGCGCGACACCGTCGCCCTTCTCGAAGTCGATGGTGATGTATTCGGGCGTGTCGGGTGCGTCTTCGGGGTTGACCGTGCGCGAATAGACGTAGTCGGGCGTCTCTTCCCACGGATCTTCCAGCACCTTGCCTTCGGACGAAGTGTGGAGGAGGTTGGCATCGGTCGAGAATGGGCTCTCGCCGCGCTTGTCCTTGGGCACCTGGATCTGGTGCTGCTCGGCCCAGGCGATCAGCGCAGTGCGGCTGGCGAGGTCCCATTCGCGCCACGGGGCGATGACCTTGATATCGGGATCGAGCGCATAGGCGCTGAGCTCGAAGCGGACCTGGTCGTTGCCCTTGCCGGTGGCGCCGTGGGCGATGGCATCGGCACCCGTCTCATGCGCGATCTCGACCAGCCGCTTGGAGATCAGCGGGCGGGCGATGCTGGTACCGAGCAGGTAGTCGCCTTCGTAACGGGCATTGGCGCGCATCATCGGGAACACGAAATCGCGCACGAATTCCTCGCGCAGGTCCTCGATGAAGATGTGCTTGTCCGGGATGCCCATGGCCCGCGCCTTGGCCCGCGCCGGCTCCAGCTCCTCGCCCTGGCCGAGATCGGCGGTGAAGGTCACAACCTCGAGCCCGCGCTCGACCTCGAGCCATTTGGCAATGACGGAGGTATCGAGACCGCCGGAATAGGCGAGGACGACACGCTTGATATCGGACATTCGGGGTACTCCTTGATTGCGCGCGCGCCTAGCAACGGGGCGGGAGTGGGGCAATCATGAATGGGCCATTGTCTGGTCCCGGCAGGCGATCGGGAAGCTCGTCGAAGGCTAGGGGCGGGCGGACAGTTGGCGAACGAGCTTCAGCAGTTCTTCCTGCTGGGCGATTATCGTTTCGTGTTGCTCGCCGCGCAGTTTGTCGAGCTTTTGCTGCATGGCCATGATCTCGATCTCAGAACGCAAATTGACCTCGTAGTCATGCGCGGCAGCAATGCGGTCTTTCTCGGCCTGGCGGTTCTGGCTCATCATGATTACCGGGGCTTGGATCGCCGCGAGCATGGAGAGTATCAGGTTGAGGAAAATGTATGGGTAGGGGTCGAAGGCTTCGCTGCTGCTCAGAACGATCGTGTTGAGGCCGGTCCAGCCGACAAGGAACAGGAAGAACAGCCCGATAAACAGCCAGGATCCACCCACCCGCGCGACCGAGTCTGCCAGCCGGTCGCCAAAGCTGTCTTCGCGTCCCGCCAGTTCGTGCGCATCCTGACTGATCGGCTGGCGATCCTCGATCCCCTCTATGACCCGCCGGTGCCCGGCATCGCTGGGGCGATCACCAAGATATTCGCGGGCAAGGTCAAGCGTCAGGCGTTTGCTGCTGGGCATCGAAGTACCTCCTGTTCCGGGGCAAGGCGATATCCATGCACCTGAAAGGCGGCTCTCCTCAAGCGGGCAAGCGAGTTTCCAGCGTGCGCTCGCCGTCGGCGATGTAATCGCGGGTCAGCGGCAAGGCGCGCCGACTGCGGGCAAACTGGATCTGGTAGTTGCACAGTCCGCCATGCTCGAAGGCGGCAGTCGCGCCAGCGAGGTAGAAAGTCCACATCCGGAAGAAGCGCTCGTCATGAAGGGCAATGATGGCCTCGCGGTGCTCGAGGCAGCGCCGATACCACTCGCGCAGCGTGTAGGCATAGTGCAGCCGCAAGGTTTCGACGTCGGTCGCGATCAGCCGCACCTTCTCGCTTGCGGCGACTGTCTCGCTCAGGGCCGGGATGTAGCCACCGGGGAAGATGTACTTGCGGGTAAAGGCATCGGTTGTTCCGGGTCCGCCCATACGCCCGATGGTGTGGAGAAGCATTACGCCGTCATCCGCCAGCATCGTGGCGCAAGCTTCGAAAAAGGTTTCGAATTGTGGCCGCCCGACATGCTCGAACATGCCGACCGAGACGATCCGGTCGAACCGGCGCCCCGCCTTGGCGAAGTCCCGATAGTCTTCCAGCTCGATGCTGACCTTGTCCGCGACCCCCGCTGCGGCCACCCGCTCGCGTGCCAGTGCGAGCTGCTCTTCCGACAGGGTAATCCCGGTGACGGTGACATCGAAATGCTGCGCCAGATAAATCGCCATCCCGCCCCAGCCGCACCCTATGTCGAGAACGCTGTCGCCCGGTTCGAGCGCTAGCTTTGCCGCGATGTGGGCAAGTTTTGCCTCCTGCGCTTCGCCCAGGGACAAGTCCGCGCGCGGCCAATAGGCGCAGCTGTATTGCATGTGTTCGCGGTCGAGCATCAGCCGGTAAAGATCGTTGCCGATGTCGTAATGGTGCGCCACGTTGCTCTTGGAGCCGACGCGGTTGTTGACCTGCTCCAGCGCAAAGGCAGCCCTGTTGCGGAGCCGCTTGAGAGTGCTCGGGCGGCCAAAGTTGCCGCCCTTGTCCCACGGAGCGTTTGCCCGCAGCAGTTCGACGAGTTCCATGATGCCGCCCTCTTCGACGAGCAGCCTGCCATCCATGAAGGCTTCAGCCGCCCCGAGCCTCGGATCGAACACTATGTCGCGCGGGACCCGGTCGTCGGTGAAGCGGATCACGACGTCGGGAAGTCCTTCGGCGGCGGTGCCATAAGTCAGGGCGCAGCCATCGGCGTAAACCACGCCAAGGCGGCCCTGCTTCACGGTTGAGGTGAGGAAGCGGTCGAGAAGGGTCTTGCTCATGCGTTCTCCTTCGTGGCTTGAATTAACGCTCTCGGTTTGTGTCCGCCGATGTTTCGGCTAGCTTGCCGGAATGACTGAAGCGAAGACCCAGATCACCGGGGTGGATCCCGCCGATTTCATTGCGAACGTCGAACCCGAGCGACGGCGTGAAGAGGCGAACGTGCTCGACGCGATGTTTCGTCGGGTGACCGGCGAGTCCCCGCGCATGTGGGGAACGACCATCATCGGCTACGGCCAATACCGCACCACCTATGCCAGCGGACGGGAGGTCCACTGGATGCGAACCGGTTTCAGTCCGCGCAAGGCCAAACTCTCGCTCTACCTCATGGGTGGCTATTGCGACGAGATGGCGGGCAAGCACCGGGACGCGCTCCTTGCGCAGTTGGGAAAGCATTCGAGGGGCCAGAGCTGTCTTTACATCAACAAGCTGGCCGACGTCGACATGGGCGTTCTGGAAGAGTTGCTTCTGGCCGACTGGCAAGCGATGTCGCGACTGTTCCCCGAGGACTAGACCCCGGCATACCACTGATATCCGGCGCGGTCCTCCCAATAGCCGCCCTTGCCTTCGCCAATCGCATCAAGACTGTCGACCACTTCGATGGCGGTGAGATACTTTGCGTGCTTGTAGCCCAGCTGCCGCTCGATCCGCATGCGCAAGGGGGCACCATTCTTCACTTCCAGGGGTTCGCCGTTCAGCAGGTGCGCGATGATCGTCTGCGGGTGATAGGCATCGACCATGTCGATGCTCTCGTAATAGTCTCCGCCGTTGAGCGTGTCGGCACAGCGGAACACGATGAAGCGGGCCGTGTCCTTCACGCCTGCGGCTTCGAGGATGACTCCCAGTTGGGGACCAGTCCATTCCCCGATAGCGCTCCAGCCCTCGACGCAGTCATGGCGGGTGATCTGGGTGCGCTGCGGCAGCTTGCGGATATTGTCCAGCGACAGCGACAACGGCGTGTCGACCAGTCCGCGCACTTCCAGAGTCCAATTCGTAAAGCCATTGGCGACGGCTGCGGTGTAGGAAGGCCTGGCCGGATCGGTTGTGCCGTTGCCGCGAAAGTCGGGAGAGATATCGGCCTTGGAGTATTCCTTGGCGAGGCCCATCCGCCCGCCCAGCAGGCGATTGGCACCCATGTGCCAGCGCTCGGCCGCATCGAACAGCGATTGGCCTGCGCCTGATCCGGCGATTTTCTGGCAACCGGCCACGACCAAAGCGCCTATGGCTGCCAGCATCCCGCGCCGTTTGAGGTGCATGCTCATGCTCTCCCTCCCGTAATCATGTCGCGCAGCTGCTGGAGCGGCTTGTGGACGAAAACCAGCAGCACGTGAACGATGAAGAACCCGGCGATGGCGAAGGCGAAGATGAAATGCAGGCTGCGCGCGCTCTGTCGCCCACCGACCAGATCTGTGAACCAGCCCCAGCTGGGCGACATGCCGGGACTGATGGCCATGCCGGTGAAGACCATCATCGGCAGGAATATGCCGAGCACGACGCCGTAGCTGAACTTCTGCAGGAAGTTGAACTTGCCGCCACCCTCTTCTTTGGCATGCTCGAAGTTGAACTTCGCATGCTGGACGATGTCGTGCCAGATGGCGGCGGGCCTCCATTCCTTGCGGGTGGTGACCAGGTCGCGCTTGAAGTGTCCGTTCACCAGCATCGCCAGCCACATCACCAGCAGCATGACGGAAAAAGGCCAGGCCATGAGGATATGCCAGTCCCGTGCTCCGGCGAGGTCATACCGTCCCGGGATCGTCATCCAATAGGGGAACTTGGGCACCAGCAGCCAGGCATCTGCGCGGGCGAAGCCCCATTCGCCCCAATATAAACGCGGATGGGCATTCGAGATCCCGAGACCGCTCATGAACAGGATCACCACGCAGACGAGGTTGGTCCAGTGCCACAGGCGGGTGACGAGCGCATGTTTCCTCATCGGCCGGCCCCTTCCCGTGCCAGGTAGATTACATCGCGGTCCTGACTGAGCAGATGCTGGCCGCTGTCGATGAACAGCGTCTCGCCGCTGGCCAGCTCGCCGCGACTGAGGAACAGCGCCGCTTCCGCGATCTCGGATGCGCCCGTCTTGCGGCCGAGCAGGTTGAGGACGTGCGACTTCTCGACTTCTTCCTCGGCCTGGTCGTGGCTGGCGAGGATCGCTCCCGGGGCCAGTCCATAAACGCGGTCGCGCGGGTCGACCTGCGCCTTCGCCAGCATTCGGATTGCGCCATCCACGGCGTGCTTGCTCATGGTGTAGCTGAAGAAGTCCGGATTTGAGTTGGCCAGTTTCTGGTCGGTCAGCTGGATCACGCGTTTCCCCCCGCCTGCTTTCGCCAATTGCAAGAACGCCATCGCCATCGCGGCGGGGCTTTGCGCGTTGACACGCGATGCGGTGCTATACGTGGCGGGATCGATCCCGGTTACAGTGTCATACTCGAAAACCGAGGCGTTGTTTACCAGCACCCGCCAATCCGGCAGGCGGGCCGCCAATTGCTCGATCATTTGCACCGAGGCGACGGGATCCAGCAGGTCGCATTCGACCGTCTCTGCCGAAAGGAGCGTGTTTGCCAGCGCCTCCGCTTCGTCAGCGCTGCCGTGATAGTGGATGATGACATGCCAACCGGCCTCCCCAAAAGCGTGCGCGATGGTGGCACCGATCCGCCTGGCGGCGCCGGTGACGAGGGCGGCGGGTTTAGGTTCTTGCTGGTTCACATCCACCATCAACCACGGACTGGCGGGAGAGGGAAGGGGCAACGCGCGCAAAAAAGGCGCGCCGCCCCGGATGGAGCGACGCGCCCGGTTACCCTCTCCAGGGTTCGATCAGCGGCAGCTGATCGAGCCGCGGTCGATCTCGCGGCCCAGCAGTCCGCCGACAACGCCGCCAAGAATGGCGCCTACCGTGCGGTCGCCGCGGCCGGCGATCTCGGCGCCGGCCAGGGCACCGACACCGGCGCCGATGACGAGGCCGGTGGTGCCATTGTCACGGCGGCAGTAGTAGCGACCATCGTCGCCCCGCCAGACATAGGACTGGCGCGTGATGCGGCGCGGTTTGATATACCGTCCGCGATCATCGTAAATCCGGGCGCGCTCGTAACTGCGTTCCTTGGCTCGCTTGCCATAGGCCGGGGCCCATGACGGTGGGTCGGCCATGGCCGGGGTCGCGACGGGAAGGGTCATCGCGGCGGCGGCAATGACAAGAGCTGTCTTCTTCATGGGGCTGCTCCTTTCGTGTCGATATTCTGGCTTAACAACGGGCAAATTTGTTCAGCGATCCCCAACGCCAGATGAACGAGCACGCCTTCGTCTTGCGACCAAGGCGAGTGGTTTTCAGTCTGCGATGGACGGTGGGGTCAGAGCGTGAGGCGTTTCCTGATATCGCGCACCAATCGGTCGGAGACTCGTTCGAGCGAGGCCAACTCTTCCAGCTCACCATCGGGGGCGCGAGCGCTGCCGTAGGTGGCCAGAAAGGCGCGGGCCACGCTCCATGCGCCATGGCCGCGCTCGACGCGCTCCTGCAAGTCACCAGCTTGCGCCTCGCCGGGCTCGATCACCCGGTAAAACCAGCCACTGCGGGCCGCCGCCACCATCGCCTTGACCACACCTTTGGCCTCGAGATGGTGCTCGATGGTCGAACAGGGCTGACGTGGCTGGCTGACTTCGATCAGGGCCGTACCGATCCGAAAGCGGTCACCGATGCAGACGTCATGCTCGGTCATTCCGGTGGTCGAGATGTTCTCTCCCATACTGCCCGGCCCGGAGAGGCGCGGCATGGGGCCGAAGTGATGCAGCAGCCACGCATATGTCTCGGACGGGAAGTGATGCAGCGCCATCGAGGGATAACCGTGATAGGTGCGATTGACCTGTTCGTCGGACGCGATGCCGCGCTCTCCGATAGCGACTGTGCCTGTCAGCGGTGACTTCTGGATTCCGCTCCTTCTACCGGAAGGCAACGCGGCGGAAGTCCCCGCGCACAGGGCAGCAATGACGACGGTCATCGAGAAGCTCTTCTCACGGTCAGCGCGATCCAGTCGCGCATGGTACCGTCGGCACCCTGGCCGGGAAAGACAATCACGTCCTCCAAAGCAAACCCCGCCTTGCGGTAGGCATTCTCGATCCAGTCGCGGTCAGGGAAATTGTGTAGCCGTCCAAGCAGGTCGCGGCCTTCGCCGTCGCCGAGCTTATAACTCGCATAGTGCCAGCCACCGGGCGTGAGGGCACGATGGATAGCGGGAAGAAAGACGCCCAGCTCTTCCCGCGAAGCGTGGAGCAAGCAGGCGTGGGCCCAGACTGCATCGTACTCGGCGATGGCGTCCAGTTCCTCGAACGTCATCGCCCGCGCGCCGACATCGAACCGCTCGTTGGCCTTGCGAACCATCGCCGGGGCGCCATCCGTCGCATCGAGATCGAACCCGCGCTCCCTGATCCGCGCAGAATCGCGCCCGCCGCCGCAGCCCAGTTCCAGCACGCGGGACCCTGGCTCCAGCCGGTCGAGGAAGGCATCGAGATGGCGGCTTGGCGCCTGTCCGAAACTCAGGGTGTAACGCGGGGCGTTGTCTTCGTAATAGGCTATGGTCGCCGGGTCGCTCACTCGGCAGCTGTAGCAGCTGCTTCGCGGTCACGCTCGGCCCGGCTCTTCTTCTCGGCAGCGGTCTTGAGCTGGCCGCAGGCAGCGTCGATGTCGCGTCCGCGCGGGGTGCGTACCGGTGCGCTGATGCCGCCGTCGAAGACGATCTCGGCAAAGCGCTTGACCCGTTCGGGCGTCGAGCACTCGTAAGGGGCGCCGGGCCAGGGGTTGAACGGAATCAGGTTGACCTTGGCCGGCAGCCTGTACTCGCGGATCAGCCGGACGAGTTCACGCGCGTGCTCGTCGCTGTCGTTCTTGTCCTTTAGCATCACATATTCGAACGTGATGCGGCGGGCATTGCTGGCACCGGGATAGTCGGCGCAGGCCTGCAGCAGTTCCTCGATGCCGTATTTCTTGTTGATCGGCACGATCTCGTCACGGATTTCCTTGGTCACTGCGTGGAGGCTCACAGCGAGGTTGACCCCGATCTCTTCGCCGCATTTCGCCATCATCGGCACGACCCCGCTGGTCGACAGCGTGATGCGGCGCTTGGATAAGGCGAGGCCATCGCCGTCCATCACCAGCTTGAGCGCGTCGCGCACATTCTCGAAATTGTAGAGCGGCTCGCCCATGCCCATCATCACGATATTGGTCAGCAGGCGGCCATCGGCGGTGTAGTGGCCGGCATCCTCGGCATCGTCGAGGCCTGCCATCGAACCCTTGGGCCATTCGCCCAGCGCGTCGCGCGCGAGCATCACCTGCCCGACGATCTCGCCCGGCGTCAGGTTGCGCACCAGCTTCATCGTGCCGGTATGGCAGAACCGGCAATTGAGGGTGCAGCCGACCTGCGAGGAGACGCACAGCGTGCCTCGATCTGCATCGGGGATGAAGACCATCTCGAATTCGTGGCCGTCATCGGTTTGCAGCAACCACTTGCGGGTGCCGTCGACCGAATGCTGCGCCTCGACGACATTGGGCCGGCCAATGACGAAGCGCTCCGCAAGCCATGGACGCATGGTCTTGGCGATGTCGGTCATCGCCTCGAAATCGGTCACCCCGCGATGGTAGATCCAGTGGTAGACCTGCTTGCTGCGCAGCTTGGCCTGCTTGGCGTCGAGCCCGGCTTCCCCCATCAGTTCGGCGATGCGCCCCTTGGGCAGGCCCATCAGGTCGACACGGCCATCGGCACGCGGCGTGATATCACGCGCGACGGGAACGGGATCCACCTGTCCGGGGATCGGCATGAGCTGGGTATCGGCCATGGGAGGCGCGCATATAGGCTTGCTGGGCCGTGAAATCCAGCATGCAACTTTGCCTCCGCGCGTGGGTGCGCGAACCAACGTAGCGGCTGACGGGTTCCCCCATTTCATCGCTCTGGACATGCGATTGGGCGCAACAATGTTACATGAATGCAACATTTTCTTGTTGTGTAAGGTTCATGAAACTTCGCCTGCTCCGAGCCATTGGATAGGTCTCCGCAGGCACGACCTGCGCAAAACGGAACTGGAGCTAACCATGAAAAACACAGTCGCAACACTCCTTGCAGGTACTTTCGTCACCGCCGCCAGCCCGGCGTTGGCACAGTCGGTCGAGGACGAATCGCCGTTCACCGGCCTTCGTGCCCAAGCCGTTGCCGGTTATGACAGCACCCGGGCAGGCAGCACCGTCGATGACGATGCTAACCAGGACAACGACCAGTCGGCCGAAGGTGCCCTGTATGGTGCGGCAGTCGGATACGATATCGACCTGGGTTCGGTCGTGATCGGTCCCGAAGCCGAATTCACCTGGTCGAGCGCGAAGACCGAGTTCGACGCGGGCGATTTCGAAGGCTTCGGCTTCGGCAATGTGTCGGCCGACCGCGACCTTTACCTCGGCGCCCGCATCGGGACGCAGGTTGGCGATAGGGCGCTGGCCTACGTCAAGGGCGGCTACAGCAACGCCAAATACAACATTCGCTCCAACGACGGGACGACGGAGTTCGACAATGACTACGACGTCGACGGTTGGCGTCTGGGTGCGGGGGTGGAGTATGCCTTCAGCCAGAACATGTTCGTCAACGCCGAGTATCGCTACTCCAACTACTCGGAGGCTGAAGTCGATTTCGACGATACGCTCCCCGATAGTGAGCGCTTTGGTGTCGACCTCGATCGCCATCAGGTCGTGGTTGGTGTCGGCGTGCGCTTCTAACTTTTTTTCAGGCAATCATTGCTGCGGCCGGGATACGTCCCGGTCGCAGTTTCGCGAGGGGTGCCGACTATTTCCCGGCGCAGGCCACTGTCGCCGCGTCCATGGCCGTAGCGGCACCCTTCAGGTCATAGGTGTTGGAAAAGCGGGTGCCGCGTTTGTCTGTGGCACCGATTGTCATCCGCCCTGCGGAACGCATCGCCGCCACAATTGCCGCATCCATGGCCTTGTCCAGCGCCCAGGCATCGCCGCCGCCGCCGGCCAAAGTGAAGCGGTTGCCGCCGACGTTGAGATTGATGGGACGGTCGCTTCTGATTTCGCGCGATAGGCGGAAATGCACTTGCCCGCGTATCTTCCGCCGTGGCCAGGTTCCCACCGTGGCATAGGGCTCGTAATCGCGGGAGAGCTTGCTCGGGGCCGCCTTGGCGATGGCGTAACAACGCGGCACTGCGGGATCGCGAAACGCGCCCCAGTTGCCGTACACGCCGAGCGAGTCCCTGGCCAGGATCGGCGTGGCAAACGTCAAAAGGGCAAGAAGGGTGAGCGGCTTACGCATAGCGGATAGCCAGCACCTCCCACTCCTTCTCCCCCGAGGGAAGCCGAACGCTGCGCAAATCCCCCACTGCGGCACCTTTCAGCGCGCGGGCCATCGGGCTCGACCAGCCGATCTTGCCGGCGGATGCGTCCTGTTCGTCATCCCCCACCAACGTAACCACTTTCTCCTCGTCGTCCTCGTCGGCCAGCGTCACCGTGGCGCCGAAAAAGGCCCTGTCCTTGTCGGGCTGTTCGGCGGGATCGATCACCCGGGCGTGCTTCATCCGCCGTGCTAGATGGGCGAGCTCGCGGTCGATCTCACGCATGCGCTTGCGGCCATAGAGATAGTCGCCGTTTTCGCTGCGGTCGCCATTGCCGGCGGCCCAGCTGACGATCTCGACGATTTCCGGCCGTTCCTTACCCAACAGATGATCATAGCGCGCCTTGAGCGCGGCATAGCCCCCCGGGGTAATGGGATATGACGGTGCGCTCACGGCAGGCTCCCTAGCGCAGGAAGTCCCCTGCCGTTCGCGGGCGCCCCGTTGCAGTGCTTTCGGGATAGAGATGCTCATAGACCGCAGCATTCTCGATTACCCGCTGGACATAGTTCTTGGTCTCGAAGATCGGGATCTTCTCGATCCAGGTTACCCAGTCGATCGAGCCGGTGCGCGGATCGCCATTGGCGCGCAGCCACTTGTTCACATTGCCCGGCCCCGCGTTGTAGGCTGCAACGGCCAGCGGGTAGCTGCCGCCGTAATAATCGAGCATGCGCTGGAAATAGCCATTTCCGAGCTGCACGTTATAGCTCGGGCTCTCGATCAGGTCCGCGCTGAGGTATTGCATCCCCAGCTTGCCAGCCTGCTCCCTGGCGGTGCCTGGCATCAGCTGCATCAGGCCGCGCGCGCCGGCATGGCTGATGGCATTCTGCGCGAACTGGCTTTCCTGGCGGGTGATGGCATGGACGAAAGTGAAATCGACCCCGGGCGGCAATTGCAGGCGGGGGAAGCCCTGCGCCACGAACTGGTCGAGTCCGTCGGCTCCAGCCGCCTCGGCCACGTTGACCGCAAGGTCGCGTCGCCCGATCTCGCGGGCCAGGTCGACCCGCAGCAAGTGCTCTTCGGGCGTCTGGGCGGAATTGGCGATCTCGCGATAGAACTGGATCCCGGTGCGCCATGGTGCGTCGCGCGCAACCTCGCGCACGGCCTTGGTCAGGGTCGCATCGTTGAAAGCTGCGCGTTGTTCGAATGTGGGCTCGCCGACAGGCTTGCCCGCGAGCGATGGAACCGGGCGGCCAAGCTTGGCGAGGGCCAGCTGGCCATAGAAGCGGTCGGCGTAGGCCGCCGCCTCGGCATAATACCGCTCCGCATCGGCTGCGTTCCCGGCGCGCTGGGCAGCGAGGCCTGCCCAGTAGAAACCCTTGGAACGGGTCTGCGGGGTCTGTGCCGCCGCGCCATAGCGATAGAACAGGGGAGCAGCGCGGGTGCCATCGCCGAGGTTCCACAACGCATTGGTGCCGCCCAGCCACATCAGCGAAGTGTAGTCGTCGCGCAGCTTGTAGGCCTGCGTGCTGATATCCGTACCCGGCGAAAACAGGTCATCGACCATGCTCGCAATCCGGACCGACGGATCGGAACCGGCGCTTCGTGCCACGCGCAGCATCTCGCCCACCATGACTTCGGGATCGAAGGCAGGCGCATCGAAGCGCTGGCGATTGGCCAGCAGGTCGATCGCCTGCGGCACATTGCCACTGGTCCGGTAATGGCGCGCAAGATTGTAGGTATAGCCCGCGTCGCGCCCGGCCTCTGCCGGCGTCGAAAGACCCTGGCTGGCGGGGAGGGCACCCTGCACGATCGCCAGTCGCGCCATGAACAGGTCGCGCTTGGCAGTCGAGACATAGTTCATTTGCCGCACGGCACCCGCGCCATCGCGCTGCCACAGCAGCGCGTCCATTCGCGCGTCGTGATCGTCTGGCGTCAGCCGCGCGCCATAGAGGCCCACCAGATAGACCTCCGAAGGACCGCTCATGGTCCCACCCCGCCATGCGCTGCGAGCGACGGTCCAGGCGTCTTCCCGCCCGAGCGAGGCCAGCGCCAGCGCATAACGCGCCCGCGCCGGATTTGTCAGCGGCGGATGGCGGTCGAAGAAAGCAACGAGCCGCTCGGCCCCGATGGCTTCTTCGCCGAGCGATTCCTCTGCCCGGACACGCAGTTTCTCGGCTTGCGGGAAGTCGGGGTAGGCGAGCAGGAAGCCGGCGTAGTCGTCGAACGGCAGTCCGTCGCGGCCGACGAGATATTCCCACCGCGCGATAACGCTCGCCATCTGGCTCGGCTGTTGCGCCACCAGCTCGGCACGGGCGCGATCCCAGCTTGCGGGGTCGGCGGCCATGACAGGGGGCACGATGGAAGTGAGCGCGACGAGCGAAATGGCGAGAAACGGCTTGCGGGTCATGCTGGACATCCTGTCCCATGTCTCCTTATCAGGCACTGAACGGAAAAACCGCGCGATCATGCGGCGAAATTACGTGATTCTCTTGGTTCAAGAAAGGACCGATAACAATGTTTTCCGGCTCGATTCCGGCTCTGGTGACTCCTTTTCGCGACGGGACGTTTGACGAAGCCGCATTCCGTCGGCTGGTCGACTGGCAAATCGACAATGGTTCGAGCGCGCTGGTTCCCTGCGGCACGACCGGCGAAGCTTCGACATTGAGCAATGCCGAGCATCACCGCGTGATCGAGGTTTGCATCGAACAGGCTGCCGGACGCGTGCCGGTGATCGCCGGTTGCGGCAGCAACGATACCCGCAACGCGCTGCTGCACATGAACTTCTCGAAGAAGGCCGGGGCCGCTGCGGGGCTCTGCGTAGCGCCCTACTACAACCGCCCCAGCCAGGCCGGGCTCATCGCCCATTTCAGCTTCCTGGCGGAAAACAGCGATTTGCCGATCGTTCTTTACAACGTCCCCGCGCGTACGGTGACCGACATTCTCGATGATACGGTGGTCGAACTGGTCCAAAAGTATCCTGATCGGATCATCGCCATCAAGGATGCGAGTGGCGATCTGTCGCGCGTGGCGGACCACCGCATGGGGATCGGGCGCGATTTCTGCCAGCTATCGGGCAATGACGAGCTGTGGCTGCCGCATTCGGCGGCGGGCGGCAAGGGGTGTATCTCGGTCACCGCCAATGTCGCGCCGGCGCTGTGCGCCGAGTTCCACCAAGCCATCGCCGCCAACGAGCTGCAGAAGGCGCGCGAGCTCAACGACCGGTTGTTCCCGCTGCACTACGCCATGTTCAGCGACGCCAGCCCGGCGCCGGTCAAATACGCGCTGAGCCGGGTCCACGACTGGCTGCGTCCGGAAGTGCGCCTGCCGCTGGTCGCGGCTAGCGACGCATCGAAGCGGGCGGTGGACGAGGCGCTGGAGATCGCCGGATTGGTGTGACGGCTTGGCGCTGGATGCGAAGAGGGGAAACTGTCCGCATCAACATCTTGCCCGAAGCTGTGATCACCGCCCTGCGCGAGCGCATCGCCGACCGCTCGCGCAGGCATTTCCGCCGCCCGGGGGAAAGGCTCGGTGCGTTCGAGAAGCCACAGGACGGCGCCCGGCTGATGGACGAAAGTCCCTTTGGTGATGGCGATGCCTTCCGCGCCATTCGCGACAAGATGGCCGAACGGGAAGATCCCGAACCGACCTTCGGGCTACACCGGCGAAATGGACTGGCCGGCAAGTCTACTGCCGCTCACCATGCACGATGTGGGCATGACCTCGTACGATCTCGACACCGGGCATATCGTCACCTTCGACGAACATAGGTACGACCATGACATTGCCATCGAGGAGGCATTCGCTGTGGCGCATCTGTCACTGGCCGAATTCCTGCTCGATTGGGTGGAGGGCTGAACTTACCCTGCGAGCGTGGGACTGATTTTCGCGCCTTGCCCGCCCATGGCGCAGATCACTGCTCCACAGGCTTCTTGAAGAAGCGCAGGAAGGATGCAAAGCAGCGCTTGGCATGACGCCCGTCTTGGTTCGGCGCAGCTGTACTTGCCTGTCGGTAAGCCACCGCCTATATGCGCCCACCTTATGGCACGCCCCAAGCCCGAGACCTTCGACAAGCACAAAACCGTCGCCGAGAACCGGCGCGCGCGGTTCGATTATGCTGTCGAGGACAAGTTCGAGGCGGGGCTCGCCTTGCAGGGCACTGAAGTGAAGGCGCTGCGGGCAGGGGAGGCAACCATTGCCGACAGTTATGCCGAGATCCGCGACGGGCAGGCCTGGCTGATCAACGCCAATATCCCCGAATACAGCCACGGCAACCGGCTCAACCACGAACCGAAGCGGCCGCGCAAGCTGTTGCTCCATGCGCGCGAGATCGAGCGGCTGCTGGGTGCGGTCGAACGCAAGGGCATGACCCTTATCCCCCTCAGCATCTATTTCAACAAGACCGGCCGGGCCAAGGTCGAACTCGGCCTCGCCAAAGGTCGCCAGTCGCAGGACAAGCGCCAGTACATCAAGGATCGCGACTGGAAGCGCGACAAGGCCCGCATACTGCGCGAAAAGGGATAATTCCTTTCCGGGTGATTCACCCTCTGGCTATCCTTCGCGTGCTACCCATATCGCAACAAGAGCACACCCGGCGGGAAACCGCCGTTCCTGCGCTTGCGATCGGCAAAGGGTAAGCGCATGGGCACCGAAGAGACGATGAGCGGCAACAAGACCTTTCTGGCGGACCTGATCCGGCGCTGGCTTCCGGCCATGCCCTCGCGCGAGGAGATGGCGGCAAACAAGTATCTCGCGCCAATCGCCCACCGCTTCCTCAGCCCGGAGCTGTGGCGCTTTACCCGACGCTCGGTCCCGCGCGGCGTCGCGCTTGGACTGTTCTGCGGCTTTATCATTCCCATCGGGCAGATCTTCCTCGCGGCGTTCCTGGCGCTTCCGGCACGCGCAAATGTGCCGCTGGCGGCGCTTGTGACGTTCGTTACCAATCCGCTGACACTGCCGTTCTGGTTGGTCGTGGCGAAGGAAACGGGCGAGCTGGTTCTCAACATCGACGTTGCCATGGGCGTCGGTGCGGCGGAGAAGCTGGCCGCCGATGGCGGGTGGTTGGCTGTGGGCATGGAACTGGCGGGTATCACCGCTTTCGGCTTCTTCGTTTTGGCGGTGACCAGCGCCGCCCTGGGCTATGTCCTGTCGGGCTGGATGTGGCGCTTTATCGTGCACCGCAAGCGCGTGCGTCGCCTCAGGCAGATGGAAAAGCGGTTGAACCAGCGGCTGGAGGCCGATCACGGATGACTCCGGCTGGCGCTGAAGAGCAGGGGGGCGGCGTTTCCATATTCTGGGCCGGACTGGGCCTGGCCCTTGTCGCAAGTATCGTCGCGGTCTGGCTGGTCAGCGACCTGCCCTTGCTGGCGCTGGCTTATGCAGGTGGTCTCGCAACGCTGCTGGCGCTGGCCGTCGCCCTTTCGAAGGCGCGTCCGGCGGCAAGGACCGACACTTTGGCGCCACCTGACTGGTCGGTAACAGTGTCCGCGATCGAGCGGCCCGACATGGCCGTTGCCATCACCGACCGCGCCAATCGGCTGGTTTGCGCCAGTGCACTGTTTGCCGACCAGTTCGGCGTCGCCAAGGCACCGCCAAACCTGCAGGTCGACGGCCCCTCGCTCGAAGCGCTGACCCGGCTTGCTCGCGAGGCGTGGCGCGATGGTTCGGCAACTGTCGAGCGGGTCCAGAGCGGGGATGGAGCGCGCTGTTGGCGGGTTCAGGCCGAGCGGGCCGGGCGGGGCGACGACTACCTGGTTTGGCGTCTGCGCTCATTGGCCATCGAGGATGCCGCTGACAGCTATGCGGCGCAGATTGCCGGTGACCTTGGCGCTATGCTTTCTCGTGCAGGAATTGAAGCGGCTATTGTCGGACCCGACGGGATTATCCGTGCCGCCGGTCCTGGCTTTGCCGAGCGTGCGGCAGGGGATCGCAAGGCGACCCTGGCAGGTCAGGAGTTCGTCAATCATTTGCGCAGTGACGACCAGGACCGGATCTACTTTGCCCGCGAGGGCAAACGCGGGACACCGCATGCCTTGATTCACGTCCCCCTCAACGATCTATCCGATCCCAAAGGTGCCGGTGCGGACGAGGCACTTTCGCTGATGCTTCTGCTGGAACCGGGCGCTGCCATTGGCGGTGGCGATGAAGCGGGCGGAGCCAATGCGACACCGCAGCTCGAAGCCCTGATCGGCGCACTCCCGCTGGGCCTTGCGATGACGGATCGCGACGGGCGCTTCCTCTTCGCCAATGGTGCCTTCCTGCGCGCTATCGACCGTGAGGGGCAGGGGTTGCCGCAATATCCGAGTGATCTTGCCGTCAAGGAAGACAAGGGCGCGCTGGCAGATGCGGTCCGCCGTTATGCCAAGGGTCCCGTCATGAGCGGGGACATGGCTGTGCGCTTGCGCGCCAATCCGGAGGAGCCGGTTTTGCTTGGCCTTGCCGGTGTAAGGGGGTTGGGCGATGCCGCCGTGCTTCTCAGTCTTGCCGACAGTTCGGAAGAAACGAAGCTCAAGCGACAGGTGGCGCAGGCGACCAAGATGCAGGCCGTTGGTCAACTTGCGGGCGGGGTGGCACATGACTTCAACAACGTGCTCACCGCCATCATCGGCTATTGCGATCTCATGCTATTGCGTCACACGCCGGGCGACAGCGATTATGACGATATCCAGCAGATCCTGGCCAACTCCAACCGCGCCGCCAGCCTGACCCGGCAATTGCTCGCCTTCAGCCGCCAGCAGACCTTGCGGCCTGAAGTGCTCCAGCTTCCCGATGTCGTGAGCGAGGTAAACCAGTTGCTCAAGCGGCTGGTGGGCGAGAAGATCGAGTTTACTGTCCGACATGATCGCGATCTCGGCCCGGTGCGCGCAGATCCTCGCCAACTCGAACAGGTGATCATCAATCTGGCAGTCAATGCGCGCGATGCGATCCAGTCTTCGGGCAAAGGCAAGGGCAAGCTGTCGATGGCGACCCGTCGCGTTACGGCGCGCGATGTCCGCTCGATGGGTTCGGAGATCCTGCCTGCCGGCGACTATACCGCGTTGATCGTGCAGGATACCGGTGGCGGCATCCCGGATGATGTGCTGCCCAAGATTTTCGAACCGTTCTTCACCACCAAGGAACTGGGCAAGGGCACCGGTCTTGGCCTTTCGACGGTCTACGGCATCGTCAAGCAATCGGGCGGGTTCATCTTCGCCGACAACATCACGGGCATGGACGGGCGGCCAACGGGTGCGCGCTTCACGATCTATTTGCCAGTGCATCATGGTGAAGTTCAGGCCGGGGAACACAAAGATAAGGCCGTCGCGCCCTCCAGCAGCTGGTCCGGCGGCGGCCGGGTGCTGCTGGTGGAGGATGAGGACATGGTCCGCGCCGTGGCGGAACGTGCCCTGGTCCGCGCCGGCTACGCCGTGACAACCTGCGCCGATGGCGAGGAAGGCCTCGCGGCCATCGCGAACGGCGGCGATTTCGACCTTGTCGTATCCGATGTCGTCATGCCCGGCATGGACGGGCCTGCCATGGCCCGGGCAATCCGCAATGTCGCCCCCAAGATGCCGTTCCTGTTCATGTCGGGCTACGCCGAAGAGCAGTTGCGCAAGGACATCGATATCGACAACATGCATTTCATCGCTAAACCTTTCAGCGTACAGCAAATTTCGCAGAAGGTTGGCGAAGTGATGGCAACCGCGAAATGATACATAGTTACATTCATCTGCGGTAAATCCGGCGAGGTCAGATTGCCGGTGACCGATTGGGGAGGGCCTGATGAAATTTCCGCTTCGTACCGCTGCCGTTTGCATGGTCGCCCTGGCGACCGGCGCCCTGGCCCAGTCAGCGACAGACGAGACCGCCCAGGGCGATGTCTCGATCACCATCTACAACAATGATATCGCTCTGGTGCAGGATATCCGGCAACTGCCGATTGCCAATGGCCGCAGCCGCATCGAGTTTCCCGACGTATCTGCCCGCATCCGGCCTGAAACGCTCAGCTTCAATGCCGCCGACACCACCATTATCGAACAGAATTTCGACTTCGACCTGCTGACCCCGCAGAAGATGATGGAGAAGGCCGTCGGTCAGACGGTCACGCTCGTCCGGACCAATCCTGCGACAGGCGCGGAAACGCGCGAGCGGGCCGAGGTGCTGTCCACCACCGGCGGCGTGGTGATCAGGATCGGTGACCGGATCGAAGTGCTGCGTGACGACGGCCTGCCCGTGCGCGTGGTGTTCGACCGGGTGCCGCCCAACCTGCGCGCCCGGCCGACACTGTCGGTCAATGTCGATTCGACCAGCGCCGGCACGCGCCCGGCGCAGATCCGCTACCTCACTGCCGGGCTCGGCTGGAGTGCGGACTATGTGGCATTGTATGACGAGGCCAAGGGCACCATCGACATGCAGGGCTGGGTCACGCTGACCAATGCCACCGGCACGACCTTCACCCAGGCCGATACGCTGCTGGTCGCCGGGAGCCCGGGGCAGGGCGGCTATGCCCGAAGTGCCTTCAGCCCGGGCACGACCCGCGCCGGAACCGAGGCTGCCGACCGCGAACAGCTGGGCGATTTCTACCTCTATCCGATCGATGGACGGACCACGATTGCCAACAACCAGACCAAGCAGGTCAGCTTCCTTGACGTGCAGGGTGTGACCGCGCGCAAGGTCTATGCCCGCACCATCGGTTGGCAACAAAGCGACAGCAATCCCGTCAATGTCACCACGGCCATCAGCTTCTCGTCCAGCCGCGAAGGCGGGCTGGGCGACGCGCTGCCTGCCGGAACCGTGCGCTTCTATCAGCGCGACAGCCAGGGCTCGCCCCAGTTCATTGGCGAAAACTACATCGGCCACACCCCGATGGGCAGCCAGCTGAGCCTCACCACCGGCGATGCCTTCGATGTCTTCGTCAAGGCCGAGGTCGAGAAGCGGGAGGAAATCACCTCGTCCGAATGGGAGAAGAGCGCGCGCTACCGCGTGATCCGCGACGGTGAGGTGCAGGAAGAGGTCGAAGTCGAAAGGCCCAAGAAGTTCTACCGCACGACCATGCGTTACACCCTCACCAACGCCAAGGCTGCGCCGGTCGAGGTCGATCTGACTGCCACCGGCCTGTTCCGCGGCTGGTGGAGCGACGATTACCGGATCGTGCGCGAGGACATCCCGGGCGAGCAGCTCAACTGGGACAGCCGCAAATGGATCGTGCCCGTGCCCGCCGAGGGAGAACGGGTGATCCGGGTCACCTACGAAACCCGTTACTGAGGGCACAGGTGATGCGGCGCATCGCCTCTTTCCTGGCGGCCCTGGCGGCATTGCTGCCGGTGACCCCGCTCGCCGCGCGCGAGGTGGTCGAAGCCTCGGCCCCGCGCGAAGTGGCGGTGACGATCTATCGCGACCCCAACCGGGGCGAGGGCGACGCGATGGATATCCAGTTTCCGAACGGCTTCGCGATGATCAGCGAAACCCGCCGGGTGCGCTTGCCGGCGGGCGAATCGACCATCCTGTTCAGCGGTGTGGCCGAAGGCATGGTGGCGGTCACTGCCATCGTCACCGGCCTGCCCGGCGGTACGATCGAGAAGAACCGCAATGCCGACCTGCTCAGCCCCGCGGCGCTGGTCGACGGAACTTTGGGCAACCGGGTGCGCATCACCCGCTTCAATCCCGTCACCGGCAAGTCGGCCAGCGAGCAGGCCACCATTCGCACACGGGCCGATGGCGGGCTGGTGCTCCAGACCGCGAGCGGCTTCGAGGCCGTGCGCTGTTCGGGCCTGCCGGAGAAGCTGACTTTCCCCGATGTTCCGACCGGGCTCAGCGCGCAGCCGGTGTTCTCGATCGATACCAATAGCCCGCGCGGCGGGACCTATACGGTGACGCTCACCTACCTTGCCTCGGGCTTCGATTGGCAGGCGCATTATGTCGGCACTGTTAAGGAGCAGGGCGAGCGCGGCAAGGTGACGCTGGGCCTGCTGAGCTGGCTGACCCTGCTCAACGACAACGGTCAGAGCTTCGAAAATGCCGAACTGATGGCGGTGGCCGGACGGTTGAGCGTGGTGAGCGACTTCGAGGGCCTGTCCGAGCCGCCCGAAGGCCGTCCGCTGGAGCTGTCCTGCTTCCCGATCGGCAGCACTGCGGCCGGTTCGCCGGTGCCTTACTACCCGCCGACATATCTCGATGATTACGGCATCCCGATGTACACCACGGTGGATGGCGTGATCATGGTGACAGCATCGCGTGTGCCAGCGCCACCATCACCGGTGATGTCTGCCCCTGCACCCGTCATGGCGATGGAGGCCATCGAAGAGCAGCTCGGCGATCTCAAGCTCTATCGCGTCCCCGCGCCGGTGACTGTCAACGCCAAGGGGCTGAAGCAGGTCGCTTTCCTCAACAAGGAGGAGGTCGACGGCACATTGCTCTACGGCGCGCGCTGCGCTTTCGGTACTGGCGCACCGCTGTTCGCGCAGGAGAAATGGCAGCTTGGCCCGACCGCCCTGTTTTTCGAGACCAAGAACGACGAAAAGCATGGCTTGGGGGTGGCGCTGCCAACCGGCGGGATCACGCTGTTCGAACCTTCGCCGCGCGGTGACCTGCTGCTGGCCGAGGAATGGCTACGCGATTATGCCAAGGGGCAGGATGTCGAGATCGACATGGGCCTGAGCGAACTGGTCCGGGGCGCCTGCGGCCGCGAACAGGCACTGCCCTATGGTTCGCGTGAGTGGGAAAGCGTCGGGGCCCGGCTCAGCAATGCCAGGCGTGAGCCGGTGATGGTGCGTGTCTATGCCGGCAGCGAAGCCTACCAGGAAGCGGAGCAGGACGGCGCGCCGCTCAAGGTCAAGAACGGCAGCTACTACATCGATGTCGAAGTGCCGGCTGAGGGCACGCGCGAAGTTCGCTGGCGGATGCGTCAGCGGGGTTAGATCCGTTCCGGACAAAAAATCTTGTTCCACTCTTGTTCTTGAGAACAAATGTGGTACATGCACCTTCAACAGTTGATAGGCGAATGGGCGCCGGTGGCAACTGACGGAGGTGTGTGACATGGCGGCGGAACTGAAACTGGTAGACAAGGAATCCAACGTGGACCGTCAGAAGGCGCTTGACGCAGCACTCGCCCAGATCGACCGCGCCTTCGGCAAGGGGTCGGCGATGAAGCTGGGCTCGAAGGAAGCGATGAATGTCGAGGCGATCTCCACCGGCTCTTTGGGGCTCGATATCGCCCTTGGTATCGGCGGTCTGCCCAAGGGGCGCGTGATCGAAGTCTATGGTCCGGAAAGCTCGGGCAAGACCACGCTGGCACTGCATGTCATTGCCGAAGCGCAGAAGAACGGCGGCACTGCCGCTTTCGTCGATGCCGAACACGCGCTCGACCCGGTCTATGCCAAGAAGCTCGGTGTCGACATCGACGAGCTGATCGTATCGCAGCCCGACACTGGCGAGCAGGCACTCGAGATTACCGATACGCTGGTGCGCTCCAATGCGATCGACGTGCTGGTGGTCGATTCGGTCGCCGCGCTGGTGCCGCGCGCCGAAATCGAAGGCGAGATGGGCGACAGCCATGTCGGCCTGCAGGCCCGCCTCATGAGCCAGTCGCTGCGCAAGCTGACCGGCTCGATCAACCGTTCGAAGTGCATGGTGATCTTCATCAACCAGCTGCGCATGAAGATCGGGGTGATGTACGGCAATCCGGAAACCACCACCGGCGGCAATGCGCTCAAGTTCTACGCTTCGGTCCGGCTCGACATCCGCCGCACCGGCCAGATCAAGGATCGCGACGAAGTCGTCGGCAACACCACCCGCGTTAAGGTGGTGAAGAACAAGGTCGCCCCCCCGTTCAAGCAGGTCGAATTCGACATCATGTATGGCGAGGGGATCTCAAAGATCGGCGAAATCCTGGACCTTGGCGTCAAGGCCGGGGTGGTCGAAAAGTCGGGCAGCTGGTTCAGCTATGACAGCATCCGCATCGGCCAGGGCCGCGAAAACGCCAAGCAGTTTCTGAAGGAAAATACCGAACTTTGCGACAAGCTCGAAGCCGCCATTCGCGGCAAAACCGAGGAGGTCGCCGGGGAGATGATGGCTGGTCCTGACGCGGAGGACTGAGACTCGCTTCCCAAGGGGTGCCGCTGCCGTTTCAAGCACCCGCACACATGGAATGCCGGCACGGATGCTCCGATATCCGTGCCGGCTTTTCCGTTGCGGCGACCATAACCGCCACTTGCGCCCTTGCCTTGGCGCGCTATCGCCAACGGGACCAACCGGGTGGAGATCAACGCAGTGACCGATAAGGCAGCATGGCAGGGGCAGGTCGGCAGCACTTGGGCGGCCCAATGGGCCCGCACCGATCGCAGTTTTACGGGCCTGACCGACAAACTTCTTGGCCGCGCCAGCGCGCGCCGCTTCCAGCGTGCGCTGGATATCGGCTGCGGTGCCGGGGAACTGTCCCTGGCTCTTGGCCGTGGCCATCCACACGCGCAAATCATTGGTGTCGATGTCAGCGGAGAACTCGTAGCGACCGCTCGCCAGCGCGGAGGGCATCTTTCGAATGTCTCGTTCGAGCTTGATGATGCTGCCACGTGGCAGAAGCCGGACTACCTGCCCGAATTGCTGGTCTCGCGCCACGGCGTGATGTTCTTCGACGATCCGGTCGGCGCCTTTGTTCACCTCCACACCATTGCCGCTCCGGCGGCAAGCCTGGTTTTCAGTTGCTTTCGTTCGCTCGCGGAGAATTCGTGGGCCAGCGAAACATTGGCGCTGCTTCCACCGGGTACCAACGCACCGTCCGATCCCTATGCACCGGGCCCCTTCGCTTTCGCCGATGCAACCCGCGTCGAACGTATCCTTGATCGTGCGGGGTGGCAGGATATTGCCTTCGAACTGGTCGATTTCGCTTTCGTGGTCGGATCCGGAGATGAACCGGTTGAAGACGCGATGAGCTATTTTGCGGTTATCGGCCCGGTGGCTCGCGGCGCGGCATCGCTCGACGAGGAGAACAAGATGGCGTTCCGCCATCGCCTTCGTCGCTACCTTGAGCTCCATGCGAGCGGCTCGATCATTGCGCTCAAAGCCGCTGCGTGGATTGTAACCGCCCGGCGCTAGGGGCATTCACCGCACTTGAGGCCCGATTCCCCGCTTGTCGCGCGGGCCGCAAGCCCCTAACTCGCGGCCATGTATTCGACCAACGACATCCGCCGCGCATTCCTCGATTTTTTCGGCGCCAACGAACACCATATCGCGCCGAGCGCACCGCTCGTGCCGTACAATGATCCGACGCTGATGTTCGTTGCGGCCGGAATGGTTCCGTTCAAGAACGTCTTCACCGGACTTGAAAGCCCGCCCGCGCCGCGCGCTGCTTCGAGCCAGAAGTGCGTTAGGGCAGGGGGCAAGCACAACGATCTCGATAACGTTGGCTATACCGCGCGCCACCTGACGTTCTTCGAGATGCTCGGCAACTTCAGCTTCGGGGATTATTTCAAGGAACGCGCGATCGAGCTGGCGTGGAACCTGATTACCAAGGAGTTGGGTCTCGATCGGGACCGGTTGCTGGTCACGGTCTATCACACCGACGACCAGGCCCATCAACTGTGGCGCAAGATTGCTGGCCTGCCCGATGACCGCATCATCCGTATCGCCACCAAGGACAATTTCTGGGCTGCTGGCCCCGACGGCCCGTGCGGACCGTGTTCCGAAATCTTCTACGATTATGGCCCTTCCGTTGCGGGTGGCCCGCCGGGTTCGCCCGACGAAGACGGGGACCGTTTCGTCGAGATCTGGAACCTGGTGTTCATGCAGCATTTGCAGGCGGGCGACGAAATTGTCGGTGATCTGCCGCGGCCCAGCATCGATACCGGCATGGGCCTCGAACGCATCGCCAGCGTGATGCAAGGCCAGCAGAATGTGTTCGAAATCGATACGTTCCGGACACTGATCGAGGCAAGCGAAGCGCTGGTTGGGGCAGCTGCGGACGAAGAATCCATCGCGAGCCATCGCGTCATCGCCGATCACCTGCGTTCCACCAGTTTCCTGATGGCCGATGGAGTCCTACCGTCGAACGAGGGGCGCGGATATGTCCTGCGCCGGATCATGCGGCGTGCCATGCGCCACGCACACCTGCTCGGTGCCAAGGAACCGCTGATGCACCGTCTCGTCCCTGCCCTGGTGACAGAGATGGGGCAGGCCTATCCCGAACTGGTGCGCGGACAGCCGCTTATCACCGAAACGCTTGAGCGCGAGGAGACCCGCTTCCGCCAGACGCTGGAAAAGGGCCTGCGACTGCTTGACGATGCCACCGGCGACATGGGCGAGGGCGACACGCTCGACGGCGAGACTGCCTTCAAGCTCTACGACACCTACGGCTTTCCCTATGATTTGACCGAAGACGCACTGCGTTCACGTGGAATCACGGTTGACGATGCCGGCTTCGAGTCTGCCATGGCGCGCCAGAAGGCTGCCGCTCGTGCCGCGTGGAAGGGATCAGGCCAGGCCGCCGATAGCGAGGTGTGGTTCGACATCGCGGAACGCGAAGGCGCGACCGAGTTCACCGGGTACACCTCGACCACTGGCGAAGGCCGCGTGGTGGCACTGGTGAAGGACGGTGCCGAGGTCGACAGCGCCAAGGCAGGTGATGAAGTCATCATCCTCACCAACCAGACGCCGTTCTATGGCGAAAGCGGCGGCCAGACGGGCGATACCGGCACCATGTCTGCTCCCTCAGGCGTGAAGGTCCGGGTCACGGACACCGGCAAGCCGCTCGGCCGACTGCACACACATTCGGCGGTGATCGAGACTGGTGAAGTGCGCAAGGGCGACACGCTGCACCTCGACGTCGATGTCGCGCGGCGAGATCGGGTCCGGGCTAACCACTCGGCGACTCACCTCGTCCACGCTGCGTTGCGCAACCGCCTTGGCGAGCATGTGACGCAGAAGGGTTCGCTGGTGGCGGAAGACAAGCTGCGCTTCGACTTCTCGCATCCCAAGCCGCTCAGCGACGATGATATCATCGCGATCGAAGCCGAAGTGAACGCGGAGATCCGTGCCAACGAGGCAGTTACGACCCGCCTGATGACCCCGGACGATGCCGTGGCGGCAGGGGCGCTGGCGCTGTTCGGCGAAAAATATGGCGACGAAGTGCGCGTGCTCAGCATGGGCCGCAAGGGCGGGGAAGGGCGCAACTATTCGGTCGAACTGTGTGGCGGAACCCATGTCCGCGCGACGGGCGATATCCAGCTGTTCCGGATCGTCTCGGAAAGTGCGGTGAGTTCAGGCGTTCGACGCATAGAGGCGCTTACCGGCGATGCGGCGCGCCAGTGGCTCGTTTGCCGCGAGGAAGCACTCAAGGCTGCAGCAGGTGCATTGCGGACCAATCCCGAAGATGTGGCCGACCGCGTCGCTGCGCTGCTCGATGAACGCAAGCAACTTGAACGCGAGCTTGCCGAGGCGAAGAAGCAACTCGCGCTTGGCGGGGGGGGCATTGCTACAGGCCCGCAGGACGAGACCGTCGGCGAAGTCACCTTTAACGGGCAAGTGTTACACGGGCTCGATCCCAAGGACCTGCGCGGCCTGCTCGATGAAGCGAAAAAGCGTATCGGTAGCGGTGTCGCCGCTATCTGTGCGGTGAATGAAGGCAAGGCTGCCTTCGCGGCGGCGGTGACCGATGACCTGACCGCACGCTTCAGCGCGGTAGATCTTGTCCGCGCGGGTGTCGAGGTGCTTGGTGGAAAAGGCGGCGGTGGACGGCCAGACATGGCGCAGGGTGGTGGCCCTGACGGCTCGAAAGCGGACGACGCCATCGCGGCTGTGCGCGCGATCTTGGCCAGGGTTGACGCCTGACTTCAGGCGCCAGGCGTCTTCTTCGTCACCCCATCCGATCCGTTTTCGATATCGTACCCTTCGGTATCGGCGGGCCTACCGCGTTTGTCGGTGGGGGCTAGGTCCTTGAGCGGCCCCTTTACGTTCTGCGGCTTGAACTTTTCATCATTGGGTGTGGGCTTGGTCGGGTCTTTTGTATCGGACATGGGGAACTCCTTCCCTTGACCAACGCGCAAAACGGTCAATGGGTTCGAGAATCTCAGCTTTGGATCGTGCTGGTGCGAAGCTTGGGCTTCTCGGCCAGCCCCGCGTCTTGCTGGATCTGGTCGCGGAATTCGTCGCGCTTGGCGTGGATCGAGGCGAGCACAGGTCCTATCGGCACACCGATATCGGCCAATACGGCTTCGGAGAGCTGGAGCGAGCTTTCCAGTGTTTCCGGTACCGCGTGGCTCGCGCCCGCACGATAGAGGTCGGCGGCATGCTGGCTGTCGCGCGCGCGGGCAACAATCAGTAGATTCGGGTGCGCTTTGCGCAATTTGGCCGTCAACCGTTCGACCAGCACGGGTTCGTCCATGGTCAGGACAACCGCCGGTGAAGTTTCAACCCCTAGGCGGCTGAGCGCCTCACCCC
Organism: Erythrobacter sp. SDW2; assembly: GCF_021431965.1. NCBI lineage: Bacteria > Pseudomonadati > Pseudomonadota > Alphaproteobacteria > Sphingomonadales > Erythrobacteraceae > Erythrobacter > Erythrobacter sp. SDW2. Next base: position 1,442,080 of record NZ_CP090370.1, read on the forward strand.
GCGCGGCATCCCCGAACACAGCCCGGTATCCCTGACGGCGAGCATCCATGATCAGGTCGGCATCACTGTCCACTGCGACATAGGCGCGCTTGTGGGCCTTGAGCATATCGGCGACCAGCATGCCGACGCGACCCACCCCGACGACGATGACCCGAGGATCGTCCTGCGCTTCATTGTCGTCGATTTCCGGAACAGGTTCGACGCGGCGCCCGATCGCCCGGCCGAGTTTTGCCAGCAGCGGAGTGATGGTCAGGCCTATGGCGGTCACGATCTGCCAGAATTGCAATGTGCCGGGTTGGATCAGCATGGCGGATCCGGCGGCGGACAGGATGATCAGCGTCGTTTCCGATGGGCTGGCCATCAGGATGCCGGTTTCAGCGGCCGTCGAACGGCGCGCGCCCATCAACCGCAGCAGGATTCCCGTGACCAGTGCCTTGAACACCAGCACCAGCAGCACAGCGACCGCTATGGGCCAGAAGTTCTCCCAGATGCTCATCAGGTCGATGCTCATCCCGACGGTGATCAGGAACACGCCGAGCGCCAGGCCCTTGAAGGGCTCCATGATCGATTCGACTTCGGAGTGGTAGTCGGTCTCGGCGATCAGCAGCCCGGCAATGAGTGCGCCGACGATGGGCGAGAGGCCCGTGACAGCGGTTGCGAGGCTGGCGCCGATGACCACCAGCAGTGATGCAGCGAGAAACAACTCCGGACTCTTGGTACGTGCTGCCTGTGCAAAGAGCCGGGGAAGGGCGAAGCGCCCGAGCACCAGCAGAATAGCGATGACCAACCCACCCTGCCACAGGGTCCGCAGCATGCCGGCCCAGCCCTCGTTTTCGGCATATGGTGCCAGCGCGCCGAGGATGAAGATGATCGGGACGATCATGATGTCCTCGAACAGCAGCATGGAGAGCGCGGCGCGCCCCACCGGCGTCTTGGTGCCGGAAATCGGCAGCACAATGGCGGTAGAGGAGAAGGCGAGGGCAAAGCCGAGCGCCAGTGCCCCGGTCCAGTATTGCCCCATCATCGCCAGCACGGCCGCGATGCAGGAACCAATCACCAGCACTTCCATCGCGCCCAGCCCGAACACCAGCTTGCGCAAAGTCCACAACCGTTTGAAAGACAGTTCCAGCCCGATGGCGAACAGCAGCAGGATGATCCCGAACTCGGCAAAGGGTGCCAGGCCCTCCGGGTCCGATATCGTTACATATTGAAGCCAGTCATACTCATAGACGAGCGCGCCTAGACCGAAAGGTCCGACCAGCACGCCAATCAGGATGAAACCGATAACCGGGGTGATGCGGAATCGCGTGAATGTCGGAATGACGATCCCCGCCGCGCCAAGGATCACCAGCGCATCGGACAATACGGGGGAAAGGCTCAGTTCACCGGCCATGAGGCGACTATAGCGGATTGGCGGGAGAGGTCACGCGCACGACGCCCCTATCCCCCGCGACCGCCGTGCGGTCCGGTGGAAGGCGCATCTCCGCTTTCGCCAATCCGTGCACTGACCTGGCCGACGCGCTTGTCCCATTCGATGCGGTAAAGATCGAAGCGCCGATCGGCGAGGTTCTGGACGGTGCCTTCGGCTCTCGCCCAACTTAGGTCAGCGAGGTTGACGTCGCTGATGGTCAGCGTCTCGACATTCTCGCTCGCCTCGGCCGCGATCCCGTCGCGCGCAAACGGGAAATCGCACGGCGTTAGGATGCAGCTTTGGGCATACTGGATGTCCATGTTGGCGACATTGGGCAGATTCCCGACATTACCGCTCATCACGACATAGCACTGGTTCTCGATAGCCCGGGCCTGCGCGCAATAGCGCACACGCATATACCCTTGCCTGCTGTCGGTGCAGAACGGTACGAAAATGATCCGCGCACCCTCGTCGACCAGCCGACGAGCGAGTTCGGGAAACTCGCTATCGTAGCAAATCAGGACGCCAATAGGGCCGCAATCGGTTTGGATTGCATCGATGCTGTCACCGCCCTTGATGTTCCACCAATAGGCTTCGTTGGGGGTAGGGTGGATCTTCTCCTGCGCGTGGACCGACCCGTCGCGCAGACAGACATAGGCAACATTGTGGATGTCGCCATCTTCCATCCGTGTCGGGTGGCTGCCGCCGATGATGTTGATGTTGAACTGCAGCGCCATCTCGGACAGCCGCTTGCGGATACGCGGGGTGTAGCGGCTGAGCGCTTCGATGGCTTCGACGCTGCTCAGTTCCTTTTCCTCGGCAGAGAGCAGCATCAGCGTGAACAATTCGGGGAAGACGATGAAGTCTGCCTCGTAATCCGCCGCCACATCGACGAAATATTCGATCTGGCGGATGAATTCCTCGAAATCCTTCACTGCGCGCGCCTGCAGCTGGCAGGTTGCGATGCGGACACTTTCGACCCCGCGCGGCAGGCGATGCTTGGGCGGAGCATCACTATCGACATAGGGATTGCGCCAGACCATTTTCACCGCGTTCGCCTTGGACGGCTTGTCCTCGGGCAGGTATCCTTCGAGAATGCCCATCGGCTCGAACCCGTTGGCGAGCTGGAAGCGCAGCACGGGGTCGTGGATCTTCCCGTCGAGCACCATCTGCAAGTATTCCTGCGGACTCTCGGCCCTGTTGCGCTTGCGGCGGAGCGCTCGGGCATAGCCGGGCATGCGCCCGCCGAAAACGATGCCGGTCAGGTCGAGCCGCTCTGCCAACGCCCGGCGTTCCTCGTAGAGTCGCCGCCCGATCCGGGTCCCGCGCACATTGGGATCGACGCACATCTCGTAGCCATACAGCCAGTCGCCGGTCGGATCGTGGCGACTGCCGAAACCGTTGCCGGTAACCTCGTCCCAGGTCAGGTCGGCCAGAGCGACCCGCTCGTCGAGCCGCATGGTGGCGCAATAACCGACCAGCGTGCCGTCGAGCTTGGCGATGAAGCAGCCTTCAGGATAATTGTTCAGCTGTCCGCGGATTTCGCCGTGGGTGTAGGCGGGCAGTTCGTCATAAGCGCGGCGAACCAGGTCGGCGATAGCGCGCACATCCTTTGGCTTGGCCGGCCGGATTTCGAGGCGCGCTTTGGTACGGGTGTCGGTCATTGCGTTGTGGTAGCCCCCGGAATCAGAAAGGGCGACCCACCGATTCGATGGGCCGCCCCCGATTTACGCAGGTCGAGGTTGGTGGTTCCGCAGGCTTACGCCCAGTTCGCCATTTCCTTCTCGAGGTTCTGGACGATGGTCTCGAAGAACTGCTCGGTGGTCTGCCAGTTCTGGTTCGGGCCGATCAGCAGCGCGAGATCCTTGGTCATGCAGCCGGCTTCGACAGTCTGGATGCAGACTCGCTCCAGCGTCTCGGCGAACTTCACCACGTCCGGCGTTTCGTCGAACTTGCCGCGATACATCAGGCCGCGGGTCCATGCGAAGATGCTGGCGATGGGGTTGGTCGAGGTCGCCTTGCCCTGCTGGTGCTGGCGATAGTGGCGGGTGACGGTGCCGTGCGCAGCCTCGGCCTCGACGGTCTTGCCGTCGGGGCTGAGCAACACGCTGGTCATCAGGCCGAGCGAGCCGAAGCCCTGCGCCACCACGTCTGACTGCACGTCGCCGTCGTAGTTCTTGCAGGCCCAGACGAACTTGCCGCTCCACTTGAGTGCGCTGGCGACCATGTCGTCGATCAGGCGGTGTTCGTAGTGGATGCCCAGTTCCTTGAACATCTCGGCGAAGCCTTCGGTGTCGAACACTTCCTGGAACAGGTCCTTGAAGCGCCCGTCATAGGCCTTCATGATGGTGTTCTTGGTGCTGAGGTACACCGGCCAGCCGAGGTTGAGGCCGTAGTTGAAGCTGGCGCGGGCGAAGTCGCGGATCGAATCGTCGAGGTTGTACATCGCCATCGCCACGCCGGCGCTGGGGAAGTCGAACACGTCGAGGTCGAGCTTGGTGCCATCCTCGCCGTCGAACACCAGGCGAAGCTTACCCGGACCCGGGATCAGCGTGTCGGTGGCGCGGTACTGGTCGCCGAAGGCATGGCGGCCGACCACGATCGGATCGGTCCAGCCCGGCACAAGCCGCGGCACATTGTCGATCACGATCGGCTCGCGGAACACCACGCCGCCCAGGATATTGCGGATGGTGCCGTTGGGGCTCTTCCACATTTTCTTGAGGCTGAATTCCTCGACCCGCTGCTCGTCAGGGGTGATGGTGGCGCACTTCACGCCGACGCCATATTGCTTGATGGCATTGGCGGAATCGACCGTCACCTGGTCGTCGGTCGCGTCGCGGTTCTCGATCGAAAGATCATAATACTTCAGGTCGACATCGAGATAGGGCAGGATCAGCCGCTCGCGGATCCACTGCCAGATGATGCGGGTCATTTCGTCGCCATCGAGCTCGACGACCGGGTTCTTGACCTGGATTTTCTGCATGGTTGCCTGTTGCCTCTCTTGGGGAGTTTTCACGGTTGCGCGGGCCATAGCAGAGCGTCGGTCCGGTGCAAGTGAGGGGCGGCAACGAAAAAGCCCGCCGTTCTGGCGGGCTTCTCGAAGCGATGGTGGGCGTAGCAAGGATTGAACTTGCGACCCCTACGATGTCAACATAGTGCTCTACCACTGAGCTATACGCCCGCACCATCGGTTGCCATGCGCGGTTGCGCGTTCGGCAGGAGCGGCCCTTTAGCGAGGCCTCCGGCCTCGTGCAAGTGCCGAATTGCTGCTTCGATCCCCTACTTCGCCAGGGCCTGGTCAAGGTCCTCGAATGTCCGTTCGACTTCCAGAACGAGGTCGCGCAGGTGGAAGGGCTTGGACAATACCTTCGCCTGCGGCTGGTCGCGACTGGCCTTCAGGGATACCGCAGCGAAGCCCGTAATGAACATCACCCGTGTGTGCGGGCTTAATTCGTTGCAGCGCTGGGCCAGTTCAATGCCATCCATCTCGGGCATGACAATGTCCGACAGCAGCAAATCGTATTGCTGCGATTCGAGCAGCGGCAAAGCCGCTGTGCCGCGATCGACCGCGGCAACCTCATATCCTGCATTCTCGAGCGCCCGGGCGAGGTAGGTCCGCATGGCCTCCTCATCCTCGGCCAGCAATATGCGACGCGAAGGTGCGTTGTTATCCATGCCCTGCGGTCTAGCGCCAATCGTTTAAGAATTCTTTGGTCCTGTAACATGCGCCCTGCTTTGACACAGAGTGCGATCCGGTCCAGCAGAGAGGTAATGGTAAACACCGGTAACCAGGCCAGTCCGGGAAGATCGTACGGGGGTTCAATCCCCGGCTCGACCGATTCCGCGTTCTTCTGCCAAGGAATTGAAAAGCCAGAACTCCCTGTCCTGATTGCGGCACCACACGCGGGGCGCAGCTATCCCGAATCGCTGCGTGAGCGGATGCGTGACCCGGCCTATTCGATGCTGCGCCTGGAAGATCGGCTGATCGATGTTGTGGCGATGGACATTGCACGAGAGACGGGTGCTCCGCTGATCATCGCGCAGGCACCGCGCGCGATGATCGACCTTAACCGCGCAGATGACGATATGGACTGGTCGATGGTGGCCGACGGCGATCCCGGAAAGACCGGGCATTCGCGCGCGAACCGGCGCGCACGCAGTGGCCTGGGGCTGATCCCCCGCCGGCTGACCGGGCTCGGCGAGATCTGGAGCGAGCGGCACACCAAGGCCGAAGTCGCCGAGCGGATCGGAGCGATCCATGACCCCTATCATCGCGCGGTGTCAGAAGCGCTATCCGCGATCCGGCGCCGATGGGGAGCGGCGCTGCTCGTCGACCTGCACTCGATGCCCCCGCTCAAGAAGCGCCATCCGGACGACCAGCCCGCAGAGTTCGTCATCGGGGACCGTTTCGGGGCCTCCAGCGACGGCATGCTGTCGGCTGCGGCGCTTCGTTACTTTGCCCGGCACGAGCGGCGTGCGGCGCACAACCGGCCCTATGCAGGTGGATACGTGCTCGACCGGCATGGCAAGCCCTCCCTCGGCATCCATGCAATCCAGTTGGAGGTGTGTCGTTCGCTCTATCTCGATCTACGCCATGAGGCGGCCAATCGCAGATTGCCGCAGATCGCACGGCTGTTGAGCGGGCTGGTGCGTGCGCTCGCGACCGAGGTCATTCCCCCCGCGCGCGAGCGAGATCTTCCCTTGGCTGCCGAATAAAAAACCACCTCGCAGGTCAGACCTGCGAGGTGGCCAAGGTTCAGGGAGGGATGCACCGTGGTGCACCATCCAGCCGGGTGATGAGGGGGGAGCCCGGCCGGACCCCTTAAATTTGGTAATCGCCGCGCGGAGTTCAAGACCCCGCGCCGAGCAATTCAGGATAGGTCAGTTTACCGGCGCCGGAGCTGGCACCAGTCCGGCATTGACCTGCCGCGCGAAAATGTTGCGCATCAGGTCAAGCGAGAACATGTGGGCGTAGATCAGCGGCAGCAGGCCGTTCTTGGCCCATTCGTCCAGCTTCTCGGTCGGGACTTCGTTGAGCTTCTCCTGGTTCACCATCTGGAAGCCGCGATAAATGTACGGCTGGCCCGGGAAATCGGCCCGCTCGATCGAGATTTCGCCGTCCATCAGCAGGTTGTGGGCCTGGATCTGTTCGATGAACGCCTTGGTCCGCATGCCGGCTTCCTCGAACTTTTCGCAGAAGTCGAGAATGCGCTTCGTCGCATCGGTGGTACCGCCGTTCTCGTCGAACAGCGGCTCGCCATCGGTGAATTCGCCGACCGAGCTCGACGTCGGGTCGAAGCACAGCGAAAGATCTTCGCTGTCGGGCTGAAGCTTCGCGAGCAGGAACGGATAGCGGCGGATATAGGCGGGCAGGTAGACCGGCTCATTGATTTTGCCATCGGCGTCGATGAAGGTGTTCACACCTTCGTTGAGGCCCATCAGCACCAGCGGCAGCGGGTTGTCGCCCGACGAGAACACGATCGGGAAGTGACGCTGCGCCTGGACGAATTCCTCGACTGTCAATGGTATGGCATGGTGCTTGGCAAGGAAGGGTGCCGCATCCATCGGACGGGTGGCGTACTTGCTGTGATCCCGTGTGTTGAGCGGCATCAGGTCGTTGTAAAGCAGGGGCAGGCTGGGCTGCGGCGCGCTGGCCATGGAAATTCTCCGAAACTCGTGGCTGGTCTCGGCGGCAGCGACCCCCGCTGCCGCGCGTGATGGGCGGGGGCTTTAGGGGGTCACGCGCGCGGGCGCAAGCGGAACGAACCGAGCCCTCATGCCCGCGGCACGAGCTTGCCCGGATTCATCAGGCCATGCGGGTCGATCGCCCGCTTGACGGCACGCATCAACGCCAGCGAGACGGGGTCGCCCAGCCGACCCAGCTCGTCACGCTTCATCTGGCCAATCCCATGCTCCGCGCTGATGGATCCGCCCCATCCGGTCACGAGATCGTGGACCACCGCACTGATCTCCTTGCCTTCACCATCTTCCCACTCCCCGGGAGTGACACCTTTCGGAGCAAGGATATGGAAATGGACATTTCCGTCGCCCAAGTGGCCGAAAGCGACAGCCCTGGTGCCGGGAAAGCGCCGTTCCATTTCGGGCGCTGCCATCTCGACAAAGTCGGGCATCCGTTCCACCGGCACGGAAATGTCGTGCTGCATGGCCGGACCGAGCGCACGTTCGGCAGGCGAGATTGAATCCCGCAACAGCCAGAACGCCTCGGCCTGCGTCTCGTTGGCGGCGATGGTCGCATCCTGCACCAGTCCGTCCTCGAACGCTCTTGCCAGCAGGGTTTCGGCGAGTTCAGGCAGTTGTGCGGCGCTCGCTGCGTTCCCGACCAGCTCGATCAGGGCATACCACGGGTGAGGCTGCCCAAGTGGGTCGCGTGCGTCAGGCAGGTGTGCCAACACAGCCTCGAGCGAATGACGAGGCATCACCTCGAAGCCTTCGAGCGCGTCATCGGCGATCTTCTCTGCATGGAGCAGCAAGCGGCGGGCGTCCTTGATGCTGGCCAGTCCCGCCCACAAGACTGTGCGGCCGCCGATGGCGGGAAGCAGGCGTAGCGTGGCGGCAGTGACAATGCCGAGTGTCCCTTCCGATCCTATCAGTAGCTGCTTCAGGTCGAAACCGCGGTTGTCCTTCTTGAGCGGGACAAGCCCTTCGAACACGCTGCCATCCGGCAACACGGCCTCGATGCCCAGGACTTGGGCTCGCATGGTTCCATGGCGAAGGACCTGCGTTCCGCCTGCATTGGTGGATATCAGCCCGCCAATGGTGGCGGATCCCTTGCCGCCAAGGGTCAACGGGAAGCGCAAGCCCTTGGACTCGACCGCTTCATGCAGGTTTTGCAGGATCACCCCGGCCTCGCATGTCGTCTGCCGGGCGTCGGGATCGATACGGCGGATTGCGTTCATTCGCCTGAGCGACAGAACAATCGCATGGCCTTCGGCGTCGGGAGTCGCCCCGCCACACATGCCGCTGTTGCCGCCTTGCGGGACGATCGGGACGCCATGGTCGGCACACAGCTTGACCAGGGCTGCCACTTCTTCTGTCGAGGCGGGAGAGGCCATGGCGAGCGCTCGCCCGGTATATCGACCGCGCCAGTCGGTCAGCCATGGGGTCATGAGGTCGGCGTCGCGCGTCAGTCCACGCGGACCGAGCAAGGTGGCAGCAGCTTCGAGGAATGCAGTGGAATCCGGCATGGCTGGCCTATGCCACAGCTTCGGCCAGGGCCGCCAGCACTTGCGGAATATGACAAAGCAATTAAGCCGCCATTCAAACCATGGGGGTATAGCGGGACCCGTCGCACCAATGCTTGCCGGAGTTTTCCGGCCGATATGGGGAGGCTTTCGTCTCTTAGGATATGTTCAACTGGGCTGCCATGTTTGCGCCTGTCGCACTGCTGTTGCCCGCTGTCATGACCGACAGCGAGGGTGACGCGAGGCAGTTGGGCAGTCCCGAGGCGGCGACACGGCCAGTTTCCGAAAATGAGCTGTGGACTGCTTTTCGGCCATGGGAAACCGAACGCCTGCCACAGCAGGTTCGCATCCAGCAGCGCGTGGTCATTCGCATTTCGCCTGCCCGCCCGCGCAGCGGTTCGATCGATGAAGTTCCCCGCGTCGTTCCGTCAAGGGTGGTCGAACGAAAGATGGGCAAGTGCGTCGCCATGAACGACATCGTCGCGTTCCAGACCGGCGCGACCAACAAGCTGATCCTGTTTCTGCGCAACAGACAGATGATCAGTGCCGAGCTGGAAAAGGCCTGCGCGGCGCGTGATTTCTACTCGGGTTTTTATGTCGAACCGAGCAAGGACGGGAATCTCTGCATCAAGCGCGAACAGCTGCAATCACGCAACGGCACCAAATGCGAGATCGCCAAGTTCGCCCGGCTTGAGGCCGCGCGCGATTGAATGTGTTCCCCGCCAAGGGGAAATCTTGACATTTTGGCCAGTTTTCGCGAAGGGCGCGCAGAGTGCGCAGCGCCAGCTCCGCATTCTTTGCAGGGGTCCGGTTACGGGCCATCATATTTTCCGGACATCCGAATGACATTTGCCGATCTCGGCCTTTCACCCGAATTGCTCAAAGCGGTCGATGCCGCCGGGTACAGCGAACCGACTCCGATCCAGGCGCAGGCCATCCCGCCGGTGCTGATGATGAAAGACATCATCGGCATCGCCCAGACCGGCACCGGCAAGACCGCCAGCTTCGTGCTGCCGATGATCGACATCATGGCCAATGGTCGCCGGCGTGCGCTGATGCCGCGCTCGCTGATCCTCGAGCCGACCCGCGAGCTCGCCGCCCAGGTGGCCGAGAACTTCGAGAAGTACGGCGTCAACCATGATCTCAAGATGGCTCTGCTGATCGGCGGAGTGCAGATGGGTGACCAGCTCAAGGCACTGAATGAAGGCGTCGACGTCCTGATCGCGACGCCGGGCCGGCTGATGGACCTGTTCGAGCGTGGCAAGATCATGCTCAACGGTTGCGAGCTGCTGGTGATCGACGAGGCGGACCGGATGCTCGACATGGGGTTCATTCCCGATATCGAGTTCATCTGCTCCAAGCTGCCCGAAACGCGCCAGACCATGCTGTTCAGCGCCACCATGCCGCCGCCGATCGAGAAGCTGGCTAAGAAGTTCCTCAACAATCCCAAGCGGATCGAAACGGCGCGGGCGGCGACGACCAACAAGGATATCACCGCTTTCCGGGTCAATGTCCCGACTCGCCAGAAGCGCGAAACGCTGCGCTGGCTGCTGCGCAACGATCTGGTCGAGACCGCGATCATCTTCGCCAACCGCAAGACGACCGTGCGCGAGATCAACAAGAGCCTGCAAAGCCACGGCTTTTCCTCGAGCGAGATCCATGGCGACATGGACCAGTCGAGCCGGATCAAGGAACTTGAACGGTTCAAGAAAGGCGAAGTGACTATCCTGGTTGCGTCCGACGTTGCCGCGCGCGGACTCGATATCAAGGGCGTCAGCCACGTCTTCAACTTCGACACGCCGTGGCACCCGGACGATTATGTCCACCGCATCGGCCGCACCGGTCGCGCCGGGGCCAAGGGCCGCGCCTTTACCTTCGTCGCGCCCGAGGATGCCGAAGCCATCGACAATGTCGAGAAGCTGACCGGCGCCAAGATACCCGTGTTCGGCAAGGCGGATGTCCGTGTCGAGCTCAAGCCGGCGCCCGAGCCCGAAGTGCACGAGGAAGAGCCGCGCGAGGACAAACCGCGCCGCGCCAAGAAGGAAGCACGCGACGATCGCCCCGAACGCGAACCCCGCAAGCCGCGCCGTGACGAGCGCCCGGAGCGCGAGGAGCGTCCGCGCGAACAGCGGGCCTCGCGCCGGAACGAGCCGCAGGATCCGCCGACCAAGCCGGGGGAATGGAACGGTCCGCGTCCCGGTTTCCTCGACGTCACTTTCGGCAGCTGATCAAGCCGGATCTTAACGCTTCGCTTACCACACAGGGCGCATGGTTTGCGCCATGGAAACGCTCACCGCCGCCCTCGGCAAAACCGCCTGGGACATGCTGCTGACACTGGCCCCGCTGGGTGCGGTGTTCGGCATGCTGGCGCTGGCGATGAAGCGCGGTGCCATGGCGGGGTACCTGCGGCGCACACGGCGCGAGACTGAGACCAACCTGGCGTTGGTCGCGTTCAACTATGTTTTCCTCGCAACGTTCTTCACCGGTGTCGCTGCAGGGTGGGAAGGGCGCGCGGCCGGTGTTGCGATCCTGAGCGACTTCTGGGCCGGCGCGAATCCTATCTTGGTCCTCACGGTCACCATGCTGGCGGGCGAATTCGTCGTCTATTGGCGCCATCGGATTGAGCACCTGCCGCTGCTGTGGCCGATCCATGCGGTGCATCATTCGGACGAAGCGATGACCTGGCTCGCGCTGCTGCGCAAACACCCGCTGGCCTACTTGCTGGCCCTGTTTGTCGACACCGTCCCGCTGCTGCTTATGGGACTGCCGGTGTGGGCGGTTGCGGCGTGCGCGCTGGCACGGAGCAGCTGGGGCTATTTCATCCATGCAGATCTGCCCTGGACGCTTGGACCGCTCGGCCAATGGCTCATCTCCCCGGCCGCTCACCGGCTGCACCATATCGACGACCTGGAACTGTGCGGCAGCAATTACGGCGGCGTGCTGACGCTGTGGGATCGGCTGTTCGGCACGTACATCGACCCCGCTCCCTATATCGGCTGCCGCACCGGCGTCGACGGCGGGTCGCGCGGGTTCCTGGGCGAAGTGGCCCGACCGTTCGAGGCCTGGGCCGGTCGCCGCCCGGTCGATGCCCCGCAGGAGCCGGCGGAGGCCTAGCCTGGGCTAAGCCGCCTGCGCCACGGCCAGATGTGGCGGGCGGCGAGCGAGGGTCTGCTGGATCTGTTCCACCACCAGGTCAATCACCGCGCGGATATGCGGCTGGCGTCGGGCGGTGTCGGTGGTGACCATCCAGCCGGGCGTGGTCAGTTCCTCGATCGGCGGTAGCAGGCGCACGAGGCCGGGCATGCCATCGGCCATCATGCACGGCAGGATCGCCGCGCCAAGGCCCGAACGCACCGCTGCGCTGATGCTCGACATCGAGCTTGAGCGATGGGCAATCTCCGCATCGGGCAGGTGCTGCGCGATCCAGCGGTTGGTGATGTTGGTATCGTCGGTCGAGGCGACCAGTGGATAGCGCGCGAGGTCCTCGACGCTGGCGGGCATGCCCAGCCGCTCGACCATCTCATGGGTGGCGTAGAAGCTCTCCAGCATGTCGAGCAGGTGCCGCACCACCAGCGATTCCTGCGTCGGGCGGGGGCCGAAGCGCACCGCCACATCGGCCTCGCCACGGGCCAGGTCGACATAATGCTCGGAGGTGAGGATCTCGACGCGGATTTCAGGGTGCTGTCCGCGCAGCAGGCCAATCGCCGGAATGACCCATGCGTTGACGGCTGACTCTACCGTCGAGATCCGCACCGTGCCCGCCAGCCGCCGCGATTCCGCCGCCACGCCATCGGAGAAATTGAGGATCGCCGCTTCGACACTTTCCGCCGCCGGCAGCACCGATTGCCCGCGCGGGGTCAGCTCGTATCCCGAGGGCCTGCGGACGAACAGCTGGACCCCCAGCTGCGCCTCCAGCGCGGTGATCCGGCGCGACACTGTCGATTGGCTGGCGCGCAGCTGGGTCGAGGCGGCCAGCGTGCTGCCGCTCCGCGCAACGGCGAGGAAATAGCGCAGGTCGTTCCAGTCGAGCATCGGCACTTCGCCTCGGTCCAGAGGGGTTATGCATTCCTGCATAACACAGATGCAGGAGTAGTGTTAGCGGCCGCAGAGCGTGAGGCGTATCTGGGTTTCACGACGATGGAACGGTCCACCGCCCGACAGGAAACCCAAGGATAGGAGATCCGCCATGACCAGGTTCAACATTTTCGCTTTCGCCGGTGCGCTGGTGGCTTCGCTCAACACCTTCGCCTTCGCGCTCGCCACCTCGCCGGTCGCGATCCTCAGCGCCTGAGCGAGCAGGCTTCCCCCGGGCGGAGAGTTCCTCTCCCCTCTCCGCCACCACACCCCCGCCGCACCCCCCGGCGGGGGTTTTGGTATGTCGTCGCATTGCCTCAACTCATGAGCAATAGACGCCTCGGCAAAATTCCATTCGGGCGGGATTGTAAACTTGCTTGGCATCGTGAGCTCAAAAATCATTTGATGGGACAGTATGTGAAAGAAATGTTCTCGCATTGAGTCGTAAGCGCTGGCAGATATTCAGATCAGACCGCTTGGGGAGGGGAACTTGCGCTCGATAGGCATACTGATCGCCATAGTTGGCGCAATATACGTCCTGATAGCCTTCAACATGGACGTTTCTATATCGACCCCATCTACCTATGTTCCGGGTGTTGGTAACGTCGGAGGAGGTGATGTTGCGAACTTAGATCTCATGGAAAGAAGGCAAAACCACCTAATAGTTGCTTGCTTTGTTACTCTTATTGGTTCATTAATGGCTATTTTTGGTAAAAATTATCAAGGCAAGGTGGGTTTTGAATCAATTGGTAGTGAGGGTAACACTCGAGCAGATGCGGTTTTTCAGGGTGAAAGAAATCTTAAGAGTGACCCTTACAGGTTATGGCTTTCAGATTATTACGGTATCACAAGAAATGAATTGTTTGATCGCTTTGTTCTTGCCGACCAAACTTTTGATTCTCTAGATGACGCACTTGCTGAACCCGATCGTCAGGAAAGCGCCAAAATTCTTGCTGCGAGCGAGCATGCCGAACAGCTTAGGTTAGAAGCCGAGGAACTCGATGCCAAAAGAATTGAGGAAGTAAGAATAGCTGAAGCTGAATGGGAAGAGTTTCGGCCTAAGCTTTATGTCGGCTTAAGCTTGATGGCGATGGTTTTGACCGGACTGTATTTTCTAGTTAGGGAAACCCCGGAAGAGCGGAATGCAAGGCTTGCTGCAGAGGAAGCTGCGGCCAGCGCCGCTTTCGAAGACGCATCACAAGCAATCGGAATCAAATTTCCCGATGACGTGAAGGTTATTGAGAAGGATGATAGCGGAAACTCAACGTGGTGTAACCCAGAGTTTATGATGAACCCAACAGCGATGGGATCAGGCAATATTGTTGAATACAGATTCCGAACCGCCATAGATGCGACCTCGTTGAAGAAGCGATTTATGGACGTCTACGGTGAAGGCGAGCCTGACTTACCCTTGCTGGAGGACGACAACTCTGATTGGCGGTGGTCCAAGGGCGAACGGAAAATTCTTCTTAGACATCTGGACTATGAGGGCGGCGACGAGAAAATTGTCTGCGTTGCGTCACCAGAGATCGAGCCAACCTCCAAGTCTCCTTAGCCAGCCACCGTCACGAAGCTGTCGATCACCCGCTTCACCCCGGCCTTCTCGAACTCGATCTCCAGCTTGTTGCCTTCCTGGTCCGTCACCACGCCGTAACCGAACTTGTCGTGGAACACGCGCGCGCCGATGGCGATGTCTGTGCGAGCCTTGGCGGCGAAGCTGGCGGCGCTGCGGTGGTTTTCCTTCACCACCGCTGGCCGGGTTTCGTAGCCGCTGGTCAGGGCCCGCTGCCAGCCGGGGCCGCGTAGCTGCGAGCGGTCGGGCCGGTCGCGCATTACGTGGGCGAAGGGGTCGTCCTGTTCGGAAAGTCCCGCCCGCCAGAGCGACGCACCGCCGGTGAGGGTGGTTTCCTGCTCGATCTGTTCGGCCGGCAGTTCCTCGATGAAACGGCTGGGAATGCTGCTGGTCCACTGGCCGTAGATGCGGCGGTTGGCGGCGTGAAGGATGGTGCAGCGCCGCCGGGCGCGGGTGATGGCGACATAGGCCAGCCGCCGCTCCTCCTCGAGGCTCGCCAGCCCGCCTTCATCGAGCGCGCGCTGGCTGGGGAACACGCCCTCTTCCCAGCCGGGCAGGAAAACGTGGTTGAACTCCAGCCCCTTGGCCGCGTGCATGGTCATGATGGTGACCTTTTCCTCGTCCGGGCTGGCGTCGTTGTCCATCACCAGGCTGACGTGTTCGAGGAAATCGCCGAGCGTCTCGTATTCCTCCATCGCCCGGGCGAGTTCGGAGAGGTTTTCCAGCCGCCCCTTGGCCTCGGTGGTTTTCTCCGCCTCCAGCATGGCGTTGTAGCCGGTTTCCTCCAGCACTTCGCGCAGCAGGTCGGAGGGGGCAAGCTGCTCGGCGCGCTCGCGCCAGTGCAGGAACTGCCGCATCAGCCCGCCGATGGTCCCTGCCGCGCGCGCTGGCAGCTCGTCGCTGTCGGCCAGTTGCAGAGCCGCCGCCGCCAGCGGCAGGTTCGCCCGCCGGGCATATTGGTGCATTTTCTCCAGCGTCTTCGCGCCGAGCCCGCGCTTGGGCTGGTTGTAGATCCGCTCGAACGCCAGATCGTCCTGCGGCTGGGCGATCACCCGCAGATAGGCCAGCGCATCGCGGATTTCGGCCCGCTCGTAGAAACGGAAACCACCGATGATGCGGTAGTTGAGCCCGATCTGGATGAAGCGGTCCTCGAACTCGCGGGTCTGGTACTGGGCGCGAACGAGGATGGCGATCTCGTCCAGCGGCACGCCTTCGCGTTCGACCCGCTCGATCTCCTCGCCCACCCGGCGCGCTTCCTCGGGACCGTCCCACACGCCGATCACGCGGACCTTCTCGCCGGCGTTGACCTCGGTCCACAGCGTCTTGCCGAGCCGCTGGCTATTTGACGCGATCAGACCCGATGCGGCGGCGAGGATATGCGGAGTGGAGCGATAGTTCTGCTCCAGCTTGATCACTTTCGCGCCCGGAAAATCTTTCTCGAAGCGCAGGATGTTGGCCACTTCCGCGCCACGCCAGCTGTAGATCGACTGGTCGTCGTCCCCCACGACGCAGATGTTCTTGCGCGCCTGCGCAAGCAGCCGCAGCCACAGATACTGGACGGCGTTGGTGTCCTGGTATTCGTCGACCAGGATGTATTTGAAGCGCTGCTGATACTGCTCCAGCACCTCGCGGTGCTTGCGGAAGATCGTCAGCATGTGGAGCAGAAGGTCGCCGAAATCGCAGGCGTTCAGCGCTTTCAGCCGGTCCTGATAGAGCTGGTAGAACTGCTGCCCCCGGCCATTGGCATAGGCTTCGTTGTCGATGGCATCGAGATCGCCCGGGTTGAGGCCGCGGTTTTTCCACCCGTCGACCAACCCTGCGAGCTGCCGCGCGGGCCAGCGCTTCTCGTCCAATTCGTTCTGCTGGATCAGCTGCTTGAGCAGACGCAGCTGATCATCGGTGTCGATGATGGTATAGTTGCTCTCCAGCCCGACCAGCTCGGCATGGCGGCGCAGCATCTTGGCGCAGATCGAATGGAAGGTGCCGAGCCAGGGCATCCCCTCGACCGCATCGCCGATATGCTGTGCGACGCGGTGGCGCATCTCGCGCGCCGCCTTGTTGGTGAAGGTGACGCACAGGATCTCGCTCGGCCATGCCTTGCGCATGGCGATCAGATGCGCGAGCCGCGCAGTCAGGGCGGCGGTCTTGCCCGTTCCCGCCCCGGCCAGCATCAGTACCGGGCCTTCGCTGGTCAGCACGGCTTCACGCTGGGGCAGATTGAGCCGCTCCGCATAGGGCGGCAGGCCGGTGTCACCGGCGGCGAGGGCGAGGGGGTAGGGGGCGGTGTTGTCGGTCATGCTGCTGGTGAACAGTTAGGGAACATGGGGCAGGGGGGCAAGCCTCGCCTTGCAAGACCTGCGCGGAACCAAGGCAGGGGCCCTTCATTGATTCAACAAGGACGGAAACGACCAACCAAGATCGAAGGACCTGGAAAATGAGGAACATCATCGCTGGAACGTTAAGTGCCCTGACCATCATCAGTTTCACCGCCGCCGCGGCAACGGCGCAAACGGCAGACCGCCCCCAACGTGCCGACAAGCAAGACTATACCACAAAGGTGAAGGCCGAAGTGGTTGAGCGCAATGCCCAGGGCAAGGCGACCAAGGTCAGGATCGGCGAATACATTGTCGATGTTTGCATGGACGAGGGAATGACAGATGGCTGCATCAACCCGCGTGCAGCCGGTCTCAACTGGGGCAACTATCCCGCCGCGACCTATCAGCCGGACGACGACTGATCGGCGCACTGCTTCGGCTCCCATGCGCGGCGAACTTGGGGAGCCACCTTACAGCTTCGCCTGCGCAAGACGGGCGGGTGTGCCATGGCGCACTCGCCCGTTTTCATGCCTGCGACGAACCGCTCGCCCCGTTTGCAGCACCGAAGCTGGCGGAAGGAAGGTGCCGTGCGATGGGCCTCGGGGCGTGGGGTTGCCGACGCGGCAAGCAACTGGGATAGCGGAGGTGCCTCGCCTGAGAGGCGGGTCGCGTTCGTCGCGCACGGGAACAGTCAAAGGAGTATCCCATGCGTAATTCGTCTCTCGTTATCCTGTGCGCAGGTGCCCTGGCCGCGCCTGCGCTGTCCCAAGGCATGCCCGATGGCATGCCGGACCATCATGGCTCACTACCCGGCGCGCCTCCGGCAGAGGCACCTGCGCCGGGCCTGTCTGCCGAGCAGCAGGCTGCGTTGGCAGCGTGGCCCCCTGACGTGCAGGAATACTACCGCTCGCTTCCGCCGCCGCGGCAGGAGACCTTCTGGCTGCTGACCGACGAATACAAGGTCAAGCTCGCCGGCATGGACGAAACCCAGCGCGTCGCCGCTTGGGAGCAGATCGAGCAGAAACTCCAGGAACGCGCCGATGCCATGACGCAAAAGGACAAACAGCCCGAATCCGAACCGCAATAGCGGCGTTTCAGGGGGTGGGAAGGCGGAGGATGGTCAGCTTCGCCTTCCCTACCTTGCGTTCCGATTCCACTTCGAGACCTTTGACTTCGGGCGTTTCCCTGGCTGAGGTTTCCAGCGCGATCCAGGTCGCGGGGCCGATCCAGCCCAATCGCAGCAGCTTGTCGAGCGCGACTTCGCCGGCCCCCGTCTCATAGGGCGGATCGGCGAGGATGAGGTCGACCGTGCCGCGTGCCGGGCCGAGGCTCATTACCGAACCGCCGGTCACGCTCGCCCGGTCGCGCGCACCGAGCCCTGCGATATTGGCGCGGATCGCTTCGAGCGCGGCCTTGTCCTGCTCGACGAACTGGCACTGCGCCCCCCCGCGCGACAGTGCCTCCAGACCTAGCGCGCCCGATCCCGCGAACAGGTCCAGCACCGAGAGCCCTTCGAAGCTGCCGAGGCGGCTGGCGAGCATGGAGAACAGCGTTTCGCGCGTGCGGTCAGCGGTGGGGCGCGTGTTGTCCCCCCGGGGCGCGACGAGTTTCCTCCCGCGCCATTCCCCGGCGATGATCCTCATGCCTTCTTCAGCGTGCTTAGGAACCGGGCGAGATCGCCCTTGCGGATTTCGGCGGCCTGGCCGCGCGGCAGGTCGGCCAGTTCGAACGGGCCGTAGGACGTGCGCATCAGCCGGCTGACCTCCAGCCCGAAGTGTTCCAGCACGCGGCGGATTTCGCGGTTCTTGCCTTCGGTGATGGTCAGTTCGATCCACTGGTTGCGCCCCGTCCTGCGCTCCATATTGGCATCGATCCGGCCATAGCGGACGCCGTCGATTGTAATCCCTTCGATCAGGCTTTCGAGCTGTTCCTGCGTCACCTCGCCGAACGCGCGGGCGCGGTAGGTGCGCGGCACGCCGCTGGAGGGCAGCTCCATCCGCCGCTTCAACTCGCCGTCATTGGTCAGCAGCAGCAGCCCCTCGGTATTGTAGTCGAGCCGCCCGATCGGCATCACCCGCCCGGCATCCTTGGGCAAGGCATTGCGCAGCGCGTCATAGATCGTCGGGCGGCCCTTGGGGTCGTATTCGGCGGTCAGCAGGCCCGACGGCTTGTGGAAGGCGAACAGGCGCGTTTCCTCGGCCTTGCCGACCTGCTTGCCGTCCACCGTCACGCCGCTCAGGCTCTCAAGAAAAGTCGCCGGGGTATCGATCACCTTGCCGCCGACCGCCACGCGGCCCTCGGCGATCATCCGCTCGACCTCGCGGCGGCTGGCGACACCGGCGCGGGCGAGCAGCTTGGCGATGCGGTCGCCTTCGGGGCGATCGGCGGCCCGTTCAGCTTTTGGCTTGGGTTGCTGTGGTTTGCCGGGATGGTTGTAAGCACGGGTCATGCCGCGCCCCTACACGCCAACACGATGCGGTGGAAGCGCGTTAGGGCAGGGCTTCCCTTGGCGCAGGCGCACGTTAGGGAAGGGACAAGAGGGAGTTGTGGCAATGAGCGAAGCAAAAGCGAAACCCGGTTGGCGTGCCGTCATCCGCGCGCTGGGGCAGCCCAAGACCGGCTATATGCTGCTGTTCGGCTTTGCCGCCGGCCTGCCCTATGCGCTGCTGCTCGGCACGCTCTACGCCTGGCTCAGCGACGCCAAGGTCGATCTGGAGACCATGGGGGTCTTTTCGCTGATCGGGCTTGCCTATGCCTTCAAGTTCCTGTGGTCGCCCGCGCTTGACCGGATCGACCTGCCGCTGCTCCACCGGCTGGGCAAGCGCAAGCAGTGGATCGTCACCGCGCAGCTGATGCTGGGGGCGTTCCTCGTTATCTTGTCGATGCTCAACCCGCTGACGCAGCTCGGCTGGTTCAGCCTGCTCGCCGGGCTGGGCGCCTTTGCCAGCGCGACGCAGGACGTGGTGATCGACGCCTGGCGGGTCGATGTGGCAGACGAGGTCGCGACCATCGACATGCTCTCCACCGTGTACCAGCTCGGTTACCGCATCGCGGCGCTGGTCGGCGGGGCCCTGGCGCTGTTCATGGCCGAGCGGACCAGCTGGCCGACGGTCTACCTCACCATGGGCGCGATCCTGCTGGTGGTCGGCTTCGTCGGGCTGTGGGCCCCTGACACGGACGCGAAGGCCGATAACCTCGCCGAAGCCAACCAGGCCGATCCGCACGGATTGCGCGGTGTGGGCCAGCTCAGCCCGCGTGTCCGGGCGTGGTCCTTGGGCGCAGTTGCCGCGCTGTGGCTGTGGGCGCTGCTGACGGTCGGCAGCTTCATGGTCCGCTCGCTGACGGCGACGCCAGAGACGCGGCCCGATTCGGTCGAGTTCATCACCACCTTCGGTCCGCTGGTTGTGCTGGCGACCGTGGTCCTGCCCGCGCTGATTGCCGCCTGGCTGGTCCGCAAGGAGAAATCGGGCGAGGGGCTCCTGACCGAGGCCAAGCCCGCCCTCACCGGCGCGGACCGCGTGATGGACCACCTCTATCGCGCGCTGGTGCTGCCGCTGACCGACCTGATCGGGCGGCTCGGCTGGGCGATCATCATCGTCATCGCGCTGGTCCTGACCTATCGCATCACGGACTCGATCTGGGGCAGCTTCGCCTATCCGTTCTATCTCGACGAGTTGCAGTATTCGAAGGACGAGGTGGCGGTTGCCTCCAAGTTCTTCGGTGTCGGTGCGCTGATGCTGGGTCTGGCGCTGGGGGGCTACCTGCTCACGGTGCTGGGCCGGATGCTGACGCTGACGCTGGGGGCGTTTCTCGCCGCGGCGACCAATTTGCTCTATGCCGACCTGGCGCGTGGCGGCGCGGTGATGGAGGCGGTGAGCAATATCACCGGCTTCACCTGGCTGGTCTCGCACCTCGGGGGCGACGCGCGAATGGCCAAGCTGATGATGGCGATCGCGGGCGAGAACATCGCTGTCGGTATCGCAGGGGCGGCCTTCGTCGCCTACCTCTCCAGCATCGTCGCCAAGGGGTACAGCGCGGTGCAATATGCGCTGCTGTCCTCGCTCACCCTGCTCGTGGGCACGCTGGGGCGCGGAGCGCTGGGCCAGATGATCGAGGAGCAGGGCTATTTCAGCGTGTTCCTGCTGACGACCGCCATGGGCATGTTCGCCGTGGTGCTGTGCGTGGTGGAATGGGTGCGGCAGGCGCGGCTGGGCAAGGATGCGGGCGTGGTGGCGCCGGAAGCGGTGGCGGCGGAGGCGAAATAACTCCATGAAGCTCGGCTTTCCGGTCTGCCCGAAGTGCAAGGCTGATATGCCGCCACGGCTGCTATTGTGGGGGCTTGGCAGGACCTATGCATGCCCGCGATGCAACGCAAAGCAGGTCGTTCCACGCGGGTCGGGCCTTGGTATCGCGTTGGCGGCGATTACCGTCCACTGGCGTTTCAAGGACAATTTCAGCGGGTTGCAGTCAGTCGGTTTCGTACTGGGTCTGCTGGTGCTGGTCGCGTTGCTAGGCTGGCTGACCATGCGGCCGCGTCTGGTCGACCTTGCGGAAAGCTAGTCGGGTATCTGGTCGTTGAGCCGCAGCACCTCGCCCGCGAGGTAGAGCGAGCCGGCGATCAGGACCGTGAGGCCGTCGTCGGGCAGGGCTGCGATTGCGGTGGCAACATCCGGATTGGCCCTTGCCCCCGTGCCAAACGCTTCGGCCGGGTAACAATCATGCGCGGGAACCGGTACGACTGACAGGCTCACGAACATGTCCGCCAACGGTTTGGTCAGAGCGGCCGGATTCTTGCCCTCGATCATGCCTGCGATCAGGTGAAATCGCTGCCCGGCAAAGTGCTTCGCCAATGCATCCCCCGCAGACGGATTATGCCCCCCGTCCAGCCAGACCTCGCGCCGACCGGTCAGCGGCCCGGACGAAAGGCGCTGGAGCCGCGCGGGCCACCGGGCATCGGCCATGCCCCTTTCGATGGCTGCGTCGGCTATAGGCACGAGCTGCTGCGCGCGAAGCATTGCCGCAGCCAATCCGGCATTCACCCGCTGGTGCTGCCCTGGCAGGGCGATTGGCACATCGGGTGCCTCGCACGCGAGAGTGACGGGCGCGCCAACCCGATCGGCCACCGCCCGAATGGCCGCCATTTCTAGCGGGCGCTGGGCAATGGTAACCAACGGCACGCCCTTCTTGGCAATCCCCGCTTTCTCGAATGCAATCCGCGCCATCGGCTCGGTCGGCACGCCTTCCTCGGGCGCGAGCAGGAAGCGTTCGTGGTCGATCCCCAGCGCGGCGATGCCGCAGGCGGCGAGAACCTCCGGCCCCAGCACATTGGTCGCATCGAACCGCCCGCCGAGCCCGACCTCGACCACGCAGGCATCGGCCGGCTCACGGCTGAAGGCGAGGAAGGCGGCAGCTATGGTCACTTCGAAGAAGCTGGGGTTGAGCCCATCGATCTGTTCGAGAACCTCCCCCAGCAGCGCGGCGAGGTGGTCGTCCTCGATCAGCTTCCCGGCGAGGCGAATGCGCTCGTTGTAGCGCACCAGGTGCGGGCTGGTGGTGACATGGACGCGGTAACCTTCGGCCTCCAGCATCGCCCGCAGGAAGGCGCAGGTCGAGCCCTTGCCGTTGGTTCCGGCGACATGGAAGGTCGGTGGGACCCGCTTGTGCGGATCGCCCAGCCGGGCGAGCAACTGGCGCACCGTCTCCAGCCCCAGCCGCCCGTCGGGCACGCTGAGCGCGGCCAGCCGGTCAAGCTGGGCCTGCACGCCGGGGTGGGAGGAGGTGGCGAAGTCCATTGCCAACCCGTCACCCCAGCGAAAGCTGGGGTCTGTGGCCGCAAGCGCAGGCGCGAGAGGTGAGCGATCCCAGCTTTCGCTGGGATGACGATAACATCACGCCGCCGCCCGGGGCTGCAGGTAATCCAGCAGCGTCGCCAGCTCGCCCCGCAGCTGGTGGCGGTGGACCACGCGGTCGACCATGCCGTGCTTGTGCAGATATTCCGCCCGCTGGAAACCTTCGGGCAATTGTTCGCGAATCGTGTCCTGGATCACCCGCTGCCCGGCAAAGCCGATCAACGCGCCCGGCTCGGCGATATGGATGTCGCCCAGCATGGCATAGCTTGCGGTGACGCCGCCGGTGGTGGGATCGGTCAGCACCACGATATAGGGCAGCTCGGCTTCACGCAGCCGGCGGGTCATCACCGTCGCCTTGGGCATCTGCATCAGGCTGAGGATGCCTTCCTGCATGCGCGCGCCGCCGGCGGCGGTGACGACGATATAGGCGCACTTGCGGGTCAGCGCCCGCTCGGCCCCGGCGCAGAAGGCAGTGCCCACGGCCATGCCCATCGATCCGCCCATGAAGCCGAAGTCCTGCACGCCGACCACCGCCGCGCGCCCGTCGATCGCGCCCGAGCCGACCGTGAAGGCATCGGCATGCGGGTTCTTGGCTCGCGCGTCCTTCAGGCGATCAGGGTATTTCTTGGTGTCGCGGAACTTGAGCGGATCCTCGGTCACCTGCGGCTGGGGCAGCACCTCGTAGCCGGGATCGAGCAGTTGCCGCAGCCGCTCGTCCGCGCCGATACGTCCATGATGGTCGCAGCGCGGGCAGACCTGCTGGTTGTCCTCATACTCGCGGACAAACAGCATCTCCGCGCAGGAGGGGCACTTGATCCAGAGATCTTTTTCGGTGGTGCGCTTGTCCCCGCCGAAGCCGAGCGAGTTTCTGACACGTGTGAACCAGTTCATGGGGTGGCCTTAAACCCAGTTTGCCGAGGCTGAAAGCCCCCTCTTCTTCAGAGGAGGGGGGACTTAGCGCGCCGCGTGCACAGCCGCCGCCAGCGAGGCGGTGTACTCGCGCAGCCTCGCCGGGGCCTCGGCGCCATGCTCGCCGACCAACTCGACCAGCGCGCTGCCGACGACGACGCCGTCCGCTACCTTGGCGATGGCCCTGGCCTGCTCGGGCGTGCGCACGCCGAAGCCGACCGCGACGGGGAGGTCGGTTGCTGCCTTCAATCGCGCCACCGCATCCTCGATGCTGGCCTGCGCCGCCTGCTGCTTGCCGGTGATCCCGGCGACCGAGACATAGTAGAGGAAGCCTTCCGACCCGGCGAGCACCTGCGGCAGGCGCGCGGCATCGGTGGTGGGCGTGGCGAGGCGGATCGGGGCGATCCCGGCGGCGCGGAGCGCGGGGCCGAGGGCATCGTCTTCCTCGGGCGGTATATCGACGCAGATCACCCCGTCGACGCCGCAGCCCTGGCACTCACCCGCGAACCAGTCCGGCCCGCGCCGCACCATCGGGTTGGCATAGCCCATCAGCACCAGCGGCACATCGGGGTGGCGCTCGCGAAACTCATTGGCGATCATGAACACATCGCGCGTGGTCGTGCCCGCGCCGAGGCTGCGCAGGTTCGCAGCCTGGATCGCGGGGCCATCGGCCATGGGATCGGTGAAGGGCATCCCCAGCTCGATCACATCCGCACCGCCCGCGACCAGCGCGTCGAGATTGGCCGCGGTGTCGCCATCGCCTGCGGTGATGAAGCAGACGAGCGCGGGGTGGGGTTTGGCGAAGGCGGCAGAAAGTCTTTTGGGGACGAGGCGGGTCACGAAGCCCTCTCCACTTCAGGGGAGAGGGTTGGGAGAGGGGGACGTACCCGCAATTCCTCGATCAACTCGCCTAATCGTACCAAAACGCCCTCCAAATTTGTCATGACATCTGCGTTGCAGAAGCGGATCACCACGTACCCTTTGCGCTCCAGAAACCGGGTTCGTTCAGCATCGTATGCTTCGTCACCGGAATGCGTATCTCCGTCCAGTTCGACTACCAGCTTCGGATTGTTGGCTGCGAAATCGACGATATAGCGATGGGCATCGTCCTGAATCACCTTCTGCCGTCGGAATTTGACCTCTCCGAACCGTTTGGCCCGCAGTTGCAGCCACAGCCGCGTCTCGGGCTCGGTCATTTCCTTGCGCATGGCCTTGGCGCGGCGCGTGAGATCGAGGTCACGCATGAGAGTTCTCATTCCCCTCTCCCAACCCTCTCCCCTGAAGGGGAGAGGGCTTTTGCGGGGCCATCACATCTCCACTCCCAGCTTCTCACCTACTGTGAAGATGTCCTTGTCGCCGCGCCCGCAGAGATTGGCGAGGATGATCTGGTCGCGGTCCATGGTCTTCGCGACCTTGGCCACGGCGGCGATGGCGTGGCTCGGCTCCAGGGCGGGGATGATCCCCTCGGTCCGGCACAGCAGCTGGAAGGCGTCGAGCGCCTCGTCATCGGTGACTGCGGTGTATTCGACCCGGCCCATGTCCTTGAGCCAGGCATGTTCCGGCCCGATGCCGGGATAATCGAGCCCCGCGCTGATCGAGTGGCCCTCGGTGATCTGGCCGTCCTCGTCCTGCAGCAGGTAGGTCTTGTTGCCATGGAGCACGCCGGGGAAGCCGCCGAGCAGGCTGGCCGCGTGCTGGTCACCATCTAGGCCGTAGCCTGCCGCCTCGACCCCCAGCATCTTCACATCGGGATCGTCGAGAAAGGGGTGGAACAGGCCCAGTGCATTGGAGCCGCCACCGATCGCCGCCACCAGCAGATCGGGCAGGCGTCCGGTGCGTTGCATCATTTGTGCGCGCGCTTCCTTGCCGATCACGCTCTGGAAATCGCGCACCAGCTCAGGGTACGGATGCGGCCCGGCGGCGGTGCCGATGATGTAGAAGGTGTCATGGACATTCGCGACCCAGTCGCGCAGCCCTTCGTTCATCGCGTCCTTTAATGTCGCCGCGCCGCTCGTGACGGGCACCACTTCCGCGCCGAGCAGCTTCATGCGGAACACATTGGGTGCCTGCCGGGCGACATCGGTCGCGCCCATGTAGATCACGCAGGGCAGGCCGAAGCGCGCGCAGACGGTCGCGGTGGCGACCCCGTGCTGGCCCGCGCCGGTTTCGGCGATGATGCGGGTCTTGCCCATCCGCATGGCGAGCAGGATCTGCCCGATGCAATTGTTGATCTTGTGCGCGCCGGTGTGGTTGAGCTCGTCGCGCTTGAACCACACCTGTGCCCCGCCGAGCGCCTCGGTCAGCCGCTCAGCGAAATAGAGCGGGCTGGGGCGGCCGACATAGTGTTCGAGCAAGTCGTCGAACTGCGCCTGGAACGCCGGGTCGGCCTGTGCGGCGCGATATTCGCGCTCGAGGTCGAGCACCAGCGGCATCAGCGTCTCGGCGACATAGCGCCCGCCATAGTCGCCGAAATGGCCTCGCTCGTCCGGCATGTTGCGGAAGGTGTTTGGTTTGGTGGGGGTGTTCATGCGACCCCCCATGCCGTTCGTGTCGGGCGAAGTCGAGACACTATAGATTGCGGCAATTGTATCTCGCCTACGCGCCGCGATGGGCAGCGGCGCAGAAGGCCACGATCTTCGTAACGTCCTTCACACCGGGCGCGCTCTCGATACCGCTCGAGGCATCGACCAATGGTGCGCCGGTGCGTGCGATCGCCTGGGCGACATTGCCCGCGTTGAGCCCGCCGGCGAGGCCCCACGCGGTGGGTCCGCGATAGGCGGTCAGCAGCGACCAGTCGAACCGCAGGCCCATCCCGCCGGGCAGCGCGCCCTTGGGCGTCTTGGCGTCGAACAGCAGAAAATCCGCCGCGCCATGATAGGCATGGGACCGCGCGATATCATCCGCCGTGGCGACTGGCAGGACCTTCCACACTTCCAACCCATACCGCGCCTTGACCTCCGCCACCCGCGCCGGGCTCTCCTCGCCATGCAGCTGGATCGCGTCGAGCCCGGTCGCGACACCTTCGGTCAGCGCCGCGTCATCCGGATCGACGAACAGCCCGACCCGAATGACCCGTCCCTTGGCCTGCAAGGACAAAGCGGCCGCATCTGCGCTGGACAGAAAACGTGGTGAAGGCGGGAAGAACACCAGGCCGACATGGCTCGCCCGCGCGGCAATCGCCGCTTCGAGCACTTTGGCCCGGTCGATGCCGCAGATCTTGATGCCGGTCATGGCCGCGCTATTGCGAGAGTTCTTCCGCCAGTTCAAGCGCCAGAGCCAACGAACGTGCGATCGCTTCGCGTCCTTCGGGCGGGGAATGGCTCATCACGATCAGGCCGGCATCGGGAAAGGCGGCGCTGAAGTTGCGCACCGACCGGGCATAGGCGGCGGTGTCGGCATCGCCGAGATTACCCAGCGTCGGCGCGTCGCTCCCCTTGATCATGCAGCCCCCGAAGGCGAGCCCAATGTCGGGCAGGCCAACCGTGATATTGTCGCGCGTATGCGCCCCGCCGGGGAAATAGACCTTGAGCGGAGCCAATACCGCCGCTCCTGCCCCGATCGCCCAGCCTTGGGCATCGAAAGCCAGTGCATTGCTTGCAGGAAGCAAATCATTCTGCGGTGCCAACTCGTTGCTCAGCGGATTGGCCCAACTGGGGAGACCCGCTGCATTCAGCGCACCGATTCCGCCCATCTTGTCCTGATGGGCGTGGGTGACGACCGCCGCGCGCACGGGCTTGCCCAGCACCTCGGCCGCCCAGCGCAGGATCTGCGCGGTCTGGTATTCGGTCCACGCGGTATCGACCAGCAGGCTGCTCTCGCCATCGACCACCAGCAGACCGTTCGAGGGCACCGGCCCGAAGCCCATCAGGTCGAGATAGGTCGTATGCTGCCACACGCCCGGTCTAAGTTCGGTAAAAGACACTTCGCCGAACCGCACCACATCGCGCCCGGCCTCCTGCTCCGCCACCGGTGCGCGTATTTCCGACGGGATGCAGGCCGAAAAGGCGATGCAGGACAAGGCGAAAAGGAGCCTAGTCATTCTGGATCAGCCGCAGCAGCGAGCAATCGGGATCGACGAGATAGGCGATAGTGAGACCGCTGGCCTCGCGGCGGGGCGGGCTGATGCGGGGCCAGCCGGTCGCTTTCTGCTCGATGCCCGCCGCAAGGCATGTGGCATGGAACCCGGCCAGATCGTCGAGCCGCAGGCAGCATCCGTGCGAACTCGTCGCCGGATCGAGATCGGGATAGGGGAAGAATTCGAGCTGCACGCCGCTATCTTTTGGGCCGCGCGTCAGGATCATCCACCCGCCATCCTTCCACTGCGTGACAAAGCCTAGCGCGGCGTAGAACGCCTCGGTCGCCTCGAAATCGCGCGAGGGCAGGGTGGGGGTGGCGTGATCGACCAAGCTACAGCGTAGCCTCGATCGCTCGCGCTGCACCGAGGGGATCGTCGGCGCGGCTGATCGGCCGGCCGATCACCAGCACGCTGGCACCATCGTCGCGGGCCTGGCGCGGGGTGACGACGCGCTTCTGGTCACCCGCGGACGAGTCCGCAGGGCGTAGGCCGGGGACCACGAAAAAACCCTTCTTCCACTGCTTGTGCACGGCACCGACTTCATGGCCCGAACAGACGATGCCGTCGAGGCCGCTCGCTTCGGCCAACTCGGCCAGGCGCAGCACCTGGTCGTGCGCCGAACCATTGACACCGGTACGCATCAGGTCGCGCTCGTCGAGGCTGGTGAGCATGGTGACGGCGACGACTTTTGTGTTTTCGCCTGCCGCCGCCTTGGCATCCTCCATCATCGCGCGCCCGCCGCTGGCATGGACAGTGACGATGGCGGGTTCCAGCACGTGAATCGCCTGCATCGCGCCGGCCACGGTGTTGGGAATGTCGTGCAGCTTCAGGTCGAGGAAGATCGGCAGGCCGACGTGGGCGATTTCATGCACCCCGTGATGGCCATGGGCATAGAAGAACTCCATCCCCAGCTTGACCCCGCCGATATGCGCCTTGACCTTGTTGACCAATTCCTTGGCCGCTTCGAGCCGGGGGACATCGAGCGCGAGAAAGACCGGGTTCGACATCAGGCTTCACTCTCGGGCTTGAGCACATCGCTTTCGGCCTGTGGCGGCGGTGGCGGCGAGGGCGACGGGGCGGCCGGTTTGGGCGCAACATTTGTGCGGGCTGCGTTCTCGAGGCTCACCACCTTGCGCGACAGGCTCCACTTAACGCCGCGGTGATAGAACCACATAGGCAGGAAACCGAGCAGGAAGAAGACCGGCGCAATGAAGCCGACCGGCCATTCGAACAGCAGGCCTTCGTCGAACGGCCAAATCCGCACCGGCACCCGTTCACGCCAGTTGAGGCCGATGAATATCAGCGCGATCAGCCCGAAGGCGGCGAACAGCAAGGTTCGGATTATTCGCATCTTCCTCTCGTTCTCCCTTCACCCGGGATGCTAGGGCGAGAGCGGCGAAAGGTCTAGCCGAATACCCGCGCGAAGATCGTGTCGACGTGCCTGAAGTGGTATTCGAGGTCGAACTTCTCCTCGAGCTGCGCGGGGCTGAGCGCGGCGGCCACTTCCTCATCCTGCTTGAGAAGGTCGAGCAGCATCAGTCTTCCGTCCGATTCCCAAACCTTCATCGCGTTGCGCTGGACCAGGCGGTAGGCGTCCTCGCGGCTGACCCCGGCCTGCGTCAGCGCCAGCAGCACCCGCTGCGAATGGATCAGGCCGCCCATGCGGTCCATATTGGCCTGCATCCGCTCAGGATAGACCAGCAGCTTGTCCACCACGCCGGTCAGGCGGGCGAGGGCGAAGTCGAGCGTGATGGTGGCGTCGGGCCCGATGAAGCGTTCGACCGAGCTGTGCGAAATATCGCGCTCGTGCCACAGCGCGACGTTTTCCAGAGCGGGCAGGGCATAGGCGCGGATCATCCGCGCTTGCCCGGTCAGGTTCTCGGTCAGGATCGGGTTGCGCTTGTGCGGCATGGCCGACGAACCCTTCTGGCCGGGCGAGAAATACTCCTCGGCTTCGAGCACTTCGGTGCGCTGAAGGTGGCGGATTTCGACCGCAAGGCGCTCGATGCTGCCCGCAACCACCGCCAGCGTGGCGAAGAACATCGCGTGTCGGTCGCGCGGGATCACCTGGGTGCTGACCGGCTCGACTGTCAGGCCCATCTTCTGGGCGACATACTCTTCGACCGCCGGATCGATATTGGCGAAAGTGCCGACCGCGCCGCTGATGGCGCAGGTGGCGATTTCCGCGCGCGCGGCTTCGAGCCTCGCCTTGCAGCGGTCGAACTCGGCATAGGCCTGCGCCAGCTTGAGCCCGAAGGTCACCGGTTCGGCATGGATGCCGTGGCTGCGGCCGATAGTCGGCGAGTATTTATGCTCTTCCGCACGGCGGCGGATGGCTGCGAGCAGATCGTCGAGATCGGCCAGCAGGATGTCGCTCGCCCGCGCCAGTTGGACGGCCAGCGTGGTGTCGAGCACATCGCTGCTGGTCATACCCTGGTGCATGAAGCGCGCCTCGTCACCGACGTTCTCCGCCACCCAGGTCAGGAAAGCGATCACGTCATGCTTGGTCACGGCCTCGATTGCGTCGATGGCGTCGACATCGATCTTGGGGTTCGTCGCCCACCAGTCCCACAGCGCCTTGCCGGCGCTGGCCGGAACCACGCCCAGTTCACCGAGCTTGTCGGTCGCATGCGCCTCGATCTCGAACCAGATGCGATAGCGGGCTTCCGGCTCCCAGATGGCGGTCATTTCGGGGCGGGCATAGCGGGGGACCATCGGTCGACTCCGGGCAAGTGGTTGGCAGGTGTTGCGCGGCGGCTAGGGCGCACGCGGCGATTGTTCAACCCCGCTTGCGCCGCACAAACCGGCTTTGTTGCGCAGGCGGTGGGGATTCTCGGTGCAGAGCCAATGGGCCACTTGCGTCGGTCTCCGATTGTTGCGACACGACTGGCGAGAGAGAATTGCTTGAACGATTGGGGCGGCTTGATGAAATTGCGATTGGCGGCTTCTGCCGCATGTGGGGCTGCACTTGGAGTGCTGGCCTGGGCGGCACCGGCGGTCGCGGGTACCGAGCCACTTTATGAAGCGGCGCCGGGCTGGGTCGTCCCCGCGAGCCTCCCGCCAAAGTCGGACGACACCGATTTTACTTTCCTGCTCTATGACACGCAGACCCGGCTAGAGAACGGACGGCTGTGGCAGTACCAGGACATGGCCCTCAACCTCAACACGCCGCAGGTCCTTACCCAGTTCGGGACTCTCAGCGCCGACTGGCTGCCCGACAAGGGTGACCTGATCATCCACCGGCTCGACCTGCTGCGCGACGGACAGGTGATCGACCTGATCGCCGACGGCAGGCGTTTCGAGGTGCTGCGCCGCGAGCGCATGCTGGAACAGCGTATGGTCGATGGCCAGTTGACGGCGACCATCAACGTGCCGGGCGCGCGGGTGGGCGACGTGTTGCGCCTAGCCTATTCGGTCACGCTTGCCGACCAGGCGCTGGGCGACAAGATGCAGTACGCGAATTACCTGCCGGCCGGTGAACTGCCGCTGAGCAAGGGCAGCGTCAGCGTCTCCTGGCCCGCCGATGAGGACATCAGGTGGGCCGCCGAGGGCAAGTTCGACAAGCCTTCGCCGGTGCTCAAGGACGGCTATTACTCGCTTTCGGTCGCGATCCCGATCGAGGAGCAGGACGACACGCCCTACAACGCGCCGGCCCGCTATCGCCTGCCACCAATGCTGCAGGCGACCAATTTTGCCGACTACCCCGATCTGTCGCGGACGATGTATCCGCATTTTACCACCACCGGCGCTGTCGTCCCAGGGGGCGAAATTGCCGGTCAGGTGGCGCAGATCATGGCCACGCACGACACGCCGCTGGCCCGCGCTGCGGCCGCCACCAAGCTGGTGCAGGATGAAATCAGCTACCTCCTCAACGGGCTCGATGGCGGCAACTACCTGCCCCAGAAACCTTCCGAGACCTGGGAGCAGCGCTATGGCGACTGCAAGGCCAAGAGCATGCTGCTGCTCGCCATGCTGCGCGAGATGGGGATCGAAGCCGATCCGGTGCTGGTGCTGAGCCGGGCGGGTGATACCGTTTCCGTCAAGTTGCCGATGGCGAGCAATTTCGACCACATGATCGTGCGCGCGGTGATCGATGGCCAGGTCTACTGGCTCGACGGGACCAATGCGGGCACGCGGCTGGAGAACATTGCCGATGTCCCGCGGTTCTATTACGCCCTGCCGCTGACCGAAGCAGGGTCGGACCTGATCGAAATGGTCGAGCGGCCCAAGTCGCTGCCCGATGGCACGGTGACGTTGACCGTCGACCAGAGCGCTGGCCTTTTCGTCCCCGGCCTGTTCGATGTCCGGATCGAAACCAGCGGGGCCGAGGCGACCCAATGGGAGAACATACTCACCGGCAATGACGAGATGCGGCGCGCGTCGATCGATTCTGTGGTCATGGGAGCCATAGGCTACTCGAATGTCATCGACTCTAGTGTCGTCTATGACCGGGACCGGTCGACTGCGGTGATTACCGCATCGGGCATCCTTTGGTCCGATTGGGAGCGTAAGCGCGGCTATTCGGAAAGTGCCCTACCGGCGCAGGTGCTGCGCGAGCGCACGATTTCTGCCGATCGCGCCCGTCCCGAATGGAGGGAACTGCCGCTGGTCGTCTCGGGACCGAAATACGATCGCAGCTTTGCCACCATCGTTTTGCCGGACGGCGGGGCCGGAGTGACGCTGCGTGGCGAGGCCAATATCGACCAGACCGCCGGAGGCGCGCTGGTCCAGTCGCGCGCCTCGCTCGCCGAGGGCAAGCTGGTGCTCGAACAGTCCTATCGCACGGTTGCGCGGGAGATACCGGCCGACCGGATCCGCGCGGAAAAGATCGCCACCAGCCGCCTCAATCGCAATTTGCCGCGCATGCGCGCAACCATCGATGCGCGCGAAGCGTGGGAATACTTTGGTGCCGACCGCAAGCTGCTGGCACCGATCGAAGCTGCGATGGCGAAATTCGTCGAGCAGGCCATCGAGCGCGACGAGGATATTGCCGCTTCCTATGGCACGCGCGCGTCGTTCCGGACTTCGATCTATGACTATGCCGGCGCGATTGCCGATCTTACCGCAGCCAACGAAGAAGAGGCTTCTTCAGACTATTTGAGCCGCCGCGCGGCGAGCTACTACGAAATGGGCGAGCTGGAGAAGGCGCTGGCGGATTACCGTGCAGTCGAAGAAATGCAGGGCGATGGCGGGACGCTTTACTGGCAGTCCGATATCCTGTCGCTGCTTGGCCGTCATGACGAAGCGATTGTCGCGGCAGAGGAATATGCCGCCTTCGCCAAGGAAGCCGATGCGGCCGAAGCCATGAGCTATGCGCTTTCCTACGCCGGACGGCGCGATGAAGGGGCGGCGCTGCTCGACGATACCATCTTGCTGGAACCTGACGAGCTTGACCTGCTCAATGCTGCATGCTGGCAGATGGGCATCTTCAACGCGGTGACCGATGCCACCATCGATGTCTGCACGCAGGCGGTCGAAGCGACCAGCGATCCGTCCGCGGCGTTGGATAGCCGGGCGATGGCCTACTACCGTCGCGGCGAGTACGACAAGGCATTGCAGGACCTCGAAGCCGCGCTCAAGCTCTCGCCCGGCACGGCAGGGTCGCGGTATTTGCGCGGGATCGTGCGGCTGGAACTGGGCGACAAGGGTGGTCGCAAGGATATCGAAACCGCGCTCGGAATGTCCCCGGTCTTGGAACTCCAGTACGACAAATGGGGCGTCAAGCCGCCGCGCTAGGCCTCAGATCAGGCCCTTTGCCCGCAGGCTGATGTGACCCTGCCGTCCCACGATCACATGATCGTGGACGGTAATGCCGAGCAAGCGTCCGGCCTCGGCGATGCGGTTGGTGATCTGGATATCGGCCCGGCTCGGTTCGGGATTGCCGCTGGGGTGATTGTGCACGAGTATCAGCGCGGTCGCGCCAAGGTCCAGCCCGCGACGGATGACTTCGCGCGGATGGATCGCCGCCTCGTCAATGGAGCCGTCACCCACATGGTGGTCCTGGATCAGCCGGTTCTGGGTGTTGAGATAAAGCACCCGTACCCGCTCGACCGTCAGATGCGCCATATCCACCGTCAGGTAATCGAGTAGCGCCTGCCAGCTGCCCAGCACCGGCTTGTCTTCCACTTCGTTGCGCGTCATCCGCCGGGCGGCCAGCGCCACGGCCTTGAGCGCGGCGGCGCTGGTCTTGCCCATGCCCTTGACCTCGGCCAGCGCGCCGGGATCGGCATTGAGCACCGCCGAGAGAGAGCCGAACCGCTTGATCAGGACCTTCGCGATGGGCTTGGTATCTCCCTGGCGGAAGGCGGCGAACAGCAGATATTCCAGCACTTCATAGTCGGCCAGCGCTTCGGCACCGCCTTTGAGCAGCCGCTCGCGCAGCCGCTCGCGGTGGCCGGCACCGCCATGTTCGGACGCCTGACTGCGCAATTGGCCATTTTCTGTGTCCGGCAAGCAACCCTCCGCCAAATCAAGCGTTGTGAAGCATTGCCTTTGCATGGCTGAACGCGCAAGTGGAGTGCGATGGAACCGGGCGAAGAGACAGCGGTCGCAGTGGCCCGTACCAGCCGCGCGCCATGGCGGGCCGCCCGCATCGGCGGGCTGGCGTTGCTGGCCATGCTCGCCATCGGTGTGCTGGTCGTCTGGCTCAGCCGTGAGCGCATTGCCGACAATATCATCGCCGACCAAATGCAGCAGTACGACCTGCCGGGCACTTACGATATCGAATCGATCAGCCCGGCGCGGCAGGTCGTGCGCAATGTCGTGATTGGCGATCCGGCCGACCCGGACTTGACCATCGAACGGGTGGTGATCAACCTGCGCTACCGCTTCGGTTATCCTGCTATTGGTCGAGTAGAACTGACCCGACCGCGGCTGTACGGGTCGGTCGGCGAAGACGGCCAGATCACCTTCGGCGCGCTCGACAAGGCCATCTTCGCGGAGAGCGACCAGCCGCCCGGACTACCCGATCTCGACATCCTGCTCGACGACGGCCGCGCTCGGATCGACACGCCGTGGGGCAATGTCGGGCTGAAGGCGCAAGGCGAGGGTGAACTGGACGACGGGTTCACCGGTACGCTGGCGGCAATAGCGCCTCGCATGGAATATGACGGCTGCACGCTCCAGCGGCTCTCGCTGTACGGGGATGTGCGGGTGGTAAGGGGACGACCGATCCTGACCGGGCCGCTTCGGGCCGGCCAATCGCAGTGTCCGGCTCAAGGGCTGGCTTTGGCCAGGGCAGACTTTTCGCTCGGCGTTACCGGCGATGCCACGCTCGACGGGGCCGACATCAGGCTGGAAGGGAAGACAGGGCGCATCGCTTTCGCAGGTGGCTCTATCGAAGCCACATCGCTTGGCACACAGGCTACCCTACGCGGCGGACGGTTGGTGGCGAAGTTCGACTCGACGCTCGAACAGGCCGAAGCGGGCGGGACCGGCCTCGCATCGCTCGGCGTTACCGGCGGGGTGCGGACCGACAAGGGATTTACCGCGCTGCAATCGGATATCGCATTGGTGGGCGAGGGGCTCTCGCTCGATTCTTCGATCCTGCAGGGCCTCCGGGACAGCGTCGGCTCCGCTGAAGGAACACTGGCAGCGCCGCTGCTGGCGCAGCTGACCTCTGCGATAGAGCGTGAGGTTGTCGGGTCATCGCTGGCCGCCGATTTCACCGTGCGATCGGGTGAAGAGGGGCTGACAATTGTCGCCCCGCGCGCCAGTTTGCGCGGTCGTGGCGGCGATGTGCTTGCCACCATGACGCGGGTGCAACTCCGTTCGACGGGCAGCGGCGTCCCCCTGATCAGCGGCAATATTGCCATGGGCGGGGCGGGGCTTCCGCAGGTACAGGGCCGGATGGAGCGCGACGGGGCCGGTTCGGTCTTCCGCCTGCGCATGGCGCCCTATGCGGCGAAAGATAGCCGGCTGGCTTTTTCCGACCTCGATATCCGCCAGTCGCGCAGCGGGGCGTTGACGCTGAAAGGGTCGATGCAGGCCGACGGTCCGCTGCCCGGCGGCGCTGTACGCGGGCTCAATGTCCCGCTTGACGGGCAGGTGGCGGCGAACGGGACTTTCACCATGTGGGGTGGGTGCACCCCGGTCAGTTTCCAGCAGCTGGGTGTCTACGACCTGACCCTCGACGCGCGGCGGCTGACGCTGTGCCCGCAGCGGGGGCGGCCGATCCTTCGGTTTGATGGTCGCGGCCTGTCGGTGGTGGCGGGGGCGGCAGGGCTCGACCTCAAGGGCAGACTGGGCGAATCGCCGATCCGGCTCGCCAGCGGTCCAGTCGGCATCGCCTGGCCGGGCAAGTTGGCGATGCTGGATGTCGATCTCGTCATCGGCGAGGAAGACAATGCCGCGCGCTTCCTCATCCCCGAACTGCGCGGCGAGCTGGGCGAGGAGATCACCGGCACCTTCGCGCAGGCCGATATTGCCCTCGATGCCGTTCCGCTCGACATCCGCGAGGCCAGCGGCAATTGGAGCTATATCGACAGTGTCCTCGCGATCGATGGCGGCACCTTCCGGGTCGAGGATCGCAAGGAAGAGGACCTGTTCAACCCGCTTTACGCCCGTGATGCGGCGCTGACGCTGGTCAACGGCCGGATCGAAGCCAGCGCGGCCCTGCGCGAGAATACCAGCGACCGGGTGGTGACTTTTGTCGATCTCGCCCATGACCTGGGCAGCGGCGTCGGCTTCGCCGACCTGCGGGTGGACGAACTGCGGTTTGATTCGAGGCTCCAGCCCGTAACCCTGACCGAGCTGGCGCGAGGCATCGTCGCTCTGGTGGACGGAGCGGTTTCGGGCACGGGCAGGATCGACTGGAATGCTCGAGGCATCACTTCAACCGGTCGCTTCCGCACCGATTCGCTCGATCTGGCGGCGCCCTTCGGCCCAGTGCGGGGCGCTTCGGGAACGATCGTATTCACTGACCTGCTGGGCTTGACGACCGCGCCCGATCAGAAGCTGTTTGTAAAATCCATCAACCCCGGGATCGAGGTCGAGGATGGCGTCATCACCTGGCAGCTGACGGGCGGCACCCTGCTGGAAATCAGGAACGGCAGCTGGCCGTGGCTGGGCGGCACCCTCGCCATGCGGCCCGTGCGGCTCGATTTCTCACAGCCGGAAACGCGGCGCTATATCTTCGATGTCCGTGGCCTCGACGCTGCGCTGTTCATCGAACGGCTGGAGTTGAGCAATCTTTCGGCACGCGGGATTTTCGACGGCACCGTCGGCGTCACGTTCGACGAATTCGGCAACGGGTTTATCGAGGACAGCGTGCTGATCGCGCGTCCGCCGGGGGGCAATGTGTCCTATGTCGGCGAGCTGACCTATGAGGATATGGGGGCGATTGCCAATTTTGCCTTCCAGTCGCTGCGCTCGCTCGACTTCAAGCAGATGCGGGTCGGCATCGAAGGCCCGCTGGCGGGCGAGGTGCTGACCGCGATCAGCTTCGAAGGCGTCAGCCAGGGCGAGGGCGCCAGCAAGAACTTCATCACCAAACGGCTGGCCAAGCTGCCGATCCGCTTCAACGTGAATATCAGGGCGCCGTTCTACCAGTTGCTCACCAATATGCGCTCGCTGTACGACCCGGACTACATCCCCGATCCGCGCAGTATCACCGGCCTGATGCCCAGGTCGCCGCCGACACCGCCAGCGCCACAGCCCCAACCAGAGCAGGAGCTTGCTCCAACCAAACCGCCTATTCAGGACCCCGAAAGCGAGGACGACCTATGACTGCCACCAAATTGACGGCCTGCGGGTCCGGTGCGAAAACGCGCACCATGAAACGGGGGTTGAAGATTGTGTCGGGATCGGTGGCTGTGCCGGTCATGCTGGGCGGTTGCATCAATATCAATGCACCGGCGGAACCCATCGTGATCGAGCTCAACATCAATATCCGGCAGGAAGTGATCTATCGTCTCGCGGAAGATGTGAAGGAAAACATCGAGGAAAACGCGGACATATTCTGAAGGTGAGTACCATGGCGAAATTTTCGATCGGCAAACTGGCTCTGG
This sequence comes from Erythrobacter sp. SDW2, assembly GCF_021431965.1. Taxonomy (NCBI): domain Bacteria; kingdom Pseudomonadati; phylum Pseudomonadota; class Alphaproteobacteria; order Sphingomonadales; family Erythrobacteraceae; genus Erythrobacter; species Erythrobacter sp. SDW2. The sequence goes on from NZ_CP090370.1 coordinate 1,479,495, forward strand.
CAGCTGCGCTGGGCGTGGCGCTGGCGACGCCGGCGGCGGCCCTGTTCCAGCGTTCGCCGGAATATGCTGCGGCACGTGCCAAGGGGCAGGTCGGTGAGAAGCCCGATGGCTACCTCGGTGTGGTTGGTTCCCAACCCAAGGATATCGAGGATCTGGTAGCTGAGCTCAACATCAAGCGTCGGGCGAACTACACCGCCAAGGCGCAGGAAAAGAACGTTACCTTGCAGGAATATGCCTTTGCGCAAGGGTGCGAGCTCATCGCGCGCACGGAAGCAGGTGAGAAGTATCAGGCTCCCAATGGCACCTGGCAAACCAGCACCGGTTCGGGCCAGATGCGCGACCCGCGCTGTTTGCCGCCGCAGGGGTAGGGGCGCTTTCGCAACGGCCGTTGCAGAAATTTCCGCAACCGGGCGGCACCTTGGGGTGCTGTCCGGTTGACTTGTTTTGGACCCCCTTCTAAGGGGGCGGCGCCCTCGGCGGGCAGCTCTTGCCCGTGCCGCGCAAGCCTTCAGTAAAGGAGCATGGCATGAGCGACGAAAAGTCCGCCCGGGAACCCATTGCCGAAGATGCGCGGATCGACGCGCTCGAAGCGCGGCTGAAGGCCGCACGCGAGCGGGAAGAGCAGCGCAACCGGCCGCAGGGCACCGGTGCCGACGCGAATTACCGCAGCGGCAACCGTGTGCTGGCGGACCTCCTTGGCGGGCTTCTCGGCGGCACGGTGATCGGATGGGCAGTCGATGCCCTGTTCGATACCGGCCCATGGGGTCTGTTGGTGGGGCTGTTCCTCGGGATAGTCGTCGCCTTCAGGAATGTGTTCCGGATGGCGAACACGCCTCCCGATGAAAGTCCGAACGAGGACTGACCGGGACGCGGGTTCGCCCAGTCGTGTAAGGATTTCGCGTGGCCGCCGAAGAAGGCAAAGTCGACCCGATGCACCAGTTCACTGTGGAACCGATGTTCGGTTCGCAGAACTGGGAAGTTGCCGGCTACAACATCATGTTCACCAACAGCTCCATGTGGATGCTGGTGACCGTGATCGCTCTGACCGTGTTCATGCTCGGCGGGATGAAGCGTCAGCTGGTCCCGGGCCGCTGGCAGATGGCAGTGGAAAGCTTCACCGGCTTCATCGACAACATGCTGGAAGCCAACATCGGCAAGGAAGGGCGCAAGTATGTGCCTTACATCTTCAGCCTGTTCATGTTCATCCTGTTCGGCAACCTGCTTGGCCTGCTGCCGCTGGGCGTGCTGGGCATCCACCCGTTCACCTTTACCAGCCACTTCACCATCACCGGTGTGCTGGCGATCATCAGCTTCTCGATCGTCCTGATCGTAGGCTTCTGGAAGCACGGGCTGCATTTCTTCAGCCTGTTCGTGCCGCATGGCACGCCGCTGCCGATGGTCCCCGCGATCGCCCTGATCGAGTTCTTCTCGTTCCTGATCCGCCCGTTCAGCCTCGGTCTGCGACTGTTCGTCGCCATGATGGCCGGGCACGTGCTGCTCAAGGTCCTTTCCAGCTTCGTCATCAACGGCATCAACGCCGGTGTCGGCATCGGCCTGCTCGTCAGCCTGCCCAGCTTCGCCCTGATGGTGGCGATCAGCGCGCTGGAAATCCTGGTCGCAGGCATCCAGGCCTATGTTTTCGCCTTGCTCACGTCGCTCTACATCAACGACGCCGAGCACCTTCACTAAGTTTCCCGATCAACCATCTGAATTTTCCCAAGGAGTTATTACAATGGACGCAGAAGCAGCAAAGCTCGTCGGTGCGGGTCTCGCAGCCATCGGTGCCGGCATGGCCGCCATCGGTGTGGGTAACGTTTTCGGCTCGTTCCTCGAATCGGCTCTCCGCAACCCGGGTGCCGCCGATGGCCAGCAAGGGCGTTTGTTCATCGGCTTCGCCGCTGCCGAACTTCTCGGCCTGCTGGCGTTCGTCGTGGCGATGATCCTGATCTTCGTCGCCTAAGATACCGATTGATGCGACGGGGCGGGGGCAATTGCCTTTGCTCCGTCGTGTTCCCTTTGTTTGACTGACTTTCCGGGACCGCTTCCATGCCCCAGATTGCCCAGCTCGCGGAAACCTACTCCAGCCAGATCTTCTGGTTGCTGGTGTTCTTCGGGTTCACTTTCTTCGTCATCGGCCGCGGCATGGTGCCCAAGGTCCTGGCGACCGTGGGCCAGCGCGACCAGCAGATCGCAGACGACCTTGCCGCTGCGCAGGCCGCGCGCGACAAGGCTGACGCCGAGGAAGAAGCCTGGCGGGTGCGTGAAAACGAGAACCGCGCTGCAGCGCAAAAGCTCGTTGCCGAAGCCAAGGCTGAAGCCGCCAGGAAGTCGGAAAAGACCATCGCGACCGCGCAGAAGCGGCTCGACACCAAGCTGGCCGAGGCCGAGGAGCGGATTGCCGCTGCCCGCGCCCAGGCCATGGCCGAAGTCGAGACCGTCGCTGTCGAGGCCGCGCAGGATATCGTCTCGCGCCTTGCCGGCGTGAAGGTGACCAAGCCGGCCGCCGCCAAGGCCGTGAAGGAGGCGCTCAATGCTTGATTTCCTCCTTGCCGCCGAAGAAGGCGCAATCGCTGAACCGACCGCCTTTTTCCTGGAGCCCTACCAGTGGGTATCCGTGGCAATGGTCGTCTTGATTGCCGTCTTTGTCTGGAAGAAAGTGCCGCAGCTTGTGGCGGGCGGGCTCGACAGCAAGATCGCTGAAATCCGAGCCCAGCTCGACGAAGCCAAGGCGCTTCGGGCCGAAGCGGAAAAGCTGCGCGATGAATACAGCGCAAAGATTGCCGGAGCCGAAAAGGACGCCGAAGCGATGATGGAAAACGCCCGGCACGAAGCGGACGCGATCGTCGCCAAGGCCGAGGCTGACAGCAAGGCGCTGGTCGAACGGCGCAAGAAGATGGCCGAAGACAAGATTGCCGCCGCCGAGCGTGAAGCGATCGAAGAGGTCCGCGCCTCCGCCGCTGCTGCCGCCACCAAGGCGAGCCGCAAGCTGATCGCCGAGAAGCACGACGCCGAAGCCGACAAGGCGTTGGCCGACCAGGTGATCTCCGCGCTCTAGAATCTCCCATTCGGAACAATTGGCACGGGCCGCGGCTTTCTCCTGTAAAGGAGAATGTCGTGGCCCTTACTGCATGTGCCCTCAATTGCTCGCTGGCTCCCTCCGGCGCCCGCGCAAGTTCCACCGATGCCATGATCGGCGTCTTGCGCGAATCCTTCGCCAAGCACGATGTGACGGTCGGGGACCCTGTCCGGCTGGCTGACTTCAACATCAAGCCCGGCGTGTCCTCAGATGAAGGCGAGGGCGATGACTGGCCCCATATCCGTGAGCAGGTCCTGGCTGCCGACATCCTGGTCTTCGGGACCCCGATCTGGATGGGACAGGCCTCTTCCGTTGCGAAGCGTGCCCTCGAACGGATGGACGCCTTCCTTGGCGAAACGGACGATGCAGGGCGGATGCCCAGCTATGGCAAGGTCGCGGTAGCGGCGATTGTCGGCAATGAGGACGGAGCCCATTGTGCCTCCTCGCAGATTTTCCAAAGCCTGAACGATACCGGGTGGACGATCCCGGCTGTCGCGGCCTGTTACTGGGTCGGCGAAGCCATGGGCAGTGTCGATTTCAAGGATCTCGAGCATCGCCCGCGCAAGGTGTCGGAAACCGCAAAGATGGTCGCCAGCAATGCCGCGCATTTGGCAGGTCTGCTCAAACAGTCACCCTATCCCGGCTGAAGCACCACTTTCCCGATCAACTCACCCGCTGCCATGGCGCCGAAAGCCTCGCGCCATCGTTCCAGCGGCAGGGTGCGGTCGATATGCGGCTGGATTGCACCGGTGCTGGCGAGTTGCGCAATCTCCGCCATGATCCGGTCACCGCGGTCCGGGAATCGTCGCGCGTATTCGCCTGCGCGCACCCCGACGACGGAAAAGCCCTTGATCAGCGGGAGATTGACCGCGATCTCCGGAATGCGCCCGGAAACAAAACCGACCACCAGCAGCTTGCCACCAAATGCGACACAGCGGGTGCTTTCGTCGAACACGTCGCCACCGACCGGGTCGAATACCAGGTCGCACAGGCGACTGTCGGTCAGGGCGATCACATCCTCGCGAAACCGCCCGGTGTTGACGATCGCATGGTCGACGCCGCGTGCCGCCTTGAGTGCGTCCAGCTTGGCCGGATTGTGGGTTGCGGCGATGACCGTGGCCCCCAGCGCCTTGGCAAGGTCACAGGTGGCGAGGCCGACCCCTCCACTGGCCCCGTGAACAAGTACAGTTTGTCCGGCTTCCAGTCCGCCCAATTCAGCCAGCGCGACATAGGCGGTGAGATAGGTTGCCCCCATCGAAGCCGCCGCCGCAGCGGAGATGCCTTCGGGTACTCGCCGAAGGGAGCGGGTCGGGACTGCCGCGTATTCGGCAAAGCCGCCGGTCTTGGCCCCGCCCATCACGAGATCGCCCGCTGCAAAGCCGCTGTCGCTGTCGGCTTCGACCACTTCGCCAGCAAGCTCCATCCCGCTGGTAAAGGGCGGTACGGGTTTGAACTGGTATTTCCCCTGCGTCATCAGCAGGTCCGGGAAGTTGAGCGAGGCGGCGTGGACGCGGACGAGCACTTCCCCGGGGCCTCGCTCCGGCACGGACAGGTCGACCAGTTCGATGCCCGAGAGGTCGTCGGACAGCTGCTGGACGCGCAAGGCCTTCATGGAGCTAGAAATTGTCCTTGCCCGCACGCAGCGCGGCGAATGTCTCGGCGGGGGTCGATCCGCCCCATTTCGCTGCCAGCACCGGATCATCGGCGCGCAGGAAGGGGTTGGTGGCGAGTTCCTTGCCCAGTTCCGTCGGAACGGTCGGCTCGCCGGTCTTGCGCATCTCGATCACCCATGCTGCATAGGCTCGCAACTGCTCGTTGTCCGGGTCCGCGTGGACCGCGAAGCGCGCATTGGATTCGGTGTATTCATGGGCGCAATAAAGCATGGTTTCGGGCGGGAGCGCCTTGATCCGGCTGAGGCTGTCCCAGAACTGCTTCGGCTCGCCTTCGAACATCCGGCCGCAACCCAGCGCGAAGACGCTGTCGCCGACAAAAGCCACGCCTGCTTGTGGCAGATGGTAGGCGATATGCCCGTTGGTGTGGCCCGAAACGTCGATCACGTCGGCGGTGAAGCCGCCCAGCGCGACGGTGTCGCCATGCGCCACCACGCGGTCGATGGCGGAAATCTTCTCGACCTCCTGCGGGGCGATGATCGTGGCGCTGGTGGCTTCAACGATGGCCTTGTTCCCGCCGGCATGGTCGGGGTGCCAGTGGGTGTTCCAGATCTGGGTAATGATCCAACCCTTGGTCTGCGCCTGGCGCAGGTACTCGGCACCGTCGGGCGTATCTATCGCCGCGGTCTCGCCGCTGGCGGGATCGTGGACGAGGTAGCCGTAGTTGTCGGACAGGCACGGGAACTGGTGGATCTGAAGCATAGTGGGCACTGTATGCTAGTCCCCCAAGGGTGAAAAGGCCCGCCTGCCGCGATGGCAAGCGGGCCTTTCTGATTACCCCGAACCGGGAGGGAAGAGCTTAGTCTTCCTTCTTCTTCAGCGCTGCGCCGAGAATGTCGCCGAGCGATGCACCCGAGTCGGCCGAACCGAACTGGGCCACGGCTTCCTTCTCTTCGGCGATCTGCAGGGCCTTGATCGAGAAGTTGGGCTTCTTCGAACGGTCGAAGCCGATGACCATGGCATCGACCTTGGCACCGGGCTGGAAGCGGTCGGTGCGCTGCTCGTCGCGGTCGCGGCCGAGGTCCGAACGCTTGATGAAGCCGGTCGCGCCGTCTTCGCCGACCTGCACTTCGAGGCCGCCATCGCGGACTTCGAGAACGGTGACCGTGACGGTTTCGTTCTTGCGCAGCGAGCTCGAATCCGCACCGGCAGCCGACGGGGCGCCCTTCTCGAGCTGCTTCATGCCGAGGCTGATGCGTTCCTTGTCGGTGTCGACGTCGAGCACAACGGCCTTGACCATCTCGCCCTTGCGGTGGAGCGCCAGCGCGTCTTCGCCCGAGATGCCCCAGGCGATATCCGACATGTGGACCATGCCGTCGACATCGCCGTCGAGACCGATGAACAGGCCGAATTCGGTGGCGTTCTTGACTTCGCCTTCGACTTCGCTGCCGACCGGGTGCTTCTCGGCGAACTCTTCCCACGGATTGCGCTGGGCCTGCTTGAGGCCGAGCGAGATGCGGCGCTTCTCGCTATCGACTTCCAGCACCATGACTTCGACTTCCTGCGAGGTCGAGACGATCTTGCCGGGGTGGACGTTCTTCTTGGTCCAGCTCATTTCCGAAACGTGGACCAGGCCTTCGATGCCGGGCTCGATTTCGACGAACGCGCCGTATTCGGTGATGTTGGTGACAGTGCCCGTCAGTTTCATGCCGACCGGGTACTTCGCGGCGACGCCATCCCACGGATCGCTTTCCAGCTGCTTCATGCCGAGGCTGATGCGCTGGGTATCCGAGTTGATGCGGACGATCTGGACGGTCACGGTCTGGCCGATCTCGATCACTTCGCTCGGGTGGTTGACGCGCTTGTAGCTCATGTCGGTGACATGCAGCAGGCCGTCGATGCCGCCGAGGTCGACGAAGGCACCGTAATCGGTGATGTTCTTGACGACGCCGTCGATGACCTGGCCTTCGGCGAGGTCGCTGATCAGCTCGCTGCGCTGTTCGGCGCGGGTTTCTTCAAGCACCGCGCGGCGCGACACGACGATGTTGCCGCGGCGGCGGTCCATCTTCAGGATCTGGAACGGCTGCGGCATGTCCATCAGCGGGCCGACGTCGCGGACCGGGCGGATGTCCACCTGGCTGCCGGGCAGGAAGGCCACGGCGCCGTCGAGGTCGACGGTGAAGCCGCCCTTGACGCGGCCGAAGATGCGGCCTTCGACGCGGACGCCCTCGCCGAACTCGCTTTCCAGCTTGTCCCAGGCGGCTTCGCGGCGAGCGCGGTCGCGGCTGAGCATGGCTTCGCCGTCGGCGTTCTCGACGCGGTCGACGAAGACTTCGACTTCGCTGCCGACGGTCGGGGCTTCGTCGCCTTCGCCGCGCTGGAATTCCTTGAGATCGATGCGGCCTTCGCTCTTGAGGCCGACGTCCACGATCACGAAACCGTTTTCGATTGCGGTGACGGTGCCCTTGACGACGCGGCCTTCGAAGCCTTCATCGCCTGCGCCGCCGAGTTGTTCATTGAGGAGCGCTTCGAAATCGTCGCGCGTGGGGTTGGCAGAAGTCGCCATGGTTGCGTGTCCTAATCATCTGCTACCGGCCACCGGTTTTTCCGGGGTCTTTCTCCGTCCCCCATGCACGATTGCACAGGTGTACGGGGCAAGAGGGCCGTGATCTCCGCGAGGCCGGATGCCGCCGCGAAGGTTCCGTCGATCCAGGGATGCTCGAGAACGGCCGCGCGCCTAGGCCAAAGGCGGGGGGAATGCAAGGAAAATGGGGCTAGGCCAGCTTCGCTTCGACCGCAGCGATCGCTTCGGCAATCGCTTGGTTGCGGTCGAAGCTGGTGGTGTCGAACACCAACGCATCGGGCGCAGCGCGCAAAGGTGCATTGGCCCGCCCGATATCGCGGGCATCGCGGGCGGCGATGTCCTGCTCGATGGCATCGAGGCTGATCTCGATCTCGCGGTCGGTCATTTCCAGCCAGCGGCGGCGGGCGCGCTGGTAGACGCTGGCAGTGACGAACAGCTTGACGTCCGCTTCAGGCGCGATCACGGTTCCGATGTCGCGCCCATCGAGCACCGCTCCGCCCGGCTGCAAGGCGAATGCGCGTTGCCGTTCGTACAGCGCCTGCCGCACCGACGGATGCACCGACACCCGACTGGCAAGCCCGCCGACTTCCTCCGAGCGCAGGAACTCGTCCTCAAGCAGCGCATCCGGGAATTCGCACGCCGCCAGCGCATCGTCGGGATCGTCGGGATCGCCGCCGTTCAGCGCCACCTGCCGCCCGACCGCACGATAGAGCAGTCCGGTATCGAGATGTGGCAGCCCGAAATGCGCGGCCAGCGCCTTGGCAATGGTTCCCTTGCCCGAAGCGGTCGGACCGTCGACGGCGATGATCATGTCGCCTTCCTTCGTGCCCTTGCGGCCTTAACCAGCCCCGTAATGGCAATCGCAGCCCAGAACCCTTCCAGCACCAGGCTGGGCCAATTGGTGTGAACCAGAAGCGACACCGTCAGGAGCGCTGCCCCGGCGAGGTTGGTGCCGTGGAGAAGGTAGGGGTTTGGTGCATTGCTCAAGGTCAAATAGGCATAGGCCCCGATAATGCAGGCGGTCCCGACGAAACCGACGAGACTGTAGATATCGAGCGGCATCATCCGGCCGCTCTCTGACGGGAAGGTATGTTCATGCCGCGCTGACTATGGTGCGCATCCATTTCGGGCAAGCAGGGATCGCGCGACAAGCGCCGCTATGCCGGCCAGATGATATCGGCAACCTGTGGGGCAATATCCAGCACGTTGATCAGGATGGTCGAAAGATTGCCCATCTTCTGCCCGCCATCGAGAATGGTGTAATGGGTGATGAACACCGTGTCGCCGCCACTCTCGTTATACCCGCGCGAGGTTTTGCTAGCGGAAAAGGCCCGATTGGCGCGATTGATATTTTCCAGCGTGACCCGGTAGTCGGCATCATAGCGGACCTGAAAGTCGACCCCCAGACAGCCTGGACCGTAATCCGGCAGGTCGCACACGGTACCGATCAAGATATAGTTCAGCCCTTCGGGCGTGACCGCATGCACCGACACGTCACCCATTTTGCCCTCGCTGACGATGGTATCGCCATTGTTGCGGGCGATGGCTGCCAGATCTTCCAGGAATACCTGGGTGACGATCCGGTCCGCGTCATAGGCGGCTGATGTCCGCGCCGCGCCAGTCGAGCCACCCACCTGGGCCGAGATGGGCGCAACGGGCGAAGCGATGATTGCGCAGGCAACGGCAGCAGATGTGTACCGAATCAAAGTTGTGCGTTGCATATTTTCCCCCAGGCCAACCCCACTCCCATTTCGCTGCCAAATCAGTCGGAGGCAAGACAGTATTTCGCGGAGTCCTGCGCTGGTATTCAGAAGGCCGCCGCTTCGAGCAGCGCGACGAAGTTGGGAAAGCTGGTGGCAATGGGGCGGGTGTCGTCCACTTCGACTCCGTCGCGACTGGCCAGACCCGCCACTGCCATGCTCATGGCGATGCGGTGGTCGAGCAGGGTCCTGGTGCGGCTGTTGGCGCTGCCGCGCAGAGGCGCTCCGCCGGTGCCGTGGATGACGAGGCCGTCCTCACGCTCCTCGATCTGCGTGCCTGCGCCGGTCAGGGCAGCGGCCATCGCGGCGAGGCGGTCGCTTTCCTTGACCCGCAGTTCCTCGAGCCCGCTGGTGTTGGTGGTGCCCTTCGCCAGCGAGGCAGCGACGAACAGCACAGGGAATTCGTCGATCATGCTCGGCGCAATAGCGGGATCGACCTCTATGCCGGTTAGGGCGGAGTGCCGCACCCGCAAATCCGCCACCGGCTCGCCGCCGACTTCGCGGGGGTTCAGTTCCTCGATACTGCCGCCCATCTGACGCAGCACTTCGAACAGGCCGGCGCGGGTCGGGTTGAGGCCGACATTCTCGATGACGAGATCGCTCCCTTCCACCAGCAGCGCCGCGACGACGAAGAAAGCGGCCGACGAGGGGTCGCCCGGGACTTCAATGACCTGAGGCGTCAGGTCGGCTTCTCCGTGTACGCGGATCACGCGCTCACCGCCGACTTCGTCGATCTCGATCTGCGCGCCGAAGCCGCGCAACATGCGCTCGGAATGGTCGCGGGTCGGGACCGGCTCGATCACCGTGGTGATGCCCGGCGTGTTGAGCCCGGCCAGCATCACCGCGCTCTTCACCTGCGCGCTTGCGACAGGCAGGCGGTAGGTGATCGGCACGGCGGGGCACAGGCCCTCCATGGTCAGCGGCAATGTGCCGCCCCAAGACGGAGATTGCGCGCCATGGAACTGCGCGCCCATTTTGCTCAAGGGTTCGATGACCCGGCCCATCGGACGCTTGGAGAGGCTCGCGTCGCCGGTGAAGGTCGCGGTGATGCCATGGCTGGCGACAAGGCCCATCAGCAGGCGGGTCGAGGTACCGCTGTTGCCCATGTCGAGCGCCTCGCGCGGCTGCAGCAGCCCGCCGACACCGACGCCGTGGACGCGCCATTGCTCGCCGGTCTTCTCAACGGAAGCGCCCATCGCCCGCATCGCGGCGGCGGTCGCCATCACGTCCTCGCCTTCGAGCAGGCCCGTTACCCGCGTTTCGCCCACCGCCAGAGCGCCGAGCATGATCGAGCGGTGGCTGATCGACTTGTCGCCCGGCACGCGGATGCGGCCCTTCAGCGGCCCGGAGGCGGTGAAGCGATGCGGGGTCGGCTGGTCTGCGGAATGGCCTGTCATGCGGCGCGGTCTTTGACAGGGGGGTGCCCCTATGGCAAGGCGCGCGGCGCTCTTGATTCGGGGCCTTTTGCTACCCATCAAGATAGAGAATTTTTCGCGGGCTTCGATGACCGGACGCCCGACCAAAGGAACAGTGAGACATGGCCAAGCCAGAATGGGGCACCAAGCGTAGCTGCCCCAAATGCGGGACCCGCTTCTACGATCTCGGCAAGGACGACCCCGTCGCCTGCATCGAATGCGGCGAAGAGTGGCACCCCGAGCCCGTGCTGAAGACCAAGCAGCCGATCCCGTTCGAGGAAGAGAAGAAGAAGGACGTCGAGCCCGACAGCGATCTGGGCGATGACGATCTGGACATCGACGTCGACGAAGACGACGATTCGCCCGACAATGAAGTCGATCTGGGCGGCGACGACGATCTCGGCGTCACCACCGGCGGTGACGACGACGACACCGACGATAGTTGAATCTTTTTGTTTCATGAACCCGCATCCGCGGGTTCATCCTCGGTGCGATTTCGGTGCTGCGCACCGAGCACCTGCGGGCGGCCAGTCGGCCTTGCGGCCCGCTGGTCGCGGACCGTGCTCCGCCACTCGATAGCGTTCTGGGTCCAAGGACGCGAGCCGCAGGCGAGTGCAAGCGCGACCGCGCGCCCGCAGCGACGCGACCATCAGGTCGCATGAGCGGGGATTTCGCGCGCCGGATGGCGTGCGGCGGCACTTTTTCCTTGCGAAAGGAAAAATGCCCTCATAAAGCGCCGCTTCCCGCAAGGGTCGGGCCCTCCCAGGGGCTCGGTGAAACAAGTGATTGGGGCCTTAGCTCAGCTGGGAGAGCGCCTGCATGGCATGCAGGAGGTCAGCGGTTCGATCCCGCTAGGCTCCACCACTTGATTGATATTCGTGGTGAAAACCGCACGCTGGCCGATGAGTTCTCATCCGCCGGCGTTTTTCGCGTTCGGGAGTTTCCCAGAAAAAGCGCTCGCCGCTTTTTCGGTTCGGGAAGCGACCAATAAATAAGCCGGTTTGAGTTTGGAGTTGCGATGTTCGACGCCCTGTCCGATCGCCTTGGTGCAACCTTCGACCGCCTGCGCGGCCGCGGGGCGCTGCGCGAGCAGGACGTGCGCGATGCCATGCGCGAAGTGCGGATCGCGCTGCTCGAAGCCGATGTGGCACTGCCCGTCGCGCGCAGCTTCATCGACAAGGTCACGGAAAAGGCCGTCGGCGAAAGCGTGCTCAAGTCGGTCACGCCGGGCCAGCAGGTCATCAAGATCGTCAATGACGAGCTGGTGGCGATGCTGGGCGGCGATGACGGTGAGAACGGCCACGTTCCGCTGGTCCTGGAAGCCAAGCCGCCGGTCGTGATCATGATGGTTGGCTTGCAGGGTTCGGGCAAGACCACCACCACCGCCAAGCTCGCCAAATATATCCGCGAGAAGCACGGCAAGAAGGCCATGATGGCCTCGCTCGACGTCAACCGTCCGGCCGCGCAGGAACAGCTGGCGGTGCTGGGCGAGCAGACCGAGGTCGCGACCCTGCCGATCGTGCAGGGCCAGCAGCCGGTCGATATCGCCCGCCGCGCGCTGGAAGCCGCGCGCCTGCAGAACTTCGACGTCCTGCTGCTCGACACCGCGGGACGCCTGCATGTCGACGAAGCGCTGATGGCCGAGATGAAGGCCGTCGCCGGCGTTTCCGCGCCGACCGAAGTGCTGCTGGTGGTCGACAGCCTGACCGGCCAGGACGCGGTCAATGTGGCGCAGAATTTCTCCGACGAGGTCCCGCTCACCGGCGTGATCCTCACCCGGATGGACGGCGATGCCCGCGGCGGCGCGGCGCTTTCGATGCGCGCTGTTACCGGGAAGCCGATCAAGTTCGCCGGCACGGGCGAGAAACTCGATGCGCTCGAAGCCTTCCATCCGGCGCGGGTGGCGGACCGGATCCTCGGCATGGGCGACATCGTCAGCCTGGTCGAGAAGGCTGCCGAGACGATCAAGGTCGAGGAAGCCGAAGCGCTCGCCAAGCGCATGGAGAAAGGCAAGTTCGATCTCAACGACCTGCGTATGCAGCTCCGCCAGATGCAGAACATGGGCGGGATCGGCGCGCTCGCTGGCATGATGCCGGGCATGAAGAAGGCCAAGGCGGCGATGGCGGCCAGCGGCATGGACGACAAGGTGCTGGTCCACATGGACGCGATCATCGGTTCGATGACGCCCAAGGAACGCGCCCGTCCCGAACTGATGAACGCCAAGCGCAAGAAGCGCGTTGCGGCCGGCTCCGGCACTTCGGTGCAGGAGATCAACAAGGTGCTGAAGATGCACCAGGAAATGGGCCGCGCGATGAAGCAGATCAAGAAGATGGGCGGGCTTAAGGGCCTCGCTGCCATGTTCGGCGGCGGCGGAATGCCCGGCATGGGTGGCGGCGGGATGGGCGGTCTTGGCGGCCTCCCTGGACTTGGCGGAATGGGCGGTTCCGGGGGCAAGGGCCCCAGCGTCGACATGGACACGCTGCCGCCCGAGCTTCGCGATATGTTGAACAAGAAAAATTAAATTAATCAGTGATTTGAATTGGAAAGGTAGAATACAATGGCAGTTGCAATCCGTCTCTCGCGCGGTGGTGCGAAGAAGCGTCCCTATTACCGCATCGTCGTCGCCGACTCGCGCGCTGCGCGTGACGGCAAGTATCTCGAGCAGATCGGCACCTACAACCCGATGCTGCCGAAGGATTCGGGCGAGCGCGTGAAGCTCAACGAAGACCGCGCCCGCCACTGGCTGAGCGTCGGTGCGACCCCGTCGGACCGCGTCCACCGCTTCCTCGACGCCGCCGGCATCCTCGAGCGCGCGCCGAAGAACAACCCGAAGAAGGGCGAACCGGGCGATGCCGCCAAGGAACGCGCCGAGGAAAAGGCCGCCAAGGCTGCCGAGGCCGAGGAAGCTGCCAAGGCCGCTGCCGAAGCTCCGGCTGAAGAAGCACCGGTTGAAGAAGCCGCTGCTGAAGAAGCTGTTGCCGAAGAAGCAGCCACTGAAGAAGCTCCGGCCGCTGAGGAAGCTGCCCCGGCTGAGGAGGCACCCGCAGCCGAGGAAGCTCCTGCTGAAGAAGCTCCCGCTGACGAAGCCGCCGAAGAAAAGTCGGAAGGCTGATGCCTCTCATCCCCTCCCGCTTGCGGGAGGGGCCGGGGGTGGGCGCGTAACGCTATGACGCGCCCGGCCTCGCCCACCCCTCACCCCTCCCGCAAGCGGGAGGGGAATGGACCCGACACGCCCGTCACGCTGGCCGCCGTTACCGGTGCGCATGGCGTGGCGGGCGAAGTCCGTCTGAAGCTGCTGGGCGAAGGGTTCGATGCCCTGAAAGCCCACAGGAGCTTCAATCAGGGTGCGCTGACCCTCTCTAAACTTCGCAGCGATAACAAGGGCGGCGCCATCGCCCGCTTCGCCGAAGTGCAGACCCGCGAACAGGCCGAGGCCCTGCGCGGCACCACGCTCAGCGTCTCGCGAGATGCACTCCCGCCCCTGGCCGAGGGCGAGTATTACCACGCCGACCTGATCGGCCTGGCAGTCGTCACCGATGTGGGCGATCCGGTTGGCACTGTGCTCGACGTCCACAATTTCGGTGCGACCGATATCGTGGAGATTGCCAAGGACCCGGTTCCCGAGAAGGGCATGAAGAGTTTCATGGTTCCCATGACCCCGCAGGCGGTGCTGGAATGGGATCACGCCCGCATGGTCATCGCCGCCGACTTCGTTACCGACTAGCGCCGGATCGGTCGCTGCTCGGCCAGGGTGTTGCGAATGTCGGTCGCGGCGATCCCCGCGCCGCCCATCGCGTGGCCGATCTGGTCGAGACCCTTCACCACGTCGCCCACGGCGTAGAGGCCCGGCACGCTCGTGCGCATGTGATCGTCGACCACGATACAGCCGTTCTCGCCGCATTTCGCGCCGACCGCCTGCGCCAGTTCGGAGCGGATATCGCTGCCCAGGGCAGGATAGACGCTGTCGAATTCCAGCCATCCCTCCGCCGTCTCGACCGCCAGCCTGTCGCCGCGAATTTCGTAGCGTCCGCATGGCCCTTGGGTCCGCGCGATGGCCGCCTCGTCGAGCTGGTCCATGCATTCGCCGGACAGATTGTGCTCCCCTCTTGGCGCGATCAGCGTGATATCGCGGGTGAAGCCGCGCAGGAACAGCGCCTCGGCTGTGCCATGCTCACCCGTGCCGATGATGCCCACGCGCTTGTCGGTCACCTCGTAGCCGTCGCACACCGGGCAATAGCGCAGCAGGCACTTCGCCATCACCTTGTCGTGGAAGTCGTCGCTCATGCCCGGCGGATGGCGGTTGAACACCCCCGTCGCCAGCAGCACGCTGCGCGCAGTAAAGGTTCCTTCGTCCGTGCCGACGATAAAGCGGTCTCCCGCCTTGGCGAGATGGACGACCTTCTTCTCCTCGCGCACGACGCCGAATTTCTCGGCCTGGGCGAGCATGTTGCCGACCAGCTCGATCCCCGGAATGCCGTCCGGATAGCCGGCATGATTGTTGGTGCGCGGGATCAGCACGGCGCGGCTGGTGCCGCAGTCGAACAGCCGGATCGAAAGGTGATAGCGCGCAAGATAGATCGCCGCCGTCAGCCCGCCGGGGCCGCCACCCACGATGATGCAGTCGTCGATTTCGTTCTCGTCCATGCCGCCGCAACGCACGGGATGGCAAAGCGCTCCCCGGCAAGCTAGGGCGCAGGGCATGACCGCTCTAAACGTCGCCATCTGCCAGGCCGCGCCGATCTCGCTCGCCATCGGGGACGGGATCGACAAGGCCGTGCGGCTGGCGCGCGAGGCGATCGAGGGTGGGGCGCAGCTGGTGGCATTCGGCGAGACCTTCCTCGGCGGCTATCCGCTATGGCTCGACGAGGCACCCGGCGCGGCGCTGTGGGACCATCCGGGCAGCAAGGCGCTGCACCGCATCCTGCTGGAACAGGCGGTGGTGCCGGGGGACGAGCGGCTGCTGCCCTTGCAGGAACTGTGCGACGCAAGCGGCGCGGTGATCAGCATCGGCGCGCATGAGCGGGTGCGCAATTCGCTCTACAACAACCAGCTGACCTTCCGCCCGGGCGAGGCACCGCTCGACCACCGCAAGCTCGTCCCCACCCATGGCGAACGGCTGGTGTGGATGCGCGGCGACGGTTCGACGATTGGAGCGCACCAGGCCGAATGGGGCCGCGTCGGCAGCCTGATCTGCTGGGAACACTGGATGCCGCTCGCCCGCGCGGCGATGCACAATCTCGGCGAGCATGTGCATGTCGCCGCCTGGCCGACGGTGCGAGAACAATATGCCATCGCCAGCCGGCACTATGCGATGGAGGGCCGCTGCTTCGTGCTGGCGGCGGGGCTGGTGCAGCACAAGGACGATCTGTTCGACGGGCTGGAGCGGTGTGCCCGCGCTCAAGCAGCCGCAGGCGGTAGCGCAAACAAGAATGCCGATGCGGCCGCGCGCGAACTGATCGAAGCCATCCCGGTCGAAGTGCTCAACAAGGGTGGCAGCCTGATCGCCGCGCCCGATGCCGGCGTCGTCGCACAAGCAGGCCAGGGCGAGGAAACTCTGTTCGCAGAGCTGAATATAGCTGCGATTGCGGAGGGACTGGCGAGCCTCGACACCGACGGCCACTACTCGCGGCCCGATGTGTTCGAGCTGAGGGTCGATACGCGGGCGAAGAATGGGGTAATTTTCAGTGCGGACTGAACCGCCGTCCTTGGATGATGGCGCGCTTCCCTATGTTATGTGGGTCGCGCAAATCGAGCACGGATGCACGGATGCGGCGCCAGAAAGCGCGATTGCTCAAGATCTAGGAATCTATGGGCTAGACATTGACGACTTCGCCATGAAGCTAGCGGAGCGGTTCGGTGCTTGGGTATTTGATTGGCCGTGGGATCGCTATACTGAGTTGAACGAGGGTACAGATGTAACAGGCTGCCTCGCGTTGCCGTTCACCCCGATCATCGCTCTGGTTCGGATGTCGAAAGGCCTGCCGCTGCGTCGCGAGAAGCAAAGAATTGAGCGACTTGAACTCCGCCATATTGCCAGAGTGCTGGAAGCAGGCGAGTGGATCGATCCATGACCTTCGCCGCTACCATCCTCACCCTCTACCCGGAGATGTTCCCCGGGCCGCTCGGCGTGTCGCTTGCGGGCAAGGCGCTCGAGCGGGGGGACTGGTCGTGCGAGACCGTCCAGATCCGCGATTTCGCCACTGACAGGCACCGCACGGTCGATGATACGCCGGCCGGGGGCGGGGCGGGGATGGTGCTCAAGGCGGATGTGCTGGCGGCGGCGCTGGATTCTATCACGCCCCCTCATCTTCAGAGGAGGGGGAGGAGCGCCGCAGGCGCGGAGGGGGTGGTGGAAGCCGCTGATGCAGTTGCTTTCGGCCACCACCCCCAAACCCCCTCCTCTGAAGAGGAGGGGGCTTTAGCGCGCCGCCCCATCCTCGCCATGACGCCGCGGGGCAGGCCCATCACCCAGGGGCGGATCCGCGAGCTGGCGGAGGGCCCCGGCGTCGTCATCCTGTGCGGCCGGTTCGAGGGTTTCGACGAGCGGATTTTCGAGGCGCGCAGGATCGAGGAAGTCAGCCTCGCCGATATCGTCCTCTCCGGCGGTGAGACCGCGGCGCTGGCCATACTCGACGCTTGCATTCGCCTGCTTCCCGGAGTAATGGGCGCGCCTTCCAGCGGGCATGAGGAATCCTTCGAAGACGGATTGCTCGAATACCCGCACTACACCCGACCTTATGAATGGGAAGGGCGCACGATCCCTGAAGTGCTGCGATCGGGGGATCATGCGAAGATAGCCGCTTGGCGCAAAGCCCAGGCGGAAGAGATCACACGGCTACGCAGGCCGGACCTTTGGGAGCGTTACAGTGACGCTCGGGTCCAACCTGCCTCTGGTGCGCGGCGAAAGAAGAAGGACATGGACCAGTGAACCTGATCCAGCAGATCGAAGCGGAAGAAATTGCCAAGGCTGGCAAGGAGATTCCGGAATTCCGTGCCGGCGACACCGTTCGCGTCGGCGTGAAGGTTGTCGAAGGCACGCGCGAGCGTGTGCAGATGTTCGAAGGCGTCGTGATCGCCCGCTCGAACCGTTCGATCAACAGCAATTTCACCGTGCGCAAGATGAGCTTCGGCGAAGGCGTGGAACGCGTGTTCCCGCTCTACTCGCCGATCGTCGACAGCATCACCGTGGTCCGCCGCGGCGTGGTGCGCCGTGCGAAGCTCTACTACCTGCGTGGCCGCACCGGTAAGAGCGCCCGTATCGCCGAGCGTCGCGACAACCGTCCGGCCAAGGGCGAATAAGCGCACCGACCCAAAAGGTTTGACGAAAGGGCGTCCTGGCTTACATGCCGGGGCGCCCTTTCTCTTTGGAGTTCCAGCTTCTTGCTATGCGCCTGCTTATTGCCGCTACCGCTTCGCTCCTTTTCGCCACACCTGCTATTGCCGGAGACAATCCGGTGAGCGAGCCGCAGGACCTGACCTTCGAGCGCGTCTTCGCC
This sequence comes from Erythrobacter sp. SDW2, assembly GCF_021431965.1. Lineage (NCBI taxonomy): Bacteria > Pseudomonadati > Pseudomonadota > Alphaproteobacteria > Sphingomonadales > Erythrobacteraceae > Erythrobacter > Erythrobacter sp. SDW2. The sequence goes on from NZ_CP090370.1 coordinate 1,497,436, forward strand.
TCGCCCTCGCTCAACGGGCCGAGCCCGCGGCAGGCCAAGCTGTCGCCGGACGGGCGCTATCTCACCCTGCTGAAGAACCGCGCCGACGATCTGCAGCGCTACGACCTGTGGGCCTATGACCGCGAGACCAGCGAATGGTCCATGCTGGTCGACAGCGAGAAACTGGGCAGCGGGCGCGAGCTTTCCGAAGACGAGAAGATGCAGCGCGAGCGGGCGCGGATCGGCAGCCTCAAGGGCATCGTCTCTTACCAGTGGAACGCCGACGGTTCGGGCCTGCTGGTCCCGCTCGACGGCGACCTCTACCTGGCGAAGCTCGACGGCAGCGTACAACGGCTGACCGATACCGAGGAGAGCGAGCTCAACCCCTCGCTCAGCAAGACCGGCAAGTATGTCTCCTTCGTCCGCGATCGCCAGCTGTGGGTCGGTGAAGTCGGCAAGGAAGCAACGCCGATCACGCCCAAGGAAGCCGATACCGTCCGCTGGGGCGAGGCCGAATTCGTCGCACAGGAAGAAATGTCGCGGCTCGCCGGTTACTGGTGGTCGCCGGATGACAAGCGCATCGTCGTCCAGCGCACCGACGAAAGCCCGGTCGGCGTGGTCACCCGCGCCGCCATCGGCGCGACGGGGACCAAGGTGTTCGACCAGCGCTATCCGGTGGCGGGCAGCGACAATGCCATCGTCGAACTGTTCGTGATGGACCCGGATGGCGGCAACAAGGTCAAGATCGACCTGACCAGCGATCAGCCCGCCGAGGATTACAACCCTTCCGATCCGACCGACTTCTATGTCGCCCGTGTCGACTGGGCCCCTGACGGGAGGCTCTTCGTCCAGCGCCAGAACCGGCAACAGACCCGGCTCGATTTGCTCGAGGTCGACCTGTCCACTGGCCAAACCTCGTTCATCACGGCGGAGTTTCCCTGGCGTGACGAGTACTGGATCAACCTGTCGGACAGTTACCGTTTCCTCAAGGACGGCTCGTTCGTGTGGTGGAGCGAGCGGGACGGCTTCGGCCATCTTTATCACAGCTTCCGCGGGATGAAGTTTCAAGCAAAGGACGGCGTTAAGCCTGAACTGGTCGGGACCTTCTTGCCGATCATCCCCACCGACAGGCAGCTGACCCAGGGCGATTGGGTCGTCACCAAGCTGGTCGGGGTGGACGAGGAGACCAAGACCGTTTTCTTCACCGGCAACAAGGACGGCGTGCTGGAGCAGCATGTCTACCGCCTCGACCTCGCTAAGCCCGGCGAGATCACCCGCCTGACCGAACCTGGCTTCACCTACAGTGCCAGCATGGACGACAAGGGCCAGACGCTGCTCGTCACCCGTTCGAGCGACGACAGCCCGCCGCAAACCTATCTCGCGGATCGCGACGGCAAGCTGCTGACCTGGATCGAGGAGAACGCGCTGGACGCGGACCATCCCTACACGCCCTTCCTCGCCAGCCATCGCCCGACCACCTACGGCACCATCAAGGCCGAGGACGGCACGGATCTCTACTGGGAAATGATCACGCCCGAGATGGAACCGGGCAAGCGCTATCCGGTGTTCTACAGCCACTACGGCGGGCCGGGACCGCAGACCGTCGCCAATGGCTGGAACGGGGCGCTGCGACAGGCGATTGTCGACAAGGGCTATATCTGGTTCCAGCTCGACAACCGGGGCAGTGCCAACCGCGGGGTCGAATTCGAACAACCGATCTACCGCGCCATGGGCGGGGTCGAGGTGCGCGACCAGAAGGCCGGGGCCGAGTATCTGGGGACGCTCGATTTCGTCGATCCTGACAAGATCGCGATCTACGGCTGGTCCTACGGCGGATACATGACGTTGAAGCAATTGCAGTCCGATCCTGGCCTCTATGCGGCCGGAATAGCGGGCGCACCGGTGACCAGATGGGAGCTCTACGACACCCATTACACCGAACGCTTCATGGGCGATCCGCGCGAAGTGCCCGAGGCCTATGCCAAGGCGAGCGCCATTCCCGACGCGACGAAGATGACCGATCCGCTGCTGCTGATCCACGGCATGGCCGACGACAACGTCGTGTTCGAGAATTCGTCGGAGCTGATCTCGGTGCTGCAGGAAGCCAACCGCCCGTTCGAGATGATGCTCTATCCCGGCCAGACCCACAGTGTGGCCGGCGAGCAGATTTCGCCGCAATTATGGAACACCATCTTCCGCTTTCTCGAGGCGCATGGGGTGGTGCCGCCGGAGTAGCTGTGCGTCATCCCAGCGAAAGCTGGGATCGCTATCGGCGAAGAACTGATTGGCCAAAGATCCCAGCTTTTGCTGGGATGACGGGCCTGGGGGCGCTAAGGGGCCTCCCCAATCGAAGTTGGAGACTCTTGCAATGGGCTATCGCGTAGCCGTCGTCGGCGCGACCGGGAATGTCGGTCGTGAAATGATGCAGATCCTCGCCGAGCGGGAATTCCCGTGCGACGAAGTGGCGGCCGTCGCCTCATCGCGCTCGGTCGGAACCGAGGTCGAGTTCGGCGACACCGGCCGCATGCTCAAGTGCAAGAACATCGAACATTTCGACTTCACCGGTTGGGACATTGCCCTGTTCGCGGCGGGCGGCGGTCCCGCCAAGGAGTATGCGCCCAAAGCGGCAGCGGCCGGCTGCGTCGTGATCGACAACAGCTCGCATTTCCGCATGGACCCCGACGTGCCGCTGATCGTACCCGAGGTGAACCCTGACGCGGTCGACGATTACAAGCGCAAGAACATCATCGCCAACCCCAACTGCTCGACTGCGCAGCTGGTTGTCGCGCTCAAGCCGCTGCATGATGCGGCGACGATCAAGCGCGTGGTGGTGAGCACCTACCAGTCGGTTTCCGGCGCGGGCAAGGCGGGCATGGACGAGCTGTTCGAACAGAGCCGCGCGATCTTCGTCGGCGATCCGATCCAGCAGCGCAAGTTTACCAAGCAGATCGCCTTCAACGTCATTCCGCATATCGACGTCTTCATGGATGATGGCTCGACCAAGGAAGAGTGGAAGATGGTCGTCGAGACCAAGAAGATCCTCGACCCCAGGATCAAACTCAACGCCACTTGCGTGCGTGTGCCGGTATTCGTCGGCCATTCCGAAGCCGTGAACATCGAGTTCGAAAACGAGATCAGCGCGAGCCAAGCGATGGACATTCTGCGCGAAGCGCCGGGCGTGATGCTCGTCGACAAGCGTGAGGACGCCGGATACGTCACTCCGGTCGAAGCGGCCGGCGACGGCGCCACTTATGTCAGCCGCGTGCGCGAAGACCCAACGGTCGACAACGGCCTTACCCTGTGGTGTGTCTCCGACAATCTGCGCAAGGGCGCCGCGCTTAACGCGGTCCAGATCGCCGAACTGCTCGGGCGGCGGCATCTGAAGAAGGGGTAAGGGCTGTGCAACGCAGTCTGCTTTGCGGGATCGTCGTCAGTCTTGCGCTGGCCGGTTGCGGCAGCGAAGTCACGCCACCGGCGGCGAGCGATGTGGCCGCCGCGAGCCAGTCCATCGTCCTTGGCGGGGGCGGTTTTGCGGCGGGTGATAAGACCATCGCCTTCTCGCAGGAGCGCGCCGAGGCGGAGGCGGCGCTGGCAAGCGTAATGGGCGAACCCGAGGGCCGCGACGAGAACCGCGAGTGCGGCGCGGGGCCGATGCAGTTCACCAGCTATCCCGGTGGACTGACCGCCAATTTCCAGCAGGACCGTCTGGTCGGCTGGTTCTACAACGAAGCCAATCCCAAGGTCGCGCTTGAAAACGGCATCACCGTCGGCACCTCGCGTGACCGCATCACTGCCTCGCCGCAGTTCCTGCCGATCGAAGGCAGCACCCTGGGCGAGGAGTTTGCCTTGGGCGAAGCGGTTGGTGGCTTTCTCGAAGGCGACAAGGTGACGAGCCTCTATGCCGGGGTGAATTGCTTCTTCCGCTGATCCGCGCAACAAGGCGGGCATGACCCTGCACGCCGACCTCTTCTTCAGCTTCCGCTCTCCCTACAGCTATCTCGCCATCGGGCGGTACCGCAAGCTGACCGAGACTCACACCGTCGATATCGCGCTGCGCCCGGTCTATCCGTTGGCGGTGCGGCAGCCCGATTTTTTCGAGCGTAACCATCCCAACTGGCTCGGCTACACCTTTCGCGACATGTTCCGTGTGGCGCAGTTTCACGGCATCCCGTTCGGCCCGCCGCGACCCGATCCGATCATCCAGAATGTCCAGACCCGCGAGATTGCGGCTGACCAACCGTATATCCGCCGTGTCACCCGGTTGGGTCAGGCGGCCGCGCGACGGGGCAAGGGATTGGCCTTTGCCGCCGAAGCCGGGCGGCTGATATGGGGCGGGGCGGAGAACTGGCACGAGGGCGACCACTTGGCCGGAGCCGCCGGACGGGCCGGGCTCGACCTTGCCGAACTGGACGCAGAAGTGAGCTCCGAGGCTGAAGTGCTCGACGCCGAAATCGCCGCCAACCAGGACGCGCTCGAGGCGGGCGGGCACTGGGGTGTGCCGACACTTGTGTTCGAGGGCGAACCGTTCTTCGGCCAGGACCGGATCGAGATGGCCAAGTGGCGGATGGAGCAGAAGGGGCTGGAGAAGCGCTAGCGCGGCCCCGCAGGTGGCCCGGCCTTGCGCATCACGAACACCAGCGGGATCGCTGCCAGGGCGAGCCACATCATCAGATAGAAGTCATCGACATAGGCGATCATCGCCGCTTGCCGGTTCACCTCGTTGTCGATCATCCGCATGACCACGTCGCCTGCTGGCTGAAAGCGGTCGAGTGCGGAGATATCGACGGAATTGACCGTGGCCGAGGTGACATGGCTGCCCAGTTCCTGGTGCGCTGTCTGGATGTTGACGCCCAGCAGCAGGGTGGTGATCGATATTCCCACGGAAGCGCCGAGCGAGCGTGACAGGTTAAGCAGGCTCGACCCGTCGGTGCGCAAGCGGCCGGGCAGGGTCGAGAAGGCAGTGACATTGAGCGGGATGAACACCAGCCCGAGGCCAAGGCCCTGGATCAGCCCGGTGCTGATGAAGTGCCACTCGTCGGTCTCCAGCGACCATCCGGCCATCAGCCACTGCGACCAGGCGGCGATGGCAAAGCCTGTGCCGACGATCAGGCGGGGATCCACGCCCTTGCGCAGCAGCAGGCCGGACAGCTGCATGCTCAGCATCACTCCCACGCCGCGCGGCATCAGCACGATGCCGGTGTCGATCACGCCATAGCCGAACAGGCGCTGCAGCATCGGCGGCATCAGTGCCATATTGGCGAACATCACCACGCCGATCACCAGCATGAAGGTGAGCGCGATGATGAAGTTGCGGTCGGCGAAAATAGCCTTGTCGAACAGCGGCTCGCCTGCGGTGGCGAAATGGATCACGGCGATCCAGCCAGTGCTGGCAGCGAGCAGGGCATAGAGCCAGATCTCACCCGATGCGAACCAGTCGAGCTGCGTGCCGCGGTCAAGCATCAGTTGCAGCGCGGTCAACGCCGTGCCCAGCATGATGAAGCCGAACAGGTCGAACCGCCGCGCCTTGGCGTCGCGGTGCGGCAGCTCGGCCATCAGGATGGCCAGCGCCAACAACCCGATCGGCAGGTTGACGAAGAACACCCAGCGCCAGTTGGCAGTCTCGGTCAGCCAGCCACCCAGCACCGGCCCCAGGATCGGGCCAAGCATGATTCCGAGGCCCCAGATCGCCATCACCTGCGCGTGGCGGCTGGGGCGCGAAGTATCGAGCATGAAGCTCTGGCTCAGCGGCGGGATGAACGCGCCGGTGATGCCCTGCAGGGCCCGGAACAGGACCATTTCCTCGAGGTTCTGCGCCAGCCCGCACAGCATCGATGTGACGATGAAGCCGATGACGGAGAGGATGAACAGCCTGCGCCCGCCGACGCGATCCGCCAGCCATCCGGTGATCGGCATAGCGACGGCGCTGGCGATGATATAGCTCGTCAGCACCCAGGTAATGCTTTCGGCGGTGGCGCCGAGGCTGCTCTGCATATGCGGGATCGCGACATTGGCGATGGTGGTGTCGAGGATCTGGATCAGCGAAGCCGCCATGATCCCGATCATCAGCAGGGGCTGGTTGCGGACGGGATGGGCGGGGGAATCGCTCTGCGCCATGGCACCGGCGGGTAAGGCCGCGCTCGCCATGGGCTACTGCTCGTCAGTGAAGACGGTGACTTCGGTCGAGAGGCCGGCGATCAGGCGGCGCGGGCTCTTGCTCTTGATGCGGATGCGCACCGGAACGCGCTGGGTCACCTTGACCCAGTTACCGGTCGCATTCTGGGCCGGCAGGACGGAGAATTCCGAACCCGTGCCGGCACCGATGCTCTCCACCACGCCTTCGAGCACCAGTCCGGGATAGGCGTCGAGGCGGATTTCGGCGCGCTGGCCGACCGCCATGTCGGCGAGGTCGGTTTCCTTGAAATTGGCTTCGACATAAGAACTGCTGTCTTCGACAAGCGTCAGGACCGGCAGGCCCTGCACGACCTGCTGGCCGATCTGGAGCCGGTCCGCCTGGGTCACGATACCTGCAATGGGTGCGCGGACTTCGGTGCGGCGAATGTTGAGTTCGGCAGCGGCCTTGCGCGCTTCCCCGGCGGCGATGGCCGGGTCTTTCCCGGGGACTGCAGCACCCACCGCCAGGCGTCCGCGAGCTTCTGCTCGACGGGCCTGCGCCATGCGCAGCTCCTCGCGCGCTTCGTTGAGCTGGTGCAATGCAGCGTCATGGTCGGCCTTGGTCAGGAAGCCGCGCTCGAACAGCGCATCCTTGCGGGCATAGTTGGCCTCGGCAAAGGCGATGTCCTCGCGCGCGGCCGAGATCGCGGCGCCGGACAAATCGGCATCGCTGCCAAGCGCGATGCGGCTGGCCTGCGCCTGCGCGATGCTGGCGTTGGCTTCGGCGATCTGGACGCGGTAGGGTTCCTCGTCGATGCGGAACAGCAGATCGCCTGTGGCCACTTGCTGGCCGTCGCCAACCAGCACTTCGACGATCCGCCCCCCAACCTCGGCCGAGATCGACACCCGGTCCTGCTGGACATAGGCGTTATCGGTGCTGACCTTGCCCTGCAGGCTCGACCAGTAAAGTAACGCGCCGACGGCCAGCAGCAGGGGCACCGATACCATCACGGCAAGCCGGCCCCGACGGCGCTGCTTCGCGACAAGGGCCGGAGCCGGGGCGTCAGGCTGATTTTGCATGGCAGGCATCACGGCATCGGCATCAGCCATGGGCGACACTTTCCACCCTGGCAGAAGGTGTGAGGTTCCGGGTTACGACTTGCAGCATTCGCAGAAGCTCGTCCTGCTCGCGCTCGTCGAGGCCGGCGACCATCTGGTCCAGCATCCCGTCGAGGGCACTGCGGATGCGGGCGACTTCACCTTCGGCCGTGGCGGTGAGGTGGAGCAGCCGGGCGCGGCGATCCGCCGGATCGTGGCGACGTTCGACCAGCCCGCCTTCCTCCATCCGGTCGACCATCCGGCACAGGGTTATCGGTTCGACTTCGAGACGATCGGCGTAGAAGGCCTGGTTTTCGCCCGGCGAACGATCGAGCGCCAGCAGCAGCCGCGCCTGCGGCGCGGTAATGCCGGTGACTCGCACGCGCTCTTCGAACGCACGGCGCAAAAGGCGTGTGCTGTCCGACATCAACCAGGCGAGATTCTTGTCCATGTGTGCGCATATAATAAGTATGCTTATTAAGAGCAATCCGGTTTGATCTGGCGTGGTTGCAGATGCGGCTGGATAAGCTCTGCGCCATTGGCTAGTCGGCTTCTCCATGGACGGGTTAAAGACCGAGCGTTTCGCGTCATTCGACGGGGTCGGGTTGGCGCTGCACCGGATGGGCAGCGGACCGCCCTTTGTTCTGTTGCACGGGCTGTTCTCAAACGCCGACATGAACTGGATCCGCTGGGGCCACGCAGCAGGCATCGCGGCGGCAGGCTACGAAGTGCTGATGCTCGACTTCCGTGTCCACGGCGAGAGCGAGGCGCCGCATGATCCGGCGAAGTACCCCGGGAACGTGCTGGTGCGCGATGTCGCGGCGCTGGTCGATCATCTTGCGCTGGACGGCTATGTTTTGGGCGGCTTTTCGCTCGGTGCACGCACCTCACTGCATGCTGTGGCGCAGGGCGTTCTGCACCCCCAGCGTCTCGTCATCGGCGGGATGGGCACGGCGGGTCTGGGGGAGTGGAGCAAACGAGCGGCCCATTTCCTGCGCGTGATCGACGAGTTCGACACCATCGACCGCGACGACCCGGCCTATTTCTCGCGCCAGTTCCTCAAGAGCCAGGGGACCGACCGGGTGGCAGCGCGCATGCTGCTCCAGGCCCTGCCGGACCTTGATCTGGCGCTGCTGGCCAATGTCACTATGCCCGCGCTGGTAGTCTGCGGGGCCGAGGACCGCGACAACGGCTCCGCGCCGGAGCTCGCCGCCCTGCTGCCCGACGCGGCCTATGTCGAGGTGCCCGGCACCCACATGTCCAGCGTAACCAAGCCCGAACTGGGTGAGGCGATCGTCCGCTGGCTGGAGGAAACCGCATGATCTCCCGCAAGCGTTTCCTGCTGGTCTGGCTCGGCGGCCTGGCGGCCTTCGGTGTCGCCATCTGGCTGCACGGACCGCTCGCGATCCCCAGCGTGCCGGGCGGGATCATGGAGCACCAGACTGCAGCGACTGCAGCGAGGGTCGACTTCATCCAGGCAGAATGGGCTCAGGCAGGGGTCTATCGCGCAGCGCTTACAGCGATGTTGAGCGATATCGCGTTCATCGTTCTCTACGGACTCGGCAGCCTCTTGGGCGGCCTCTATTTCCTGCAACGCGGCATGCGGGCAATCGGCTGGCTACTGTCGATTTTGGCGGTCGTCTTCTTCGCTACCGACATGACGGAAACCGTTCTTGAGGTGATGCAGTTGGCCGTTGGCAGGGGTGACGATACCAAGGCCGCAATTGCAGCGGCCATGCAATATCCCAAGATCGCCGGCTGGACGGCCTGTTTGGTGCTCCCCATCGTGGGGCTCTTGTTGGAACGGCGGGCAGCACCGACGGCCTGATGGCCGCTTGAATTTGCCGCCCCGGCAGTCCAAACCGGTCTCAATCGCAACCGGTTTGCCGAGAGAGGATAACAGTCCCGATGAAGATCATAACCCCAGCGCTGACCGCGCTCGCTCTGGCCATGGCCGCACCGGCCTATGCAGAACATCATGCCCCTGCCGAGGCCGGAGCCCCCGCCGAATTCCCCATGACCCCGCAGGGCGCTGCGGACTGGGTGGCAATGGTCGAGGCGGACCTCGCCAGCTTCAGCAACCGTGCGCAAAAGGTTGCGTGGATCAACGAGACCTACATCACCGACGATACCGAAGCTCTGCTGGCTGAAGTGAGTGCGGAAGGGACGGAGAAATCGGTCAAATACGCGCTCCAGGCCGCGAAATACGCGCAGGTCGAGGGGCTCGATCCCGAGGTCGCCCGCAAGCTCACCCGTCTGCGCACCGGCATCGTCCTGCCCGCACCGACGACAGAGGGTTCAGCGGCCGAGCTGGCGAAGATCGCCACCAGCCTGTCGGGGCAATACGGCAAGGGCAAGGGCACGCTCGACGGCCAGCCCATCAGCGGCAGCGATATCGAAGCCGAGATGGGCAACATGTCGCACACGCCTGAGCAGTTCGCCGAAATGTGGACCAGCTGGCATGATCAGGTAGGCGCGCCGATGAAGGACGAATATGTCCGCATGGTCGAGATCGCCAACCAGGGCGCACAGGAACTTGGTTTTGCCGATGCCGGCGCCATGTGGCGTTCGAACTATGACATGAGCGCCGATGACTTCGCCGCCGCCAAGGAACAACTGTGGGAGGATGTGAAGCCGCTCTACATGGCGCTCCACACCTACGTCCGCTGGAAGCTCAATGAGAAATACGGCGATGCCGTCCAGCCCAAGACCGGCCCGATCCGCGCCGACCTGCTCGGCAATATGTGGGCGCAGGAATGGGGCAATATCTACCCGCTAGTCGCGCCCGAGGGCGCCGGCGACATCGGCTATGACCTGACCTCGCTGATCGAGGAAAAGGGCCTGAGCGAGAAGGACATGGTCAAGGTGGGCGAGGGCTTCTTCTCCTCGCTCGGTTTCGATCCGCTGCCGGAGACCTTCTGGCAGCGCAGCATGTTCACCAAGCCGGCTGACCGCGAAGTGGTGTGCCACGCCAGCGCGTGGGATCTCGACAACAAGGACGATATCCGGATCAAAATGTGCATCAAGCGCAACGGCGATGACTTCGTCGTGATCCATCACGAGCTGGGCCACAACTATTACCAGCGCGCCTACAAGGAACAGGATTTCATCCATCTCGACGGCGCCAACGACGGGTTCCACGAGGCGATCGGCGACATGATCGCGCTTTCGATCACGCCGGAGTACCTCGTCCAGATCGGCATGCTGGAGCCCGAACAGGTGCCGGGCGCGGAGAAGGACATCGGCCTGCTGCTGCGGCAGGCGCTGGACAAGGTGGCTTTCCTGCCCTTCGCCCATCTGGTCGACAAATACCGCTGGGGCATCTTCGACGGTTCGACCGCGCCGGCGGATTACAACACCGCGTGGAACCAATTGCGGCTCGATTACCAGGGCATTGTTCCGCCGGTCGAGCGGCCCGATGACGCCTTCGACGCCGGTGCGAAGTATCACATCCCTGCAAGCGTTCCCTACACGCGCTATTTCCTCGCCCGGATCTTGCAGTTCCAGTTCTACAAGGCGGCTTGCGATGCGGCCGGGTGGCAGGGCCCGCTGCATCGCTGCAGCTTCTACGGCAACAAGGATGTCGGCGCGAAGCTCAATGCCATGCTGCAAATGGGCGCGTCGAAGCCGTGGCCTGACGCGCTTGAAGCCTTCACCGGCAGCCGCGAGATGAGCGGCGAAGCCATGATCGAATACTTCGCGCCGCTGATGGAATGGCTGGAAGAACAGAACAAGGGCAAACCGCAGGGATGGTAAGACCCGTCCTTGTGGCGGCGGCGGGCATCGTCGCGCTCGCCGGCTGCTCGCCGACCGCTGCCGAACTGCCCGCGCCGCCGGTGGTTGCCGATCCGGCGATGGCTGGGCAGGTGCTGTTCGTCACCAACAAGGGCGAGGACACGCTGAGCAAGGTCGATCTGGCCACCGGCAAGGAAGTCCAGCGGGTGCCGAGTTGCGCCACGCCGCACGAGCTGGCGGTCTCACCTGACGGGCAGCATGTCGCACTGGGATGCTACGGCGGTCGATCGATTGCGATCTTCCGTGCCTCGGATCTTGCCGAGGTCAAGCGAATCGATCTGGGCGAAAAGGCCAGGCCGCACGGAATTGTGTGGCATCCTTCCGGGGCTATCTACGCCACGGCCGAAGGACGCCCGTCGATCTTCCGGATCGTGGACCCGCTGGCCGAGACGCCGAGGCTGACCGAATACAAGACGGGCCAGGAAGGCACCCATATGCTCGCAGTCGCGCCGGACCAGTCGGCCGCCTGGACGGTCGACATGGCTTCCGGCACGGTGTCGCGGATCGGCCTCGTCGGCAAATCTGCCACCATCCACGCCGCCATGGGCAAGGAGCCGGAGGGAATCTCCCTTTCGCCCGACGGCCGCACCTTGTGGGTTTCCGCACGCGGTTCGAACGAGGCATTCGCGCTCGATCCGGACACGCTGGCTGTCAGGTCACGCGTGGCAACCGGCGGCTTCCCGCTGCGTCTGGCCATCAGGCCGCAAGGCGATGTCGCGGTAACGTCCGACCTCACTGATGGCGGGCTGACGGTGATCGACCTCGCCACGGCCACCAAACAGGGTTCGATCCCCATCGGCGGCAAGGAAGAGGCCGAGGCGCGCTTCCAGGTCACGATCCTCTGGTCTGCCGATGGCCGCCGTATCTATGCCGCCGAAACCGGCACCAACACCGTTGCGGAAGTCGACTATGCCAGTGGCAAGGTGCTGCGACGCTTCGTGGTAGGCGAGGATGGCGACGGCCTGGCCATCGCCACTCTCTCAAGCGGCAGCAATGGCGGCGAGTAAGCCGCTCGCCACGGTCGGCTGGCGCGAGCTCGTCACCCTGCCGAAGCTGAGCGACGCGCGCATTCCGGCCAAGATCGACACCGGCGCGCGCACCTCCTCGCTCCATGCCCTCGAGATCGAACGCTTCGACCGCGACGGGCTCCGCTGGGTCCGCTTCCTGCTCGATATTGGCCATGGCGCGAGCGAGCCGGTTACGGTAGAGGCGCCGCGGGCGGACCGGCGCATCGTCACCAGTTCGAATGGCGAAGCGCAGGAACGCTACATCATCAAGACCGTGCTGGAACTGGGCGAACTTCGCTTCGCTGCAGAATTCAGCCTGGCTGACCGCAGTGACATGAAATTTCCAATTCTGATCGGCAGGACCGCGCTCAGGCGCCGGTTCCTGGTCGATTCGGGCCGCAGTTACCTCCAGTCGAGCGCCGCCGAGCGGCGAAGGATCCTCAAATGAAAATCGCCATGCTGGCGCGCAATCCCGATCTCTACTCGCACCGCCGCCTGAAGGAGGCAGCGGAGCAGAGGGGGCATGCTCTCGACATCCTCAACACGCTGCGTTGCACCGTGAACATCGCCAGCCACCGCCCGACGCTGACCTACAACGGCGCGACCGTGGCGAAGTATGACGCGGTGATCCCGCGCATCGGCGCTTCGATCACGCAATACGGCCTCGCCGTGCTGCGCCAGTTCGAAATGAAGGGTGTGTGGCCTCTCAACGAAAGCGTCGCCATCGGCCGCAGCCGCGACAAGCTGCGCAGCATGCAGATCCTCGCCAAGCACGGCCTCGGCCTGCCGCTGACCGCCTATGCCAACGATCCCAAGCAGGCCGAGGAGATCATCAAGGCCGTCAACGGCCCGCCGGTGGTGATCAAGCTGCTGGAAGGGACGCAGGGCATCGGCGTGGTGCTGGCCGAGACGATGAGCAGCGCCAAGTCGGTGATCGAGGCCTTCCGCGGCGCCAACGTCAACATCCTGGTGCAGGAATTCATCAAGGAAGCCGGCGGGACGGATATCCGCGCGCTGGTGGTCGGCGGCAAGGTCGTGGCGGCGATGAAGCGCACCGGCGCGGCGGATGATTTCCGCAGCAATCTCCACCGCGGCGGCAGCGCCGAGCTGGCCAAGATTACCCCCGCCGAACGCGCGACAGCCGTCAGCGCGGCCAAGCGCATGGGGCTCAATGTGTGCGGTGTCGACATGCTGCGCAGCAATCACGGCCCGGTGATCATGGAGGTCAATTCCTCACCCGGGCTGGAGGGGATCGAAAGCGCGACCGGCAAGGATATCGCCGGGATGATCATCGATTTCATCGCGACGAACGCGAAGGACGGGAAGACCAAGACGAAGGGGAAGGGGTGAGGAGACAGCCTCATGCCAAAAAAACGCAAAAAGGTCAGAGCCAAGTTGGCGGGTCCGACGCAGCCAAAAGCTTTGCTCTTTCGGCATGTAGTCTTTCGAACGTTCGGTTGGCTAGCGCTATTGCTAGGTGTTGTTATCTTTCGCAAGCCCGAGCGGAGAGAATCGGTCCTGGCGGGCACATTCGAATGGTGGCGCTTGGTGTTGTTCCTCGCAATTGTTTTGGCGATCAGTATCGCCGCCGCGATCATTGGTGAGTGGCTACAGAGACGTAAGCACAAGCGAGCAGGTACGCCCCGCTAACAGAAGACCTTCAAGCATTCCGCGCCATCAGCCCGCCATCGACCGGGATCACCGCGCCGGTGATATAGCTTGCCGCTGGGAGCACCAGCGACAACGTCATATGCGCCACTTCCTCCGGGTCGCCGTAACGTTTGAGGGCGGTGCGGCGTTTGGCGAAGATGACCTTGTGCTCGTCGGGCACCTTGTCGGTCATCGCGGTGAGAATCGGGCCGGGGCAGATGCAGTTGCAGGTGATGCCTTCGGGGCCGAGGTCGACCGCGAGGCCGCGGGTCAGGCCCGTCACCCCGGTCTTGGCCGCGACATAGGGCGTGTCGCCGGGGGTTGCGCCGAGGCCTTCGGTGCTGGCGATATTGACGATCCTTGGCGCGTTGCTGCGGCGCAGGTGGGGCAGGGCGGCGCGGACCATGCGCTGGTGCGCAGTCAGCATCACCGCGACAGCGCGGTGCCAGGTGTCCTCATAGGCATCGTCGTCGAGCGCGCAGAAGCTGGAGACGCCGGCATTGTTGACGAGGATATCGATCCCGCCGAAGTCCACCGCGATCTGCGCCACCACGCGCGCAATCGCATCCTTGTCCGCCACGTCGAGCGCATAGGCGCGGGCGCCCCCGCCGCACTCCGCCGCCACTGCCTCGCAGGCCGCAAGGTCGAGATCGGTCACCGCCACCTTGGCCCCCTCGGCCGCAAACAGCCTCGCCGTCGCCCGCCCCATGCCGCTGGCGGCCCCGGTGACGATGGCGACCCGTCCGGCTATGGAACGGGAGCGGTTGGGTGCGGTCATTGTGGGTGGTCTCCTCTCTCAAGGTGAGAGGCTAACCCAACAATTTTCTCCCGTCACCCCGGACTTGATCCGGGGTCCCGCTTACAAGCGGCCTGGCGCTACCCCGCAAGAAGCGGGACCCCGGCTCGTGGGCCGGGGTGACGAAAGTGCTTGGTCGTAAAACAAGGCCCTACCTGAACGGCGGCTCGTTGAAGGCGCGCAGTTTGCGGCTGTGCAGGCGGTCGCCTTCGTCGCGCAGGCGCTTGCAGGCTTCGATGCCCATTTGCAGGTGGGCGGCGATGGCCTGTTCGTAGAACTGATTGGCCTGACCCGGCAGCTTGATCTCGCCGTGGAGCGGCTTGTCGCTGACGCACAGCAGCGTGCCGTAGGGGACGCGGAAGCGGTAGCCCTGGGCGGCGATGGTGGCGCTTTCCATCTCGATGGCGATGGCGCGGCTTTGCGAGAAGCGCTTGGCGCTGGAGCTGTAGAGCAGTTCCCAGTTGCGGTCATCGGTGGTGACGACAGTGCCCGTGCGCATCCGCTGCTTGAGGTTGGAGCCTTGCTGGCCGGAGACATGCTCGGCTGCGCCCGCCAGCGCCTGCTGCACTTCGGCAATCGGCGGGATCGGGATTTCCGGCGGCAGCACCGCGTCGAGCACGTGATCGTCACGCAGATAGGCGTGGGCGAGTACGAAGTCGCCGATCTTCTGGCTCGAGCGCAAGCCGCCACAATGCCCGATCATCAACCAGCTGTGCGGGCGTAGCACGGCGAGGTGGTCGCAGATCGTCTTGGCGTTGGAGGGGCCGACGCCGATGTTGACCAGCGTGATCCCGCTCTTGTCATCCCGCATCAGGTGGTAGGCCGGCATCTGGTGCTTGCGCCAGGCCGTGTCGGACAGCTGCAGCCGCGCAGTATCGGTCGCGGCGCGGATGTCGAGCCCGCCCGCGCCGGTGAGTCCGGTGTAGTCGTCGCTCCCGACTTGGCGTGCGGCCCATTCCACGAATTCATCGACATAGCGGTGATAGTTGGTGAACAGGATGAAGTGCTGGAAGTCCTCCGTCCGCGTGCCGGTATAGTGCGCCAGGCGGGCGAGCGAGTAGTCGGTCCGCAGCCCGTCGAACAGCGACAGCGGCATCGGTGCACCGAGCTCGCCCAGCTCGTGCCCGTCGGCCAGCTCGTCGCCGATCAGCGCCAGATCGGTCGAGGGGAAGTACTTGGCGATGGTCTGCGGCGAGATCCCCGCCATCAGCGCCCCGGCATCGCCGTCGAGGACATAGGGGAAGGCGATCTCCTGCCGCGAAGGGCCGACGTCCATTTCGACGTCGTAATCGGCGACGATCAGGCTGAGCTGCTCGGAAAGGTAATCCTCGAACAGCGCCGGGCGGGTGATGGTCGTGGCATAGGTCCCGGCCTGCTCCAGCCGGCCGAAGGCGCGGCTGCGGTCGGATGGGCCGCCTTCGCCTTTGAAGTGGAGCCGCAGCTCCGGATAGGCATAGGTGCCATCGGTGCGGCGCGAGGGCGAGGGCAGGGTGCCGTCGCTGGCAAAGGCAAGGATATCCGCCCGCAGGGTTGCGGTGGCGGCGTCGTAGAGCCGGTGAAGTTCGGCGATGATTTGGGAAACAGACTGCATGACCAGCCCCTAACGCCATTTCGTGACATTTCAAGTTGGGGCGAGAGGCGACGCACAAACAGAAAGGGCGCGAACCTTGCGGCCGCGCCCTTCCGGAATGTCTTGCGACAGGCGGTGAAGCTTACGCTTCGTCGCCCTCGGCGCGGTCTTCGAGCAGCTCGGCGGGGATTTCGCCCGGCTCGAGGGTCGAAGGGATCGCGGTTGCCGCAGCGGCTTCCTCGATCTCGCGCTGTTCGTCTTCAAACATCTGCGCCAGCACGTCGACGCCTTGGCTCTGCAGCTCGGCCTCGTCGTCGGAGCGGGCGACATTGGCCTTCACCGTGACGTGGACTTCCGGGTGCAGCGCGATAGTGACATCGTGCATGCCGATGGTTTTTATGGGGTGACCCATGACAACCATCTTCTTGTCGATCTGGTGGCCCTGGTCGGCCAGGCCCATGACGATGTCGCGGACGTTGACCGAACCGTAGAGCTGGCCGGCGTTCGACGAGGCGCGGATCAGCACCACTTCGGCACCGGCAATTTTTTCGCCCTGCTTTTCAGCTTCGGCGCGGCGTTCGGCGTTGTCCTTTTCGAGACGATCGCGGTTGGCTTCGAAGACCTTCTTGTTGGCTTCGTTGGCGCGCAGCGCCTTCTTCTGCGGCAGCAGGAAGTTACGGGCATAGCCGTCCTTCACGGTGACCACGTCACCGATGTTGCCGAGATTGCCGATGCGTTCGAGGAGAATGATATCCATGGTCTCTCTCCTACTTCACGATGTACGGCAGCAGGCCGATCTGGCGGGCGCGCTTGATCGCCTGGGCGAGTTCGCGCTGCTTCTTCGCGCTGACGGCGGTGATGCGGCTGGGGACGATCTTGCCACGCTCGGACATGAAGCCCTGCAGCAGGCGCACGTCCTTGTAGTCGATCTTCGGCGCATTCTTGGCCGAGAACGGGCAGGTCTTGCGACGGCGGAAAAACGGGCGGGCCATCAGTCGCGCTCCTCACGTTCAGAGCGACGCTTGCGATCGCGGTCGTTCTTGCGCATCATCACGCTCGGGCCGGTCTCGTGCTCATCGACACGGATGGTCATGTAGCGGATGATGTCTTCGTTGATGCGGGTCTGGCGCTCAAGCTCCGCGACGACGTCACCCGGGCACTCGATGTTGAGCAGCACGTAGTGAGCCTTGCGGTTGCGGTCGATCTTGTAGGCCAGATTCTTGAGGCCCCAGGTTTCGGTCTTGGTGACCTTGCCCTTGCCGGCCTCGACGATTTCGGTTGCTTGCGCAGCCAGCGCGTCAACCTGAGCCTGGCTCAGATCCTGACGCGCGAGAAAGATATGCTCGTACAGAGCCATCTCGCGTCCTTTCACTTCCATGCCGATCGCTGGCTGATCCCGCACCATGCAGGGGCCCCTCCGGCTTTCTTCGTTTCCGAGCCCTCGGGACGCGGAAGCGGCGCACATAGCGGCATTGGCGCATATTGCAAGCGCGAAGGGGCGGGCAGTGTGGGGGCTTGCCAGCAAGGGCGCAGCAACGCATGGCGGCGTCAAGTGCAAACACCAAGGAGTTCCCCATGCCCGGTGGCCTTACCGCCCTGCTCGACGATATCTCGGTCATCGCCCGGATGGCGGCTGCCAGCATCGACGATGTTGGCGTGGCAGTGGGCAAGGCCGGGACCAAGGCGGCCGGCGTGGTAATCGACGATGCGGCAGTAACGCCGGGCTATGTCACCGGTCTATCCCCGGCGCGCGAACTGCCGATCATCTGGAACATCGCCAAGGGCAGCTTGAAGAACAAGCTGCTGTTCCTGTTGCCGGGCGGGTTGCTGCTCAGCTGGCTGCTGCCGCAGGCGATTATCTACCTGCTGATGCTGGGAGGGGCCTATCTGTGCTATGAAGGCGCGGAAAAGGTGATGGAGAAGCTGGGCGGGGAGAAGCA
Source organism: Erythrobacter sp. SDW2 (assembly GCF_021431965.1). Classification (NCBI taxonomy): domain Bacteria; kingdom Pseudomonadati; phylum Pseudomonadota; class Alphaproteobacteria; order Sphingomonadales; family Erythrobacteraceae; genus Erythrobacter; species Erythrobacter sp. SDW2. The sequence goes on from NZ_CP090370.1 coordinate 1,515,382, forward strand.
CGGCAAGACGCTGGAGGACCCGATCGAAGACCCGGTCCAGTTCGAAAAGGACCGCATCAACGGCGCGATCCGCACCGACCTGATCCTCTCGGCCGAGATCGTCGCCATCGCGCTCAACGAGATCGCCACGCTGACCGACAGTTTCTGGACCCGCGCGGCGGCACTGGCGGCGGTGGGGATTGCCATCACGGTGGTCGTCTATGGCGCGGTGGCTCTGATCGTGAAGATGGACGATGTCGGCCTGCATCTGGCCGAGCGGCAGGACAAGGCCTCGCAAGGTCTGGGCAAGGTGTTGCTCCTTGCCATGCCCAAGCTGCTGACCTTCCTCTCGGTGGTGGGAACCGTAGCGATGCTGTGGGTCGGCGGCGGGATCATCGTCCATGGTACGCATGAGATCGGCTTTCACACGATCTACGACCTGTTCCACGGGGCAGAATATGCCGCCAAGGGCGCGTCCGGCGCGCTGGGCGGGGTATTCGGCTGGCTGACCTATGCCGGGCTGTCGGCGGTTCTGGGGCTGGTGCTGGGGGCGGCGATCGCCTTCGTGGTACACAAGGTGTTCAAGATCGGGGCGCACTGAGGTGGCCGATCTGCCCACGCTCTACACCTGCGCCGGATCGCGCGGACTGCGTTGCACCTGGGCGGCGGAGGAAGCGGGGTTCGAGGTCGACCTCAAGCTGCTGCCGTTCCCGCCGCGCTTTGCCGCGCCCGAGTATCTCGAGATCAACCCGCTCGGTACTGTGCCGCTGCTGGTCGATGGCGAGGCAAGAATGACCGAGAGCTGCGCCATCGCGCACTACCTCGCGACCAAGGACGGCATGACCGATCTCGCTATCGCGCCGGGCGAGCGGGACTATGCAGAATATCTCGACTTCACCTATCTCGCCGATGCGACGATCACTTTCCCGCAGACGGTGTATATGCGCTTCGCCCTGTTCGAGAAGGACAAGGGTTGGTCCGAAGCGGGCGAAGCCTATGCCAAGTGGTTCTGGAAACGGCTGGTCAAGGTCGAGCAGCAGCTTGAAGGCCGTGAGTTCCTCTGCGCCGATCGCTTCACCGTGGCAGATATCTGCGTCGGCTATGCCCTGATCCTGGCCGAGCGGGTGGGGCTGGACGAGGGCGTGCCGGAGAGATTGAAGGCGTATCGGTCGCGGCTCAAAGCGCGCGATGGATATCGGCGGGCGGTCGAGCGGGAGAAAGCAGGGCCGAGGGCGATCTAGCCGAGCCGCGCCAGGATCGAGGCGGCAAATTCGCTCAGCGTGTCGTCCCGCGCGCCCATCACCACGATCCGATCACCGGCTGCGGCATTGGCGACGAGAAAGTCGCCGCAGCCTTCACGGGTGTTAATGTGGAACGCTTTCCCGCCAGCCTTGGCGATGAGGTCGACAATGCGCTCGCTGCCTTCGCTGCGGTCGACCGTGCCGCCGAAATAGACCGGATCGCACAGCAACGTCAGGTCGTCGGGGCCAAGCTCTTGCGCGAAAGTCTCGGCGAGCTCGGCCCCCATCTGTCGCAACGGGCCGTAGCCATGCGGCTGGAAGAAGGCGAGCACGCGGCCCGGATGGGCTTTGAGCGTGCGCAGGGTCGCGGCGCATTTTTCCGGGTTGTGCCCGAAGTCGTCGATCACTGTCACGCCGGATGGGCTGGTGCCGACGATATCGAACCGCCGCGCAAGGCCCTTGAAGCCGGCCAGCGCCGCCACCGCCTCCGCCACCGTGACGCCAGCCGCATTGGCTCCGGCAATCGCCGCCAGCGCGTTGGAGAGATTGTGGCGACCGGGCACGCCCAGCACCAGCGGATGTTCGCTCCCGTCGCGGCGGTCGATCACGGTCGCGGCCTGCCGGGTCGGTCCGTCGGCGATGCTGCCGGGGACAACGGAAATGCTCGCGCCCTTGTCGTCGATGGCGAAGGTGATCGCGTGCTGCGCCCGGCCGACCAGTGCCAGGGCCTCGTCATCATCGGCATTGATCACCGCGACCTTCGATGCTGCGACGAAATCTCCGAACAGCACCCGCAGCTCGTCCATGCTCTTGTGGTCGAGGCTGACATTGAGCAGCACACCCACCGTCGGGCGATAGAACGCGATTGAGCCATCGCTTTCGTCTACCTCGGACACATAGAGGTCCGTGCCGCCGACCACTGCGCTGGCGAAGGGGCGTTCTGGCGAGACGAAATTCTTCATCACCGCGCCGTTCATGATCGTCGGCGCGCGCTCTGCATGGTGCAGGATCCAGCCCAGCATGCCGGTTACCGTCGATTTGCCGCTGGTCCCGGCCACGGCTACCCCCGTTTCGGCCGAATTGAACAGCGCCGCGTTGAGATCGGCCCGGGTCAGACGCGGCAGGCCCAGTTCCTTGGCGCGGACGATCTCGGGCACGGTGTCCTCGATCGCGGCGCTGGCGACCAACACCTGCTCTGGCCGGGTAATGCCGCTGCCGTCCTGCGGGAACAGCTGGAAGCCCTGCCGCTCGAGCGCGGCGAACTTCTCCGGCGTGCGGCCCTGGTCGCGGCTGCGGTCGGACCCTGCCACTTCCGCCCCGCGCCCCTTGAGGATCGCGGCCAGTGGCTGCATCCCCGAACCTCCGATGCCGCAGAAGAACCAAGGGCGTGCAGTAAGGTCGGCGGTCGGATCGGGGAAGCTGCTCATGGGGATGCGGTTAAGCGGGGACTCGCACTTTGTGAAGCGAATGCTAGACCCTTATCCATGACCCGCATTGCCATCTGCGCCCCCGCGACCGCCATCACGCGCGAACACGCCGCAGCCGCGCAGGAATTCGTTGCCGCCGAGTTTCCCCAGCACGAGCTGTGGTTTCACGAGCAGTGCTTTGCGACCGAAGGGCATTTTGCCGGCAGCGATCTCACCCGCCTCTCGGCACTGGTCGAATGTGCCAACCACCCGGATTACGACGCCGTGTGGTTCGCCAAGGGCGGCTATGGCTCGGGCCGCATTGCCGAAGCGGCGGTTGCACGGATGAACGATGCCGCGCGCGAGAAGACCTATGTCGGCTTCTCTGACATGGGCTATCTGCTCGCCGCGCTCTATCGCTCAGGGATCGGGCAGGCTGTGCACGGATCGATGCCAGTCAGCGCCCGTAGCGAGACGGGGCGAGGCGCGCTGCGGCGGGTACTCAACTGGTTCTCCGGCGATGCCAGCGGGGTCGAACCCTCGGTCGACGGCAAGACCCCGGTGGTGGCCTTCAACCTCATCACGCTGGCGATGATGGTCCGCACCCCGCTCTTGCCGGATCTCACAGGCCATGTCGTGATGGTCGAGGAAGTGAGCGAGCATCTCTATTCGGTCGACCGGTTGTTCTTCAGCCTCGCCAACACCTTGCCGCGCATTGCCGGCCTGCGGCTCGGCTCGGTGACCGACGTGCCTGAGAACGACCGCGAATTCGGGCAGACGGCAGAGGAGATCGCGCAATTCTGGTGCGACCGGGCGGGCATTCCCTACCTCGGCCGCGCGCGGATCGGGCACACCGGGGATAACCACGTGGTACCCTTCGGGGTTGCGAGTCCGCCGCGCCCCGCCTAACCGCGCCGCTCCGGAGGAGATATCTGATGCGAGCTTTCATTTTTCCCGGCCAGGGCAGCCAGAAAGTCGGCATGGGGGCGGAACTTGCCGCTGCCAGCGCCGCTGCGCGCGAGGTGTTCGAGGAAGTCGACGAAGCGCTGAGCCAGACGCTGAGCGACATCATGCGCGAGGGTCCTGAAGCCGACCTGACGCTGACCGAGAATGCCCAGCCCGCGATCATGGCCAATGCCATCGCCACACTGCGGGTGCTGGAGCGCGAATTCGGCGTCAAGCTGACGGAGAAGGGCGTGTGCGTCGCAGGGCACTCGCTTGGCGAATACACGGCGCTTTGTGCGGTCGAGGCTTTCTCGCTGGCCGATACGGCGCGGCTGCTCAAGCTGCGCGGACAGGCAATGCAGGCGGCTGTGCCGGTGGGTGAGGGCGCGATGGCGGCGCTGCTGGGGGCCGATATCGAGAAAGCCACCGCTTTGGCTGCGGCGGCTGCCGAAGGCGAGGTCTGCGAAGTCGCCAATGACAACGATCCCACTCAGGTCGTCATCTCCGGCCAGCGCAGCGCGATCGAGCGCGCCGTCGCCATGGTCAAGGACTTCGAGATCAAGCGCGGCGTGCTGCTGCCGGTCTCGGCCCCGTTCCACTGCTCGCTGATGCAGCCGGCGGCCGATGCCATGGCCGCAGCGCTGGAGGCGACCCCGCCGCAGAGCTTCCTCCTGCCGGTCTATGCCAATGTCACCGCCGCACAGGTCACTGACGCCGACGAAGAGCGCGCCCTGCTGGTGCAGCAAGTCACCGGCCGAGTCCGCTGGCGCGAGAGTGTCTCCGGCATGCGGGCTGCGGGGGTCGAGCATTTCATCGAACTCGGCGGCAAGGTCCTCGGCCCCATGGTGGGCCGGATCGAGAAGGATGCGGCTGTCACCAGCGCGGTGACGATGGAAGAGCTCGGAGCGCTCGCGAAGGAGATTGGCTGATGTTCTCGCTGGAAGGAATGACCGCCCTGGTTACCGGGGCCAGCGGGGGTATCGGTTCCTCCATCGCGCGCGCTCTGGCGCGGCAGGGGGCGCGGTTGGCGCTTTCGGGGTCGAACCCGGCCAAGCTGCGGGCGTTTCGGGACGAGCTCAATGCCGAGTTCGGGCATGACCATGTCGAGATCACCTGCAACCTCAGCGACACGACCCAGGTCGAGGAGCTGGTGCCAGCTACCGTCGATACGCTCGGCAAGATCGATATCCTCGTCAACAATGCCGGGATCACGCGCGACAACCTCGCCATGCGGATGAAGGACGAGGAGTGGGACGAGGTGATGAAGATCAACCTCGAAAGCGCCTTCCGCCTGATGCGCGCCGCTGCCCGGCCGATGATGAAGGCGCGCTTCGGCCGAATGATCTCGATCACCAGCGTCGTCGGCGCGACCGGCAATCCGGGGCAGATGAACTATGTTGCTGCCAAGGCGGGCCTCACGGGCATGTCCAAGGCCCTGGCGCAGGAGCTCGCCACGCGCGGCATCACGGTCAATTGCGTCGCCCCTGGCTTCATCCGCACCGCGATGACCGATCAGCTGACCGACGACCAGAAAGCCACCATCAATGCCCGCATCCCCATGGCCCGCATGGGCGAGGGCGAGGATATCGGTGCCGCCGTCGCCTATCTCGCCAGCCGCGAGGCAGGCTATGTCACCGGCCAGACGCTGCATGTGAACGGCGGCATGGCGATGGTGAGCGCCTAGGGGAAACGCAATGCGCCACGTCGTCCTTTGTGGAGATTCGATCTTCGACAATGCAGCCTATGTCGAGGGTGGGCCAGACTTGGCGCAACAATTGCGCGACATCCTCGATCCGGGCGACAAGGTCACAGTTCGGGCAGTCGATGGCAGCATAAGCAGCCAAGTGGTTGGGCAATTTGCACAGCTGCCGAATGATGCCACGCACTTGGTGGTCTCGACCGGTGGCAATGACATCCTACACCACGCCGCAATGCTTGAACAAAACGTCAACACAGTGTCAGCAGCCATGGCAATGCTGGCTGCCGCCAAGGCAGAATTCGCGCCGCACCACATGGCAGCCGTCAACGCCTCCTACGATATCGGGCTGCCGGTTGCCTTCTGCACGATTTACGATGCCAATATGGGGCCCGCCATCAGTACGGCCCTGGGGATCTTTAACGATGCCATCACACGGCACCTTCACCAATTTGGGCTCGATCTGATCGACCTGCGTCTGGTCTGTACTGAATCGGCAGACTACGCCAACCCGATCGAACCATCTGTGGCGGGAGGAGCGAAGATCGCTGCTGCCGTGGCACGATATGTCCGAGCTGTCACAAAGCGCAGCGAAGCGACCCGAGTTTTCCTGTAGCAGCGCCGCTCGCGCCACTTATCCCCAAGGAATCCCGCCCCTTGGGCGATACTCCTTGCGGGGCATTGCAGGTGCGCTAGGGTTCGGGGGCATTTTTCCCGGCGCCCGGGGCGATTCCGGTGGGGATTTCGCATCTGTCGGGCGCACCAGAAACGAGAGAAGGACCGATGAAGGCCACCATCGAACGCGCGACGCTGATCCGTTGCCTGTCCCACGTGCAGTCGGTCGTCGAGCGCCGCAACACGATCCCGATCCTCTCCAATATCCTGATCGAGGCCAGCATGGGCGGCGCGGTCAAGGTCATGGCGACGGACCTCGATCTGCAGGTGGTCGAAACCATGCCTGCGGCCAGCGTCGAGAGCCCGGGAGCGACCACGGTTTCGGCCCATCTGTTGTTCGACATTGCCCGCAAGCTGCCCGATGGCAGCCAGGTCAACCTCGAGGTGGCCGACAACCGAATGACGGTGAAGGCCGGCCGCAGCCGCTTCCAGCTGCCGACCCTGCCCAAGGACGATTTCCCGGTGATTGTCGAAGGCGACCTGCCGACCAGCTTCGAAGTTCCGGCCAAGGTGCTGGCCGAACTGATCGACCGCACCCGCTTCGCCATCAGCACCGAAGAGACCCGCTACTACCTCAATGGCATTTTTCTGCACGTTTCGGACGAGGATACCCCGGTGCTCAAGGCGGCTGCGACCGACGGCCACCGCCTCGCGCGCTACACCATCGCCCGGCCTGACGGGGCCGAGGGCATGCCCGACGTTATCGTGCCGCGCAAAGCCGTCGCCGAACTGCGCAAGCTGCTGGAAGAGGCGATGGACGGCAATGTCCAGGTCGACCTCTCAGCCAGCAAGATCCGCTTCACTCTGGGCGGGGAGGGCGGCACGGTGCTGACCTCCAAGCTGATCGACGGAACCTTCCCCGATTACAGCCGCGTCATCCCGACCGGGAACGACAAGTTGCTGCGGGTCGATCCCAAGGCCTTCTTCGCCGGGGTCGACCGCGTGGCGACTATCGCCACGGAGAAGACCCGCGCGGTCAAGATGGGCCTCGATGCCGACAAGGTGACGCTCTCCGTCACCTCGCCCGACAACGGCACCGCGACCGAGGAACTGGCTGCCGAATACAGCAGCGACGGCTTCGAGATCGGCTTCAACGCAGGGTATCTCAAGGATATCCTCAGCCAGATCGAAAGCGACACGGTCGAACTGCACCTGGCCGATGCCGGCGCGCCGACGCTGATCCGCAAGGACGAGAATGCGCCGGCGCTCTATGTGCTGATGCCGATGCGGGTGTAGCCAATCGGGCGATGCCGGGCTGCAAATCGTCCGGTCGTCCGCTTCCGGTGCTCACGACCAGAAGGTCGCTGCGCGCCGGTTCTCCGCCCGAACAATTTTCGCTGCGGCCTCACCCGATTGGCGCGCTGCGCTTTGGGTGTTAGGTCGTGCACAAAGGGAGATCGGCATGACCAACCAAGTCCACGTCAAGAAAGACGAACTGACCACCACGCAGATCGTCCATGCATCCGACGCGCCACTCGCTGACAGCGCTGTTCGCCTTGCCATCGAGAGCTTCTCGGTCACCGCGAACAATGTCACTTACGCGGTGATTGGCGACATGTTCGGGTACTGGAACTTCTTCCCCGCACCCGATGGCATGGGCATCGTCCCGATGTGGGGCCATGCGCGGGTGGTGGAGAGCAATTGCCCTGACATTGCCGTGGGCGAGCGGGTCTATGGCTACCTGCCGATGGCCGACACGCTCGACGTGATCCCGGGGAACATCTCGAAGAGCGGTTTCATCGACACGGCGGCGCATCGCCAGCCGATGAGCCCGATCTACAACCAGTATGCGCGCCTCGCCGCCGATCCGGAGCATGATCCCGCGCGCGAGGCCGAGCGGATGATCTATGGCCCGCTGTTCAAGACCGGCTTCCTGATCGAATACTTCATGCGCGGCGAGGGCTGGTTCGGGGCGGAGCAGGTGGTGCTGACCAGCGCTTCGTCCAAGACCGCGATGGGGCTGGCTGCCGTGGCGAAGCAGAACTCGCCGCAGGTGAAGCGGATCGGGCTGACCTCGGCCGGCAACGTCGCCTTCGTCGAGGGGACCGGGCTCTACGACGCGGTGCTCGCCTATGACGATATCGGCTCGCTGGAAGTGGTGACGACGGTGTCCGTCGATTTTGCCGGCAGCGCGCAGATTTTGGCGCGGCTTCACCACCACTTCTCCGACCAGCTCAAATACTCCTGCATGGTCGGCGTAACCCATGTCGGCGAGCGCGGTGGGATGGGCGATCCGGGACTGCCTGGCACCAAGCCGACGCTGTTCTTCGCGCCCGACCACGCGCAGGCGTTGTTCAAGGAACTCGGCCCGCAAGGAGCGGGCGCGGCGATCGGCGCGAGCTGGGGCTATTTCCTCGGCGCGGTCGACGGCGCGATCGCCATCGACCGCCGAAAGGGGCTGGAAGCAGCGCGCGAGGCCTACCTTGCTACACTGGCGGGTAAGGCCGACCCCGCGGTCGGGATCGTTATCGAGCCCTAGATATCGACGCAGATCTTGCCGAAGTGCTTGTTCGCCGCCTGATGGCGGAAGGCATCGGCCAGGTCGGCGAGCGCGAAGTGGTCGGAGATTTCCGGCACGATGCCATTGGCCTCGATCGCGGCGATCATGTCGAGCTGCTGCTTGCGGCTGCCGACCGTAAGCCCCTGCACCCGCAGGTTCTTGGCCATCAGCAGCGCGGTCTGGACCGGTCCGGCAAAGCCCGTCAGCACGCCGATCAGTGCCACATGCCCGCCAACGCGGGTGGCGATCATCGACTGGTCGAGCGTGCCCGCGCCGCCTATCTCGACCACGCAATCGACACCCTTGCCGCCGGTGATGCCGAGCGCCGCAGCGCCCCAGGCCTGGACTTCCTTGTAATTGATCAGATGATCCGCGCCGAGCGCCTTCAATCGCTCCAGCTTCTCGCCGCTCGAACTGGTGGCAATGACCTGCGCGCCTGCCATCTTGGCGAATTGCAGCGCGAAGATCGACACACCGCCGCTGCCTTGCACCAGCACGGTGTCGCCCGGCTTGATGGCGTTGTCGACGAACAGCGCGCGCCACGCGGTGAGGCCGGCGCAGGTCAGCGTTGCCGCCTGTGCCGCGCTGTAACCCTTGGGCACGCGGGTAAACCAGTGGGTCGGTGCGGTCACGCTTTCGCGGGCGTAGCCGTCGATCCCGTCGCCCGGCACGCGGGTGAAGGCGCTCTGCGGCGGTGTGCCGTCGAGCCAGTCGGGGAAGAAGGTCGAGACGACCAGGTCGCCAACGACATACTCGGTCACGCCTTCGCCAATGGCAATGACTTCGCCCGCGCCGTCCGACATCGGGATGCGCCCCGCCGCCGCCGGGATCATCCCGGCGACCACGGCGAAGTCGTGGTAGTTGAGCGAGCTCGCCCGCACCCGCACTGTGATTTCGCCCGGACCAGGGGCGGGGGCCTCGTCGATGTCGACATATTCAAGTGTGTCGAGGGTGGACGGCTGGCCTCCCGTACGGATCGCCTTCATTCGGCTGCCTCCAGCATCTCGACCCGCTGCGGGCCACGGATCAGGCCGCCGGGGGCTTCACCGGTCCATTGCCCTTCGCGGAAAGTGACCACGCCGGTCTTGACGGTGCAGACATAGCCCTCGGCCTTCTGCAGCAGGCGTTTGCCGCCTGCCGGCAGATCGAACGCCAGCCACGGCTTGCCGAGCTTGAGCCGTTCCATGTCGATTACGTTGAGGTCGGCCAGATAGCCTGGCGCGAGGATACCGCGATCTTCCAGCCCATAGAGCCGCGCGGTGTCGTTGCACTGGCGCTTTATCGCGTTCTCCAGTGTGATGGTCCCGCGCGCGCGGTCACGCACCCAATGCTGCAGCATGAAGGTGGGCGAGGCAGCATCGCAGATGGTGCCGCAATGCGCGCCGCCATCGCTGAGCGAGTTCACCGTGTCGTCCGACTGCTGCAGGTCCATCAGGAAGTCGAGGTTGCCGTCGGCATAGTTGAGGATCGGCAGGTAGATGAAGCCCTTGCCGTTATCGCGGCACAGCAGGTCATACGCGTATTCGTCGCCCGAGACGCCCGCAGCCTTTGCCCGTTCGAGGATGCTTTCCGCCGCGGTCGGTTCGTAGTTGAAGTCCGGGTCCATCTCGAACTGCATGTTCCAGCCGCCGCACACCACCATGATGAGGCCGATGATGTCCTGGTTGACCTCGGAAAAATCGTGCTGCTCGGCCAGCATCCGGGCCTTGAATGCGGGATCGAGCAGTTTTGCCCGCTGTTCCTCCCACGGCAGCCCTTCGACTTCCTGCCAGCTCGGCTTGAGGCGGAAGGGATGGACGGTGCCCTGCCATGCCATGACGATGCCATTGCCGCGCAGCGCAATCTGGGCGACGATATTGGCGCCGTTGTCGTTCTCGGCCCGCATCGAGGCAATCTGCTCCTCCAGCGGCAGTTCCTTGGCAATGGACTGGAGCGCGGCAAAGGTGACGGGCAGGCCGGTCTCGCGGCTCATCTTGCCCATCCAGCCGAATTCGTCCCATTCGCGCATCATGTCGCTGGCCATCTCGAAAACGCCGTGGCCGACGCGCCCCATAGCGCGGCCGATCTCGACCAGCTCCTCCGCCGTGGCGGTAGTGCCGGGGACGACTTCGCCGTCGATATCGCGGTGCAGAACGGTGCGGCTGGTCGAGAAGCCAAGCGCGCCGGCGCGGACGCCTTCCTCGACGATGGCGGCCATCTTGGCGATATCCTCCTCTGTCGGGATCGCGCCCGGGCGCTCGCGGTCACCCAGCACATAGGCGCGCACCGCGCCGTGGGGCACATGGGTGCCGACATCGACAGTGCGCGGCAGTTCCTCGAGTGCGTCGAGATATTCGGGGAAGGTCTCCCAGTTCCACTTCAGCCCTTCGGAGAGCGCGGTGCCGGGAATGTCCTCGACGCCTTCCATCAGGCCGATCAGCCATTCGTGCTTGTCGGGCGCGGCCGGGGCGAAGCCGACGCCGCAATTGCCCATGACCACCGTGGTGACGCCATGCCAGCTCGACGGGGCCATTTCCCGGTCCCAGGTTGCCTGCCCGTCGTAATGGGTGTGGACGTCGACGAAGCCGGGAGTGACGATCTTGCCGCTGGCGTCGATTTCCTCCGCGCCGGTGCCGGTGACTTCGCCGACCTTGGCGATCAGCCCGTCCTTGATGGCAACATCGCCTGTGAAGCGCGCTGCCCCGGTGCCGTCGACGATGGTTCCGCCCCGGATGACGAGATCGTATTGCGCCCCAGAACTCGGCATGGTCCTCTCCTCCCATTTCACTTTGCAACCGACGTAGCACAGAGTCTCGCTCGGTGATAAGCCCTCAATTATGACACGACAGGCAAGCTGGACGCCCGACGCGGCGAGCGGGATTTCGATCGACTGGGTCGAGGCCAACGGACTGACTTTCGAGGTGGCGCAAGCCGGTGAAGGGGACCATCTCGCGCTTTGCGTGCACGGCTTTCCGGAACTGCATTTCAGCTGGCGCGCCCAGATGCAGCACCTTGCCGGCATGGGCTACCGCGTCTGGGCACCGAACCTGCGCGGCTATGGCGGGACCACCCGGCCCGAAGGCGTGCGGAACTATGCACTCGACCATCTGACGCAGGATATCGCAGCGCTGATCGATGCCAGCGGCTGTTCCAAGGTCACGCTGATCGCGCATGACTGGGGCGCAGTGATCGCCTGGACCTTCGCCATCCTCAAGCTCCGTGCGCTCGAGCGGCTCGTGATCATGAACGTGCCGCACCCTATGGTCGGACGACGCGAGATCCGCCATTGGCGGCAGCTGAAGAAGAGCTGGTACATCTTCTTCTTCCAGCTGCCGTGGCTGCCGGAGAAGCTACTGGGGCGCGGTGGCGGCAAGGCCATCGGCAAGATCTTCGAGCGGACCAGTAGCAATCCGCAGAACTTCGGGCCCGATGTGCAGGCGGTCTATAACGCCGCCTCAAGCCGCCCCGGGGCCTATACCGCCATGGTCAATTACTATCGCGCATTGCTGCGCCATGGCGATAGTGTCGATCTGGGCGACCACCGCATCGATGTGCCAACGCTGCTGGTGTGGGGCGAGGAGGATGTCGCGCTCAATATCCACTGCACCGAGGGGACCGAGGAGTGGGTGCCCGACATCACCGTGCGCCGCCTGCCGGGGGTATCGCACTGGGTGCAGCAGGACGCGCCGGACCAGGTCAACGCAATCCTCGGCGACTGGCTGCCTAACTACGCTCCGGCATCCTGACCGAGAACAGCACAGCGAGGCCGATCAGGAATAACACCGAGATCGACGCCATGCCGATCCGCTGGCTGGTGAACCACAGCGTGAAATACTCGACCAGCAGCGGGCCCATCCACACGGTGATGGTTCCGGCGATGGCATAGAGCCCGAAGAACTCGCCGCTCCGGCCAGCTGGCGCGAGCGTAACCAGCATCGAGCGGCTAGACGAAATGCTAGCCGTGGCAGTGACCGCGACGACGCTTATGAGCGCAAGATACACCAGGTCCGAAAGCGACTGGAATACCAGGCCATTCCACACCTCATAGTTCTGCACCAGGCCGAAGCCGAGACTTTCCTGCGTGATCGAAAGCTGCGCCACGAGCGTCAGGACCATTGCGGTGATCTCGATGATCAGAGCATTCTTCACACCGACCTTGCCATCCAGCCAGCCGCCGAACAGGCCCCCAAGGAAGGCCCAGGCCGAGGCGAAAATGGCGTAGCACAGCATCTCGAGGAAGCCCCATTCGAGCAGCAACGCGACATAGACCGCGCCCAGCGCCAGCAGCGCCGCCATGGCATCGGCATAGAACATGCGGGCGACGAGGTATTTGAGCAATTCCCGGTATTTGGTCGCCTCGCGCAGCGTCTGCAGCACGCTCTGCGCCCCGCTGACCACCGCCTTGCGCCAGCTCGCGCCGCGCACTCCAGGGTCTTTGGAATTGAGAAAGAATGGTATCGAGAAAGCTGCCAGCCAAACCGCGCAGATCGGTCCGGCGAGCCGCGCATGTTCGAAGCGGGCGAGGTCCACACCGAATTGCGGCGCGGCGAAGGGCCATTGGATGGTTCCGGGCAGGATGAACAGGAAAACCATGGCGACGAAGATCAGCACTGCGGCCAGATTGCCGAGCCCTAGCCCGAGGCCGGAAATCATCGACAGCTTGCTCGGCTCGCCGGCGACGCTCAGCATCGCGTTGTGAGTGACTTCGGAATAGGTGTAGCTGACATAGGCAATGACCAGCAGCGCCATGATGGCCCAAACCGGCAAGCCCTCTCCGCCCGGCATGGCAAACCATAGCAGCGCAGAGCAGACCGTGATCGAGCCGAGGAACACCGCCAGGATCGGCTTGAGCCTCCCGCCCCGATCGAGCGCGGCACCGAGGAAGGGTGCGGTGAGCGCCGCGATCAAACCGGCCCATTTGGTGACCGAGGCGATAGTCGCCTGCCCCTGGGCATTGGCGGCGGCGCGGGCCGCTTCCGGCTCCATACCGCTCAGCGTTCGGCCCGCCAGCAGGTCCGCTCCGATGATATCGCGCGCGAAATAGGGCGCGAAAATGTAGATGACGATCAGGATGTAGTAGGGGTTGCGGGCCCATTCGAAGACCGCCCAGGCGAAGCCGGTTTTGTCCATCGCCCCGCCGGTGCCATGCGTTGGGCGGGCCAGTTGTTCGGGATGATGGGTGTCGACGTAGCTGTCGTCATGATGCGCAGGGGTGGTGACCGTCACAGGCGTCGCGTGCTCCCGTATGCGAGCGCGCGGCGGCGGCTTTGTGCCGTCCGTTTCGCTGCTCCTCTCCGGAAACAGGGGTGTCACATGCGTAGAAAGCTGTCCAGCAAATAGGTTTCAACGCACTACCGAGCCCGACGTGCGTTGATGTCTCAGGCGGCCTCTGCTTCCTCGCCTGCGTCCTCATCCAGGAACGAACGCAGCTGCGCGATGCTCTCGTCCGGGTGCGTCAGCAGGAACAGGTGGCCGCCGCCCTTCACAGTGTAGAGGCGGCTGTTGGGGATCAGCGTGGCGAGGAACTTGCCGTTGATGGGGAGCACGATCTGGTCATCGTCGCCCATCATGATCAGCGTTTCCTTCTTCAGGAACGGCAGCGCCGGGGCGCTGGTCCAGCCCAGCATGCACAGCAGCTGATAGACATAGCCGCGCGGGCTTGGCGGCTTGAGGCGGCCGATATGGCTGTCCTTCCGGTGCGCCGCGCCATCGGCATCGAGTCCGCCATAAAGGGTGGCGAAATGCTCGTTCATGAACTCCGGGTCGATATAGCGGCGCGGATCGGCCATCTTGGTGAAGGAGGCCGGATTGCCAGGCACCATCAGCATCCCCGCAGTTGTAGCGATCAGGACCAGCTTGCGGACCCGGTTCGCATGCTGCAGCGTGAAGTGCTGCGCCATAGCGCCGCCCCAGCTGATGCCGACGCAATCGACCTCTTCCAGGCCGTAGCGATCGAGCAGCTTGGCCGTCGTCCAGCTCATGGTGAAGGGGTTGTACGGCACCACCGGGTCGGGCGATTCCCCGACACCGGGCATGTCGAACATGATGAAGCCGCGGTCGCTCAGCGCTTCGGCCAGCGGCGCGACCGCTTCGATATTGGCGCCGATGCCGTTGAAGAACAGGATCGGCGGGTGTTCCGAAGGCTGGTCAAGCCGCCAGGTGGCCACCCGCAGAGTGCGCCCGCCAACCTCTTCCATCGAGATATCGGCGGTCAGTTCCTGTTTCTTTTTCAAATTCGATCCCTCCGAAGGCGTCGTCCGAAGGGAGCGACGGCTCAGACTTCCTCCACTACGTAGAGACCGGGGGCCGGGTCCAGCGGTTTGTAGTCGGCATTCCCCAATTCCTTGGGCGCTGCATGCTGCTTGCCGCTGCGGGCCTGGACCCATTCCATCCAGTAAGGCCACCAGCTGCCGACCACTTCCTCGGCGCCCGCCTGCCATTCGTCGGCGGTCTCGGGCAGCTTCTTGGCGCTATTGAGATAGTACTTCGCCTTGGGATTGCCCGGCGGGTTGAGGATCGCCTGCATATGGCCCGAATGGCTCAGCACATAGGTCACGTCCTTGGAGCCGAACAGCCGGGTCGACCGGTAGGTCGCTTTCCACGGGGTGATGTGGTCGGTGACCCCGCCGAGGATGAACAGGTCGCTGGTCACCTTGCCGAGATCGATCTTGTGATCGACCATCTCGACCTCGCCCTTCTTCGTGAAGGCGAGCGTTTCGAAGATCGTCAGGAAGTCGCCCATCAGCGCCGCCGACAGGTTGGTCGCATCGGCGTTCCAGAACAGCACGTCGAAGGCAGGCGGGTCATCGCCCAGCAGGTAGTTGTTGATGACGTAGTTCCAGATCAGATCATTGGGTCGCAGCCAGGCGAAGCCGCGCGACAAATCGTCGCCCTTGATGATACCTTTCTTCGCCGCGCGCTGGCGGGCGAGGGCGAGGCCGTTCTGGCTGATCAGCGAACCGGCCTCGATATCGTTCTGCTTGGGGTGGAGCACGCAGACCATCAAAGTCAACGCGCCGAGCAGTTCGTCCTTGTCGCTCGCCAGCTTGCTCGCGAGCATGGCGGCCGTTTGCCCGCCAGAGCATCCCGCGGAGACATTGACCTTCTTCGAGCCCGTGATTGCGCTGACCGCCTCCATCGCATCGCGGCAGGAGCGGACGTAGTCGGCCATGTCCCAGTGGCCCTGCTCTTTCGACGGGTTGCGCCAGCTGATGACGAAGGTCTGGATGCCGTTGTCGAGCTGGTACTTCACCACCGACTTCTCCGGCGAGAGGTCGTTGATGTACATCTTGTTGATCTGCGGCGGGATCGTCAGCTGCGGGATCTCGTACACTTCGTCCGTGGTCGGGGCGTAGTGGATCAGCTCCATCATCTCGGTCCGCAGCACGACGGAGCCCTTCGAGGTCGCGACATTCTCGCCCAGCTTGAACGGGCGCTTGTCCACCTGGCTGACCATGCCCTTGTTCTGGGTCATGTCGATATAGGCATTCTTGAGCCCCTTTATGAGGCTGAGGCCGCCGCTGTCGATCAGCCGCTTCTGCGCGGTCGGATTGCCGATCAGCGTGTTGGTGGGGGCGAGGCCGTCGATGATGATGTTGGAGATGAAGCGGGCGCGATCTTTCTCCAGATCATCCAGCTCGAGCTCTTCCAGCCAGCTTGCCATGCCCTTCTGTACCGCGAGGTAATACTGCATCCCGGCGCGCATGAAGGGGTTGTAGCGCCAGGCCGGGTCCATGAAGCGCTTGTCCTTGGGACTGGGCGCCAGCTCGCTCTTGCCGGTCATGATCTTGATCATGTCGTTGCCCATCTCTTGCGAATGGCGCATCAGCCGCTGCGGATCGGAAGCCGTTTCGCGCAGCAGCACTGCCACTGCGCCGAAGATATCCTCGCGCGTCAGGCCGACCAGCGGGCCGAGGGCGGTGGTGTACTGGGCGGCTTCGTCTTCGAATTCTACGGCCATTGGTGTGGCTCTCCCTGTTTGTGCAGGCGTGCACTAGGCGCGCCAAGTTACGCTATTGTTCCTTTGCCGCAATCATCGCGGCAATATCGACAAACTTTTCGCGCGGGGCACCTGCGCGGCCGGCGGCTTCTTCGGCTTCCTCGATCTTTTTCCAGTCGCGGAAAGTGACGATGTCGAGGCCTTTGGCGGCGGCAAACTCGTCGAACGCCTTGCGCCCCCGCTTGCCGCCGTTGCCGAGCGCGCCGCTCTCGATGTCCTCGGCGATTTTCTCGACTACGGAGTAGCCATCGGGGCGGTTGGTGCCGATGGTGCCCGAGGGTCCGCGCCGGGCCCAGCCGACGGCGTAGAGCCCGTTGAGGATGCGCCCTTCGTCATTGGCGAAACGCCCGGCCCGCTCGTCGAACGGGACATCGGGAATGGGTGATGTGCGATAGCCGATACAGCTGACGACCATATCGGCCTTGATGCGATAGGTCCGGCCCGTGCCGATCGCGCGTCCGGCTTCGACCCGGGTTTCCTCAAGCTCGATTTCCCGAACCACGCCGTCGCCATGGAAAACGATGGGGGAGGCGAACATGTCGAACTCGATCGTCACGGGTGTCT
The DNA here is from genome assembly GCF_021431965.1 of Erythrobacter sp. SDW2. Classification (NCBI taxonomy): domain Bacteria; kingdom Pseudomonadati; phylum Pseudomonadota; class Alphaproteobacteria; order Sphingomonadales; family Erythrobacteraceae; genus Erythrobacter; species Erythrobacter sp. SDW2. Next base: position 1,532,366 of record NZ_CP090370.1, read on the forward strand.
CGCCATGGATGCTGGCCGGAATGGCCGCGAAATCGCGCAGATGGCGGACCGATTTTCGCAGCCCCGGCTCCAGCAGCGCGTCCTCGGCCTCGTCCGGCAGGTCGGCCGGATCGACCATCGGGCTGGCACGCTCCAGATGCATCAGTTCGCCCAGTTCCTTGGGCGTCATCATGATCTGGTGCGGTCCGCGCCGGCCGACGATTGTGATGGTTTGGATATTGCTCGCGTCGAGCGCGTGCAGCGCATGCTGGACGATATCCGCCCCGTCGAACTCGCGCGGGGTCTTGGCCAGGATGCGCGCGACGTCGAGCGCGACATTGCCCATACCGATCACCACGGCGTGTCGACCGCTAAGGTCGGGAGCGAGCTTTGCAAAATGGGGATGGCCGTTGTACCAGCCGACGAAGGCAGCACTGCCGAAGATGTTGCCCAGTTCCTCGCCGGGCAGGCCCAGCTCGCGGTCACGCGGGGCGCCTGTGGCGAGCACGACCGCGTCGTACATTTCCTGTAGCTCGCTGACCGAGATGTCTTCGCCCACGGTTACATTGCCGACAAAGCGGACATTCTCCGTCAGATTGGTCTTCTCGAACCGCCTGGACACGCTCTTGATCGACTGGTGATCCGGCGCGACGCCGGTGCGGATCAGGCCGAAGGGTACCGGCAGCATGTCGAATATGTCGATCCGGGCATCGTCGCCCCAATGCTTCTGGGCTGCCTCGGCGGTGTAATATCCTGCCGGGCCGGACCCGATTATGGCGATGTGACGCAAGTCCGCATTCCTCCCCGATCGAAAGCAGGATGCACCCTTGTCCGGCAACTGGCAAGAGCCGCGAAAAGCGCGCAAATCCATGATCTTTTCATGGCTCGGTGAACGGCAATTAAGCCTGTTCGGTCAGCACGACCTTTAGCCTTTATAAACCGCTTCGGAGGCATAGCCCGCCCATGGGCGGACAGCGTGCGAGTCAACGGCATCCTGATGGAGGCGCACAAGCGGCGTCCCTTACGCCCCCCCGCGCGTCTGCCCAGACCCGCCACAACGGCCTCAGGGGCTCCAACCGCAACAGCGAAGACCGTCGCGACCCCGATTCCGCCCGGGGTTCTGGACGAGCAGCAAAATCCGTATCCCTGGCAGATACTTACTTCATTCCCGACAAATGGCACGTGGTGGCTATCGCACCCGTAGTCGGCCTGATCGGGGGGGCGCTTCTCAGTGGCGGAATGCCGACCGTCCTCTCGATATTCCTGTTTGCGCTTGCCAGCATGATGTTTTCTGCGGGCTTGATGGTGTCCAATTGGGAGCGCGCCTTTGCACGGGATACCAGGACCGCATTGGTCGCTGCGCTGGTGGTAACCGTCGTGCCTTCGATGCTGTTCGGGACCGGCTTCGCCCGTTGGGTGACGATAACCCATCTGCCGATTGCTTTCGGCATCGCCGGCCTTGTCAGCTTCAATGCTCTCGTCGCCACCATGATGAGCGGGCGTCCGCAATTGATGTACGCCTGTCTGGTCGCTTCGTGGGCACCGATCGCCTTGATGTCGGGCGACATGCGCAACCTCGGGGTGCTTGGCGTATTCACCGTGGCAATGGTGGTTCTGGCGCAATACCAGGCCAGGAAAGACCGTGAGCGGGACGAGCGCCGCCAAGCCGACGAGCGGATCCTCAATCGAGCGATCGACATCCTCAACGACTACGAGGAAACCGGCAACGGCTGGTTCTGGGAAACCGATCGCCGCGGGCTGCTGACCTATGTCTCCGCGCCGATCGCCAAGCGCCTCGGGACCCGCCCAGACCGCCTGATCGGTCGCCCGATCACGGAACTTTTCGACCTGTCGCATGAAAATCGCGAAGGCGAACGCACTATTGCCTTCCACCTATCGGCCCGTTCCGCTTTCCACGAGCTTGCGGTGAAGGCTGCTGGCAACAAGGAGGATCGCTGGTGGTCGATCACCGGCCGGCCTATTTTCGACAGTTTCCAGAATTTCTGCGGCTTCCGCGGTTCGGGGACAGACCTGACCGAGAAGAAACGCAGTCAGGAGCACGCCTCGCGCCTGGCACATTTCGACTCGCTGACCGGCCTCGCCAACCGGCACCAGATGTCGCAGACGCTGGAAAAGATCCTCACCGCGCCCAACCAGACTCACCGCGAATGCGCGGTGTTCCTGCTCGATCTCGACCGGTTCAAGCATGTCAACGATACGCTCGGCCACCCGGCAGGTGATGCGTTGCTCAAACAGGTTGCCCAGCGCATCGAAGTAGCCGTCGGCGAGATCGGCCGGGTCGGCCGTCTGGGCGGGGACGAGTTCGAGGTCATCCTGCCCGGCCGCGTGCCGCGCGACCGGCTGGCGCTGGTCGCAAGCGAGATCATTCGCTCGCTGTCACAGCCCTATTCGATCGAAGGCCAGCGGGTCATCATCGGAGCCTCTGTCGGGATCGCGATTTCGCCCGAACATGGCGAGACCAGCGAAGACGTGATCCGCAATGCCGACCTTGCACTCTATGCCGCTAAGGATGGCGGGCGCGGGCGCTATCACTTTTACTCGAGCGACTTGCATTCCGCCGCCGAAGCGCGCGCGCAGATGGAACAGGATCTGCGCGATGCAATCACCGAAGGCGCACTGGAACTGCACTACCAGCCAGTAGTCCACACCGCGACCGAACGGATCGCCGGCTTCGAGGCCCTGATGCGCTGGAACCACCCGGAGCATGGCTACATCAGCCCGGACAGGTTCATTCCCATTGCCGAAGACGCCGGCCTGATCCAGCCGATGGGGGAATGGGCGCTGCGCACCGCCTGCGCCGACCTCGCCAAGTGGCCCGAGGAAGTGCGCTGCGCGGTCAATGTCTCGCCGCTGCAGTTCGCCAACAGGCAACTGCCAGAGATCATTATCAGCGCGATTGGCGAAGCAGGCATCGCACCATCGCGGCTCGAGCTGGAGATCACCGAAAGCGTTTTCCTGAACGACGATGAGGGAACCGACGCCATGTTCGCCGCGCTAAGCAATATCGGTGTACGGCTGGCGCTGGACGATTTCGGGACCGGCTATTCGTCGCTCGGCTATCTCAAGACCGCCCCTTTCAACAAGATCAAGATCGACCAGAGTTTCGTGCGCGGCGCGACCCTGCCGGGCAGCCGCAATGGCGCCATTATCGCCTCGATCACCAGCCTGGCGCAGGAATTGGGAATGGACACCACTGCCGAGGGTGTCGAAACACTCGACGAACTCGACCTGGTGCGGATGCACGGATGCAGCCATGTGCAGGGTTACATCTACGAGAAGCCGCTGACGCGCGAGGATGCGACCGAGCGTCTTCGCACCGGCCTGACCGCCATCGCGCGCGGTCCGCAATCGGCCCGCGCACCTCGCCAGAGCATGCTGCGAAAGATCGTGCTGGAGCACAACAACCAGCATTATCACGGCACAATCCGCAACATATCGTCGAGCGGTGCCCTGATCGAAGGGCTGTGGAATGTCCCGCCCGGCACGATATTCCGCATCGCCGTGACGGAAAAGCTTATCGTTACCGGGACCACGCGCTGGAGCAAGGAAGACCGCATGGGGATCGAATTCGCGACCCCCTTGCCGCAGTCCGATGCGGGCAAGATCGATCTCCACGTGAGCGATACGACCTTTGCCCTGCGCAAGGCGAGCTAGGTTAACTGGATGGTAGTCATAAGCGGATAAGTGTGGACGCTACACAAAATAGCGCGTGTTACCGGGTCGCAACGAAGGGAATACGGGCAGCGAAGACTGGGCAGGATGGCAATAGGAAATTTCTTTTCCAAGCGCTCCGACAAGCGCGGCACCGAGGCCAACGCACTCGGTCGGGACGTGATTGGCAAGGCCGATCCGCGTCGCCTTGTCCTGCTCGATGACTTTGAGGCCGCAGACCTCGGATGGTTCTGGGCGACCGATAGCCAAGCCCGGCTGATTTATCTCTCGGACAACGCCGCAGCCCAGTTCGGCCATGACGCCGAGCAAATCATCGGCCGCCAGCTGTCAGAGCTCTTCATCCTCGATCGCAATGAGGACGAACAAGAGGGGCGCGTCCAGCGACCGCTGCCCTTCCTGCTCAGGGCCCGCAACTCGATCTCCGACCTCGAAGTGCGCATCGCCAATGGCGAACGGTACGACGACAGGGAAGTCTGGTGGTCGATTTCCGGCAAGCCCCAGTTCGATGATGAGGGGAATTTCTTCGGATATCGTGGCAGCGCCAAAGATATTACCGCCGTTCGCGAATCCCAGCGCGAAACAGGACGCCTCGCGCAGTATGATTCGCTCACGGGCCTGGCCAATCGCCACCGCATGACCAAGCGGCTGACATCGATCCTGACCGCGTACAAGGCGGCAAAACGTTCCTGTGCGCTGATGATGCTCGATCTGGATCGCTTCAAGCAGGTCAACGACACGCTCGGCCACCCGGCTGGCGACGAACTGCTCAAGCAGGTTGCGCAAAGGCTCCAGCGGATCATAGGCGGCACCGGCGAAATCGGTCGCCTTGGCGGCGATGAATTCCAGGTTATCCTTCCTGACATCGAGGACCGCGGTAGGCTGGGCGATCTGGCTGCACGCGTGATCCAGATGGTCTCGCAGCCTTACTCCATTGACGGGGCGCGTGCGATCATCGGGACTTCCGTCGGCGTTGCAGTGGCTCCTTTTGACGGGATCGAGACCGAAGAGTTGGTCAGCGCCGCCGACCTCGCGCTCTATGCTGCGAAGGGCGGCGGGCGCGGGCAGTATCGCTTCTATTCGAGCGAGCTGAAGGATGGTGCCAAGCTGCGTCGCCAGATCGAGGAAGACCTCCGCGATGCACTGTCGCAGGACCAGCTGGAACTCCATTACCAGCCCCTCATCGATGCTCGTTCCCATGAAGTGAAAAGCTTCGAATGTCTGGTGCGCTGGAACCATCCCGAACGCGGTTGGGTCAGTCCCGGCGACTTCATTCCCATCGCGGAAGAGGCCAACCTGATCAGCGCTCTGGGCGAATGGGTGCTGAAACAGGCGTGCAAGGAAGCGGCGAGCTGGCCGGTTGACCTTGGGGTTGCCGTCAATGTTTCCGCTGTGCAGTTCGGCAATGCGGACCTGCCGCTGGTGGTCAAGAACGCGTTGCAGGCTTCGGGGCTTGCGCCGTATCGGCTCGAACTCGAGCTGACCGAAAGCGTCTTTATCGGTGACCCGGCGACAACGAAGGACATGTTCCAAAGCCTCAAACGGCTGGGAATCAAGCTGGCGCTGGATGATTTCGGGACCGGCTATTCTTCGCTCGGCTACCTGAAGACCGCTCCGTTCGACAAGATCAAGATCGACCAGAGTTTCGTGCGCGGAGCGACCGAGCCGGACAACAATAACGCCGCCATCATCACCGCCATCGTCAGTCTCGCCAACGCGCTGGGCATGACCACCGTGGCCGAAGGTGTCGAGGCAGTGGATGAGCTTGAACTGGTGACCGGGCTGGGTGCCAAGCTTATCCAGGGCTGGATATTCTCCAAGGCAATGCCACAAGCCGAGGTCCTGGAGCGGCTCGACAGCGGGCAGCTCAAATACGAAGCCCATGGCCCGGCCAAGCACCGTGCTGATCGCATTTCCATGTTCCGACGCATCGGCGTGATCCATGAGGATCATCGTTACGAGGCGGTTATGCGTAACCTTTCCAAGACCGGCGCGCGCATCGAGGGCATCCTCGACGTGCCGCTTGGCACCGACCTCGTGCTCGATCTTGGCGGAGGGCAGCTCGCCGTTTGCAAGGTTCGCCGTTCTGAGGGACCTGAGCAGGGCGTGGAGTTCGAAGTGCCGTTGATCAGCGATGGTGCCGATGGCCTGTGTACCCGCCATCGCATATCGCCCTATATGCTTGCTGCGGCCGGCATGCCGCTCGCAGCCTTGCCGCCTGGCCACTACCAGATGCCGCATAGCGACCGGTCCAAGTCGCCACCGAGATTCCTCCAGATCGACCTGACCAGCGACAAGGCGCGCAAGGAGCGGTGACAAGCGGGCAGGGCGGGCGATAGTCCCTGCTGACAAGCCTCAATGGTGCGGCTAATGGGGCGGCGATGACCGACCTCTCCAAGATCCGCAATTTTTCGATCATAGCCCACATCGACCATGGCAAGTCGACGCTCGCCGACCGGCTGATCCAGGCCACGGGCGGGTTGACCGAGCGCGAGATGTCCGAGCAAGTGCTTGATAACATGGACATCGAGAGGGAGCGCGGGATCACGATCAAGGCCCAGACCGTGCGCCTCAGCTATACCGCGAAGGATGGCGAGACCTACGAGCTCAACCTGATGGACACCCCCGGCCACGTCGACTTCGCCTATGAGGTGTCGCGCTCGCTGGCCGCCTGCGAAGGCGCGCTGCTGGTGGTCGACGCGGCGCAGGGGGTCGAGGCGCAGACGCTCGCCAATGTCTACCAGTCGATCGAGCACGACCACGAGATCGTCCCCGTCATCAACAAGATCGACCTGCCCGCCGCCGAGCCCGAGATGGTCCGCAAGGAGATCGAGGACATCATCGGCATCGACGCCTCCGAAGCCGTCCTCACCAGCGCCAAATCGGGCATCGGCATCGAGGACGTGCTCGAGGCCGTCGTCGCCAAGATCCCCCCTCCGAAGGGCGACCGCGACGCCCCGCTCACCGCCAGCCTGGTCGACAGCTGGTACGATCCCTACCTCGGCGTGGTTATCCTCGTCCGGGTGATCGACGGGGTCCTGAAGAAGGGCCTCAACGTCAGGTTCATGCAGGGCGGCACGCAGCATCTGGTCGACCGCGTCGGCTGCTTCACCCCGAAACGCACCGACCTGCCCGAAATCGGCCCGGGCGAGATCGGCTTCATCACCGCGCAGATCAAGGAGGTCGAGCAGGCCCGCGTCGGTGACACCATCACCACGGTCAAGAACGGCGCCACCCAGGCGCTGCCCGGCTACAAGGAAGTGCAGCCGGTGGTGTTCTGCGGCCTGTTCCCGGTCGACGCCGCGGACTTCGAGAAGCTGCGCGAGAGCATCGGCAAGCTGCGGCTCAACGACGCCTCCTTCTCCTACGAGATGGAAAGCTCCGCCGCGCTGGGCTTCGGCTTCCGCTGCGGCTTCCTCGGCCTGCTGCACCTGGAGATCATCCAGGAACGGCTCAGCCGCGAATACGACCTCGACCTCATCACCACCGCGCCCAGCGTGGTTTACCGCGTGCACCTCGGCCATACCAAGAACGAGGATGCCAAGGTGATCGATATCCACAACCCGGCCGACTGGCCCGACGTCAACCGGATCGACACGATCGAGGAACCGTGGATCAAGGCCACGATCTACACGCCGGACGAATATCTCGGCAGCATCCTCAAGCTGTGCCAGGACCGGCGCGGCATCCAGACCAACCTCACCTATGTCGGCGGGCGCGCGCAGGTGACCTACGAGCTGCCGCTGAACGAGGTGGTGTTCGACTTCTATGACCGGCTGAAGAGCATCTCCCGCGGCTATGCCAGCTTCGACTACGAACAGATCGGCACGCGCGAGGGCGACCTCGTCAAGATGAACATCATGGTCAATGCCGAGCCGGTCGACGCGCTGAGCCTGATCGTCCACCGCAGCGTGGCGGAGGAGCGCGGCCGCGGCATGTGCGAGCGGCTGAAAGACCTCATCCCGCGCCACCTGTTCAAGATCCCGATCCAGGCGGCCATTGGAGGCAAGATCATCGCCCGCGAAACCATCGCCGCGCTGCGCAAGGACGTGACGGCGAAGTGTTACGGCGGGGATATTTCGCGCAAGAAGAAGCTGCTGGAGAAGCAGAAGAAGGGCAAGGCGCGGATGCGGGAGTATGGCAATGTGAGCATTCCGCAAGAAGCGTTTATTGCCGCGCTGCGGATGGGCGAGGAGTAGGCAGTTCGGGCAAAAGGCCAAGGGGGGACTCGAACCCCCGACCTATGGATTATGAATCCATTGCTCTATCCAGCTGAGCTACAAGGGCATAGGCCTTTCGGCCCGAACGTCACAACTGTAACTGTCAGATCGAGAATTGCAAAGGCGTATCGCTCAAGACCAATGAGAGACATCATAAAAATTATTCTCGCCTTTAGGGCACTCGTCGCGCAGCATGATGGCACCTCGTTTCGCAGATACTTCTTCGATTCCATATACTTGGACGGAATGACCACATCGCGTGCATTCTAAATCGAGGCAAGATACGTCTCCATAGTCGCTCTCAGTTGTGCTTTCAACAATTTCAACCGTGATCTTCACTTTTGCCTCCATCACTTCAAATTGACGACATCTGATGCATCGCGCCGAGCTTTGCGTTGTAGTGCGCGTTCAATTTCCTGATCCACTCTATGTCTGGCACGTCTCCTTAAGCGCCTAACTTGGCTGTGAATCTTTTTTCCTTTCGTTCCAAACTCTTCGACAGACCGCGCTACGTAGGTCCAAAAAGTCCATCTCTTGTTTGAAGAGGTTGGCTCGAACTTCTCAACCCGGCCGAATCGCTTTGTGAATTCCTCAAAATTGAACAGATCACAGAGTTCATCGTAAGTCTTTGTGGGGTAGCGCTTTATTGTCGCCTCCGCTTGATTGCGGGCTACCGATGCAACCTTGCGATAGAGGTTTGACATCGTTGAATCTCGGAGGAAAACGCTCTGCCCATCATAGCGGAAGCCAAGGTACTCGAGTCCATTTCTGCCCTTTCCAGCTATTAACGCTGGTTCTTGAGCATCACCATTTTGCGTGTAGCGCACTAGTGACGACTTCTCCGGCTTGATGACAAGCTGTTCGCCATGCTCTCGGATGCGGGTGGGCAGTTCATCCATGATCTCTTGGGCCTTTTCGACCGAGACCGGCAAGATTAAGAGAATATCGTCCGAATACCGGACATAGCTTCCGCCCAAGCCGACAGCGAGCTCGTTCATCTCAACATCGAAGTCTATTAGATATAGGTTGGCTAGTAGGTCTGAAATCGGCGCGCCCTGTGGGATGCCGAAGGGCTTCATGTTGGGTTCGACAAGGGAATCGTATTCGCCGTTTTCACCGAGAATCTTCTGCCGAAATTCGTGTGGCGAGCAAAGCTGGGTCGGAATTTCGTCATAGGGCGTGAGATAACCGTGGATCGGATCTCCGCGCGTCGTGGTGCTTTTCACGCCGTAGAAACCGAGCCGCTCATAAGCTTTTACCCTGTCCACAACACGATATTTAGTGATGTTCTTAAAAACGGCGAAGTGGTCCGCAGAAAGGCGCTCTTCGCCCAGCAAGCGACACCAAAGTGCCTTCAATCGTTCGTGATCTATGGATTCAAAATAGCTGCTGATGTCGACGGCAATTGCGCAGCAGTTGCCAAGCTCGTGGATTCGATCAAATGCCTCACGGGCAAACTGGATATTGCACTTACCTCGCCGTCTGCCAGCAGTTGTGGGGATACGCCTGTACGCGATTGGACAGTGGCTGATACCAAGGCGGCTAAGTTCAGCCTCGTATGGCCCACTAAGCAAATGCCGATAATATGCGAATATGTATGAGTCTCGACGCGATGCATAGCGAATAGGACGGTCCTTCGCCTTGGGTTTGGGAGCTTTGCTCCCCTTTTCCCGGCGGAAAGGCTGCCATTTTTTGGTGTAGCGCAGAAGGGGAAAGAAGCTGTTAGCAGCGACTCTCTTAGGATCAGTGACCAATGCAACGATTTCGTCTGGCTTTAATACTTGATCAAAATGTGGATAGCGTTTGAGATCGCTTTTCTTCAGAATCCATTCCGGCATCGGCCTCTCCTCAACGAGAGGGGGCGGCAGTAACCGGTCCCATCCGGTTAACACTACCGCCCCGCACCGTTGGCAACGAGCTGGGCGAACCCTGCTCTGTCTGGAATGTATTCGACGAAGTCGAGTATGCTGTCGCCGTCACGGCTATCGCGTGTATCGCGATGGTCGATTGGCGGAATTCGCTCTTCTCGGCATTCAACGGAGTTGCCTCTATGACTATCCGCTTTGCGCTTCGGTTCGCGTTCATCCTTTACAGTCACAACTACGTACTCTGCCCCCCAAGTGAGCAGATGTGACTAAGATGGCTGCACCAGCCTAACTTTTCAATAGCCGACGCAAGAGATCTTGCGTTTATCAACGGAATCCTGGCGCTTTTGGGCAGAAGCGTGCATTAGGTAAGGCTCACGCCGCTCGAACAAAGCGAACCTGAACGAATGACCTTCGGTGTTTTCATGCACAAAGATGGGTCGATCTACGACGACATCCCTGAGGCGCATTACCAGTTTCCGAAGATCTATCTCAGCCGCGCCCAGCAGATGGTCGGCGACTGGGTTGTCTATCGCGAGCCGGTGAAGCTGCCGCAATCGAAGGGTTTCTTCGCAGTAGCGAAGGTCGAGAAGATCATTCCCGATCCCGTCGAGCCAGACCGCTATCGTGCCTTGATCGAAGAGGGCAGCTTTCTGCCGTTCGAGCCGACCGTTCCGCACATGGTCGATGGCCAGCCGGTCGAACGCGATCTAGCCAATGCGCAAGCGGCGGTCCGTCCGCTTTCCAACTCCGATTTCCGCCGCATCATCTCGCTCGGGCTTCCCGAGGACGACACGCTGCCGCGCATTGGCGAACTCGAAACGCCGAACCGCGTGCAGGATAATCCGCAAATGCCGTTCGAGATCGAGCGGCCCATCGTGCAGACGCTGCTCAATCGTCCCTTCCGCGACCGCGCATTTCGCCGCGCGGTTCTGTACGCCTATGACGGGCGCTGTGCGGTGACAGGGTGGAAGCTGGTCAACGGTGGTGGCCGTCTGGAGGCGGAGGCGGCGCATATCCGCCCGGTCGAGCACGGCGGACCGGACAGTCTGCGCAACGGCTTGGCCCTGTCAGGCACCGCGCACTGGATGTTTGACCGCGGGCTGATCGGCCTGACCGATAGCCTCGACATCATGGTCTCTCGGCAGGTCAACGACCCATCCAGCGTGGAGGCGATCATCAACCCCACGCGCAAGGCCATCGTGCCCACAAGAGAATCCGAACGCCCGCACCCGCAATTTCTCGCATGGCACCGCGAGCATTGTTTCAAGCATTAGCTTCTCCCATCTTCGTCATCCCGGGCTTGACCCGGGATCCCGCTTTTCTTTGGTTCAGGGGCTGGGCTGCTTGGCGGGGAGGAAGGTAGCGGGACCCCGGATCAAGTCCGGGGTGACGGATAAAGGTTGATGGGAACGACGCTGGCGCGTCCGCACCACCCCCAACCCCCTCCTCTGAAGAAGAGGGGGCTTTGTGCTCCATCACCAAGAGCGATCCTTGAACGCTCTTCCCGCGGACACGCCTACTCCTCATCCAGCCACCGCCAGTCCTCTTCCGCGCCCTCGGGCAGGAAGGGCTCCAGCTCGTCCTCTTCCGACACGATCCCCTCCAGTTCGCCGCATTCCTTCCAGTCGCCGTCGCGGACCATGGCGAAGGCGGGGCCTTGGGCGCCTTCGGGCGGGCCATCCTCCTCGCGGCGGTGCATGGCGGCGAGTTCGGCCAGCTTGGCCTGCCAAAAGCGACTCTGGGCCTCGATCTCGGGCAGGGTCATCGTTACCGGGTCGAAATGTTCGATCATCGCGGCGTTGATGTCGTCCTTCTCGGCGCGGGTGGCGACGGGGACGGTGAGGGACATGCCCAGCCGTTCGAAGCGGCCCCCACCCCCAACCCCCTCCCCTGAAGGGGAGGGGGCTATGTCGCCGTCGCTGCCCGACAGTCGGAAGGCCCCCGGATCGAAATAGCTCGCGGAGAGGCGGCGGCCGTCTTCGGCGCGCATGTTCATCCTGAGGCAGAACATCAGCAGCCGGTCGTTCTTGACCCGGCGGAAGCCCTTGAGCTTGCCGCCGACGAACACGGGGGAGAGCTGGCCGTTGAGCGCGCGTTCGAACGCCTCGTCCTTCAGCCGCTGCACGCCGAAGTCGAGTGCGGCCTCCCATGCGCGGCGGAAGCCTTCCGCGCCGGGGCGGCGGCGCAGGTAATAGGCGCCTTCGGGGCTCATGTTGACATGCATCGCGGCGCGCTTGACGCTGCCGGTGTCGGCGAGCGCGCCGATGAAGGCGCGCTGGCGCTCGGGCGTCCAGCCGTCGTGGCGCGGCTTGACGGGGACGGGCGGGAAGGCGGGCAGGTGGTGGCCGGCGGCCTCCATCTCGGCCAGCGGGGTGCGCGTCTCGCGCGGGTCCTTGCGGCGGGTCATCGGGGGGAGTGTCTCCTGGTCGGTGGGCAACCGGCCAGGGTGAAGCAGAAAACGCGCGTGTAGGAAAATTGAGAGTCTTTGTGTGCGCACGGCCTCCGCCGTGCGATATCCTCGCTCAAGGGGCCTGCGGCCCAATCGCTGCGGGCGCCCGGTCGGGCTTGCGGTCGGCTAGTCGCCGACCGTGCTCCGCAGCCAGGCCGCGTACTTAGCTCCTTACCTGACCCGAGCCGTGCACCAGGTACTTGAAGCTGCACAGTTGCTCGAGCCCGACAGGGCCGCGGGCGTGCATCTTGCCCGTCGCAATGCCGATCTCCGCGCCCATGCCGAACTCGCCGCCGTCGGCGAACTGGGTGGAGGCGTTGTGCATCACGATGGCGCTGTCGATCGCGGCCATGAAGCGGCGGGCGGCCTCGGCGTCCTCGGTGATGATCGCGTCGGTGTGATGGCTGCTGTGCGTTTCGACCCAGTCGATCGCCTGGTCGAGCCCGTCGACCAGCTTCACGCTGGCGATGGGGCCGAGGTATTCGGTGCTCCAGTCCTCCTCGCTGGCCAAGGCGATGCGCCCGTCGAGCGCGACCGCCTCGGCATCGCCGCGCAGCTCGCAGTCGGCGCCCATGGCTTCGGCGAGGGCGGGGACGAAGGCGGGCGCGATGGCGCGGTCCACCACCACGCTCTCGGTCGCGCCGCAGATGCCGGTCCGGCGCAGCTTGGCGTTGCGTATGATCGCGACCGCCTTGGCGACATCGGCCGCTTCGTGGACGTAGGAATGGCAGTTGCCGTCGAGATGCAGGAGCGTGGGCACGCTGGCCTGGTCGCGCACCAGCGCGACCAGGCCGCGCCCGCCGCGCGGGATGACGAGGTCGACGAATTCGTCGGCCTTGAGCAGTTCGGCCACCGCCTCGCGGCTGGTGGTCTGGACGGTCTGCACCGCGTCCTCGGGCAGGCCCGCCGCGCGGAGCCCGGCCTGCATGGCGCGGACGATCTCGCGGGTCGAATGGCGGCTCTCGCTCCCCCCGCGCAGGATCACCGCATTGCCGCTCTTGAGGCACAGCGCGCTGGCATCGGCGCCGACATTGGGCCGGCTTTCGTAGATCATGCCGATCACGCCGATGGGCACCGCGACCCGCTCGATGACGAGGCCGTTGGGCCGCTCGAAGGTCGCCAGCACCCGGCCGACGGGATCGGGCAGGGCGGCGATGTCCTCCAGCGCGGTGGCCATGCCCTCGACGCGGTCTTCGGTCAGGCGCAGGCGGTCGATAAAGGCGGCGTCCTTGCTCCCTTCGACGCCGGCAACATCCCTGGCATTGGCCTCGAGCAGCGCCGGCGCCGCCGCCCGCAGCGCCTTGGCGGCTTCGAGCAGGGCGGCGTTCTTGGCCTCGGTCGAGGCGCTGGCGAGCACCCGCGCGGCCTTGCGCGCGGCGGTGCCCAGCTGGCGGACGTGGATAGACGGATCAAGGCTCTGGTCAGTCATGATGCGGTTCCCCTATCGGAAATTTCTCCGCGCGGCGAGTGCCATGCAGAGGCGCGGTGCGCGCAATCCGGCGCGCAGGCAGCAGGCGCGCGGAACCTTTCTCGGAACCCCGGCCTGTCTCGTTCCTTGATGCAACGAGCACGCGGCGCAAAGTTTCCGCGAAATTACTGAAGTTTTAAAAAGGAAGGCCAACTTGCCCGCTCCCCAAACCGCCAACCAGGCTTCAACACCAGCCCCCGGCCGCCCGGGGCGCATCGTCGTCAAGATCGGCTCGGCTCTGCTCGCCAACACATCGCGGCTGACCCCGCGCTATGGCTTCATCCAGCGCCTGCTGGAGGATATCGCGCGCCTGCGTTCGCAGGGGCATGACGTGATCCTGTGCTCCAGCGGGGCGGTGGCGCTGGGCATGCGCGTGGTCGGTGCCGAACCGGGCAGTGCCGGCCTCAGCGACAAGCAGGCCGCCGCCGCCTGCGGGATGCCGCAGCTGCTCAACGCCTACAAACAGGTCGGTTACGAATTCGACCTGGAGATCGCGCAGATCCTGCTGACGCTGGGCGATTTCGAGGATCACCGCCGCTTCCTCAACACCCGCAACACCGTGCACCGTTTGCTCGAATCGCGCATCATCCCGATCGTGAACGAGAACGACACCGTCACCACCGAGGAAATCCGCGTCGGCGACAATGACCGGCTGGCTGCCAAGATCGCGCAGATGGTGGAGGCGGACCATTTCGTCATCCTCACCACGGTCGATGGCCTGTACGATCGCAACCCGTCGGAGCCGGGGGCGCAGCTGGTCGAGGAAGTGAGCGACGTCAGCGCCTACCTGCAGGCGGCATCGGGCAAGACCACGCTCGGCACCGGTGGCATGCTGACCAAGCTGCAGGCCGCCAACATGGCACAGAACGCCGGTGTCACCGCCTGGATCGCGCACGGCGATGTCGACCGCCCGGTGTCCTCTGTTCTCAGCGGCGAGCGGCGCTGCACCAAGTGCCTGCCCAATCCGCAGCCGGCCTCGATGTGGAACAGCTGGCTGGCCGACCGGCTGCAGATGGCCGGGCACCTGGTCATCACCGACGAGGCGGTGGCGCGGCTATCGGGCAACCACCCGATCCATCGCGACGATGTGCTGTCGATGGACGGCGACTATTCGCGCGGCGACGTGCTGCACATCTACGACCGCGAAGGCGTGGAGCGCGCCCGCGGCCTGACCGACTTCACCAGCGAGGAAACGCGGGTGATGATCGCCAATCCGGACCTGCCGGCCGACCAGCTGCTGGGCTACCAGACCCATGCGGAGATCATCCGGGCGAACAATCTGGTGCGGCTGGAAGGGCATCACTTGCCGTGGGATGCGCCGGACGACGAAGCGCCGCAGCGGCGGGTGGTGCCAAGGGGTGGGGGGACGGCAGGCTGACGGGAAAACTTGGCCCTTGCGGCCTACCTTCTGCAGGCATGCAGAAGGTAGTTCGTCTTCGGCTGTTGCGCGCTCTTCAACCCGAAGCCCTCGCGCTAGCTTCATCCATCACTCGCCTTTCGGGCAATCGGGCTGCATGCGAAAACCGCGCTCGTCCGTCTCCATCTCGAATGGTTTGCCCACCGGGAAACAGACCCCGTATTGCTCGACAAGGAGCTTCTTGACCTCGCCCGCAGCAGCCGCGTGTTCCTTCTTCGCCCAATTCATCTCGCCGCTAAAATAGAATTCAAGGTCGCTAGCCAGTTCGACCGGGTCGCTCTCGAACTCGTCCCAGTGCCGGAGGATCAGGTCCCACCGTGTTTCATGCAGGCTCCATTGGTACCACATCGAGTCCCGGAATGTCGGGAAACTCAGCGTCGCCCCGCGTGCGCGCAGCAGGTTGAAAGCAGCCCTGGTGTCACCACGGAAGTTGATCGCATCGAGATCATCATTGGCCTCCACCAGGGCGGATTTCGTCCGTCCCATGGTGTCCGGGCTCACGCCTTCGTCAAGCAGCCGGCTGAGGAACCACAGCCGCTTTTCGCTGGCGGTCCTCACCAGCGGCGGGTCTTCATACAGCCCCGTCGCATCGAGATCGAACCCTGCCGCGATCAGCGCATCGAACGCGACGCGATCATTGCACTCGATCGCCCAATCGAGCAGCGACATACCCTCCTCGCCGCGCTGGTCAAGCGGAGCGCCCGTAAAGTCCGGCGCGGACTCTTCGCGGCACATAGCCTTGGCAAAGCGGACCAACCCGGTTCCCGCAAAAACCTTGGCGTAGGTGGCACCGCGATAGCGAAAGCCGGTCATGGTCTCGATATACTCGGGCGGCGGATCGCCGCTGACCCGGTCAATGCCCATATCGTCGAGCCTCTGGCCACACCGGATGGCGAGATTGGTCACCCAGCCGAACATGAGATCGTCGTCGGCTTGCACTGCGCCCGACTGGAGATCCTGTTCCAGCTGCGGGTCTCCCAACATGGAGAGCAGGACCATGGCCTGATTGCCCGTCGAGAGCGCACTCGCATAGCCGTCCTCGCCCAGCGCTTCGCGTGCCCGCGCCAGCGGCTCGGTCAGTCGTTGCTCGAAACGCCAGACATCGGCGAACTTGCCGATGCGCCGGTCATGATCGGTGTCTTCGGCGGCAACGGACGCATAGCCTTCGGCGATGGTCTGGCACAGGACGACAATCTCGTGCTGGTTCAGCCGCATCGTCACGACGCCGAAAGGACCGTGCTTTTCGAACGCCTCCTGCTGCGCGGCCTCGTAGACGGCCATCGCCTTGGGATCGGCGGGCATGGCGTACACCTGGACAGATGGACCGGGCGCGGGCCCGGGTTCGGACTCGGCCGGGTGCTGTGCCAGCGCGCCCGGTGGGAGCGCAAGGCTTGCGACCAGTAGTCCCAGCGTCAAAAGCCTCATCCTGCATCCTCTGTCCAATCCTGCCTGATCTGACATTCGAGGTAGTTGTCGGCAAGAACTGAAGTGCGGCGCATGGAGAAAAAGGATGGACACAGCGCCAGCAGGCGGATCCCGATGTTGTCACCTATCCCCCATCACACCCCCACACTTCACTTGGCGTTCAGCAGGGGCGGGGTTATAGCGCCTGCCATGTTCGCCAAGATCCCTGCCGCGCCGCGCCTGTCGCTGGTCCGCACTTTCGCCGTTTCCGTCCTTGCTGCCACTGCGCTGGCAGGTTGTGCCACCGGCGGCGGCGGGGCGAAGGACACCGCCTATGTCGCGCGTGACGTGGAAACGCTGTACGCCTCGGCCAAGACCCGGCTCGACCAGGGCAATGCCAAGCTGGCCGCCGCCCTGTTCGACGAGGTCGAGCGCCAGCATCCTTATTCGCCCTGGGCCCGCCGCGCGCAGTTGATGAGCGCCTTCAGCTATTACGTCGCGCGGGACTATACCAAGTCGATCCAGGCGGCGCAGCGCTTCCTGCAAATCCACCCGGGCAACAAGGACGCGCCCTATGCCTATTACCTGATCGCGCTGAGCTATTACGAGCAGATCAGCGACGTCACCCGCGACCAGAAGGTGACCGAGCAGGCACTGGTCGCGCTGCGCGAAGTCGATCGCCGTTTCCCGACCACCGAGTATGCCGCCGACGCGCGGCTCAAGATGGACCTGGTCAATGATCACCTCGCCGGCAAGGAGATGGAGATCGGGCGCTATTACCAGAAGGCCGCCAAGTGGTCGTCGGCGCTGATCCGGTTCCAGAACGTGGTCGATAGCTACCAGACCACCAGCCATACGCCCGAGGCGCTCTATCGCCTGGTCGAATGCTCGCTGGCGCTAGGGATCCCGGTCGAGGCCAAGAAATACGCCGCCGTGCTGGGGGCCAACTATCCCGGCAACGAGTGGTACGAGAAGGCCTATGAGCTGATCGAGGACAAGGCCCCCGCGCTCGCCGCGCGATAATCGCCGGAAGCCCGCAGCCAACGGGCGTAAACAGGGTTAACCAAATGTTCTAACTGCCATGCGAGAGACCTCTTATGAACGGGGGTATTCTCGGATGGCTGCTGGGCCTCGTGGCGGGGCTCGTCTGCGCGCTTGCCGCGGCGATCTGGCTCGACCCCTGGGGCGGTGCGGGCGACCGGGCGATGGCCGAAGCGCTCAAGGTCGAACTGGCCGGCGCACTCGACGGTGCGCGGGACGGCATCGCCTTCGACAGCGTCACCGTCACCGTCAACGGCAAACCCGCGAAGCTCGCCGCCGATGGCTCGTTCTCGGCACTGGTCCCGCTCGCGCCCTACTACCGCGTCGATATCGGCGGGAATGGGGTGTTCCCCATGGTCCAGACCTTCGGCAAGGCGGAATTGCGCGATCCGGCCTGCGATTGCCTGCGTATCCCGGCAATCGAGCTGGTGGCGAAGAAGCCGGGCCGGATCGAGCTGTTCTTCGGCGGCGACAGCATGGCCGCACGGCGCTATTTCCACATGGGACTGCGCGACGAGCCGGTGCTCGACCATGACACGCTCGATGCCGATCTCGACCGGCTGTTCGACCATATGGAACCCTATTTCGGGCCAAGCGACTTTGCCTCGGTCAACCTCGAATCGGTGGTGGCCGCCGTCACCCCCGGCGAGCCTGCGCCCAAACGCTACAAGTTCTTCTCGCCGCCCGAACTGCCGAAGGCGATGATGCGGGCCGGGATCGACCATGTTTCGCTCGGCAACAACCACACCGCCGACTATCGCGACATCGGCCTGGAAATGACGCTCGATGCCATTGCCAGGGCCGGCCTGCTGACCTCCGGCGCGGGGATGAACGTCACCGAGGCGGAGAAGGCGACCCGCGTTACTGTCGGCAGTACGAAGCTGGCGTTGTTCGGCCTCGTCGGCTGGCGCGGGGACTGGACGCCGAACCAGACCGCGACCGCGACCAAGGCCGGCGCCGCCTGGGGCACCAGGGAAGTGATCGACAGGGTCACCCTGCGCGAGCTGGCCGCGGGCTATGTCCCGATCATGGAATACCACGGCAACATGGAATACATGGACCGCCCGTCGCCCATGTCGCTGCCGCGCTTCCGCCGGGCGATCGATCTCGGCAGCCCGCTGGTGATCGGCCACCACCCGCATGTGACGCAAGGGCTGGAGATCTACAAGGGATCGCTGATCGCCCATTCGCTGGGCAATTTCCTGTTCGACCAGGACCACCCGCACACCCATTCGACCTTCGCCATCAAGGTGTGGCTGGAGAACGGCAGGTTTCTGCGTGCCGAGGTGCTGCCGATCAACATGCTCGATTATCGCCCGGTGCCCGCCGTCGGCGGGATGCGCGAAAGCGTGCTGCGCCGCGTGTTCTGGCTGTCGGCGGAGATGGGCACCAATCTGGCGCTGACCGGCGGCCATGCGGCGGTGTGGCGCGAGAACCGGCCGCAGGGGAACGGGCGATGCCGCCAGCCCGAAGGTTTCACGCTGGCGAACTTCGGTCCTTCCTGCGGTGACGGAGCAAGCGAATATGGCCGCAACCTGATCCCGCGCGGGGACTTTTCCAACGCCCAGACGGGCCCGGCGCAGGACCGCTTCTGGAAAGCGCTCAACGGCAAGCTGGCGTTGAAGCGCACGCCCATGGCCGAGGGCTATCTCGAGCTCTCGCCGCGCGCCGCGCACAAGAGCTTCTACCTCCATTCGGCGTCCTACATCCGCGATGTCTATGCCACGCGCTTTACGCTCAAGAGCCGGATCCGCCTGCCGCATGATGCGGAGATCGAGCTGATCATCCGCGACAAGCCGCCCGAAGGCGCCAAGCCGACGCCGTCCGTGCTGGGCGAATCGATGCAGACCAGGCGTTTGCGGGGCAGCGGCGAATGGCAGGATATCGCCTTCGACTTCTGGCTCCCACCGGGGCCGGTGCCGCGCTTGCCTCCGGGCCCCGATGGCGCAGCGCATCCGTTCCGCCCGATCCTGCGGATCAAGTACCTGGGCGAGCGCGAAGGCGACGATGACCGCGTGCTGCTCGACGATATCCGCCTGATCGAATGGCCGCCGGAGTATGCGCAGCGGGACGCGCCGCGGGCATGGTGGTTCACGGACCGGCGGCCGAAGCCGAAGGGCACCATGGCCGCGCGGTAGGCCCGGCGGAATTCCACACAGAGGTGCCGCACAGGCGGTGACGCGGCCTGCGCCTTGGGTTAGGGAAAGCGCGATGCTGACCCGCCTTGCCATCCGCAACATCGTGCTGATCGAAGCGCTCGACCTCGATTTCGGGCGCGGGCTCGGCGTGCTGACGGGCGAGACGGGCGCGGGCAAGTCGATCCTGCTCGATGCGCTGGGGCTGGTGCTGGGCAACCGCGCCGACAGCGGACTGGTCCGCGCCGGAGAGGACAAGGCCAGTGTCACCGCCAGCTTCGAATTCGCCCGCCTGCCCGCCACGATTGCCGAGGCGCTGGACGAGGCCGAGATCGAGATCGAACCGGGCGAGCCGCTGCTGATCCGCCGCCAGCTCAAGGCCGACGGGGGCAGCAAGGCTTTCATCAACGACCAGCCGGTCGGCGTCGCACTGCTGCGCGAGATCGGCGGGGCGCTGGTCGAACTGCACGGGCAGCATGACGATCGCGGGCTGGTCAATCCCAAGGGGCATCGCGCGCTGCTCGACCGCTATGCCGGGAGCGAGGGCGATGCGGTGGCTAATGCCTGGGCCGAGTGGCAGCGCACCCGCAATGCGCTCGCCCGCGCCCGCGTGGACATCGAGACCGCCAAGGCCGAGCAGGACCTGCTGCTCGCGCATCTGGCCGAACTCACCGCGCTCGAGCCGGTCGCGGGCGAGGAAGAGCGCCTCGCCAATGCCCGCGCCGACATGCAGAAGGGCGAGCGGCTTTCGGGCGATCTCGAGGAATTGCGCCACGTGTGGGACGGCAGCGACGCCCCGCTGGCGCAACTGCGCAGTGCCGCACGGCGGCTGGACCGGATCGCGGGCGAGCATCCGCTGCTCAGGGAAGCGCTCGAAGCGCTCGACCGCGCGGTGATCGAAGCGGGCGAGGCGGAGGAGAAGCTTGAGAAAGCCGCCGAGGCGCTGGTGCATGATCCAGCGGCGCTCGAAGCCGCGGAAACCCGGCTGTTCGACCTGCGCGCCATCGCCCGCAAGCATCGCTGCGAAGTCGACGAACTGCCGGAAAAAATGCGCGCCTTCCGCGCCGCGCTCGATGCCATCGAAGGCGGGGAGGCGCAGCTCGATGCGCTGGAGGCGGCAGAACGCGAGACGGGCGAGACCTACCGCCGCGCAGCCCGGGCACTGCACGAGGCGCGCGTCGCCGGCGCAGCAAGGCTCGATGCGGCGGTGGCGGCGGAACTCGCGCCGCTCAAGCTTGATGCCGCCCGCTTCCAGACCAGCGTCACCGAACTGCCGGAGGAGAGATGGGGCCCGGCCGGGATCGACGCGGTCGAATTCCTGATCGAGACCAACCCCGGTGCAGGCTTTGCCCCGCTGATGAAAATCGCCAGCGGCGGCGAATTGTCGCGCTTCATTCTCGCGCTCAAGGTCGCGCTGGCCGAGCAGGGCGGGGCGGCGACGGTGATCTTCGACGAGATCGACCGCGGCGTCGGTGGCGCGGTGGCGAGCGCCATCGGCGAGCGGCTCGCCCGGCTGGCCCGCGACGGCCAATTGCTGGCGGTCACCCACTCGCCGCAAGTCGCCGCGCGCGGCGGCACCCACTACCGCATTGCCAAGACCAGCGAAGGCACGGTGACGCGCACCTCGGTCGAACGGCTGGATGAGGCCGGGAGGCAGGAGGAAATCGCGCGGATGCTGAGCGGCGCGGAGATCACCGACGAGGCGCGGGCGCAGGCGGACCGGCTGCTGGAGGGGGTGTGAGCGACCAAGGCTCGCAGCACCACCCCCCGGCCCCCTCCTCTCAAGAGGAGGGGGAGAAAAGCGTGCGGCGAGGGAAAGCCCCCTCCTCTTCAGAGGAGGGGGTTGGGGGTGGTGGCGTCTCGCCAGAGACACTCCACAAGCGCGCCCGCCAGATGCGCAACAATATGACCGAGCCGGAACGCCGATTGTGGATGGCCCTCCGCTCCAGCCGGTTGTCGGGCCACAAGTTTCGCCGTCAGGATGTCATCGGTCAGCGCATCGTCGATTTCTTCTGTCCGGCAAAGGGATTGGTGATCGAAGTTGATGGCGATACGCATGACCCTGAGCTCGATCACAGGCGGGACTGGCGCATGCTGGAGCAATTCGGCTTCAAGACCCGGCGGTTTACCAATGCTCAAATCATGACCAACCCTGAGGGGGTGGTCGATGATTTGGCGGCCTTGCTCGAACAACTGACAGACCGCTGGCCGGGAGGGCGCACGCACCACCCCCCGGCCCCCTACTCTGAAGAGGAGGGGGCTTAAGTGCGTGGCGGTCGCCAGTTTCTGAGCCTTTGCCTCGGTGTTTTCGCGCTGACGCTGGCAAGTTGCGTCCACGGAGGCGAACCTATGAGCGACCATGTGCTGAGCGCAGGCGGGGCGGCTTGGGGCACTGATGCCAATCTTGCGGCCTCTCGCCCCGATGCCATCCTGCGCTTTGGCGACAAGCCCCGCGACTATGCCGAGCTGCGCCTGCCAGAAGGCAAGGGCCCGTTCCCACTGGCAGTGATCTGGCACGGCGGTTGCTGGAAGCAGGGGGTGGCCGACACCGCCTATATGGCCGCGCTGGCGACGAGGTGGCAGCAGCAGGGCGTCGCCACGCTCAATGTCGATTATCGCGAGGTGGGTGATGGCGGCGGCTGGCCGGGCAGTTTCGAGGACTGGCAAGCCGCCAGCGCGCTGATCGACCATGTGGCCAAGGACTATCGGACAGACCGCGAGCGGGTGACGCTGGTCGGCCATTCGGCTGGGGCCCTGCCGGCGCTGTGGCTGGCCCAAGAGCGCGGTGCCGACAGCCCCATCGGCGTGCTGCCCCCGGTCAAGGCGCGCGCGGCGATTGTGCTCGACGGGCCGGGCGATGTCGGGGCCGAACGCGAGGCGTTCGATGCGCTGTGCCAGTTCTCCTCGGTCGATCCGTTCATGGGCGGCACTCCGGAAGAGGCTGCGGCGCGTTATGCCGCTATTTCGCCGCGTATCAACGCGCCGCAGCTGGCCGAGGTGCTGTTTGTGCAGGCCAAGTTGCCGGTCCCGTCCGATGATGTGCTCGCGGCTATAGGCGAGGCGGGGGCGAAGGTGCAGACCATCGCCAACCCCGACGCCAGCCATTTCGACATCATCACACCGGGCCACCCCGCTTACGTGCGCAACGAGGCCGCGATGCTGGCGGTGCTCAAGGGGCTTTAGGGCGTGGATATCGACTCCGTCCTCGACCGGCAGGTGTGGAACATGCTCCACGGCCGGCTGGCGCACCTCGCACAGGGGACCGACGGGGCCAAGCGGATCGATCCGCGCTATGGCCCCTTCGCGGCGTCACGGGATCGTGGCGAGGAAGCGCAGGCGGCGCTCGCGGCTCTGTTCGATGGTCCGGATGACCGGCTGTGGCTGGTCGAACCCGAGGCTGCGCCCTGTCCCCCCGGTGCGCAGATCATGCGCACGGCAGAGCTGGTGCAGATGGTCGCCGACGGTGAACCCCCCGAAGATGATGTGATAGACCCTGCGGTCGTGGCGCTGGGCGAAGCGGACGCTGCCGAGATGGCCGAAATCGCCCTTGCGACCGAGCCGGGGCCATGGGGCACGCTGGCCCACCGCTACGGCCAGTTCTACGGTATCCGCATGGAAGGACGCCTGGCGGCCATGGCGGGAGAGCGGATGCTGCCCGCGCCGGGGCTTGCCGAAGTCAGCGGCGTGTGCACCTGGCCCGAGTATCGCGGGCAAGGGCTGGCCCGGCGGCTGATCCGGCGCGTCATGGCCGGACAAAGGGCGCGCGGCGATGTGCCCTACCTCCATTCCTACGCCCACAATGCCGGGGCAATCGAGCTCTACCAATCGCTCGGTTTCAGGCCTCGCCGAACGATGTGGGTGACGGTATTGGCACGAGCGTAATGAACGACCTCTCGATCCTCACCGAAGCCGAAGCGGCCAACGAACTGATGCGGTTGGCGAAGCAGATCGCCCATCACAACCGGCGCTATCATGCCGAGGACGATCCGGAGATCACCGATCAGGAATTCGACGCACTGGTGCGGCGCAATGAGGCGCTGGAAGCGGCATTCCCGCATCTGGTGCGCGAGGATTCGCCGTCCAAGGGTGTGGGCCATGCGGTGGCCTCCTCGCCGCTTGGCAAGGTGACGCACGAGGTTCGCATGATGAGCCTCGACAATGCTTTCTCGGACGAGGAAGTGGCCGAGTTCATCGCCCGCGTGCGGCGCTACCTCAACCTGGGCGAGGATGAACCGCTGGCCTTCACGGCCGAGGACAAGATCGACGGTCTGTCCTGCTCGCTGCGCTATGAAAACGGCGTGCTGGACCGCGCCGCGACGCGGGGTGACGGGCAGGTGGGCGAGGATGTGACGGCGAATGTCGCGCATATCGCCGACATCCCGCAGAAGCTTACTCCGCTCCCGCTTGCGGGAGGGGCCGGGGGTGGGCCAGTCGGCGGTGGTGGCTCCGCGCCCACCCCTGACCCCTCCCGCAAGCGGGAGGGCGAGGTCCCCGAAGTGTTCGAAGTGCGCGGCGAAGTTTATATGGCAAAACAGGACTTTGCCGCACTCAATGCGGCGCAGCATGAAGCCGGCGGAAAGCTGTTCGCCAACCCCCGCAATGCCGCCGCCGGATCGCTGCGGCAGAAGGATGCGAGCGTCACGGCGAAACGCCCGTTACGGTTCTGGGCGCATGGCTGGGGCGCGGCGAGCGAGGTGCCTGGCACGACCCAGTCCGACGTGGTGCGGCAACTGGCGGCGTGGGGCTTCCCGGTCTCGCCGCATTTCCGCCGCTGCGACACGCTGGAGGAAATGCTCGCCGCCTATGCCGCCATCGGCGCGTCACGGCCCGATCTGCCCTATGAAATCGACGGCGTGGTCTACAAGGTCGACCGGCTGGATTACCAGCAGCGGCTCGGCTTCGTCGCCAAGGCGCCGCGCTGGGCCATCGCGCGCAAGTTCCCGGCCGAGCAGGCAGAGACCACGTTGGAAAGCATCGACATCCAGGTCGGCCGGACCGGCAAGCTGACGCCTGTGGGTCGGCTCGCCCCGGTGCTGGTCGGCGGGGTGACGGTGACCAATGTCACGCTCCACAACCGCGACGAGATCGCCCGGCTGAGGGTTCGCCCGGGCGACCGCGTACTGGTCCAGCGCGCCGGGGACGTGATCCCGCAGGTGGTGAAGAATCTGACTCCGGAAGTTGAACGCGCGCCGTTCGTCTTCCCCGACCATTGCCCCGAATGCGGCAGCGAGGCGGTCAATGAAGAGGGCGAAGTCGATGTCCGCTGCACCGGCGGGCTGATCTGCCCGGCCCAGCGGACCGAACGGCTCAAGCATTTCGTCAGCCGCGCCGCGCTCGATATCGAGGGGCTGGGCGAGAAGACCATCGACCAGTTCTTCGCGCTCGGCTGGCTGGAAAGCCCGGCCGATATCTTCCGCCTGCGTAAGCGACGCGATCAGATCCTTGCGCTCGAAGGGTGGAAGGACAAGTCTGTCGATAACCTGTTGGCTTCTGTGGAAAACAAGCGCCAGCCCGACGCTGCGCGGCTGCTGTTCGGGCTCGGCATCCGCCACGTCGGCGCGGTCACAGCGCGCGACCTGATGAAGAATTTCCACGAACTTCCGGCGCTGCGTAACGCTGCAGAGAAGGCCCATGCGGGTGACCAAGACGCGCTGGCCGCGCTCACCGGCATCGATGGCATCGGCGGCGCGGTGGTCGAGGCGCTGGGTGATTTCTTCCACGAGGAACACAACCGCGCGGTGTGGGACGATATCCTCTCCGAAGTCAGCCCGCCGCCCTACATCGTCGAAACGCTCGACAGCCCCGTCGCGGGCAAGACGGTGGTCTTCACAGGCAAGCTCGAAACCATGAGCCGCGACGAAGCCAAGGCACAGGCCGAACGGCTGGGGGCCAAGGCCGCCGGCTCGGTCAGCGCCAAGACCGACCTGCTGGTCGCGGGGCCGGGGGCGGGTAGCAAGCTCAAGAAGGCCGCCGAACTCGGCATAGAAGTGATAGACGAGGCGGGCTGGGCTGCCATCGTTGCCGCTGCGGGCTAGTTTTCGGCTTGACCGCGAAATGGCCAAGTTTAGTTCTTGCGTGAACTCACCGATCCTATGGATTCTGCACATGCGCCGTTTCGCAGTCATCGCCGCCTTGGTGTCCATCCATCTCGCTGGTCTACCCGTCCGGGCACTGGAAGCGAAGAGCACCGATCGCGACCAGTGTCATAACCCTCTAACTCCAGCGCAAACTCAGATAGATGTTTGCACGCGCTATCTGGCATCAAATCCTGATCCCATGGATTATGCCCGGGCCTTGTACATGCGCGCCAGGGCTCGTACCGTGATCACGGATGATCCTCAGTCCGACCAATTGTCGCTTGACGACTATACCCTGGCGTTGCGTGTGTTAGACCGTCATTATGACAGAACTGAGCGGGACAAGTTTAAGGGCAAGATTTTGCTTTATCGCTCTAGGATGCACCAGCGACTGGGCGATGTCGAAGCGGCCGAACGCGACCGTGCAGATGGCCTCGCACTGTTGCGAAAGTAACACTTGAACGAGACGCATTTGCTAGAGTTCTGAGGACGTCCCGAACGAGACTAGCGGTAAGGGCTGCCATCGTTGCCGCTGCGGGCTAGTGCGGCGGGGATAAGTCCGCCTGCTAAGCCAAGGCTAACCCACTTCGCGCTATACTCCTCTCATGTTCCTGCGCCCGCTCCTTGCGATTCTTGTCGCCTGCCTGCTCGTCGCCTGTGGCGAAGCGGAAGGCGGAACGCCCGAGGCAGCTGCTTACCAGCAGCGGATCGAGGAAGGATCGGGCGTCAAGTTGACCGGTGGCCCCTCAGCGGAGGAAAAGGCGCTCGAAGCCGAGTTGTTCGCTAACCTCAACGAGTTCGACGGTTACGTTGGCGTGGCGGTGCACGATATCGACCGCCGCCGCACGGTCGATTTCAACGGCAAGGAGCTGTTCCCGCAGCAGAGCGTCAGCAAGCTGTGGGTCACGCTCACCGCGCTGCGCATGGTCGATGAGGGTGAACTGGACCTGCTGGAGCCTGCGCAGATCGGCTTTCGCGACCTGACCCTGTTCCACCAGCCCGTCCTCCAATTCGTGCTGGCGCAGGGCATGTGGCGCACGACCTATGCCGACCTTATGACCCGCGCGATCACCCAGAGCGACAACACCGCCAACGACATGCTGCTCAAGCGTGTCGGCGGGCCGGATGCCGTGCGGGCGATGATCGACAAGGCCGGGCTGGGCGCGATCCGCTTCGGCCCCGGCGAGCGCGAGATGCAGAGCGAGATTGCGGGCGTCCAATGGCACCAGTCCTATGCCGTGGGGCAAAGCTTCTTCAAGGCGCGGGCGCAGGTGCCCGACCTGCAGCGGCGGATCGCCTTCGATGCCTATGTCCAGGATCCCGTCGACGGGGCCAGCCCGCGCGCTATTGCCCTGGCACTGGGCCGGGTGGTGCGCGGGGAATTGCTGGAGAAGCCGACGGCGGAGCACTTGCTGGCGCTGCTCGGCCAGGTGAAGAGCGGGCCCAACCGCCTCAAGGGCGGGGTGCCGGAAGGCTGGAGCATCGGCCACAAGACCGGCACCGGGCAAGTGCTGCGCTATGAACAGGCCGGCTACAACGACGTCGGCATCCTCACCGCGCCGGACGGACGCCGCTATTCCATTGCGGTTATGATCGGGCGGACAGCGTTGCCGATCCCTCAGCGAATGGAGATGATGCACGCCATCGTGCGCGCTGTGGTGAGCTATCACTATGCTGCCTTGGGCCAGCCGGTCCCGGCCGGAACCTTCCCGGAACCGGAAGTACCGGAGGAGTCCGGGGGCCAAGGCCCGGTGGAGGCAGGCTGATGCTGGCGGAACTCCACCCGCAAGCATTGCGCATCGCCGGCCTGCTTCGCCTGCGGGGCGAGAAGGTCGCCGTGGCCGATGGCGCGACCGGCGGATTGATCGCGGCGAGCCTGCTGACCGTGCCGGGCGCCCTCGATTTCTTCGTCGGCGGCGGGGTGGTCTATTCCTTCCGCGCCCGCGACGTGCTGTTCGCCCTGCCGCGCGATGCCTATGAAGGGATGCGCGGGGCAAGCGAGGATTATGCCCTGCTCCAGGCCCGCGCCATCCGCGACAACTTCGGCGCCGATTGGGGCATTGCGGAAAGCGGCTCGGTCGGCGGATCGCGCCACCCGAGCGGCGCGCCGGCCGGGCGCAGTTGCGTCGCGGTCGTCGGCCCGGGGGGAGAATTCGTGGAGGTCACCGAGACCGGCAGCGGCCAGCGGATCGCCAACATGGAAGCCTTCACCCGCGCGGCGCTGACGCACCTCGAACGGGTGCTCGACGCTTATTCGGGCTTGTAGTTGGGCCGCCGCTTGTCGAGGAACGCCGCCATGCCTTCGCGGAAGTTCGAACTGCCGCTCGTCATGATCTGGTTGCGGTTCTCGATCGCCATGGCGGCCTCGAGGCTGCCCGCATCGGTGGCGATCTGCAGGCCCTCCTTGGTCATGCGCAGGCCCATGGGGGAGGCGGCGAGGAGTTCGTCTGCCCAGCGGATTCCCGCCGCTTCCAGATCGTCGTCGGGCACGATCTCGCTCACCAGGTTTGCCGTCAGAGCGCGTTCTGCGTGGATGAAACGCCCGGTCAGCATCAGCTCGCTCGCCAGCGAATGGCCGACGAGGCGGGGGAGGAAATAGCTCACCCCCATGTCGCAGGATGACAGCCCCAGCCGGATGAAAGCCGCATTCATGCGCGCGCTTTCCCCGGCCACGCGGATATCGCTGGCGAGCGCGAAGGCGAACCCGCCGCCGCAGGCCGGGCCGTGGACCAGCGAGACGATCACCTGCGGGCAGCGGCGCATCTTGATGTAGACATCGGCCAGATAGCCCTGGAAGCCGAACCCGCCGCCGAAGGGGATTTCGCTGCCGTTGTCCCCGGCGCGTTCCTTGATGTCGAGTCCGGCGCAGAAAGCCGTGCCCGCTCCGCGCATCACCACCACGCGGACGCTGCCGTCGTTGTAGAGCCCGCCGAAGTAGTCGTTGAGT
Source organism: Erythrobacter sp. SDW2 (assembly GCF_021431965.1). Lineage (NCBI taxonomy): Bacteria > Pseudomonadati > Pseudomonadota > Alphaproteobacteria > Sphingomonadales > Erythrobacteraceae > Erythrobacter > Erythrobacter sp. SDW2. The sequence goes on from NZ_CP090370.1 coordinate 1,561,061, forward strand.
TCGGCCACCATTTGCAGCGTGATGGCGTTCATCGCCTCCGGACGGTTGAGCGTCAGCCAGTCGACCTCGCCGCGCTTCTCGACCGTGATGGTGGTGTAGGTCATCGCTCTCTCCCCCGATGAGATGTGTCTAAGGCATCCTCCGCTTGCGCAGCCACAGGATCGACCAGTCGCCATTGACCAGCCGCCGCGCGAGCCGGAAGCCCGCCTTGCGGCAGGCGCGCCTCACATCCGCTTCCTGCGTTTCCAGCAGCCCCGCAAGCAGCATGTGCCCGCCCGGCGGGACATGCTCGGCAAAGTCGCTGGCAAGCCCGATCAGCGGCCCGGCGAGGATATTGGCGATCAGCAGGTCATAGGGCCCGCGCGCGTGGATCAGCGGATCATCCATCCCGTCGGCCACGATCATGGTCAATGTGCCAGCGCCGCTGCCCATGGAAATCCCGTTGCCGGCGGCATTGTCCTCGATCACCGGCACGCAGACCGCGTCGATATCGGTCGCGGTGGCGAAAGCGCGCGGCCACAGCGCCAATGCGGCAAAGGCGAGCAGGCCGGTGCCGGTGCCGATATCGGCGATGTTGCGCGCCACCACGCCCTCGCGCTTCATCAGGTCGAGCATGGCAAGGCAACCGGCGGTAGTGGCGTGCTGGCCGGTGCCGAACGCCTGGCTGGCGGGGATGGCGAAGTTGACGATTCCGGGCGTGGGGTCCGGTGGGAAGTCCGGCGTATGGACATGGAACCGCGCCGCTCGGATCGGCTGCGCGCCTTGCTGGCTCAGCGTGACCCAGTCCTCGTCGGGCAGTTCCTCGACCGTCAGGTCGGGTGCGCCGTCCACGAACAGCGCGGCGAGCGCCGCCTTGTCGGCCTTGCCCGGCCTACGCGGGTACCAGCCTTCCAGCACCCACTCCTCGGGCTGGTCCTTGTCGACCTCACGGCCCGAAACGATGACTTCCCAGTCCCAGTCGTCGATCTCGTCATGCGCCAGCAGGGCAGCCTGCACTTTCGGTTTGGGCGCGTGGGCGGCGATTTTCCAGCTGGTCACTTGGCTTCGGCTTCCTTGGCCAGCCGATCAGCAAGACGCATGCTCCCGCTCGCCGAATAGGCAACACAGGCATTCGGTGCCGCGAGAGGCGCGGTTCCGGACAGTCGCTCGAGTAAGTCGCTTTGCCCCGGATGCGGCGTCAACATAAGGTCGCATGGCAGTCGTTCCATAACCCGCAAGCCTTCGCGCGCGGCCTCGACCCGTTCGGGGTGATCGCTGAAATGGTAGTCGCCGGTCGAAATCGTGCTGTTGGAATCGGCCAGTGCAATCGTCAGGCACCGGCCCGCCTCGCAACTCCGCCAGCTCCAGCTCGTCGAACCCGGCGAGTGTGTGGCGTTCTGGTAGATCGTGAAGCGCGTGTCGCCCACAGAGAGCTTTCCGCGATGCGGGAGGATACGGCTGACCTTGACCGGTTCCATCGGGCTGTCAGCCAGCCAGCTGCCTTGCGGATCGTCGGCAGCGGGCTTGCCGGTGCGCATAACCTCGGCTGCTCCGGCGCCAGTCAGGAGTTTTGCGCCTGTCGCCCGCAGTACTTCCGCCATGCCCCCGACGTGGTCGAAATGCTCGTGCGTCATCAGAACCCACTTGACCTGCCGGGGATCGAACCCGAGCGCCTTGATGTTCGCAAGCACATGCGGCGCGGCCTCCACCGGTCCGGTGTCGATCAACACCAGCCCGTCCGAGGTTTCGACCAGCACGACCGTAATACCGCAGGTGCCGACATACCAGCTGCGCCCGTGGATGAAGGCGGGAGGGGCGGGGTCCGACCATCCGTCACGCTCGCCGCAGGCCGCGGCGATGTCCTTGCTTGCGGCAGCACGCTCCGCCGGTGCGGGCGGCGCTGCACCCAGGAGCGAAAGGGCAAGGAGGGCAGGGAGGGAATTACCGAACATAGCTGGCTCCATTGGCATCGAGGGTCGCGCCGGTCAGGCTGGGCGGGGCCTCGAGCGCCAACCACGCCGCGATATTGGCGATCTCCTCCGGCTCGGCGACGCGGCCCAGCGGGATGTCGGCGAGGAGGCCCGGCCCGCCCCGGCTGGCGAGATAGTCGCCCGCCATCGCCGTGTCGGTGAAGCCGGGGGTGACCGCGAAGCTGAGGATGCCGTGGGCGGCATATTGCCGGGCGATGGTCTTGTGCATTGCCAGCATCCCGCCCTTGGCCGCCGCATAGTGCCAGTGTGCCGGGGAATCGCCGCGGTGCCCGGCGCGGCTGGCAATGTGGACGATACGGCCTTCAACTCCCCGTTCAAGCCAGTGCTGTACCGCGAAACGGCTCAGCTGCGCGGCGCTGGTCAGGTTGATCCGCAGCGTATCTTCCCAATTGTCGAGCCAGGTGATGTCCGACCCGTCGAGTGGATTGGCGGCGAACAGCCCGGCGTTGTTGATCAGCACGTCGATGGCACCGCCGGCCAGTTCCAGCGCCTCTTCCCACAACTCGGCGGGAGCCCCGGGATCCGCGAAGTCGGCCGCAACTTCCGACTCGCCGTCGCCGCGGGTCGAATGGCCGATCACGGTCGCCCCGCGTGCTTCCAGCAATTCGCGGGTGGCCGCGCCGATTCCCCGGCTCGAACCGGTCAGGAGGATGGTTGTCATGGCCGGACTATTTGCACCGCCTGCCGGTGTTGTCGAGCGTTGACCTCACCCCCTGCAATGGTGCACGGCCCTTAGCCCGTCCTTGCACCAGCGGCGCGTTTCGCTAAGTGGGGCGCAAGAATTCGACCCTGACCTTCGGGAAAGCAAATCCATGGCGAACCGCCCACTCTCACCGCACCTTTCGATCTGGAAATGGGGACCGCACATGGCGGTCTCGATCCTCCACCGCATCACCGGCGACGGAATGGCGCTGGTCGGCCTTGCGGTCGGGATATGGTGGCTGGGCGCGCTGGCGAGCGGGCCGGATGCTTACGGCCTGTTCTATGCGGTGGCCTCGTCATGGGTGGGGCAGATCGTTCTGGTCGGCCTCAGCTGGGCCTTCTTCAGCCATTTGCTGAGCGGCCTCAGGCACTTCGTGCTCGATATCGGTGCGGGCTACGAACTCCGCACGAACAAGATGTGGTCAATCGCCGTGCCGGCGATCGCCATCGTCCTTACCGTGGCCTTCTGGGCCTTCATCTATCTCAAGTGAGGCAATGACCCATGGGTAACGGAACTTCCATCGGCCGCGTACGCGGTCTCGGCTCGGCCCACGAAGGTGCGCATCACTGGCTCGTGCAGCGCTTCACCGCGATCGGCAATCTGATCCTGCTGCTGTGGCTGATCACCAGCTTCGCGCTGTTGCCGGGCTTCGAATACGAGACGATCAAGAGCTGGTTGTCGCAGCCGGTTCCTGCGGCGGCGATGGTCCTGCTGATCGTCAGCACCTTCTGGCACGCCCGCCTGGGCCTGCAGGTGCTGGTCGAGGACTATGTCCACGAGGCCGGGACCAAGTTCGGGGTGCTCGCCCTGCTCAATCTCGCCACCATCGGCGGCGGCGTGTTCGGCGTCTTCTGCGTCGTCCGCCTGGCGCTTGCCACTGCCGCCCCTGATGCCGCCGCTGCCCTTCCTGCTGGAGCACCGATGTAATGGCCACCGAAGCCAAAGCCACCCCCGCTTACACCATCATCGACCACACTTACGACGTCGTCGTCGTCGGCGCGGGCGGATCGGGCCTGCGCGCCACCATGGGCGCGGCCGAGGCAGGGCTGAAGACCGCCAACATAACCAAGGTCTTCCCGACGCGTTCGCACACCGTCGCGGCGCAGGGCGGGATTGCTGCCTCGCTCGGCAACAACAGCCCGGACCACTGGACCTGGCACATGTATGACACCGTCAAGGGTTCGGACTGGCTGGGTGACCAGGACGCAATCGAATATCTTGCACGCGAAGCCCCGGCAGCCGTTTACGAGCTGGAGCATGCGGGCGTGCCCTTCAGCCGCAACGAGGACGGCACGATCTACCAGCGCCCGTTCGGCGGCCACATGCAGAATATGGGCGAAGGCCCCCCCGTGCAGCGTACCTGCGCCGCTGCCGACCGCACGGGCCACGCGATGCTCCACGCGCTCTACCAGCAGAGCCTGAAGTACGACGCGGACTTCTTCATCGAGTATTTCGCGCTCGACCTGATCATGAAGGACGGCAAGTGCGTCGGCGTGATGGCCATGTGCCTCGACGATGGCACGATCCACCGCTTCAAGGCGCATGCCGTGGTGCTGGCGACGGGCGGCTATGGCCGCTGCTACTACACCGCGACTTCGGCCCACACCTGCACCGGTGACGGCGGCGGCATGGTGCTGCGCGCAGGCCTGCCGCTGCAGGACATGGAGTTCGTCCAGTTCCACCCGACCGGCATCTACGGCGCGGGCGTGCTCATCACTGAAGGCGCGCGCGGGGAGGGGGGCTACCTGACCAATTCCGAAGGCGAGCGCTTCATGGAACGCTATGCCCCGAGCGCCAAGGACCTCGCCAGCCGCGATGTCGTGTCGCGCTCGATGGCGCTGGAAATGCGCGAAGGGCGCGGGGTCGGGCCGGAAGGCGACCACATCTACCTGCATCTCGACCACATCCCCGCCGAAACGCTGGCCCAGCGCCTGCCGGGCATTACCGAGAGCGGCAAGATCTTCGCCGGCGTCGACCTGACCCGCCAGCCGCTGCCTGTCACCCCGACGGTGCACTACAACATGGGCGGCATCCCCTGTAACTATCACGGCCAGGTGGTGACCATCGGCGCGGATGGGAACCCGGATACGGTGGTGCCCGGGCTCTATGCTGTGGGCGAGGCGGCCTGCGTCTCGGTCCACGGCGCGAACCGCCTCGGCTCGAACTCGCTGATCGACCTGGTGGTGTTCGGCCGCGCGACCGGCCTGCACCTCAAGGAAAATCTCAAGCCCGGCACCGCGCACAATCCGCTGCCCGCCGACAGCGCCGAGCTGGCGCTGGCCCGCGTCGACCATTTCCGCCATGCCAAGGGCGGCTCGCCCACCGCGCGTATCCGCGAGGAAATGCAGAAGGGCATGCAGAAGCACGCCGCCGTGTTCCGCGACAGCAAGCTGCTGGCCGACGGGGTCGAACTGCTCAAGAACGTCAACAAGCGGATGGAGGACATCCATGTCTCCGACCGCTCACTGATCTGGAACAGCGACCTCATCGAAACGCTCGAGCTCGACAACCTGATGAGCCAGGCCAATGTCACCATCGCCAGCGCCGAAAACCGCAAGGAATCGCGCGGCGCCCACGCCCACGAGGACTTCCCCGAGCGCGACGACAAGGAGTGGATGAAGCACACCGTCACCTGGTTCGATGGCTGGGGCGGCAAGGGCGGCGCGATGAAGATCGACTACCGCCCGGTGCATGAGTACACGCTGACGGATGACATCGAGTACATCAAGCCGAAGAAGCGGGTGTATTGAGGGAGCTATTCGAACTTTGGGGCGGCATCGTCGTTTCAGACTCTGAGGACGATGTTCGACGCAAGTATCCGGCGGCTACTGGGTAGAAACCCTCGAGCTTGGCGTTTTCGACTTTGCTGGCCTAGAAGTCTCAGCTTTCTGGTACCGTTGGCGAGATGCTGATCCCAAGGTTAAAATTCTTCATCGATGCTCTTGCTCAAGCGCCAACGAGCACAGTCGTACGCTCAGGCAGCAGATCTCAAAGGATTTTGGCTTAGGCAAAGCCATTGTCAGATTTGAGGGCTCAGAGCGAAAGGTTTGGGATGCGCGCTTCGTCAGGTGCCAGTTGAGAACCACTACTGGAAGTCGGCCTTGCCTCATTGAGGTCGACTACTTCCGACCACTCTATCTTGGCGAAAACTGGTGGGCTGACGACAGTCGTACGATACTGCGGTAACGTCTTGCAGCATCGAGTTACGATCGCGATTTCTCATGATGAACCGCACTCTTGTCGCGTCCCCAAACAATTTTCATACATCTCCCCACCCTGCTAACCCCGCGACGATCTTTCTCATCGTCCGTCCCGGCTGTCCGCAGCCGCAAAAGCGCACAGTGCTTTTTCGGCCCTTTCCGCCACGGGCGGTGTTGGGTTTTGTTGTAACTTTTGTGTGACTTTGTAAAATCTGCGGGTCGATTTTAGGCAACGCCAATAGCGTTCCAAAACCAAAACGTTATGCCAGTGCTTCCTCGACATCCATTCGGTTGTGCAGCGCCCGGACCACCACAACCGTGGTCTCATTCACGAGCAAAAAGACAAGATGCTCTCCGCTCGACATCTTGCGGAAACTCCCGTGGCGACTTTCATAGGCTGGATGCATCCGCGGAAAGCGTGCCAGGCCGGTTATGTCGGATCGCATCGTCGCCAAGTAGCGTCGTGCCTGGTCCCGACCCCATTGTTCCTTGGTGTAGATGGCGATGTCATCGAGGTCGGCCTGTGCTGACGGCAGCACCAGGACATCATGCATCTTCGCCGGGTCCGAAATGCCGGCCCATGAAGGCATCCCAGTCGAACGGACGCGCCGGGCCGCTGTCGAGCCCTTCCTTCAGTGCCCGGTCCAAGGCCTCGCGCTTCGCGTCCTGCGCGATGTACTGCCGCATCGCTTCGCGCACGACTTCGCTGGTGGTGGCGAATTCGCCGCTTTCGACCTTGCGGCGGGCAAAATCGGTATAGGGTTTGCCGAGGGCGATAGAGGTATTCTTGGCTGTCATATCGGTATCGATACCAAAATTTGGTAACACCCGCAATCGCATTGACTCGGCGCCTGCGCCAGCCCCACATCGCTCCATGCGTTTTCTTATTTCCCTTGCGGCCCTGACCGCCGCTTTCGCCACGCCCGCAGCCGCTCAGCTTTCCGAGCCCGAGCAGGTCATCATGGACACTGTCGTGGCGGGATACGAGGATGACGCAGTGCTGCTCGAGCGGCTGGTCATGCAGAACTCCGGCACCCACAACCACGCAGGCGTGAAGGCAGTGGCCGACATGCTGGTGCCGGAATTCGAAGCGCTCGGCTTCACGGTCGAATGGATCGACCAGTCGGCGGCGGGCCGGGCGGGGCACCTGTTTGCGCGCAAGACCGGCAAGCCGGGCACCACGCGGATGCTGCTGATCGCGCATCTCGATACCGTGTTCGAGGCCAACTCGCCGTTCCAGGGCTTCACCCGCGAGGGTGATACCGCCACCGGTCCCGGCGTCGGCGACGACAAGGGCGGGATCGTGGTGATCCTTGCTGCGCTCAAGGCAATGCAGGCGGCGGGCACGCTGGAAGATGCCAATATCGTTGTCGCGCTCACCGGCGATGAAGAGGACGCCGGCGATCCGCTCGATGTGTCGCGCAAGGATCTGCGCGAGGCCGCCGGATGGGCCGATGTCGCGCTCGATTTCGAAGGGCTGTCGGTGATGGACGGCAAGGACATGGGTGTCGTCGCCCGACGTTCGTCGAACGACTGGACGCTGACCGTTACCGCGAAGAGCGGGCACAGCTCGGGCATCTTCGGCGAAGGCGTGTCCTACGGCGCGATCTACGAGCTGGCGCGGATCCTCGACCGGTTCCGCCAGGAATTGCCCGAGGAGAACCTGACCTTCAATGTCGGCGTGATGGCAGGCGGCACCCCGGCGAGCATCACTGCGGACGGGCTGGCGACCGAGGCGGTCGGCAAGGGCAACATCATCCCCACCACCGCCATCGCCCGGGGCGACCTGCGGACGATCTCGCAGGAGCAGAGCGACCGCACGGTGGCCGCCATGCAGGCGATCGTGGCGGAAAGCCTGCCGGGGACGTCGGCGAAGATCGAATTCCAGTTCCGCTATCCGCCGATGGCGCCGACCGAAGGCAATTACGCGCTGCTGGCGCGGCTCAACGGGGTCAACGCCGATATGGGGCTGGAAGAGATGGGTGTTTACCCGCCCTCCATGCGCGGCGCGGGCGATATCAACTTCGTGGCCGATCTGGTCGATGGTATCGCCGGCATGGGAACCGATGGCAGCGGGTCGCATGCCCCGGGCGAAAGCGTCGACCTCAAGAGCATCACGCGGCAAGCCCAGCGCGCGGCGATCCTTATCTCCCGCCTGTCGCAAGAGGCCTGGCCGGCGCAATAGGCCCGCGCCCGGACGTCGTTCGTCCGACCCGGGACGCTGTTAAACGAACATAGCCCTTTCTGAATGCTTGTTCATACGGGCTTCAGGTTTACAAACGTAGTCGGTTTGCCTACAGGTGTAATCGAAGCCCAGCGAGGGAGGTTGGTGTCGTGTCGGAAAGCCCGCAAATCAGCGAAGCCGAACATGCCGTGATGGAGGCGTTGTGGGCGCAGAGCCCGCTCACCGCCACCGAGGTGTGCGAGGCCGTGTGCGAGACCCGCGACTGGAGCCTGCCCACGGTCAAGACCCTGCTCTCGCGCCTTGTTGCCAAGGATGCCGTGCTGACCGAGCCCGATGGCCGCCGATTTCTTTATTCGCCCGCCATCGCCCGCGATGACTATGTCGGGGGCGAGAGCCGCCGTCTGGTCGATCGCCTGTTCGGGGGACGCGCCGCATCGCTGGTGGCGCATCTGGCCGAGCAGGAAGCGCTGAGCGAAGCCGACATCAGCGAAATCGAGGCGCTGTTGAAGGAGCTCAAGCCATGAGCGACTGGCTCCTCGACACGCTCCTGTGGACCGGCGTGCTGCTCGCCGCGGTCCTGCTCTTGCGCCGCCCGGTCGCGCGGCACTTCGGGCCGCAGGCGGCCTATGCACTATGGGCACTGCCGTTCCTGCGGCTTCTCACCCCGGCAATCACGTTGCCGGCATGGATGAACCCTGCGCCTGAATCCGCGACGGCACCGTTGACTGCCCCGGTGGCCGATCCGGTTGCTCTGTGGCTGCCGCTTGAGGGGCAGCCGCTGGGCGCGACGGTCGCCGAACCCGGCTCGAACCTGCCGCTCGATCTCGCCGCGCTTGGCCTCGCCGCCTGGCTGGTCGGCGCGCTGGTGTTCCTTGTGTTCAGGTTCCGGGCTTACTTCGACATGCGGCGCGAGTTGCTCGCCGATGCGCGCGAAGTGGGCCAAGCCCCCGGCGGACTGCTCGGACCCATCCGGCTGGTCGAGACGCCTGCGACCAATACCCCGCTGGCATTCGGTGTGCTCGACCGCGTTATCGCCCTGCCGCCGCGCTTCCTGGCGCTGGCCGAGCGGCCGATGCGCGATCTGGCGCTGGCGCACGAGCTGGCGCACCATCGCGGGGGAGACCTGATTGCGAATTTCGCCGTGCAGCCGCTGTTCGCGCTGCACTGGTTCAACCCGCTCGGCTGGGTTGGCTGGCGTGCCATGCGGCGCGACCAGGAGGCGGCGTGCGATGCGCGCGTCGTGCGGACTGCGGACGCCGGGCTGCGCGCGACCTACGCGCAGACCATCGCCAGCTTTGCGGCGGGACCAAAGGTGGCGCTGGCCGCTCCGATGGCCTGCCCGGTGCTTGGTGACAAATCGATCATCCATCGTTTGAGGAGCCTGACCATGTCCGATATTTCCGCCCGCCGCCGCTGGGGCTTCCGCTCCCTGCTGCTGGCAGGGGCGCTGGCGCTACCGCTGACCGCATCGATTTCCTATGCCGAAGATCGGCAGCAAGCGCCCCAGGCGCCAGAGCCACCCGAAGCTCCTGAAGCGCCTGCCTGGCCCGAAGCGCCCGCCGCGCCCGATGCCCCGGGATGGAGCGAGAGCGACGATGTCGGGGTCGAGATCACCGAGAGCGCCGATGGCAAGCGGATCGAGCGCCGGATCGCCCGCAAGCTCGAACGCCTGGGCGATGAAGGCGAGCGGGTTATCGTGATCAAGACCAGGGACAAGGACGGCAAGGTCAAAGTCGAGGAACGCCGGGTCAGGGGCTTCGCTTTCACCGACGAAAACGGCAATCGCCTGTCCGAGGAAGAGTTCGAGAAGCGCATCGAGGAGAAGATGCGGCACAAAAAAAAGGAACTCGAGGCGCTGGGCGAACGGCTGGAGCAGCAGATGAAGATCAGCTTCGGTGATGGCGCGCAGGCACGGATCTTCGGATCCGGCTGCGACGGCGAGCGCGGAAACCGCACCGCCATCGCCAGCGCCGACGGCGCATTCGCCATGGCGGTCTGTGCCGAAGGTGTCGCCCGTCAGGCCAAGGCGGTCGCAATCGAAAGCCTCGGCGCTGCTCGCAAGGCGGTCGAGATGGACCGCAATCTGAGCGAGGAACAGTGCAAGGAAGCGCTCAAGGCCATCGATGCGGAAATCAACCGGCTGACGATCGAAAGCTGATATGTCTCGGCCGCCTCACCCTGCGAGGGAGGGGCGGGCCGGAGGCGGGAACGAACATCACCCCTGCTGGAAATAGGCGTCGCACACACTGTCGTCGCCGCTCCGCATCCCGTCGCGCAAGGCCTTCATCCGCTGTTCGCTGGTGCCGTGGGTGAAGCGTTCAGGATCCACCCGCTGACCGGCATTGCGCATCAGCTCGTCGTCGCCGATCGAACTCGCCGCCTGCATCCCTTCCTCCAGGTCGCCCGGTTCGATCAGGTTGCGGTTCTTGCCTGCCCAAGCCCCTGCATAGCAGTCCGCCTGCAGCTCCATGAGCACTTGCAACCGGTTCGCCTGGCGCGGGTTCTGCTGTTGAGCGCTGCGAACCTGGTTCGAGATGCCCGTCAGCGTCTGGATATGGTGGCCATATTCGTGCGCGATAACGTAGAGGCGGGCAAAGTCGCCGCGCGTGCCGGACATCTTGGCCAGTTGGTCATAGAAGCTGGTATCGATGTAGATGGTCTGGTCGGCCGGGCAATAGAACGGTCCGGACGCAGAGGTCGCGCCGCCGCAGCCACCGGTCTGGACGCGGCCGTCGCGGAACAGGTCGAGCTGCGGGTCCTGGAAGGCGATGCCCGCCCGCTGGAACTCGGCTGACCAGGTCTTGTTGAGCGACGCGAGCGCACCGCAGGCTTCCTGCGCATAATCGCTGCTGCTGCAGATCTCTTGTTCGGACAGCTCGCCCTGTTGCTGCGTGGTTGGTGCGCCTTGCTGCATCCCGCCGACCATGCCGATCATTTGGCCGGGATCGACGCCGAATACCAGCGCGCCGATAATCACCACCAGCAAGCCGCCGCAGCCGAGGCCGCCAGCCCCGCCGGGCAAGCCGCCACCGCCGCCGCTGCTCGAGCGGACCCTGATGTCGGACGTGTTGAACGGATTAAGCCGCATGCGTGCTCCCCGAATGCTGCACTTGCGCGGATTGCGCTGGACAGAAGCCACTTTGCCCGCAAAACGGCGCATTCGTCCACCGCTTTAACGAAAGGCTCCCGACCATGTTCCTGACCGGCAAACGCGCGCTTGTCACCGGCTCGACGTCGGGCATCGGCCTGGCCACCGCTCGCGCCCTGCGTGCGGAAGGTGCGGAGGTGATCCTCAATGGCTTCGGAGACGCTGGCGAGATCGCAAAACTGCAGGAAGAGCTCGACGGGGCGGAGTATTTCGGGACCGATTTGACCGATGTTGCAGCCATCGAGGCGATGATGGCCGAGGCAGGCCAGATCGACATCCTCGTCAACAACGCGGGAATGCAGCACGTCAGCCCGGTCGAGGATTTTCCGGTCGACAAGTGGGACCTGATTATGGCGCTGAACCTCAGCGCGGCGTTCCATTGCACGCGGCTGGCGGTGCCGGGCATGAAGGCGAAGGGCTGGGGCCGGATCATCAATACCGCCAGCGCCCATTCCAAGGTCGCGAGCCCGTTCAAAAGCGCCTATAACGCGGCCAAACATGGTCTCGACGGGTTTACCAAGACTATCGCGCTCGAGCTGGCCGAATTCGGCATCACCGCCAATTGCGTCAGCCCCGGCTATGTCTGGACACCGCTGGTGGAAAACCAGATCCCGGACACGATGAAGGCGCGCGGCCTGAGCCGCGAGGAAGTGATCAACGATGTCCTGCTGGTGAAGCAGGCGACCAAGAAGTTCGTCCAGCCGGCAGAGATCGGCGCGGTGGTTACCTTCCTGTGCCGGGATGAGGCGCAGAACGTCAACGGCGCCAACTGGAGCGTCGACGGCGGCTGGACTGCGGAATAGGGCGACGCGGATGATCGAAGCGGGGCGCATGAAGAACGGCATCAGGGGTATTTTCACGGCACTGCTGGCGGGGCTTGCGCTTGCCGCCTGTGCAACCGTTCCGGGCAGCAAGCGTGACTACAAGGCAGCTGAAGCTGCGCTCTCCATGCATATCCGGACGCTGGCGAGCGAGGCGTATGGCGGTCGCAAGCCCGGCACCGAAGGCGGTGCCAAAACCGAGCAATACCTGGTCGATGCACTGACCGGCTATGGCTTCCAGCCCGGCGCCGCCGAAGGCCAATGGCGCCAGCCGGTGAAGCTGGTGCGCAGCCTGCCGGGCGAGGCGATGATAGATTTCCGCACTGGGAAGACGATATCCGGCGAAGAGGTGATTGCCCGGATACCCGGTGAAAACATTGCCCTTGAGGAAAGCCGCGTCACCGTCTTCGCGCCGGGTGCTCAGCAGCTTCCGGCAGGTTCGCAGAAGGGCCGTTCGGCAGTCCTGTTCCAGGAAGCCCTGTTTGCCGGCGAAGGACAGGCGATGGCCGAGGCGGGCTTCGATGCGATCTACGTCCTGTTCGAGGACGAGGAAATGTTCGAGCGCGCAGCGGGTTTTTTCCGCAATGGTCGCTGGTCGCTCCAGGGCACCGCTCCAGTATCGGACACGCCCTATGTGTTGCTCTCGCCCGATGCTTCGATCGAGTTTGCCGGGGCCATCGGCAACAGCATTTCCGATCTGCGCGAACTTTCGGGCAAGCAGGAAGGGGGCGAATTCCAACGCCGCAACCCGGTTTGGCTCAGCGCCACCGCGCGGGTCGAAGCAGTGGAGACCGCGAACGTGATCGGCAAGCTGCCCGGAAAGGTGCATGACAGCGGAGCGGTGATGATCCTGGCTCATTGGGACCATCTCGGAACGTGCGGTCCGCAGGATGCGCCAGACCGGCTTTGCAATGGCGCTGTCGACAACGCATCAGGCATCGGCGTGATGCTGGAAGTAGCCCGTCGTATCGCGGCGCAGGGTGGGCTCGATCGCGATTTTTACGTCATGGGTACGACGGCGGAGGAAATAGGCCTGCTCGGCGCCGAGGCCTTCGCTGCAGACCCGCCTTTCCCGCTGCCCACCATCGTGGCTGCCTTCAACATGGATACCGTGGCCATCGCTCCCAAGGGCTCGCCCGTCACCGTGGTTGGCTGGGGCCGGACCCCGCTCGACGAAGGCATTCGCAAGGTCGTCGAGGGGATGGGCACCAGGTTCATGGTGGTCGAATCGACCGAGCAGTTCGTGCGGCGACAGGACGGCTGGGCCTTGCTAAGCCGTGACGTACCGACCGTGCTCGTCAGCACATCCTTCGGTGACGAGGAAAAGTTCAACGCATTCCTTGATGGCCCCTACCACCGCGCGGATGACGAGTGGTCGGAGGATATGGAACTGGGCGGGGCAACCGACGACATTTTCATCCATGTTGCCTTGCTCAGGCACTTCGGCAGCGTGGCCGAATACCAGCCAGGCATGATGGAAAAGGTTGAAGCTAGCGCACAGTAGCGATCACCCCCTAGCGGGGAGAGAAGTTTCCGGTTACGGGGCGGCGCACGATTCCAACCGCCAGTTCCTGGCCGTCCAACCGGAAAGCCTGCTCGTGCCCATCAAAGATATCCCCCTCGGCCTCACCTTCGACGACGTGCTGCTGCGTCCTGCCGAAAGCGAGGTTCTGCCATCGATGGCCGACACCCGCACCATGCTGACGCGCGGGATCGCGCTCAACATCCCGGTGATTTCCTCGGCGATGGACACGGTGACCGAGGCCGACATGGCGATTGTCATGGCGCAGCTGGGCGGGATCGGGGTGCTCCACCGCAATCTCGAAGTGGCCGAGCAGTGCGCCGCGGTGCGGGCGGTCAAGCGGTTCGAGAGTGGCATGGTGGTGAACCCCATCACCATTTCGCCCGACGCGACTTTGGGTGAAGCGCAGGCGATCATGCAGCAGAACCGCATCAGCGGTATTCCGGTGACCGACCGCGCCGGCAAGCTCGTCGGCATCCTGACCAACCGCGACGTGCGCTTTGCCGAGAATCCGCTCCAGCCGGTGCGCGAGCTGATGACGACGGAAAACCTCGCCACCGTGCCGCTCGGTACCGGCCAGGACGAAGCGCGCCGCTTGCTCCATGCCCGCCGGATCGAGAAGCTGCTGGTGGTGGATGATAGCGGCCGTTGCGTCGGCCTGATCACGGTCAAGGATATCGAAAAGGCCGTGACCTATCCCGATGCCACCAAGGACGAAAGCGGCCGCCTGCGGGTCGCCGCCGCGACCACGGTCGGCGACAAGGGTTTCGAGCGGACCGAGGCGCTGGTCGATGCCGAAGTCGACGTCATCATCATCGACACCGCGCATGGCCACAACAAGGACGTCTCGCGCGCGGTCGAGCGGGCCAAGAAGCTTAGCAATTCGGTTCAGATCGTCGCCGGCAATGTCGCAACCGCCGAGGCGACACGGGCGCTGATCGACGCCGGGGCCGACGCGGTCAAGGTCGGCATCGGGCCGGGCTCGATCTGCACCACCCGCGTTGTCGCCGGGGTCGGCGTGCCGCAATTGACCGCGATCATGGAAAGCGCCGAGGAAGCCGCCAAGTCGGGCGTGCCGGTGATCGGCGACGGCGGCCTGCGCACCAGCGGCGATGCGGCCAAGGCGCTCGCGGCGGGGGCTTCGAGCGTGATGATCGGTTCGATGCTGGCAGGGACCGAGGAAGCGCCCGGCGAAACCTTCATCTACCAGGGCCGCAGCTACAAGAGTTATCGCGGCATGGGCAGCGTCGGGGCGATGGCGCGCGGCTCGGCTGACCGCTATTTCCAGCAGGACGTTTCCGCGCTCAAGCTGGTGCCCGAAGGGATCGAAGGCCAGGTGCCTTACAAGGGCCCGGCCAAGGATGTGATCCACCAGCTCGTCGGCGGGATCAAGGCGGCGATGGGCTATACCGGCAGCAGGACCATCGAGGACTTGCGCACCAATGCGCAGTTCGTGAGGATCACCGGCGCGGGACTGGCGGAAAGCCACGTCCACGATGTCGCGATCACGCGTGAGGCACCGAACTATCCGACGCGCTAGATCATGACCCCCGCAGCGCGGGTGCAGGCCGCTATCGAAGTTCTCGACCGCGTGATCGAGGCCGCACGCAGTGAAGGCGCGCCGGCCGACCGGATCATTGCCGACTGGGCCCGTAGCAACCGATACGCCGGGAGCAAGGACCGCCGCGCGGTGCGCGCGCTGGTCTATGGCGCTGTCCGCGTGTGCGGTGAAGTGCCCGCCAGCGGCCGTGCGGCGATGCTGCGGCTGGCCGAGAGCGATGCGGCGCTGCGCGATTGCTTCGACGGTTCGCAATACGGTCCGGCACTGCTGGCTGGCGATGAGCCGGTCGCTGCGGCAGGCGCGGTGCCGGCATGGCTGGTCGAGGCCCTCGCCGCATCGGGACTAGAAGCCGCCGAACAAGCGTCGCTGATGGACCGCGCCCCGCTCGATGTGCGGGTCAACACGCTCAAGGCCGACCGTGCGACCATTGCCTTGCCGGAACCGGGCGAGGCGCTGGAGGCGCCGCAGGCGCTGCGTTTCCCCTCCGGCACTGCGGTCGAGCAATGGTCTGCTTACAATGACGGGCTGATCGAAGTGCAGGACCATGGCAGCCAGCTCGCTTGCCTCGCCGCAGCTGTGCAGCCCGGTGAGACTGTCATCGACCTGTGCGCCGGCGCCGGGGGCAAGACCCTCGCGCTGGCGGCGGCGATGGAGAACCGGGGCACGCTGCTCGCCTGCGACACCGACAAGCGGCGGCTGGGCAACCTCCCGCCACGTGCCGCTCGGGCGGGGGCCGGGATAGTCGAGCCGCTGCTGCTCGATCCGGGCCGGGAGCTGGATGCGCTCGCCGCGTATCAGGGCAAGGCCGATTGCGTCCTGATCGACGCGCCATGTTCGGGCACCGGCACCTGGCGCCGCAAGCCCGAGGCCAAGTGGCGGCTGACGCCCGAGCGGCTGGAACGCTATGCCAGAGTGCAGGATTCCCTGCTCGATATTGCTGCACAATTGGTTCAACCAGGGGGTAGGCTGGTGTTCGTCACCTGCTCGCCGCTCGATGCCGAGGGGTCTGATCGTTTCGCGGCTTTCCTCGCCCGCCACCCGCAATGGTACGCCGATCCGCTGCAACTGCCGCTCGGTCGGGCACGCGGCGAAGGAGTTCGCCTCTCGCCGTTCCATGACGGCACGGACGGGTTTTTCATCGCCCGGGCCGTGTTGCCATGTTAGGCAAGGGCGATATGGTTTCGACCACGCCCCCAGCGAGTCCCACCTGGAAGGACCAGATTATGCGTTTTGCCCCTGTTGCTGCTGCCCTTTCGCTGCTGTTGGCTGTGCAGGCGAGCGTCGGCACGGCGGAGGAACTGACGCCTGACCCGCGCGCGGCAATGCTTATTGCCGATGGCCGTGCAGCCCTGGCCGACGGGCAACCGCAAAAGGCGATCGACGCGTTCGAAGCGGCGCTGGCGGTCGATCCTGCCTATACCCCGATTTTCCTCGAATTGGCCGAAGCCGCCCGCCGCGAGGGGCTTCAGGGCAAGGCGATCAAGTACTACCGCGAAACGCTGAGCCGCGATCCGGACAACTTCGCCGCGATATCGGGCGAGGGTGCCGCACTGGTCGAGAAGGGCGCGATCGAGAAGGCCAAGATCAATCTCTCGCGGCTGGAATCGCTGTGCGGTGCCGAGTGCGAAGAGACGAGGCAACTGGCCGGTGCCATCGCGCGCGGGCCGCAGCCCAAGGTCCTGCGCGCCGAGGCGGTGATGCCTGAAGCGGTGGTTTCGCAGAACTGATCGCCGATCGCTGTTCGAGCCGGCGCATCGAGGTAATCACACCAAGTCGCGGAATTCCTTGACCACACGGCGATAGACCTCGCGCTTGAAGGGCACGATCAGGTCGGGCAGCTCGTCGGGCACGACCCATTTCCACTCGCTGAACTCGGGCGGGTCATGCGCCGCGATGTCGATGTCGCTGTCCTCGCCCTTGAACCGTCCGAGGAACCAGTGCTGTTCCTGCCCGCGATACTTGCCGCCCCACAGCTGGCCGACCAGTTCGTCCGGCAGGTCGTACCGGACGGGCTCCGGCATGGCGGCAATGATATCGACCAGGTCGGAAGTGACACCGGTTTCTTCCTCCAGCTCGCGCAAGGCGGCCTCGCGCTCGCTTTCGCCGGGGTCGATCCCGCCCTGTGGCATCTGCCAGGTCCCCAGCACCTGGGAATCGATCCGCTGCGCTGCAAATACCAGCCCGTCGCGATTGGCCAGCATGAAGCCGGCACAGCGCCGGTAACCCAGTTCCATCTCTATCCTATCCTTCGCCATTCAGCCGTGCCTCGCGAGCAGCAGTTTCATCGCCGCGAAAACATTCTCGAGGTCGGTCTGGTAGCTCGGCACCGCCTGCCGCAGATTGGTGAAGCTGTGGGTGCCGCCGCGGACCTCGATGAAGATGTGGTCGACCCCCGCGAGGCTCAGCGCCGCGCCATAGTCGCGTCCGGAATCGCGGATCGGGTCGAGGCTGGCGGTGACCAGCACGGTTGGCGGCGTGCCCTCATGCGCGGCATGGATCGGCATCGCGCGCCAGTCGCTCTTGTCGGGCAGATAGGCGGCCTCGAAGAACTCCATCGCCTGGCGGGTCAGCACATAGCCTTCCGCGAAATCGGCCACGCTCTTCGACTTGGCCCAGTCGCTGGCGAGCGGGAAGATCGGCACTTGCAGCACCACCGGCACCGCCGCCGCTTCGCGCATCAGCGCTTGGGTCACGACGATGGTGGCGTTGCCTCCGGCGCTGTCGCCGATAGGGATGAGGCCGGTTGCGCTGCGGCCAAGTTCGGCGGGCGAGCCTGCCACCCAGCGGGTTGCCGCGACGCAATCCTCGATCGCGGCGGGGAAGGGCGCCTCGGGCGCGCAGCGATAATCGACCGCCACCACCGGCAGGTCCATCTGGTGGGCGATCTCGGTGCAGAGATTATGGTGGGTGTCGAGATCCCCGATCACGAAACCGCCGCCGTGGTAGAACACGATCACCGGCCCCGGACCGCGGCTCTCGCGCGTGTCATAGAGCCGCAGCGGAATGTCGCCCGCGGGCCCCGGACACGACAGGTCCCTGATCACCGCCAGTTCGCGGGCCGGGCGGTCGGCCATGTCGTGCAGCGCCTGGTAGCCCATCCGTGCCTCGGCCGGGCTCAGCTCGGTGATCGCCGGGCCTGGCGCCGCCGCCAGCATGTCGAGCAGCACGCGCACATCGGGGCGCACATATGGGGTCTGGTCGGTCATGGCGAATCTCTCCCTCTCGCGCCAATGGATAGCGGCGGGGGGAAGCCTGTCCATATCGCTTTCGCGACGAAGCGGTAGCAAGTAGCACAGAAAAACTTGATTGCCCGGTTCGGGTGGCGCACCTAGGTCGCCAGCCTCGAATACAGGGGCACGCGGGAACAGGCGTGTCAAAAGGAACGACTATGGCTACCCAGGCGGCTGATCGCCCTACTTCTCCCAGGACCCCCGAAGCAGTCGTCGTCCGGTTTGCGGGCGACTCCGGCGACGGGATGCAGCTGACCGGCGGGCAGTTCACGCTTTCCAGCGCGCTGTCGGGCAACGACTTCGCGACCTTCCCCGATTTCCCGGCCGAAATCCGCGCACCGCAGGGCACCCTTTTCGGGGTGTCGGCGTTCCAGATCAATTTCGGCGCGACCGATATCGATACCGCCGGTGACGCGCCCGACGTGCTGGTGGCGATGAACCCGGCGGCGCTCAAGACCAACCTGCCCTCGCTCAAGCCCGGCGGGCTGGTGATCGTCGACGAAGGCGAGTTCGGCAAGCGCAACCTCGAGAAGGCCAAGTACGAGAGCAACCCGCTCGATGACGATACGCTGGCCAAATACGACGTGCTGCGGCTCGACATCTCGGCGCGCACGATCGAGGCGGTCAAGCCCTTCGGCCTCGGCAACAAGGAGGCGCTGCGCTGCAAGAATATGTGGACGCTGGGGCTGGCGCTGTGGATGTTCGACCGCCGCCGCGCCCCGATCCACGACTGGCTCAAGGCCAAGTTCAAGAGCAAGCCCGAACTGGCCGAGGCCAATATCGCCGCGCTCGACGCTGGCCATGCTTACGGCGAGACGGCGGAACTCGCCGGGCCGCTGCGGCAGGTCCATGTCGATCCGGTGCCGACCGCGCCGGGTCTCTATCGCACGCTGACCGGGGCGGAGGGCATTGCCCTCGGCCTCGTGGCCGGGGCGCGGCTGCTGCGCCTGCCGATGTTCTTCGGCGGCTATCCCATCACCCCGGCCTCGGCGATCCTGCATCATCTGGTGCGGATGAAGGAATTCAACGTCACCACCTTCCAGGCGGAAGACGAGATCGCCGCGATCTGCGCCGCCATCGGGGCGAGCTATGCCGGCTCGCTGGGCGTGACCTCGTCCTCCGGCCCGGGCATTGCGCTCAAGACCGAGGCGATCGGGCTCGGCATCATGACCGAACTGCCGCTGGTGATCGTCAATTCGCAGCGCGGTGGCCCGTCGACCGGCCTGCCGACCAAGACCGAGCAGAGCGACCTCTATCAGGCGGTCTATGGCCGCAACGGCGATGCGCCGATGCCGGTGATCGCCGCGCGTAGCCCGGCCGACGCCTTCGAATGCGCGATCGAGGCCTGCCGCATCGCGGTGCAGTACATGACCCCGGTGATGCTGCTGACCGACGGCTATATCGCCAATGCGGCCGAGCCGTGGAAGGTGCCCGATCCCGAGGCGTTCGAGCGCTTCCCGGCCGAGTTCCTCGAGCAGCCCAACGGCCCCCCCGACGAAAACGGAAACGCCAAGCTGCTGCCCTACAAGCGCGACGAGAAGGGCGCGCGTCCGTGGATCAAGCCCGGCACGCCCGGCCTGATGCACCGCATCGGCGGGATCGAGAAAGCGGTCGACACCGGCCACATCGACTATTCGCCCGCCAACCACCAGGCGATGACCGACGCCCGCAAGGCCAAGATCGAAGGCATCCGCGTACGCGACCAGCAGGTCTCGGTCGGGACCAAGGGCGGCAGACTGGCGGTGGTCGGTTGGGGCTCGACCTACGGCCCGATCCATCAGGCGGTGAACCGCGCGCGGCGCAAGGGTATGGATGCCAGCCACATCCACCTGCGCCACATCTGGCCGTTGCCCGCCAATCTCGGCGAGCTGCTGAAGAGCTATGACAAGGTGCTGGTGCCGGAAATGAATACCGGCCAGCTCAAGACGCTGCTGCGTGACCAGTACCTGATTGACGCCCAGCCGCTGACCAAGACCAGCGGCCAGCCGTTCCAGATCGCCGAGCTGGAAGCGGCGATCGCGACCTACTTCGACGGCGTGCCCGGCAATGCGGGCGGGAACGAAGTGCCGCCGAACGAGCAGCAACTGCCCAACCCGGTGGGAGTCGAAAAATGATCTCCATCCGTCATCCCAGCGAAAGCTGGGATCGCTCTCCTAACCGTCCCACATTGCCGCACGAGATCCCAGCTTTCGCTGGGATGACGAGGTCATCATGAACGCACCCGCTAACATCACCACCACCCTCAAGGATTGGGAAACCGACCAGGAGGTCCGCTGGTGCCCGGGTTGCGGGGACTATGCGATCCTGAAGGCTGTGCAGCGCACCCTGCCGGCGCTGGGCGCGGACCCCAAGAACACGGTGTTCATCAGCGGCATCGGCTGTTCCAGCCGCTTCCCGTATTACGTCGAGAGCTACGGCTTCCACACCATCCACGGCCGCGCGCCGGCGGTGGCGACGGGGGTGAAGCTGGCCAATCCGGACTTGGACGTCTGGATCGTCACCGGTGACGGCGACGGGATGAGCATCGGCGGCAACCACACCATGCATATCCTGCGGCGCAACCTGAACTGCCAGATCCTGCTGTTCAACAACGAGATCTACGGCCTAACCAAGGGCCAGGCCTCGCCGACCAGCCGCCTCGGCACGCGTTCGCCCACGACGCCCGCGGGCAGCTACGACCGCCCCGCCAAGGCTTGCGCCTTCGCCATCGGCGCGGGTGCGCGCTTTGTCGCGCGCGGTTTCGACGTGTCGAAGAAGCTGCCCGAAGTGCTCGAGGCCGCCTATCGCCACAAGGGCGCGGCTTTCGTCGAAATCTTCCAGAACTGCATCGTCTACAACAAGGACGTGTTCGACGGCTTCGCCGCGCCCAAGGGGGCGGAGGATCACCAGCTGTGGCTGGAAGACGGCCAGCCGATGCTGTTCGCCAACGGGACCAAGGGTATCACGCTCGATCACAACACCCTGCAACTGGCGATCGTCGATGTGGTCGCCAAAGAAGACGGAACACCCGACTGGGAAGCGGCGGGCGTGATCGTCCACAACGTCAAGAACCGCTCGATCGCGCATATGCTGGTCGAAATCCCGTTCCCCGAATTCCCCAAGGCGCTCGGCGTCCTCTACGACGATCCGCGCCCGAGCTTCGAAGGTGAAGTGATGGAGGAAAAGGCGCGGATGAGCGAAGGCAAGGAACCCAACCTCGCCGCGCTGCTCGGCAAGGGCCAGAGCTGGACCGTTGCCGACGACGAGGGGCATCCGGCGGAGTAGGTTTTGTTTTTCGCGCACTAAGGCACTAAGACACCAAAATGTCGCGCGATGATCAGCTCGAACACTTTGCCCGCGAAGTAGTCGATTGCGGCTTTCAATTGCATCGGGATATTGGCCCGAGATTGCTTGAGAGCGTTTATGAAGTGCTTCTGTTTCGACTACTGGAAGGTCGAGGATTGCGCATCGCCCGCCAGGTGCCGATTGCCATTTCCTATCAAGGCGTTGTCATAGACAACGCATTCAAGGCCGATTTGCTAGTCGAAGACCGACTCCTGATCGAATTGAAATCGACCGAGAAACATGAACCCGTGCATGCAAAGCAGGTGACGACTTACTTGCGGCTCATGAAGCTTCCGCTGGGCCTGCTGATCAACTTCGGCATGCCTACTTTCAAGGAAGGTATTCGCCGCATCGCCAATGACTATCACAGCGGTTGGACCCATGAATGACCCCCTTTGTGCCTTAGTGCCTTAGTGCCTTAGTGCGAGAAACCTGATGGACAATCTCACCCACTCGCTTGTCGGCGCGCTGATCGGGCAGGCGGGGCTCAAGCGAAAGACGGGGCTGGCCATGCCCGCGCTGATCATCGGGGCGAACCTGCCCGATGTCGATGCGGCGTGTTTCTTCTGGCTGGAGGGGGTGGAGCATCTCGGCTTCCGCCGCGGGATCACCCACGGCCCGCCCGCGCTGGTGCTGTTGCCGCTGATCCTGGCCGGGCTGCTCTATGGCTTCGACCGCTGGCAGGCCAGGCGCGGAAAGCGGCCGGAGGGGCGGCTGCCGGTCAGCTTTAAATGGCTGTTCCTGCTGAGCTTCATCGGCTGCCTGACCCACCCCGCGCTCGACTGGCTCAATGTCTACGGCATCCGCCTGCTGGAGCCATTCTCGAGCCGGTGGTTCTACGGCGATACGCTGTTCATCATCGACGTGTGGCTGTGGGCGCTGATGGGCTTCGCCGTGTGGTTCTCGCTGCGGCGCGAGAAGCTAGGCGGGGAATGGATGCGGCCTGCGCGTTTGGCGATAGTGGTGGCATTGGGGTATATTGGGCTGAATGGGGCGATTAGCACCAATGCCGCCAGAACTGAAAGTATCGGAGATTGGCAAGACGTTGGAGCTGAAGTCATCAGCAGCCCCGTGCCCCTCGTCTTCTGGCAGAGAGAGGTAATTTGGGGGGCGCCTGGCTACGGCTACGCAACGAAATTGTATTCGCCCATAAGCGGCTCGTCCGACGAGCGCTACATTCGGAATTCGTGCTTCCTTCAAAACTGGGACATTCAGGATGCGATGGAATCAAACTCGGAACTCAAAGCATATGTGTATTGGACACGTACACCGGTTTTTGAACAGGCACATGACGGATCGCTCGTCCTACGCGATGCGCGCTTCTACGATCCGCTAGCACGGGACCGCTTCTCGCTCGCGCTGCCCGATGTTCAGTGCGAGGAACTTCCTAAGCCTTAGGTCCACTTGCGCTTCGTTCCCCCCTCCTCTTTAGAGGAGGGGCCGGGGTGGTGGCGCGGCGCGGCAGCGGCGCGCTCTGCCCTTAGCACCACCCCACTGCGACTAGGCAGCAAGCTGCCAAGTCTCGTTGCCCCTCCTCTGAAGAGGAGGGGGAGAGGAACGAATGAGCAAACCCCAGATCGTATGGCTGCGGCGCGATTTGCGCATGGCGGACAACCCTGCGCTGCATCATGCCGCCCAGGCCGGGCCGGTGGTGGCGGTCTATGTGCTCGATGACGAGCGGGCCAAGGGGCATGCCTATGGCGGGGCCAGCCGCTGGTGGCTGCACCATTCGCTGGAGAGCCTCGGCAAGAGTTTCGGCAAGCGCAACGCGCGGATCATCCTTCGGCGCGGCGATGCGGTGGAGGAACTGTGCAGACTCGCGCAGGAGGTCGGGGCGGATACCGTCCATGCCAACCGCCACTACGAACCCTGGTGGCGCAAGGCGCAGAGCGAGCTGAAGGAGCGGCTCGATCTCCAGCTCTACGATGGCAACTACCTGCTCCCGCCCGGTGCGGTGACGACGGGGTCGGGCACACCCTACAAGATCTACACCCCCTTCTCGAAGGCGACGCTCGAGCAACTCCCGCCGCGCGACGAACTGCCGGAGCCGGAGACGCTCTCCTCGCCCGACACCTGGCCCGCCAGCGATGCGCTGGAGGACTGGCACCTGCTTCCGACCAAGCCTGATTGGGCCGGCGGCATGCGCGATTTCTGGACCGTTGGCGAGGACGCGGCGCACGAACGGCTCGCATGGTGGACTGACCGCGTGGAGGTCTATGACGAGGGCCGCAATTTCCCCTCGGTCGACGAGACGAGCCAGCTTTCGCCCCACCTTCATTTCGGTGAAATCAGCCCGGTGCAGGTGTGGCACGCACTGAAGGACCGCCGCTCAGCGGGGTGGAAAACGTTCGAGAAAGAGCTGATCTGGCGCGACTATGCCCAGAACGCGATCTGCCAGTTCCCGGCCTATGCCACGCAGAGCTACCGCGACGAGTTCGATCGGATCGAATGGCGAGATCACACCGATGAGGCGGCGGCCGACCTCGAGGCCTGGCAACAAGGCCTTACCGGCTATCCCATCGTCGATGCCGGGATGCGCCAGCTGTGGCAGACCGGCTGGATGCACAACCGCGTCCGCATGATCGCGGCAAGCTTCCTCATCAAGCACCTGCTGATCGACTGGCGCGTGGGCGAGCAGTGGTTCTGGGACACGCTGGTCGATGCCGATTATGCCAGCAACGCCTGCAACTGGCAGTGGGTTGCCGGCAGCGGGGTGGACAGCAACATGTTCGTCCGCATCATGGCTCCGCTCACGCAAAGCGAGAAGTTCGACGCGGCAGGTTATATCCGCGAGTATGTGCCCGAGCTGAAGCACCTGCCCGACAGCGAAATCCACGATCCGGCCGATGGCCGCCGCGGGCGCTATCCCGACAAGATCGTCGGCCATAAGGAAGGCCGCGAGCGCGCGCTGGCGGCCTACAAGGCGGCTAAGAGCTGAGACGCGCGGCGAGCAGCCGGTCTGCCAGCAGCTTCGCCACTATCGGCAGCGCCACCGCGCAGACCACCATCCACACCGGATGCGGGAACATCTGCGTGGTGTACATCCCGCCAAGGACGAGAAACCCGGCCACGATCCAGCCCGGCTTGATCGAACGTGACAGCCAAGCCGCCACGGCGCAGCCTGCCAGCGCACCGAGGAACCACGCCGCCACCACGGCGATTTTCGCGCCGAGGGGAATAACGTCCATCAACCGCGCCTGATCCGCAGGGTTGGTTACATCGAGCCCCCCGGGCGGCGGGAAGATCGTGTGGCCCGTCATTTCGACGATTCCCACCGTCGCGATTGCCGCCACCAGCCCGGCCAGCGTCGCGAGCACAGCTCTTACAATCGGAACTTGCATATCCCTCGCTCCCTTGAGACGAGTGTATCAAACTCGGGACAGCGGGCCAAATCCCATCCGCTCCGGCTTGCCCGCGCGCCCTTGGCGAGTCATAGCGAGCGGCATGAACGCTGAAAGCGGCACGCGCGGGACGGGTTTGCTGGAGGGAGCGGCGCGGTTTGAAAGCGCGCCGGGCCTGCTGGCACGGATGCTTGCGCCCGGTTTCGGCAAGGTCCTCGACCAGATCGACCGCGGATTGGCGCAGGGCTCGATCACCGGGCATCTGCCTGACGGGACGACGCGGCTGCTCGGTGGGCGCGCCCCCGGCTTCGATGCGGTGATCCACCTGCACAGCTGGCGCGCGCTGGTAAGGCTCGCGACCAATGGCTCGGTCGGCTGGTACCAGGCGTGGGAAGCGGGCGAATGGGACAGTCCCGATCTGATCAAGGTCTTCGCGGTGTTCGGCCAGAACGCGCAGTCGCTCGGCAGCGCGGGGCGGGCCAAGAGCCTGTGGCGGCTGGCGCTCAAGCAGGCGCACTGGCTCAACCGGAACACGAAGGCCGGGTCGGAGCGCAATATCCAGGCGCATTACGATCTCGGCAACGATTTCTACGCCGCGTGGCTGGGCGAGACGATGACCTATTCCAGCGCGCTGTTCGAGCGTCCGGATATGGGTCTCGACGCGGCGCAGCGGGCCAAGATCGCCGCCTTGCTCGACCGGACGGGGATCGGTGAAGGGCAAAGTCTGCTGGAGATCGGCTGCGGCTGGGGCACGCTGGCGCTGGCAGCGGCAGAGCGCGGCGCGCGGGTCGATGCGATCAGCTTGTCGGACGAGCAACTCGCCTTCGCGCGGCAGCAGGCGGGCGAGCAGGTGCAGTTCCTCAAGCAGGACTATCGCGACACCTCTGGTCAGTTCGATGCGGTTGCCAGCTGCGAAATGGTCGAGGCGCTGGGCCGCGAATATTGGCCGACTTTCATGGACTGTGTTGCGCGCAATCTGAAGCCGGGGGGCAAGGCGGCGATCCAGTATATCTCGATGCGCGACGAGACCTTCGATGCCTATGCCGCCAGTGCCGATTTCATCCAGGCCTATATCTTCCCCGGCGGGCTGCTGATCCGCACCAGCGAATTCCGCCGCCTGGCCGAAGAGCGCGGACTGCAGTGGCGCGACCAGGCCGATTTGGGGCTCGACTATGCCGAAACGCTCAAGGCCTGGCGCGAGAATTTCGACAGGGCGGCGCAGCGAGGCTCCTTGCCGCATGGCTTCGACGAACGGTTCCAGCGGCTGTGGCGGTTCTACCTGCAATATTGCGAGGGCGGCTTTCGCAGCGGCAGCATAGACGTGCACCAGGTGACGCTGGTCAAACAATAACGGGACTTGGAGGGGGACAGCTGATGAAGAAATGGATTCTGGGCGGGATTGCCGCTGTCGCGGTCGCGGCGGGCGTCGGCTTCGCCACGCTCGACCAGGACCAGCGCGATCTGCTGGCCAACCTGCCGACCGATCGCAATGTGCTGTTCTGGTCGGTCGAGCAGCGCGACGCCGCCTTCCGCGCGATGGACGCGCTGCCGGTGCTGGCCAGGACCAACACCATCGCCGCGGGCGGCAATGCCTATCCACTGCCCGATGGTCTCCCCCTGCAGATCGATACCGATGTCGATGCCTATATGAAGGCGCAGCGCACCTCTGCGCTGATCGTCGTGCTCGATGGCAAGGTGGTGCTGGAGAAATACGGCCTCGGCTTCACCCCGGAAGGCAAGTGGACCAGCTTCTCCGTCGCCAAGAGCCTGACCTCGACGCTGGTCGGCGCGGCGATCCAGGACGGCGCGATCGACAGCATCGATGACCCCGTGACCAAATATATCGAGGGCCTCAAGGGCTCGGCCTATGACGACGTTTCGGTGGGGCAGCTGCTCACCATGACCTCGGGCGTGAAATGGAACGAGGATTACACCGATCCCAAGTCCGACGTGGCACTGTTCAACGAGCACGAGGCCGAGGACGGGCTCGATGTCACCGTCAGCTATATGCGCAAACTACCGCGCGAGGCCCCGGCAGGCGAGAAGTGGGTGTACAAGACGGGCGAGACCAACCTGATCGGCGTCCTCGTCAGCGAGGCCACCGGCAAGACGCTGGCGGAATATCTGTCGGAGAAAGTCTGGAAGCCCTTCGGCATGCAGCAGGATGCGACCTGGCTGCTCGGTTCGACCGGACACGAGATTGCCGGCTGCTGCATCCAGGCGGCGACCCGCGACATGGCACGGTTCGGGCTGTTCGTGATGGGCGGCGGCATGGCGGGCGGCAAGCAGGTCGTGCCCGATGGCTGGTTCGCCGCGGCGACGGCAAAGCAGGCCGATATCGGCGCGCCGGGCAAGGGCTACGGCTACCAGTGGTGGACCTATGACAGCGGCGCCTTTGCCGCGCAGGGCATCTTCGGCCAGGGCATATTTATCGACCCGGCACGCAAGCTGGTGATCGCCTCGAACTCGAACTGGCCGACAGCGACCGATCCCGATGGGGTGGGGGCGCAGCGCGAGGAATTCTACCGCGCGGTGCAAGCGGCGGTCGACAAGCGTGGACCACCGATCATGGATGAGGGCAGGGCGGCAACCAACTAGATCGCCAATGCCGCCTCACATCAGCGGGCGGTAATGCATCCCGCCGCGACCCGAATAACGGGTCAGGATATCGTCATGCACGATGGGGCTGAGCAGGTCGGCGAAAGCGCAGCCGACGATGCAGTTGTCCCACCACACCACATGGGCCATCTGCGATTCGAGACCGGGCAGGGTGAGCCACACCACCTGGCCTTCGTGCATGCGGTTGATGGCGGCGGCGCTGAAGCCGGAAATCGACAGGTCGTGGACCACCGTCTGGAACCGACGGCCACCCGAGGCGCGCATTTGCGCCGGGATCGAGAGCTTGGTGCGCGGCGCGCAGCGATCTTCCTGCGCGGCGAGGCTATAGCGATCTTCGGTTGCGTACATGGCGATCATTCTCGTTCTTGCCGCACGCATCATCGCGCGCGGTAGGGGGAGAATGGGCCGAAGAATTTACCTGCAGGTAATAATCGAGAGTTAAGCGATATTAACCAAGCCGCACGCGATGGGCGGTTTCGAAGTCGTCCTGCAGCAATTTGACGATGCTTTCTGCGACCTCATCGGCGGGTTTCACCGTCTGTGGATCCTCGCCCGGATAGGCCTTTGCGCGCATGGCTGTGCGGGTTGCGCCCGGGTCGACGATGGCGACGCGGACATTGCCGATCTTCTCGACTTCGGCAGCATAGCTTTCCAGCAAATTGTCGAACGCCGCCTTGCTCGAGCCATAGGCCGACCAATAGGCGCGCGGCGCGGCGCCCACGCTGCTGGTCAGGCCGATGACGCGTCCTGCCTCGGCGCGCTTGAGCATGGCATCGAAATTGGCCAGCAGCGCCTGGGTGGCGAGGACGTTGATGGTCAGCGCCTGGTTGAACTGCTTGGGTTCGATCTGGGTGACGGGGGTCAGGGTCGGCAGGTAGGCCGCGGAAATGACCAGGAAGTCGAGCGCATCCCACCGGCCCCTCAGCGCCGTCGCCAGGCGAGCGACGCCGTCGGCTTCGGTCAGGTCGACCGGCGCGATAGTGGACGTGCCGCCAGCGGCATGGATCGCATCCTCGACCTCTTCCAGCCCCTTCACGTCGCGCGCGGTGAGCACGACATGTGCGCCCGCAGCGGCGAGCGCCCTGGCAGTGGCCGCACCGATCCCCTTGGACGCGCCGGTAACAAGGGCAAGCTTGCCCGCAAACGGTTTGGTTTCGGTCATGTCAGGCGACTTTGTTGACGGGGAAGGAGAGCTGCGCTGCGCCGTCCCGCTTCTGGGCGAGGTCGGTCAGCGAAGTGGGGTAGTCCCCGGTGAAGCAGGCATCGCAGAACTTGGGGCACGCCGCATTGCGCGGCTTTTCACCCACGGCGCGATAGAGACCGTCGATGGAAACGAAGGCCAGGCTGTCGGCCTTGATGAACTCGCGCATCGGCTCGAGATCCATCCGGGCGGCCAGCAGCTTGCTGCGTTCCGGCGTATCGACACCATAGAAACAGCTGTGCGCCGTCGGCGGGCTGGCGACGCGGAAGTGCACTTCCTTGGCCCCGGCATCGCGCATCATTTCGACGATCTGAAGCGAAGTGGTGCCGCGTACGATCGAATCGTCGATCAGCACGATCCGCTTGCCTTCGACCATGGCCCGGTTGGCGTTGTGCTTGCGTTTGACGCCCGAATGGCGCGCACCGTCGCTCGGCTGGATGAAGGTCCGCCCGACATAGTGCGAACGGATGATGCCGAGCTCGAACGGAATACCCGATTCCTGTGCGTAACCAATGGCGGCTGGCACGCCGCTGTCGGGAACAGGCACCACAAGGTCGGCCTCGCACGGGCTTTCGATGGCGAGCTGCTGGCCGATGGCCTTGCGGGCTTCGTAGATGCTCCGCCCGGCAAAGATCGAATCTGGGCGGCTGAAATAGACATGCTCGAAGATGCACGGGCGGGCGTCGTTCTGGCCGAACGGGTGGAAGCTGGAGATACGTCCGTCTTGCCGGACTTCGACGATCTCGCCCGGCTCGACTTCGCGTTCGAAAGTTGCACCGACCACATCCAGCGCCACGGTTTCGCTGGCGAAGACCACGGCCCCCCTGCCTTCCGGGCCGATCCGGCCCATCACCAGCGGCCGGATGCCCAGCGGATCGCGACAGGCAATCATTCGCTTGGGCGTCATGCAGATCAGCGAATAGGCGCCTTCGAGCAAGCGCAGGGCATCGACGAAGCGGTCCAGCAGGGTCGGATAGCGGCTCGTTGCCACGAGATGGATGATCACTTCCGTATCGGACGATGACTGGAAGATCGCGCCTTTCTCGACCAATTCCTGCCGCAGGTGCATCGCGTTGGAAATATTGCCGTTGTGCGCGACAGAGAACCCGCCCCGCGCCAGGTCGGCGAACAGCGGCTGGACGTTGCGCAAGCCGGCACCGCCGGTGGTCGAATAGCGGACATGGCCCGATGCCATGTGCCCGGGCAGTTCTGCCAGCAGGGACTGTTCCGAGAACACCTGCGCCACATGGCCAAGGCCGCGCCGGACGAAGAATTCGCTGCCGTCCCAGCTGACAAGGCCGCAGGCTTCCTGCCCGCGGTGCTGCAGTGCATGCAGGCCGAGCGCGGTCGTAGCGGCCGCCTCGGGCGAACCGATCACGCCGAAAATGCCGCACTCTTCGCGCAGCTTGTCGCCGTGCTCGTCAGAAAAAGGATGGGTCGTGATCATTGAGACGCGCCTGCTGCCTCCCCGCCGCGCGCCCCCAATGGCGATGTTGCCGTTCGATTACAACCCAGTTTCGGGGGTCAATGGGAGGAATCCGAAGACGGTTATAACCATTGCCAATTTCATTGCGCAGCAAGGTGGGCGACTCTAGGAGGCTGGCACAGCCAACCATGCCGGATAGCCTCTTGCTGCTCAGCCCCTTCGAATGGACCATCGCCAAACGCTACCTGCTCCCGGGCAGGGGCGAGGCATTTATCGCGCTCGTCGCCGGGATCAGCGTCGGCGTGGTCATGCTCTCCGTCGCGTTGCTGGTGGTGGTGATGAGCGTGATGAACGGCTTCCGCGCCGAGCTGTTCGACAAGATAGTCGGCGTCAACGGCCACGCCATCGTGCAGGCCTACGGCGGCCGGCTCGACAACTGGCAGGCGGTGCTGGCGGAAGTCGAGAAGACCCCCGGCGTGACCGATGCCAGCCCGCTGATCGAACAGCCGCTGCTCGCCACTTTCAACGGCCGGGTCGAAGCGATTTTCGTACGCGGAAACACCCAGGGCGATATCGGCGAACTGGCCGACAAGGTGGTGATGGGCGATATCCGCCGCCTGCAGCCCGACGCGGGGGTGGTCGCCATCGGCGCGCGGCTGGCGGAGAATATCGGCGTCCGGGTCGGCGACACGATCACCATTATCAATCCGGCCGGGCGCAGCACCCCGTTCGGCACCGTGCCGCGCCAGATCGGCTACGAAGTGGCGGCGATTTTCGAGGTCGGGCTGTATGATTACGACCAGGCTTTCGTCGTCATGCCGATCCCCGATGCGCAGACGCTGCTGCTGACCGGCGACACCATCGGCATGATCGAGGTCAAGACCACCGACCCCGACGACGCCGCCGAAATCATGGCTCCGGTGGCCGAGCGCCTGTCGGGCCGCGCCGAGGTGCGCACCTGGCAGCAGATCAACAGCGCGATCTTCGAGGCGCTGGAGGTCGAGCGGGTGGCGATGTTCTTCGCGCTCAGCTTCATGGTGCTGGTGGCGGCGTTCAATATCCTCTCCAGCCTGGTCATGCTGGTGCGCGCCAAGACCCGAGACATTGCGATCATGCGCACGATGGGCGCGACGCGGAAGTCGCTGCTCAAGATATTCGTCACGACCGGTTTTACCGTCGGAGCGATCGGAACGATGGCCGGGCTGATCCTGGGCGCACTGATCCTCTATTTCCGCGAGCCCATCGTGAAAGCCATTTCCTTTGTCACAGGACAGGACCTGTGGGACCCGCAGGTGCGGTTCCTGTCGACCTTGCCGGCACGGGCCGATCCGGTCGAAATCGTCGGAATCGTTATCCTGGCCTTGGTGCTGAGTTTCCTTGCCACGCTCTATCCGGCGATGAAGGCTTCGGGGACGGATCCTGTGCAGGTACTGCGATATGAGTAATCCGCCCATGCAACCAGTCGTGGAACTGCGCGGGGTGACCCGCAGCTTCGAGCAGGGCGGGGTCCGTATCGACGTCCTGCGCGGGGTAGACCTGGCGGTCCAGCCCGGTGAAATCGTGGCGCTGCTCGGCCCCTCCGGCTCCGGCAAGTCGACGATGCTCCAAGCTGTCGGCCTGCTCGAAGGCGGCTTTGGCGGCGAGATCATCATCGCCGGAACCCCGGCAGAAAAATCGGACTCCGGCGCGCGGACGACGCTGCGGCGCGAGCACATCGGGTTCGTCTACCAGTTCCACCACCTGCTGCCCGATTTCAACGCGCTGGAAAACGTCGTCCTGCCGCAGATGATTGCCGGCAAGGACCGCGCAGAGGCGGAGGTCCGGGCCGAGGAATTGCTCACGCGGTTGGGCCTCGGTGAACGGCTCGACCACCGGCCGAGCCAGCTTTCAGGCGGTGAGCAGCAGCGCGTTGCGGTTGCACGTGGGCTCGCCAACAAGCCGGATCTGGTGCTGGCCGATGAACCAACCGGGAACCTTGACGAACAGACCTCCGACCGGGTGCTGGAAGCCTTCCTGCGGCTTGTGCGGGGCGAGGGCAGCGCGGCCCTGATCGCTACCCATAACGAGCGGTTGGCGGCGAAGATGGATCGCGTCGTGCGGCTGCATGACGGCTTGCTGCGATAGTCGGACCTTTCCTTCTGCCGGTGCGTTGGTTCCGGAAAGGAGAACGACAATGTCTGATCATCCCACAGCCTTCGGTGACGCCCCCGTCTCGACCGATGCCATTGAATGGAATGATGGCGCCTCGCTTCACACGGTCGATGACGGGCAAGGTGTGCTGGACGGAGCAAAAGCGCTCCGCCGAGGAACCTTTGCCGAGATGATCCGTCACCTAATGCAGTTGCCGGTCGATACGCGCGGCCGTTACCAGATCCAGAAGGCGGGTGATCGCGCCTATTCTGCTGCCGAAGCAGAGGCATTGGCGAAGCACAGCGATTTTCCAGTGACCTAGCATCGCGGACCAGTCTCGACGAGACAGGGGCCTTTATGGCAAACGCCGTACGAACTACCCTATCGCGTCAAGGAATTGCCCGGATGACCACGATCGCCGACTTCACCGTCAACACCAACCGCGGCGAGCCGCTCGACCTGTCGGACAAGAAGGGCAAGGTGCTGCTGGTTGTCAACACCGCCAGCAAGTGTGGCTTCACCCCGCAATACGACGGGCTGGAAGAACTCTACCAGAAGTACAAGGACCGGGGTTTCGAGGTGCTGGGCTTCCCGTGCAACCAGTTCGGCGGCCAGGAACCGGGCGATGCCGACGAGATTGCGCAGTTCTGCAAGATCAATTTCGGCGTGACTTTTCCTCTTATGGAGAAGGTCGACGTCAACGGTCCCGATGCTTCGCCGGTGTTCGACTGGATGAAGGGCGAGGCCAAGGGGCTGATGGGCTCGACCAGCATCAAGTGGAACTTCACCAAGTTTCTGATCGACCGCGAAGGCAACGTGGTGAAGCGCTTTGCCCCGCAGGATTCGCCGGCTAGCCTCGAGATGCATATCGAAAAGTTGCTGTAACCGCGGCACCCCGCCGGTCGAAAGCCAAGCCATGTTAGCCGATCTCAACCAATGGTTCCTGTCGCTCGGCGCCGAATATGGCGTGAACCCCTATATTTTCGGGGCGATCTATGTCGGGGCGATCCCGTTCTTCCTTGCCTCGATCGCCTGGCTCGTGCGGCGGGCCCGGGCGGGGCGCTCGACGGTGGTGCCGACGCTGTGCGCAGGGTTCTGCTTCGTTTCGGCCTATCTCTACCTGGCGGTGGCAGGGCGCAACATTCCGGTCTGGGTGTGGATTTTCCTCGCCCTGCTGGTGATCTACGGTGCCTGGTCGACCATCCGCGACACGCGCAGGAAGATCGCGGCGGCGAAGGCGGAAGAGAAGTACCTCTAGCCCACACCTTATCCCCAACACCCGCGCAGGCGGCTTTGCGAATCCGCGCGCGATACCCATAGTGTCGCCATGGCCTTCGCTCCCTTCGTCCCGCTGCGCGTGCTGTCGAGTTTCTCGATGCTCGAAGGGGCGATCGATCCCAAGGCGCTGGCCAAGCTGGCCAAGGATCGCGGCTATCCCGCTATCGCCGTTTGCGACCGCAACGGCCTCTATGGCTCGGTTGCCTTCGCCGGGGCGTGCAAGGATGAAGGGGTCCAGCCGATCATCGGCGCGCTGGTGGGGGTAGCACGGCCGGGCTCAGACCAGATCGACAGCCTGCCTCTCTATGCCCAGGACGACGCCGGTTATCTCAACCTGTGCCACCTCGTCAGCAAGGCGCATCTCGACCGTCCGGTCGAGCTATCGCCGCACGTCCGGTTCGAGCACTTCGCGGGGCATACCGACGGATTGATCGCGCTCACCGGCGCCAGCGAGGGCGGGCTGACGCGACTGTTGGCCGATGGGCAGCACGATCACGCTGCGCGCTATGCGGACCGGATGGAGGCACTGTTTCCGGGGCGGCTCTATGTCGAGCTGGCGCGACGCGGCAACGCGGTCGAGGCCGATGCGGAAGAGGCGCTGATCGAACTCGCCTATGCGCGCAATTTGCCGTTGGTGGCGACCAACCCCGCCAATTTCGCCGAGCCCCATTTCCACAAGGCGCATGACGCGATGCTGTGCATCGCCGGTGGCTACAAACTCGACGAGGACGAGCGCCCGCGCACCGACCGCGAGGCATGGGTCAAGTCGGCGCGGATGATGGAGGAAATCTTCTCCGACCTGCCGGAAGCGACCGCCAACTCGCTCGTCATTGCTCAGCGCTGCGCCTACGCGCCGCCCTATCGCAAGCCAATCCTGCCGAGTCTCGCCGGCGATCTCGAAGGCGAGGAACGGATGCTGCGCGAGCAGGCGACCGCCGGGCTGGAGAAGCGGCTGGAGCCTTACGAAAACCTGGCCGAAGCGGATCGCGAAGCCTATTTCCAGCGGCTCGACTACGAAATCGGCATCATCAACCGGATGGGCTTTCCGGGCTACTTCCTGATCGTGGCTGACTTCATCCAGTGGGCCAAGGACAATGGCATACCGGTGGGGCCGGGGCGCGGGTCCGGGGCAGGCTCGCTGGTCGCATGGGCGCTGACCATCACCGATCTCGATCCGATCCGGCTGGGGCTGCTGTTCGAACGCTTCCTCAACCCGGAACGCGTGTCCATGCCGGACTTCGATATCGACTTCTGCGAAACGCGGCGCGGCGAGGTGATCCGCTACGTCCAGCAGCGCTATGGCCATGACAAGGTCGCGCAGATCATCACCTTCGGCAAGCTCAAGGCGCGCGCGGTGCTGCGCGATGTCGGGCGCATTGCCGACTATGGCTACAACCGCACCGATCGCCTGTGCAAGATGGTGCCTAACCATCCGACCGATCCGTGGACGCTGCCGCGCGCGCTCAACGGTTCGGCCGAGTTCAAGGCCGAATACGACAACGACAACGACACCAAGGCGCTGATCGACCTCGCGATGCAGCTGGAAGGGCTGCCGCGTAACAGCTCGACCCATGCCGCGGGTGTGGTGATCGGCGACCGGCCGCTGAGCGAGCTGGTCCCGCTCTACCGCGATCCGCGCTCCGACATGCCGGTGACCCAGTTCGACATGAAATATGTCGAAAGCTCGGGCCTGGTGAAGTTCGACTTCCTCGGCCTGAAAACGCTGTCGGTGCTGCAGAAGGCGGTCGATTTGCTGGGCAGGCGCGGCATCGGCGTCGATCTCGGCGCGCTCGCGTGGGACGATCCGGCGGTCTACGAACTGCTCAAATCGGGCAACACCGTGGGCGTTTTCCAGCTGGAATCGGAAGGGATGCGCCGCACGCTGACGGCGGTGAAGCCGACCAAGTTCGAAGACATCATCGCGCTTGTCTCGCTCTATCGCCCGGGCCCGATGGACAACATCCCGCTGTTCGGCAAGCGCAAGGCCGGTGTGGAACCGATCGTCTATCCGCATCCCAAGCTGGAGGAAATCCTCGCCGAGACCTACGGCATCTTCGTCTACCAGGAACAGGTGATGCAGGCTGCGCAGATCCTCGCCGGCTATTCGCTCGGCGATGCGGACCTGTTGCGCCGCGCCATGGGCAAGAAGAACCAGGCGGAAATGGACCAGCAGCGTGCCCGGTTCATCGAAGGCTGCGGCACGGTGTCCGGCATCGATGCGGTGAAGGCGAGTGAGCTGTTCGACTTGATCGACAAGTTTGCCGGTTACGGCTTCAACAAGTCGCACGCCGCCGCCTATGCGCTGCTTGCCTATCAGACCGCGTGGCTCAAGGCGCATTATCCGGAAGAATTCTACGCCGCTTCGATGTGCTTCGATATGCACCAGTCGGAAAAGCTCAGCGTGTTCGTCGACGATGCGCGCCGCTATCCCCTGGTCGAAGGGGGAGTGGTGGTCGCGCCGCCCGATATCAATGCATCCGAAGCGGAGTTCACGGTCGAGCGGACCGAGGATGGCTATGCCGTGCGTTATGCGCTCGCGGGCATTCGCAATGTCGGGGAGAAGGCGATGGCGGCGATCGTTTCCGAGCGCGAAGCGGCGGGCCCTTTCGCCAGCCTCGCCGACCTGTTCGAGCGCTTGCCGCAAGGGGCGATGAATTCGCGCCAGCTCGAAGCGCTGATCGCGGCAGGCGCGCTCGATAGCCTCGAGCCCAATCGCGGGCTGCTCGCCGCCAATGTCGATCTGCTGCTCGCCACCGCCGATGCCGCCTTGCGCGAGCGGACCAGCGGGCAGGAGGCGCTGTTCGGTGCAGAGGACCTCGGCACCGGCGACGCGTTGCGGCTCAAGGAGGCCGACGACTGGGACCGCGCCACCCGCATGGCCAAGGAGCGCGAGAACTTCGGCTTCTATTTCTCCGCTCACCCCGTCGAAAGCTATCGCGAAATCGCCAGCGCCAATGGCGCGCGCTCCTATGCCTCGGTGATGGAGAGCGGGGCCCCGGCCGGCGGGCGCGGCAAGGCGATCATGGCGGCGATGGTCGAGAAGGTGAATGTGGGCACCACACGG
Organism: Erythrobacter sp. SDW2; assembly: GCF_021431965.1. Lineage (NCBI taxonomy): Bacteria > Pseudomonadati > Pseudomonadota > Alphaproteobacteria > Sphingomonadales > Erythrobacteraceae > Erythrobacter > Erythrobacter sp. SDW2. The sequence goes on from NZ_CP090370.1 coordinate 1,597,784, forward strand.
CGCGGGGCGCAGTTCGTGCGGGCCGATTTCTCCGACAGTTCCGGCCAGTTCAGCGCCGCCTGTTTCGAGGATTCGCTGGTCGAGAACTTCCGCAAATGGGCCGAGGACGGCACCTGCGTGCTGCTCACGGTCGAACTCGATTCGCCGTCGCCGGACGAGCCACCGCGCATCACCGTGCGCGGGGCGCGCCCGCTCGATGCGGTGGCGGGTAGCCAACGGATGCTGCTGACGCTCGATGTCGAGAGCCAGTTGGCACTGGGCGAGCTGCAACTGGCGCTTCGGCCGGGTGAGGAAGGGCATGGCGAGGTGCAGGTGCGATTGCAACTGGGAGAGGGCGAGCACTGCCTGATGCGGCTGGGCCACGACTTCCGGCTCGACGGCAAGCTGGCCGAGCAGTTGCAGGCGGTCGAGGGCATCAGCAACGTCAATCTGATTCCGAAGACCGGGCCGCAAGGGCGTCGCTTCAGCCGCGCGGCCTGAAACCGCTCAATTCCGCAATTTTCTGGCTTGCAGGGGGCGGGTTTCGCTCACATTCTGCGTCCAAACACCACTTAGAGAGGAGAGAGCATGCTCGGGGCCATGCAAGACTGGACCATGCGCGTCACCAATGTGATCGATCACGCGGCGCGCGAGGCGGGAACCCGCGAGATCGTTACCCGCTGGGCCGACGGGAGCGAGACCCGCACCAACTGGGCCGGTATTCGCGGTGACGCGCTGAAGATGGCGCAGGCGCTGCAGGCGCTGGGCCTCAAGAAAGGCGACAAGGTTGCCAGCATGGCGATGAACCATTCGCGCCACCTGGTCAGCTGGTACGGCGTCGCCGGGATGGGCGGGGTGCTGCACACCGTCAACCCGCGCCTGTTCGACGACCAGCTCGAGTACATCGTCAATCACGCCGAGGACAAGGTGATGATCTACGACGCGGCGTTCCAGCCCATTGTCGACCGGATGAAGAGCCGCTGGACCACGGTGGAGCATTACATCTGCTTCGATTCCGGGGAACATGCGCCGCATTTCGAGGACTGGATCGGAGCGCAGGATGGCGACTTCGAATGGGTCAGGGGCGACGAGCGCGACCCGTGCATGATCTGCTATACCAGCGGCACCACCGGCAATCCCAAGGGCGTGCAGTACGAACACCGCTCGACACTGCTTCATGCCATGGCGGGCTTGCAGACCACCGCTTTCAACTTCGCCCCGTCCAGCGTCATGCTGCCGGTGGTGCCGATGTTCCACGCCGCGAGCTGGGGCCTGCCCTATTCGGGCGGCATGGCGGGCATCAAGTTCGTCTTCAGCGCGGTCAACGACCCTGCGGTGCTGCATGAGCTGATGATGAAGGAAGGCGTGACCGACAGCGCCGGGGTGCCGACCGTGTGGCTGGCGCATTTCCAGTATTGCGACGCACAGGGCATCGATCTGCCACCGCTCAAGGCCGCGACCATCGGCGGATCGGCCGCGCCCCGCTTCATGATCGAGCGTCTGATGAAGAACGGCACCCGCGTCCAGCACGCCTGGGGCATGACCGAGACTTCGCCCATCGGCACCGTCGGCGGACCGACCGCCGATTGGGACAGCCTCAGCTTCGAAGAGAAAGTCACCAAGACGATGAAGCAGGGCCGCCCGATCTTCGGGGTCGAGCTGCGCATCGTCAGCCTCGACGACATGCTGACCGAGCTGCCGCGCGATGGGGAGACTTCGGGCGCCTTGCAGATCCGCGGGCCGTGGGTGGTGAAACGCTATTTCAAGGCCGAGCGGGACGCGACCAACAACGAAGGCTGGTTCGACACCGGCGATGTCGGCATGATCCACCCGGACGGGACGCTGCAACTGACCGACCGGACCAAGGACGTCATCAAGTCTGGCGGCGAATGGATCAGTTCGGTCGAGCTGGAGAATGCAGCGGTGGGCCATCCGGCCGTGGCCGAGGCCGCCTGCATCGGCATGCCGCATCCCAAATGGGACGAGCGTCCGGTCCTGTTCGTGGTGAGGAAGCAGGGCATGGACTGCTGCGCCGACGACATCATCGAACACCTGACCCCGCTTGTCGCCAAGTGGTGGCTGCCCGATGCAGTCGAGTTCGTCGACGACATCCCGCACACCGCCACCGGCAAGATCAGCAAGAAGGATCTGCGCGACCGCTTTGCGGACTACACGCTTGGCTGAGCTGCACATCCGGCCCGCGCGTCCCGATGATGCGCGGGCCGTTTGCGCGATCTACGACTACCACGTCGCCCACGGTACAGCCTCCTTCGATAGCGAAGGCCCGAGCGAGGGCGAATGGGTAGCCAAGATCGCCGATATCAGAGGGCAGGGCTGGCCCTTCCTTGTCGCCGAGCGCGACGGTGATGTGCAGGGATATGCTTATGCCACCCAATTCCGCCCGCGTGCGGCCTATGCCCGGACCTGCGAGAACAGCATCTATGTCGCCGACATGGCGCGAGCCACCGGCGTAGGATCGCAGCTGCTTATGCGGCTCATCGATGATGCACGGTCGGCCGGTTTCGAGCAGATGATTGCTGTGATCGGTGGTGGTGAACCCGCCTCGGTTGCGCTGCATGGCAAGCTCGGTTTTGTCCTTGCGGGCCGGATGCGTAATGTCGGCTTCAAATTTGGGCGCAGGCTCGATACGGTCTATATGCAGCGCAGCCTCATTGAAGGCGAACAATATGACGACTTCAATCCGGACAAACTGACATGAACATATCTCCTCGCCTCGCTAGCTTCTTCGCTCCGATTGCCCTGATTGCGTGCGCCCAGGCCGTTTCCGCCAGCGTGCTGGAAGTGGCCAAGACCCCCTGGTGTGGCTGCTGCACCGCCTGGATCGAACGGATGCAGCAGGCGGGCTTCACGACGAAGGTGCGCGAAGTCGAGGATACCGGCCCCGTCGCAACTGCGGCAGGCGTCCCGGCCAACCTGCGCTCGTGCCATACAACCATGGTCGAGGGTTATGTGATCGAGGGGCATGTACCGGCAGAGGATATCCGTCGCCTGCTGGCTGAACGGCCCGATGCCGTGGGACTCAGTGTTCCGGGCATGCCGCTCGGTTCGCCGGGAATGGAAGCAGGGAACAGCAAGGAGCGGTTCCAGACCATCCTCATCATGCGCAATGGCAAGCACGAGGTCTGGGCCACACACGGCCCGGTATCGCCGGCCCGATAGCACGCGAAGGAGCACTGCGTTGAGCGACGTTTTCATCGATCCGAGTCCGGCGAATTTCGCGGCCTTCAAGGCCCTGCCGCGAGATGAGCCGATCCATATGCTCAACCTGCTGCGTTACCGCGACCTGGCGGAATATCCCGACGGGCACGAGCACCACGGCAGCGGCTGGAGCGGGCGTCGCGCTTACGAAGAGTACGGCAAGACCAGCGGGCCGATCTTCCGCCGGGTCGGTGGCAGTATCGTATGGCGGGGCGTGTTCCAGACCATGGTCACCGGGCCGGAGGACATGCGCTGGGATGACGCTTTCGTCGCGCAATATCCCAACAGCGCGGCCTTCTTCGAGATGATCAAGGACCCGGATTACCAGCTCGCCGTGGTCAATCGCACCGCTGCGCTGGTCGATAGCCGCCTGGTGCGGTTCAAGCCCGGCGAGGCAGGGGAGGGGTTTGGTTAGCCCTCCTGACGACTTCAGCCGTTGGTATAGATTTTCTCGCGCATGATTTGCAGCGCGTCTTCCAACACCGCCAGCTGCATGCGGTAGTTCTCCATCGTCAGCCCACCATCGGCGATAATGTACATGCTGACTGTCGAGCGGCCCTCGCCCGTGCTGTAGCTCTTGACGGTGCGAATATCCTTGTTGAACTCTGCCACCAGGCGCTCGGTTTCGGCAACGCTCTTGTCGCTCGGCTTCCCGAAGGTCGCCCTGAGGTGCGTCCCATAGCATTTGCCCGATCCGCACACCGTGAACTCGACACCTGAAACCGTGCCATTGGCGAACTGGATTTCGTAGTCGCCATTGTCCTTGGTTCTCACCGAGCCGCCCATGTCGGAAACCACCGCCCGCAAGGTGTCGAGATCGAAATTGTAGATCAGTTTCGACGCCGAATAGCTTTGCGCATTGGCCGAAGTCGGCGTGATGGCTGCAGTTGTCGTACCAATGGCGAGCAGAGCCGAAAGTATCAGATGGCGCATCGTGTCCCCCTTGTATGCTACTGATGACAAAGCTAACATCATGAACCCGCCCGGCGCAACCCGCTACGGCTCGCAAGAATGCGATTGCCTAGAACAGCCTTAACTGCCCTCCAGTCTCCGGCTTCCTGAACCGCGTTGCATCCAGTTCGAACTTGGCCTTGCCGATGCCGGCGCGCTTGCAGGCGAGGGCAAAGCGGGCCCGGAACAGGTCGGCCCACACGCCAGTCGGTTTGAGGCGGGTGAAGAAGTCCGGATCGTTATCCTTGCCGCCGCGGATCGAGCGGACGATGCTCATGACCTTGCCGGCCCGGTCCGGGTAGTGAACCTGTAGCCATTCGCGGAACAGCGGAGCGACTTCGTGCGGCAGGCGCAGCGGGATCCAGCCGACGGACTGCACGCCCAAGGCAGCGGCGCGCTGGACGATTTCCTCCATGAACTGATCGGTGATGGCCGGGATGATCGGCGCGACAGAGCAATGGACCGGTACCCTGGCTTCTACGAGTTTCCCGAGCGCCGCCAGTCGCTTGGCCGGAGCAGCGGCGCGGGGTTCGAGCTTTCCCGAGAGCACCGGGTCGAGCGAGGTGACCGAGATCGCCACCGCCACCAGTCGAAGCCTGGCCATTTCCGCCAGCAGGTCGAGATCGGCCAGAATCCGGTCGGATTTGGTCGTGATCGTGACCGGATGGCGGGCGTCGAGGCACACTTCGAGCACTTCGCGGGTGATGCGATAGCGGCCCTCGATTGGCTGGTAGGGATCGGTGTTGGTCCCCATCGCGATGGGCCTGGGCGTGTAGTTTGGCTTGGCTAGCGTCTTGCGGAGCAATTCCGCCGCGTTGGGTTTGGCGAACAGCTTGGTCTCGAAATCGAGACCGGGCGAGAGGTCGTGGTACGCATGGGTTGGGCGGGCGAAGCAATAGACACAGCCGTGCTCGCAACCGCGATAGGCGTTGACCGAACGATCGAAGAAAATGTCGGGGGACCGGTTGAAGCTGAGGATCGACTTGGGGTGTTCCTCGGTCACTTCCGTCCGCAGCTTGGGCGGCGAGCCGTCCAGCAGTTCCATGTGATCGCGCCAGTCACCATCCACCTCGCGCGTGGCCAGGCCGAAACGGGTCGACACATTGTCCGATTGCGCGCCGCGCCCGGCGACAGGTTTCTCGCGAGTCTGCTCCACCTGCACATGGTAGAACAAAAAGAGAACTAATGAAAGGTGTCAGCGTTCCCGCAAGCGCGGCATCAGTTCGACGAAGTTGCAGGGTCGATGCCGACTGTCGAGCTGGTAGTGCAGGATCTCGTCCCAGCCGTCCTTCACCGCGCCGTTCGAGCCGGGCAGAGCGAAGATATAGGTGCCCCGGGCCACAACCGCGCAGGCGCGCGATTGCAGTGTGCTGGTACCGATCTTGTCGAAGCTGATCATCCGGAACAGTTCGCCGAAACCGGGGATGTCCTTGCTTTTGACACGGTCAAGCGCCTCGGGCGTCACGTCGCGGCCGGTCAGGCCGGTGCCGCCGGTGGTAATGACGACGTCGATCTCTTCATCCTCGATCCAGCGGTGCAGATGGGCGGCGATTTCCTCGACGCTGTCATGGCTGATCTCTCGGCTGACGAGCTCGTGGCCCTTACCGGTGATCCGCTCGGCCAGGATATCGCCCGAGCTGTCATCCGCCAGCGTGCGGGTGTCGGAAATTGTCAGCAGCGCTATGCGGACCTGCTTGAACGGGCGGGTCTCGTCGATCCCCATTATTGGGCCCGCGCCAGCAGCACGCCGGCGCTGCCTTCAAGTCCCGGAAAGGTCGGCCATTTGCCTTCGGCCAGCGCCTTGCGGCTGGAGCTGTCGGCATCGGCCTGCCGCTCGTACATCCAGTAGTTGCGCATCACGATGGCGACATAGCCGCGCGTTTCCCAATAGGGGATGCTTTCCATGTAGAGCAGCGCGTCACCCTGGTCGTTGACCTCGGTATTCCAGCGCCCGATCGGGCTGAGGCCCGCGTTATAGGCGGCCATGATCTTGGGCAGCAGGCCCTGTGTCTGGTTGCTGTCGCGCAGCATCTTGAGATGCGCCTGGCCGAAGGCGAGGTTGACTTCGGGCTTCGACAAATCGCTCGCCGTGCCGCGCACGCCCAGTTTGGCGGCATGGTCCTTGGCCGCAGCCGGCATGATCTGCATCAGCCCGCGCGCGCCGGCGGGGCTGACCACCTTGGTCTGGAACACCGATTCCTGCAGCGTGTGGGCATAGGCAAGCGCCGGGTCGACCTGCCAGCCGTCGATCGGCTTCCACTTGGGTGCCGGGAAGCGCAGCGCCGGTTCCTGCCGCCCGCCGCGCGGCACATTGTGCGCCATCCATAGCTGGGTCGACGGCAGGCCGAGCTCTCGCGCAAGGCGAGACAGGGCATCGAAGTTCGAAGGATCGCCGATCCGCGCTTCATAGCGCAGGATCTCGTCGGAGAGGTCGTCATGCCCGATCTCGGCCAGCGCCACGGCAGCGCGGACGTTGTCATTGCTGCGCAGGCGCTGCCAGTCGTCGGGCGAGAGGTCCGGCGTACCGCCAGCTTCGGGCACCTTCTGGCCGAGCTGCTCGCGCGCCAGCATGCCGTAGAGCGTTTCGTCCATCATTGCCGCGCCGCGCAATTGCTCTGCGGCCTTCTCCGGCTCGCGGCAACGGATCAGCGCACGGCTGGCCCAGTAATAGGATGCGGCCCCCAACTCCGGGTTCATCGCCAGCGAGGCCGCGCGGCGGAAACTGTCGGCCGCTTCACGGCAATCCCCCAGACGCCAGGCGGCGAGCCCTGCGACCCATTCTCCTTCGGCCACCCAGGCACCGGCACCGCCATCACTGACAGTCCTGGCCATGGCCAGTGCAGCGGCATCCTGGTTCTCGATGTAGTAGCTCCAGGCCACCCGCTTGCGCCATTCGGCGCGGGCCTCGCCGCTGAGCGACGCGTCGATCCCGTCGAGCAGCAGGCGCGCCCCATCCGGATCGTCGTTCTTGATCTTGTCGAGGATCGCGCTGCGGATCGAGCTCGGCATGGTGCCGTCCTGCACCGTGGATGGCGCAATCCGCTTGGTAATGTAGGGCTGGCGCACGAAGCTCTGCTCAGGCGGCATATAGGGCGCCGACATCAGCCCGCGCTTGAGGCCGAGATTGGCGATCTGTTCGGCCATCGGCAGGCGCGAGCCCTTGGCCAGCCAGGCCTGGATCTGCGGCAATTCGACCTTGGGACTGCTAGAGGCGAGGTAATACTCGGCCAGCGCCACCTGGTGCAGCGGGCCGTCCGCTTGCTCCGCCAGCATCTTTTGAACGACGTCCCACTTCTCATCGCCGATCGCGCCGAAAAGGTCGCGGTAATAGGCTTTCTCGGCCGCCGTCAGCAGGTCGGGAATGTTGTTGCGTTCGGCGCGGGCGCGGAAATACTCGGCGGCGGTGGAATTGGCGTGGGCAGGTGTGGCGGGCATGCCGGTGGCAAACAGCGCGGCAACTGCTGCGAGCGAGGCAAACTTGCGTACCATGTGTGTCTCACCCATCCGAAAATTCGAGCCACTGCTGCCAGAACCGGGCCCTGAACCCCGCGCGCCGCGCCAGGTTGGCAAGGTCGCGCGCCGGCAGCAGTGGAATGTGTCGACCGTCATGGTTAAATCTTCGTAAAGTTGCAGAGCCCTGCGCCGGTTCGTGCGGGAAAAGCGCCAGAATGCCGGCTCCGAACACGATCACCCGCTCTGGCGCGACCAAACCGATATGGTGCGCCAACAATTGACCATAGCCGGCCGTGCCGACCTCGGCCCAATCGGGGCGCAAGGTGTGGCGGGGCAGGGCCGAGGCGAGATAGATCCGGTCCTCGGCAATCCCGGCGGCGCGCAGGAAGCCGGACAGCACCTTCCCCAGCGGGCCGGAGAGCAAGGTGACGCTGTCGCTTTCTTCGGGCTGGCCGACCACCAGCATCAGCTTTGCGCCCGCCGCACCGCGTGGTGGAACACGGGGGAAGGCACCGGCTGGCGAAAATTTTTCCTCCTCCAGCCACCATTGCCGGAAAGCGGCGAGATCGGCAGGCCAGGTGGCGTGATCGCCGGGCACCTTGGCCAGTCCCTCCAGCTCGATCCCGGGCATGCGCGGAGGCGATGCGGCCGGCAACTGGTGGGGTGGGGGCGAGGGCTTTGCCGTAGCGGCAGCGGGTGCCTCGCTGGCGGGTGCATCGGGCTCGATATCGAGCCATCCGCTCGCCTCGTCCAGCGCATCGACCTCGACCCCGGCCAGCCGCCACCAGTCGAGCGCGGCGGCGATTTCGGCAGCGGAAACGAGAGGAGCTTGTGCGGTCATGGCCTTGCGCGGGTCTTGACCTGTGGAGCCCCAGCAATCAAGGCTTCCTCCGCAAATTCACCCGATCAAATAGGGGCCAGGACAAAGACCATGAGCGAACGTGAATCCATGCCGTGCGATGTCGTGATTGTCGGCGGGGGCCCGGCCGGCCTCGCCGCGGCGATCCGCCTGAAGCAGATCAACGACAGCCTCGAAGTCGTGGTGCTGGAAAAAGGCTCCGAGATCGGCGCGCATATCCTCTCGGGCGCCGTGGTCGATCCCAAGGCACTGGACGAGCTGCTGCCCGAATGGCGCGAGAGCTGCCCGCTGGCGCAGACGCCCGTCACCGATAACTGGCACTGGGCGCTGAGCAAGACCGGCAAGTTCTCCATGCCGCACATCATGATGCCGCCGTTCATGTCGAACGACGGTTGCTACACCGGCTCGCTCGGCAATCTGTGCCGCTGGCTGGCCGAACAGACCGAGGCACTGGGCGTGATGGTGTTCCCCGGCTTCCCCGCTTCCGAAGTAATCGTGGGCGATGACGGCGCGGTGAAGGGCGTCATCACGCAGGATATGGGCATCGCCGCCGACGGCAGCCACAAGGGCGACTACCAACCGGGCATGGAAATCCACGCCAAGTACACATTCTTCGCCGAGGGGGCGCGTGGCCATCTGACCAAGCAGATGAAGGCCCGCTACGACCTCGAAGCGAATTGCCAGCCGCAGGTTTACGGCCTCGGCATCAAGGAACTGTGGGACATCGATCCGGCCAAGCACGAGCCGGGCCGGGTGATCCACACCCAGGGCTGGCCGCTGTCGGAAAGCGATAGCTGGGGCGGGGGCTTCCTCTACCACCAGGCCAATGGCCAGGTGGCGCTCGGCTTCGTCACCGCGCTCGATTACCAGAACCCGTGGGTCTCGCCCTACCAGGAGTTCCAGCGCTGGAAGCAGCACCCGGCGATCCGCGAATATCTCGAAGGCGGCAAGCGTGTCGCCTATGGCGCGCGCGCAATCAACGAAGGCGGTTGGCAATCGGTGCCCAAGCTCGCCTTCCCCGGCGGCGCGCTGATCGGCTGCGCGGCAGGCTTCGTCAATGTGCCCCGCATCAAGGGCAGCCACACGGCGATGAAGAGCGGCATGCTCGCCGCCGAAGCTGCCGCCGCCGCCATCGCGGCCGAACGCGCCAATGACGAGCTGGCCGATTACGAGGCGAACCTGCGCGACAGCTGGATCGCCAAGGAACTGAAGCTGGTCCAGAATGCCCAGCCGGCGGTCGCCAAGTTCGGCGGCGATATCGGCACCGTGCTGGCCGGCATCGACATGTGGATGCGCACGCTGAAGATCGGCCTGCCGATCGCGATGAAGCACAAGCCGGACTACAGCTACACCGGCCGCGCCGACCTGTTCCGCAAGATCGACTATCCCAAGCCCGACGGCGAGATCACCTTCGACCGCCTTACCAACGTCGCTTACAGCTACACCAACCATGCCGAGGACCAGCCGGTCCATCTTCAGGTGAAGGACATGGAACTGCAGAAGGCGAGCGAGCTGGGCGTCTACGGCGGCCCCTCGGCCCGCTATTGCCCCGCCGGCGTCTACGAATGGCTGACCGACGAGGATACGGGTGAGACCCGCTACCAGATCAACAGCCAGAACTGCGTCCACTGCAAGACCTGCGACATCAAGGACCCCAACCAGAACATCAACTGGGTGACGCCGGAAGGCGGCGGCGGGCCGAACTATCCGAATATGTGAGGTTTCCTCCCCGAAACGGGGAGGGGGACCACGAAGTGGTGGAGGGGCGAGCCATGATCACAGGTTCGAGAGAAACCGTGAAACTCGCCCGCAAGCTCCGCAGCAAAATGACTTTGCCGGAAGGCAAGTTGTGGATCGAACTGCGCAAGCGACCGGGCGGCTACGAGTTTCGGCGCCAACATCCTGCCGGACAGTTTGTGCTCGATTTCTATTGCGCTGCGGCTCGGTTGTCAGTCGAGGTCGATGGGATGGCGCATGATGGAGCGAAGGCCGTATCGCGTGACCAGCGCCGGTCCGCCTGGTTGCGCGAGCGGGGGATTGCGACGACGCGGATCCCTGCCCGCGAGATTGTCAGGGATATCGAGACGGTTGTGACGAGGTTGGTCGAGATTTGTGATTGCAGGAGAGCACCGATGGGTGGCTCGCCCCTCCACCATCCTGCGGATGGTCCCCCTCCCCGGATCGGGAAGGAATGATGCGCGAAACCGCCTATGCCAAGATCAACCTGGCGCTGCATGTGCGGCGGCGGCGGGAGGATGGGTATCACGAGCTCGAGACCCTTTTTGCTTTTGTCGACCAAGGCGATCAGCTGACGGCGCAAGCGGCTGGGCACGACACGCAGGAAACCGTGGGCGAATTCGGCGGGGCGCTTACCGATCCGTTCGACAATATCGTGATGCGCGCACTCGGCGCACTACCTCGACCTGACGGGCTCGCAATCACACTCGAAAAAAACCTTCCCGTTGCCGCTGGGCTTGGCGGGGGATCGGCCGATGCGGGGGCTATCTTCCGGATGGTCGAGCGGGCGCATGGCCTGCCCGGTGACTGGCGTGAACGCGCGGCGAAGCTGGGGGCCGACGTGCCCGCCTGCGTCGACAGCCGGGCCTGCATCGGGCGCGGGACGGGGACCGAGCTGGAGCCCATCGACAATGACCTCGCGGGAATGGCGGTGCTGCTCGTCAATCCGCGTGTGCCACTCAGCACTGCGCCGGTGTTCAAGGCATGGGACGGGTTGGATCGCGGGCCGATGCCTTCGGGCAGCGTGCGCGACATCGCATTGGGCGGGCGCAACGACCTCGAAGCCCCTGCCATCGCACAATGTCCGGTGATCGCCGATGTGCTGGCGGCCCTGTTGGAAGCAAACCCGCTACTCGCCCGTATGTCTGGCTCGGGGGCGACGTGTTTTGCACTCTTTGAAAACGACAATGCCATGCGCGCGGCGGCCGAGCGGATTTCTACCGCGCAGCCCGGCTGGTGGCAGATGCAAGGGAAGCTGCGATGATCGACGAGAAACCGTTCCGCCAGGTGGGTGATCCCATCCCCGGCCGGATCGTGTGCGTTGCCGATCATGCCTCCAATTTCGTGCCCGACGATATCGAGCTGGGCATCGATCCCGCGTTGCTGGGCAATCACATCGCCATCGATATCGGGACCGAGGGCATCGCCGACAGGCTCGCCCGCCGTCACGGCATCCCCGCGCATATCGCCACCATCAGCCGTCTCGTCTGCGACCTGCACCGCGACGAGGATCACGCTGGCATCATGCCCACTTCAAGCGACGGGCACCTGATCCCGGGGAACATCGGCGCGGATCTCGAAGAGCGGCTGGAGCGGTTCCACCGGCCGTATCATGCGGCGCTGGCGGAATGGCTCGACGCCGCGCGGCCCGAGTTGATCGTGGCACTGCACAGCTTCACGCCCAGCCTTGCGACTAGCGACGAGATGCGTCCGTGGCAGGTCGCGCTGCTCTATAACGAGGACGATCGCGCCGCACGCCACGCCATCCGGCTGTTCGGCGACGAGGGCCTCACGGTCGGCGACAACCAGCCCTATTCGGGCAAGGCGCTCAACGCCACGATGAATCGCCATGCGGAGGCGCATGGGCGGCCCTACCTCACCATCGAGATCCGCCAGGACCTGATCGGGACCGAGGCCGAGCAGGCCCGCTGGGCCAAATTGGTGGCCGATGTAGCGCAGCGGACGGCGCTGGCGCTCAAGGGCGGCTAACGGCGCGGCCAAGAATTTCTCCTTCGCGCTCGCGCGCCCAAGGGGTAGGTTCCGCCATCGCGCAACCGGAGTGACCCATGCCCGCCTATCGTTCCCGCACCACCACCCATGGCCGCAACATGGCCGGCGCGCGCGGCCTGTGGCGCGCGACGGGGATGAAGGACGAGGATTTCGGCAAGCCGATTATCGCCATTGCCAACAGTTTTACCCAGTTTGTCCCCGGACATGTCCACCTGAAGGACCTGGGCCAGCTGGTCGCCCGCGAGGTCGAGGCCGCCGGCGGCGTGGCCAAGGAATTCAACACCATCGCGGTCGATGACGGGATCGCCATGGGGCATGACGGGATGCTCTATTCGCTCCCCAGCCGCGACCTGATTGCCGACAGTGTCGAATACATGACCAATGCCCACTGCGCCGATGCGCTGGTGTGCATTTCCAATTGCGACAAGATCACGCCGGGGATGCTGATGGCGGCACTGCGCCTCAATATCCCCGTGGTGTTCGTCAGCGGCGGACCGATGGAAGCGGGAAAGGTGGTGGTCAAGGGCAAGACCGTCGCGCTCGACCTGGTCGATGCCATGGTCGCCGCTGCGGACGACAGCTATTCCGACGAGGACGTTCTCGCGATCGAACAAGCCGCTTGCCCCACCTGCGGATCGTGCAGCGGCATGTTCACCGCCAATTCGATGAACTGCCTGACCGAGGCATTGGGACTATCGCTTCCCGGCAATGGCTCGACATTGGCGACCCATGCCGACCGCGAGGCGCTGTTCAAGCGGGCCGGGCGCCTGGTGGTGACGCTGGCCAAGCGCTACTACGAGGAGGACGACGAGAGCGTCCTGCCGCGCAGAATCGCCAGCTTCGAGGCGTTCGAGAACGCCATGAGCCTCGATATCGCCATGGGCGGTTCGACCAACACCGTGCTCCACCTGCTCGCCGCCGCGCACGAGGCGGGGGTCGATTTCACCATGCAGGATATCGACCGGCTGAGCCGCAAGGTGCCGTGCCTCTCCAAGGTCGCCCCGGCCAAGAGCGACGTCCACATGGAGGACGTCCACCGCGCCGGCGGGATCATGGCGATCCTCGGCCAGCTCGAGCGTGCCGGACTGCTCCACACCGCTCTGCCGACGGTGCACAGCCCGACGATGGGCGATGCGCTGGACGATTGGGACATCAGCCGCACGCAGAACAACAAGGTCCACGAATTTTTCGCCGCTGCCCCCGGAGGCGTGCCAACACAGGTTGCCTTCAGCCAGTCGGCCCGGTGGGAGAGCCTCGATCTCGATCGCGAGAACGGCGTCATTCGCAGCGCCGAGCATGCCTTCAGCAAGGATGGCGGGCTGGCGGTGCTCTATGGCAATATCGCCGAGGACGGCTGCATCGTGAAAACCGCCGGGGTGGACGAAAGCATCCTCACCTTCAGCGGCCCGGCCAGGGTCTATGAGAGCCAGGACGATGCCGTCACTGCGATTCTGACCGGGCAAGTGACCGAGGGCGACGTGGTGGTGATCCGTTACGAGGGGCCGAAGGGCGGGCCGGGGATGCAGGAAATGCTCTACCCGACGAGCTACCTCAAATCGAAGGGACTGGGCGCGGCCTGTGCGCTGCTGACCGACGGGCGCTTTTCCGGTGGTACCTCGGGCCTTTCCATCGGCCATGTCTCGCCCGAAGCGGCGGAGGGCGGAACAATCGGGCTGGTCGAGGACGGCGATGTGATCGAGATCTCGATTCCCAACCGGACCATCCACCTTGCCGTCTCCGACGATGTGCTGGCGCAGCGCCGGGCCGTGCAGGAGGCCAAGGGCTGGCACCCCGCCAAGGCGCGTCCGCGAAAGGTCAGCCAGGCATTGCAGGCCTATGCCATGATGACGACCAGCGCAGCACGCGGTGCGATCCGCGATATTGCACAGCTGAAGCGGAGCTAGAATGAGAAGGTGGCTTGTCCTCACCCTGTCGGCACTGCTCGCCACGGCATGTTCGGAGGAACAGGCAACACCGCCACCGCCACCACCGCAGAGCGAGCAAATGCTCGCCTGCGCCATCGGGCCGGGATCGAACTTCAGCGAGAGCTGCACGCTCCAGAAGTTCGAGCGCGAGGGCGAGACGATCTACCGCGTCAACCACCCGGGCGGCGGCTTCCGCATGTTCAACGTTGCAGCGGATGGCAGCGGGATGGTGCCGCATGACGGGGCCGATGGCGCGGTCAACGAGCTGGCCGGGGAGCTGCTCGAAGTGACCGTGGGCGATGAACGCTACCGTTTCCCGATCAAACCCCCGAAACAGGCCAATGCCGAGTAGCGAGTGCCTGCGGCAGGTCCTCACCGTCGCGCAGATGCAGGCGGCGGAGCAGGCGCTGGTCGATGCCGGGACTTCGGTCGACGAGCTTATGCTGCGCGCCGGGAAAGGTGCGGCGGAGTGGGTCTGGCGCATCGGCGGTGGGCGGCCTGTCACCGTGCTCTGCGGCCCCGGCAACAATGGTGGCGACGGTTATGTCATCGCTGCGGAAATCGCGCGGCGCGGCGGCGCGGTGCGGGTTGTCGCACCGGTTCCGCCGAAAACCGACGCGGCACGCAAGGCTGCCGAGGCCTTCCGCGGCAAGACCATTGCCGAAGCGGACAAGGCCGACGGCGAAGTGCTGGTCGATTGCCTGTTCGGCAGCGGTCTTTCGCGGCCCCTCTCGGCCGAGCATCGCGCCTTGCTGCGCAGGCTTCGGATGGAACACACGCATAGCGTGGCGATCGATGTGCCGAGCGGGGTCGGTGCCGATACCGGCGCGTGGCCCGACGGCATGGCGGCGTGGGATTGCACGCTGGCGCTCGGCGCGTGGAAGCGCGCGCACTGGAGCGGCGAAGCAGCGGTGAAATGCGGAACGCTGAAGCTGATCGATATCGGTATTGGAGACACCGGGACCGCCGAGCGCGTTTCCGGCAAGCCAAAGCTGGCTCGCCCCGCCTGGAATGCCCACAAGTACCGGCGCGGTCTCGTCGGTATAGTTCCGGGCGCCATGCCAGGGGCGAGTGTGCTCGCCGCGCATGCCGCGATGGGCGCGGGGGCAGGTTATGTGAAGCTGCTGGCCGATGGGCCGACCGCTGCGCCGCCGCCCGATCTTGTGCTCGAGACAGGGGATCTGGTGCGGCTCCTGGCGGACGACCGGCTGGGCGCTGTGCTGATCGGCCCGGGGCTGGGTCGGGACGAAGCGGCCCGCTTGCGGCTGGCTGCGGTTCTCGGTTCCGGCAAGCGGCTGGTCATCGATGCCGATGCCTTGCACTTGCTCGATGACGACTTGCTCGAAGGTGCGGACACCTCGCGGATCGTTGTAACGCCGCATGAGGGTGAACTGGCCAAGCTCTGCAACAGCTTCGGCATCCAGGCGGGAAGCAAGGGCGACCGTTCCGTCGCACTTAACCAGAGCACCGGGCTTACGGTGCTCGCCAAGGGCCCGGACACGCTGCTCGCCCACGCCGGCGGCGTGCATTATTTTCCGCAAGGATCGAGCTGGCTGTCGGTCGCGGGCAGCGGTGATGTGCTGGCGGGCATTATCGCAGCGCGGCTGGCTGGCGGGGCGGACCCGGCGACCGCCGCGAGCGAAGGGGTATGGCTGCACCACGAGGCGGCCCGGGCTGCAGGCGTGGCTTTCTCTGCTTCGGCTCTGGCGCAAGCAGTGACAGAAGCCCTTGAACATTTCCTCTAACCAAGCTCCGTTCGCCCTGGGCTTGTCCAAGGGCAGCCCTGCACAGCCGATGGCGCGCACAGAATGGAGAGCAGGGTTTCGACAAGCTCAGCCCGAACGGTTAAGGGGCAGGGGTGAGCGAACCCAACGAAATCATCCGTATTGCTGCGAAGGGCGACGGCGTCACTGCCGCTGGACAGCATGTGCCCGGCGCTGTTCCGGGCGACCGGATTGCTGCAGATGGCCAGTTGATCCCGGGTCCGCACCACGTCACGCCGCCCTGCCGCCACTTCTCCACTTGCGGCGGGTGCCAACTCCAGCACGCTGATGAGGCGGCGCTGGCGCAGTTCATCACCGAACGCGTGGTCCACGCCGCCGAAGGGCAGGGAATCGTCGCCGACATGGTGGCTCCGGCGCACCTCTCTCCTCCGCACGCGCGTCGGCGCGCAACGCTCCATGCCCAGCGGCGGGGCGGTTCCGTCCTGCTCGGCTATCGCGAGGCGCGCTCGCACCAGGTCGTCGACCTTGCCGAGTGCCCGGTGCTGCGGCCCGAATTGTTCGCGCTGGTCGCCACTTTGCGCACAATGCTGGCGCAATGGAGCGGCAAGTTCGCCGCCGATATCGAGCTGGCGCTGGTCGACCAGGGTGTCGTCTGCGGCATCAAGGGCCTCCGGGCCGAGGGGCTGGCGCAGACCGAGGCATTGCTTGACTTCGCCCGCGACAACGCGCTGGCCCGACTGACGGTCGATGACGGCTATGGCCCCGAGACCGTGTGGGAGCCGGAACCCGCGACGATTATGCTGGGCGGGGTGGCAGTAAGCTTCCCTGTTGGCGCGTTCCTGCAAGCGACCGAGGACGGCGAAGCGGCTCTGGTGGCGGCAGCGAGGGAATGGCTCGCCGGTATCACCCCGATTGCCGACCTGTTCTCCGGCCTCGGCACCTTTGCGCTGGCTTTGGCCGGGCCGGAGAAGGTCCTCGCCGCAGAGGCCGCGCGCGATGCCCATCTCGCCTGCCAACAGGCTGCGCGCCGGTCAGGCAAGCCGGTGTTCGCCCAGCACCGCGACCTGTTCCGCAATCCGCTGCTGGCAGAGGAGGTGAGCAAGTTCGGAGCGATCCTGCTCGATCCGCCGCGGGCGGGCGCGCGTGAGCAAGTCGAACAGATTGCCCAGAGCAGTGTGGCGCGTGTCGTCTATGTCAGTTGCAACCCGGCCAGCTGGGCCAAGGATGCCAAGCGACTGGTGGACGCCGGGTTCATGCTGAAGGGAGTGCGCCCGGTGGGGCAGTTCCGCTGGTCGACCCATGTCGAACTGGCGAGCCTTTTCACCCGCTGATCAGGCGCGCAGGACCTCGAGGATCTGCCTCTCCAGCCAAGCCCCCGCTTCGGGTTCGACCCAGGCATGGCTTGCGCCTTCGCAGCGCTGGACGCGCCCGTCGTCGGCTGGCCAGACGCTGTCGAACACCTGCGCGGTGCGGTCGGACTGCGCGAGGACGAATTTCACCGGCCCTTCGAAGCCTTCGATCCCGGCCGCCATGCGTTCGGCAAGGCCGCTGGGGGCAGGGTCTTCCGTCTTGGAAGCCTGCTTCAAGCCTCTGAATAATTTGAAGATATTGACCCCGCCCGTCAGCAACCGCTTGACCTCCTTGGGATCCTTCAGCTTCTGCACATAGCGCGCGCGGACGGCGGCCGGGGGCGGGGTGTCGTCGCCGTCATGCTCGATGGTCCACGGGTTGGACAGCACCAGTCCGTCACATCCCGCACCGCCCGCCAGCATCAGCGCGCTTGCCGCATCGCAATTGCCGAAGGCGATTACCCGGGCGACCGAAGGAGCCATGGCCTTGAAGGCCTCGACCGCAGAACGAATGTCGCGTTCGCTGTGTTCGAATCCGCGGTTTTCGCCGGTGCTGTCGCCGATGCCACGCCGGTCATAGCGGAACACCGGGAAACCGGCGCGGGCTATCTTCGCAGCCAGCGCTGCCTGCCCGGCAAACGCGCCCGAGCGCAATTCGTTGCCGCCGCTGACGATCAGCAGACCTGTGGTCGACGGCGCAGTGTCGAGCGTGCCCGCCAGCGTGTCATTGCGGCACGCGAAGCTGAGATGCAGGCGGTTCACACGACGCCTCCCGCGCTGTCGATCGAAATCGCGATGATCGCCGCGATGGCGTCGGCCTGTTCGGGATCCTCGTCCGGCTCCGCGCGCAGCCACAGCGGCTTGCCGCCAACCGTGCCCTGGTCGATCTTGCTGCGGATCGGGCTCTCGCCGGGCTCGGCGACTTCCAGCTGCGTGACGAGATCGGGTCCGAGCTTCCATCCGGCCAGCTCGATCCCGACATTGCGCGCCATCGCCATCAGCTCGTCGCTGGTTTCCTCGCGGCCCGCCTCCTTCGATGCGATAATGTGCGCCCGCACCATGCCCCGCAGCACCTGCTTGCCGCTGACCGCTGCATAATCCCATCCCGGCAGGCCGATCGGCACCAACAGCGTGCCCGCGCGCACGGCGAGGTAACGGGTCGGCTTGAAATACGCGACCGCCGCCTTGATCGCGGCGCGCCAGCTGTCGAGGGTCTGTTCGTTGAGCGGGGCGAGGCTTTCGTTCCAGCCGGGCAAGTCGGGCAGCACGCAATCGATGCCCGACAGGTCGAGCCGGTGCATGACTTCGACCAGCTGGCGGCGCAGCTTGTTATGCTCGTCGAACAGCGGCGGGATGACCAGCAGGCGGTGCCGCCGATCCTTGCCAGTGAACAAGCGCGCCATTTCGTCCTGCGTCTCGCCTGACGGCAGCGGGCAGGGCCATTCGGCGAACATGCTCAGCCCGCGATAACTTTGGCTTCGGCAAAGGCGAGCAGGCCGCCATAGGTCTCCAGCATCTCGCCGTCGACATCGTCGTCCTCGATCAGGATCTCGAGCCGGTCCTCCAGCTCGGTCAGCAGACCGGCGACCGCCATGGAATCGAGTTCGGGCAGATGGCCGAACAGGCCGGTGTCGTTGTCGAATTCCTCGACATCTTCGGGATCGAGGCCCAGCACGTCGCAGAGCACCGATCGCAGCGCCGCGTCGATCTTGGCCCGGCTCATGCCGAGCGCGCTGTCTGCATCATTGTTGACCCGATCGGATGCCATGGTGTTTCCCGACTGCCCCTGAAAGTGGGCCAGCCCCTAGCTTTGCGAGGCTTTGCGCGCAAGCCGGGTAAGGATCCGCTTGCTGAGGGCAGGAAGCGCCTTGGGCTGGACCGGGTCGAGGCAGTCGATCAGGAAGCGCGGGCGCACCTGCTCCATCCAGTCGGCCTTGTAGCGATCGTTGCCGGTGCCGAAGTCGACCAGCTCGACCTTGTCGATGTCGATCACATGCTCGAACAATGCGGCGCTCAACGTGGTACCAGCCGATAGGTGCTTCATTTCCTCCAGATGCGCGAGTTTATGGATATAGGCCGTGCCGTTCTCCACGGTCCAGAATTGTGCGGCAACGGGTTGCCCAGCGTGCCGTGCGATGGCGAGGCGGATGCGGCCCGCTTCGCCTTCCGCCTCCGCAAAGCGGCGCAGGATGTCCGGCGTGTCCTCGGCCGGTTTCCAGCTGTGGCTGTAGATTTCCTCATAGGCCGCCCAGGCTGGCGGATCGAAACGGGTCAGAAGCTCGACTTCGACCTTCTTGGCTTTGCGCTTCAGCGTCGTGCGCATGCGCCCGTCGCGGCTGTTCCAATACTCGGCGAAGCTGCGACCGTTGACCGGAAGCACATGGTTGAAGTCGCATTGCTCGCGATGGACCAACCATCCTGCCTCACGGAACGCGGTCTCGAGCCTCGTGGCCGAGCCATCCTCGTCCGGCACGGGCGAGAGCGTCACCCGGTGCGACTGGCGGCGCAGGTCGCGGGCGATCGCGGCGAGCAGGCGGTCACCGTCCGGACCCTCGGGCGCGAGCTGGCGCCAGGTGAAGCTGTACCAGTGCCGCAGCGGCTCGATCCGGCCATTGGCGCGGGTCAGCGCAAGCGCGGCGCTGTGCTGCCCGTCGCTCGCCAGCGCGACCAGCGGCGGCGACTGCTCGGCGAGCAGCGCGAACCACTCGGGCCGGTCGAAAGGCGATGCGGCCAGCGCATTCGTCCCTTGCAAGACGTTAACCCTGTCGTGATAGCTGGCAGCAATCGCAGTCACGAAAATCCCTCGGAACACTGATGTCTCACACGCCCGACCCGACGCCCAGGCCGCTCGATCACCTTGCCGAATGCGGCAAGGGCGATGCCCCGGCGCTGGTCCTGCGCGGGGAGACTCTTAGCTACGAGGACTTAAGAACCCGTGTCGCTGAACTGGCTTCATGGCTGAAGGCTCAGGCTCCTGACGAAGGTGCGCGAATCGCCAGCTGGTCGGCCAAGGGCGCGCTGACCTGCCTGCTGCCGCTCGCCTGCGCCCGGGCCGGGCTGGTCCATGTGCCGGTCAACCCGCTGCTCAAGCGGGCCCAGGTGGCGCATATTCTGGCCGACAGCGGATCGGTGATGTTGCTGGGAACGGCGGCGCGGCTCAAGACGCTGGAAGACGGCGATGTTCCCGCGGACTGCGCGATGCTGGACGAAGCGACGGTATGGCAGGCGGTCACTGCCCAGGACGGGGCGCTTGGCCCCTCGCGGCAGAATCCCGATAATCTCGCAGCGATTCTCTACACCAGCGGCTCGACGGGACGGCCCAAGGGGGTGATGCTGAGCCACGCCAACATGTGGCTCGGCGCGGTTTCCGTGAGCAATTACCTTGGGTTGGAGGCCGACGACGTGACGCTGGCGGTGCTGCCGCTCAGCTTCGACTATGGCCAGAACCAGCTATTTTCGACCTGGTATGCGGGCGGCAGCGTGGTCCCGCTCGATTACCTGTTTCCGAAAGATGTGGTGAAGGCCTGTGCCACCCACGGGATCACCACATTGGCTGCGGTTCCGCCGCTGTGGGTCCAGTTGACCGAGATCGAATGGCCTGCCGAAGCGGTCTCACCGATGCGGCGGCTGACCAATTCCGGCGGCGCGCTGACCGAAGAACTGGTGCGAGAGTTGCGTTCTATCTTCGCGCAAGCAAAGCTTTTTCCGATGTATGGACTGACCGAGGCGTTCCGTTCGACCTATCTCGACCCGTCACTGGTCGACAGCCACCCGACCTCGATGGGCAAGGCCATTCCCTTCGCGGAAATCCTTGTCATCGACGATCAGGGTGAGGTCGCCGAAGTCGGCGAGGAAGGCGAACTGGTCCACTGCGGCCCACTGGTGGCGCAAGGCTATTGGCGGGATCCGGTGCGGACTGGCGAACGCTTCAAACCCGCACCCGAGGTGTCCGAATATGGCGGCATGGCAGTGTGGTCCGGTGACCGGGTAAAGCGCGATATCAATGGTTTGCTGTACTTTGTCGGCCGTCGCGATGCGATGATCAAGAGCGCCGGCAACCGCATCAGTCCGCAGGAAATCGAGGATGCGGCCCGCGCCACGGGGCTGGTCGCGGAAGCAGTCGCGCTCGGGGTCAAGGACGAGCGGCTCGGCCATGCGGTGCACCTGGTGGTGCGGGCCCTGGCTGGCGCAGTCGATCCGAAAGACAATCTTCCCAAGGCTTTGGCGAAGGAACTTCCGAATTTCATGCAACCGCATGTGATCCATTGGCGAACGGTTCTGCCGCTCAATCCGAACGGCAAACTTGACCGTACCGCTATCGCACGCGAGATCGGGGCATGAGCGACAAGGCCCCTGGCAAGCCTCTTGGACCCATCCCCGCAGGCTTCGATACCATAGGCGGGCAGCTCGCCATCGGAGGAAAAACCGCCGCACAATTGGTTCAACAGGCCGGCGGCACTCCCCTGTTCGTCTATTCGCGCGAGATCATCGCCGCGACCATGGCGCGGCTGCGCGCGGCCATGCCGGCGCGGCTCCATATCAACTATGCGATCAAGGCCAATTCGCATCCTGATGTGCTGCGCTTCATGGCCGACCTGGTCGATGGCTATGACATCGCATCGGGCGGCGAGCTCGAGAAGATCATGGCCGCCGGGATCGATGCCTCGCGGGTCAGCTTTGCCGGACCCGGGAAGCGCGACTGGGAACTGGGATCCGCCATTTCAGCGGGTGTCACGCTGAACCTCGAATCCGAAGGCGAGGCGGAGCGTGCTTTGGCAATCGGCGAGCGGCTGGGCGTCACTCCGCACCTCGCGATCCGCGTCAATCCGAGCTTCGACATGAAGGGTTCGGGCATGAAGATGGGCGGCGGGGCCAAACCCTTCGGCGTCGATGCCGAACGGGTCCCGGCGCTGGGCCGCCGGATCATCGCAGCCGGGGCCGACTGGCGCGGCCTGCATATTTACACCGGCAGCCAGGCTCTGTCGGCCGATGCGATCGTCGAGACGCAGGCCAATGTGCTCGACCTGGCGGACCAGATCGCCAGCGAGATCGGGCAGCCACTGCCCAAGCTCAACATGGGCGGCGGCTTCGGCATTCCCTATTTCCACGGCGACGAACCGCTCGATATCGCTGCCATCGGCGCAGCGCTGGAGGAACGGTTTGGCGACCTTCCGGCCTCGCTCAAGGATGCGCATCTGTGCATCGAGCTTGGCCGCTATCTCGTCGGCCTCGCTGGCGTTTACCTGTGCCGGATCGTCGATCGCAAGGTCAGCCATGACGAGGTATTCCTGGTCACCGATGGCGGTCTGCACCACCAGCTGGCTGCTTCGGGCAACTTCGGCACGGTGGTCCGTCGCAACTATCCGGCAGCCATAGCAACCCGATTCGATACGCCCGCCGACGAGGTCCAGAACGTCGTCGGATGCCTTTGCACCCCGCTCGACAAGCTTTCGGACAAGGGTTTTCTTCCGCATGCAGAAGTGGGCGATCTCGTGGCCATTTTCTGCGCCGGGGCCTACGGGGCGAGCGCATCGCCTGCACAATTCCTCGGCCAGGGACCGGCGCTGGAAGTGCTGGTTTAAGCTAACGGCCGCTTAACCTTTACGGCTGCCCTGTCCCGTTTCGGGAACGCCCGGCACAAGGCGGCCAAGGCTAACAGGATATTCACCTTTTTTGGCGAGAAACGCAGCCAAATCGCAGCGACCCGTCTGTCCGTAGCTCGTCGGATGGCAGGGTTCATGCACTTGGCCAAGGACGCGTTTCGATGTCGATCAACCGGTTTTCCAGGCTCATGGCAAGCAGTGCCATGGCGGCGCTCGCGCTCAGCGGCTGCGTCGGTGGCGGCGGCGGACAGGAACTGCCGCCTGCCAACTTCGTCGCGCTACAGGAAGGCCCGAGCCAGGAATATGTCATCGGCCCGCTCGACGAACTGTCGATCAACGTCTGGCGCAATCCCGAACTGAGCGCCGACAAGATCCAGGTTCGCCCCGATGGGCGCATCTCCATCCCGCTGGTCACCGACATGCCCGCCGTAGGCAAGACCCCGGCGATGTTGCAGGAGGATATCCGCCTGCACCTCAGCCAGTATATCGAGCAGCCGATCGTCTCGGTCATCGTGACCAAGTTTGCCGGCACCTTCAGCCAGCAGGTCCGCGTCATCGGGGCGACTGCACAGCCGGCCTCGATCAACTACCGCGCCAACATGACCGTGCTCGACGCGATGATCGCGGTCGGCGGCCTCAGCGAATTCGCCGCCGGCAACCGGGCCAAGCTGATCCGCCGCGATCCGCGCAGCGGGCGCCAGGTCGAGTATTCGCTCCGCCTCAGCGACCTGCTGAAAAAGGGCGACAGCAAGGCGAACGTCCTGCTCGCTCCGGGCGACGTGATCATCATTCCCGAGAGCCAATTCTAAGGGCGGGCACAGACGCATGAACGAAGTCTTCGAGGAAGTCCGCGCAGCGCTCTATTCGGCATGGGCCCGCAAGTGGCTCGTGCTGGGCGTGGCGTGGGGCATGTGCCTTGCCGGGTGGCTGGTGGTGGCGATGATCCCCAACAGCTACGAATCCAAGGCCAAGATCTTCGTCCAGCTGGACGATATCCTGACCAAGCAGACCGGTATTGCCGGCAGCGACAAATCCGACATCCAGCGCGTGCGCCAGACGCTCGCCAGCGCGGCGACGCTGGAGAAAGTCATCCGTTCGACCAAGCTGGGCGAGGGGGTCACCACCCCCCAGCAGATGGAACGCGAGATCACGAGTCTATCCGAGGCGGTCTCGGTCAAGAGCGAGGAGGACAACCTCTTCGAAATCAACGCCAAGATCGGCAAGGGCCATTTCTCCGATGCGGAGAACGCCCGCCTGTCGCAGGAAGTCGTGCAGAAGCTGCTCGACATCTTCCGGGAGGAAAACATCGCCGGCAATCGCGGCGAAGTCGCCGATGCCGTCGCCGTGCTCGACCAGCAATTGCAGGACCGCGCCAAGGACCTCGAAGCCGCCGAAGCCAAGCTGACAGCCTTCGAGGCGGAACACCCGGAACTGGCCGGCGGCACCGATGCCATTTCGACCCGCTTGCAGGCCACCCGCGCCGAATTGCGCGGGGTCGAGGCCGATATTGCGGCGGCGCAGAGCGCGCTCGCGGCCATCAACGGCCAGATCGCGGGCACCCCGGCTTCGCTGCCAGGTGGTGCCTCGGCCAATCCATCCTCGGCAGCGGCAGCTTACTCGCAGGCGCAGAGCCAGGTCGCCCAGCTGCGCGCCCGCGGCCTGACCAACAGTCACCCCGATATGCAGTCGGCGCTCAAGCAGATGGAATTGCTGCGCCAGCAGGCGGCGCGCGAACCGGGCGGCAGTGCGGGCGGCATTCCCAATCCGGCCTATAGCTCGCTGGTTTCGATCCGGGCCGAACGGCAGGCAAACCTGCAGGCACTGCTCGCCCGCAAGGCTGCGATACAGGCGGAAGTCTCGATGGGGCTTGCCGACCAGGCAAGCTCGCCCACGCTCGCCGCCGAAGCGCAGCGGATCGGGCGCGACTATGAAGTGCTCAAGAAGAAGTATGACGAGCTGTTGCAGGACCGCGAGGAACTCCAGCTTCGCTCCAATCTCGAGACCGAGCGCAGCTCGTTCCGTTTCGACATTATCGATGCGCCGGCGCTGCCGCTGAAGCCGGCCGCGCCCAACCGCCCGCTGCTGCTGTTCGGCGTGCTGCTGGCCGGGCTGGGTGCGGGTGTCGGCACGGCCTTTGCGCTCACCCAGCTCAAGTCGACCTTTGCCACCACCGCCGGGCTGGAGCGCGCGCTCGGCCTGCCGGTGCTGGGCGCGATTTCGGTCAGCCTGACGCCGGACCAGCGCAGCATCGAAGCCAAGCGGACGAAGATGTTCTTCGCCGGCAGCGCCGCGCTCGTCGGGGTGCTCGCCATCCTGATGGTGATCGAAATCATCCAGGTCGGCAGCGTGGCCTGAGGAGAGGGACAATGACCGAACACAAGAAAATCCCGCTCCCCGGCGAATGCTCGAAGGAAAGTTCGCTGCTCGAACGTGCCAACGGTGCCTTCGGGCTCGACAGCTTTTCCGCCCCGGCCGTGCCCAAGGGGCTGGCCGAACGGCCGATGAAGCGGGCCAGGAAGGTCGAGCGCAAGGTCGACGTGGCTCCTGCTGTTGCCACTGCGGTTCCCCAGACCGTCGAAGCCGCGCCGGTGCGGGAACATTTCCCCGTTCCCGCTGCAGCGGCCCCGGTTCCCGACGTCGTCGAGGCGGCACCGCTGGCCCCGCAGTTCGAAGGCCAGAAGCACAAGATCGACCGCAAGCACCTGCGCGATCAGGGCCTGATCGATCCGGACGGCCACGTCAGCGAGCTGCTCGAAGAATTCCGCATCGTGAAGCGGCAGCTCCTGACCACGGCGGAGGAGCGCGGTACGGCCGCCTCGCGCCGGATCATGGTCTGCTCGCCGCATCCCGAAGAAGGCAAGACCTTCTGCGCCGTCAACCTTGCCATCGCCATGGCGGCGGAGCGCGACATGGAGGTGCTGCTGGTCGATGCCGATGTGGCCAAGCCTTCGCTTCTCGCGACCCTCGGCCTGCCCAAGGGGCCGGGCTTCATGGGTGCGCTGTCCAACCCGGATGTCCCGGTCGAAGACCTCGTGCTCGGGACCGATATCGCCAATCTGTGGGTGCTCCCGGCAGGTAGCACGACCAAGCAGGATGCCGAGTATCTCGCCAGCGGCGCAACCGCAGATGTACTCGACCGGCTGACCGTCGGCGTGCCCAACCGCATCGTGATCTTCGACACCCCGCCTGCGCTCGCCGCTGCGCCGGCCGCCGAACTGGCCAAACATGTCGGCCAGGTCGTGCTGGTCGCGCGGGCCGACCAGACCGGGCGCAGCGCGCTGGAGGATGCCTGCCAGCTGCTCAGCGCCTGCGACGATATCAAGTTGCTGCTCAATGCAGCCAATTTCAGCCCCAGCGGGCGCCGTTTCGGCACCTACGGGTAAGGGAGGACGTCCGGATGAAACGGGTCCAGTACTTGGCTTCGATTGCTGCGGTGGCGCTGGTGCTGCCGGTTTCGGCGCAGGCCCAGTCGTGGGGCGACGACGACTATGTCAGCGGCGGAGGCGGCGGCCAGCCGGCATCGTCGCGCGACAGCCGCGATTCGCGCAGCGACCAGCCGCTGCGCAAGCGGATCGACGTCCAGCCCTATATCGAAGTCAGCCAGGTCGGGCTGTTCGAGCTTTCGCCCGACAGCGATGCGGTCACCTATACGCAGATCGCCGCAGGGATCGATGCCAGTGTGCAGGGCCGCAACAACGGCGGCTCGGTTTCGCTGCGCTACGAACGCAACATCGGCTACGGCGATGCCGCGCTCGACAGCAATACGGTGACGGGCGTCGCGCGCGGATATGCCTCGATCGTGCCGCAGGCGCTGACGCTGGAAGCCGGCGCGCTGGCCGCACGGACGCAGGTCGACAACGCCGGTGGCTCGCGCCTCGGCGCTGTCGAGGGCAATGGCACCGACAGCGAGAGCCGGGTCTATTCGGCCTATGTCGGCCCGAATTTCTCCAGCCGCGTCGGCGAGGCCGATGTCAGTGCCAACTATCGCTTCGGCTATACCCGCGTGGAAGCGCCCGATGCACTGGTGACCACGCCGGGCACCGCACCGGTCGATGTGTTCAATGACAGCACGGTGCACAGCGCCAGTGCCCGCGTCGGGGTCCGTCCCGACGGAGTGCTGCCGGTCGGCGTCGGTGTCGGCGGCGGGTTCTACCAGGAAGATATCTCCAACCTCGACCAGCGGGTGCGCGACATGTACGCACGGGCCGATGTGACCGTGCCGCTCGGTCGTACGGTCCAGCTGGTCGGCGGGATCGGTTACGAGGACGTATCTGTCTCCAGTCGCGACGCGCTGATCGATGCCGGCACCGGGCTGCCGCAGATCGACAGCAATGGCCGCTATGTCACCGATACCAGCCAGCCGCGCCGGATCGCCTTCGAGACCGACGGCCTGATCTGGGACGTCGGCGTCGTCTGGCGTCCCTCCAGCCGCACCGCGTTCGAGGCGCATTATGGCCGCCGCTACGACAGCGACACCTATTACGGCAGCTTCGCCTATGCGCCGACCAGCCGCAGCTCGGTCAACATCTCGGTCTATGACGGGATTTCCGGCTTCGGCGGTGCACTCAACCAGGCTCTGGTGGCTCTTCCGACCCAGTTCGAGGCCAACCGCAACGCGGTGACGGGCGACATCAACGGCTGCGTCAGCAGCCTGCAGAGCGGCAGTTGCTTCGGCGGCGCGCTGGCTTCGGTCCGCAGCTCGATCTTCCGCAGCCGCGGCGGAGTGCTCAGCTATGCCCAGCAAGTGGGCCGGATGAGCACCGGCTTTGGTATCGGTTACGACCGGCGCACCTTTATCGCTGCGCCGGGCACGGTACTCGCCGCTGCCGATGGGCTGACCGAGGAAAGCTTCTATGGCAGCGTGTTCCTCTCCGGCCAGGTCGGCCAGGGCGGGGGCTTCACGCTTAACGGCTACGGCAATTACCTCACCAGCGACTTTACCGACAGTTCGGCATGGGTGCTGGGTACCTCGGCGTCGTACAACCAGCAGCTCTACATGGGTCTCTCGGCTCGTGCCGCCGTTTCGCTCGATTACCTCGACAGCGATGTGTCGGGTGAAGACCTCAAGACCGCATCGGCCCTGGTCGGCCTGCGGTACGACTTCTGAGCCCGCGAAAGGACGAATGATGTTCGATGATTTCTATGGCCTGACGGGGCGCCCCTTCCAACTGACGCCGGACCCCGATTTCTATTTCGAGAGCGCGACGCATCGCAAGGCGTTGTCGTATCTCGGCTATGGCCTGGCGCAGGGTGAGGGCTTCATCGTCATCACCGGCGAGATCGGCTCGGGCAAGTCGACCCTCGTCGCGCATCTGATGAAGAAGATCGACCCGGCGCAGATGACGGTCGGCCAGATCGTCACCAGCAATCTCGACGGGGCCGAACTGGTGCATGTGGTGGCGCAGAGCTTCGGGCTCGACATCGACGGGCACGACAAGGCCAGCGCGCTGGGCGCGATCGAGGACTTCCTGCACGAGGAAGCCCGCGCCGGTCGCCGCTGCCTGCTGGTGGTCGACGAATCGCAGAATCTCAGCATCGACGCGCTCGAAGAGCTGCGGATGATGTCGAACTTCCAGCTCGGCTCGCATCCGCTGCTGCAGCAATTGCTGCTGGGTCAGCCGGAGTTCAAGGAAGTCCTGGCGACCAGCCAGAGCCTCGAACAGCTGCGCCAGCGGGTGATCGCGGCGCATCATCTCGGGCCGATGGAGTCGGACGAGCTCCAGCCTTACATCGAACACCGTCTGGCCTGTGTCGGCTGGCAGGGCAATCCGGCGTGGGACCAGCGGGTCTTTGCCGAAATGTACCAGGCCACCGGCGGCATTCCGCGCCGGGTCAACCAGGTTGCGACGCGCCTGCTGCTGCTCGGCGCGGTCGAACAGCGCACCCGCATCGACAGCGCCATGCTTTCGTCCGTCCTGCGCGAAATGGAAAGCGACAACACCTTCCCCGAAGCCGCGCCCAGGCCGATGGTCACGCTCGAGCGCGGCCCCGCTCCCGGCCCGATCAAGCATGCGCTAGCTGATACCCCTGCGGACCCGGTGCAGCAGGCCAGCCAGTTCGAAGCGATGCAGGCCGAGCGCGATGCCCAGATTGCCGAACTCAAGGCTGCCATTGCCCAGCTGGCGCAAGGCGCTGAGGCGGCTCCCGGCGGCATGCCGCAGGATTTCATCGCCCGCCTCGATGCGCTGGAAAGCAAGGTCGGCGAGCAGGAACAGAGCGTGCGGCAGGTGCTGGGCATGATGATCGAATGGATCGAAAGCCAGGGCCGCCGCGCCGCTTAACCGAAGGATCGAGGCGCGATGTCATCGCCCGTCATTACGAATGGCCTGTCGGTCGATGTCGAGGACTGGTTCCAGGTCGGCGCGTTCGAGAATGTGATCGACCGCGGCGAGTGGGATTCGATGGCCCTGCGGGTCGAGGACAACGTCCTGCGCATCCTCGACCTGTTCGATGCGGCGGACGTCAAGGCGACCTTCTTCACCCTCGGTTGGGTGGCGAAGAAGAACGGCCCGCTCATGCGCAGGATCGTCGAGCGCGGCCACGAGCTGGCCAGCCACGGTTACGACCACGCCCGCGTATTCACTTTCGACCGCAAGCAGTTCGCGGGCGACATCAAGCTGGCGCGGATGATCCTCGAGGATGCCGCCGGGGTGCCGATCACCGGCTATCGCGCGCCGAGTTTCTCGATCGATCACCGCACGCCCTGGGCCTATATGGAGCTGGCCGAGCAGGGCTATGCCTATTCCTCCAGCGTCGCCCCGGTCACGCATGACCATTACGGCTGGCCCGAAGCGCCGCGCTTCGCCTTCAAGCCGCTGCCGTGGGCCGACCTGATCGAGATCCCGGTGACTACCGCGATCCTCGGCGGCAAGCGTGTTGCGGCAGGCGGGGGCGGGTTCTTCCGCGTGCTGCCCTACGCCTTCAGCCGTTGGGCGATCCGGCAGGTCAACCGGCGCGAACAGCGCCCGGCGGTGTTCTATTTCCATCCGTGGGAGATCGACCCCGACCAGCCGCGCGTCGGCCATGCGCCGATGCGTTCCAAGCTGCGGCACTACACCAATCTCGACAGGATGGCCGAGAAGCTGTCCGATCTGGTCCACGAATTCGCCTGGGGGCGGATGGACATGATCGCCTGCCGCGAGGCGCTGCGGGCGGAGGAAATGGCCGCGTGAACGCGCCGTTCGCCCTGTGCGAAGAGGTCGTCAGCCAGGCCGACCTGCATGATCCGGGCGAAGCCGCGCGGATTACCGATTTCGTCTATGCCGCCCATGGCTCGCCGTTCCACCTGCCGCGCTGGCTGCTGGCGGTGGAGCAGGGCACCGGCCAGCGCGCCACCGGGCTGGTGGCGGAGAAGGGCGGGCAGGTGACCGGCTGGTTGCCGCTGACCGTCGCCCATTCGCTGCTGTTCCCGCGCGCGCTCGTCTCCAGCGGCTTTGCGGTCGAGGGCGGGGCGCTGGCGATCCATGATCGCACCGCCCGCCGCCTGTGCCGCGCCGCAACCGAACTCGCTGTGCGCCAAAGCTGCGCCTCGGTCGAATTGCGCGGTGGCGTGGTGCCGGAAGGATGGGACGTCCAGTCCGACAGTCACTGCGGCTTTGCCGGACCGCTTGCCGATGATGACGAGGCGCAATTGCTCGCCATCCCGCGCAAGCAGCGCGCCGAAGTGCGCAAGGGCCTCGACAAGGACCTGCGCGTGACCGTGGGCACTGCTGAGAGCGACCGCGCCGCACACTACGCCTGTTACGCGGAAAGCGTGCGCAACCTTGGCACGCCGGTGTTCCCGCGAGCGCTGTTCGACAGCGTGCTCGATGCCTTTGGCGACGAGGCCGATATCCTGACCGTTTGGGAGGCGGATCGCCCGGTCGCCAGCGTCCTCTCGCTTTACCACATGGGTGCGGTGATGCCCTATTGGGGCGGCGGAGTGTGGGATGCGCGGCACCTTCGCGCCAACGAGCTGATGTACTACAGGCTGATGTGCCACGCCCGCACGAAGGGCTGCATCCGCTTCGATTTCGGCCGCTCCAAGACCGGTAGCGGGCCGTACAACTTCAAGAAGAACTGGGGCTTCGCGCCGACTCCGCTGACCTATGCCAGCTGGACTGCGCCGGGTGCGGCGAAACGCGATGTCGATCCGACCAGCGACGCCTACCAGCGCAAGATCGCGCTATGGAAGAAGCTGCCACTGGGCCTCGCCAACTTCATCGGCCCGGTGATCGCCCGCGGGCTCGCCTGATGGGCGAGATCCTGTTCCTCGGCCACCGCATCCCGTTCCCGCCGGACCGGGGCGACAAGATCCGTTCGCACCATTTGCTCAAGGCACTGGCGCAGCTGGCGCCCGTGCATGTCGGCACTTTCGGCGAGACCGAGGCCGATATGGCGGCAGAGGCCGATCTGGCGCAGGTCGGGGCGAGCCACTGCCTGGTCCGCCGGACCAAGCCGCTGCCGCTAGCGGGCCTGGAGGCTCTGGGCTCAGGCAAGCCGGTCAGCCTGACTGCGTGGGACAGCGCGGCGCTGCGGGTCTGGGTGGCCAGGACGCTGGCCGAACGTCCTATCGACACCATTTTCGTCTTCAGCGGCCAGATGGGGCAATATGTGCCAGATAGTTTCAGCGGCCGCGTCGTCATCGACCTGTGCGATGTCGATAGCGCCAAGTTCGAAGCCTATGGCCGCGGTGGCAGCTTCCCGCGCTCGATCATCGACCGGCGCGAGGGGCGCGTGCTGGCGCGCGAGGAGGAACGGCTGGCTCACCGCGCCGACGTCACCCTGCTGATCAGCGATAACGAGGCCAACCTGTTCAGATCAAGGCTGAAGAATGCGGCGGGCACCGATATCCGGGCGATCCGCAACGGCATCGACGCCGAACTGTTCGATCCCGCTCAGGTCCAGCTGCATCCTGAACTGTCGGGCGCGAGTGGCCCGCAGATGGTCTTCACCGGGCAGATGGATTACCAGCCCAATATCGTCGCGGCGGAACGCGTCATTCATGCGATCCTGCCGGGTATTCGTGCCCAGCATCCGGGTGCAACCTTCCACATTGTCGGCCGCGCTCCGGCCCCCAAGTTGCTGTTGCATGACGGCAAGGACAATATCCGCGTCTGGGGCGAAGTGCCTGATGTGAAGCCGTTCCTCGCGGCTGCCGACCTCGTCATCGCCCCTTTGACCATCGCGCGGGGAATCCAGAACAAGGTGCTCGAAGCCATGGCCATGGCGCGGCCTGTGCTGGTCTCGCCCGAGGCGGCCACCGGGATCGATGCCGAGGATGGCAAGCATTTCGCCATCGCCGCCGACGACCGCATGATGATCGGCCGGGCGCTGGCCCTGATCGAAGAGCGCGACGAAGCGGCGGCGATGGGCCGCTCGGCGCGCGAATATGTCCTGCGCAACCAGAGCTGGCCTGCGATGCTGACCCCGCTCAGGGACATTGTTTCACCCGGAGGCAAGGCACGCGATGCCGCCTGAGGCGACTCTCGCAGCCCCGCGCCCCTCTTGGCGTGACCGGATCGCCCCGGCGTGGCGGCAACCGCTGCTGCGGCTGGCGCTGCTGTGGTCGGCGATCCTGCTCGTCACCCTGCGCGACTGGTTCGCCATGGCGGAGCAGTGGTGGAACATTTCGACCTACAACCACGTGCTGCTGGTGCCGCCGATCATTGCGCTGCTGGTGTGGTTCCGCCGCGAGGAACTGGCGAAGCTTGCCCCCCGCGCGGGGTGGCCGGGGCTGCTGGCATTGGCCGGGGCGTTGGCGCTGTGGTTCCTCGGCACCATCGGCGAGGTCAACAGCTTCAGCCAACTGGGCGCGGTCGCGGCGCTGCAGGCCTCGGTTGTCACCCTGCTGGGCCCGCGCGTGGCGGTGGGGCTGCTGTTCCCGCTCGGTTACATGCTGTTCCTCGTGCCCTTCGGTGACGAACTGGTCCCGGCGCTGCAGATGATCACCGCCAAGATCACCATCGCGCTCACCCACTGGAGCGGCATCCCGGCCGAGATCGACGGGGTCTTCATCGACACGCCCGCCGGGCTGTTCGAAGTGGCCGAGGCGTGCTCGGGCGTGAAGTTCCTGATCGCCATGATCGCGCTCGGCGTGCTGGTGGCGCAGAGCTGCTTCCGGAGCTGGCAACGCCGGGCGCTGTTCCTCGCCGTCTGCGTCATCGTCCCGATCATCGCCAATGGCATCCGCGCCTGGGGGACGATCTATATCGCCCAGTCGCAGGGCGTGGAGTTTGCCGCGGGGTTCGATCACATCTTCTACGGCTGGGTCTTCTTCGGCATCGTCATCGCCATTGTGCTGGCCGCGGGTTGGCGCTGGTTCGACCGTTCGCCCGAGGATCCGGGCATCGACGGCGAAGCGCTGGCCCGGATGCCGGGTCTGGACGCACTCGAACGTCTGTCGATCTGCGGCAATCGCGCGCTGTTGGGCGGGGCCGCGCTGATTGCACTGTTTGCGGTCTGGGCCATGCTCGCTTCGCGGCTGGAGGCCAGGCTTCCCGAGACGGTCAGCCTGCCGCAGGTGCCGGGCTGGCAATTGTCGGAAAGCCGCCCCGAGTTGGCCTGGCTGCCGCGCGCCGCCGGGGCCGATCACCGCCTCTTGGGCACCTATCGCAACGCGGCGGGACAGGAGGTCGAGGTGTTCCTTGCGCTCTATTCTGCGCAAGGGGAAGGGCGCGAGCCGAGCGCGCCCAACGAAGGCGCGCTGGTGCCGGAGACCGATTGGCGCTGGCTCAGCGGCGAAACGGGACCGGATGGGGCCAAGGTCGACCGGCTGTTCGCGCTGGGACGGATCAGGCGGACGGCTGAAACCCGCTATCGCCAGGGCGATCTGCTGACCGGTAGCGCCACTGACCTCAAGCTCGCCACCATTGCCGACCGGCTGGCGCTACGGGCCGAGCCCGCCGCCATGCTGATCCTCTCGGCGGTCGAGCAAAAGGGCCAGCCAGCGCCCGAAGTTATCGTTACCTTTCGCCGCTCCACAGGCCCGCTCGGCCCGTGGATAGACCGCATCGCGCAAAGCAGGTAACGGCCCGGCCCATGTGCGGGATCGCCGGTATCTTCCATTGCGGGACGCCCAAGCCGGTCGATCCGCGCCGCGTCGAGCGGATGACCGATGCCTTGCTGCATCGCGGCCCCGATGGCGGCGATGTCTGGACCGAGCACGGGGTGGGGCTGGGCCACCGCCGCCTCTCGATCATCGATATCGCCGGATCGCCGCAGCCGATGCATTCGATCGACGGGCGCTGCGTGCTCGTTTTCAACGGTGAAATCTACAATTACCGCGAGTTGCGCCGCGAACTTAAGGAACTGGGGGCACAGTTCCGCACCGAAGGCGATAGCGAGGCTATACTCGCCGCGTGGCAGCAATGGGGGCCGGCTTGCCTCTCGCGGCTGGACGGGATGTTCGCCTTCGCGATCTATGACCGGGCCGACAGGACGCTGTTCCTCGCCCGTGACCGGTTCGGGGTGAAGCCGCTGTTCATGGTTCATCTGAGCGACGGCAGCCTGGCCTTCGCTTCGGAGCTGAAGGGCCTGCTGGCGCATCCGCTGCTGCGCCGCGAGGTTGATCCGCTGGCGGTCGAGGACTACCTCACCTGGGGCTATGTGCCCGATCACCGATCGATCCTGAAGGGGGTCGAGAAGCTACCCGCCGGGCACTACCGCCTGCTGCGCCATGACCAGCAGCCAGCCCCGCCGGTGCAGTGGTGGGACGTGGATTTCAGCAAGCGCCACAAGGGCAGCACCGCCGACTTGTCGGCGCAATTGCTCCACCTGCTGCGCGAAGGCGTGGAATCGCGCACGGTGGCGGATGTGCCGCTGGGGGCGTTCCTGTCCGGCGGGGTGGACAGCTCCAGCGTGGTCGCGCTGATGGCGGAGGCAAGCCGCGAACCGGTCAACACCTGCTCGATCGGCTTCGATGTCGCGGCGCTCGACGAGACCGGTTACGCCCGCCGCATCGCGCAGCAGTTCGGCACCAACCACCGCGAGCGGATCGTCGATCCCGATGATTTCGGCGCGGTCGACATGCTCGCGGGTATGTTCGACGAACCCTTTGCCGATGGCTCCGCGCTGCCGACCTGGCGGGTGTGCCAGCTCGCGCGCGAGAACGTAACCGTGGCGCTTTCGGGCGACGGGGCGGACGAGGCCTTCGCCGGCTACCGCCGCCAGGTGTTCCATGCACGCGAGGAGCAGGTCCGCGCGATCTTCCCCCGCGCCTTGCGCCAGCCGGTGTTCGGAACGCTGGGCAAGCTGTGGCCCAAGGCCGACTGGGCTCCGCAGGCGTTGCGCGCCAAGTCCACCTTCCAGGCGCTGGGCGCAAGCGGGGAGGAGGGCTATGCCCGAGGGCTGAGCGTCACTCCGCCCGAACTGCGCGCTTTGCTTTACACAGAAGCGATGCAGCGCCAGCTGGGCGATTATCGTGCCGAGCAGCCGCTGATTGCCATGATGCAGGGCGCGCCGGCCCGATCCGGGCTCGACCGGGCGCAATATGCCGATCTCAAGTTCTGGCTGCCGGGCGATATTTTGACCAAGGTCGACCGCACCAGCATGGCGGTCAGCCTCGAAGCCCGCGAACCGCTGCTAGACCACCGGCTGGTCGAGTTTGCCGCCGCTTTGCCCCATTCTGAACGCATCAAGGGGCATCAAGGCAAGTGGCTTTTGAAACACACTATGGAGCGGATGCTGCCGCATGATGTGCTCTATCGGCCCAAACAGGGGTTCGTGACCCCTATCTCGGAATGGCTGCGCGGCCCGTTGCAATCGGAAGCCCTCGGCATTGCTGCCAGCGGTGCGTTGAGCGAGACCGGATGGTTCTCAACTTCGCATCTCAAACATCTGGCACAACAGCATATTTTTGGCCGAAGCGATCATGCACGCCTGCTCTGGCAGCTGATCATGCTGGACCGATCGCTGCGCCACCTCGGTGCTTCTGCCTGATCCGACTGACCCGAAACGGGACTCGTTTCGTCGCCATTTCCGATAAATCGTTTGCATCGGCGACTCCGTATACTTTACATTCTCCGCAGGGACAGGAACTTGCGCTTCGGCGCGGAGAAAGTTTCGGGGGCCGAATGGACCGTGTAGGTACCGAATTCGAGGACAGCGTTACGAGCGCGCACGAGGGGTCGCAATCTCATGCCGCAGCAGAGGGAAGCTATGGCATGGCCGACTTGGCGATGGGGCATCCGGGTATCCCGGCGCATCTGCTCCAGTTGAATGAACTCGATGTCCTCTACCAGCCGGAAACGCAGGCGCTGTGGACCTTTATGCGTCCGGAAGGGCGGCCCAGTTTTACTCCGCCGATGCTGGGTGATTTCGAGGACTGGCAGAGGCTTATCTCGGAAAGCTTCGGTCCGGACCAGGTTCCGCTCAAGTATCTTATCCTCGGCAGCCGGGCCCCGGGCGTGTTCTGCTATGGCGGCGACCTGGCGCTGTTCCGTCAGCTGATCTTCGATCACAATCGCGACGGACTGGTCCGCTATGGCCACCGCTGCTGCCAGATTTTGCACCGCAACATCCACACCCTGCATCTGCCGATCCTGACCATCGGGCTGGTGCAGGGCGCGGCGCTGGGCGGCGGCTTCGAGGCATTGCTTTCGTTCGACTACATCATTGCCGAGCGAAGTGCGACTTTCGGCCTGCCCGAGATCATGTTCGGCCTGTTCCCCGGCATGGGCGCGCATGCCCTGCTCAGCCGCAAGCTCGGCAGCGCGATGGCGGACCGGATCATCACCTCGAACCGCAGCTACACGGCAGAGGAAATGTTCGATCTCGGGATCGTCCACCAGCTGGCCGACGATGGCGAGGGGCTGGAAGCCACTCGCGACTTCATCCGCAGGAACGATCGTCGTCACTCGGGCCTCGTGGCCGCAAGGCGGGCGACGAAGGTTTCCTGGGCGCTCGAGCTGTCCGAATTGACCCGGATTACAGAGATCTGGGCTGACGCAGCGCTGTCGCTCGGCGAACAGGATCTCAAGCTGATGGAGCGACTGGCCTCGGCTCAGCAGCGCGGAGTGCGCAAGGCGGCGTGAGATCAGCCGCCAGTGTCCGAAGCACCATGGCCAAGCGCCATGTATTCTGCACTGCGCATTTCCATCAAGCGGCTTGCCGTCCGTTCAAATTCGAAGCTGCCATCGCCTGACGGATAGAGGGCATCCGGTTCCGCCGCGGCGGTGGCGAACAGCTTGACCCGGTATTCGTAAAGCGTGTCGATCAGGGTCACGAACCGCGCGGCCTCATTGCGGTTTTCCGGCCCCATCACCGGGATGCCGACCAGGATCACGGTGTGATAGGCGCGGGCGATGGCGAGGTAGTCGGGTGCCCCGCGTGCCTCGCCGCACAGCTTCTTGAAACTGAACACACCCACCCCCTTGAGGCTCTTGGGCACATGCAGCTTGCGTCCGCCGCCGACATCGAGCTCCGCGCTTGGCACATTGGCGGCGTTTTCGGGCTTGTAATCGGTGAGGCGGAAGAAGGCTTCACGCACTTTCGCGGTTGCCGCATCGCCAATGGGCGTGTGCCATGTGCCGAGATCACCGATCCGGTCGAGCCGGTAGTCGGTCGGCCCGTTGAGCGGCAGCACGTCGAGCTTGTCCTCGATCAGAGCAATGAAGGGCAGGAAATGCTCGCGGTTGAGCCCGTCCTTGTAGAGATCGTGCGGTGGCCGGTTGCTGGTCGTGACGACGGTCACGCCGTGGTCCAGCATCAGCGCGCGGAACAACCGGCCCATGATCGCGGCGTCGGGCGAGTTGTTGACCACCATTTCGTCGAAGGCGAGACAGCGGACATCGGCGGCGATCTGCGCCGCCACCGGCGGGATCGGGTCGCCGCTCTCGCTCTTGCGCGCCTCGTGCAAACGGGCGTGGACTTCCTGCATGAAGGCATGGAAATGCACCCGCCGCTTGCGCGATATGTCAAGCGTCGTATGGAACAGGTCCATCAGCATCGATTTGCCGCGCCCGACGCCGCCCCACATGTAAACGCCGCGCACGGCCTCGGGCTTGCCTTTCAGCGCTCGCCACAGGATCGAGCCGCGCTTGGGTGTGGCTTCCAGTTCCTGTTGTAGCCGATCGAGCCGTTCGGCGACCGCTGCCTGATCGGGATCGGCGCGCAATTCGCCAGCCTCGACCAGTTGGCGATAGCGCTGGAGCAGGCCGCTCACCCTTCGGTCGGTCCCGACTGCAATCCCGGCAAATCACGGTGGGGGAGCTTGCGGATGATGCCCGAATAGCTGGCGACGATATCCTCATCCTGTACCACGATCCCGCGCACAAACACCAGCTTGCCGGTTTCGCGCATGATCTCGGTCACCGCATCGAGCGGCCGCCTGGGATCGCCGCCGCCGACGAACTGGGTGGAAAGCTCCAGCGTTACCGAAGGGCCGGCATTGCCGCTGCCGACCACATGCATGGTGGTGAACAGCGAGATGTCGATCAGCGCCAGCGTCACTGCGCCGTGGATGATGCCCTGCAGGTTCTCGTGCCTGCGCTCCGGGAACATCCGCAGGCGGCACTTGTCATCCTCACGCCGGGTGATGAGCTTGCCCATCACCGCGCCGTTGAACAGCGTGTCATCCTTGAGGTTCCAGTGCCGCCAGCCGGGATTGTCCGGGTCCGGCCCGTGTTCGAAGATCTCGTCGCGCAGGCCCATCGGTTCAGATGGCGCGTTCGGCCATCATCTTCTTGGTTTCGGCAATCGCCTTGGCCGGGCTCAGGCCCTTGGGGCAGACGTTGGCGCAGTTCATGATGGTGTGGCAGCGATAGAGCCGGAACGGATCCTCGAGTTGGTCGAGCCGTTCGCCGGTCATCTCGTCGCGGCTGTCGGCCAGCCAGCGATAGGCCTGGAGCAGGATTGCCGGGCCGAGGAACTTGTCGCTGTTCCACCAATAGCTCGGGCAGGAGGTCGAGCAGCAGGCGCACAGGATGCACTCGTAGAGGCCGTCCAGTTTCTCGCGCTGTTCGGGCGATTGCAGGCGCTCCTTGCCCGACGGGGTGGGGGTGACGGTTTGTAGCCAGGGTCGGATGCTGGCGTACTGGGCGTAGAAGTGGGTGAAATCGGGGACGAGGTCCTTGATCACTTCCATATGCGGCAGCGGGGTGATCCGCACTTCGCCCTGCAGGTCCTCGATCGCCGTGGTGCAGGCGAGGCCATTCTTGCCGTTCATGTTCATCGCGCAGGACCCGCAGATCCCCTCTCGGCACGAACGGCGAAAGGTCAGCGTCGGATCGACGTCGTTCTTGATCTTGAACAGCGCATCGAGGACCATCGGCCCGCAATCGTCGAGGTCGATCTCGAAAGTGTCGTAACGCGGGTTCTCGCCGCTGTCGGGATCGTAGCGGTAGATCTTGAACTTGCGGACCCGGTTCCCGCTCCCTGACTCTTTGGCAACCTTGTGCTCACGGGCCTTGCCCGTGATCTTCGAGTTCTTGGGGAGCGTGAAAGTGGCCATGGGTCTCGACTGTCCTGCGTTCTAGCGTGCCGCCTCTCTAACGAAAATGACCGGCGACACAAGGTAGCCAAAAGGGCGGATTGTGGCCAAATTTGCAAGTGCTATTCGGGCAATCGATGGTCGATCCCATGCAGCAATTCGGAACGGCGGCGGTGTTCGGCGCCAGCGGCGGGATCGGCGCGGCGCTGGTGCGGGCGCTGGCGGCGGCGGATTTCCAGCGTGTCTACGCGGGATCACGCAGCGGAGTGGTACCAGAGGGCGAGGCGATCGTACCCTTCCGCTTCGACTATGACGATCCGGCAAGCCTTTCTGCGGCGGCGGAGACGATGGCAGGCCATCCGCCAGAGTTGGTGATCGTCGCCACAGGGGTGCTCAGCCTGCCCGATGGGCCCGGGCCGGAGCGCAGCTACAAACAGCTCGAGGCCGCGACGATGGAGCGGGTGCTGCGGCTGAACACAATCGGCCCTGCGCTGGTCGCTCGGCACCTGCTGCCGCTGTTCCCGCGCGATCGCCGCTGCGTGTTTGCTGCGCTCTCGGCGCGGGTCGGTTCGATCGGCGACAACCGCATCGGCGGTTGGCACAGCTATCGCGCGTCCAAAGCGGCGCTCAACATGCTGATGAAGAACTTTGCCATCGAGCTCGCTCGAACGCACAAGCAGGCGGTGGCAGTGTCATTGCATCCGGGGACGGTCGATACGGCCCTGTCCGAGCCGTTTCAGGCCAATCTGCCCGACGGCCAGCTGACGCAGGCCGACACGGCTGCGCGAAATCTGCTGACAGTGATCGAGAAACTCACGCCAGCCTGCAGCGGACACCAATTCGACTGGAGGGGCGAGCGGATACCGGACTAATTGTTTCGCACCGGCTTCCGGCTTGGCAGCAGTGCTTCGCACACGGCATAAGTCCGCTCGTTGTCGACATCGATGGCGAGACCGCCATCGGCGAAGAAGGTCGCCTCCATGGTGATGCCGAACCGCTTGCCGACGCGGCGGATCGCCGTGGGGGCGGATACCAGCTTGAGGCCCATCAGCAGGATGTTGAAATAGCCGAAGGCGCGGATCATGCGGTCGCGGTTCTTCTGGAACTGGCCGCCTTCGCGGAACGCCTCGGCTGCGACGAAGGCCTTGCGATTGGCGAGGCCGTAGATGTTGCAATTGGCATAGCCGCCGTCGCGGAACTGGTAGAAATTGCGCTGCCCTTCGCTGTGCGCGGCGCGGACATCGGCTTCGCGGGCGAGTGCCAGCGTGGCATCGACCCGGCTCAGCGCGCTGCGGATTTGCTCG
This sequence comes from Erythrobacter sp. SDW2, assembly GCF_021431965.1. Lineage (NCBI taxonomy): Bacteria > Pseudomonadati > Pseudomonadota > Alphaproteobacteria > Sphingomonadales > Erythrobacteraceae > Erythrobacter > Erythrobacter sp. SDW2. The sequence goes on from NZ_CP090370.1 coordinate 1,638,305, forward strand.
AAACCTTCCGCGCTGAGCAGCACATTGTCCGCCGTGGTGATGATGAAGGGGCCTTCGTCATCGCCCGCTGCCGCTGTCACGCTGTCGACGATCCCGGTATGGGAGTCGACAAAGCGGATCGGCACGCCGCGCTCTGCGAACTGCGGCAGGAGCGCGCTGACTTCGCCCTGTGCCTCGGGCTCGATGGCGATGCGGATATCCGCCAGGTCGGGCTGCGCCGTGACCGTATCGAGCACCCACTCGATCAATGGCCGCCCGCAGATCGGGGCGAGGCACTTGTGCGACACGCCGGCCCGCTCGGCCAGCGGGTTGACGACCCCGGCGCGTTGGGCGGCGAGAATGATGACGATGGCTTTCGCGGTCACAGACTCAGCCCGTCAGCCCGTGGCGGCGCAGGCTCTCGGCCAGGATCGTCTCGATCAGCTGCTCCTGCGTCCACCCGGCCAGCACGGCGGCCTTGCCGAACACCTTCTGCGACCAGAGGTTGCAGTTGAGGTTGAGCTCGAGGAATGTCACCTCGCCTGTCTCTTCGTTGACGCGGAACTCGAAGCGGCCGTAGTCGAACGGGCGATAATCGTCCCACGCCTTGCGAGTGTAGTCCGCGATAACCTCGGTCATCTCGGGGTTCTCGAACGGATCGAGCGAGTATTTCTGGCTCCGGTCGACGAGGTCGCGCTTCTCATAATAGGTCCGCAGGTGCGACGGATCGGCCTGGCGGAAAATCATCATCGGCAGGATCTGCGGCTCGCCATTGACGGTGATGACCGGCACTTCGACGTCGCTGCCGTCGATGAAGGGTTCGACGATGGCATCGTGACCCAGCCCGTGCACCCCGTCGATGGCAGCCTTGACGCTGGCCCAGTCGGTCGCGTCATGCACGCCCCAGCTGGCCGAGCTGTTGTTGGGCTTGACCACGAAGCGCTTTCCTTCCGGGCATTTGGCCGGGTCGATGGGGGCACCCCGGCGATAGATTGCCCAGGGTGCGGTCGGCACCGCGGCATCGCGTACCGAACGCTTGGCCAGATGCTTGTCATCCGACAGGCCGCGCACGATCGGGCTGGCCCCGAGATAGGCGATCCCGGCCCGCTCGCACAGCAGCGGGCACAGCATTTCCGAGTTGAAGAAGCCGGCCCGGTTGAGCAGCGGGAAGACGAAATCGACATCTGGCTTGTCCCACAGGATGTCGAAATTGTCCGAGATAGTGAGGTTGAGCCCGAGCCCGGTCAGCACCTGCGACATTTCGCGGTGATAGAAGGCATGGTTGCCGTCTTCCGGGCTACCGGTGCCGTCCCACAGCGCGTTCTTGGCGAGGAACAACACGCGCAGTCGCTCCTTGGCGGCGGGATCGATGGTGAGGGGGGTAAGCTGTGACAATTGCGTGGAACCCGCGATATTGGAGTGAAAGCGCCGCATAGGTCTGCTAGGCGGCGCTTCCAAGCCGAATTTGAAAAGCCCGACCGCCGTGACCGCAGATTTCCCCGATATCCTGCCTGCCTATCGCGGCAACCCAGCCGCCGCCGATCTGATTGCCTTGCTCTCTTCCGGAGGGGACGCGCGAATCGTGCTCGACCCTGAAAGCGGGCTCAATCGATACCTTTCCGCGCCCTATCCGCGCCGCACGTTGGCCTTCGCCTCCTCGACCGCCAACGACATATCGGCTGCCGCGTTCGAGCATCTGCTGGCGCGGCAGGCGGCGGGAATGGCAGGTTATGCGGAGCAACTGGAAGGGCTCGGGCGGCGGGTGCTGGCCGCCTATAGCGTGACCAGCGCGGCCAGAGTGGTTTTTGCGCCTTCCGGGACCGATCTCGAGTTCGTGGCGCTGGCGGCGGTGGCCGGGCGCGGCAAGGCCGGCACGCATAATATCCTGCTGGGCGCGGACGAGGTCGGCAGCGGCTGCATCCATTCGGCACAAGGGCATTACTTCGCCAAGGAAACGGCGCTGGGAACGGCAACCGAGGTGGGCGAGCCGGTAGAGGGTCTTGGTCCGGTCTCGCTGGTCGACATCCCCGTCCGCTGCGGCGAGGGCGAGGCGCTGGGCAGTGCGGAAATCGCCGGACAGATCCGGACCGAGTTGGTCATCGCGCGCGGTCAGGGCAGACATGCGTTGTTGCATGTCGTCCACGGCTCCAAGACCGGGCTGATCCTGCCCAAGCTGGCGGAACTCGACGCGCTGATCGCCGAATTCGGTGAGGACATGACGCTGGTGGTCGATGCCTGTCAGGCGCGGATCACCTCGCAGGCGCTGCGCGACTATCTGGACCGCGGGGCGATCGTTTTCATCACCGGGTCGAAATTCATGGGCGGCCCGCCGTTTTCCGGCATGGCGCTGGTGCCGGATAGCATCATCGCGCGCGCCGCGCCGCTCCCGGCCGGTTTCGCGACGATCTTCCGCCGCGCCGAGTGGGGCGAGGGCTGGCAGGGCCGCGAGCAACTGGAAGACAGCGCCAACCCCGGCCTCGCGCTGCGGCTCGAAGCATCGGTGTTCGAGCTGGAGCGGTTCCAGGCGCTGGCCTTCGCCGAAGTAGAGCGGGTGATTCGCGTGTTCCAGCGCGCCATCGGCAGCCAGCTGATCGAGGGGCAGGGCTTCGCCATGGTGCAGCCCTATCCACCCGGCCGCGAAGGGCAGGCGAGCGAGCATCCGCTGGAGATGCAGACGCTGGCCACGCTCGATATCAGCCGCCACCCGCAGGCGCGCACCTTCGATGATGCACAGGCGCTCTATCGCTCGCTCGACAGGCTGGGATTGCGGCTCGGCCAGCCGGTCAAATGCGTCCGTTTGCCGGAAGGCGGCTGGGGCGGAACCTTGCGCGTTGGACTATCGATGCCGCAGGTGACCGAACTGTCGGCGCTCGATGACGGCGCTTTGGAGACGGCTCTGTCGGAACGGATCGGCCGCTTTGCCGAAGCGCTGAAGGTGCCTGCCTAAACCCCCGCCTTGCGCGCCGTATCGAGGATCGCATCGACGAAGCCTTGCGGATCGTCCTCCTGGATGAAGTGATGCCCATGCAGCGTGCGGTGCAGATCGTTGCTGCGCGCACCCGGCACCCGCTCCAGAAACGCCGCATCGCCGCCGCGGGTGATGGGATCCTGGTCCGAAAAGGCGCAGGTGAACGGCCGCTCGAACTGCTCCAGCACTTTCCATGCCTTGCGCTGGTCGGGCACGGCGACATTCTCGCCCAGTGGCACCAGCGAAGGGAAAATGCGCGCCCCGGCCTTGCTGGCGCGGTTGTGGAACGGCGCGTCATAGGCTGCGACTTCGGCGTCGCTCAGTGTGCGGGTGGTGGCGCGCTGCAGGATCTTGCCGATCGGGAAGATCGGGCTGTATTTGGAGAAGGCGCGCCATTTGGCAAAGGCCGGCGGCGGTTCCTGCCCGGCCGGCAGCCCGCCATTGGAGAGGACCACGCCGGCAAACCGTTCGGGCATGGCTGCAACCAGCCGCAGCCCCACCAGCGAGCCCCAGTCCTGGCAGGCAAGGATGACGTTGCGGAGGTCCAGCGCCTCGACCCAGTCGCGCATCCAGGCGACGTGACCGGCATAGCTGTAGTCGGACTTGGCCCCCAGCTTGTCCGACTTGCCGAAACCGATCAGGTCGGGTGCGAGCACGCGATAGCCCGCCTCCACCACCGGCGGAATCATGAAACGGTAGAGATAGCTCCAGCTCGGCTCGCCATGCATCATCAGCACCGGTGACGCATCCGGCGGGCCCTCGTCCACATAGTGGAGCCTTATGCCGCCGGGCAGCGCGTGGTAATGCGGCGCGAAGGGATAGTCCGGCAGACTGGTGAAGCGTTCTTCCGGCGTACGAATGATCTGCGGCATCTGTCCTCTCCCCTTTGCGGGCAATCTCTGCCACACAGTGAGGCAAGGGAGAAGGGGGAGAGATAGCGATGGGCATAGGGGAATGGTGGGACCGGCACGGCGTGCCGCGGGTAATCAAATTCGCTTGCGGGATGCCCGCGATCATGAAGCTGCGCAGCCAGGTGGTGCCGCTCGCCAGCGGCGGAGTGTTCGAGCTCGGCTGCGGCGGCGGGATCAACCAGCAGTTCTACAATGCCGCCGCCATCACCCGATACGCCGGGATCGACCCGGGCGGCAAGTTGCTCGAATACGCCCGCGTCGAAGCGGAGAAGAAGGGATGGCAGGCCGATATCCGTGACGGGATCGGCGAGGCTATTCCCTTCGAAGACAACAGCTTCGACACTGTTGTGTGCACCTATACAATGTGCTCGGTGCAGGATCAGGCGCAGGTCGTGCGCGAGATGCGGCGTATTCTGAAGCCAGGTGGACGACTGCTGTTCCTCGAGCATGGCCGCGCGCCGGATGCCGATGTGGCGCGGTTCCAGGACAGGCTCGAGCCGTGGTGGAAGCCCTTTGCCGGAGGCTGCCACCTGACCCGCCCGGTAACCGAAGCGGTCAGGGCAGGGGGCTTCGCGGTCGAACCGATGGGTGCGCGCTACCTGCCCAAGACTCCCAAGTCGATCGGCTGGAACGAATGGGGCGTAGGGGTCAAGGCAGGAGCCTGATCCCCACGCCCACTTATTCGCCAGCGTTTACTCGCCGAAAGTGCGCTGCCACCAGCCGCCGCGGCGCGGCGCCGCATCGGCTTGTGCAGGAGCTTCTGCCGCAGCCGGGGTTGCTTCTTCAGGTGCAGCCTCGCTGGCAGGTTCCTCTGCGGGGGCTGTTTCCTCGGTCTCGGCCTTCTTGCGGCGGGTCCGCTTGGGCTTGGCCGGAGCTTCCCCGGCTGCTTCAGCTTCGGCCGGAACCCCCTCGGAAGGAGCTTCGACTGCAGCCGCGGCCTCACCCTTCTTCTTGCGCGGAGCCCTGCGCTTGGGCTTTTCTTCGGTAACTTCTTCCGCAGCAGCCGCCTCGGCTTCGGCAGCCGGAGCTTCCTCGGTGGCCGCATCGGACTTCTTGCGGCGACTGCGCTTGGGCTTGGCCGGTTCTTCAGTTTCGGCCGGAGTTTCGGCTAGCTCGGCAGCGGCTGCAATTTCCTCGCCAGCTTCGGATTCGGCGTTGTCGCTATCGCCATTGGCATCGCTCGAACCTTCGGCGTCACCGCGACCGCGCCTGCGGCGGCCACCGCGGCGGCGACGCTTCCTGGGGCGCGCTTCGCCATTGTCGTCGCGAGCGGTTTCGGGCCGGTCCTCGCCATCGTCAGCGTCATCACTGTCCGCGTCATCAGCGCTTTCGTCAGTACGATCGTCACCGCGTTCCTTGTTGCGACCACGTCCGCCCCGACGGCGACGGCGGCGCTTGCCATTGCGGTCGCCATCCTCGCCGTCGCCTTCATGGCTCTGGCTACGGTCGTCTTCGTCCTCGTCCTCGTCCTCGGGCAGGTCGTCATCGTCCTCGATCACGATCGGGTCGAAGCGCGGCGCCTGTGCCGGGCGGGGTCCCGAACTGCCGACGCTCATCTTTGCGCCCTCTTCCTCGCCTTCGGGGATGACCTCGACGGTTACGCCGTAGCGTTGCTCGATTTCCTGCAGGTCGGCGCGCTTGGCGTTGAGCAGGTAGATGGAGGCTTCCATGCTCGCCTTGAGCGTGATGATGGTGCCTTTGCCCTTGGCCGCTTCGTCCTCGATCAGGCGCAGCGCGGAAAGGCCGGCGCTGGAGGCGGTACGAACGAGGCCGGTCCCGTCGCAATGCGGACAGTCGCGGGTGGTCGCTTCGAGCACGCCGGTGCGCAGGCGTTGGCGGCTCATTTCCATCAGGCCGAAGCCCGAGATGCGGCCAACCTGGATCCGCGCCCGGTCGTTCTTGAGCGCATCCTTCATCGCGCGTTCGACTTTGCGGATGTTGGAATTGTATTCCATGTCGATGAAGTCGATCACGACCAGCCCGGCCATATCGCGCAGGCGTAGCTGGCGGGCGATCTCCTTCGCCGCTTCGAGATTGGTCGCGGTGGCGGTCGCTTCGATCCCGTGCTCCTTGGTCGAGCGGCCCGAGTTGATATCGATCGAGACGAGCGCTTCGGTCGGGTTGATGACGAGATAGCCGCCGCTCTTGAGCTGCACCACCGGGTCATACATCGCCCGCAACTGGTCCTCCGCGCCATAGCGCTGGAACAGCGGCATCGGATCGGAATAGGGCTTCACCCGCCGTGCGTGGCTGGGCATCAGAAGCTTCATGAAGTCCTTGGCCGACTTGTAGCCGGCTTCGCCCTCGACGATGACTTCCTCGATTTCCTTGTTGTAGATGTCGCGGATCGCACGCTTGATCAGGTCGCTGTCCGAGTGGATCAGCGCCGGCGCGCTGGACGACAGCGTTTTCTCGCGGATCTCGTCCCACAGGCGGGCGAGATAGTCGAAGTCGCGCTTGATCTCCGGCTTGGTGCGCTGCAGCCCTGCCGTCCGGACGATCAGCCCCATGGTCTTGGGCAGGCTAAGGTCGGACACGATTTCCTTCAGGCGCTTGCGGTCGCCTGCACTCGAAATCTTGCGGCTGATCCCGCCGCCATGCGACGAGTTCGGCATCAGCACGGTGTAGCGGCCGGCGAGGCTGAGATAGGTGGTCAGGGCAGCGCCCTTGTTGCCACGCTCTTCCTTGACGACCTGCACCAGCATCACCTGGCGGCGCTGGATGACATCCTGGATCTTGTAGCGGCGGCGCAGCGCCTGGCGTTTGGCGCGGACTTCGTCGACTTCCTTGGCACGGGCACGCCCTCCCTTGCCACCCTTGCCCTGGCGGCGGCCGCGAGCACCGCGGCGATGACGCGGCTGTTCGCCATCCTCGTCGGAGGACTCGTCCTCACCATCTTCGTCGTCATCCTCGTCGTCGCCATCATCGTCTTCGAACTGGCCTTCTTCGATGGTGGCGACATCGTCTTTCTCGGACGTGTCGATTTCCTCGAGGCCGTCCTCGGCGAGGTCTTCGACCAGCGCTTCGGCCGACTGGCGGTCCTCGGCGTCGTATTCGTCGCCGGGCATCTCGCCGCGCTCTTCCTCTTCGGCACGCAGGCGGGCTTCTTCCTCGGCCGCTTCGGCCTCCTCGGCCAGTAGCGCTTCGCGGTCGGCCTGGGGGATCTGGTAGTAGTCGGGATGGATTTCGCTGAAGGCGAGGAAGCCATGGCGGTTGCCGCCGAAATCGACGAACGCCGCCTGCAGCGACGGTTCGACCCGCGTTACCTTGGCGAGATAGATGTTGCCCTTGATCTGCTTGTGTTCAGCAGATTCGAAATCGAATTCCTCAATCCGGTTGCCTTTGAGCACCGCCACCCGGGTTTCTTCCTGGTGGCGCGCATCGATTAGCATGCGCGTTGACATTGAATTTTCTCCATGCGCGCCCTGGTGCGGACCACGTCCGGGCCGCTGCGCGCAGATATGTGTGGGAACCGCCCCGGCGTGCGCCATGAGCGGAAGGGTGTGACCGGCCCGGATGCATACTCTGCATCGAAGCACGGGATTCTGTGTCTACGCCAACGAGCCTGCGCTGCTGTTGCGCCTGTCCGGGATGGGCAGCCCCCGTCGCCACGGCGCGGCAAGCGGTAGCTTGCGAGCCGGTATGCGGGGGATGGAGTCTCATCTGGTGTATCAACCTGTCTTCATTGGCCATTCGCTGGAAAGCGAACGGGGCCGAAGCGGGAGCCTGGGTACGCTTCAAGCGACACTATCAGGCAAACCTCCGGTCCCGCACGTGCTAGCATCGCGGGACAACTCGGGCAACTATATTGCGCAGTTAGCTGCGATAGACTTAACACCGCACCCAGATGATGTCGCTACGCGTCCAACTCTGGCTGGTGTTCCTCTTGCCCGTTGCCATCATGGCGGGCCTCTACGCTCTTGGCCTGAGCATACCGGTACCGCATCTGGGCCGCAGCTATGTCATCACCATCGACCTGCCCGATGCCAATCGCAATGTGGATCTGCCGAAGATTTACGGCCCGCAGGACCGTTCGCGGCCACTGGTAATCATCGATCCTGGGCACGGCGGGAAAGATCCGGGGGCGAGCGGGGTCGGGGTCCGGGAAAAGGACCTCGTTCTGGGCCTCGCGCTGGCGCTCAAGGATGCGCTGATAGAACAGGGTGGGGTCCGTGTGGCGTTGACCCGCGAGGATGACCGCTTCCTCGTTCTGCCTGAACGGCCGGAGATTGCACGCCTGCTCGACGCCGATCTGTTCATCTCGATCCATGCCGATTCCGCCGGCGAGATCAGCGGCATCAGCGGGGCAAGCATCTACACGCTGTCTTCCAAGGCTTCGAGCGAGGCGGCCGCGCTGTTCGCCGAGCGCGAGAACAACGCCGACCGCGTCAACGGCGTAGAGATTGCCGGGCAAAGTCACATTGTCAGCTCGATCCTGATCGAATTGGCGCAGCAGCGAGTTCAGGAAGAATCGGCCGAGTTCGCCGGTTTGATTGTCAGGGAAGGGCGCGGAACGCTGGGCTTCCATCCGCAGGCCCGGCGATCGGCCTCACTGGCGGTCCTGCGCGCGCCTGATGTGCCTGCGGTGCTCTACGAGTCGGGATACATCACCAACCCCGCAGACGCCGCTCGTCTTACATCTCTGGAAGGCAGACGCGCCTTCGCCGAGGTAATGGCGCGGGCCATCCGCATCTATTTCGCCCGGCAGACCCGCGAATAACGCGATGAAAGCCTATGGCGCGCCTCCGAAATGGCGTGCTAGGGCTTGCGCCAATCATGGTCGACACATCAGCCTTGCAGAACTTTCGCTATCGCATCCGGCGCGAGGCATCGGGCGCGTTCAACTGGGCCAAGCGCCAGTGGCATGAAAGCCGCTGGTTCCGGTGGGGCGTCATCTTCCTCGGCCTGGCGCTGGCAGGATGGCTGGTGCTGTGGGCACTTCTTGCGAAGGACCTGCCGGACGCCAAGACGTTGCTGGAATACGAACCGCCTTTGCCGACTGTCGTGCGCGGCATCGATGGCGAGATCGTCCATTCCTACGCCCGCGAGCGACGTGTTCAATTGCAATACGCGGATTTTCCGCAACAACTGATCGAAGCATATCTCGCGGCGGAGGATAAGACCTTTTTCAGCCATGGCGGGATCGATGCCGGTGGCCTGGTCGGCGCGGTGTTCGACTATATGAGCAAGCTCGGCTCGGGCGAGCGCGCGGTTGGCGGCTCGACCATCACGCAGCAGGTGGCAAAGAACATCCTGCTGACGAACGAATACTCGATCACGCGCAAGCTCAAGGAGATGCTGCTCGCCCGCCGCATCGAGGGTGTGCTGACGAAGCAGGAGATCCTCGAGCTCTATCTCAACGAAATTCCCCTCGGACGCCGGTCTTTCGGGGTTCAGGCCGCTTCGCGGGCCTATTTCGACAGGGACGTCGGCGATCTGGAATTGCACCAGGCGGCCTTCCTCGCGATCCTGCCAAAGGCACCGGAGACCTACAGTCGCGCGAAGTTTGCCGACAAGGCATTGGCCCGGCGCAATTTCGTGCTCGACCAGATGGTCGAGAGCGACTTCATCACGCCGGCGCAGGCAAGCGCTGCAAAGGCCAAACCCTTGGGCATCGTTACCCAGCGTAGCGAGCGGTCGGCCGATGCGGGCTATTTCCTCGAGGAAGTCCGTCGGCAGCTGATCGCACAGTTCGGCGAGACTGCCGATGACGGGGACAACAGCGTCTACGCTGGCGGGCTATGGGTGCGCACTTCGCTCGACATGGATATGCAGGACGCCGCCCGCGATGGATTGCGCCAGGGCCTGATGGGTTTCCACGGCGGACGCGGCTGGCGTGGACCGCTCGCTACGATCGACCCGGATAAGGGTGACATGGCGCAGCAGCTTGCGAGCTCCAATCTCTCGATCAACTTTCAGAACTGGCGTATCGGTGTCGTCACCGCCCGCGCCGGCAGCAGCGCAACGATTGCCTTCGCTGATGGAAGCACAGCGCCGCTTGGCGGGTTGCCGGACGCGATCAAGGTCGGCCATGTCACAGCGGTATCGCCTGAAGGCAATGGCTACCGGGTCCGCGCGGTGCCGGAAGTTTCCGGAGCGGTCGTGGTGCAGGACCCGATGACCGGTCGCGTGCTGGCCATGCAGGGCGGCTTCGACAGCCGACTGGGTTCCTTCAACCGAGCCACCCAGGCAGAGCGGCAACCGGGATCGACGATCAAGCCTTTTGTCTATGCGACGGGTCTGGAGAACGGCTTCACTCCTTCGACCCAGGTCGAAAATTCGAGCTACTGCTACTACCAGGGCTCGCAACTCGGCGAGAAGTGCTTCCGGGGCGGGCGCGGAGGGCAGTATCCGCTGCGCTACGGGCTCGAGCAGTCGCAGAATATCATGACCGTCCAGATTGCGATGGAATCGGGCATGCCCAAAGTGATCGATACCTTCAAGGACATGAATATCGGTGAGTATCCGCCCTATCCTGCCTTTGCGCTGGGGGCAGGGGAGACCACCCCGTTGAAGATGGTGACCGCCTATTCAGCGCTGGCCAACCACGGACGGCTCAACACGCCCAGCCTGATCGATTTCGTGCAGGATCGCAGCGGCAAGGTTATCTGGCGCGCCGACAATCGTGTGTGCACCGGCTGTGCAATGGACGAATGGGACGGCAAGCCGATGCCGCGGCTCAAGCCTGCGGGCAAGCAGGCCATGGATCCGCGGACCGCATTCCAGGTCATGCATATGCTCGAAGGCGTAATCGAGCGCGGCACCGGCAGGCGGCTCAAGGATCTGGGCCTGCCGCTTTTCGGCAAGACCGGGACCACCACCGGGCCGACCGACACCTGGTTCATCGGCGGCACCCAGCAATATATCGTCGGCGCCTATGTCGGTTACGACCAGCCACGCAACCTAGGTGGTTACGAGGGCGCCTCGCTCGCTGCGCCGATCGTGAAGCGGGTCATCTCCGACACGCGCAAGCGCTGGCGCGATGATCCGGCGATTGCCCCGACAGGTGTCCGCATGGTCCGTGTCGATCGTCGCACTGGCAAGCAGGTCTTCGAAGGCTGGCCGACAGAAGGCGAAGACTCCGCTGTGATCTGGGAGGCCTTCAAGCCCGACACCGAACCACCGCGGTCGACTGCTGCCGACGAGATCGAAGCGCGCCGCAAGGAAATCCTCGAGATCATCCGCCGGGGCAGTTCATCGAACGCCCGGGCCCAGAGCGAGGCCAGGGAGGCCGAAGGGCTCGAGGACTTTGTCGAAGAGCAGGGCGGGATTTATTAGCGCCCGCACTTTCGCTAAGCGTCCGCGCACCACCTGACTGCCAGAGTTTCTGAAGGAATTTTCCATGCGTGCCGAAGGGCAGGCCCATATCGACCGGATCAATGCCGCGCTATCGCTGGTGCGCCAGTCGCTTGACTGGGACCGCGCCCTGCGCCGTCTCGACGAGCTCAACGCGCGCGTCCAGGACCCCAAGCTGTGGGACAACCCCAAGGAAGCCCAGGCGATAAGTCGTGAGCAGAAGCTGCTGGAAAACGCCGTCGGGACCGTCAACCAGATCACACAGGAGATGGCCGACGCCATCGAATTCGTCGAACTGGGCGAGGCCGAGGGCGATGATGAAGTGGTGGCGGAAGGTCTCGCCAGCCTTGCCGCGCTGGCCGACCGCGCGGACGCCGACAAGGTCCAGGCACTGCTCTCGGGCGAGGCCGACGCCAATGACAGCTATATCGAGATCCATGCCGGGGCCGGCGGAACCGAGAGTCAGGACTGGGCCGAAATGCTCATGCGCATGTACGCCCGGTGGGCCGAAAAGCGCGGCTACAAGGTCGAGACGGTCGAATACCAGGCCGGCGAGCAAGCCGGCATCAAGAGCGCTACACTGCTCATCAAGGGCGAGAACGCCTACGGCTATGCCAAGACCGAGAGCGGCGTTCACCGCCTTGTCCGGATCAGCCCCTACGACAGCTCGGCCCGGCGCCACACCAGTTTCAGCTCGGTCTGGGTCTATCCGGTGATCGACGACGAGGTCGATATCCAGATCAACGAAAGCGACCTCAAGATCGATACCTACCGTGCCTCGGGCGCGGGCGGCCAGCACGTCAATACCACCGACTCGGCGGTGCGCATCACCCATATGCCGACCGGGATCGTCGTCGCCAGTCAGAACGACCGCAGCCAGCACAAGAATCGCGCCACGGCGATGAACATGCTGAAAGCGCGCCTGTTCGAGCGCGAGATGGCGGAACGCGAGGCAGCGGCGAGCGGCGAATATGCCGAGAAGACGGAGATCGGCTGGGGCCACCAGATCCGCAGCTACGTCCTGCAGCCCTACCAGATGGTCAAGGATCTGCGCACCGGCGTCACCTCCAGTTCGCCGGACGACGTTCTCGATGGCGCGCTCGATCCTTACATCTCCGCCGCGCTGGCGCAGCGGGTGACGGGCGAAAAAGTCGATATCGACGACGTGGAATAGTATCGACTGCAGGCGGCAATTCGCCTTTTGCCTGGCGACATTTCACCCGCTAGGAGATCAGGACGATGAAGCTGTTTCACGCGCCTTTTCTCACCGCACTCGTGGCTGCGTCGACCATGGCCGGATGCGATCGAGGCCCCGCACCTGCTGACGCTGACCGCCCCGAGACCGCGCTGGAATTCCCATTGCCCGACCGGCCCGTTTCCGAGCTCGGCCGGAACGAATTCAGCACGGAGACCCAACGCGACTCCGTTGATGAAGCGCGCAAGGTCATGGACTTTGCACAGATCACCCCCGGTATGACCGTGGCCGATATCGGCGCAGGGGAGGGGTATTACACCGTACGCCTGGCGCAGCGTGTGGGGCAGGACGGACGTGTGTTGGCGCAGGATATCGACCAAGAAGCACTCCAGCGGCTCGGCCAGCGGGTCGAGAAGGAGCGGCTCGACAATGTCTCGATCAAGCTCGGCGGGATCGACGATCCGCGGCTGCCCGAGAACAGCTTCGACCGTGTCTTCATGGTCCACATGTATCATGAAGTGACCGAACCTTACGCCTTCCTGTGGCGGCTGTGGCCGTCGCTCAAGGCGGGCGGCAAAGCGATCGTGGTCGATGTCGACCGGCCGACTGACCAGCACGGGATCGATCCCTTCCTGCTCAAATGCGAATTCGAGCAGGTCGGCTTCGAGCTGGAGACGTTCCGCGATTCCCCCGAACTGGCGGGGTACTATGCAGAATTTCGCCGAGCGGCTACGAGGCCGGAGCCGGGTGCAATAAAGCCCTGCAAAGGGGCAGCAGCCAAGTCCGCAAAAGTCAGCGCGGCAAAGTAACGCAGGAATTGGAAATTAAATGACATTCAAGGGTTTGCAGCCGATTGTGTATGGCGGCAAGGAAGTGTGGCCGCTGGTCGAAGGCGGCAAGGGCGTGTCGGCGACCAATCACATGAGCTCGGGCGCATGGGCCGCAGCCGGCGGCATCGGCACGGTCAGCGCCGTCAATGCCGACAGCTATGACGAAGACGGCAATCCGATCCCCCAGGTCTATCCGCAGGCGACACGCAAGGAACGTTTCGAACAGCTAGTTCGCTATGCGATTGATGGCGCGACCGAGCAGGTCAACCGCGCTTACGAAATTGCGGACGGCAGGGGCGCGATCAACATCAACGTGCTGTGGGAACAGGGCGGTGCGCAGCAAGTGCTCGAAGGCGTACTCGCGAATTGCGGCGACAAGATCACCGGCGTGACCTGCGGGGCGGGTATGCCCTACAAGCTGGCGGAAATCGCCCAGCGCTTCAACGTTCATTACTTGCCGATCGTCAGCTCGGCCCGCGCCTTTCGCGCCCTTTGGAAGCGCAGCTATTCCAAGGTGCCCGAATTGCTCGCAGCGGTGGTTTACGAAGACCCCTGGCTCGCCGGTGGACACAATGGTCTCTCCAATGCCGAGGACCCGACCAAACCGGAAGATCCCTATCCCCGGGTCAAGGCGCTGCGCGAAACCATGCGGGCCGAAGGCGTGAGCGAGGATACCGCCATCGTCATGGCCGGCGGAGTGTGGTTCCTGCGTGAATGGAACGACTGGATCGACAATCCCGAACTCGGCAAGATCGCCTTCCAGTTCGGCACGCGCCCGCTGCTGACGCAGGAAAGCCCGATCCCGCAGGTGTGGAAGGACATGCTGCGCACGGTCGAGCCGGGCGATGTGCTGCTGCACAAGTTCAGCCCCACGGGTTTCTATTCCAGCGCGGTCAAGACGCCGTTCCTCTATGACCTGATGCACCGCAGCGAGCGGCAGATTCCGATCTTCAAGCGCGACGAGGAAGAAGGCACCGTGCCGCTCAGCGATCACGGCAAGGCCAAGTATTTCTGGGTCCACCCGGGCGATCAGCGCAAGGCACAATCGTGGATGCACGAGGGTTTTACCGAGCCGCTCAAGACGCCGGACAACACCGTGGTCTTCGTTACGCCTGAAAGTGCGGAGCAGATCCGCGCCGACCAGCAGGGTTGTATGGGCTGTCTCAGTCACTGCCAGTTTTCGAGCTGGAAGGATCATGACGATCACACGACGGGACGCTTGGCCGATCCGCGCAGCTTCTGCATCCAGAAGACGCTGCAGGACATTGCCCATGGCGGCGACCCGGACAACAACCTCGCCTTTGCCGGTCATGCGGCCTATCGCTTCAAGCAGGACCCGTTCTATTCCAACAACTTCACGCCGACAGTGAAGCAGCTGGTCGAGCGGATTCTGACGGGGGATTGAGGACTAGACGCAGTCGCCGAAGGTGGGCTTCCCGTCGCGGGCGAGCATCTCGTCCATGTCATTGTCCAGCTCGGCAGGTTCGACCTCGCGAAAGGCACCGTAGAAGTCGTAATCGTCGCCTGCGTCGCACAGGTCGGGGCGCCCCTTCTGGATGTTCTCGTCGTCTTTGAAGGCGGTGAGCCAGTCCCCCGTCCCGTCGGTATTGCGGATGATGTAGGCGTCGATCCGCTCTACATATCCCTTCAGCCGCAGCTGGTAGTCGGGATCCAAGCCGGCATGGCAAAGGCGGCCCTGTTCCTCGGCAAAGTAGATAAAGCCGCCCATACACAGGACGCCTGAGCCGGCTGGTACTTCCGGCCTCGTTGCTGATATGCAGCCGAGTGAAACTGCGAGCATTAGGAAGAACTTACGCATGACTGACGAGCGCGTCGAGCACCTGGTCCGGCGGCCTGTGCCCGTCGGCCCAGAAGCGGATATTGGCGATGACCTTCTCGCCCGAGGCCTCGCGACCCTCGGCGGTGGCGCTGCCGATATGGGGGAGGGTCATCACATTGGGATGAGCCAGCAGGCGCGGATCGACATGCGGCTCGTCTGGGTAGACGTCGAGCCCTGCGCCTACGAGCTTGCCGGCCTCCAGCGCTGCGATCAGCGCTTCGTAATCGACGAGGTCGCCGCGGGCCGTGTTGATGACCGCCGCACTCGGTTTCATCAGCGCAATCCGGCGGGCATCGATCATGTGGTGCGTGTCCGCCCCGGCAGGACAGTGCAGCGAGAGGATATCCGCCTCCGCCACCAATTCATCGAGTGTTTCGACATAGCGCGCGCCGAACATGCTCTCGACCGCGCGGGGTAACGGCTTGCGGTTGTGGTAGGCGATCTCCAGCCCGAAGGCGCGGGCCCGGTGGGCAACGGCCTGGCCGATCCGGCCCATGCCGACGATCCCCAGCACCTTGCCCCCGATCTGCCGCCCCAACATCGCAGATGGGGCCCAGCCGGTCCATTCGCCCCGCCGGATCAGCGCGACTCCGTCCCGAATGCGCCGCGGCACGCCGATGATCATGGTCATGGCGAGATCGGCGGTATCGTCTGTAAAGACCCCCGGCGTGTTGGTGACCATGATCTTGCGCTTCGCCGCAGAGGCAAGGTCGATATGCTCGGTCCCGGCGCCGAAATTGGCGATCAGCTTCAGCCGCTCGCCCGCGCCTTCGATCAATTCGGCATCGATCCGGTCGGTGACGGTCGGGACCAGCACGTCGCAATCGGCCATGGCCGTAGCCAGCTGTTCGCGCGTCAGCGGCACATCATCGGGATTGAGCGTGGCGTCGAACAGTTCAGCCATGCGGGCCTCGATCGTTGGCATCAGGTGGCGGGTCACGATGACCCGGGGCTTGCCCTCGACGCGGCGGGTGGTGGTGTTGTGCGTGTCGCTCATCTGTCCCGTGATTGAACACTGGCGCGATTTCGGTCAAGGCGCGGCGTGCAAACTCTTGCGGGGAAGGGTTTGTTTACCATAAGGCTAGCCCGCAATGTTCCGGAACGCCGCTTTACTCCTGCTTGCCTTTGGTCTTGGCGCCTGTGGTTCGGCCAATGCGCAACAACAGGAAACGCCCTATTGGGCTACCATCGACACGACGGAGCTCAACATGCGGGTCGGGCCCAGCACCGAATACAAGATCGAGTGGGTCTATCGCCGCAAGGGCCTGCCGCTGAAGGTGCTGCGAGTAAAGGACGATGGCTGGCGCTATGTCGAGGATCACGAGGGGGCGAAGGGCTGGGTCAACAAGAACCTGCTCGATCCCGAGCGTGGTGCGTTGGTGATCGGCGAAGACCCTGCGCCGATGCGCGCGGCCCCGACCGACAATTCCTCGCTCAAATGGAGCCTCGCGCCCGGCGTGGTCGGCCAGCTGGGACCATGTGAGGCCGGCTGGTGTGCCTTCAGCGTCGGCAACCGCGAGGGCTATGTTCCCGCAGACCGCCTGTGGGGCGCGGGCGAACCTTGAGCAAAGGGGCGGCCACCTTGGCCACCCCTTCGTTCCGGATTACTCGGCCGGTTCCTGCGCCGGAGCAACGGGGGCTTCCTCAGCAGCGGTTGCTTTCGGCTTGACGGTAACCGACCCGCCCTTGTCTGACGTCGCGGTAAACGAACCATCTGCCGCAGGGGCGCTTTCCGTATAGCACTCTTCTTCGGCTCCTTCAGCCTTCGGCGTGAAGCAGGTCTTGCCGTCCTTGACCGCCCAAGTGCCTTCGGCAACGACCTTTCCGTCCGCGTCCAGATCCGAATAGGTGCCATCGGCGTTGATGATCGAAGTGCCGACCGAACCGTCTTCACCCGTGACCTCGTAGGTGCCCGGACCCGAACCATTCGCCACAGCCGGGGCCGCCGCCGTTTCTTCCGCTGCCGGTTCGGGCGCGGGTGCAGGGGCCGGCTTGCTGCAAGCCGCCACCGCAACCAATCCCACCAACAGTGGTGTTACCAGAACATTCTTCATGACAAGTCTCTCCCATCCCCAATAGGCGACCCGGCGGAGCGAATAGCACGCCTGGCGAGAGGAGAGAAAAGGATTCGGTGCCGGCAGGCCTCAGACCAGCTCGACCGCCACCGCCGTCGCTTCGCCGCCGCCGATACAGAGCGAGGCGACGCCGCGCGTTTTGCCCAGGCTCTTGAGCGCATTGAGCAGGGTCACGATGATGCGGGTGCCGCTGGCCCCGATCGGGTGACCTAGCGCGGTAGCACCGCCATTGACGTTGATCCGGTCGTGCGGGATGCCGATGTCGCGCATGGCGAACATGGCAACGCAGGCGAAGGCTTCGTTGACTTCCCACAGGTCGACATCGTCGACCGACCAGCCGGCCCGCTCGAGCACCTTGTTGATCGCGCCCACAGGGGCAGTGGTGAAGTCCTTCGGCTCCTGTGCATGGGCGGCGAGCGCGACGATCTTCGCCACCGGGGCCTGGCCATTGGCGATGGCGAGGCTTTCGCGGGTCAGGACGACAGCGGCGGCACCGTCCGAGATCGAGGAGGAAGTCGCCGCTGTGATGGTGCCGTCCTTGGCAAAGGCCGGGCGCAGCTGCGGGATCTTGTCGGGCTTGCCCTTGCCGGGCTGCTCATCGGTGGCAACCGTCACTTCGCCTGCGCGGGTGGTGAAGGTGACGGGCACGACTTCGCCATCGAAAGCGCCGCTGGAAATGGCTTCGTTGGCGCGGCGCAGCGACTCGATGGAATAGTTGTCCTGCTCTTCGCGCGTCAGCTGGTAGTCATTGGCGGTGTCCTGCGCGAAGGTGCCCATGGCGCGGCCTTCCTCATAGGCGTCTTCCAGCCCGTCGAGGAACATGTGGTCATAGGCGGTATCATGCCCGATGCGCGCGCCGCTGCGGTGCTTCTTGAGCAGGTAAGGGGCGTTGGTCATGCTCTCCATCCCGCCGGCGATGACATAGTCGACCGAACCGCTGGCGAGCGCCTCGGCACCCATGATAACGGTCTGCATGCCGCTGCCGCAGACTTTGTTGACGGTGGTTGCCTGAACCGACTTGGGCAGGCCGGCCTTGAGCGCGGCCTGCCGCGCCGGCGCCTGGCCGAGCCCGGCAGGAAGCACACAGCCCATATAGGCGCGGTCGAACTTCTCGCCCGGGACGCCCGAACGCTCGACCGCCGCCTTGACGGCAGTGGCGCCCAGGTCGGTCGCGGAAACATCGGCCAGCGCGCCCTGCATCCCGCCCATCGGAGTGCGGGCATAGGAGAGGATCACGACCGGATCGGATGCGGAAAACTGTGCCATGGCTGGGGGCCTTTCATTGCGGGTTCCAGATTGCCGCCGTCCCTAATGCTGCACTGCGGCAATGGCAAACAGGATACGTTTGCAGGCGGCCAAGCGGCGCTCAAAGGCGCACTTGTCTTTGGCGAGTGGATGGGGGAGATAGGTCCCAAAGCGAAACCCGAGAGGAGAGTCCCGATGGCAGACGACAAGAAGGCGCAGATGGAAGCGATCCTGCAAAAGCAGCGCGCATCCTTCACAGCGGCCCGCCCCGAACCATTGAGCCAGCGCCGCGACCGCATCCAGCGCGCCATTGCGATGTTGGTCGATCACGGTGAGGAATTGGCCCGGGCCATGGCATCGGACTTCGGCAACCGCAGCCACGAGGCCTCGATGATCACCGACATCACCGGTACGATCGGTTTCGGCAAGTATTGTCTCAAGCACTTGGACAAATGGGCCAAGGCCGAGAAGCGTTCGGTGCGTTTCCCGCTTGGATTGCTGGGGGCCAAGGCGGAACTGCGTTATGAGCCCAAGGGTGTGATCGGTATCCTCTCGCCCTGGAACTTCCCGGTAAACCTCTCCATCGGACCGCTGATGCAGGTCCTGGCCGCCGGCAACAGGGCGATGATCAAGCCGAGCGAGTTCACCGAGCGGACCAGCGAGCTGACGGCAGAACTCGTGGCGAAGTATTTCGCCGAGGAAGAAGTTGCGGTAATTACCGGGAGCCCGGAAGTTGCGGCCGCATTCTCGTCGCTGCAGTTCGACCACCTGGTATTCACCGGCTCGACCGCGACCGGGCGCCGGGTGATGGAGGTGGCGGGGCGCAACCTCGTGCCGGTGACTCTGGAGCTGGGCGGCAAGTCGCCGGTGTTCCTTGGCCGCAGCGCCAATTTCGAGCAGGCGGGCGAGCGTATCGCATTGGGCAAGATGCTCAACGCCGGGCAGATCTGCCTCGCGCCCGACTATATGTATGTACCCGAGGACAAGGAGCAGGATGCGGTCAACTCGGTGCGTCAGGCGGCGCACAACATGTATCCGACGCTGCTCGACAATGATGACTACACCTCGATTGTCACCGACCGGCATTATGACCGGTTGCAGACCATGGTCGCCGATGCGCGCGACAAGGGCGCCGAGGTGATCGAGGTCAATCCAGCGAACGAGGACTTCTCCTCCACCAATGCGCGCAAGATGCCCCTTACCATCCTGCGCAACGTCAATGACGATATGATGGCGATGCAGGAGGAAATCTTCGGCCCGGTGCTGCCGGTCAAGACATACAAGAACATCGATGAAGCGATCGATTTCGTGAACGAGCGCGACCGGCCTCTGGGCCTCTACTACTTCGGCGCGGACAGCGGCGAGCGCGAGCACGTGCTGAAGCGGACGATTTCGGGCGGGGTCACTGTCAATGACGTGATCATGCATGTTTCGATGGAGGACCTTCCCTTCGGCGGGGTCGGGCCGAGCGGGATCGGCTCGTACCACGGGCCGGAAGGTTTCAAGGAATTCAGCCACGCCCGCAGTGTTTATACCCAACCCAAGGTGGATGTTGCCAAGCTTGCCGGGCTCAAGCCGCCCTATGGCGACGTCACCCGCAAGACCATCGCCCGGGAGATGAAGAAGTGAGACATGCCGCGCTGGCGCTGCTGCTGACCACGTGCCTGGCGGCACCTGCAAGCGCGGGCGAACTGATCCCGCCGATCGAGGAATGGCAATTCGTCACCGAGGAGACGGGCCAGCTTGCGACGGTCGAGGAATTGCAGGCGCTGGCGGAGAGATACCCCGATAGCGCGTCGGTCTACCGCCGGCTGCTTGGCGCGCAACTTGAAGCCGGCGATCCGGAGGCCGTGGATACGGCGCTCACCCTGGTCGAGCGTGGCTATGCCTTCAGCGATGCCGGAGCCGATGCAATTGCGGCAGCGATTGGCGACGAAGAAACGAAGGAGTTGTTCCTCGCTGTCAATGAAGTGAGTAAGGAGCGAGTTGGGAGCAGCACACTCGTCGCGAACGTTCCCGCCGATGCCATGCTGGTGGAAGGTGTCGCAGTCGACCCCGTCAACGGCCGGCTCATGGTCAGCACCGTGGTCTCGCGCAAGCTGTTCCGCCCCGACGACGGCGGGGCGTGGGAAGCAATTGAAATCGAAAATGCAGGCAGCCTTTCCGCAATGGTGCCAGACCCGGACCGAGGCCTGATCTGGATTGCCTCGGGCGAGTTCGACGAGACCCCTGGTGACCCGGCCTATGCCGCCGCGCTCGGCTTCGATCCGGCCACGGGCAGGGTTGCAAGAACGCTGTATGCCAACGGGTTCGTTCCGCTCGGAGATATCGCGGTGGGGGACGATGGCCGCGTTTTCGCAGCCAACCCGGTCGCGGGCGAAATCCATTACGCCGATCCTGACAGTGAGGAAGGTTTTCGCGCGCTAGTGGGAGCAGGTGTGTTTCGCTCGCCGCAGGGGATGGTCAAGGTTCCGGAGCAAAACCGGTTGATCGTCAGCGATTACAGCTACGGTCTTGCCATGCTCGACTGGGACAGCGGCAAGCTCTGGCGGATCGGCAATGCCACCGGCGAATGGCTCGATGGGATCGATGCGCTGCTGCGGTATGGCAACAGCCTGATTGCGGTCCAGAACGGTCTCCAGCCCAAACGTATCGTCAAGCTGGACATGACCGAGGACTGGCTGGCGGTCACCAAGGCAACTGTGCTCGAAGCCGCCAGTCCCGACTGGACCGAGCCGGTCGGCGCGACGATTGACAGGGATCGCCTGCTCTATGTCGCAACCGGCCAGTGGGACGTTTTCGGCGAGGGCGGGGCGGTGCGCGAGGGCAACCAGCCAAAGCCGACCGATATCCGCGCTATCGACCTTTCCGGGAATTGACCGGAACTGGTGTGATTTGCACGGTTTGGTGAGGGATTTGCGGGCTTCCCGGCCTTGCGCCGCGCGCCACAGCGGCCTAGGGGCGGGCGCAACTTTGCCCCTAAAGGGAATCGCCTGTGGTCGATCTGTCGCAATACCTGCCGATCCTCATCTTCCTGTTCATCGCGGTGGCGCTGTCGGCGCTGTTCGTGTTCCTGCCCATGGGTGTCTCGTACCTGACCGGTACGCACCAACCCAATGCCGAGAAGAACAGCGAATATGAATGCGGCTTTCCGGCTTTCGAAGACCCGCGCAGCCAGTTCGATGTGCGGTTCTATCTCGTCGCAATTCTCTTTATCATCTTCGACCTTGAGGCCGCGTTCCTGTTTCCCTGGGCGGTCAGCCTCGATCTGACCGGCTGGGCCGGCTGGACCACGATGATGATCTTCCTCGGCGAACTGGCCATCGGCCTGGCCTACGCATGGAAGAAGGGCGCGCTGGAGTGGGAATGATATGAGTACCGCCAACACGACACTGGCCGGGCTGACGCCCGCCACCATCGGCCAGATGCCGACCGCCCGTCCGGGCGAAGTGCGGCAGCCCGACGCCGCCTATTTCCGCGCGCTGCAGACCGAGGTCAACGACAAGGGCTTCCTCGTCACCAGTACCGAGGAGCTGTTCCAGTGGGCCCGCACCGGCTCGCTGTGGTGGATGACCTTCGGCCTCGCCTGCTGCGCGGTCGAGATGATCCACGTCAACATGCCGCGCTATGACATGGAACGCTTCGGCGTCGTTCCGCGCGCCAGCCCGCGCCAGTCGGACGTAATGATCGTGGCCGGCACGCTGTGCAACAAGATGGCCCCCGCACTGCGCAAGGTTTACGACCAGATGTCGGAGCCGAAGTACGTGATCAGCATGGGCAGCTGCGCCAATGGCGGCGGCTATTACCACTACAGCTACTCTGTCGTGCGCGGCTGCGATCGTATCGTCCCCGTCGATATCTATGTGCCCGGTTGCCCGCCGACAGCTGAGGCGCTGCTTTACGGCGTGATGCAGCTCCAGCGGAAGATCCGCCGCGAAGGGACGATTGAACGATGAGTGTCGTCCACTCCGCACCCCGTATCGCCTCCAACGAAGGTGTGCTCGACACGCTGACCAAGGCGCTTGGCGACATGGTCGTTGCGTCGAAGGAAGAGTATGGCGAGATCGTCATCACTGTCGCGCGCGACCGGATCGAGGACGCGCTGCGCGATTTGCGGGACAATCACGCCTACCAGCAGCTGGTCGAGATGGCCGGGGTCGACTACCCGGATCGGCCTGAGCGGTTCGAAGTGGTCTACATGCTTCTGAGCCTGACGAAGAACCACCGCATCATGGTCAAGCTCAGCGCGGCCGATAGCACCCCGGTACCGACCGTCACCACGCTGTGGCCCAACGCCGGCTGGCTCGAGCGCGAAGTGTTCGACATGTACGGCGTGCTGTTCAGCGGCAATCCGGACCTGCGCCGCATCCTGACCGACTACGGCTTCGAAGGGCATCCCTTCCGCAAGGACTTCCCGCTTACTGGTTATACCGAGCTGCGCTATTCCGAAGAAGAAAAGCGCGTTGTCTATGAGCCGGTCGAACTTGCGCAGGACCTGCGGCAGTTCGATTTCCTCTCGCCATGGGAAGGCCCGGACTATGTCCTGCCTGGTGACGAGAAGGCGCGGGTAACGCCGCCCGATCCGGGTTCTCCTCCCGTCGATACGCCCAAGACCACGGAAAAGCCTTCGCAGACGGGTGCCGGCGCCAAGACCGATGCCAAGGCTGCCGAGACGAGCGAAGCCGATCCCCCTGCCATGGAGGAAGGTGAGGGTGAAGCGAAGGACGGCGGGAAGGACTGATGCTGCCTGCGCGTATCCTTTTCCTGGCTGTAACGGGCGGGGCTTTGACCCTGACGGCCTGTGCACCTGAAGGTGCGCAAGAAAGCGCTGACGACTTTGCCAGCCGGATTGGTGCGTCCGAGGGCGCATCCTCTCCGACTACGGCAGAGGTCGAAGCCATGGCCAATCAGCCCAACGCCCCCGTTTCGCAAATCCCGGCAGGCACGGATGTGAAGTTCCTTCAGCGTCTCGGCGATATCGCCAATGTCGACCTCGGCCCGCGCACCGGTGGCTGCACTTTCCAGGAAGTCGGGCGCGAGGTGTTCTATGTCTCGGGCCACTCGCTGGGCGGCAAGGGCGTGGTCCGCGTCGGGGGCCAGCTGGTGACGGTCGATGCCAAGGGCGGCCTCGGCCCGATCTGGGCAGGCACCACTTACTCCGCTCCCGGTATCAGCATCAGCGTGGCCCCCGCGGCCGGCAACCAGGCCCGGCGTCCGGCCAATATGGTCGTGACCGACGCCAAGGGCGAAACCCAGAGCTACAGCGGCGATTGGATCTGCGGATGAGCGTGCAACTCGAAGAGTCCCCGACCACCGGCGACGAGGTCATCAGCAACTACACCATCAACTTCGGGCCGCAGCACCCGGCGGCGCACGGCGTGCTGCGCATGGTGATGGAGCTTGATGGCGAGATCATCGAACGGATCGACCCGCATGTCGGCCTGCTCCACCGCGGGACCGAGAAGCTGATCGAGCACAAGACCTACCTCCAGGCGCTGCCCTATTTTGACCGGCTCGATTACTGCAGCCCGCTGTGCATGGAGCACAGCTATGTGCTCGCGATCGAGAAGCTGCTCAATCTCGAAGTGCCGATCCGCGCGCAATATCTGCGCGTGCTGTTCGCCGAGCTGACCCGCATCTGCAACCACATGCTCAACATCGGGGCGCATGTGATGGATGTCGGCGCGATGACGCCGAACCTGTGGGTGTTCGAACTGCGCGAGGATTGCCTCAACTTTTTCGAACGCGCCAGCGGTGCGCGCATGCACAGCGCCTGGTTCCGTCCCGGCGGTGTGCACCAGGACGTGCCCGAAAAGCTGCTAGTCGATATCGGCGACTGGCTCGACACCCGCCTGCCGGAACTGTTCGGCGACGCCATGAGCCTCGTCATGGACAACCGCATCTTCAAGCAGCGCAATGTCGATATCGCTGTCGTCAGCAAGGACGATGCCGTCGCCTGGGGCTTCAGCGGCCCGATGATCCGTGCAGCGGGCATCCCGTGGGATATCCGCAAGAGCCAGCCCTACGAAGTTTATGACCGGATGGAGTTCGACATTCCCGTCGGCACCAATTCGGACTGCTATGACCGCTTTATGGTGCGGGTGAAGGAAGTCTACGAAAGCGCCAAGATCATCAAGCAGTGCATAGCCCAGATGCCTTCAGGCCCCGTTGCCAGCACCGACGGCAAGATCTCGCCCCCCAAGCGCGGCGAGATGAAGCAGTCGATGGAAAGCCTGATCCACCACTTCAAGCTCTACACCGAAGGCTTCAAGGTCCCGGCAGGCGAGGTCTATGTCGCGACCGAAAGCCCCAAGGGCGAATTCGGCGTCTATCTCGTCAGCGATGGCACCAACAAGCCGTATCGCTGCAAGATCCGCCCGACCGCTTTCAGCCACCTCCAAGCGATGGACTTCATGTCCAAAGGCCACATGCTGCCCGACGCGACGGCCATCCTCGGCGCGATCGACGTGGTGTTCGGGGAGTGTGACCGGTGATGCTGCGCCTTCTCAAATTCGCCCGATCACTTCCGCGGCCGCTGCACTACTTTTTTGCGCTGCTCAGCAATGGCACCCATGCAGCGCCCAATGCGAAGGCCAGGAACAAAGGTCAGACCCATGGCTGATCGTCATCTAGCCGCCAAGCTACCCGGGTTTTGCGAGCCATTCTTCGTCATTGCGAGGAGTCGCAGGCGACGCGGCAATCCAGAGGGCGAAATGCTGGATTGCTTCGCTGCGCTCGCAATCACGAGTGGGGGGCGACGCGCATGATCCTCCGCGAACTCTTCATCTTCATCGCGGCGTTCGCGGCATTCGCTTCGGCGGTTGCAGCCTACCTTGCCGTGTTTCATGGGGCATCGAGCCTCAAGGAAGTCCTTTCGACGGCGGGTGCCGCTGTCATCGGCCTCTATGTCGGCCGCTATCTGCAACACAGGTTGAACCATGGCTGATCGTCATCTCGCCCCCGATACCCCCGAACTGCGCGCGCGCTGGGGTGGCTTTGAATTTACGCCTGAAGTCAAGGCCAAGGCCGACTGGCACATCGCCAAGTATCCCGAAGGGCGTCAGCGTTCGGCGGTGATGCCGCTGCTCGACCTTGCCCAGCGGCAGGTTGGCGAAGAGACCGGCACTCAAGGCTGGCTGCCGCTGCCGGTGATAGAATATGTCGCCAAGTATCTCGACATGCCGGTGATCCGGGTGGTCGAGGTTGCAACGTTCTATTTCATGTATAACCTTGTTCCGGTTGGGAAATACCACGTCCAGGTTTGCGGCACCACGCCCTGCATGCTGCGCGGCAGCGACGATATCATCGCCGCTTGCAAGAAGCGCGGGATGGTGAAGGGCGGTGTATCGGAAGACGGGTTGTGGACCCTGACCGAAGTCGAATGCATGGGCAATTGCGCCACCGCGCCGATGGTCCAGATCAATGACGACAATTACGAGGACCTGACCGTCGAGCGGCTCGATGCGGTGCTCGATGCGCTGGCCAAGGGCGAAACGCCCAAGGCCGGGACACAGGAGCCGGGCAAGCACACCAGCGAACCTTCGGGCGGGCCGACCACGCTGAAAGAGATGGTCAGCGCCAATCACGATTACCGGAAGGAATGGTGATGCGAGGGTTCCACGTCATCCCAGCGAAAGCTGGGATCGCTCTCCTCCTGGCTCAGGACTTGCGGCACCAGACCCCAGCTTTCGCTGGGGTGACGGAAGGGGGTCAGTAATGGACATCCTTACCATTCTCGTCGCCCTCGCGCTCCTGGTCGTGGCCTGGAAGGTCATCACCGGCATGATCAAGTTCGGCGTCATGGCGCTGATCGTGATCGTCGCGGGCTATATGCTGTTTAACGGAGGGTTCGCCTGATGCTGGCCGATAAGGATCGCATCTTTACCAACCTCTATGGCTTCCAGGACTGGGGCCTGAAGGCGGCGCAGAAGCGCGGGGACTGGGATGACACCAAGGCCCTGATCGCGCGCGGGCAGGACGCCATCATCGAGGAAGTGAAGGCTTCGGGCCTGCGCGGGCGCGGCGGTGCGGGCTTCCCGACCGGCCTCAAGTGGTCGTTCATGCCCAAGGAAAGCAAGGACGGTCGTCCCAGCTTCCTCGTCATCAACGCCGACGAATCCGAACCCGGTTCCTGCAAGGACCGCGAGATCATCCGCCACGATCCGCACAAGCTGATCGAAGGTTCGCTGGTCGCCGGTTTCGCCATGCGCGCACGGGCGGCCTATATCTACATCCGCGGCGAATACATCCGCGAGGCCGAGACGCTGCAAAAGGCGATCGACGAGGCCTATGCGGCGGGCCTGCTGGGCAAGAACGCGGCCAAAAGCGGCTACGACTTCGACGTGTTCATGCACCGCGGCGCGGGCGCATACATCTGCGGTGAAGAAACCGCGATGATCGAAAGCCTCGAAGGCAAGAAGGGCCAGCCGCGGCTCAAGCCGCCGTTCCCGGCGGGTGCGGGCCTCTATGGCTGCCCGACCACGGTCAACAATGTCGAGAGCATCGCGGTCGTCCCCACGATCCTGCGGCGCGGGGCGAGTTGGTTCAGCAGCTTCGGGCGCGAGAACAACAAGGGCACCAAGCTGTTCCAGATCAGCGGGCATGTGAACAAGCCTTGCGTGGTCGAGGAAGCGCTCAGCATCCCGTTCAGCGAGCTGATCGAGAAGCATTGCGGCGGCATTCGCGGCGGCAAGGACAACCTGCTGGCCGTGATCCCCGGCGGCTCGTCGGTTCCGCTGGTTCCGGCCGGGCAGATCTGGGACGCGCCGATGGATTTCGACGGGCTCAAGGATCTCGGCTCGGGCCTCGGCACGGCGGGCGTGATCGTGATGGACAAGTCGACCGACATCGTCCGCGCCATCAGCCGCATCAGTTATTTCTACAAGCACGAAAGCTGCGGCCAGTGCACCCCCTGCCGCGAAGGCACCGGCTGGATGTGGCGCATGATGGAACGCCTGCGCACCGGCGATGCTGCGGTCGAGGAAATCGACATGCTGCAGCAGGTCACCAAGCAGGTCGAAGGGCACACGATTTGCGCGCTGGGCGACGCGGCGGCCTGGCCAATCCAGGGTCTGATCCGCCACTTCCGGCCTGAGCTGGAACGCCGCATCGAAGAACACAACGCGAAGTTCGCGGAGGCGGCGGAATGATCCGGTTTGCAATCCTGATCTGTGCGTTGATCCTGCCCGGGGCTGCTCTGGCCCAGCGCCAGACGAGCGGCATGGGCTTCCGCCTCGGGCAGGAAGTGAAGGATTATCGCGACGTCGGTGACGAAATGAAACCGCAGGAAATGCTTCTGGTTACTGCGCGCTGCGTAGCGAAGAAGAAGCCCGAAGGGGCGCGCGCCTATCTGAGTGCGCTTCCTGCTACGGAGGCGGAGGCTTCCGCATTCGAGGAATTGGGCAAGACGCTCAATCGCTGCATTCCCGACATGGATTTCTCAAACGTGGGCAACGCCCAATCCGTCCGGGGCACGCGTACGCTTTCATTCGACCATGGGTCGCTCCGCGGCGCACTCGCGGAGGGGCTGATCCGCGAAGAGCAAATCGTACTCGAGCCGGCAAGAATGGAACTGGGCGATGACGGCATGTACGTTGCCGAGCGTTTTTTCGGCGAGCGTTCTCCCGATTTGGAGCGGGTCTTCGCTTTGGGTTTTGCCGGGTGCGTGATGGGCCACAATGCAGCGGCTTTCCCGGAATTGATGGAAACCGCTCCAGCGTCGCCCGAGGAACGCGAGGTGGTAGTCGCCATGTCCCAAAGCTTTGGGCAGTGCATCATGGAAGGTCAGACCCTGGCGCTCGACGTTCCCACACTGCGCAACCAACTTGCCGAAGTAGTCTATTACGCCAATATGATCGGAGCTGGTCCCGATGCCTAAAGTCACCGTAGACGGCCAGGAAATCGAGGTTCCGGACGGCGCGACCGTCCTGCAGGCTTGCGAGCTGGCGGGGAAGGAAATCCCCCGCTTCTGCTATCACGAGCGGCTGAGCATTGCGGGCAATTGCCGCATGTGCCTGGTCGAAGTGAAGCCGGGGCCGCCCAAGCCGCAGGCGAGCTGTGCGCTGCCGACCAGCGAAGGCCAGGAAATCCGCACCGACACCGAAATGGTCAAGAAGGCCCGCGAAGGGGTGATGGAGTTCCTCCTCATCAACCACCCGCTCGATTGCCCGATCTGCGATCAGGGCGGCGAATGCGACCTGCAGGACCAGGCCGTGGCCTATGGCCGTGGCGGCAGCCGCTACCAGATGAACAAGCGGGCGGTGACCGAGAAATACATGGGCCCGCTGATCAAGACGATCATGACCCGCTGCATCCACTGTACCCGCTGCGTGCGTTTCTCCGAAGAGATCGCCGGCGTGGACGAAATCGGCGCGCTCTATCGCGGCGAGGATATGCAGATCACCACCTACCTCGAGCAGGCAGCTGCGCACGAGCTGTCGGCCAATGTGATCGACCTGTGCCCGGTCGGCGCGCTGACCAGCCGTCCCTATGCTTTCGAGGCCCGTCCGTGGGAGCTGAAGCGCACGCTCAGCATCGACGTGTCGGACGCGGTCGGCGCCAATATCTCGCTCCATTCCAAGGGCCGCGAAGTCATGCGCGCGCTGCCCCGCATCAATGACGAGGTCAACGAGGAGTGGCTGAGCGACAAGGGCCGCTTCATGGTCGACGGCCTGACCAAGCGCCGCCTCGACAAGGTCTTCATGCGCAAGCGGGGCAAGTTGCAACCCGCCGGTTGGGACGAGGCCTTCAGGGCCATCGCCAAGCAGCTAAAGGGCGACATTTCCAGCTTCGCCGCCGTCGCGGGCGACATGGTCGATTGCGAGACCATGTTCGCGGCCAAGGCGCTGCTCAAGGCCTGCGGTTCGACGCTTGTCGAGGGCCGCCAGACCGGCATGGACTATGACGTGTCGAACCTCGCCGCGGTCAACTTCAACAGCACGTTGGCCGGGATCGAGACTGCGGATGCAATCCTGATCGTCGGCAGTCACGTCCGCTGGGAAGCGCCGCTGGTCAATGTCCGCCTGCGCAAGGCAGTGAAGCGCGGGGCCAAGGTCTACATCATCGGCCCGGCGTGGGAGCCGACCTATCCGGCGACCTTCCTCGGCAGCGACCTCTCGCTGCTGTCGAAGCTTCCCAAGGAAGTCACCGACGCCTTCAAGGGTGCCGAGCGGCCCGCCATCATCATGGGCGGCGCGGCGCTGGCCAGGGGCGCGCTCCATGCCGGCCTCGCCGCGGCGGAGAAGCTCAAGGTCGTCCGTGACGGTTGGAACGGCTTCAACGTGCTGCACTTCTCGGCTGCGCGCATGGGCGGACTGATGCTCGGCTTCGCGCAGAAAGGCGGCATGGCGGATATCGTCGCGGCCCAGCCCAAGGTCGTGCTGAGCCTCGGCGCGGACGAGATGAACTTCGAACCCTTCGCCGATGCGCTCAAGGTCTATATCGGCCACCACGGCGACAAGGGCGCGCATGCGGCGGACATCGTCCTGCCGGCGGCGAGCTATGCCGAGAAGGACGGGACCTACGTCAACACCGAAGGCCGGGTGCAATATGCCGAGAAGGCCGTCTTCGCCCCGGGCGATGCCCGCGAAGACTGGACCATCCTACGCGCGCTGGCCGATGCCATCGGCGTGACGGTGGGCTTCGATAGCTATGCCGAATTGCAGGCCGCGATGATCGCTGAAGTCCCCGCTCTGGGCGAGGAAGGCCTGGCCGATCTCGGCGCATTGCCGAAGGCGGACAGCAAGGTGAAGGCGGAAGGCGTTATCGAGGCCTATCCGATTCTGGACTTCTACCTCACCAACCCCATCGCCCGCGCCAGCGAGGTAATGCAGCGCTGCTCGGACGAGCTGCTGCATGGCGAAGACATGGCGGAGGCGGCGGAATGACCAAGTTTTTCCAATCCCTTGGCCTGACCTACGAAGCCGCCTGGTTTACCGCGACCATTGCGGGGGTCCTGCTGATCGCCCTGCCGCTGATGCTGGCGGTGGCGATGATCATCTATGTCGATCGCAAGGTGCTGGCCGCGATCATGCTGCGGCGCGGGCCCAATGTCGTCGGCCCGTTCGGTCTGCTGCAAAGCTTTGCCGACGGGCTCAAGGTGATGCTGCAGGAAACCATCATTCCTTCGGCCGCCAACAAGGGCATCTTCATCATTGCCCCGATCGTCACCTTCACCGTGGCGCTGGCGGCCTGGGCTGTGATTCCGTTCGATGCGGGCGTGGTGCTGGCCAACATCAATGTCGGCCTGCTCTATGTCCTCGCGATCAGCTCGCTGTCGGTTTACGGCATCGTCATGGCGGGCTGGGCGAGCAACTCCAAGTACCCGTTCTTCAGCGCCATTCGCGCTGCGGCGCAGATGATCTCCTACGAAGTCTCGATTGGTTTCGTGCTGATCTGCGTGGTTCTCTATGCCGGTAGCTTCAACCTGACCGAGATCGTCGAGGCCCAGCGTGGCCACGGCTTCGGGATCGTCAATGGGTACTGGTTCAACCTGCTGCTGTTCCCGATGTGGGTGGTGTTCTTCATCTCAGGCCTCGCCGAAACCCAGCGCGCCCCGTTCGACCTGACCGAGGCCGAGTCCGAGCTCGTCGCCGGGTACCAGACCGAATACAGCTCGATGTCCTTCGCGCTCTACTGGCTGGGCGAATATGCCAACATCCTGCTGATGTGCTGCCTCAACACGATCCTGTTCTTCGGCGGCTGGCTGCCCCCGATGGAAGTGGACCTGATCCCGTGGTTCGATATTCCGGGCATCATCTGGTTCCTCGGCAAGACTTTCGCGGTATTCTTCCTCTTCAGCTGGATCTGGGCGACCGTGCCGCGTTACCGCTATGACCAGCTGATGCGGTTGGGGTGGAAGGTGTTCCTGCCGCTCAGCCTGCTGTTCGTGGTCCTGACCAGCGGGTACCTCATGCTGACGAGGTATGGGGTATGATTGGTCCCGTTCTCCTCCTCGCCATGCAGATGATCCAGACGCTGCCGCCGCCGACGGCTGAAGTGACGACCCCGGCGCAGTGGAACTGCACCTTCGACCGGGCAAATGACGAGTCCTTCTGGCTCGGCGGTACCTTCCCCGAGGTGCCGGCCGGCTGGGATGTCAACACCGCGATGCCGACGAGCATCGAGGGCAATGGTCCGGCTCCGTTGATCGGCAAGGTCGAGATGAAGCCGTTCTCGGCCAACGCGCTCTACCGCCGTTATTATGTCGTCGCGCGGGCGCCTGAGGGCGGGCA
Source organism: Erythrobacter sp. SDW2 (assembly GCF_021431965.1). NCBI lineage: Bacteria > Pseudomonadati > Pseudomonadota > Alphaproteobacteria > Sphingomonadales > Erythrobacteraceae > Erythrobacter > Erythrobacter sp. SDW2. Next base: position 1,669,876 of record NZ_CP090370.1, read on the forward strand.
CTACAACATGATGTTCCTATTGCTGGCTGATGACACCGGCATGGCAACCATCGAAAAATGGACTCCGGGTACCAATGGTGAACCGGGCACAATCCGCGCCTTTGCCACGGGCCGCTGCGATGCGACCTTCGGACCGGCGGATGACGGAGGCGCGGGGCAATGATCCGTCCCGGTTTTCTGATACTTGTCGGCAGCTTCGCCTTGGCTGCAACGTCGGCCGCGGCTGCTGACACGGTGCTGGTGTGCGAACAGACCGGCGGTTCTATGGCGGACAAGAGCGGAGAGGTGCCGAACAAGACGTTCACGCTGTCGTTTGCGCAAAAGGGCTCCAAGCTGAGCAATATTGCGGTCGAAGACCCGCAGCTGGTGCTCAATCCGCTTGGCGACATTCCCGTCTATTCGAGTGGTTCTAGCCGTGACGGCTCGTTCACGATTACCAAGACCGAACCGGCCGCACCCAAGCCGCTCAAGATGGCTGGCAAGGTCGGCAGGGACAATACGCTGAACTTCACCGAAAAGAGCCTGTCGCTGGCGCTCAACCTTGTCCCTAGCGCTGCAGATGGCACTTACGATTTCACATTCAGCGGCTCGCGCCTCATCGGAGGCTCCTTCCGCGCGATGTTCGAGGGCGAGGGCGTGTGCCGCCCGCAGGCCCTGACAGAGGAATAGCATGAGCACCGTCGCCCACCTCATCAAGTCGTTCACCCTGTGGGAATTCGTCAAGGCACATGCCCTGACGTTGAAGTATTTCTTCAAGCCCAAGGCCACGATCAACTATCCGTTCGAGAAGAACCCGCTGAGCCCGCGCTTCCGCGGCGAGCATGCTCTGCGCCGTTATCCCAATGGTGAGGAGCGCTGCATCGCCTGCAAACTGTGCGAGGCGATCTGCCCGGCGCAGGCCATCACCATCGAATCCGAACCGCGCGAGGACGGAAGCCGCCGTACGACACGTTACGACATCGATATGACCAAGTGCATCTATTGCGGCTTCTGCCAGGAAGCCTGCCCGGTCGATGCCATCGTCGAAGGTCCGAACTTCGAATACGCCACCGAAACCCGCGAGGAGCTGCTTTATGACAAGGCCAAGTTGCTCGCCAATGGTGACAAGTGGGAGCGGGCCATTGCCGCAAACCTTGAAGCCGATGCGCCGTATCGCTAGGGGGCCGCGCGTGACCGGGGCAGTCTTTCAATCTTTCCACGTCGCCCCGGCGAAGGCCGGGGCCCAGCAAACGGAAGTGGTTCGCATGACGCCAGTCTATCTGGACCCCGGCCTGCGCCGGGGTGACGATTTGGGGGAATCGTCATGATTCAAGCCATCGCCTTCTATATGTTCGCCGTGCTGCTGGTCGCCAGCGGCGTGCTGACGATCATGAGCCGCAACCCGGTGCATTCGGTATTGTGGCTGATCCTCGCCTTCTTCAATGCGGCCGGACTGATGGTCATCGTGGGGGCAGAGTTCATCGCCATGCTGCTGGTGATCGTCTACGTCGGCGCCGTCGCGGTGCTGTTCCTGTTCGTCGTCATGATGCTCGACATCGACTTTGCCGAGCTGCGCGCCGGCTTCATCAGCAATTTCCCGCTCGGCATCGCTGTCGCCGTGATCCTGTTGGCCGAGCTGGTGCTTGGCATCGGGGCCTATCGCGCCGGTGTGCTGCGCCTCGGCACGCCTGATGGCAGCGCCGCGCCGCTGACGGGTGAGAGCAATATCGAGAACGTCGGCGAGCTGCTTTATACCGATTACCTGTTCCTGTTCGAAACGGCCGGGATCATCCTGCTGGTGGCCATGGTCGGCGCGATCATCCTGACCCACCGCGATCTGAAGACCACGCGCGGCCACCAGAACATCGCCAAGCAGGTCCGCCGCCGGCCCGAGGATGCCACCGTCATGAAGCAGCCCACCGTGGGCGAGGGGGTCGAGCTATGATCGATTCCTCAGTCCCGTTCGCCCTGAGCCTGTCGGAGGGCATGGGCGCAAGATGCTTCGACAAGCTCAGCATGAACGGAGGCCGCACATGATCGGCATCGAACACTATATCGTCGTCAGCGCGATCCTGTTCGTGCTGGGTGTGCTGGGCATCTTCCTCAACCGGAAGAACATCATCGTCATCCTGATGGCGATCGAACTGATCCTGCTGAGCGTCAACATCAACCTCGTCGCCTTCAGTGCCTTCCTCGGCGATCTGACGGGGCAGGTCTTCGCCATGTTCGTGCTGACCGTCGCCGCGGCCGAGGCTGCGATCGGGCTCGCGATCCTGGTGATCTATTTCCGTGGCCGCGGGACCATCGCGGTCGACGATGTCGACAGGCTGAAGGGGTAAGAACCAGTGTCCTCCATCCTGATCATCGTTTTCGGGCCATTGCTGGCATCCATCGTCGCTGGGCTCACCAACAAGTCCGCACCCAGCGTCTTTGCCAAGGGACTGACGACTGGAGCGCTGTTTCTGTCGGCTGCGCTGAGCTGGCCGATCTTCATCGGCTTCATCACCGGGGCCAACGAGGCCAGCGTCGTGCCGGTGCTGCAATGGGTGCAGTCCGGCGCGCTGAGTTTCGACTGGGCGCTGCGGGTCGACACGCTGACGGCGGTGATGCTGGTGGTGATCACCACCGTCTCCGCACTCGTCCACCTCTACAGCTGGGGCTATATGGACGAGGATCCGGATCAGCCGCGTTTCTTCGCCTATCTCTCCCTGTTCACCTTCGCCATGCTGATGCTGGTGACCGCCGATAATCTGGTGCAGATGTTCTTCGGCTGGGAAGGCGTCGGCCTCGCCAGTTACCTGCTGATCGGCTTCTGGTTCAAGAAGCCCAGCGCCAACGCTGCCGCGATCAAGGCCTTCGTGGTCAACCGCGTGGGCGACCTCGGCTTCATGCTCGGCATTTTCGGTACCTTCCTGGTGTTCGGCACCGTGTCGATCCCCGCCATCCTCGAGGCCGCGCCCGGCATGAGCGGGGCGACCATCGGCGCCTTCGGCTACCGCTTCCACACGATGGATATCCTGTGCATCCTGCTGTTCATCGGCGCGATGGGCAAATCGGCGCAGCTGGGCCTCCACACCTGGTTGCCGGACGCGATGGAAGGCCCGACCCCGGTCTCCGCGCTGATTCACGCCGCGACCATGGTGACCGCGGGCGTTTTCATGGTCTGCCGCCTGTCGCCCATGTTCGAGACTGCCCCGGTCGCGCTCGGCATCGTCACCTTCATCGGTGCTGCCACCTGCATCTTCGCCGCTACTGTCGGCACGACGCAGTGGGACATCAAGCGGGTCATCGCCTATTCGACCTGTAGCCAGCTCGGCTACATGTTCTTCGCCGCCGGCGTAGGCGCCTATGGCGCGGCGATGTTCCACCTGTTCACCCACGCCTTCTTCAAGGCGCTACTGTTCCTCGGTGCCGGCTCGGTCATCCATGCGATGCACCACGAGCAGGATATGCGCTATTACGGCGGCCTGCGGAAGCACATTCCGCTGACCTTCTGGGCGATGATGATGGGCACGCTGGCGATTACCGGCGTCGGCATCTACGACCTGCATCTCGGCTTTGCCGGGTTCTGGTCGAAGGATGCGATCATCGAAGTCGCCTTCGCGCGGGGCACCGATGTCGCCCAGTTCGCGTTCTGGATGGGCGTGTTCGCTGCGCTGCTGACCAGCTTCTACAGCTGGCGCCTGATGTTCCTGACATTCTGGGGCAAGCCGCGCTGGATCGAGAGCGAGCATATCCAGCACGCGGTCCATCATGGCCATGACGATCCCGATGCCCACAATCTGCCTGTGCAAGAGGATGCCGGCCGCGACGTGCATCATCACGTCCCGTCGACGGATTACGCGCCGGGCACTGGCGGCTATCACCCGCACGAAAGCCCGCTCAACATGCTGGTGCCGCTCGGCGTGCTGTCAATTGGTGCGATTGCGGCCGGGCAGGTGTTTGCGCCCTATTTCCTCGACAGTGCGGACTTCTGGGCCGGGTCGATCTTCTATAACGATGCGCTGATCCATGCGATGCACAGCGTGCCGACGTTGGTCAAATATGCTGCCTTTATCGTCATGGTTCTGGGGCTGCTGATCGCCTGGTACGGCTACATCCGCAACACTTCGTTCCCGGCCAAGGTCGCCGAGCAATTGGGGCCGGTCTACAAGTTCCTCTACAACAAATGGTACTTCGACGAGCTCTACAACGAGCTGTTCGTCAAACCGGCGTTCTGGCTGGGCCGCAAGTTCTGGAAGATCGTGGATATCGGCGTGATCGACCGCTTCGGACCCGATGGCGCGGCGGCCGTCGTCATGCAGGGCTCGGGCGCGGCCAAGCGCTTCCAGTCCGGTTATCTCTATAGCTACGCGCTGGTCATGCTGCTCGGCCTGATCGCGGCGGTTACCTGGGTGCTGATGTAATGGAAGGCTTCCCGATCCTTACCCTCATGCTCCTTGTGCCGCTCGTCGCGGCGACAGCGTGTTTCTTCGTCAACGCGCAGACCGCGCGGCTGCTGGCGCTGAGCGCTACGCTGATCGACCTCGCGCTCGGCATCGTGCTGTGGGCGAATTACGATATCGGCGGCGCGCAGTGGCAGTTCACCGAGCAGGCCAACCTGTTTGCGGGCTTCGAATACCGCCTCGGCATCGACGGCATTGCGTTGATGCTGATCATGCTCAGCGTGTTCCTGATGCCGATCTGCATCCTTGCCAGCTGGGAAGCGATCGAGAAGCGCGTCGGCGAATACATGGCCGCGTTCCTGATCATGGAAACGCTGATGATCGGCGTTTTCGCGGCGCAGGACCTGTTCCTGTTCTACATCTTCTTCGAAGCCGGCCTGATCCCGATGTACCTGATCATCGGCATCTGGGGCGGGGCGGACCGCATCTATGCCAGCTTCAAGTTCTTCCTCTACACGCTCATCGGCTCGGTGCTGATGCTGATCGCCATGCTGTGGATGGTGAACCAGGCAGGTACCTCTTACATCCCGACGCTGATGCAATACGATTTCCCGGCCGAGGCGCAGACGTGGCTGTGGCTCGCCTTCTTCGCCAGCTTCGCGGTGAAGGTGCCGATGTTCCCGTTCCACACCTGGCTCCCTGCCGCGCACGTGCAGGCCCCTACTGCGGGCTCGGTGATCCTGGCGGGCGTGCTGCTCAAGCTCGGCGGCTATGGCTTCATCCGCTTCAGCCTGCCGATGTTCCCCGAGGCTTCAGCGCAGTTCACCACGCTGGTCTTCGCCCTGAGCATGGTGGCGGTCATCTACACCTCGCTCGTGGCGCTGGTGCAAGAGGATATGAAGAAGCTGATCGCCTACAGCTCGGTCGCGCACATGGCGATCGTGACGGCGGGCCTGTTCGCCTTCAATGTCCAGGGCCTCGAAGGGGCGATGATCGTGATGCTGAGCCACGGCCTCGTTTCGGGCGCGCTGTTCTTGTGCGTGGGCGTGATTTACGATCGGCTGCATACGCGTGAAATCAGCCGTTACGGTGGCCTCGCCATCAACATGCCCAAGTATGCGCTGTTCTTCCTGCTCTTCACCATGGCCAGCATCGGCCTGCCGGGCACCAGCGGCTTCGTCGCCGAGTTCCTGAGCCTTGCCGGCGTGTACCAGGTGTCGAGCACGGTAACGCTGTTCCTGACCACCGGGATCATCCTTGGTGCGGGCTATATGCTCTATCTCTACCGCCGGGTGGTGTTCGGTGCGCAGGTCAATCAAGATGCCGCCGCCATGACCGACCTTACGCCGCGCGAATGGGCGATCCTTGCCCCGATTGCCGCGGCGGTGCTGTGGATGGGCGTCTATCCCGAAAGCTTCCTCGCCCCGATGCGGGCCGACATTGCCGCTCTGGAGGCCCGCGTCGCGCGCGCCGCCCCTGACGGCGATGCCAAGCTGGCCGCGGGCGAACCCCGCGAACACAACGCCAATTACATCGAACACCACTCTAAATCACCGGAAGACTCCGCCAAACCCGAAGGCGCGGAGGGAGCACACTGATGGACCTCAACGCATCCCTTGCGCTGATTGCGCCTGAGATCCTGCTCAGCCTCTCTGGGCTCGTGCTGCTGCTGGGCGCGGCGTGGATGGGCGACAAGTCCTCGCGGCTGGTGAGCATTCTTGCCGCCACCGCCATCGGTGCTGCTGCCGTGATGACAGTCCCGGCGCTGGTCAGCGGCGCTGCCGGGCAGGGAGTGGCAGCGTTCGGCGGGCAGTTCTTCGCTGATAGCTTTGCCGCCTTTGCCAAGCTGCTGATCTACATCGCCGCGATCGGCGCGCTGATGGTGGCGCCGACCTTCTTCGACCGCCTCGGCGCGATGAAGCCCGAGTATCCGGTGCTGGTGCTGTTCGCCACGCTGGGCATGGGCATCATGGTTTCGGCGGGCGATTTCATCACGCTCTACATCGGACTCGAACTCAACAGCCTGTCGGCCTATGTGCTGGCGAGCTTCCTCCGTAATGACACGCGCTCGGCCGAGGCAGGCCTCAAGTACTTCGTACTTGGCGCGCTGGCTTCCGGCATCCTGCTTTACGGTATGAGCCTGGTCTATGGCTTCACCGGCACGACCAGCTTCGAAGGCGTGCGCATGGCACTGTCGGACGAGATGTCGACCGGGGCGCTGTTCGGGGTGATCTTCGTCCTGGCCGGCCTCGCCTTCAAGATTGCCGCCGTGCCGTTCCATATGTGGACGCCTGACGTCTACGAAGGCGCGCCGACCCCGGTGACGACCTTCTTCGCCACGGCACCCAAGGTTGCCGCCGTTGCCCTGACGGCCCGCGTCGCGCTCGATGCCTTCGGTGACCAGACTGCGGCGTGGCGCCAGATCGTGATCTTCGCGGCGCTCGCTTCGATCGTGGTCGGGGCACTGGGCGCGATCGGCCAGAACAACCTGAAGCGGCTGCTGGCCTATTCCTCGATCAACAACGTCGGCTTCATCCTGATCGGCCTCGCAGCCGCATCCGTCGCGGGCCTCAGCGCCATGCTGACCTATCTCGCGATCTATGTCGTGATGTCGCTCGGCAGCTTTGCCGCGCTGCTGATGCTGCGGGCCGAGGACGGGACGCCGCTCGAGACCTTTGACGACATCGCCGGGCTGTCGACCACTCGCCCCGCGCTGGCCTGGTGCCTGCTGGCGCTGATGTTCAGTCTCGCGGGCATTCCGCCACTGCTGGGCTTCTGGGGCAAGTTCGTAGTGTTCCAGGCTGCCGTCGAGGCGGACCTGGTGCTGCTCGCCGCGCTCGGTATCGCGGCCAGCGTGATCGGCGCGTTCTACTACATCAAGTTCGTCAAGGTGATGTTCTTCGATGAGCCTGCCGACCGCATCAAGGGTGCGAGCGACCACGCGCATTGGGCAATCCTGTTCATCGCCACTGTGCTGATCTCGCCGCTCGGTTACTTTCTGACCAAGTGGCTGGGCACGCTGACCGATAGCGCGGCGGCCGCGCTGTTTGTGGCCGCTTGATCCGGACCGTCGCCGAAACCGGCTCCACCAATGCCGATCTGATCGCCCGCGTCGGCGCAGGCGAACGGGTGCCCGAAGGCGATTGGCTGATCGCCGACCGCCAGACCGCCGGGCGCGGCAGGCAGGGGCGGATATGGTTCGACGGGCACGGCAACTTCATGGGCTCGACCGTGGTGCATCCAGCTGCGGGTGATCCGCCCGCACATACACTGGCATTGGTGACGGGACTGGCGGTCTATGAAGCGGTGCAGCCGCTGTGCCCGAACCCTGCGGCCCTGATGCTCAAATGGCCCAATGATGTGCTGCTGGGCGGAGCCAAGCTGTGCGGCATACTGCTGGAGCGGGCGGGGCAGGCGGTGGTGGTCGGCATTGGCGTCAACCTCGCTGCCGCACCCGATTTGCCTGACCGCAAGACAGTGGCGCTGGCATCATTCGGCCCGGCCCCTGACCGGGACGCTTTTGCCGCAGCGCTGGCAGCCTCGCTCGATCGCGAGCTGGATCGCTGGCGCAGTTTCGGCCTTGCCCCGATCATTCGCCGCTGGCTGGCGGTCGGCACCCCTGAGGGAACTGCGCTCTCGGTTCACGAACCCGACGGAAGCGTGGTGCAGGGCCACTTTGCCGGACTCGATGGCGAAGGAACCCTGCGGCTGCGCTTGGAAGACGGCGCGGTCCGTGTCATTCACGCTGGCGACGTGATGCTCGTGTGAAGGAGACGCTTAAGATGCTGCTCGCCATTGATGCCGGTAACACCAATGTCGTCTTCGCGCTGTTCGAGGGGCGGGAAATCCGCGCCCGCTGGCGCATCGCGACCGATCCGCGTCGTACAGGCGACGAATATGCCGTATGGCTGCTCCAGCTTCTCTCGATCGAAGGCGTCGCCAAGAGCGACATCACACAGATCATCGTAGGTTCGGTCGTCCCCCGAGCGGTCCATAACCTGACGGTCCTTTGCGAAAAATACTTCGGCGTCGAGCCGCTAATTTCGGGGCAGGGCAAGGCTGAGTGGGGCATCGTTGTCGATGTCGACCAGCCCAATTCGCTGGGGGCCGACCGCGCGCTCAACACCATTGCCGCCCATGCCAAATACGAAGGCGACCTGATCGTCATCGACTTCGGCACCGCCACCACTTTCGACGCGGTCGATTTCACCGGGGCCTATAAGGGAGGCATTATCGCTCCGGGGATCAATCTCTCTCTGGACGCATTGGTCAGCAATACGGCCAAGCTGCCGCGCATCGCGATCGAGAGCCCGCAGAGCGACAGCGTCATTGGTCGCAACACCGAAAGCCAGATGCTGATCGGCGTGTTCTGGGGTTATGTCGCCATGATGGAAGGGCTGATCGCCCGGATGCGCAAGGAAATCGGCCGCCCCGCAAAGGTGATTGCCACCGGCGGACTGGCGATCCTGTTTGACGAACACACCGAGATATTCGACGCGGTCGATACCGACCTCACACTTGATGGCCTCGCCATCCTCGCCGAACGGGCGAGCAAACAAGCGGAATAACGTGAAGAACGATTACACCCCCGAAGACGAACTGCTTTTCCTCGCCCTTGGCGGCTCTGCCGAGATCGGCATGAACGTCAATCTCTATGGCTGTCAGGGCAAGTGGCTGATGGTTGACCTCGGAATGACCTTCGGTGCGAACGAATACCCCGGCACCGAACTGGTCTTTGCTGACCTTGATTTCATCGAGGAACGGGCGGACGACCTGATCGGTGTCGTGCTGACCCACGCACATGAGGACCATATCGGCGCGGTGCCCTATTTCGCTGCCGACCTCGGCGTGCCGCTCTATGCAACGCCCTTCACGGCCGAGTTGGTCCGACGCAAGCTTCAGGAGGCCGATCTCCTCGATGAAGTCGAAGTTGTCGTCATCGAGGAAGATCATGGCGAGATCGAGCTTGGGCCGTTCACCGTAACCTATCTCCCGCTCGCGCACTCGATTGCCGAAGGCAACGCACTGCTGATCGACACGCCCTTTGGCCGGGTGTTCCACACCGGCGACTGGAAGCTCGACGAGGATCCGATCATCGGCGAGCCGACCACCGAGGAGGAATTGCGCCAGATCGGCGACGACGGCGTGCTGGCGCTGGTGTGCGACAGCACCAATGTGTTCAATCCAAATTCCAGCGGATCGGAAGGCGCGGTCTACAAGGGCCTGCTCGACGAGGTAAGCAAGTGGTCCGGGCGGCGGGTACTGGTGACCACCTTCGCTTCCAATGTCGCGCGCCTGCAGACGCTGGGCGAAGTAGCCAAGGCAACCGGGCGCGAGCTGTGCATTGCCGGGCGCTCGCTCGATCGGATCATCGATGTCGCCAAGCAGTCGGGATATTTGCAGGATTTCCCGAATGTGGTCGACTGGGATACGGCAATGGGCCTGCCTCGCGGGCAAGTGCTGATCCTCGCGACCGGCGGGCAGGGTGAGCCGCGCGCGGCGCTGGCCCGCATTGCCGAGGAGAACCACCCGCTGGAGCTGTCGAGCGGCGACGTGGTGCTGTTCTCCAGCCGCCAGATCCCCGGCAACGAGCTCAGCATCGGGGTGATCCAGAACCGGCTCGCCGCGCGCGGGATCGTGATGGTGACCGACCGGCAGAGCATGATCCATGTCTCCGGTCATCCTGGTCGCCCGGAACTTGCCGCGCTCTACAGTTGGCTGCGGCCGGAGATCCTCGTCCCCGTCCATGGCGAGATCCGTCACATGCAGGAACAGGCGCGGTTTGGGAAAGAAAACGGCATCCCGCACAACATCTTCCAGGCCAATGGCGACATCGTGCGACTGGCCCCGGGCACGCCGGGACGGGTTGCGCAGGTACACACCGGCAGGCTGCTGCTGGACGGCGACATTATCGTCCCGGCCGATGGCGAGAGCATAGTCATGCGCCGCCGCCTGGCGCACAACGGGGTCGTAGTGGTGGTGCTCGATGCCAAGGGACGCCCGCAGGTTGAAGGGTTGGGGCTGCCGCTGGATGAGGACTACCCGGCCTTTGTCGAGGAAGCGCAGGCCGATATCGTCGATGCCCTGAAGAAGCTGCGCGGCAAGGATACCGGCAGCAGGGAAGCGATCATCGAAGCCGCGCGCCTCGCCGCGCGGCGGGCGGCAACCCGCTGGTCAGGCAAGAAGCCGCAGGTCAAAGTCATGCTGGCGGAAGCCTGAGGAAGGGAATCGATCATGGCCTGGACATCGATTATCGCCATCTATGCCCTGTTCTGGGTGATGAGCGCCTTCATCCTGCTTCCCTTCGGGGTGAAGACGGCCGACGAGGCGGGCGTGGCCAAAGTGCCAGGTCAGGCCGACAGTGCGCCAGTCAATTTCCGTCCTGCCAAGGTCGCCTTGCGCGCCACTTTGGTCGCAGTGGTGTTCACCACGCTATGGGTCCTCAATTGGGAGTACGGCTGGGTCGGGGTCGAGGTGATCGACTTGTTCGGCATGGCTCAGCGTAGCGCGGGTTAGGGCGCAGCTTACTCGGTCCGCAATCGCTCGATTGCCTGCGCCAGCGCGACGTAAAGCTTGCCCATATCGCTGCTGAGCAAGGTTACGCCGATGGCATTGCCGTCACGCGTCGAGAGCATGGTCCGCAGCATCGCTTCGAAATCGTGAATGTAGCGGCTTACATGGTCCCGGAAGTCCACGTCGGCGTCATAGAGTTCCGCAATCTCGCGTGCTTCGGTGTTGGAAAGCAGGCTGACCGCGCGGCGGGTAAAGATGCCTCGATCCCCGCGCAGGTAGCTGGCCCAAGCGGTATCCGTGACATCGGTCGACAGCGACTTCGCAATGTCGATAGCGTTGGAATTGAGCGCCTCTGTAATCAATGCCACCCGACGGGCAAAATCATTGTCGACCTGCTCCTGCGCGCGTTCGCGGGCACGCTCGACGCGGTTCTCGAGATTGCCGGCGAGCTCGTTCACCAACGAAAGCTGGTCGCGCAATTGCACCGCTGCCTCGCGTGCCGAGGCGGCCGAGCGGGTGGCCGCTTCGTCGAGCGCGGCAATGGCCTGGTCCGAATTCTGGCGAACCGCCCGGTCGATGGTCTCCGCCGCACGCGAGCCGATGCCTTGCGCGATCTTCTCAATGGTTTCGCTGCTTTCCTCGCCAGCTAGCGCAAGGGCTTCGCGCACCTTGTCTTCGAGCAAGGTGATCGCCTCGCGCAACTGCTCTTGCGAGCTTTCGGAGATCCGCTGACCGTCTTCCTCCAGCATCCCCAGTGCCTCGCGCAGGCTGGTGATCTCGGCACTGTAGTCGGCGCTCAGGGCCTTGAGGCGAGCGTGCAACGCTCCGGTCCGTATCTGCAGGGACTCGCCACTGTCATTGGCGGCGATGACATAGTTGGAGATCGATACCGACCGGGCCACGCTTTCCGACAGCATTGCCCCAAGAGTTTCGGTCGATTGCCGCGCAGCCTCGAGACGTTGCTCGGCCACGCCGATAGCGTTCGGCAAATCGTTCCTGCTGTGTTGCACGCTCGCCTGGATGAGTTCGAGCAAGCGCACGCAGGCTTCGGTCATATCGGCCACGACAGACTGGGTCGCGGCCATGTCGGCCCGGCTTGAAGCAAGGTCCTTTGCCATGGCCAGCGTGGTTTCGAGCAAGCCTTCCTGTGCCGTACGGCTTTCGCCCAGAAGGCCTTCGATCTGTGCGGTAAGTTCGGCCACCTTGGCGGTCGCAGCTTCGGTGCTGGTCTGCAGGGCGAGGGCATGCTCGGCCTGTCGGGCCCGGCGGGCCTCCAGCTCGCTATCGATGGCCGCGAGTTGCTCTTGCAATGCGGTAAGCGCAGCTGCCTCGCTGGCTTCCAACTGGGCTCGCCGCTCGTCGAGCTGTCCTGCAAAGATTGCATTGCGCTCGGCGATATTGGCATCAATGCGCGCAGCCTCGTCTCGGAGCTCCTGCTGTTTCTTGCCGGCAGCTGCGAGAAACTGGTCATCGATCGACCGAATCTGCTCTACGGCCTCGGTCAGCCGTTGCTGCATTCCGTCGATCTGCCCGATCCACAGCGCCTTTGCTTCTTCCTCGCCTTGGCGGATAGCGCGGGCAATGGTCTCGCTCTCGTTGCGCAAGCCAGTAAGGCGGGCGCGCATCGATTTGAGCGCTTCCTCTTCCTGTTCCTCCAGCATGCCGCGGGTCGAGCCGAGTTCTTCCGCCAGCTGGTTCGCCCGGCGCCGCAAAGCGGCCAGGCTGTGGACCTCGCGGCTGTCGAGTTCACCGCGAAATTCCTCGCTTGCCTCGCGCAGGGCGGCAAAGCGGGCAGAGGTGATTTCCTCCATCTTGACCGCTTGCGCTTCGAAAGCGGCGAGAGTGGCCTCGACTTTTTCGCTCAATGCAGCGACCTGCCGCTCGCTCGCGGCACCGAACTCGTTGAGTCGGGCAAAGCCGCTCACCAGCCGCTCGATCTGGCCCTCGGCCGTGCCGCCGGCATTGCCGATCTGGTTGGCAACATCGCGCGCCGAATTGGCAATCACAGGCAGGTCGCCACGTAGCTTGTCCATGTTCTCCATGGCGATAGCGCTGACGCTGGCGATCTGTTCGACCTGGGCGGAATTGTTGCGAACCAGTAATTGCAGCCTGTCGGCATGCTCGCTGAGCCGTTCGCTAGCGATGCGGCCGAGAGATTCCAGCTCGAGACCCTGCGAGGCAAGAAATTCCCGCGCCAGGCTCAACTCTCGATTTACCGTTGTCAGGCGCTGTTCGAGCAGCGCAGATTCCGACGACAAGGCCGAGGCTGCCTCGGCATAGCGGCGCGCGGCAAGGGTGCTGTTGCGCTGGAACAGCACCCAGAGGGCGAGCACTACCAGTACCGGGATGGCCCATTGACCGATCCAGCCGGTCCATTGCTGCGGTGTCGTCCCGGCGAGCAAAGCAGCGCGGTTGGCCCAGGCGAAGAACACTGTCCAGGCAGCAATGGCGAGGAGCGCTGCGGCTGGAACGAGCCAGCCGAAAGTGCGCCGTGCAGGCTCTTCGGCCCACTCATCTTCCCAGCTGTCCTCCAGCACCAGATCATCCTCGGCGGCCGCAACGGCGCCGTTCTCTGCCGGTGTTTGCGCCGTGCCATCGCCGCCCGAAGCGCCGACTGCCCTGATATGATGACCCCCGCTCATGGCCGGGAATCTACCACTTTTGCGTCACGATTAAACCCCGCTTTAACCTTAACGCGATAGACCGAGTGTCATGGCCTTTGAAAATGGTGCCTTTTCCGCCACGCTGGCGGCTGCTGCAGGGGGCGATGCCGCCCTGCATGCAGAGTTGCGCCTGGCCTTTCGCGAGAGCGTGGCGCAGCAGATCGATCTGCTTTCGCGCGCCCGTTGCGACGGCAACTGGCTGGTCGCAGCGCAGCGGATCAAGGGGCTCGCCGCGAGCTTTCATGCCGAACCGCTTATGGTACTGGCCGAAGAAGCTGTGTCCAGTGCGCCTGGCGATCCGGTCGTTTTGCGCAAGCTTGACCGTTTCCTCGCCGAGTTCGACGAATAGCGCAAAAGCCGGGGCAGGCTCCGCTGCTCTCGCTTGGATTTCGTATGGCCTGCGCCTATCGCTGCAACCGCGATGGGATCGGACGATACTTCTCGGATAGCCTTGCTTTCGCTCGGTCCGGCCACGGGCATCGGTGGCAATCGACGCGTCGTGGGCGGGGTGAGCGTGCTGGAGCGGCAGGTCGACGTTGCGCTGGCATTGGGATGCGGGAGGATTTGGCTGTCGACGCCCGAACAGGACGGTCTGGCAATCCGGGCGCAACGGATGGCCGAGGCTGGCGGGGCACAGTTTCGCCTGATCCAGCGCGGTCGGCAATTGCTCGGTAGCTTGCGCCAACAGGATGAACTGCTGGTGCTGGCAGAAGGTCTCGTGGCCGGTGAGAGTAAGGCGCTTGAACCTCTCTCCGGTGGTCCCGTGATTCTTACTATTCCGGCGGCAACGGGCATGGCAGGCGGTTTCGAACGGCTCGATCGTGACCACTGTTGGGCGGGCGGAATGGTCCTGCCCGGGCGGGTCATCGAGCGGCTCGATGAATTGGGTGGGGATATCGAGCCAGTCTCCGCCCTGTTGCGCGCAGGCCGGGCGGCACGAGTGCGTGAGCGAGCGATTCCGGAACCGTGGGCGGCGACTGGCCAGTGGTCGCTCTCGACGGATCGTGTGCCGGTGGCCGATAGCGGTGTGGATGCAGGGGGTTCTTCCTATCTGCAACGATTCGTGACTGAACCGATTGGCGCATGGTTGGTCGGTCGACCGCGGCTTGCCTTGGCCACACTCGGTTCGGGCGCGCTTGCCGCGATTGGCGCACTCGCGTGCCTGTACCTGGCATTGCCAGCGTTCTCATTGTTGCTGGTGGCGCTTTCCTGTTGCTTGTTGCAATGTGGGGTTCTTTCGAAAAAGCAGGGCGATGCGCGGGTCTTCTCGGCGCCGAAGCCGGGTCGGCTGGATGCCCTCCTGCCCATGGTTGCGGAACCGGTGGGTGCTCTGGCGTTGGCCTCCGGCCTCCACACGCAATTCGGTTGGTCTTCCACGCTTTACATCGCATTGTTGACGGTGGCGACGTGGTTGCTCGCAGGGCTCGGCAAGCATCGCATGGCCGAACTTTTTACCGACCGCGTCGCCCTCTGGCTCGGAACTGGCCTCGGTGGTCTGGCAGGTTTCTGGATCGCAGGCCCGGCCCTCGCCAGCGCGCTGTCTCTGGCCGCGATTTTGCTTAACATGCGCAACCAGCCAGCAATAACGCAGGCTTAACTATGCTGCGTTAAGCGTGGCCGATGATCGAGGCTGCTATGACCAATGCTGAAACCCCTGTGTCCGCCGAGGCACCTGTCGAAGCGATCCTGCGCAATGAGCTCGCGCATGGCGATGTCATGCTCGGCACGATCGGGCCGATCCTTGGCCACTTGATCGCCAACCACGACCACTCGTTGTTCAGCGACGAGATCGTGGCCCGAATCCGCGGCATGGTGAATGGCATCGCCCAGCAGTTGCTCGAACTCCAGGCCGGTGAAACCGACGAGGTCGATCCGCATGGTTTCGCCATCCGGAACGCGGAAGATTTGGCCGAGATGATCGCGGCCGATCCGGCGTTTCTGACCCATTGCCACGGCCTCGCCATCGAATGCCATCTGGCCGAGCGGCTGCGCGGGCGCAACGCGATCGATCCGGTGCTTTCACCCCTGATGCAGTCGTTGGTTGCGTCCGACGATCCGGCGACTGCCGCGCTGGCAATGCAGGCGCTGGCTTCGCAAGCCCGTTTCGTACAGCGCCAGAAGCGCATGCAGCTGCCGCTTGCCGAGCTTCCTGCCGACCTGTTCCACCACGCATTGATGACCTGGCGCAGCTATGCCGGTGGCCTCGATACGGCTTTGGTGGGCCGGATCGAGACGCGAATGCGCAAGGATTTCGACGAAAGTAGCAGCCGTCTCGGCTTGCTTTCGCGCTTGGTCGAAGGGATGGGCGGGGGTGCCCGTGCTGCGTTGTCGGTTTCGCATGCCGGCGTTGCACTGTTCCTGACCGCCCTGGCTTCGTCTTCGCAGCAGGAGCGTGACGTCGTTGCACTTTCGACCAACGACCGCCAGCTGGCCCGCCTTGCCCTCGCACTGCGCAGTTCTGGTCTCAGTCCGAAGGAGGTCGAGGAGCAGTTTCTCTACCTCCATCCCGAGATTTCGCTGCCGGAAGGCTTCTCGCAGCTGCGGGTCGACCGGGCACAGGCGATGCTCGCCGCCTCGGGCGGATGGCGGACAAGCTGATCCGTGAGCCGCGTTTCCGATTCCATTCTTGCCAAGGCACGCACTGACGCAGACGACCGGCTGGTCGAAGCGGACGAGCCCCTTGCACGGCTCCAGCGCGCCTGCGGCGGTGAACTGCCGGGCGCGATTGCCATTCACGAGCTGCGCCAGCTGGTCCGCAAGGCCCGTTCGATGGACCTGCGTCTCGCCCGCACGATCCGCGCCTTCGACGGCAATGACCGCATCACGGCGTGGGTCGAAGTTGTTCCTTACGAAGGAAAGAACGAACGCGGCTGTTCCATCTCTGTCGCGACCTGGCAGGTTTCGGCGCCCGTCAGCGGGACCGAAGACGATGCCGCCGCCCGCCGCGACGCCATCGACAATGCCTTGGCCGAACTGCATGCCCGGCTCGATCCGCAACAGCGCATCCTGACAGTCGATACCGAAGCGGAGGACCTGCAATCACTGGTCCGCCGGATCGAAGCCGATCCGGGCAAAGCATGGACAGACTTCGTCAGCATTCCAGGCAACCTGCACGCCCAGCCATTGCACTGGCGCCTGCTCGATCAGGCCCGCTGCGAGGTTGAGGGTAGTCCGCGCCAATGGACCGTGCGCCTTATCCCCATCGGCGAACCTGTTCCGGGCAGCGAAGGCTTCGAGCTCTACCTCGTCGCCAACCGCGCCTGGGCCAAGCGCGGCGATCGTCGACGTAGCCAGAACCAAGAAGTGCAGGCCCGGCTCGGCCGTGACCTGTCGCCGGTGTTGCGCCAGCCGATCTCGCGCATTATCGCCAATGCAGAGACAATCCGCACCAAACTCGCCGGGCCGCTGGCCGATGAATACAGCGACTATGCCGCCGATATCGCTGCCGCGGGTCAGCACCTGCTCTCGCTGATCGACGACCTCGCGGATCTGGAAGTGATCGAGGCAGAGGGCTTTTCGACCGCCCCCGACAGGATCGACCTGGTCGATGTCGTGCGGCAAGCGGCGGGCATCCTCGGGGTTACTGCGCAGGAAAAGGGCATCACCATCGAGATGCCCGATCGCGACAAGCGCTGCCCGGCGGTGGGCGAATTCCGCCGCGTGTTGCAGGTGTTGCTCAATCTCATCGGCAATGCGATCCGCTATTCGCCGCAAGGTTCGCAAATCCGGGTCGAACTGGCGCGCAACGGCAAGGTCGCCGGGGCGCGGGTGATCGACCAGGGACCGGGTATCGACAAGGCCCAGCAAGCGGCGATCTTCGAGAAGTTCGAACGGCTTGGCCGCAGCGGTGACGGCGGGTCCGGGCTTGGTCTGTACATCTCTCGCCGCTTGGCGCGAGCGATGGGCGGCGACCTCAAAGTCAAAAGCGAGCCGGGCGAAGGGGCGACCTTCACTCTCACCCTGCCGGTCAATTCCGAAACGTGAAAGCCGGACTGCTTCCGCAGCCCGGCTCCCGAAATCTTATCGCTGGCCGATCGGAACGTAGTCACGTTCGGTCGGGCCGGTGTAGAGCTGGCGTGGACGGCCGATGACCTGGCCGGGGTCGCTGATCATTTCGTTCCACTGCGCCACCCAGCCGACGGTGCGGGCGAGGGCGAACAGAGCGGTGAACATGGTGGTCGGGAAGCCGATCGAGCTGAGGATGATGCCGGAATAGAAGTCCACGTTAGGGAACAGCTTCTTTTCCTTGAAGTAATCGTCGTTCAGCGCAATTTCCTCGAGCGCGAGCGCGGTCTCGAACACCGGATCGCTGGTCTTGAGCGCTTCGAACACTTCGCGCAGCGTCTGCTGCATCACGGTCGCGCGCGGGTCGTAGTTCTTGTAGACGCGGTGGCCGAAGCCCATCAGGCGGAACGGATCGTTCTTGTCCTTGGCCCGCTCGATATAGTGCGGGATCCGGTCAGGGGTGCCGATTTCCTGCAACATGTTGAGCGCAGCTTCGTTGGCACCGCCATGGGCCGGACCCCACAGGCAGGCGATGCCCGCCGCGATGCAGGCAAACGGGTTCGCGCCCGACGAACCGGCGAGACGCACGGTCGAGGTCGAGGCGTTCTGCTCGTGGTCGGCATGGAGGATGAAGATCCGGTCCATCGCCTTTTCGATAGCCGGGTGCAGTTCGTATTCTTCCGCCGGCACACCGAAGGTCATGCGCAGGAAGTTGCCGGTGTAGCTCAGGTCGTTCTGCGGATAGAGGAACGGCTGCCCGATGGAGTATTTGTAGGCCATCGCAGCAATGGTCGGCATCTTGGCGATCAGGCGGTGGCTGCTGATCTTGCGGTGTTCCGGGTCGGAGATGTCGGTGCTGTCATGATAGAACGCCGACAGCGCGCCCACCACGCCGCACATGATCGCCATCGGGTGCGCATCGCGGCGGAAGCCACGATAGAAAGTCATCAGCTGCTCGTGCAGCATGGTGTGGCGGGTGATCGTGTAGCTGAAGTCGTCGAGTTCGGCCTGGTTGGGCAGTTCGCCATTGAGGAGCAAGTAGCTGACTTCCATGAAGCTGGAATGTTCGGCCAGCTGGCCGATCGGATAGCCGCGATGGAGCAGGATGCCTTCGTCACCGTCGATATAGGTCAGCGCGCTTTCGCAGCTGGCGGTCGACTTGTAGCCGGGGTCGAAGGTGAAAGCGCCGGTCGCGCCATAGAGCTTGCGGATATCGACAACGTCGGGTCCGGTCGTGCCCTTGAGCACCGGGAATTCATGGGACTGGCCGTTCAGCTCCAGCTTTGCCGTATCTGCCATTGTCGTTCTCCTACAATCTGTCCTTGCTCGTATCCTATTCGGCGGGCGTCACCTGGGCGTTAATTCGCGCCAGGGACTCCTCCCTGCCGAGCAGGACGAGCACATCGAAAATACCAGGGGACGTGGTCGTCCCCGTCAAAGCTGCGCGCATGGGTTGCGCCAGCCTGCCGAGACCCAGTTCAAGGCTCTCGGCGAGCGCCTTCGTAGTGGCTTCGAGGGCCTCGATTGTCCAGTCATTTTCCGCCTGTAACGCGGCGGAAATCTTGCTCAATATTGCGCGCCCATCGCCTTCCAGCAGGGAGGCCGCCTTATCGGTCATGGTCAGCGGGCGCTTGGCGAACAGGAAGCCGGCGCCTTCGGCCAGCTCGTTGATATCCTTGGCCCGTACCTTGAGCTCCGGCATGGCCCGCGTCAGCAGGGCGACATCGGCGTCTTCGGCCAACTTCTCGGCCACCAGCGCCGCCAACCGGGCATTATCGGCCTCGCGGATATAGTGCCCGTTGAGGTTGAGCAGCTTCTTGGTGTCAAAGCGCGAGGGGCTCTTGCCGACGCCTTCAAGGGTAAAGACCTCGGCCGCCTCTTCCTTGGTGAATTCCTCGCGGTCGCCATAGCCCCAGCCGAGGCGGAGCAGGTAATTGAACAATGCTTCGGGCAGCACGCCCATCTCGTCGCGATAGCTTTCGACCCCGACGGCGCCGTGACGCTTTGACAGCTTGGCCCCGTCCGGGCCGTGGATCAGCGGGACATGGGCATACACCGGGTCCGGCCACTTGCCCTCGATCTGGTCCATGGCGCGGATGATAGGCAGCTGACGGAAGGCATTGTTGAGGTGATCATCGCCTCGGATGATGTGGGTGACGCCCATGTCATGATCGTCGACCACCACGGCCAGCATATACGTCGGCGTGCCATCGGCGCGCAACAGCACGTAGTCGTCGATTTCCTCGTTGCGGACGGTGACCTTGCCCTGGACTTTGTCTTCGATGACGGTTTCGCCCTCGTTGGGAGTCTTGAGGCGGATTACAAAGGGTGTCCCTTCAGGCGCTTCCGAAGGATCGCGGTCACGCCAGCGGCCGTCATAACGCTGTGGCAGTTTCTTGGCGCGCTGCTCCTCGCGCATGGCTTCGAGTTCTTCGGGCGTGGCGAAGCATTTGTACGCATGGCCTTCCGCCAGCAACTGTCGCGCGACATCGGCATGGCGCTCGGCGCGGTCGGACTGGAACAGCGGCGGGGCATCGAAATCGAGCCCGAGCCAGTCGAGCCCCTCGATGATCTTGTCGATCGCATCCTGCGTGCTGCGCTTGCGGTCGGTGTCCTCGATCCGCAGCAGGACCTTGCCGCCGTGGTGACGGGCGAACAGCCAGTTGAACAGCGCCGTGCGCGCGCCTCCAAGGTGCAGATAGCCGGTGGGAGACGGCGCAAAGCGGGTTACCACCGGCGCTGCACCACTATTGCTTGCCATCTTGCGTGGCTTCCTTTCCTATTCGGTCCATGGTGACCCGTATGACACCAGCAGTTCCGCTCGCCGGGGGTGAGCCGGGGGGCGGCCCCGGGTCAGGCCATGCTGCATTGCAGCAGAGCCATTGGCACTCACGCTGGCGCTTGTCCAGCAAAGTGGCGTGGATGGATCAGGAACTTGGCGCTGCGGGGTTCGACCGAGCCCCGTGGATTGCGGTGACGCTGGCTGCCGGGATAGGGCTGTGGTTCTGGTTGCCGGGACCCACGCCGTGGATCGCTGCGATTGCCTTCTCGGCGCTACTGGCCGCTTCCGGGATGTTCCTGCTCCGACGAGGCGCATTGCCGCATATTGCCATGGCAATGTTGGCGATGGGCCTGGCGAGTGGTCTCGGAACGGGCCTGATCTGGGCGCGCTCAGCCATGGTCGGGGCAGAACCGATCGCTGCGCCGACAGTGCAATGGTACCAGGGCAAGGTGCTGGAGCGCGAGGATCAGCCCGCCGAGGAACGGATCAGGCTGGTAATGGCGGTGCGCGATGCCGCAACCGGGCAAGCGCAGAAAATCCGCGTCAATGTCCCGCAGGAGCAGGCATTATCGGAATTGCGCGAAGGTGCGGTGCTGCGGCTGAGGGCGCGGCTGATGCTACCGGGTGCGCCGCTGGTGCCGGGTGCCTATAATTTTGCCCGACGGGCATGGTTCGACGGCCTCGCGGCGACCGGATCGGTGATCGGCGATATCGAAGTGGTGGCGACGCCGCCGCCGGCGAGCGGGATCGCCTCGGTGCAGCGGACTTTGTCCGGGCATGTCAGGGAACGGCTGGGCGGATCGGCCGGAACCATCGCTGCTGCCTTTGCCAGCGGGGACCGGGGCGCGATCTCGGACGCCGACGAAGAGGCCATGCGCGATGCCGGGTTGACCCACTTGCTGTCGATCAGCGGCCTGCATGTCAGCGCCATTATCGCAGCGGCCTACCTGCTGGCGATCAAATTGCTGGCGCTCTGGCCATGGCTGGCCCTGCGGGCCCGGTTGCCGGTCGTGGCGGCGGCGGTGGGTGCGGCGGCGGGGATCGGTTATACCTTGCTGACGGGGGCAGAGGTGCCGACGGTGCGAAGCTGCGCCGCAGCGGTGCTGGTGCTGATTGCGTTGGCATTGGGCAGGGAGGCGCTGTCGCTGCGGATGGTAGCTGTGGCGGCGGGCTTCGTCCTGCTGTTATGGCCGGAATCGCTGGTGGGGCCGAGTTTCCAGATGTCGTTCAGCGCGGTGCTGGCAATTGTCGCCTTGCACAATTCCGCTCCGGTCAAGGCTTTTCTCGCGCCGCGTGAAGAGAGCTGGCTAGCGCACGGCGGCAGGCGTGTAGCGATGTTGCTGGTAACCGGGCTGGTGATCGAGATCGCGTTGATGCCGATCGTTTTGTTCCACTTCCACCGGGCGGGTATCTACGGTGCGCTGGCCAATGTCGTGGCGATCCCGCTGGTTACATTCATTTCCATGCCGCTGATCGCCATTGCACTGGCATTCGACCTTGTCGGGGCGGGCGCGCCGTTCTGGTGGCTCGCGGGGCAATCGCTCGATCTGTTGCTTGGTATCGCGCATCTGACGTCGGACCAGCCGGGCGCGGTCAAGCTGATGCCGCAAATGGAGCTGGGGACCTTGGCACTGTTCGTCTTTGGCGGGCTGTGGCTGGCGTTGTGGCAGGGGCGCAAGCGGCTGGTGGGACTGGTCCCCGCAGGTGTGGCGGCGGCGATGTTGGCCCTCACGCCGACGCCGGACGTGCTGGTCTCGGGCGACGGGCGGCATGTCGGGATTGTCGAGGACGGTCGGCTGATCATGCTGCGCGAGGGTAGGTCGGACTATGCGCGCGAGAACCTGATGGAACTGGCCGGGATGGAAGGCGAGCCGGTCGCGATCACCGACTGGCCGGGCGCACGATGCAGTCGCGACTTCTGCGTGCTCACGCTCAGGCGGGGCGGGCGGCCGTGGCACATCATGATGGCACGCAGCCGCGAGCGGATCGAGGAACGGGCCCTGGCGGCGGCCTGCGAGCGGGCGGATATCGTCATTGCCGACCGCTGGTTGCCGCGCTCATGTCAGCCCTTGTGGCTCAAGGTGGACCGCAAATTTCTCGGACTGTCCGGCGGGCTGGCGCTGTTCCTTGAGCAGGAGCGCTTCGACAGCGTGGCCATGAGCGAGGGGCAGCATGGCTGGTGGAAACCGGTCGAGCCGGGACCCTACAGGCCACGCGAAAAGGGAGAAGTGCCGGAAAAAATGGGGGAGCGGCGGTGAGGCGGGCGTGCCTCGCTGCGGGGACAGGACCGCTCCCCGCGGGGTAACCTAGTGATACCGGCGCAGCAACCCGGCGAGCTTGCCTTGAACCTCGACCTGATGCGGCTCGTACACCTGTGGCGCGTAGGAACCATTGGCCGGATCGAGCACGATCTTGCCGTTCTCGCGGCGCAGGTACTTGAGCGTCGCTTCCTCGTTGTTGACCAGCGCGACCACGATCTCGCCGTCGCGGGCCGTGCTGGTGCTGCGCACGAGGGCATAGTCGCCGTCGAAGATTCCCGCCTCGATCATCGAGTCGCCGGATACCTCGAGCGCGTAGTGATCACCAGGGCCGAGCAGCGCAGCAGGCACCGGCATCGACGTCTGCCCTTCGAGCGCCTCGATCGGCACGCCAGCGGCGATACGGCCATGGAGCGGGACCTCGATAATGTCGTTGGCCGGCTGGAGCGCTGCCTTGGGTGCAGCCATGCGGGCGCCGACAATGTCGTTGACAGGCTTGCCGCCGCCGACCGCATCCTCGGGCTGCTTGAGCACTTCGAGCGCGCGGGCGCGGTTGGGCAGGCGGCGGATGAAGCCGCGTTCCTCCAGGGCGGAAATCAGGCGGTGGACGCCAGACTTGCTCTTGAGGTCGAGTGCTTCCTTCATTTCCTCGAACGAAGGCGAAATTCCGGTGTCCTCCAGCTTCTGCTGGATGAAGCGGATCAGTTCGTGCTGCTTGGCGGTCAGCATGTCCGGCGGCTCCCTATGGCCTGTTCCCATTTCGATCGCTGATGCGAACGAATGCGGAACAAGTAGGCAACCCGATTCGGCAAGTCAAGCAATTCCGCCAGTTTCCAACAGGTAGCACGGAACAGACGTTCCCGCTTTGGTCACGTCGGTTTGAGTGGGCCGGTCGATCAGTAGGTTCGATCGGGCCAGCGTCAGCAGCGCGCTGCTGTCGCGTTGGTGTGCAGGGATGACGCCGTCCGGTCCCAGGAACCCGCGCAGGAACTCGCGCCGTGCGCCGCCTTCAGGGCATTCCACTGCCAGCGGGAGCATGATCGGCTGGGGCAGGCAGTCCGCCGCGCCGAGAAGGTGGCGCAGCGCGGGGAGCATGAACAGCACCGCTGTGACATAGGCCGAAACCGGATTGCCCGGCAGGCCCAGCACCAGCTGCCTGCCACGACGGGCGACCATCAGCGGCTTTCCCGGACGCATGGCGACTTTCCAGAAGTCGAGTTCCGCCCCCACGGCCAACAACGCTGGCCGGGCGAGATCGTGATCGCCCACCGAAGCCCCGCCGGTCAATACAAGCAGGTCGGCATCGCTCTGCGCCTCGAGCGCGGCGACAATGGCATCGAGCCGGTCTGGCAAGGGCGCGCCCAGTGTAAGCTTGCACGGCAGCGCCGCGGCCATAGCGCCGAGCATCGCACCGTTGCTGGCCGGAATCTGATGCACTGCACAGGCCGCGGGATCGCTCGCCAGTTCGTCGCCGCTGTCGAAGATGGCCACGGTGGGCACTCGCCTGACCGGAACGGCCGAATGACCTGCCGAACGCACCAGCGCCAGCTGTGCCGGGCCCATCAGGGTTCCGCTCGGGAGCAGTGTGTCACCCGCCGCGAACTCGAACCCCTTGCGGCGGATATGCTGCCCGAGGACCGGCTCTTCGGCGGCGGTCACGCGGTCTCCCTCGACCACGACATCCTCCTGGATCAGGATGCGGTCCGCACCTTCCGGCAGGATCGCTCCGGTCGAGATGCGGACACATTGGCATGCTGTAAGGGCACCGGTGAATGGCTCGCCGCAGCGGCTCTCGCCAATCTTGTGCCATGGTCCCGGACCGGCCACCGCATAGCCGTCCATGGCCGAGAGATCCGCCGGGGGCTGCGTTCGCGCCGCCAGCAGTGTCTCAGCCAGATAGCGACCGACCGCCTGCTCGACCGGCACGCCCTCCACCGGCAGCGGCGCGATCAGCGCCAGCATCCGCGCCTGCGCTTCCTCGACGGTGAGCATTGATGCGCTCATTCCGCCAGCCAGTGGCCCGACTTTCCGCCGCGCTTCTCGATCAGACGGACCCCTTCTATGACCATGCCCTTGTCGAGCGCCTTGGCCATGTCGTAGATTGTGAGGAGCGCGACCGAAGCCGCTGTCATCGCTTCCATTTCCACGCCAGTCTTCCCGGTCAGCGAGGCGGCGGAGCTAACCGCGATCCCGCTCTCGACATAGTCGAACGTCACCTCGACCGAGGTCAACGCCAGCGGATGGCACAGCGGGATCAACTCGGCGGTCTTCTTGGCCGCCATGATCCCGGCGATCCGCGCGGTGCCGAGCACATCGCCTTTGGGCGCGTCCCCGGCCTTGATCGCCGCGAGAGCCTCCGCACTCATGCGGATCACACCACCTGCGCGCGCCATGCGCGGGGTCTCGGCCTTGCCGCCGACATCGACCATATGCGCCGCGCCGGCCTCGTCGAGATGGGTGAGTCTGGTCATACACTGGCCTCCGGCAGGATACGCTCCCCAGGGGCCATGTCACACTTGTCACACAGTCCTGGAGAAAAAGAATGGCCCTCCGGTTCGGGCACCATTTTCGAATGGGAGAGGAAGTGGCCGTCGCGAGATTTCATACTCTTTCCATGGCAGAGACCCGCCTTGTAGGACAGGGGCCTAGCTTGCCAGCAGTGTCCTTGTCGCCGCCTCCACGTCATCCTGCCGCATCAGACTTTCGCCGACGAGGAAGGTCCGCACCCCTGCCGCCGCCAGCCGCTGGCAGTCGGCATGGCTGTTGATCCCGCTTTCGCCGACCAGCAGGGTGCCTGCGGGCGCCAGCGGCGCGAGGCGCTCGGTGGTGGCGAGATCGGTGGTGAAAGTCCTGAGATCGCGGTTGTTGACCCCGATCAGCCGCGATTGCAGCGCATGGGCACGTTCCATCTCGGCTTCGTCATGGACTTCGACCAGCACATCCATCCCATGTTCGCGCGCAGCCGCCTCGATCTCCTGCATCTGCGTATCGGACAGGGCGGCGACGATGATCAGGATCGCATCCGCGCCCATGCTGCGCGCTTCGGCGCATTGCCAAGGGTCGACCATGAAATCCTTGCGCAAAGCGGGCAGGGTGCAGGCCTCGCGCGCGGCGACCAGATAATCGGCATGGCCCTGGAACCAGTCCTCGTCGGTCAGGACCGACAGGCACGCCGCCCCGCCGGCCTGATAGGCGCGGGCGTGGCTGGCGGGGTCGAAATCGGCCCGAATCAGCCCCTTGGAGGGCGAAGCTTTCTTGACCTCGGCGATCAGCGCGAAGCCCTCTGCCGCCTTGGCCCGCAGCGCCGCCTCGAACCCGCGCGGTTCGGTCTGCGCCGCGATCCGGTCGGCGAGTTGGGCGGGTGACAGCGCGGCCTTGCGGGCGGCGACTTCGGTGTACTTGCCGGCGCAGATTTCCTCGAGCTTGTTCATTACCAATTGTGCCCCAGATCCGTTCGGGCTGAGCTTGTCGAAGTCCAGCCACAGCATTTGCGGAGCCGTGGTGGCTGCCCTTCGACAGGCTCAGGGCGAACGGACAATGGTACTATCACTTCGCCATCTCTATCCAGCGCGCCAGGAGCGCCCTTGCCGCGCCGCTGTCGAGCGCTTCAGCCGCCAGCGCTGCTCCCTCGGTCCAATCCTCGGTCCGGCCGGCGACCACCAGCGCGGCCGCCGCATTGAATTTCACTGTCTCGCGGTAGGCGCTGTGCTCGCCGTCGAGCAGCGCCGCCAGTGCCTTGGCGTTGTGGGCGGGGTCGCCGCCGCGAATGGCATCGAGCGGAGCATGGCCAAGCCCGGCCGTGGTCGCGTCGACGCGCCGCATGGCGAAATCGTGGCCGGTGACGTCGGCCATCTCGTTCCCGCCGGCGAGGCTCAATTCGTCGAGCCCCTCGTCGCCGGAAACGATGAAGGTGCGGTCCGTTCCCAGCCGCGCCGCCGCATCGCCATAGATCGAGACATAGCCGGGCCGGGCAATGCCGATCAATTGTCGCCTGACCCCGACCGGATTGGACAGCGGGCCCATCAGGTTGAAGATGGTGCGGCGGCCGAGCGCCTTGCGGATCGGCTGGATGCGCACCATCGCCGGATGGTGGTTGGGCGCGAACAGGAAGCAGATGCCGATCTCGTTCAGCGTCTTCTCCGCCGTGCGCCCGGCAGCAGCCATGTCGAGCCCCAGCACTTCGAGCGTGTCGGCCACGCCGGAAAGCGAGGAAATCGCCCGGTTGCCGTGGCGCGCGACGGGAACGCCGCAGGCGGCGACGACCAGTCCGACGGCAGTCGAGACGTTGAGCGTATGGTGCCCGTCACCGCCTGTCCCGCAAACGTCGATCGCGTCGTCCGGCCCGGCCACGGGGATGTAGCGTGCGCGCAGGGCGCGGGCGGCCCCGGCGATCTCGTCCGCCGTTTCGCTGCGTTCGGTCATCGCGAGCAGGAAGCGGGCGATTTCCTCATCCGTGGCATCACCGTCGAGGATCCAACCGAACACTTCCTCGGCCTCGGCCTCGCTCATGTGCGGAACGGCAAGGGGAAGGTGCTTCATGCGAGTGCCTTCGCGTCTATCCCGCACAGGCGGAGGAAATTTGCCAGCAATTCGTGACCATGCTCGGTGGCGATGCTTTCGGGGTGGAACTGGACCCCGTGGATCGGCAGTTCGGTGTGGCGGAAACCCTGCACATGGCCGTCGTCGCTCGTCGCGTTGACCGCGAGGCATGGGGGAATGTCCTCGACGATCAGCGAGTGATAGCGCGTGGCGGTGAAGGCGCTGGGAAGGCCGGCGAACACGCCTGTGCCGTCATGCGTCACCGGCGAGGTCTTGCCATGCATCAACCCGCCGCGCACCACCTTGCCGCCGAAATACTGCCCGATCGACTGATGGCCGAGGCAAACACCCAGCAGCGGCAGCCCCTTGTCAGCACAGGCGGCGACGAGATCGAGGCTGATCCCGGCCTCGTTGGGCGTGCAGGGGCCGGGCGAGATAAGGACGCCCTTTGCTCCGCTCGATACCGCCTGTCCGGCGCTGATGGCGTCGTTTCGCTCCACCCGCACCTCTGCACCAAGTTCCATCAGGTAATGGACCAGGTTGAAGGTAAAGCTGTCGTAATTGTCGATGACGAGGATGTCGAAGCTTGGGATCATGGCTGGCTCTTCGGCTGCACTGAACGGGCGCGCAAGCAAGTTTCGCTACTAGGCTTGCTGGTCCGCGAACTCGTCCGTTGCCCGCACCAGCCCATCGACAATCCCCGGCTCGCTCGCCGCGTGGCCAGCGTCATAGACGATGCGCAAGTCGACTTCTGGCCAGGCCTGTTTGAGCGCCCAGGCCGAGGTCGGCGGGCAACAGATGTCGTGGCGGCCCTGCACGATGATGCCGGGAATGCCTTTCAGCTTGTGCGCGTCGCGCAGCAGTTGGGCTTCCTCGAGGTAGAAATCGTTGAGGAAGAAGCGCGCGCAGATGCGGGCGAAGGGGACAGCCTTGGCGGGCTCCGCGAAGTCGGCGAGCAGGTCCGGATTGGGCAACAGCGTCGCGACCGAACCTTCCCACAGCGACCATTCCCTGGCCGCGGCGAGGCGAGTGGCCTCGTCCTCGCTGGTCAGCCGGTCGTGATAGGCACGGACCAGGTCGCCGCGTTCGCCTTGCGGGATATGGCCGCTGAAGCTGTCCCACTGCTCGGCCATGATCTCGCTGGCGCCATAGCGGTAGAGCCAGTTCTTTTCGCTCTCACGGGCGAGGAACACACCGCGGAGGATCAGTTCGGTGGTTCGCTCCGGATACTTCTGGGCATAGGCGAGCGCAAGGGTCGCGCCCCAGCTGCCGCCGAAGACCTGCCATTTCTCGTGCCCGCACATGATGCGCAGCCGCTCGATATCCTCGACGATGCGCCAGGTGTCGTTGTGCTCGATTTCGGCGAAGGGCAGCGACTTGCCGCAACCGCGCTGGTCGAACAGCAACACGTCATAACGCGCCGGATCCCACTGGCGCCGGTGGTTCGGGCTCATCCCGCCGCCGGGGCCGCCGTGGAGGAACACCGCCGGTTTCGCGCCAGGCGTGCCGACCCGCTCGTAATAGAGCGAGTGGCCTTCGCCGACGTCGAGCATGCCGGTGTCATAGGGTTCGATCTCGGGGTAGAGGGTGCGTTCGTAGTTCATTTCTTTCTCTCCACCACGATCATCGGGCCGATCGGCACCAGACCGTCCATCCGGCCGCTTGCGGGATCCCACAGCGCGGAGACATTGCCGTCGAGATAGAGCGCGTTGGGCGTATCGGCGACGTCACGGAAGAACCGCGCCAGCTTGCCGAAGCTGATCGGGCCATCGCTGATGACGAAATGGGCGCGCCCCTTGCGGTCGATACCCACACCGTTGCGGATCTGCTTCGATGGACCGTCATCGGTGATCTCCGGGTGAAGCTTGCCGTCGATCAGCAGCATCGGCCCGCTCTGGGTGCCGAATTGCGGGCGGTCGGCGACATTGGCGAGGAAGCTCTCAGCAGTGCGGAGGCGCCATTCGCCACCCGAGCCGTAGAACACACCGTTGGGCTTCATGTGGAAATTGCCCTCGCCATCGTTGGTGTTGAGCTCTTTCAGGCGCTCGCCACCTTCGACGTAATAGCCGATCGGCTTGCCTGCGCCGTCAAACATCCCGCCATTCACGGCAAAGACGACACTGTCCCCAGAAACCGCTGCGGAGAGCTTCGAGAACGAGCGATAGGGCGCGCCGCCATCGGGACCGAGCGCCATGCGGATCGTGTCTTTGGCTGGATCGGCGATACAGTGCGTCAGGACGACGCCTTCGAACTTTACCTTCTCGCACGCGCTCTCGGCAGCGACTGTGGCCGTGGGGGGCGGCGCGTCCGTTTTGGTCACGGTCTCACCGTTCTCGCCGAACTCGATGACAGTCACGGGCTTGCCTTCCTGCTGCTGGCCGCAGGCGGCAAGCCCGAGCAGTAGGGCGAGGGAAAAAGTCTTCTTCACTGTCCGAATCCCGGTTCGCTGGCGATGCGCGCAGCCTCGCGGGCAGCGGCAATCAGGGCGCTTGCCTTGGCTTCGCATTCGCGCTGTTCATAGGCAGGCTCGCTATCGGCGACGATACCGGCACCCGCCTGCACATGCATAACCCCGTCCTTCACCACCGCGGTGCGCAGCACGATGCAACTGTCGAAACTGCCATCGGGCGCGAAATAGCCGACCCCGCCGGCATAGGCGCCACGCGTTTCCGGTTCCAGCTCGGCGATGATCTCGCAGGCGCGGATCTTGGGCGCACCGCTGACGGTGCCAGCCGGGAAGCCGGCGAACAGCGCATCAAGCGCGTCCTTGGCGGGATCGAGCTGCCCCACGACATTGCTGACGATGTGCATCACATGGCTGTAGCGTTCGACAGTGAAGCTGGCGGTGACTTCGACCGTGCCCTTGGCCGCGACCCGGCCGACATCGTTGCGGCCCAGATCAAGCAGCATCAGATGCTCGGCCCGTTCCTTGGGATCGGCCAGCAGGCTTTCCTCCGCCGCGCGGTCTGCGTCTGGCGTCGCGCCGCGCGGGCGGGTGCCGGCGATCGGGCGGATGGTAACCTCGCCATCGCGCAGGCGGACGAGGATTTCCGGGCTCGAGCCGACGACGGCAAAGCCGGGCAGGTCGAGGAAATAGAGGAAGGGCGAGGGATTCACCCGCCGCAGCGAACGATAGAGCGCCAAGGGCGGCAGCGGGAAGGGGCATGTGAAACGCTGCGCCAGCACCACCTGGAAAATATCGCCGGCGGTGATGTAGTCCTTTGCCCGCGCGACCATGGCGGCGTATTCGCCATCGCGCAGTTTGGGAGTCAGTGCCATCTCGGGCAGGTCGGTCGCAGTCTCCGCCAGCGGGACCGCCTTGGCCAGCCTGCGCAGGGTTTCGTCGATCCGCTCGCCCGCCCGCTCGATTGCCTTGTCAGGATCGCCGGTGCCGGGCCAGAGGGGAGCGATCACGAACAGCTTGTTGGTCAGCGAATCGAACACCAGCAGCAGCGTTGGCCGGGTGAAGACCATATCGGGCAAGTCGAGTTCGCTCTCGCTCCTTGCGCGAGGCAGGACTTCCACTTGTCCGATGGTCTCATAGGCGAAATATCCCACGAGGCAGGCGAGGGCAGGCGGGAGGCCCTGAGGCACATCGATCCGGCATTCGCCAATCAGCGCGCGCAGGGCATCGAGGCTGCGTCCCTCGACCGGTGCGAAAGCCGCCCGGTCGTGCTGCCACAGCCGGTTGATCGCGCCGTCTTCGCCGCGCGCCCGGAACACCAGGTCGGGATCGAGGCCGAGCAGGCTGTAGCGCCCGCGCACTTCACCGCCCTCGACCGATTCGAGCAGGAAGTCGCCCCGTTCGGGTTCGATCAGCTTGAGCGCGGCGCCGACCGGGGTTTCCGTATCGGCCACGATCTCGCGCCACACCAGCGCGGGTTTTCCCGCCGCCAGCGCGCCGCGCGCAGCGTCGCCATTGCTGAGACCGAGGGCAGGCAGGGTGGCCCCCTACGGCTGCGAATCGCCGGCCAGCGAGCGCTTGAGCGCATCGATGGCCGATTGGTTCCGCTCGACGGTGACGTCCGCACGAATGGCGTTCTGGAACTGCTCCTCATATTCCTGCACCAGTGTCTGGGCGAACTGGCGCTTGGCTTCGCCGAGTAGCGGATCGTCTGCGGCGAGAGTGCCAGCCTCGATGCTATCGAGATCGAGCACGAACCAGCCGATGTTGCGCGGGCCTTCCAATTGCTTTTGCGTGCCCTGCGCCATGCTGAAGAACAGCGCCAGCGGGGCCGGGACGCGCTGGCTGCGGGCCAGATCCTCACGCGTGGTGTCGATAAAGTCGACCGGCGGCAGGGCGCGCCTTTCGGCAGCCACGGCGGCCGCCAGCGTTTCGCCGCCTTCTACCCGCTCGATCACGCGACCGGCGGCGAGCTTGGCCTGCTTGGCCCCTTCGGCGCGGCGCCAGTCAGCCACGACTTGCTCGCGAATTTCCGTGAGCGGGGCGGCTGCCGAGGGGGTGATTTGCGAAGCTTCGAAGAGCATGAAGGTGACGCCGGGCACGGCCTCGGCCAGCTGGGGCTCTTCTTCCTCCATCTGGAATGCGGTGGCGAGAGCCGGAGCCAGCTCCTGCGGTGCAGTTTCGCCATCCGTGCCGTAGACTACTCCGGCGGCGGTAAGCGGCTTCGTCGTCTTGACCTCGACCTTAAGCTCCCGGGCCACGTCGATAAGTGATTCTCCGCTGCCGAAGCGATCTTCGATGTCGGCAGCCAGTTCGTTGAAGGCCAGCCGGCGCTTCTCGTCGGTCAGCTGCGCCGCAATCGCGGAACGTGCCTGGTCGAGCGTCTGACCGGCCTGTTTGTCGATGGCATCGACGCGCACGACATGAAAGCCGAGACCGCTGCGGGCAACAGCAGCGACTTGCCCCTGTGCCGCGCTGAAGGCCGCGTCGGCTACTGCGGCCGATGTCTGCGAGCTGTAGGTCCCTTTGGCGATCGGGCCGATGACCGCAGTGGCAAGCCCGGCCTCTCGCGCGACGGCCTCGAGCGACGCACCGGCCAGCACGCGCTGGCGGATCGAATCGGCACTTGCCTGGGTCGGGACCACCAGTTGCGTCAGAGTACGCTCTTCCTTGGCGGCGTAGCGGCTCGCATCCTGCTTGTAACGCGCGGCGATTTCAGCGTCGGTCGGGGCAGCGATGGTTCCGACAGCCTCTTCACCGAAAGTCGCGTAGCGGATGACGCGGCGTTCGGGGCGGATGTAGTCGCCCCGGTTGGCCGAGTAATAGGCGGCCAGCTGCTTGTCCGTCGGTGCGCCAGCCGGTGCATAGGCATCGCTTTCGAGCAGCGCGATCGAACCCTTGCGGCGCTCCTTGAACAGGGCGGCATAGCGTGCCGAGATCTTGTCGGGCATCGACGCCCCGAGCCCGGCCGGCTGGACCACCTGCTGGGCGATCAGGCCATTGCCCAGATCATCCCGCACCTGCGCTTCCGACAGGCCCTGGCGGGAAATGGCATCGCGGTACATCTGCTCGCTGAAATTGCCGTCGGGTCCGCGGAAGGCCGGGATCAGCCGGATCTGGCTGTTGATAAGGTTATCGCTTGCGCGGATGCCGTATTTCTTGCCGAACTCGGAGATGGCGACCCGGTCGAGTAGCGTATCGACAACCTGTTCAAGGCCACCTTGCTCGACAAACGCAGGCATCGACAGCGTGGGATTGTTCTGGCGCATTTGTTCGAGCGCATTGCGCGCCGCGCGATCGAGTTCGGCCGCTTCCACCTTCTCGTCGCCGACAACGGCAATCTTGTCGCCGCTGCTGATTGCCCCGAGCGGGTTGTTGCCCGAAACGTCGGCGCTGGCGAAGGCAATGGCGATCAGGCCCAGGAAGGCCAGGGTAAAGGCAATGCCCAGCTTCGACTGGAAGAACTTGCGGAAAGTGGTGATCATGGAAAGACGTATCCGGATTGCAGGCGAGGGCAGGCGTTGGGGACACGCGCCAGTGGCCGCGTGCGAAACGCAGGTGCTTTAGAGATGCTGCGTCCGAGCCGCAACAGTGTGGAAAGGGTTTTGACTGAATGCCGCGTGTCGGCTAGCGGACCCGGCCCCCGACGCGCTAACGGCCCCATCAACGCCCTCGTGCGAAGCAATTCAGGATTACTGCATGTCTCTCCGACCTTATATCGTCGGCAACTGGAAGATGAACGGCACCCGCGCGATGTTGTCGGAGGCGCGCGCAATCGACCGTGCGGCACAGCGCCACATGAAAGTTGAAGTGGCCGTCGCGCCGCCCTTCACTCTGATTCACGCAGTGCACCGCGAGGCCGAGCAGATCGGTGTCGGCGCGCAGGACTGCCACCCTGCAGCCGATGGTGCCTTCACTGGCGATGTATCCGCCAGCATGGTCGCAGACGCCGGCGCCAAGTTCGTGATCCTGGGGCACAGCGAGCGGCGCGAGGGGCACGGCGAAACCAACGAGCTCGTTCGCACCAAGGTCCAGTCTGCGCTGGCGGCTGGTCTGAAGGTGATCCTGTGCTGCGGTGAACCGGAAGAGAGGCGCGATGCGGGCGCGCACGAGAAATTCGTGCTCAACCAGTTGCGCCTCTCGCTGCCCGAATCGGTGGATGGTGCGGGCGAGAAGCTGACCGTTGCCTATGAGCCGATCTGGGC
Organism: Erythrobacter sp. SDW2; assembly: GCF_021431965.1. Classification (NCBI taxonomy): domain Bacteria; kingdom Pseudomonadati; phylum Pseudomonadota; class Alphaproteobacteria; order Sphingomonadales; family Erythrobacteraceae; genus Erythrobacter; species Erythrobacter sp. SDW2. The sequence goes on from NZ_CP090370.1 coordinate 1,703,609, forward strand.
TATCGGCACGGGCCGGACGCCGACGCTTGACGATATCGCCGCGATGCACGCAGCAATCCGCGGCTTTCTGATCGAGCGCTTCGGCGATGCGCAGGGCAGCGTGATCCGCATTCTCTATGGCGGTTCGGTCAAGCCCGACAACGCCCGCGATATCCTCGGCGTTGCCGAAGTCGGCGGGGCACTGGTTGGCGGGGCCAGCCTGACGGCGGACAGCTTCATGAATATCGCGCTCGCCGCCGGTGACGGCGAGGATGCGTAAGGCGTAGCAAGACACGCCAGACCTTGTGTGCAGGGCTCCCAGGCCCTAGATGCGCGCCAACATTTCCTTTTCGAGCAGGATCGATGTCGCTCTTTATCTTTCTTACCGTGGTCCAGGCCATCATCGCAGCTGCGCTCGTCGGCGTGGTGCTCATGCAGCGCAGCGAAGGCGGCGGCCTTGGTGTCGGCGGTAGCCCGAGCGGTATGATGAGCGCGCGCGGCGCAGCCGACTTCCTCACCCGCACCACCAAGTGGCTGGCGGTGGCTTTCGTAGTCCTGTCGATTGTCCTGGCGGCGCTTGCGGTGGAGACCAGCGGTGGTTCCTCGATCGACACGACGCTGGATCGCACTCCGGTCCAGGCCGAGCCCGATCCGCTCGCTGCACCGGCACAAGTCCCGGCTCAGGCACCCGCTGGCGAAGCAGCCCCCGCCGAAACACCAACCGAATAAAATCAATCCAACGCGCAATATGTGGATTGCAGGCGATTGCCTGCCCATTCCGCTTGCGCCGAATCCCAATCGCAGCTTAAGGCCCAACTCCCATGGCGCGGTATATTTTCATCACCGGCGGCGTGGTCTCCTCGCTCGGCAAAGGTCTCATGGCGGCATCGCTCGGCGCGCTGCTGCAGGCACGCGGCTACAAGGTCCGCATCCGCAAGTTCGACCCCTATCTGAATGTCGATCCGGGCACGATGAGCCCGTATCAGCACGGCGAGGTTTATGTCACCGATGACGGGGCCGAGACCGATCTCGACCTTGGCCACTACGAACGCTTTACCGGTGTTTCCGCGCACCAGGGGGACAATGTCACCTCGGGCCGGATCTACCAGCAGATCATCGCCAAGGAGCGGCGCGGCGACTATCTCGGCGCGACGGTGCAGGTGGTCCCGCATGTGACCGACGCGATCAAGGAATTCGCTCTCGCCGATCAGGGCGATCACGATTTCATCCTGTGTGAAATCGGCGGCACTGTCGGCGATATCGAAAGCCTGCCGTTCATGGAGGCGATCCGCCAGCTCAGGAACGAGCTCGAGCCGCTCCAGTCGCTCAGTGTCCATGTGACGCTGGTGCCCTACATCAAGGCGGCGGGCGAACTGAAGACCAAGCCGACCCAGCATTCGGTCCGCGAGCTCGCCAGCCTCGGCATCAAGCCCGACGTGCTGCTGTGCCGGGCCGAACATCCCATTCCCGAGAGCGAACGGCAGAAAATCGCCAATTTCTGCAATGTCCGCAAGGAAGCGGTGATCCCGGCGCTCGACGCCAAGTCGATCTATGCCGTGCCCTTGCAGTACCACGAAGAAGGTCTCGACGCCGAAGTGTTGCGCGGTTTCGGCATCACCGATGCGCCCGAGCCGGACCTGTCTGCGTGGTACGACGTGACTGACCGCTACTTCAACCCGGAAGGCGAAGTGACCATCGGCGTGGTCGGCAAATATGTCGGGCTACAGGACGCCTACAAGTCACTGAACGAGGCGTTGGTGCATGGCGGGATGGCCAACCGGGTCAAGGTCAACATCCGCTGGATCGACGCCGAACTGTTCGAGAAGGACGATGCGGAGGTCGCCGCCAGGCTCGAGCCCTTGCATGGAATTCTCGTGCCCGGCGGCTTCGGCGAACGCGGCAGCGAAGGCAAGATCGCCTCGGTCCGCTTCGCTCGCGAGCGGCACGTCCCGTTCTTCGGCATCTGCCTCGGCATGCAGATGGCCTGTATCGAGGCGGCACGGGCTGCCGGCCACAGCAAGGCCAGCTCGACCGAATTCGGAGAGACCGAGGAGCCCGTCGTCGGTATCATCACCGAATGGATGACCAAGGAAGGTCTCGAAACCCGTGAGGCGGGCGGGGATCTGGGCGGCACCATGCGGCTCGGCGCCTATGAGGCGCGGCTCGATGGCAACAGCCATGTGAGCGCGATCTACGGCGGTGCGACGGCCATTTCGGAGCGTCATCGCCATCGTTACGAGGTGAACGTCGCTTATCGCGACGCGCTGGAAAGCCAGGGCCTGATCTTCTCCGGCATGTCGCCCGACGGCCTGCTGCCCGAAATCGTCGAGCGACCCGACCATCCCTGGTTCGTCGGCGTGCAGTTCCATCCGGAGCTGAAATCCAAGCCTTTCGACCCGCATCCGCTGTTCTCCGGCTTCATCGAAGCCGCAGTGCACCAGAGTCGCCTCGTCTGACCGATTTGCCCGTTCACCGGGTCGCCGCGCATTAACCAATCGCGTTTATTCGCGAGAATGTCGCGTTTCTGCAATATTTCAGGCGCGTGACATGCCAAAGTAGGGCAATGGTTACCAATCCTGCGCGCCACCTCTTCACACTTTGGCGCTAGGGTCGCATGAATGGTCGCTAGCGGTGCGAACAGGCGCCGAGGGGGGGGACAGGGGAGTTTTACTACATTTCGAGCTTGTCGCGGTCTTGATCGTCTTCTGCGACCCGGACGGTTAATACCAGACAGGGCGGCGTCATCGTCGCGGGGCGGATCTTCAAGCGGGTCCGCCCCATATTATTCCCCCAATGCAAAGGGCCCGCTCTGCCGAGAGCGGGCCCTTCGTGTTTGGGCGAAGCAGCGACGCGCGTCAGGCGGCGTCGGCGTCCTTCTTGTCGCCGTCGACGATCTCCAGCGGCTTCTGACCGCCGACGAGGATCTTCTTGGGCTTCATCGCATCGGGAACCTCGCGCACCAGGTCGATCACCAGCATTCCGTCGGCGAGATCGGCATTTTCCACCCGGACGTAATCTGCCAGTTCGAACCGGCGCTCGAACCCGCGGTTGGCGATGCCGACATGCAGCATTTCGCCCTCGGCGGTCTCGTCGCGCTTCTTGCCGACCACGGTCAGCAGGTTCTGCTGCGCGGTGATATCGAGATCGCCCGGACGGAAGCCGGCGACCGCCAGCGTTATGCGATAGTTGTCGTCACCGCGCTTTTCGATGTTGAAGGGGGGATAGTTGTCGCCGCTGTTCTGGCGCACCTGGCTCTCCAGCATATCGAACAGCCGGTCGAAGCCGACGGTGCTGCGGCGGTAGGGGGTAAAATCAAGACGTGACATAGCAAATCCTCCATCGAGCAATTTGTTGCGTTCGGGACCCGATCGTCCGGCGTCCCGTTGGTTGGTGTGAGAGGCCCATTGCGGCGCCGCTTCACATGGCCGATATAGGTGCCGAAGCGGGCCGTTCAAGGCCTACGAAACGACTGGAATACAAGGATATTGCGATGGCAGACGTGACCGTCGACATCTATACCAAGTTCGGCTGCGGCTATTGCTTCCGCGCCAAGCGCCTGCTCGATGCAAAGGGCGTAGCCTATAACGAGTTCGACATTACCATGGGCGGTCCCAAACGCGACGAGATGATGCAGCGCGCACCAATGGCGCGGACCGTGCCGCAGATATTCATCGGCGCGGTCCATGTCGGGGGATCGGATGACCTTGCCGCGCTTGAACGCGAGGGCAAGCTAGATGCCCTTTTGGCTGGCTGATGCCGAGGATTGCCGTCCTGCAGATGACTTCGGGTATTGATCCCGAGGCAAATACACGAGCGATAATTGACGCCGCCGTTGAAGCGGCCAACGCGGAAGCGGACATGCTCTTCACTCCTGAGATGAGCATTTTGCTTGACAAGGACCGAAAACGAGCAAGCCAATGGATCAACAGTGGTGGCCCTGAGAGGGTAGTCGATGAGTTGCGGGATTGGGGTTTCTTTGCCTCCCTCCAAATATCGGTTGGCTCGATGCCAGTCGCTCTTGCCAATGGCAAAATGGCCAACCGCACATTTCACTTCGATGAGGCGACGGGAGAACCCGTCATCTATGACAAGATTCACATGTTTGATGTTGAATTGGATAGTGGGGAAACTTGGAAGGAAAGTAGCGCCTACGAGCCGGGTAATCAGGTCGTATGCGTTGAAGATACACCCTTGGGTCGATTGGGGCTGACGATCTGCTATGATCTCAGGTTCCCGGCACTTTTCGAAGAACTGGGTCGTCGAGAGTGCAATGCCATCGCAGTACCTGCGGCCTTCACTGTCCCAACTGGAAAAGCCCATTGGCATGTCATGCTGCGCGCCCGCGCAATCGAAGCAAGCGCGTTCGTGATCGCTGCTGCCCAAGTTGGCAAGCATGAGGACGGTCGCGAGACCTACGGTCACAGCCTGGTGGTCGATCCATGGGGCGAGGTCCTGCTCGACATGGGCGGCGAGGCGCCGGGGCTGGGTTTCTGCGATATCGACCTTGGCCGCATTGCCGAAGTCCGGGCGCAGGTGCCGAGCCTTGCCAACCGCCGTCCCATCGCTACATCGCCCGCGCAATGATCGTGTTCGACCTCGCCTGTTCCCACAGCCACCGCTTCGAGGGCTGGTTCCGCTCGTCCGAGGACTATGCGGATCAATTGGCAAACGGTCTGCTGCAATGCCCGCAGTGCGGCTGTGAAAAAGTCGGCAAGGCGCCGATGGCCCCGGCCGTCCCGGCGAAGTCGAACGGCCGCACCGAAATCGTCGCCCAGCCAAAGCCGGCAGCAGTCAGCGGCGGCAGCGAAAAGGCGCTCCCGACCAAGCTCGTCGAAGCGATGAAGGCACTTGCCAGGGTTCAGGCCGAAACGATCAAGGACAGCACCTGGGTTGGCGAGGAGTTCGCCAAGCAGTCGCGCGAGATGCACTATGGCGAACGCGACGAGGCGCTGATCCACGGCAAGGCCACGCCGAAAGAGGCGCAGGAACTGCTGGAAGAAGGCATCGCGGTCGCTCCCCTCCTGATACCGGTCGCGCCGCCCGACAAACTCAACTGATTGAAGTGCGCGCCGCTTGGCCCTAAGGCGGCTGCGGCGTCCCCGTAGCTCAGCAGGATAGAGCATCGGATTCCTAATCCGGGGGCCGGAGGTTCGAATCCTCTCGGGGACACCAGCCAATTTTCTTGGGGGAGAGACGCACCATGACCACCCATCCCTGGACCCGCCGGATGAGCGGTCTGGCCTTCTGGCTGGCCGTCGCCGCCATTGCCGTGGCGCTGATCGGGACAACGCTGGCGCGCTATGACGTGGTCGACAAGCTGACCGGTTTCATGTCGTTCATCTACATGAGCATGGCTTGCGGAGGTGTGGCGGTCATCGCTCTGATCGCGCTGGTCATGAACTGGCGTACGGGCTGGCCGGCCGGTCGAAAGGCGCTGTTCGGTCTGATCCTCGCAGTAGCCGGTTTCAGCGCCCTGATCATCCTGCGCAGCACGGCGGCGAATTACCCGTTCATCCATGATGTCACGACGGACCTCGACGATCTGCCGACCTACACCTCCCTGACAATTCCCGACGACAATCTGCGCGGCGTCGACACGGCCGAGAAGTGGATGGCGGAGCACCGCAAGGGTTACGGCGACCTGACCGGGATTACGCTCGACATGTCCCCGGCCGAAGTGATCGCCAAGGCCGAGGAACTGGCCAAGGCGCGCGGCTGGACGATCGCGGCCGCCAAGCCGGAGGAAGGGCGTCTGGAAGCCGTCGCCTATGCGTCGTGGCTGCGCTTCGAGGATATCGTTGTGGTTCGTGCGACCGACGCCGGCAATGGCAAGACCCGGGTGGACATGCGTTCGATCAGCCGTGTCGGACAGAGCGACCTTGGCGAGAATGCCAAGCGCATTCGCGAATTCCTCGGCGCGCTTCAGGCCTCCTGACGCTTCAGCGCCAGCCAGCTTAGGACGACAATCCCGAGCGACATCACGGCGCATAGCGCGGCTATGCCTGCCCAGCCGCCGAGGTCGTAGGCGACCGGGGCAGCCCAACTGGCCACGCCCGCGCCCACGAACATCAGGATGATGTAGCCCGTCATCAGCCGGGTGCGGATTTCAGGGGCGAGGCTGAGGAACGTCATCCGACCCGCGACATCGACGCTTGGCCCGACAATATTGGTCAGGATCAGGGGGATCAGCAGCAACCAGAGGCTCGATCCCGTCGGCCAGTAGAGAATGACACCAACAAGCTGGATCGCGCCGAACCGCAAGCGCGCCCGGTACGGCCCCACCTTGTCCGCCCACTTGCCGAGCCGCGGGGTGGCGATGATGCTGACCAGCGCCACTGCTGCAAGATAACCCACCACGTCAGTGCCATAGCCCATCTGAGGGCTGGTGAGATGGAAAGCAAGGCCGAGCCAGATGACAAGGAAGATGCCGAAATTGAGCGCCTGGATGACGCCCGAGAGCGCAATGTTCGGATACTCGCGCAAAAGCGCAATGGTCGAGCCTACCAGCGCAAAATAGCCCTGCTGCGGCTTGGGGCCGGTACCCTTGGCACGGCCTTCCATCATGAAGGGGATGGCGCAGGTCACCGCTGCCATCATCGCGGCCGCGATCCAGTACACCACGCGCCAGTCGGTCTCATGCGCAATTAGGCCCGCACCCACCCGGGCGACAAGGATCGAGGTGATGATACCCGCCGTCAGCAGCGAGGTTACCTTGCCGAGACTCTCCGGCGGCACCCGCTTCGAGGCATAGGCCGGGAGCAGGTAGGGTACGATGGTCACGAAACCGAGGACAGTCGAAGCCGCCACGAACAGCCAGAACGACTGCGCCATTGCCATAACGACAAGGGTTACCGTCTGGCAGGCGGCCAGCACCAGCGAAAGTGTCCGGTTGCTGATCCGGTCGCCCAGCGGCAGCAGCAGGAAAATCCCCAGAGCGAGCGCGATCTGGTTGAACGCCGGGACGAGCCCGATCTCCGCCGAAGATACATCGAAAGTGCGCGCGATATCGGCGATGATCGGGTGGATGTAATAGGCATTGGCAACCGTCACCCCCGTCAGCAGGCTGAGGCCAAGCTGGTCGCCACGGGTCAATCCGGCGGGTTTGTCGGGAGTCAGGTCTCGATCAGCCACCCATTGCGGCTATCAGTTTTTGTCGCCGCTCCCAAGCGGAATGGCTTCCTTGAAGGTGTGGGTCACATAGGGGAAGGGAATTTCGATCCCGGCATCGTCCAGCGCGGACTTGATTGCGCGGATGACCTTGTCCTTGCTCTCCCACATGTCGCGCGGTTTCGAACCCGCCCACCAGCGGACCTTGAAATCCACCGAGCTGGCGTTGAACTCGACCGCGAAGACATCGATACCCTTGTCTGCATCGACGGTTTCGACCCCTTGCACCGCCGCGCGAATGACCTTGGCGGCATGGTCGAGATCGGTGTCGTACGAGACTCCGGCGATGACCTCGTGCCGACGCTGGGTTTCGTCGGTGAGGATTTCGACGGGGTTCTTGAACAGCATGGAATTGGGTACCAGCGTGACTTCCCCCGACAGCTTGCGGACATAGGTTTCGCGCAGGGTGATATGCTCGACCTTGCCGGCAATACCTTCGCACTCGATGATGTCGCCGATGCGCATTTTCTTGCGCAGCATGATCAGCACGCCGGCGAGGAAGTTCTCGAAGATATCCTGGAAAGCGAAGCCGATCGCGACCGCCCCGATGCCCAGTCCGGCGATAAGGCTGGCGGGAGTCAGGCCCGGCATCACCACCACTGCGGCGATCATCAGGCCCCCGATCCAGATGGCCAACTTGACCAAGGTCTTCACCAGGTTCTCAAGGCCCGGGCGAAGGTCCGTGCGGTCGAGGACGCGATTTGTCACGCGTACCGCGATCCGGGCGGCAATCCAGGTCAGGATCAGGATGCCGAGTGCAATCGCGAAGCCGGGGAGGGCGCGAACAAAACCGTCGGCCATCTGGACGAACTGGTCCTGCAGGGTTGCGACGGTGTCGAATGTCTGGTTCAGGCCTTCGTCGGCCCGGCTGGCTGTGGCGGTCGTCATGAAATCCCCTTCGATTGTATCAATCGAACGGGGCGTGCAGGGCGGGGTTCCGAATTTGTCTGGTTTTTCCGGCTATTGTGCGGGCGGATCAGCCTTGAAAACGAACACTGGACCGATGTCGACGCCTTGTGCCGGGCCATCGATCCTCAGGGCAACCGCAGCTTCACCGGGGCGCAGGTCGCGCTTGGCCTTGGTCGCGAGGCGCACAAGTTGCCAGTTTCCGCCCAGCTTGATCGAGGATTCCGACATCAGCTCGGCTGCCGCCGGGGCAATGAAACGAAGGCCCAGCGTCGAACCCTTGCCGTCTTCGCCGACTTCTGCCGACTTTGCCGCGACTGCGATGGTGATGTCGTCGCCCGCGGCAATGGCACTGTTGATGGTGACCAGTGCATCGACGGCAGCAGCAGGGTCGCCTGGTGTGGTCGCAAGGCGGGTTGCCTTGCCAAACCAGATAGTGCTGTCATCGCGCCCTTCGGCCGATCCGGAATCGGCGCTGGCAGCGACGATCCAGTCGCGATCGAACGGATCGTTGAGGACGGTGCCGAGGCCCTGCAACGGCTTGGGCAGGACGAAGGACTTTGGCGGCTCGATCACCGCTTGGGGCTGCGGTTTTGGCACCGCCTTGCCGACAATCGAACCCGCGCCCGTGATGACGATCGCCTGGCCGATTTCCAGGACCTGCTTGGTGCGCCCGAACTGGAGCGCGACGATACCGGTCTTGCGGGAAAGGGCCTGTTCGGCGGTCGTGGTGACTTCATACCACCCCCACTCTGTGCCGATCGACAAGGTCTCTTCGCCGAAGCCGGGGTAGGGCGGGGAGTCTTCCTGGAAGCGCACCCGCAGCACACCCTTCCCGTCAGGCGTGGCAGCTTCGACTGTCCGCGCCCAGAAGCCGATGGTGATGGTATCGCCGCGCTTTACGCTGCGGATCAGCGGGATGTTGGTCCCGGCGGTGTAGATGAACTCTGTCGCCTGGTTGACGTGAAACCGCCGCGCCGCACCGCCGCCGGGGATGCTGTCATCCTTGATCGATTCGGCGTAGAATTCTGGGCCGTAGCTGTCCCAGTCGATCCGCGAAGGATCGTTGACAAGCGTCCCGGGAAGCTGCTCCTCCAACGCCTTCAGTTCAGGCGAAAGCGATTGCGCCGCAAGCGGAACAGCGGACGCTGCCAGCGCAACGGCAGCAGCGATGCGAAGGATGCGAAGAACGACCACAGTACTCTCCCAACCAGCATGCATTCTTTGTTGGGAACGTTATCAATCGACACCAGGCTTGGCAAGATCAGTCGGAGTGAGGCTGATCAAGCGTTACCGTGTGCCTTGCGCGCGATCTCGTGCAGCCAGTCGGCGTGGCGGGGGGCCTTCTTGGTCTGGCTCCATTCATCGAGCATCAGCGGAGCGACACGCTTCAGCTCAGCATATTGCTCGTCTGTGCCGATATCGGCGGCGAGCTCCACCCGGTGGCCATTGGGGTCGAAGAAATAGATCGATTTGAAGATGCCGTGGTGGGTGGGGCCGAGCACATCAATGCCCTGTGCCTCGATGTGCTCCTTGGCTTTCAGCAGCTCCTCTTCCGATGCGACCCGAAAGGCGAGGTGCTGGACCCATGCGGGCGTGTTCTCGTCACGTCCCATCTCGGGTTGGTTGGGTAACTCGAAGAACGCCAGAACGTTCCCGTTCCCGGCATCTAGGAACACATGCATGTAAGGATCGTACTCGCCGGTGGAGGGCACATGGTCCTCGGCGAAGGCGGTGGTGTAGTCCATGCCCAGCACGCGGCCGTACCATTCGACGGTCTCTTTCGCGTCCTTGCAGCGATAGGCAGCGTGGTGGATGCCGGAGGGCTTGATGACGCTCATTGGGCAGGCTCCTCGATCTTCAGTGCGCCGCGCTCGATCTGGTCGCGCTCCATGCTTTCGAACAGCGCCTTGAAATTGCCCTCACCGAACCCTTCGTCACCCTTGCGCTGGATAAATTCGAAGAACACCGGGCCGATCTGCGCCTGCGCGAATATCTGCAACAGGAGGCGGGGTTGCCCGCCGTCGGTCGTGCCGTCGAGCAGGATGCCGCGCATCTTGAGCGCTTCGGTATCTTCGCCATGGCCGGGAAGTCGCTCGGCCAACATCTCGTAATAGGTGGCGGGCGGGGCAGCCATGAAAGGCACGCCAAGCTTCTGCAGGCGGTCCCAGCAGCTGACGAGATCGTCGCAGATCAGGGCGATATGCTGGATGCCTTCGCCATTGAACTGGCGCAGGAATTCCTCGATCTGGCCCTTTCCGCCTTCGCCTTCCTCGTTGAGCGGAATGCGGATCTTGCCGTCGGGTGCGGTCAGCGCCTTGGAGGTCAGGCCGGTATACTCGCCCTTGATGTCGAAGAAGCGGATTTCGCGGAAATTGAACAGCGTCTGGTAGTAGTCCGCCCAGTATTTCATGCGGCCGCCGTAGACGTTGTGCGTCAGGTGGTCGATCAGCTTGAAGCCGGCACCGACGGGGTGCTTGTCGACGCCCGGAAGATACTCGAAGTCGATGTCGTAGATGGAAAGGCCTTCGCCGTTCTCGTCGGCATAGCGATCGACGAGATAAAGGATGGCGCCGCCGATGCCGCGGATCGCCGGGATGTGCAGTTCCATCGGCCCGGTCTGGACCTGGACGGGCTCGGCCCCCTTGGCGAGCAGGTGGTCGTAGGCCTTGCGCGCATCGCGCACGCGGAATGCCATGCCGCAGGCCGAAGGGCCGTGCTCGCGGGCGAAGTACCAGGCGGCACTGCGCGGTTCGTAATTGGCGATCAGGTTGATCCCGCCCTGGCGCCACAGATGGACATCCTTCGAACGATGAGTTGCGACATGGGTGAAGCCCATCGCTTCGAATACGGGCTCCAGCTGGCCTTTCTCAGGCGCGCAAAACTCGACGAACTCGAATCCGTCGAGGCCGGCGGGGTTATCGAAGAGGTCTGCCATGCGTGCTCCTGAGGTCTGGGATGGGGAAAACTGGTTTCAAACGAAACTATATCGCAGATGCCCCGGGAATGCAAGGGCAAGGGTGCAATCAGGGCTGTTCACAAATAATGCTCGCCCCATCGCAGCCTGCTGGCGAATCGGGGCATGTTGGTGCACGGTTCGACTCGTGCCAGAATCGTTTCGTCGCAATTTCGGAAAGACGGCTTGATGCTGCGATTCAAAGCTGATTCAGTCGTCTTCATGACGCGCGAGGGACACCGCATCAAAATGCCCAGGGAGCAGCTGACCCAGGGGCTGGCGCTTGTCGCCTTGCTGCTCATGGCCGGTATGGCTCTGTTCGGGCCCAGCGGCCTGCTGGCCTGGAGCGAACAATCCCAACTGCTGGAGCAGCGCAAGGCGCAAATTGCCCAGCTCACCGATGAGCGCAACCGCCTGCAACAGGACGTGGACGCGCTCGATCCGGAGAATGTCGATCCCGACTTTGCCGCGACGATCGTCCGCGAGCAGTTGAATGTCGTGCATCCCGACGAGCTGGTGCTCGAACTCGAGCCACAGAAATAATCCCTACGCATAGGTATTTCCGTAGCGTCCGGCGCGTGTGAGCGTTGCGCAGCGCGCGCGCTTGGTCTTATAGGCCGGGGCCATAACCCACCGGAAGGATTGCCCCTTGGCCAAAGCCAGCACCCGCAAGACGCCTGCGAAGAATCACGCTGTCCGCAGCGCCGCGCAGGACGAGGATTTTATCCTGCACAGCCTCCAGGAAGCGTTCGAGAAGAACAAGCGCTACGACGCCAGCGTCGAGGAGATGCTGCACTTCTACGAACAGATGTTGCTCATTCGCCGCTTCGAGGAACGCGCGGGCCAGCTTTACGGCCTCGGCCTGATCGGCGGCTTTTGTCACCTTTATATCGGGCAGGAAGCGGTCGCCATCGGCCTTCAGTCGGCACTCGACGGGGACAAGGACAGCGTCATCACCGGGTACCGCGACCATGGCCACATGCTCGCCTACGGCATCGATCCCAAGGTCATCATGGCCGAACTGACGGGCCGCGAAGCCGGCATTTCCAAGGGCAAGGGCGGCTCGATGCACATGTTCAGCACCGAGCATAAGTTCTACGGCGGCCACGGCATCGTCGGCGCGCAGGTCGCGCTCGGCGGCGGGCTGGCCTTCGCACACAAGTACAACGAGGACGGCGGTTTGTGCCTCGCCTATTTCGGCGACGGCGCGGCGAACCAGGGACAGGTCTACGAAACCTTCAACATGGCCGCGCTGTGGAACCTGCCGATCGTGTTCGTGGTCGAGGACAATCAGTACGCCATGGGCACTGCGTCGAAGCGCAGCTCGGCCGAAACCCGCTTCCACCGCCGCGGCACGGCCTTTCGGATCCCCGGCATGGAGGTGAACGGCATGGACGTACTCGAAGTGCGCGCCGCCGCCGAGGTCGCGTTCAAGCATGTGCGCGAAGGCAATGGTCCGGTGCTGATGGAGTGCAACACCTATCGCTACCGCGGGCACTCCATGTCGGACCCTGCCAAGTACCGCACCCGCGAGGAAGTGCAGGAACAGCGTGACCACCACGATCCGATCGAGGGCCTCAAGAAGATCCTGATCGAGAAGGGCAAGAGCGAGGACGATTTGAAGGCTATCGACAAGGCGATCCGGGCACAGGTCTCGGAGAGCGCGGACTTTGCCGAAAACTCGCCGGAACCCGCGCCGAGCGAACTCTACACCGATGTTCTGGTGGGGGAGTACTGAGCCATGGCGATCGAACTCAAGATGCCCGCGCTCTCGCCGACCATGGAGGAAGGCACGCTCGCCAAATGGCTCAAGCAGGAAGGTGACGAAATCGCCATCGGCGACATCATCGCCGAAATCGAGACCGACAAGGCGACGATGGAATTCGAAGCCGTCGATGACGGCGTGCTCGGCAAGATCCTCGTTCCCGAGGGCACCGAGAACGTGAAGGTCGGCACCGTCATCGCCATGCTGGGGGGGGAGGGCGAAGAGTCCGCCGCCCCTGCCGCCCCAAAGGTCGAAGACGTTGCAGGCGAGGGCAAGGATGTCGGCCGCGACGAGGCCGGCGGTGTGACGGCCCCGCAGAAGCCCGCGAGCAAGCCCAAGGCCGATCCCGAGATTCCCGCCGGCACCAACATGGCAACCGTCACCGTCCGCGAGGCGCTGCGCGATGCCATGGCCGAGGAAATGCGCCGCGACGAGCGCGTCTTCGTGATGGGCGAGGAAGTTGCCGAGTACCAGGGCGCCTACAAGGTCACCCAGGGGCTCCTCGACGAATTCGGGCCGAAGCGCGTGATCGACACGCCGATCACCGAATACGGCTTTGCCGGCATCGGCACCGGCGCGGCCATGGGCGGCCTGCGCCCGATCGTCGAGTTCATGACCTTCAATTTCGCCATGCAGGCGATCGACCACATCATCAACTCGGCGGCCAAGACGAATTACATGTCGGGTGGCCAGATGCGCTGCCCGATCGTGTTCCGCGGCCCCAACGGCGCGGCGTCACGCGTGGGCGCGCAGCACAGCCAGAACTATGGCCCGTGGTATGCCAGCGTGCCCGGCCTGATCGTGATCGCGCCTTTTGACGCCTCGGACGCCAAGGGGCTGCTCAAGGCGGCGATCCGCAGCGACGACCCGGTCGTCTTCCTCGAGAACGAGCTGGTCTATGGCCGCAGCTTCGAGCTGCCCGAACTCGACGACCACGTCCTGCCGATCGGCAAGGCGCGGATCATGCGCGAGGGTTCGGACGTTACCATCGTCAGCTATTCCATCGCGGTCGGTTGGGCGCTGGAGGCTGCTGAGAAGCTGGCCGAGGAAGGTATCGATGCCGAAGTCATCGACCTGCGCACCTTGCGTCCGCTCGACAAGGAAACGATCCTGGCTTCTCTCGCCAAAACCAACCGCCTGATCGTGGCGGAAGAAGGCTGGCCGACCTGCTCGATCGCTTCGGAAGTGATGGCGATCTGCATGGAGGACGGCTTCGACCACCTTGATGCGCCGGTGTTGCGCGTCACTGACGAGGATGTGCCGCTGCCCTATGCCGCCAATCTCGAAAAGTTGGCGCTGATCGACACCGCCCGCATCGTCGCGGCGGCGAAGAAGGTCTGTTACCGAGACTGACTGAGTAGAATTGAGAAAAGAGTAAATAGAAGTGTTGGCGGAAATAAAAACTTAGAACCACTGCGGAGTCGCTAAGTCAATCGTCGGCGTCCTCGTCCTCCCCTTCATCGTCATCATCAACTCCACCGCCACCGCTGCTGCCGGAACTGCCCGAACTGCTCGAACCGCCACCACTGCTGGTGCCGCTGCTGCCTGAAGTTCCTGGGTGGTCGCCCAACAGCGGACCGGAGGTGCCCCCTGGAGAGACTGCGCCTATGGGCTCCACAGGCGTGCTGTTCCCGTCGAAGTCATCGAATATGCTGCAATTCGCGGTAGGATCGGGCTTCAATGGATCCCGCTGGTAGAGTTCTGCGAGATCGCGATTGTCGCGCACGTTGAAGGCGGCATGGGCCGTGATCAGCCGATCGCTGACGAACATATCGCCAAACAGCGGTTGGTAGTTGTAAGCCACTTCGACGAACATGATGGCGTCTTCGGGCTCTGCAGTGACCTTGCTGCCGACCGGCCCCATACCTTCGAAGCTGCCGCTCAGACCGTCGCCTTCGACGCCATAGGTCGAAGCCCAGTTCAAGCGGCCTTTGCAGCGCTGCCAATGGATGTACTGCTGCTCCGGGTCGCTTTCCGGGACAACCTCGAGACTGCTGATGATCACCCTTCCGTTGGCGTAGAATTCCAGCGAGTCTGTTTCGAGATGAGAGCCATAGAGCAGGTCGTTGACGTCGCTCTCGTAGATCTTGCGCGTCTCGAGCGCAGAGATTTCGCCAACACGTGAAGCGTCGTCGGCGATCCGCAATGCCATCTGGTTTACCCGCATGTGGACGATCGAGAGCCAGGTCGTCTCGGCACCGTAAAGGCCGGCGACCATCAGCAACGGAGCAGCGAGAGCGAACTCGGTCATCGCCACGCCGCTGGTTGCGGCCATCACGTCTTTGGCGAAATGTGCAAACCGGCTCATATGCAGCTCTCTGTTTCCGGCGCAGCGTCACTATCGGCAAAGGGCTGGTTCCGCAGCAAAGTAGTTGCGGTGACGGAGAATCTGGGATCGAGCCCAATCAAGGCTGGAGCTGGGAACAGCCGGTCGTAACTTATCGTGACCTTGTATTCGACGACATCGCGCGCCCCGCCATTGCCGATAATGCCCCGATCGCTATCCCAGAGGCCGTTGCCGTTGACGTCCTCGAACGATTCCCCGTCGTTGCAGAACCCGTCGCCATTGACGTCGTCGTAATCTTCTGGGTTTCCGACGACCGAGAAACTGTCATAGGATTTGCGAGCGTAGCTGAGCTGCGCCGATGGCAGTAGATCCCTTACCCTCGTCGTCACCTCGCCGTCGAGCGAGCCGCTATCGGCGTCCTCGATCGTTGCCCCGCGCGCAGCGTCGGCCACGGCGCCGCGCAAGACGACCGACGTGTAGGCGTTGAAGGCGGCATCCATCGCCCCCAATACCGCGATCAGCAAGACTGGCGAAATCATCGCGAATTCGACGAAAGTCGCACCTTCGCGGTTTCTGCGCAGAGATCGGACCATGCGGAGCATCAGCGAGAAATCCGCAGGTCGCCCATCGACTTGGCAATGGCGACAAAGGCTTCATTGAGCTGGCTGGAGTTGGCAGCTTCGAAGTAACGCCCCGTGCCGGCGCACTCCCTCATCGCTTCGTTGGCATAGGTGCCAAAGGCGATGACCCACACGGTTGTGTTATTCTTCTTCACTTCTTCGCATGCGAATTTGAAGCGCTGCTCGATGGTCTGTGCCAGCGACAGCGGCGAGGAACTGTCCCACCGCCGCATGTCGAGCGGTTCGAGCCCGTAGGCGCCATAAGCCATGTCATAAGGTTCGGTCTGGCCGTCGGTCAGGAAGATGAGGTGGCGAGAGGTCGGCTGGGCAGTCGAGACATTGGCGTTTTCGCTCGCGAATAGCCCCCTCTGCGACAGCAGGCGCCCGCCCCAGATCATCCCGATATCGTGATAGGTGGCGCCATAGGGGACCAGCGTTGCCAGATAGGCATTAAGCTCGTCCAGCGTGCGCTCGGCCAGCTTCGATGCCGCGGGCGGACAATCGCTGAACCACCAGGTGCCTGTCTGCGCATATGTGTCGGTGGTCACGACCTGCGACCTCGACCAGCTGCCCGTGCCGTTGTTCATGATCTTGCGAGCGTAGATCGCCGAGGGATAGCGCGGCCGCCATTGCGTGTCCGGATTTCCCGGATCGGGCACCAGGTTGATGTCGAGGTCGGGGTTCTGGCTGAGGTCCACACTGGAAAAATCGGTGATCGCAGTCGATTTGCGTTCCTCGATGCAGGTGTTGCCTGCTTCGGCTCGCCAATTGCTGACATCACGCGCGATCGGCTTGTAGCGGTACTGGATCCGGTCAGCCGAGGGAACACTGGTGACCTTCTCGAAGGTCTCGACATAATTGGTCGAGACCATTTGCTGCACCTTGCAGGTCGAAGCGGTGACCACAGTGCGGTAGCGGGTTCCGTTTTCGGTCCGCCGGTAATTTTCGGTCGTAACAACTGCGGGGGGACTGAGCTGCACTGCAACGGTTGGTCCGCCGACAAGGACGTCGGTCTGGGTCAGAGTGTTGGAAGGTTGCGATCCGCTGCACGAATACCATCCGGTCTGATCAGGCGAGGGAGGGGGATTCCAGGTGGCGACATAGCTGGTGCCGGTGTCCGTCCAGCTTGGTCTGGTCCCGGACACATACCGCCAGTTGATCCAGTCGGTTCTGGCTACCGCAGGAAGCGTCACACCGGTCGCTTCGCGCGACTGATAGGTCCATTCATCGACCATCCAGTCATCTTCGAGCAGCCCGCCGACATTCACGTTGGTGGCATAGGGCACGAAGCCGTAGCGGATGCGAGTTTCCGGACCCTTGGCACCTTCCAGCTGGCCATAGAAGTTGCGGATCACCGCTTTGACCGACTCCAGTCGCGAGAGGGTGTCGCCGGCATTGGTGTGTCGCATCGATCCGGTCACGTCGATCGACATCATCACGTCGAGGTTCTGGAAGTTGAGGATCGAGGCGCAGGTCACCGCGATCGGCATCTCGTCCTGCCCGAACACCTGCATCACCGCCATCGGCATCTCGATCGTCGCGTGTCCGCTGACCGAGAAGTCATTTTCCAGCGCCATCTGGAAAGTGCGATCATAGGTGGCATAGCTGCCGTCGCGGAAGTTCAGGTTGAAGAACCGGTTGCCGGTCGCGGCCACTTCGGCAGGGACAACGCCAGTGGTGACGACTTCGGAGCCGAGCCGTTTGCGCGCCGCCAGCACGGCGGAGTCGCAAGCCTGCTGCAATCGGGTCTGCACCACATAGGCGCGGCCCATATCGACGCCGCTGCCGACAATCGCGAGCAACGGGATCATCGCCGCGGCAATCAACGCCAACGTGTTGCCCGCGCGGTCCTCGGCGAGGCGAGCGAGAAATCCCCTGACGACAGGCGGGAAGGAGATGAGGCGCTTCATCACATTCTGTGCCCTACAGGCGCCGTGTGATCGTATCCCGAACGGACATGGTTAATTTGTTTGGAGTTGGCCTCCCCCGGCACGGGACACCGCCTTACTTCAGTAGGAAGATGGGGCGGGAGAAGGTGAGGGTGGGGCTGGCCCAATCGAACAATGGCAAGACCGCAGGCACCCGGTAGGTGATGGTGATGGTCTTTTCCCACGCCCCGTCGAACCGTTCGGTCGCCGCGTTGGTGACGTCGATCTCCACCGAATTGGCGAGATTGTAGGTGTCGGACGTGGCGATGGCGATGGCCTGGTTCTCGATAGTGGTGTTCCCGGGCGCATTGCCCTTCTGGTATTCGACCACCGCGTAGCGCGCGGCGTCTCCCGCGACGCTGCGCATCGAATTGTAGGCCTGCATCCCCAACCCGATCTGCACCACCCCGATCATCAGGCCGAACACGACCGGCGCAAGGATCGCAAATTCGATAATCGCGGCACCGCGCGTCTCGTCGGCCAGGCGACGACAGAACAGCTTCCTGACGGTCATGATATCTGCACCGTCCGTTCAACATTGAAGTCGACCGGTTGGCCGATCCCGAACTGGGTCCACTTCGGCGAATAGGTTTCATCCATCTCGATGATGAGGAAGCCGGAAACCACCGCATCGACATCGCATTCGCCCTTGGTGTCGACATATTCGTCAGCATCGTCGCAGCGGAATTTCTGTGTAATCGTCACGTTTTCGTCGGCCAGGCCGGTGGAGGTTTCAAGAATGTCCTCGACGGTGCCGATGTCGAACGAAGACCCGCCTTCGGTCGACAGTGCCATGGCCACGGCCTCGGCCGCCGCGGTGCGCAATTCGGACTGGCGAGCCACCATGTAGCTCACCTCGAAGCCGCCGAACGCCATGATGACCAGGATCGGGACGATGAATGCCGTCTCGATGGTCATCGTGCCGCGGTCATCGCGCAGCAGGGCCGGGAGGGAGAAGCGAATAGCGTTCATCACCGGACCAGCCGCACGCCGCCCTTCTGGGAGCCGATTGCGAAGGGGTTCGCTTCGGACGATTCACAGAAGATGTTGGCGTTGAAGTTGCCGTTCAGGGTGATAGTCCCCGAGGCGATCTGGAGACAGGAGCCGGTCAGGTTCGAGTTGCCGTTGAACCAGACATTGCGGCCGGGCATGTAGAACACGCCGTTCAACACCAGCGATGCTCGACCGTTCATCTTGAACTGGTCCTCACTTTCCGGGTCGTAAAGCAGCATCCCGGCCAGCTTGGCAGCGCTGGCTGCGCTCAGCCCATAGGTGTTTTCGAGCGTATCGCTGGAAATTCCGGTGAAATTGAGGTTGGAATTGTCGTTGATGTGGATCTTGTCGCCACTTTCCAGCACGAACATCACATCGTCGCCGGTGACGGAAACATTGTCGCCGAAGTCGAGCGTGCCTTCGACCACATAGACCCCGGGCTGGAACTCGGTGTTGCAGGCGATCTCGATATTCGCGTAGGTTCCAGGCAAAGGCCTTGCCACACCGTCGTTGGCAGGCGTGGAGACCGTCCGGATATTGGAATAGGTTGTCGTGGTCCCGACCTGCAACCATTCCCAGATCGAGCTGGTACCCGAGCCTTCCCCGGTGGCGACAAGGTCGTTCTTGTTGAAGGTCGCAGGGCTGTAGACCGTGCTGCTGCCAGCCGTGGTTCCGTTCGGCACAGTCTCGTTACTGGTCACCGGCGCCGTGGTGTAGTCGGTGTGCCGGCCGATATATGTCGCCGGCTGGATAGTCGCGCTCGACTTGTTGCGCCCCCTGTAATACTCGTAGTTGTAGGAGTTGGAGGTCGTGACGTCCGCGGTCGTGGTTGTCGTTGCAGGGGTGGCTGCCGGGCAGGAGTATGTCCGCGGCGTCGCATCGTCCGGTGGTTCCAGCCCTTCGAACGGGTTGGTGAGCGAGCCGACGTCCGCGAAGATGCTGCCGTTGGATGAAAAGCCGGAATCGACGCCCCCGTTCGATATGAGCTGGTTCGCCCAGATCGAAGGGTTGCCGTTCTTGACCATGGCGGTGTCGCTGTCGGACAGGGAGCCGAAGCCGCATGGCGCACTGCCCGAAACGCTGCCCCCGAGGATGAACGCGCTGTCCGCATCCGGATCGAGCGCGAGCATGCAGGTGGTGAATTCCTGCGCAGCCACCGTTGTCGCCTGCGCGCTTACCGCGATAGTCACGGCGTTGTCGGTCAAATAGCCAGAGAAGGGCAGCCGCTTCGATGCCGTGACAGACACAAGCACGCTGTTGTCGGCTACGCCGTTGTAGTCGGCCAGACCGATTACCGGAGTAGCGCTGAAATCTTCGGCGATACCGACGTTGGCGTTGAATTCCTGCTGCGCACGGACGTCATAGTCGTCAATCGAATCATTGTCCGCACGCGCCCAGGCTCCCGCAATAGCGGCTTGGTCGACGGCATACTGCAGTTCGCGCTTCCACAAATACCACTGCGCCGTATCGACTGCGAGCCCGGTGCCGCCGATCAGCGCAGGCATGCCAAGCCCGACCAGCATGGCGGCATTGCCGCTCTGCGCGCGACCCAGACGCTTGAAAAATGCACCTATACCCATCGAAGGAAACCTTCCCCGAAAACACTACGAGACAGCGTGCCTCTACAGGGTCTAGGTAATCGAGTTGCGTAAGCAGACGGTTAAGATCGACTTTACATTGTTGACTTTGTGCAGCTGCAGGCTGGATGGCGACATCATGGACAGCTTCGCACTCGACCAGTTGCCACCGGTTCAAAGGCTCGCGCTGGCTTACGCGCCAGGGCCTGCGAAGGCTGCCACCGGTGCAGTTTTTGCTCTTGACACGCGACTGTCGCAGATTGGGCGCCAGTCTGCCGAGCCATTGATAACGCAGATGAAACTCGCCTGGTGGCGCGATCAGTTTGCCAACCCTGCGAGCGCTTGGGCAAAAGGAGAACCTTTGCTGGCGGTGCTTGCGGAAGGGCGGGTTTCACCCGATGCCTTGGCTGAACTGGTCAATGGCTGGGAGGCGGTGCTGATCGGGGAGGAACTCAATCTGCAGGCAGTAAAATCTCTTGCGGAAGGGCGCGTAGCCGCGTGGTGCGGACTGGGTCATCGGCTTGGCTGCGATGGAGCGGAAGACGCGATTGCCCTCGCCGCGCGACGCTGGACCTATGCCGAGGTGGCAGGCCAGATTCCTCCGGGGGATTTGCAGGATTCTCTCCGGAGATTCCCTGATGCTACACCGGTGCGATTGCCGAAGACCCTGCGCCCGCTTGTGGTGCTCGACGGCCTGGGCCTGAGAGCGCTGCGGCAGCGCGCCCCTCTGCTTGACGGTCCTGCGGCCTTGGTGGCGGCAATGCGGCTTGGCATTTTCGGCCGTTAGGATAAGGTTCTCGCGGGGACAGCGTTCTTGCGTGGAGAACGCTTCAGATGAATCGCCTGGTGCTAGGGGCCGTCGCTGCATTGCTGCTGGCCGGAATCGGCCTGTTCTGGTGGCAGGGGAGGGCCGAGGTCGAGCAAGGTGCGCCGCCGCCCATGCCGATGCCCGTCGAAACACCGGACGAATTGCCCGAGGCCGATGTCAGCGGCTTGACAGGACCGGCCCCACCCGAAGCGACCGAACTCACCCGCGAGCAGCGCCGCTTCTTCCGTTATGACCGCAACCGCGATCTCAAGATCACCCGCCGCGAAATGCTTTCGACCCGGACCGATGCCTTCCGCAAGCTCGACACGGACGGCAACAACCTGCTCACCTTCGAGGAATGGGCCGTGACCACGGTTGAAAAGTTCGAGCAGGCTGATGCCAATGACAACCAGGAGCTGACCCAGGCCGAGTTTGCCACGACCGCCCCCAAGCCGGTCAAGAAGAAGCCGACGTGCAGTTGTTAGGTCAGGCCGGTACCCGCAGACTTGCGATCCATCTGGCGTGGTCAGCCTTGGCGCGACCGGTGTAAGCCTCCTTGCGCAGCTTCTTGCCGACATCGTGCAGCGGCGGGAACAGGCCGAAGTTGATGTTCATCGGCTGGTAGGTCTCGGCCTCGGCATCACCGGTGATATGCGCGAGCAGCGCGCCCATGGCTGTGGTGCGGGGCGGACCTTGCCAGGGCTGACCCGCCAGCTCGGCCGCGGCCATCATCCCCGCCAGCAGGCCGACGGCAGAGCTTTCGACATAGCCTTCGCACCCCGTCACTTGCCCGGCAAAGCGGATGTGCCCCGCACCTTTCAGCCGGAGCTGTCGGTCGAGCACCATCGGCGAATTGAGGAAAGTGTTGCGGTGCAGCCCGCCGAGCCGCGCAAACTCGGCGTTCTCGAGGCCTGGAATGGTCCGGAACAGTTCGACCTGCGCGCCATACTTGAGCTTGGTCTGGAAGCCGACCATGTTCCACAGCGTGCCCAGCTTGTTGTCCTGCCGCAGCTGCACCACGGCATAGGGCCAGCGGCCTTGCGGAAACTCGGGCGTGGTGTCGCGCGGGTTGTCGAGTCCGACGGGCTTCATCGGCCCAAAGCGCAGTGTATCGACCCCGCGCTCGGCCATCACTTCGATCGGCATACAGCCGTCGAAATAGGGGGTGTCTTTCTCCCACTCGCGGAATTCGGTCTTCTCCCCGTCGAGCAGGCCCCGGTGGAAGGCGAGATACTGCTCCTTCGTCATCGGGCAGTTGATGTAATCGCCTTCTTCGTTCGACGCCTCGTTGCGCTTGTTCCAGCGGCTCTGGATCCAGCACACATCCATATCGATACTGTCGCGGTGGACGATCGGCGCAATGGCATCGAAGAAGGCGAGCCGTTCCTGCCCGGTAGCCCTGACGATGCTCTCCGCCAGGGCCTGCGCCGTCAGCGGGCCGGTGGCGACGATGGTGAGACCGGCTTCGGGCAGCACATCGATCCGTTCGCGCACCACGGTGACCTTGGGGTGCTCCATCAGCGTGCGCTGCACTTCGGCGGAGAAAGCATCACGGTCGACCGCCATGGCACTGCCGGCCGGCACCCGCGCCATTTCGCCCGCGCGCATGATCAGGCTGTCGAGTGCGCGCATTTCGTAGTGCAGCAGTCCGACGGCGTTCTTGTCGCTGTCGTCCGAGCGGAAGCTGTTGGAGCAGACCAGTTCGGCCAGACCATCGGTCTGGTGCGCCGGGGTCATGTCGCCCGAACCGCGCATTTCTGACAGCCGCACGGAAAACCCGCGCTGCGCCAACTGCCAGGCCGCTTCGCTCCCGGCGAGCCCGCCGCCGATTATGTGGACATCATGGGTCATTGCCGGGGCAGTTAGGCTTGCGCGGCAGGGGCATCAAGTCCTAGCGGAGCGCAGGAGGGGAACTTGCCATGTCACATCACGCCCTGATCGAGGAACGGCCCTGGCTGCTGGCGAGCATAGTCGCCGCGGTGGCGTTCTATCTGTTGCGTGACAATGCCGTCGGCGGAATCCAGTTGATGGCGCTCAAAGGCGCAGGCGTGGCCTTGCTTGCGGTCTATGCCTTCCGTCGGGGTGTCGGGACAAACGGGCTGTTGCTGACGACCTATCTCGCATTCGGCGCGCTGGGCGACGTGCTGATCGAGATTTCGATCACCTATGGCGGCGCAGCCTTCTTTGCCGGACATATGGCGGCCATTGCGCTGTTCCTGCGCAATAGGCGCGAGGCTCCGACCGGCAGCCAGCGCGCCGCGGGGGCAGCTTTGGTGCTGCTCACCCCGGTTCTGTGCTGGCTGCTGTCGGGCAGCTACGAGGTAGGTCTCTATGGCCTTGCCTTGGGCGGGATGGCAGCAGGGGCCTGGATGAGTCGTTTCCCACGTTATCGCGTCGGCATCGGGGCGGTATTGTTCGTGATCTCCGACCTCCTCATCTTCAGCGAGATGGGCAGCATCAACCTCGCACCCTTGCCACACTACCTGATCTGGCCGCTCTACTATGTCGGACAGTTGCTGATTGCCGTGGGCGTGGTCCAGACCCTGCTGGCAGACCGACTGGCCACCGCCTGGCAGCGCTAGGGGCGAATTTCAGCCCGGCGCAGCGACCGTCGTGCGGTGCAGTTCGCGGCGGTGGCCTTCGTAGCCGCCGGTCGCCTTGTGCAGGACCGCGCGATTGTCCCACAGCAGCACCATGCCCTCGATGCCGACAATATAGCCCATGGTCGAGAACAGCGCTTCCTCGCCCGTTTCGGGATGCAGGTTGACGAGTGGGTGGGCGAAGTGTTCCCGCGCGCTGTCATCGGGGCGGATTGCCATCGAGCGGCCAAGTGCCTGGTCCTTCTCGCCATAGGTCCCGTCGGGGGCATAGGCGAGCGCGGCGCTGTGGATCGCGGTGAGCGAGCGCAGATAGGCCTTCCGCTGCTCCGGCAGGGCGGCGAAGGCGGCGACCTGGTCGGCGAACAGCGTGTCGCCGCCGGTAGGCGGGACCTCGATCGCCATCAGGCAGGTTCCGGCCGGCGGCCTGGGCAGGAAGCTCCAGTCGCTGTGCCAGCTTTCGGCGAAGATCGGCGCCTTTTCGTCGGGTTCGCGCAGGATCGCCGCGATATTCTTACGGCCGGGGATCGGCTCGAAGAACGGGTCGAAGCCGAACCCGCCCATGGCGAGGGTGAAGCGTTCGAGCGCGTCATCGTTCATCGCCTGATCGGCGAAGGCGAGCACGCGGTGCCTCAGCCATTCGGCCCGGATCGCCGCCACCAGCGCGTCGTCGAGCGGGCCGGACAGGTCGATGCCCCGGATGGTGGCACCGCAGGCTTGTCCGCTTGGCTCGACGATCATGCGCTATTCCTCCTGTTCGGCCCCGATGTCGTCGTCCGATTGCGGCGGAGTGTAGGGCACGGTTTCCTGCGCCGCACGGTCGGACAGTTCATCCGCCACCGCCTCTTCGGCTTCGTTCTCCGGCTCCTCGCTCTCGTCGATCAGAGCTGCGCCGACAACGTGCTCGTCATCGGCGACGTTGAAGATGCGCACCCCGGCCGAGCCGCGTCCGATAATGCGGAATCCGCCCGGGTCTTCCCCGGTTAGCCTATGCCGCAAGTCGATCGGCAGGCGGATCAGTTTGGCCTGGTCGGTCACCAGCATCAGCTGCGAACCGTGGCGGACCGGGAAGCTGGCGACAACCGGGCCGTTGCGCTCCGGGTTGCTTTCAGGCGTGCCGATATTGGTCAGCCCCTGGCCGCCGCGACCGATGGTACGGTATTCATAAGCGGAGCTGATCTTGCCATAGCCATTGGCGGTGATGGTGAGGATGAATTCCTCTGCCTCGGCCAATTCGGTGACCTTGGCTGCATCCAGCGAAGGCTCTGCGTCGTTCTCCTTCCACGGCGCGGCGCGCAGATAGGCGTCGCGTACGTCGGTGTCGCGCTCACCCGGATTGAGGACCGCCAGCGAGACGACCTTCTGCCCTTCCTTGAGCGTCATCCCGCGCACCCCGATGCCGGTCCTGCTCTTGGTTTCACGCGCATCGGTGGCGGAGAAGCGGATCGCCTTGCCGCCGTCCGAGGCGAGGAAGATTTCCTGCTCCTCGGTCAGCAATTCGACACCGATCAGCCGGTCACCCGAACCCTCGACAAAGCCCATCGCGTATTTGCCGGCCGTCGGCACATTGGCGAAGGCATCCATCGAGTTGCGACGTACCATGCCCTGCTCGGTCGCGAAGACGATGTTGAGCTTGCCCCACTCGTTCTCGTCTTCGGGCAGGGGCAGCACGTTGGTGACGCGTTCGTCCTCGCCCAGCGGCAGCAGGTTGACCATCGGGCGGCCTTTGGTCTGCGGCCCGCCTTCGGGCAGCTTCCACACCTTGAGGCGGTAGACCCGGCCGAGATTGGTGAAGAACAGCACCGGGTTGTGGGTGCTGGTGACGAACAGTTCGACGACCGCATCCTCGTCCTTGGTCGCCATGCCGCTGCGGCCCTTGCCGCCGCGGGCCTGCGCGCGGAAGGTCGCGAGCGGGGTACGCTTGATATAGCCGCCGTGGGTGACGGTGACGACCATCTCCTCGCGCTCGATCAGGTCCTCGTCCTCGATCCCGTCCCAGGCAGGAGCGATCTCGGAGACGCGCGGCGTGGCATAGCTGGCGCGGATCTCCGTCAGCTCGTCGCGCATCACGCCATAAAGCTTCACGCGATCGGCGAGGATCGAGAGATATTCCTCGATCGCCAGGCTCAGTTCCTTAAGCTCGTCGCCGATCTCGTCGCGGCCCAGCGCCGTGAGGCGGTGCAGGCGCAGGTCGAGGATCGCCTTCACCTGACGCTCGCTGAGGCGATAGGTGCCGCCGGTCTGGTCGGCGGTCGGCTCGATCGCTTCGACCAGCTTGATATACTGGGCGATGTCGCCGATCGGCCATTCCTTGGTCAGGAGCTTCTCGCGCGCCTGTGCCGGGTTCGACGAGCCGCGGATCATCGCCACGACTTCGTCCAGGTTGGAGACCGCGACCACCAGCCCGAGCAAGATGTGCGCCCGGTCACGCGCCTTGGCGAGCTCGAACTTGGTGCGGCGGGTGATGACCTCTTCGCGGAAGGCGATGAAAGCCTGCACGATGTCGCGCAGGGTCAGAACTTCCGGGCGGCCGCCCTTGATCGCCAGCATATTGGCGGGGAAGCTGGCCTGGGCCGGGGTGTAGCGCCAGATCTGGTTGAGCACGACCTCGGGCGAGGCATCGCGCTTGAGGTCCACGACCACGCGCACGCCTTCGCGGCTCGATTCGTCGCGGATGTCGGAAATGCCCTCGATCCGCTTGTCCTTGGCCGCCTCGGCGATCTTCTCGACCAGGCCGTTCTTGCCGACCTGATACGGAATGCTGGTCAGCACGATCGAGGTGCGATCGTTGCGCCCGGTCTCGATCTCGTGCCGCGCCCGCATCAGGATCGACCCGCGCCCGGTGGTATAGGCGGCGCGCGCGCCCGACTGGCCGAGGATCAGCGGCGCGGTCGGGAAATCCGGACCGGGAATGAACTGCATCAACTCTTCGCTGGTGATGCCGGGATTGTCGATGAAGGCGAGGCAGCCGTCGAGCACTTCGCCCAGATTGTGCGGCGGAATGTTGGTCGCCATCCCGACCGCGATCCCGCCGGCGCCGTTGACCAGCAGGTTGGGGAAGCGGGCAGGAAGGACGGTCGGCTCCTTGCGCGAACCGTCGTAGTTGTCGGTGAAATCGACTGTATCCTTGTCGAGATCGTCGAGCAGCGAATTCGCGACCCGGGCAAGCCGCGCTTCGGTGTAGCGCATCGAGGCCGGCGGATCGGGGTCCATCGAACCGAAATTGCCCTGGCCGTCGATCAAGGGCACCCGCAGCGACCAGTCCTGCGTCATGCGGGCCAGCGCGTCGTAGATCGCGCTGTCGCCATGCGGGTGGTAATTGCCCATGACGTCGCCGACGATCTTGGCGCTCTTGCGATAGGGCCGCCCGGCGACGAAACCGCCTTCCTGGCTGGCAAAGAGAATGCGCCGGTGGACCGGCTTCAAACCATCGCGCACATCGGGCAGCGCGCGACTCACGATCACGCTCATCGCGTAATCGAGGTAGCTCGTCTTCATTTCATCGACGATGTCGATGCGTTCGTACTCACCCATGGGCGAGGGCGGGGAAAGGGTTTCTGTTTCGTCGCTCAAGGTAATGCCATTCCGCTAATGACTGCGGCCAAATTCACGTGGTGAGAGGGTAGGGGATGCAGCCGGAAAGGGCCACTCGCACAGGCCCCAGATGGGGTGATGTTGCGTTGTTTTCCACATTTACCTAGAGGCAAGCTCAATGAAGGCTGCACGCATCATTCAATCGCCATTCAGCGCCAGCCGGCTAGTTGAGATGGCATTCAGCGGTACACCGTGTCAGAGGGCACGCACTGTCGAGGGCAGCCGCTGCCAGCAGACATTTTCGAACCGATAACAAACGGGAGTAGCGCTCATGCGTTTCATCAATCGCACCTCCAATCGCCCGGGCACCTCGGTAGCCTTGGCTGTCGCCCTGCTTTGCGGCACTGCGCTCGGCGCGGTCGCGCTCGAAGCGCCTGCCTATGCCCAGAAGGACAAGAAGGAAAAGAAGGCCGCTGCGCCCAAGCTCTCCAAGGGATTCGAGAAGGTTTACGGGCCGATCGTTCCGCTGGTGAACTCGCCTGTTCCGGACGAAGCCGCCCTGCGCGGCGCAATCCCCGCGCTGCTGGCTGCGGTCGAAACCGCTGACGACAAGGATGCGGCCGGCAACGTTCTGCTCAGCATTGGCGGCAAGTTCGATGACTATGCTCTCCAGCTTCAGGGCCTGGAGATGATGATCGAGAGCGGCAAGAATGCCGATCGCATCGGCCAGCTGTATTACAATGGTTTCCTGCTCAATTCGAACCTCGGCAACATGGACGCCGCGCGCGAGTGGGGCAGGAAGGCAGCAGATGCCGGTTACAGCTTCGAGGGCCGCCTGACCGATGGCACGACCAAGACCGTCAATGCCGGCGATATCCGGGTCATGACGATCGAAACCTATTTCGACGAGGATCGCTATGAGGAAGGATTGGCCGAGCTTTATGGTTGGGTGAAGGCGCTCGACGAAGCCGGACAACCGATCCAGGAAAACTGGCTGCGCAAGGGCTTTGCCACGGCGTTCAACAACCAGATGGGCCAGCAGACCGCCGAGTTTGGTGCTCTCCTGCTCAAGCACTATCCATCGCCCAATGTTTGGGCCGATGCGGTTGTGGGCCAGATCAGCTTCATGGACTACGACGATGCGGCGATCCTCGATGTCCTGCGACTTGCTCGCCGCACCGGCGTGCTCTCGCCCGAGCGGATCGACACCTCGGCCTTTGAAGCAGATCGGGTCGAAACCATGCGCGAGCAGATCGAACGGCTTTACATCGGCTATGCCGAGGAATCGAACGAGATCCTGTTCCCGAACGAAGTGAATTCGGTGCTCAAGGAAGGCATTGCCAAGGGCGTCCTCAACGAGTCCGACGTCACCGTTTCGGATGTGCTGAAAGCAACGGCTGAGCGTATTGCCGACAACCGGGGCGGCATGGCCGATCTCGAGCGCGACGCTCGTACCGGCAGCAAGCTGCTGACCGTCGTTGCAGCGGCCGAATCATTTTTCGACATTGGCGACTATGCCAAGGCCGAAGAGTTCTATGCCAAGGCCCTGACCCTGCCGGGCGTCGACAAGCCGGTCACACTGACCCGCCTCGGCATCGCCCAGATCGAACAGGGCAAGTATGACCAAGCCAGAGCCAATTTCGCTATGGTGGAAGGTACTCGTCAGCCACTGGCCGAGCTTTGGACCGCCTACGCGGCCGAAAAGGCCGCAGGCATGTAAGGAACGCTTCGGCGTTTCACTCTGGACGGCGCGGTTCCCGCAGGAGCCGCGCCGTTCTGATTCGGCTGGCCTGCAGCTATCGTAATCGCTTGACGTACAGCTGGTTGTTCTCGCCCCGCTTCAACTCGAAACGGTCGAGCGATTTGACGAGCTCCGACAATCGCTTGAAGCCGTAATTGCGCACGTCGAAGCTGGAGCGGTTGCCGGCAATCTGGCCGACTTCGTGGAGGCGGGCGAAGCCGCTCTCGTCCCGCCGCGCCGCTTTCCACGCGTTGCCAAGCAGGGTGATAAGCTCCTCATCGACGGTGTTGTCGTGACTTGCAACTGGGGCCGCATCCTTGCCCGGAGCATCGTCCTTGCTGTCGTTTCCGATCAGCTTGTCGACATCGATGAAGCGGGTGCAGGCCGTCTTGAGCGCCATCGGCGTCTTGGCATCGCCGAAGCAATAGACCGGCAGTCCGTCCTGGCGCAGGCGGGTAACGAGCGGCGTGAAATCGCTGTCGGAGCTCATGATACCGAAGCCATCGACCTTGCCCTGATAGAGGAGGTCCACGGCGTCTATCGACATGGCCATATCGGTGGCGTTCTTGCCCCGGGTCAGGTCGAATTGCTGGTGCGGGCGGATACCGAAGCGGTTGGTGATGTCACCCCAGCGCTTGAGCGCATCCTTGGCCCAGTTGCCATAGGCGCGGCGGATATTGACCTGGCCCAGTTCGGCCAGAACCGTCAGCACAGGGTCGATCCCGGCCGGGTTCACATTGTCTGCATCGATCAGCAGGGCGATATTCTTGGCGCCGATTTCGGTCATGGGCTCTCTGTGGCGGTGTAGACGGGCGCTCGCAAGCTATTCGACAGCCACGAATTCGTCCATGTCACTGTCAAGGTGGTAAAGCACGCCTTCCGAGATTGCGAAGAAGGCACCCTGCATCTTCAGTGAACCAGCGTCGACCTTTGCCTTGAGCCAAGGGAAAGTGAGCAGGTTGCGGAGGCTAAGGCGGACAGCGGCGAGTTCCATGGCCCGCTCAGCTTCGCGCCCTTCGGTGCCAAATTGCTCGGTGACCGGCACGCGTGCATCGTCGAGCATGGAGATCCAGTCGGCGATGAACGCACCTTCGCCATGGCTGGCACCATGAAAGCTCTCCGTCAGCGCGGCTTTGCAGCCGCCGCACATGCCGTGGCCCATGACCACGATCTGTTTCACTTGCAGCATCTGCACCGCAAACTCGATCGCGGCCGAGACACCGTGGTGACCGGGGGTTGTTTCATAAGGCGGAACCAAAGCCGCGACGTTGCGGACAACGAAGATTTCGCCGGGATCGACGTCGAAGATCTGCGAGGGATCGACCCGGCTGTCGCTGCAGGCGATGATCATCAGCTGCGGCGATTGCCCCTCGGTCGACAGTCGGTCAAAGCGGGCCCGCTGTTGCGGATAGCCTTCGCGCCGGAACCGGCGATATCCTTCGAGCAGATGGGCGAATTCGGGCATATCAGGGCCTTCTTGCAGGTAGGATAGAAGTGCAGGGCTGCGCCCAAGCCGCGTAAAAGAGCATTCGTATTTGGGCAAGGGTGGCCATTGCGCGCTGTGGACGGGGGGCCTAGATGGGCCGCCATGAACGACCTGCCTTCCGCACCCGCGCCCGAAGGCGAGCGGCCCGCTCGCCAGCGCAAGCCTGACTGGATCCGCGTCAAGGCGCCGGTCAGCCAGGGCTATCACGAGACCCGCAAGCTGATGCGCGAGCTCAACCTCAACACGGTGTGCGAGGAAGCGGCCTGTCCGAACATCGGCGAATGCTGGACCAAGAAGCACGCCACCGTGATGATCCTGGGCGATGTCTGCACCCGCGCCTGCGCCTTTTGCAACGTCAAGACCGGCATGCCGCGCCTGGTCGATCCGATGGAGCCAGAGAACGTCGCCATCGCGGCGGGCAAGATGGGGCTGGAACACATCGTCATCACCAGCGTCGACCGGGACGACCTGCCCGACGGCGGGGCCGGGCAATTCGTGAAGGTCATCAAGGCCCTGCGCCGCGAGACGCCGGATACCACGATCGAGATCCTCACCCCCGATTTCCGCGGCAAGATGCGCCCGGCGGTCGAAGCAATCTGCGAGGCGGGGCCCGACGTATACAACCACAACCTCGAAACCGTGCCCCGGCTCTATCCCACGATCCGGCCCGGTGCGCGCTATTACGCCTCGCTGCGCCTGCTCGAGGAAGTGAAAGCGCACGATCCGCTGATCTTCACCAAATCCGGCATCATGCTGGGGCTTGGCGAGCAGCGGCTCGAGGTCCATCAGGTGATGGACGACATGCGCAGTGCGGACGTCGATTTCATCACCATGGGGCAATATCTCCAGCCGACCCCGCGCCATGCCCATGTCGAGGAATTCGTTACCCCCAAGGCGTTTGCCGCCTTTGGCGCAATTGCCAGGGCCAAGGGCTTCCTGCAGGTCGCGGCGAGCCCGCTGACCCGGTCGAGCTATCACGCGGGCGACGACTTCGCCCAGATGAAGGCCGCGCGCGAAGCCAGGCTGGCGAAGGCGAAAGCGAACGGCTGATGCCCGGCATTCGGGAAACCCGGCACCTGCCCTACACGCCAGAGCAGATGTACGACCTGGTGGCCGACGTCGGGCGCTATGCCGAGTTCCTGCCGTGGGTGATCGCGACGCGCGTGCGCA
Organism: Erythrobacter sp. SDW2; assembly: GCF_021431965.1. Classification (NCBI taxonomy): domain Bacteria; kingdom Pseudomonadati; phylum Pseudomonadota; class Alphaproteobacteria; order Sphingomonadales; family Erythrobacteraceae; genus Erythrobacter; species Erythrobacter sp. SDW2. Next base: position 1,735,123 of record NZ_CP090370.1, read on the forward strand.
GCGACAGCGAGACCGAAATGGTTGCCGACATGGTTGTCGGGTTCAAGAACCTGCGTGAACGCTTCACCTCGCGGGTGGAGAAGCAGCGCCCCGAATTCCTGCGGGTTCACTATATCGACGGGCCGCTGCGCGATCTCGACAACATGTGGCGCTTTGCCCCTTACGGAGAGCAGAGCTGCACGGTCGATTTCTCCGTCGAGTTCAGCTTCAAGAACCGGGTGTTCGAAGCCATCGCGGGACAGTATTTCGATCGAGCGTTTCGCCGCATGGTCGAAGCCTTCGAAGCCCGTGCGGCAACGCTTTACGGCAGCAGCAAGTCCAGCGCAGCCAGCGTCGCCTGACGACGCACCTCGGCGCGGCCGACATCTCCGAAGCTCTTCAGTTCTCCCTCCGGCTCGCCATTGGCCCCGCGCACTGCGCGGGCGAAAACCACCGTACCGACCGGCTTGGTCGGCGTGCCTCCGCCGGGACCGGCTACGCCGCTTACCGCCACGGCAACATCGGCGTTGCTGTGTTTGAGGGCACCCTGCGCCATGGCCCACACGCAGGCGATGGACACGGCACCGAAGGTCTCGATGATGTCGCTCGAAACGCCCAGGATCTCCATCTTGGCTTCGTTGGAATAAGTGACAAAGCCCCGGTCAAGCACGGCCGAGGATCCGGCAATCTCGGTGACTGCTCCGGCAACCAGCCCGCCGGTGCAGCTTTCCGCCAGCGCAATCGTGCGCCCGACCTTGGTGTTCTCTTCAACCACCCGCCTGGCGAGGGATTCGATGTCGGTGGGGAGGAGGGACTGGTTGACCATTGCTTGCATTCTAAGAGGGGAGGAACACGGTCGCAACCGCTTGGGCGGCAATGCCTTCGCCGCGCCCGGTGAAGCCCAACCCCTCGGTCGTGGTGGCCTTGACGCTCACAGCGGAAAGCGGAGTGCCGAGCAATTCGGCGATGCGGGCACGCATGGCATCGCGGTGCGGGCCGATCTTGGGCGCTTCGCAGATAATCGTCAGGTCGACATTGCCGATGGCATAGCCGGTCTGTCTGACCAGCTTGGCAGCGTGTTCGACGAAAGCGGAGGAAGCCGCGCCTTTCCAGCGGTCGTCGCTGGGCGGGAAGTGTGCGCCGATATCGCCATTGGCGATGGCGCCGAGCAGCGCATCGACGATGGCGTGGAGCGCGACATCCGCATCCGAATGCCCGGCGAGGCCCTTGTCATGCTCGATACGGATTCCGCCGAGCCATAGCTCCTCGCCCGCTTCGAGGCGATGGACATCGTAGCCCATACCGACGCGGACGGGAGGCAAATCAGTCATGGAAATCCTCCGCGAAGGTCAGCTTTCGCAATGCTTCGGAACCCACGACCAGCGCGACTTTCCCACCATGTGCGGCGAGAACCTGCGCGTCATCGCCGGCGGTGGGCTCGCCCTGCCAGGCGCGATGTGCGGAATGGATAGCCTCGTAACGGAACGCCTGCGGCGTCTGAACCCGGCGCAGCGTTTCGCGGTCGGCCGAGCCGGCCATCACGCCGTCGCGCTCGATCGCAAGACTATCCACTACGGGCAACGTCGGAATGGCACCCGGATGCTGGTCCAGCGAAACAAGCAGGCGCGCGATCACTTCCTGCGGCAGGTCGGGACGCGCGGCATCGTGGATCAGCACCCGTTCGGGCGCGTCCTCCGCCAGCGAGTCGAGCGCGGCAGCGACCGATTCCTGCCGGGTCGCTCCGCCAGTCACGAACCGGACCTTGCCGAAATCGCGCAGTGCCGTCATCGCCTGCATCTCTGTCCCGCGCGGGATCGCGACCACGACCGGGTCCGCTCCGGCTGCAACCAGCGCGCCGACCGAGTGCGCCACAACAGGTTTTCCGCGCCAGTCGGCGAATTGCTTGGGAACCCTTTGCCCGGCTCGAATCCCTTTCCCCGCAGCGACGACGATCGCCGCAAAGGAGGGCAGGGGATCACAACGGCTCATCGCGTCCCGCTAACGCCTTGCGCGCCTGGCCGCAATCCACTAGTGGCTGCCCAAATTTTAGGCATATTGCACCGCAGCATGAGCGATCTCGCACCTCCTCCTCCCGTGAAGCCGATCCAGGTCGGTCCCGTCGCGATCGAGACGCCGGTGGTGCTCGCCCCGATGACCGGCGTGACCGACCTGCCGTTTCGCACGCTGGTGCGCCGGTATGGCTCGGGCCTCAACGTGACCGAGATGATCGCCAGCGAAGCCGCGATCCGCGAAACCCGGCAGTCGGTCCAGAAGGCGGCGTGGGACAGCACCGAAGACCCGGTTTCGATGCAGCTGGTCGGCTGCGATCCGGCCAGCATGGCCGAGGCGGCCAAACTGCAGGAGGGCAATGGCGCGGCGATCATCGACATCAATTTCGGCTGCCCGGTGCGCAAGGTCGTGGGCCAGTTCGCCGGCAGCGCGTTGATGCGCGAAGTGCCGCTGGCGGTCCGACTGATGGAAGCGACGGTCAAGGCGGTAAACGTGCCGGTGACGGTCAAGATGCGGATGGGGTGGGACCATGCCAGCCTCAACGCGCCCGAACTCTCGCGTATGGCCGAGGATCTGGGGGTCAAGATGATCACCGTTCACGGTCGCACCCGCAACCAGATGTACAAGGGCCACGCCGACTGGGCCTTCGTCCGCAAGGTCAAGGACGCGGTTTCCATTCCCGTAATCGTCAATGGCGATATCTGCTCGATCAACGACGCGGCAAAGGCGCTCGAACAATCGGGCGCTGACGGACTGATGATCGGACGCGGTGCCTACGGCAAGCCATGGCTGCTGGCGCAGGTGATGCACTGGTGGCGCACCGGTCAGAAGCTGGCAAGCCCCGGATTCGGCGAGCAGTACCGCGTCCTGGTGGAACATTACCAGCGTATGCTCGACCACTATGGCGAAGCTGTCGGCGTCAAGATCGCCCGCAAGCATCTGGGTTGGTACACCAAGGGTATGCACGGATCGGCCGAGTTCCGCAATTTCGTCAACTTCATCGACGATCCGAAGCAGGTGCTGGGCGAAATCGAGCGGTTTTACGAACCGTTCCTGCACCGGCAGGCTGCATGACCGAGGAAGCGGCGAGGCCCGATCCGCAGGCGCAGATCGCCGGTCTCGTCTTCGCCTTGCTGTTGATCGACCCGGAAGGGCGCATTGCCGAGGCAAACCCTGCTGCGGAGGACCTGCTCGGGCGCAGCGCCAGCCGGCTGATTGGTCAGAAGTTCACCGACATGGTCGAAATTGCCGAGAAGAGGGTGCTTGTCCGCCTCCATGAACCGGAGGCGCAGTTGACCGCTCGCGGACTCTCGATCGGCACGGCCGCGGGCTCGCGGCAGGTCAATCTGACGATGTCTCTCGTGGCGACCCATTCCGGCTGGCGGGTGATTACACTGTCAGACATCGGCCAGGCGCATATGGAGAAGTCGGTCGAGGATACCCTACCGGCTGCTCCATCCGTGCTGGCGCACGAGATCAAGAACCCGCTCGCCGCTATCCGCGGGGCAGGCCAGTTGCTGATCCGCCGCCTGCCCGAAGCCGACCGCCCCTTCGCCAAGATGATCGGCGACGAGGTGGATCGTATCGCCCGGCTGGTCGACCGGATGCAGGAACTGGGCAGCCGCAGCAGCGAACCGATGGAGGCGGTGAACCTGCACGCGATTGTGCGGGCGGCGTTGACATTGGTCCGCTCGGCTGACGACAAGGGGGTTACCTACATAGAGGAATTCGACCCCTCGTTACCGCCGGTTTGGGCCAGCCCCGATGCCTTGCAACAGGTGCTGATCAACCTGCTCAGCAATGCTCGCGATGCTTGCGCCGGAGCAGAGGATGGTGGCCGGATTGTAGTCCAGACGCGTTTTGTGAGCGGGCTGGTGATGAATGTCCTGCGCCCCGGGCGCTCTGTCCGCCTGCCGATCGAACTGACTGTCACAGACAACGGGCCGGGCATCGATCCTGCGGTGCGCGACCGCGTGTTCGAGCCCTTCGTGACGTCCAAGAAGGGCGGGCAGGGCCTCGGCCTCGCCCTGGTGCGCAAGCTGGTGAGCGATATGGACGGGCGCATCGCGCATGAGCGGGACGAGCGTGCGGGACTCACCCGATTCCGGATCAATCTCGCCATGGCGCCGAGGAACGAACAATGACCGATCCGATCCTGCTGGTCGAGGATGACAATTCCATCGCTGCGGTGATTGTAAGTGCGCTCGAGGGTGAGGGCTATGCCGTCGACCGTTGTGCCGCGATTGCCGCGCGCGACCGATTGCTGGCCACGCAGCGCTATGCCTGCATGCTCACCGATGTGATGCTGGAAGATGGCGACGGCATCGCCACCCTGGGCAAGGTGCGTGGATCGCATCCGGCGATGCCGATCATCATCCTCTCGGCCCAGAATACGCTCGATACCGCCGTGCGGGCGAGCGAGAACGATGCGTTCGAATATTTCCCCAAGCCGTTCGACCTCGACGAGTTGATCCGGGCTGTACGCCAGGCGGCGGGCGCATCGTCCGGTAATGTGGCCGAAGGCCAGCCCGATGCCGGCAACCTGCCGCTGGTCGGTCGCAGCCAGGCGATGCAGGGTGTGTTCCGCATGATCACCCGCGTGCTCCGCAACGATCTGACGGTGCTGGTGCTGGGCGAATCCGGCACGGGCAAGGAGCTGGTGGCCGAAGCCATCCACGAGCTCGGTGCGCGCAAGACCGGGCCTTTCGTGGCCGTGAACGCGGCCGCGATTCCGCGTGACTTGATCGAAAGCGAACTCTTCGGGCACGAGAAAGGCGCTTTCACCGGTGCAGTCGGCCAAGCCATTGGCAAGTTCGAACAGGCCAATGGCGGCACGCTGTTCCTCGACGAAATCGGCGACATGCCGCTGGAAGCGCAGACCCGGCTGCTGCGGGCGTTGCAGTCGGGGCGCATCCGGCGCGTCGGCGGGCGGCAGGATGTTGCGGTGGATGTCCGCATCATCGCTGCCACCAATCGCGACCTTGCCCCGATGATCGCCAGCGGCCGGTTCCGCGAAGACCTGTTCTATCGCCTCAATGTCGTCCCCATCGAACTGCCGCCACTGCGGGCCCGGCGCGAGGATATCGGTGCCTTGGCACGCCATTTCCTTGTTCTTGCGGAAGGGGAAGGGCTGCCCCGCCGCCAGATCGATGAAGCCGCAGTATCCTTGCTCGAGCAACAGCCTTGGCGCGGCAATGTGCGCGAACTGCGCAACCTCATCTACCGTCTTGCGCTCCTTGCCAGGAACGAGGTGATCGACGTCGAATTAGCCCGCGAAGTGCTGGGCAAGGAACAGGGGCATTCTGCGACCGAGCGATCCTCTTCGGTCGACAGGGCAGTGATGGATTGGATCGAGCAGCACCATCCGGCTCCGGGCGCGCTTTATCGTGCTGCCTCCGCCGCGTTCGAGAAGCCGTTGTTCGAACATGCCCTGCGCGTCACAGCCGGCAACCAGCTACGCGCGGCCGAATTGCTCGGCATCAACCGCAACACGCTGCGCAAGCGGCTCGGCGAGCTCGGGATCGTAGCCGAAGCGTTCTCGGCAAGAGCCTAGTGGCATGCCTGCAACAGAAACCGCTTGCAAAGCGGCAACACCAGCGTTGTAAATAGGCAACGATGGAGCAAGGCGGCCACACGATAGAGCGGAGCCCACGCTGGTGGCGGCAATTCGTCGTCGCTTCGCGCCGGGCCAACATCTATCGCTGGATCGAAGTCATTTGCCTGGTGGCAGTTGCCGGGATGGTCTGGCTGACCTGGCTGACCTTTGCCAGTGCACCGGCGGATGGCCAGATGCTGCCGACAAGGCGGGTCACCAGCCTGCTGATTGGCACACTCGTCCCGTCGATTGCCCTGCTGGTGTTGCTGGGCCGCAGGCTGGCACTCAAGCGGGCCGCCGGCAGCACCGCGCGTCTTCATGTGCGACTGGTTTTCCTGTTCTCGCTGATCGCCGCCGTGCCGACGCTGCTGGTGGCCGGATTTGCCGCCTTCCTCTTCCAGTCCGGCGTGGATTTCTGGTTCTCGGCTCAGTCGCGCGGGGTGATGGAGAACGTCAACCAGCTGGCCGAGGGATATTACGAGCAGAACCAGCTGGAAGTCGCCCAGGAGACCCAGGCCATGGCCAGCGACATGCTGTATATGCTGCAGGGCAAGCAACCCGCCGACCTCGCCAGCCAGGCCTTTCTGGACGATTACACCTATCACATGCAGGCGCGTGAAATTAACGAAAGCGCGATCATGCAGGTGTTTCCCGATGGGCGGATCAATACCGCGCTGGCGATTGGTCTCGTCGAAGGGAACGACCCGACCAAGGTCACTGCCGAAGCCATGGCATTGTACCGGCGCGGGGAAACGCAGGTGGTGTTCGCCAATTCCCAGCGAATCGAAACGGTCGCGCCGATCGACCGGCAGGCAGGGATTTTCCTCTACAATGCCCGCACTGCGGAATCGCTCTCGTTCAGCCAATGGGACCAGGCCAGCGAGATCGTCAGCTCCTATCGCGCGCTAACCGCGCGGGCGCGGGCCCTCCAGTTGCGGTTCAACCTCGCGCTGTTCTTCGTCAGCCTGGCGCTGGTCGGCCTCGCCGTATGGTTCGCCCTGCGCTTTGCCGACCGTCAGGTCGAGCCGTTGACCGATCTGGTCGCAGCGGCGCGCAAGGTCGGGGCGGGCAATTTCTCGCTCAGGGTCGAAGGGCGCAAGGGTGGCGATGAAATCGGCCTGCTCAATCGCGCCTTCAACCGCATGACGGCGCAGATCGAGAAGCAGACCGACGCTCTGGTAAGCGCCAACCACGAACTGGGCGAACGGCGGCATTTCATCGAGACGGTGCTGGAATCGGTCACCGCCGGGGTCATCTCGACCGATGGAGACGGACGCATACTGCTGATGAATCGTCCGGCCAAGGACATCCTGCTCGACGATCCGGACAGGCCCCATCGCGGCCAGCCGCTCGAGGCCTTCGCCCCGCAAATGGCGCAGCTGGCGCAGGCCCGGGTGACCAGCGGGATCGTCAATTTCTCGAAGAGCGGCGAGCTGTTGACGCTGGCGGTGAAACTGACTCCGGCCTCTGGCGGGCATGTGATCACTTTCGAGGATATCACCCGCCAGCTACTCGACCAGCGACAGGCGGCTTGGTCCGACGTCGCCCGCCGGATCGCGCACGAAATCAAGAACCCCCTGACACCGATCCAGCTCGCGACCGAGCGGCTGAAGCGCCGCTACAGGACCCAGATCGAAGTCGATGGCGAGTTGTTCGACGAGCTGACCTCCACCATCGTGCGCCAGGTCGGGGCCTTGCGGACCATGGTCGACGAATTCTCCTCCTTCGCCCGCTTGCCAAAGCCGGTGTTCCGCGAAGAGGATGCGCTCGACCTGCTCAAGCAGGCCCTGTTCCTGCAGGAGGTGGCGCATCCTTCGATCGATTTCGGACTCGCCCACGAGGAGGACGGGCCGCTGCTGGTCGCTTGCGACAGGCACCAGTTCGGCCAGGCGCTCACCAATGTGCTCAAAAACGCAGCCGAGGCGGTCGAAGCCCGGGCACAGCACGAGGACGTCGATTTTCGTGGTCGGATCGGCGTGACGCTGCGCAGCACCGACGAACTGATCGAGATCGCCATCGAAGACAATGGCGTCGGTCTGCCGCAGGATCGCGAGCGGATCGTCGAGCCCTATATGACCACGCGCGAGAAAGGCACCGGCCTCGGGCTCGCGATCGTCAACAAGATCGTCGAGGAGCATGGCGGCGACATGAGCTTCTCGACCACCGCCAGCGGCGGCACCTGCGTGACCTTGCGGTTCGCCCGCAACCCGGCGGTCCCGGATCGCGAGGCCGCCGAATGACCGCTGTTTACAAAAAGGAGAGGCCGTAATGGCGCTCGATATTCTCGTCGTCGATGATGAGCGCGACATCCGTGAGCTCGTCTCGGGCGTGCTCAGTGACGAAGGCTATGAATGCCGCGCGGCGGGCGACAGCAGCAGCGCGCTGTCAATGTTCGACGAGCGCCGGCCGAGTGTCGTCCTGCTGGATGTTTGGCTGCACGGCAGCGCGATGGACGGGCTCGAAGTGCTCGACGTGATCAAGGAGCGCGAGCCGGATATCCCGGTGATCATCTTCTCCGGCCACGGCAATATCGACACGGCTGTCTCCGCCGTCAGCCGCGGGGCGATGGACTTCATCGAAAAGCCGTTCGAGGCCTCGCGCCTGCTGCACCTTGTCGCCCGCGCGACCGAGACCCAGCGGCTGCGGCGCGAAAACGTGCGGCTGCGGCAGGGCTTCTCCAGCGGAGAGGCTTTCACCGGCAACAGCTCGGTCATCAACCAGGTCAGGGCGACGCTCAAGCGGGTCGCCAATACCGGCAGCCGGGTGCTGATCTCGGGCCCGGCCGGGGCTGGCAAGGAAGTGGCTGCGCGCCTGCTCCACAGCTGGAGTCCGCGTGCCGATCATCCCTTCGTATCGGTCAATTCGGCCCGCATCACCCCCGAACGCTTCGAGCAGGAGCTGTTCGGGGAGGAAGCCGATGGCAAGCTTGTTCGTCCCGGTCTGCTGGAACTGGCCGATGGCGGGACGCTCTATCTCGACGAAGTGGCCGATATGCCGCTGTCCACCCAGGCGCGGATTTTGCGCGTGCTGACAGAGCAAAGCTTCGTCCGGGTAGGCGGCTCGCGCCAGATCGGGGTCGATGTTCGCGTTGTTTCCTCGACCGCGCGCGACTTGCAGGAAGAAATCGACGAAAAGAACTTTCGGGAAGACCTGTTCTATCGCCTCAATGTGGTCCCTGTCTCGATCCCCTCGCTGGCCGAACGGCGCGACGATATTCCGGCCTTGGCCGAGCATTTCTTCACCCGCTACGCCGCCGAGCAGGGCATCCAGCCTCCGAACATCAGCCAGGAGGCCATGGCAGCGCTGCAGGCCTATGACTGGCCGGGCAATGTCCGCCAGTTGCGCAATGTCGTGGAACGGACGGTCATCCTCTCCCCGCGTGAGCGGATGGAGGAAGTCCAACCCGATATGCTTCCCAATGAAGTCACCAGCGGCAAGCTGGGTGGCGGATCAGGGCTCAGCAACCTGATGGGTGTGCCGCTCCGCGAAGCCCGCGAAAACTTCGAGCGCGAGTATCTCAGCGTCCAGATCCGGCGGTTCTCGGGCAATATCTCCAAGACCGCCAGCTTCATCGGGATGGAACGTTCCGCGCTGCACCGGAAGCTCAAGATTCTCGGTATGACCGACCGCAAGGATGACGAGTAGGCAACCGGCGCAAACACCCGTCCGAAATACCGGATTGAAACGCGCCCATTACAACTCCATATTCGGCAACAGACTCGGCGGCGGATTGGTGGTCCGCCGGCCAGATCGCGGCCGGGCAGCCGGTCGCCAATAAGATGGAGACAGTTATGTCCGGTGGAAACACACTTTCGGCGCGTCCCCGCGCGCAAGACCAGGGCGGCAAGGAGCCGCGCCATGCCAATTTGCAGGATTCGTTCCTCAACCTGCTGCGCCGCAACAAGACGCCGGTGACGGTGTTCCTCGTCAAGGGCGTCAAGTTGCAAGGCATCGTGACCTGGTTCGACAATTTCTCGATGCTGCTGCGTCGCGATGGCCAGTCGCAGCTGGTCTACAAGCACGCGATCAGCACGATCATGCCGGGCACTCCGATCGAGGCGTCGCAATTCGCCAGCCAGGACGGCAACAAGAAGCAGCGCCTGCTGCAGGACGTCTTCCTCAGCCGCGTGCGCGATGCCGGGGTGCAGGTGACGATGTTCCTGATCAATGGCGTGATGCTGCAGGGACGGATCGGCGCCTATGACCTGTTTTGTGTGCTGCTGGAGCGCGACGGCTACGTCCAGCTCGCCTACAAGCATGCGGTCTCGACCGTGCAGCCCGCCAGTGCGGTCGACCTGACCGACTGGGAAGAGGACGAAGAAGACTGAGTTTCGATGACAACCTGATGGGCGAGGTCTCGCGCGGGGCGCGGGCGCTCGTCGTGTGCCCCGATATCAGGCGCGAACGCTACGATCTCGACCCCGAGGCGCGGCTGGAGGAAATCTGCGGCCTGACGATGGCGATCGGTATCGTCATCGCGGAAAGCTACATCCTGCCGGTGCGCGATGTGCGACCCAACACGCTGTTCGGCTCGGGCCAGGTCGAACGGATCGCGACCGACTGCGAACTGCACGAAATCGAACTGGTGGTCGTGGATGGCGCGCTCAGCCCGATCCAGCAGCGCAATCTGGAAGAGAAGCTCAAGCGCAAGGTCATCGACCGCACCGGGCTGATCCTCGAGATCTTCGGCGAGCGGGCGGCAACGGCGGAGGGCCGGCTGCAGGTCGAACTGGCGCATCTCGATTACCAGCAGAGCCGCCTGGTGCGCAGCTGGACCCACCTCGAGCGGCAGCGCGGCGGTTTCGGCTTCCTCGGTGGCCCGGGCGAAACCCAGATCGAGGCCGACCGCCGGATGATCCGCCAGCGCATGGGCCGCCTGCGCAAGGAACTGGAGCAGGTCCGCAAGACCCGCGGCCTGCATCGCGAGCGGCGGGGCAGGGCGCCGTGGCCGGTGATTGCGCTGGTGGGCTACACCAACGCCGGTAAATCGACGCTTTTCAACCGCTTGACGGGCGCTGACGTCATGGCGGAGGACCTGTTGTTCGCCACGCTCGACCCCACCATGCGGGCGATTGCGCTTCCGGGTGTCGAAAAGGCGATCCTGTCGGACACGGTGGGATTTATCTCCGACCTGCCGACCCAGCTGGTGGCGGCATTCCGGGCCACGCTGGAGGAAGTGACCGCGGCCGACATCATCCTCCATGTCCGCGATATCGCTAACCCGTCGACGGCTGCGCAAAAGACGCAGGTGCTGGAGGTTCTGCGCGATCTTGGCGTGATCGACGGGGAAGACGGGGAAAGTTCGATCCCGATTCTCGAAGTCTGGAACAAGTGGGACCTGCTCGACGAAGAGAGGATCGAGGAACTGTCGGGGATCGCGGCGGCAGACGACAGCGTTGTCCCGCTCTCGGCGGCAAGTGGCTGGAATGTGGATGCTTTGCAGGAGCGACTGGGCGAGGTTCTGACCACCAAGGCCCAGCTGCGGGAGTTCGTCCTGCCGGTGAGGGAAGGGCGCAAGATCGCCTGGCTCCACGCCCATGGCGATGTGCTCGAGGACGAGAATGCGGGCGAGGGCGAGGAGGGGCCGCAACGGCGCCTGCTGGTGCGGCTCAACCCCAAGGAATTGGGCCAGTTCGCAACACTTTAGCGACTATTCCTCAGACTTGACCTGCTGCCAGAGTGCTTCCTGCTCCTCGAGCGATAGAGTGGGGAAAGTGTCACCGGCGAGGGCTTCCATCCCCCTGAAGCGCCGTTCGAATTTCGAATTGGCAGCACGCAAGGCGTCCTCCGGTGCGATGCCATAGGCCCGAACGAGATTGACCGCGGCGAACAACAGGTCGCCTGCCTCTTCCTCGCGCTTGTCCTCGGGCGCGTCGGCCAGTTCCTGCATCTCCTCGCGCAGTTTGGCAGTGGGGCCGGCGGTGTCGGGCCAGTCGAAACCGGTGCGAGCGGCGCGCTTCTGCAGCTTGTCGGCGCGGAGCAGGGCGGGGAGGGCGCGCGCCACGCCATCAAGAGCACTCTTGGCGCCCTTGGCATCTCGCTCGGCGGCTTTCAGTTCTTCCCAGCGGCGTTCGGACATCCGGCCGCCGGCCTCGCCGAAGATATGCGGGTGGCGAGCCTCCATCTTGTCGCAAATGGCGCGAGCGACATCCTCGAAGGCGAAGTGGCCCGCTTCCTCGGCCATGCGGGCGTGGAACACGACCTGCAGCAGCAGATCGCCCAGTTCCTCGCGCAGCTCGCCCATCGCGCCGCGCTCGATCGCGTCGGCGACTTCGTAGGCTTCCTCGATGGTGTAGGGGGCGATGGTGCGGAAATCCTGCGCCAGGTCCCATTCGCAGCCGCGCTGCGGATCGCGCAAAGTGGCCATGATGGTGAGCAAGCGGTCGAGCTGGGTCGTCATGCCAGCTCCCGTGCCAGATTCGCCATGAAACGGGCACCCCTTTCGAGCTGTTCGATGGCGATCCATTCGTCGGGCTGGTGCGCCTGCTCGATCGATCCGGGGCCGCAGATGATGGCGCTGAAGCCGGCGCGCTGGAATTGCCCGGCTTCGGCGGCATAGGGCACGTTGGTTGCCGGGCCATTGTCGCCGGTCAGCTTGCGCACGAAACGCACGGCTTCCTCGCTGTCGGTCGGCATGAGCGCTGGGATGGCGCTGCGCCGCTCTACAGCGACCCCGCATTCTGGGAACAGCGCGCCGATTTCGGCATGCTTCGCGGCACATGAGGCGAGGAAGGGCGCAATGATAGCGTCGGGATCATCGCCCGGCGGGCAGCGCAGGTCGAAGGTGAAGCTGGCTTCGCGAGCAAGGATATTGGCGGCGGTGCCGCCGTGCATGATGCCGACGGTCAGTGTCGGCTCGGGAGGGTCGAAACCGTTGTCGGAGTTTGCGTTGACCTTCAGGCTCCGCGCCAAGGCCGCGAGCTCGGACATAAGATCGATCGCCACCATGTTGGCCGAAACCCCGTGATCGACCAGCGAGCTATGCGCCTCGTGGCCTGTAACGGTCACCTTCCAGGTCGAGCTGCCCTTGTGGCCGATGACCGGGCGCATGCCGGTCGGCTCGCCGATGATGGCGAGTTCGGGATCTGGCAGCGCAGTTCGCATCGCATCGATCATCGACGGCGCTCCGAGGCAGCCGACTTCCTCGTCATAACTGAAAGCGAGGTGTACCGGCGTGCGCCCTTGGCGAAAGACCGGGACATGGGCCAGCGCGAGAGCAAGGAAGCCTTTCATATCCGTCACGCCGCGGCCATGGAGCTTCCCGCCGCGCTGTTCGACCTTCCACGGATCGCTGGTCCATGGCTGGCCATCGACCGGCACGACGTCGGTATGGCCGGACAGGACGATGCCGCCAAGTTCCATCGGGCCGACCGTGGCATAGAGATTTGCCTTGCTGCCATCGGCATTGGCGACGCGCCAGGAGGTCACGCCATAGCTGCCGAGGAAATCCTCGATCCAGCCGATCAGTTCAAGATTGCTGTTGCGCGAAGTCGTATCGAACCCGACCAGCGCGTCGAGGATCGTGCGATATGGCAGCGGCTCACTCATGCGGTGTTCCTGCCGTGGTTTGGGCAAGAGGGGAAGCCCGGGGGACCTTCTCGCTCACGGATATGTTGGAATGATAATATATATTATGTTAAATAATGGAGGGACGCAGACGGGTGAGGGGCCCCTCCCGCATCGATCAGGCCAGCCCGAGCCAGCTGATTGCCAGCGCCAGCCCGGTGAAAACGCAGGCCCATGCCAGCGCCATCCTGATCCCCGACTTCCAGCTAAGCCTGTAGGAAGCCAGCGCGCTGCCGGCCAGGATCAGCCATGCCAGCAAGGCCACGATCTGGACGCTGTCGTATTCGCTCATACTTTCACCTCGAGCCCGTCATAGCCGACGATCACGTCTTTCGGAACTTCGGCGCACAGGCTGCGGTAATCCATGCTCTTGTCGAGATGCGTCAGCACCATCTTGCGTGCACGGCTGCGCTGCTTGAGTTCGAGCGCCATGCCAAGGTGCGCATGGGTCGGATGCGGTTCGCGCCGCAGGCAGTCGCAGACCAGGATATCGACCTGGTCGAACAACTCGATCATTTCTTTGGTAATCTCGCTGAAATCCGTCGCGTAACCGATTGTATCGCCTTCGCTTTCGAACAGAAATGCGGTGCTGGTGGTTGGCCCGTGCGGCATCTCGCACCAGTCGAGCCCGAACCCGGCGTGCATCCGCTGTCGTTCGAGTTCCTGCAAGGCAACGATGGTCGGATAGCCATGCTCGCCGGCGAAGACGTAGCTGAAGCGGCTGCGCAACCGGCGGCAGGTTTCGGCGCTGGCAAAGCCAGGGATCGGTGCCGCGCGACCGTAGCGCATCGGGCGGAGATCGTCGATGCCGTGGCAATGGTCGGCATGATCGTGGGTCCAGAACACCCCATCGACGCTTTCGATGCCGTTGGCGAGGAACTGGTGCCGCAAGTCGGTCGAGGTATCGACCAGAAGTCTTTGTCCTGCGCGGTTTTCTACCAGTATCGAAACCCGTGTGCGGCGGTTCCTCGGCTCGTTCGGATCGCAATCGCCCCAGTCGCCATTGATGCGCGGCACCCCGGTCGAGGTCCCGGTCCCGAGCATCAGGACCTTCATGCCGCGGCCCGGGTGAACAGCGCGTGGAAGTTGCGGGTGGTGTAGGCGGCGAGTTCCTCGAGGCTTTCTCCGCGCAGATCGGCGAGGAATTCTGCCGTGTTGCGTACGAAGGCAGGTTCGCACGGCTTGCCGCGATGCGGGACGGGGGCGAGGAAGGGGCTGTCGGTTTCCACCAGCAGTCGGTCGGTCGGAACCTCCTTCGCCACGGCCTGCAATTCGGCCGCGTTCTTGAAGGTGACGATGCCCGAAATCGAGATCGACAGGCCGAGGTCGAGCACCTTGCGCCCGAACTCCGCCGAGGCGGTGAAACAGTGGATCAGCGCCGGGAAGGCACCCTGCTCCATTTCGTCGGCCAGGATCTGGGCCGTGTCGTCCTCGGCATCGCGGGTGTGGATGATGACGGGCAGCTGCGTCTCGCGCGCCACGCCGATATGCATCCGGAACAGCGCCTTCTGCACTTCCCGGTCGGATTTGTCGTAATAATAGTCGAGCCCGGTCTCGCCGATGCCGATGACCTTGTCCTGCCGCGTCGCTACGAGCAGCTTCTCACGGCCCAGGTCCTCGTGCGCATCGGCCTCATGCGGGTGCACTCCGACGCTGGCCCACACATCCGGCTCGCGCTGCGCCGTCGCCACCACGGCCTCCCACTCGCTGGTCTTGGTCGAGATGTTGAGGAAGCCCCGCACTCCTGCCGCGCGGGCGCGTTCCAGCACCGCCTGCTGGTCGTCGACCAGTCCGCGATATTGCAGGTGGCAGTGGCTATCGATCAGCATCAGGCCGCTTCGTCCTCAGGCAGTTCGAGGCGCGGGAAGAGCGGGCTTGGCGATGTGATCCGGAAATCGCTTTCGGCCAGCGGCGAATACCAGTGGCTGCCGATGGCATCGTAGCTGCGGAGGCTTTCGTCCACGCCCATGGTGTCGAGCAGCTTGGCGGCGCTCGACGGGATCACCGGGGCAATCGCCACCGCCAGCCGGGCGATGCAGATATAGAGCGTGGCGAGCACGGTCTCCATCCGTTCGGGGTCGGTTTTGCGCAGCGTCCACGGCGCCTGGGCATCGATATAGGCATTGCAGGCGAAGCAGGCCTGCAGCCAGGCCTCGACTCCCTGCTGCAAGGCCAGCGTATCGAAGGCGGCGGGGATTTCGCTGCGAACCGCCCTGTCGATTGCTTCGAACAGTTCGGCATCTGCGGGCTCGTGCCCGTGGATCGTCGGCAGCGCCCCGTCGAGGTTCTTGGCGATGAAGCCCAGCGTGCGCTGCGCCAGGTTGCCGAAGGCATTGCCGAGCTCGCCATTGGCGCGCTGCACAATCGCCTCGGCCGAATAGCTGCCGTCCTGCCCGAAGGCGATTTCGCGCATGAAGAAATAGCGCAGCGGATCGACCCCGAAACGCTCGGCCAGCTCCATCGGATCGACCACATTGCCCGCACTCTTGCTCATCTTCTCGCCGCCCCGGGCGAGCAGGAAGCCGTGGGCGAAGACCTGCCTGGGCAGCGGCAGCCCCGCGCTCATCAGGAAGGCCGGCCAATAGACGGTGTGGAAGCGGACGATGTCCTTGCCGATCATGTGGATGTCGGCGGGCCAGTAGCGGCTGAACATCGCGCCTTCGGTATCGGGGAACCCAACCCCGGTCATATAGGTCGTCAGCGCATCGACCCAGACATACATTACATGGCCCTGGCTATCGGGCACCGGCACGCCCCAGTCGAAACTGGTGCGGCTGACCGAAAGATCCTTCAGCCCGCCTTCGACAAAGCGCAGCACCTCGTTGCGGCGGCTTTCGGGGCGGATGAAGTCTGGCTGCTCGGCATAGAGCGCCAGCAGCTTGTCCTGGTATTTCGACAGGCGGAAGAACCACGTTTCCTCGACGGTCCATTCGACCGGCGTGCCCTGCGGCGATAGCTTCGCCCCGCCCTCACCATCGGTCAGTTCGCTTTCGTCGTAGAAGGCCTCGTCACGGACCGAATACCAGCCTTCGTAGCGGTCGAGATAAAGATCGCCATTGGCCTCCATCCGCTGCCACAGCTCGGTGCTGGCCGCATGGTGGCGCGGTTCGGTGGTGCGCACGAACTCGTCATAGGCGATGTCAAGCTTGGCGCACATGTCCTTGAAGTGGCCGGACATCTCTGTCGCCAGATCGATTGTTGCCATGCCCAGCCGGCGCGCGGTCTGGTCCATCTTGAGCCCGTGCTCGTCGGTGCCGGTGACCAGCCGCACATCGCGCCCGCGCATCCGCTGGAAGCGGGCGACGACATCGGTCGCGATCCCTTCGTAGGCATGGCCGATATGCGGGCGACCGTTAGGGTAATTGATCGCGGTGGTGATGTAGAAGGGTTCGGCGGGGTCAGACATAGGCGCGCTCCTTATTGGGCGCGGCCGATGCGAGCAAGCTGCCGATTTCCATGGCGAGGAATTGCGGGTCGAAATTATAGGTCGGAGCCTGGCCCGCCAGCGCGACCAGATCGGCATGGGCGTCGGCCAGTTGCATCAATTGTGCGGTCGGCACAGCGCCCATCTGCTCGGCCAGAATCGCGCGGCCCAGGTCGAAAGTCGCCTGCATCCGCTCCCGATCTGGGCGCGCCCCGATTGCGGCCGAGAGCTGTCCGCGCAGCTGGAAATCGGCATCACCCTCGGTCAGGATGGCGCGCATCAGGGCGGCAATCGGCGAGAGGTCCTGCGCGACGAACTCCAGCGCCGCCCCCGGCGAACCGCCTGCTGCGGCGATCGCTGCCGCGCGGGTCGCGGCATCGGCCTGCGGTGCAGATTCGGCCAACAACTTCGCTACTTCGCCCTCTGCCAGCGGGGCGAAACGCACCACGCGGCAGCGCGAACGTATCGTTGGCAGCAGCCTTGCCGGGCGGTGGACCACAAGCAGGAAAAAGGTTCCTTCGGGCGGCTCTTCGAGGCTCTTGAGCAGGGCATTGGAAGCGCCCTTTTCCAAATCATCTGCCGGATCGATGATGATTGCGCGTCGTGCCCCAAGGGTCGGCCGCGTGGTCAGACGTCGCTGCATGGCGCGGATCTGGTCGACGGTGATGTTGCGTTTCCGCTCGAATTCCTTGCCTTCGGCCCGCTTGCGTTCTTCCTTGTCGTCCTTGGGCGGGCGCGACAGGACGATGATGTCGGGGTGTTCGTCGGGGGCAGGCCCTCCCCCCACGAGCTTGTGCGCGGCGGCGAGAGCGAATTCGCGCTTGCCCAGCCCCTGCCGCCCGGCGAGCATCCAGCCGTGGTGCATGCGTGGGCCGGACAGCGCCGCCTCCCATTCGCGCCAGGGTTCTTGGTGGCCTGGGAGCATCAGGCAGTTCCTTCGAGCAATGGTGCAACGGCGGCGAAGATGCGCGCTTGCACCTCTTCGATCGAACCGCCGCCGTCGACCACGGCGAAACCTCGTGGGTCGCCCTCGGCAAAACGGCGAAAGGCCGTGCCGACGGCGGCGTGATATTCCGCCCCGCGCCCGCCGATGGCATCGCTGGTGTCGCCATCGCGCTCTGCCAGCCGGGCTGCCACCAGTGCAGGATCGACATCGACGAGCACGGTCAGGTCGGGCCGCAAGCCGTCGCTGCCCACGGCATGCAGCGCGCGGACAGCCTCGTCCCCCACGCCCCCTGCCCCGCCCTGGTAAGCGCGGCTCGAGTCGACAAACCGGTCGCACACCACCCATGCGCCGCGTTCGAGTGCGGGGCAGATCAGCTTCTCCACATGGTCGGAGCGTGCGGCGGCGAACAGCAGAGCCTCCGCGCGAGCGCCCCACCCCATGCCCGGAGGATCGAGCAGCAATTGCCGGATGGCTTCGGCCCCCGGCGTGCCGCCCGGTTCGCGCGTGAGCACGACATCCAGCCCACAGGCTTGCAGGGCTTCAGCCAACAGGCGCGATTGCGTGGACTTGCCGGTCCCTTCCCCACCCTCGAGCGCGATGAAGCGGCCCCGATTCACGAGACAAGTCTCACAAGGGCGTTGCGGATGCGGCGAAAGAATCCGGCCTTGGCGACGTTCTCGGCTGCGACCAGCGGCACCCGCGAAGGCTCCATCCCGTCGACCGAAATGACCAGTTCTGCCACGGTTTCGCCGGCCCTGACCGGTGCGCGCAAAGGGCCGTCATAGGCGATTGCCAGCGACAGTTTGCGCGTCGCGCCTACAGGCACGGAAAAGCGGATCGGATGATCGGTCGTCAGCGTAACCTCGCTCGCCGAACCGTCCTGCACCCTTGCCGAACCGAACTCGGCACCCCTTGCGAACAGTTGGGTGCTCTGGAAGTTGTCGAAACCCCATTCCATCAGTGCCCGCGCCGTTTCGTCCCGTTGGGATTCTTCGGCAGCACCGGCAACGACCAACACCAGTCGCCGGTCACCGCGCTGGGCGCTGCCGAGGAAGCCGAAACCGGCCTGGTTGGTAAAACCGGTCTTGATCCCGTCAGCGCCTTCGACACGACCTGTCAGCGGGTCATGATTGTCTTGGGCAAAGCCGTTGGTACGCAGACCCCGATGGCCGAAATAGCGGCGATAGAGCGCCGCATGCTCCGTCGTCAGCGCGCGGCCCAGCGTCACGAGGTCGCGGGCGGTGGTGAAGGTCCTTCCGCCATCCGGGAACCCGTTGGGATTGCCGAAATGGCTCTGTGTCATGCCCAATGCGCGGGCGTTGGCGTTCATGATCCTGACCCAGCCGTCGAGCGAACCGGCGACGCCCTCGCCAAGCACGACAGACCCGTCATTGGCGGAAACTGTGGTGATGCCCATCAGCAGGTCGTTGACCGTAACCTCCTGCCCCGGTTCGAGGAACATGGTCGAACCGGTGCGGCGCCATTCCTTGGCCGCCGCTTCGCTGAAGGTGAAGGTCTGCTCCGGCCTGAGCTTGCCCTGTGCGATCAGGTCGAACGCGGAATAGACGGTCATGGCCTTGGTAATCGAAGCCGGGACGAAACGCCGGTCGATATTGCGGGCATGGAGCACCTGGCCGCTCGACAGGTCGACCAGCATGGCGATGGGGATGTCGTCAGGGACCGGTGCCGGGGCCGCATGCCCGGGCACGCCCAGCGCGGCAACGGCCAGAACTGTCCCGAGAAATCGCTTCACTTTCACTCCCGCACACCGGCGGGAGCCGGTGGCCTATCCTGCTGAAACTACCTGAGCGTCGCTATAGCCAGCCGCCCGCACCTTGGCGAGCGCTGCCTCGGCCTGTCCACGGGTGGCGTAAGGCCCACAGCGGACACGGTAGATACTGCCGGACTTCGTCACGAAGCCGCCGTCGAGTTTGGCCGCGAGCCGCTTGGCGTTGGCTTCGCTGGAGAAGGCGGCGGCCTGGACCGCGAACTTGCCTTCCAATGCCGGGGCTGGTTCGCGCAGAGGGGTGTAAACAGGCTGCGCCGCCGGCATGGCTGCCTGTACCCCAGGAAGCGAGTAGCGCTGAATCTCCGGGGCACGGGGGACAGCTGCCGGCGCAGCCGGAACAGCGGCGCGGCTGGACTGCATCGGCATGGAGCCGGCCGGAAGCGGCGGCAGCGGATACACCTTGTTTGCCTTGGCAGGCTGGCTGCCGAAGGTACGGTCGAATTCGGTCTGCACAGGCGTCGTGCTGGCAGCCGAAGGTGCGACCGCCGTCGCGACAGGTCCAGTGCTTACAGGCGGACCCGACGGACCTGCGAGGCTGGCGAAGCCGCCATCTGCCGGTAGCTTCTTCTTCAGCACTGCCAGAAGCGAATCGGGCGTCGCGAGGCGTTCGGGGACCTGTTTGCCCATGCGCAGTTCGGCGCGTTCGGCCTCGGGCGGATTGACGCGGCGGACGCGCACCGGTTCGCCTTCGCGGATACCCAGCTGGGCTGCAGCACCCGGGGAAAGCGCCACTTCCCGCTGTGACGTCATCGGGCCCCGGCGATCGACGCGGGCGAGAATTGTGCGGCCGGTCTCCAGCGAGGTCACTTCGACATAGCTCGGCATCGGCAGTGTCTTGTGCGCCACGGAGACACCCTGCCCGCCTTCGCCATCGAAGGCGGCATAGCCGACAGTGTCGTAGCTGTAGGTGTCCTCTGGCGTGAACAGCTGGCCATCGACCGTGAACGGCTCGCCCAGCACTTGTGGATAGTCCGCCTCCGGACCGTAGGCTGCACCGGACCTTGGCGGAGCATCAAGGCTGGAAATGTCATAGCCGCCCGACCCACCGCCACAGGCGGCAAGCAAAGCGCTCAGGCCAAGGGCAAGGAAAGCCTTGTGGGCATTATCGGGCAATCTCATCGGCTAACAGCCCCACACTCATCGCGTAGTAGTTGGAGCAGTTATATTCGAGGATAACCCGATAATTTGAGGTTAAGAGCCAGGCACGCGTGCCAGGCCCATCGGGCTGGAACAGCGAAGTAAGCGTTCCGTCTGGCAGCGAACCATAGGGCTGGACACCGAGCTGGCGCCACTCCCCGACGGTCTTCCACTGGCTGTGCCGCTCATGCACCCGCGAGCATACAGGAGCGACCAGTTCGGTCTTGTAGCTGTCCGGATTGAAGCCTGCGGGCAGCGAGGCCTGCACGCCCCAGGGTATTCCGCTGCGCCAGCCCGAGTCCTGGAAATAGCGCGCGATCGAGGCGAGCGTATCGGCGCGATTGTCGAAAATATCGGCCCGCCCGTCGCCATCGCCATCGGTGGCCAGCCGCAAATACACGCTCGGCAGGAACTGCGGGTTGCCGAATGCTCCGGCCCAGCTGCCGACCAGCTTTGAGCGCGCGTAGCCCTTGTCGGCCACCTTCATCAGCGCGACCCATTCGTCCGCGAACAGATCGCGCCGCCGCCCTTCCCACGCCAGCGTGGCAAGCGAGCGCGAGAGGTCGAAATCGCCCTTGTAGCTGCCGTAATTGGTCTCGTGCCCCCAGATCGCCAGCAGGATCGGCGCCGGGACGCCGTAGCGGGACTCGATCCGGTCATGGAGATAGCGCGTAGCGTCGTACGCCCGCCGCCCGCCCTGGATGCGATTGTTGTCGACGTGGGTGTTGAGATAGGGCTGGAGCTTTGGAAAGCCGCTGCTGCTCGGGGTGCCGGGTTGCGAACGGTCGAGTTCGATCACGCGCTGGTTGGGCGTCAGTCCCTCGGTCATACGCAACAGGGTGGGTTCACTCACCCCCTCTGCTCTCGCCCTGGCCATCAGTATCTGGAGGTAGGAATCGAACGCCATGTCCTGCGCCGAAACGGGGGCAGCAAGAGCGATCGCGCTGAGGGCAAGGAGCAGGCGGTTCATTGGCATAGCTCGCCTTGTGTCACCCTCACACTGAATCGCCAATGACTGGAATGTGGGTTTTCGACCAGGGGTTGGTCGCACAGGCTGGAAAATCGCGAATGGTCATGGAGTTATCGCAAACTGCTTCAGCGTCTCGTAATCTTCGCGGCAGGCATCGGCGACCTCCCGATAATCTTCCGACAGTTCCGGCAAAGGACCCGGCGGATCGCCGAAGCCGGTCGAGGCATTGACCTTGTCATACCAGTGGCTGCCCCACACCCCGTCCTGCGGATGCGGGCCATGCGCCCATCGCAACATCGCTGGCTCCCAAGCGATATCAAGCGCTTGGCAGAGTTTCTTGAGAACGCTTTCGGGATTAGTCAGTACATCCGCACTATCCACCACGGGCGGTGCGCTGCCCCGTTGCTCGGCAATCATGTCGAAATAGCGCCGCTGGCGGGTGATGCCGAGATGGTCGGCATTGATGGCGCTGCGCTTGTTGGCATAGCTCGCCGCGACGCGGATGGGATCGCGGATCAGGAAGGCGTGGCGCATCTCGGGAAAGTCGCGGATGTCGACCGGCCCCTCCATATGGTGCGGCATGTGCTTCTGGTACCAGATCGGGCTGCCGTTGGGCACAGGGCCGCGCAGCGTTGCGGCAACCGACTGCCAGTCGCAGTCCATGCTGGCAATGACCGCGTCCGCCATCGGCTGCGGATCGCCAGTCGTTTCGAGGTAAGCGCCATAGAACGGCTCGTCGCTCACGAAGGTATCGGCGCGGCTGGAGAAACTGCGCATCATCGCGGTCGAGAGGTTGCGGGGCCCGCTCCACATTGCAATCCGAACGGGATCAGTGGCTTGCGATGACGTCATGCCGCCACATCCCGCTCCATCAGCGCCTTGTAGAGACGCTGCAACCGCTCAACCATCGGCCCCCTGCCCTGCGTCAGCTGGCGACCGTCGACCTCGGTGACGGGGACCACCCCGGCAAAGGTACCGGTAACGAAGGCCTCGTCCGCGCCATAGACATCGGTGAGCGAGAAATTTTTCTCGAACACCGGGATGCCTTCCTCGCGGCACACCCGGATGACATTGGCGCGGGTGATGCCGCCCAGGCAATAATCACCGCTGCTGGTCCAGACCTCGCCCTTGCGGACGATGAAGAAATGGGTCGAATTGCAGGTGGCGACGAAACCATGCGGATCGAGCATCAACGCCTCATCGGCCCCTGCCTGGGTGGCCTGGATGCAGGCGGTGATGCAATTAAGCTTGGAATGCGAATTGAGCTTCTGGTCCTGCACCGCCGGATCGCCGCGCCGGACATGGACCGTGAACAGGCGGATGCCCCGCTCGATGGTGGCGGGCAGCGGGGCCTTGTACTCGGGGATGATGACCACCGTTGCCGGTGAGATCACCACACGCGGGTCCTGGTACGGGGTCGAGCGGATGCCGCGCGTCACCATCAGGCGAATGTGGACCCCCGGCTGATCGCGCATGCCATTGCTATCGATGGTCTCGTAAAGTCGTGACGTCAGTTCGTCGCGGGTCAGGCCGATGTCCATCGCGATGGCCTTGGCGCCTTCGTAGAGCCGGTCGAGATGCGCCGCGAGGAAGGCAATGCGCCCCTTGTGGACCCGCAGCCCCTCCCACACCCCGTCACCCAGCATGAAGCCGCTGTCGAACACGGAGACGGTCGCCTGCGCCCGCGGGACGAGCGCGCCGTTGACGTTGATGAGGATGTTTTCGTTGCGCGGATCGGGCGCGAACTCATGGGTGCCTTGTGCCATGGGGCGGACCTTACTGCGCTGATGACAGGTGACAATCGCCAAAACGCCCGCTAGCGAGCGCACCACGCGGACAGGTGGCAGAGCGGTTGAATGCACCGGTCTTGAAAACCGGCGTGGGCGCAAGTCCACCGTGGGTTCGAATCCCACCCTGTCCGCCAAACGGGCTCGCCATCAGGCGGGCCCGTTTGGCGTTCAGGATGGTGGCAAGAATCCACCGGGTTCGGAGTCGGAGCCGCAAGGCGGAGACGTCCCGAAGGGACAATCCCACCCTGTCCGTCAAACCCGCGATCAGATCAGCGCCCGGATCCTCTGCGCCACGAGCGGCAACTGGTCGTTCCCGAAGTACCAGTGCTCTTCCCCGACAAAAATAGTCGGAGAGCCAAAGGCCCCGCGCGCAATCGCTTCGTCGGTGTTGGCGCGCAGGCGGTCCTTGACCGGCTGGCTTGCGGCCAGTTCGACCAGTGCCGCGCCGTCCATCCCGATCCCGTCCGCCACTTTGGCCAGCTCGGCCGGATCGTCGAGATTGCGCGCTTCGCCGAAATAAGCCTCGAACGCCGCCTCAGCAAAGCGCAGAAGCGCAGGGTGGTCATCCTCAAACGCGCAGCAGCAGCGCATCGCGTGGACCGACTTCAGCGGATGGTAGGGCGAAGGGAAATTCATCGCCACGCCCGCCAGCTGCGCCCATTCCTTGAGCCAGTCGAAACTGAGGAGCATCCGCGACTGGTCCCCCTCGCGCGCTTCGTAGACCCTGGGATTGACCGCATTGAATACCCCGCCGACCAGAAACGGTCGCCAGCGGGTTTCGGTCAGCGCGAATTCCGGCAAGCGCTGGTAATTGTGGAACGCCAGCCGCGTCCAGGGCGACGACAGGTCGAAGAAAAAATCGACAGCAACGGACATCACTCGGTCCCCAGTCCTCGCCTCATGATCTGGTCCATCTGGTCGCGCAGCTTGGGGTCCCATTCTCCGCGCAATTCGCGAACCTTGGCGATCAGTTCCTCGTTCTCATGTGCCGGGACATCGACCTTGTAGACATCCGCGATGGCCACCATCGAGCTGCGGTCCATGTCCTGGAAGGCGTCGGCCATCGCCTGCGCCGCCTGCCGGTCGTGCCCCATCGCTTCATAGGCCGAGCGGCCCATGCGGATCGAGCCGTCATAGACCTCGCGGATAATATCGCGGCAGCCGAGCGCCCACAGCTTGTAGACATGGTCCCGGTCGATCGCCCGGGCGATGACGTGCACCTTGGGATAGTTTTGCACGACATGGGCGACCAGCCGGTCGATCTGCTCCTTCTCGTCGAGCGCAACGATCAGCAGCTTGGCCCGGGCGATCCCGGCACTGGCGAGCAGGTCGGGCCGCGTGGCATCGCCGAAATAGGCCTTGGTGCCGAACTTCTCGAGATTGGCGATATGGCGCGAATCATAGTCGATCACGGTGGCCTTGTAGCCGGCCGCATCGAGCATCCGGTCGACAATCCCGCCGACCCTGCCGCGCCCGGCGAGGATGATCTCGTTGTTTTCGGCAATCGCATCGGCCTCGCGTTCGTCGCCGCCGGTGCAATACATCCGCATGATCACCTTGTCATAGACAATGAACAGCAGCGGAGTGATGAGCATGGAGGAAGCGATGACCAGCAGCAGCAGGCTCGCCAGATCCTGACCAAACACCGCATTGGCGACGGCGAAAGACACCAGCACGAAGCCGAACTCGCCCGCCTGTGCCAGCCCGAGCGAGAACAGCCAGCGGTCCTGCGCCCGCAGGTGGAACGCCTTGCCGATCGCGAACAGCACTGCCATCTTCGCGAGGACTACCACTGCGGTCCAGAACACGACATCGCCCAGACGGTCGCGCAGCAGGGTGAAGTCGATCCCCGCCCCGACGGTGATGAAGAACAGGCCGAGCAGCAGGCTCTTGAACGGGTTGATGTCGGCCTCGAGTTCGTGCCGGTATTCGCTGTTGGCAAGCACCACACCGGCGACGAAGGCACCCAATGCAGGCGAGAGGCCAACCAGCGTCATCAGCAGCGCGATACCGATTACGAACATGAGCGCCGCGGCAGTGAACAGTTCGCGCAATTGCAGGTTGGCGATCATGCGGAACACCGGGCGGGTCAGATAGATCCCGATCAGGATCACCAGCCCGACCGAGGCAATCGTAACGATGCCCGCCAGCCAGGTCGGCAGGTTCTCGACCAGATTGATGCCGCCGTGGCCATGGCCTGCATCGGCCCCATGGGTTGCACCGGCCAGTTCCGGTAGCGCCAGCAGGGGCAGCAGGGCAAGCATCGGGATCACCGCGACGTCCTGCACCAGCAGTACGGAGAAGCTCGCCTCCCCGCCCTGCGTCTTCATCAGGCCCTTTTCCTCGAGCGTCTGGAGCACAATGGCGGTGGAGGACAGGGCGAGGATCATCCCGATCGCCAGCGCGGTCTGCCACGGATTGCCGCCGACGAAGACTGCCACCGCCGCCAGCACCAGCGAAGTCAGCAGCACCTGCCCGCCGCCGAAGGCGACCAGGCGGCGCCGCATGTCCCACAGCCGCTTGGGCTCCAGCTCCAGCCCGATGACGAACAGCATCATCACCACGCCGAACTCGGCGAACTGCTGCATCTGGCCGACATCGACCCGCAGGACGCCCAGCAAAGGGGCAAGCGCCATCCCGGCGAGCAGGTAACCGAGGACCGTCCCCAGCCCGAAGCGCGTCGCCAGCGGCACTGCTACCACACCTGCCACCAGCAGGCTGAATGCGAGGATCAGGAAGTCGCCCATGGTATGCGCTGCGGTGCCGGCCTACTCGACCAGCACCCCGCCCTTCACCACCGCATCGACATCGGCCAGTTCACCCACATCGGCCAGCGGGTCGCCGGTGACCGCAATAAGGTCGGCCCATGCGCCCGGCTTAAGCGTGCCGACCTGCCCCTGTTGGCCCAGCGCCTCCGCCGCGTTGAGCGTAGCAGCCTGGATCGCCTGCAGCGGGCTCATGCCCAGCTGCACCATGATGGCGAACTGCCCACCGACATCCTCATGCGGCATCACCCCGGCATCGCTGCCGAACACCATGCGGACCCCGGCCTTGTGTGCCTTGGAGAAATTGTCGCGCTGGGCCTTGGACACCAGCCGCTCCTTGGCGAGGTTTTCTTCCAGCACGCCGTTCTTGGCCCCCTCGGACAAGGTGTATTCGGTGTTGAAGATATCCATCGACAGGAAAGTCCCGCGTTCCTTGGCGAGGCGAATGCCCTCGTCATCGATGAAGCTGGCGTGTTCGATGGTGTCGAACCCGGCGCGGATCGCGGCCTTGATGCCGTCGGCACCGTGCGCATGGGCGGCGGCCTTGAGGCCCCAGAAATGCGCTTCCTCGGCAATCGCGGTCAGTTCTTCCAGGCTGAGCTGCTGGATGCCCGGTGCCGTGTTGCGGCTGAACACGCCCCCGGTGGCGCAGGCCTTGATCACTTCCGCCCCGTATTTGCGCTGTTCGCGCACGCGTTTCTTGAGCTCGTCGGGGCTGTCGCCGACTGCCGGGCTCTTCTGGTTGAAGCTGGGCGGCAGAAAGGTGCTGTCGCAGTGCCCGCCGGTGGCGCCGAGCGCATAGTTGGCGTTGACGATACGCGGGCCGACGAGCCAGCCCTCGCCAATCGCCTGGTCCAGCCCGGCCACGTTGTAGTCGTCATCGCCCAGATTGCGCACAGTGGTGAAGCCGGCCTTGAGCATCTTCTCGGCATTGGCCGCAGCGAGGAAGGTCCAGAACCGGTCCGTGAACTGCAGGCCGCTGTAGCCGCCATATTCCGGCCGCCCGTCGAGATGGACATGCATATCGATGAGGCCGGGCAGGATGGTGTGCCCGGTGAGGTCGATCACTTCCGCTTCTGCCGGAGCAGAACCTGTGCTGACCGAGACGATCTTGCCGTCCTCAACCGCGATCACCGGCTTGGCGATGTATTGGCCGGTCTCGACCTCCAGCAGCCGGTCGGCCACCACATAGGTCGGCTCTGCCAAGGTAGCTGTCGAGGCGGAAAGGGCCGCCGCCATGAGTGTAAGTCGTTTCAGCATGGCGAAACCCCTGTTGATTGCCCGATCAGATATGCAGCGCCCGCCCGTAGGCCGAGAGCACGCTTTCGTGCATCATTTCAGAAAGCGTCGGATGCGGGAAGACGGTTTGCATCAATTCCGCCTCGGTTGTCTCCAGTTGCTTGCCGACGGTGTAGCCCTGGATCAGCTCGGTGACTTCCGCGCCGATCATGTGCGCGCCCAGCAGCTCGCCGGTTTTGGCGTCGAACACCGTCTTGATGAAGCCCTCGGCCTCGCCCAGCGCGATGGCCTTCCCGTTGCCGATGAAGGGGAAATTGCCGACCTTGACCTCGTGCCCCGCTTCCTTGGCCTTGGCTTCGGTCATGCCGACGCTGGCGACCTGCGGGTGGCAATAGGTGCAGCCGGGTATGTTGTTGCGATCAAGCGGGTGCGGATGGACGTCCTTGTTGCCCAGTTCCTGCGCGATGGCCTCGGCAGCGGTGACGCCTTCGTGGCTCGCCTTGTGCGCCAGCCAGGGGCCGGGAGTGCAGTCGCCGATGGCCCACAGGCCCTTGCTCTTGGTCCGGCCATAGGGATCGATCTGGATGAAGCCGCGGTCCATCTCGACCAGCTTTTCCAGTCCGATGTTCTCTGTGTTCGGAACGATGCCGATGGCGACGATGCAGTGAGTGAAGTCCTGCTCGACCGTCTTGCCCGAAGCCCCGGACCCCGATCCGGGGTTGATCTTGGCCTTCACGCCCTTGGCATCGGCCTTGATGTCTTCCACGCCCGCTCCGGTCAGGATGGTCATGCCCTGCTTCTTGAGGCTTTTCTCGAGGAAGGCGGACACTTCGTGATCCTCCACCGGCACGATCCGGTCGAGCATTTCGACCACGGTCACCTCCGCGCCCATATCATTGTAGAAGCTGGCGAATTCGATCCCGATCGCGCCGCTGCCGATCACCAGCAGCTTCTTCGGCATTTCGGGCGGGGTCATCGCGGTGCGGTAGGTCCAGATGCGCTTGCCGTCGGCAGGAGCAAAGGGCAGGTCGCGCGCGCGGGCGCCGGTGGCGACGATGATATGTTTGGCGGTGAGCTTCTCCTCGCCCTTGCCTGCCCCGGACCCCGATCCGGGGGCGCCTTTCACGGTCACAGAGGTCGGCCCGGTGAGCGTCCCCTCGCCCATATGCACGGCGATCTTGTTCTTCTTCATCAGATGGGTGACGCCCTGATTGAGCTGCTTGGCCACCCCGCGGCTGCGCTTCACCACTGCTTCCAGATCAGCCTCTATCCCCTGGGCCTTGAGGCCATAGTCGCCCGCGTGCTGCATATAGTGGAAGATCTCCGCCGAACGCAGCAGCGCCTTCGTGGGAATGCAGCCCCAGTTGAGGCAGATCCCGCCCAGGTTCTCGCGCTCGACAATCGCGGTCTTGAGCCCCAACTGCGCACAGCGGATCGCCGCGACATAGCCGCCGGGTCCGGAGCCGAGAACGATAACGTCGTATTGGTCAGCCATTCATGTCTTCCTTGGGGAGAGAAGCAGCCGCAACCGCGCGCGGCCTGTCGTTGTCGTCGAGCAGAACGAATTTGAAGGTCCCCTGCGCCACCTTGGTTTCCGCCTCGCCGTTGCGTGTCCGGGCGATGGCTTCGGCGGTGATGGTGAGCGAGGTGGTGCCGGTGGCGGCGATGGTGCAATAGACCGACAGCTCGTCGCCCACCTGCATCGCGCCGGGAAAGGCGAAGTCCGTGGCCGAAACGACCACCGCCTTGCCCTGCCCCTCGCGGCTGGCGAGCGATCCCGCGCCGAGCGCCATCTGCGCCATCAGCCACCCGCCGAACACCCCGCCATAGGGGTTGAGGTCGGTCGGCATGGCCGTGACGCGTATGAGGGGCTGACCTATCACCATCTATTGGTTGCCAAAAGAGCCGCGATGATAATCAGGATACCGCCAAGCGCCATCATTTGCGGACTGGGCCTTTTGAAAAGGGTGAAAGCGATCGCCAGAGACGCGACGCAAGCTACCCCGCTAATCGCGAGCAAGCTAAACGTCTGCCAGTGAAAGGCGCCGAGCAATGCAAGAAATCCCCATAAGACAGCTACTGCGCCGTAGACTGCCGCTGCTCCGAAGAGCACCAAGCCTTCGAGGATCGCGACTAATCGCATACTGAAAGACCTAGACCACCAGCCCCATCGGGTTCTCGCAAAGCTGCTTGAGGGCCTCCATCAGCTGCGCCCCGTCGGCGCCATCAATCGCGCGGTGGTCGAAGCTGCCGGTGGCGCTCATCACGGTGGCGGGGACGATCTGGCCGTCCTCGACCCACGGGCGCTGTTCGCCCGCGCCCACGGCGAGGATCATCGCCTGCGGCGGGTTGATCACCGCGTCGAACTGCTTGGTGCCGAACATGCCGAGGTTGGAGAGGCTGGCGGTGCCGCCCTGGAATTCATGCGGTTGCAGCTTGCCGTCCTTGGCCTTGCCCGCCAGCTCCTTCATCTCGGTGCTGATCTGGGCGAGGCCCTTGCGGCCCGCGTCGCGGATGATCGGGGTGATGAGGCCAGACGGCGCGGCCACCGCGACGGAGATATCCTGCCGCGAATACTCGAACAGCTCGTCGCCCTGGAAGCTGACATTGCACTTGGGAACGCGCTGCAGCGCACGGGCCAGCGCCTTGATCAGCAGGTCGTTGACCGACAGCTTCACACCGTCCGCCTCGAGCGAGGCGTTCAGCTGGCTGCGCAGCTTCAGCAGGGCATCGAGCCGGACGTCCACGGTGAGGTAGATGTGCGGGATCGTCTGCTTCGCTTCGGTCAGGCGGCGTGCGATGACCTTGCGGACATTGTTGAGCTTTAGCGCTTCGTATGGCGCATCGAGATCGCCGCCGAGCGTGGCGGGTTTGGCCGGGCCGGGTGCAGCAGCGGCCTGCGTCTTGGGCGCGGCCGAGGCCGTAGCGCCTTCGACATCAGCCTTGACGATCCGCCCGTTGGGACCGCTGCCCTTCACGCCGGCGAGGTCGATGCCCTTCTGTTCGGCGATGCGTTTGGCGAGGGGTGAGGCAATGATCCTGTCCCCACTCGTCGCCCCAGCGGAAGCTGGGGCCTCTCTCGGTGTCGGAGCCGGTGGCGCGGATTCGGCAGAGGTCCCAGCTTTCGCTGGGACGACGGTTTCCTCATGGGCAGGAGCAACAGCACCCGCCCCCTTCGCCGCATCCAGATCCTCGCCTTCTTCGGCCAGGATCATGATCACTTCACCGACCTTCACATTCTCGCTGCCTTCGGGGATCACGATTTCGGCCACCGTGCCTTCGTCGACCGCTTCGAATTCCATCGTCGCCTTGTCGGTCTCGATCTCCGCCATGATGTCTCCGGCGCCGACCGTGTCGCCGACCTTGACGAGCCATTTGGCGAGCGTGCCTTCCTCCATCGTGGGCGACAGCGCGGGCATCTTGATCTGGGTCGGCATGGGCGGACAAGGTTCCTCTCTGGCGGCCGGAGCAGCGACCGGCGCGGTTTCCGCTACGCTTTGGCCAATTTGCGCGCGCGCGGCAAGGCCATTGGCCCGTCACGCGCCGCCCCCTTGCCACGCATACGATTTCAGCGGATACGCGGGTCATTGGAAGGGCCGAGGACGGGGACTTATGCGCGCATTCCTGGTGATCGTCGACGAGACCGAAGAAGCGCACAAGGCGCTGCGCTGGGCCTCGCGCCGGGCGGTGGCGGTCGATGGCGCGGTGCATGTGCTGGCGCTGGTCCAGCCGCAGAACTTCAGCGCCTTCGGCAGTGTCCAGGCGACTATCGAGCAGGAAGCGCGCGACCGGGCCGAGGCGGTCGCCTCCAGCGCGGCGGGCACGCTGCTGGCCGAAAGCGGCAAGATGCCGCAGATCACCGTCAAGGTCGGCGAAGGGCGCAAGGTCATCAAGGAATATCTCGAGGAACACCCCGAGGTGCACGCGCTGGTGCTGGCCGCGGGCGAGAACAGCTCCGGCCCGCTGGTGATGCATTTCAGCGAAAATGCCTCCAGCCTGCCCTGTCCGCTGTTCATCATCCCCGGCCATTTCACCGATGAGGATATCGACCGGGTTACCTGAAAGCTATTTGCGCCGCTTGCCCTGATGGCGGATATTGCCCGGACGCCCGCGTTTCCCCTGCGCGGTTCCAGCTTTCTTGCGCGGTGCTTGGCGGTTGCCGCGCGGTTCGATCGGATCGCCCTCGGTATCGGGGACTTCGAACTTGAGCGCGCCTGTCAGCGGGTTAGCCTCCGCCAACTTGAGCTCCAGCCGCTGGCCGACCTCATAGCGGGTGCCGCTCTGCTCGCCGATCAGTGCTTGCGCCGCTTCGTCATGGCGGAAGTACTCGCGGCCCAAGGTCGATACCGGCACCAATCCGTCGCCACCCAAGTCCTGTATGGTGGCGAAGAAGCCGAAGCCCTGCACCCCGGTGATGCGGGTCTGGAAGGTCTTGCCGACATGCTGTGACAGGAACGATGCGACATAGCGGTCGATGGTGTCGCGTTCGGCCTCCATCGCGCGCCGCTCGGTGGTGCTGATCGCGTCGCTGATCTGCTGCAGGTCCTTGCGGTCGCGATCCGCCAGCCCTGAAGTCTCGGGCAAGTTGCTCTTCGGCTTGGGCTGTTCAAGCTTGTAAGCGTCGACCAGCGCACGGTGCACCAGCAGGTCGGAATAGCGCCGGATCGGCGAGGTAAAGTGAGCGTAGGACGCCAGCGCCAGCCCGAAGTGCCCTGCATTGCTGGGCCCGTAATAGGCCTGCGTCTGGCTCCGCAGCACCGCCTCCATCAGCAGCGCCCGCTCGGCCTCGTCGCTGACATCCTTGAGGAACCGGTTGAACAGCGTCGGGGTGATGACCTGCCCCAGCGCCAGCTTGCGGCCCATGGTGCCGAGATAGTCGCGCAAGGCGATGATCTTCTCGCGGTTCGGCGGTTCGTGGATGCGATAAACCACGGGTGCGGTCTTGGCCTCCAGCGCCTTGGCCGCGGCGACATTGGCGGCGATCATGAAATCCTCGACCACCCGGTGCGCATCGAGCCGTTCGCGCACGGCGATGTCGGCAATGCGGCCTTTCTCGTCGAGCACCACGCGGCGCTCGGGGATTTCCAGTTCGAGCGGGTCGCGCGCTGCGCGGGCGGCGGCGAGTGCTTTCCAGGCTTCCCATAGATGCTTGAGCTCGCCTGACGCCTCGCCGCTGTCGATCTGCGCCTGCGCGTCCTCATAGGCGATGTTGTGCGTCAGCCGCACGATGGCGCGGGTGAAGCGCCACGAGGTGACCTTGCCCTCGGCCGAAATGCGCAAGTGGCACGCCATGGCCGCGCGGTCCTCGCCCTGCTTGAGCGAGCAAACATCCGCGCTCAGCACCTCGGGCAGCATCGGCACGACGCGGTCGGGGAAATAGACTGAATTGCCGCGCTTGCGCGCCTCGCGGTCGAGCGCGCCGCCGGGACGGACGTAGTGCGACACGTCGGCAATCGCGACGATCGCCTGCCATGCGCCGGGATTGTCCGGGTCAGGCTGCGCCCAGATCGCATCGTCATGGTCGCGGGCATCGGCTGGGTCGATGGCGAGGATCGGGATATGCCGCAAATCCTCGCGCTTTTCCTCGCTCAGCGGCAGTTTGGCAGCGAGCTCCGCCTCCTCGATGGCGGCTTCAGGGAAGATGTGCGGAATGCCGAACTTGGCGATGGCGATCAGGCTGAAGCTGCGCGGGGCCAGCGGGTCGCCATAGACCTCGACCACCTTCACGCCCGAGCGGGGTGATTTGCCGGCCTGTTCGGCCAGCACCAGTTGCCCCGCTTCGGCCTGCCCAATGTCGGCGATGGGAACCGAATTGCGCACCCGCTTGTCGACCGGGGCAAGCCAGGGCTTGCCACTGCCGTCGAGTTCGACCACGCCCATCATGCCTTCGGTGCGGGCGGGCAGCTTCTTCATCGGGAAGGCGCGCCAGCCGTCCCCGGTTTCCTCTGTGCGCGCGAGCACGCGGTCGCCGCGCTTGAGCGCGGGCATGCCTTTGGATTTCTTGTCCCGGCGGCCCTCGACCACGACCAACCGGGGTGGCTTGGCGCCATCATCAGGCGACCAGTTGTCGGGTTCCGCCACGAGATCGCCATCATCGACATCGACGATCCGCAACACGGTGACCCTGGGTACGCCGCCCATGCGATGATAGGCGGTCTTCTTGCCGTCGATCAGACCTTCCTCGGCCATGTCCTTGAGCAGCTTCTTGAGAGCGATCTTCTCCTGACCCTTGAGGCCAAATGCCTTCGCGATTTCCCGCTTGCCGGCGGGCGTATCGGCGGACTGGATGAACTCGATCACCTGCTCGCGTGAAGGCAGGCCCTCTGGACGAGTGCTGCGGTGCGGCGCAGGTTTGCGGGAAGCGGGCTTGCGCTGGGGCGGTTTACGGGGAGGCTGGGCCATATATCCGGCATATGGGCGAGCGCCTACTTGCTGTCACCCTCTTCCTTGGCAATCGGCTCGAAAGCCCCGGCAGGGACTGCGCTGGCGACGGGGCTGCACACATCGCCATTGCAGGCGCTGACGCCGAAGATCCAATCGTCACCACGAACAGGGACGACCAGTTCGAACTTGCGCTCGGGCACAGGCGTTACTGCCGCATTGGCCGCCGGCGTCTCGCTCGAGGCGATACCGAAATCGCGGGACCAATAGGGTTCGTCGGTTCGTCTTCCGAACACGAGGTAAGTCGAGGCCCCTTCCACACCGTTCCACGTGATCAGTGTATCGGTTCGGACTGCTGCATTCGCCGACACCTTGGGCGGCATCGGCGCCCTTGCGAGCTCTTCAAGCGCCCGCACATTGAGTTGCGTCACCTTGGCGAGATAGGGGAAGTCCATCTCGTCGACCGTGTCGCCATAGGTCACGCCGTCCTCGACCCGCAGGTCCTGGTGCTGGTGGTCGTAATCCTCCACTGCGACCGAGATGCGGATCGCGGGATAGCCCTTCTCCAGGAACGGGATCTGGTCCCCGCCCCGCCCCATGCGGTCGGTGCGCCAGATCTGGCGGACGTTGAGACCGTCCGGGTTCTCTTCTGCCAGCCCGTCGAGCCAGCGCGAGAGATTGCGGCTGGGGCTGTCGTTCTCGCCCCCCTCGCGGCGCTGTGCGGCGCGCAGGGCATCGGTCAAATCGGCGCGCGGGCCTTCGGAAAAGACGCGGACGGCCTTGTCATCGCAATAGCCGTCACTGCCGCAGCTGCCGCCGACGATATCGTTGTTGAGCACCGCCTTGACGGTGAAGCCTTGTTCGGCCGCCCAATCGGCCAGCAGCCGCCCGCCGAACAGTCCCTGCTCCTCGCCCGAAAGCAGCGCGTAGATGATCGTCGTCGGGTATTTCTTGCCCGAAAGCACCCGCGCCGCCTCGATTGTCAGCGCCGTGCCCGAGGCATCGTCATTCGCGCCCGGCGCATCGCTTTGCCAGTCGAGCACGTCGCTGACGCGGCTGTCGATATGACCCTGGACGATGACGACTTCTTTGGGCCGTTCCGTCCCCCACTGGATCGCCACCGCATTGCGCAACCGCACCGGCTCCGGAATGCGAGGTCCCGAAACCATGCGTTCGGGCAGCACGACTTCCAGGCAGCCGCCGCATTTCTCCGAGATGGCACGGAACTGGTCCGCGCCCCAGTCGACCGCCGCGCCGATCCCGCGCTCGGGATTGTCCTGTTCGGACAGCGTGTGGCGCGTGCCGAAAGCGACCAGCCGCTCGACATCGGCCTTGAGCCGGTCAGCGGAAACGGAGTCGGCGGGATGATCCTGCGCCGCGAGCGGTGCGGCGAGGAGAACGGTGGCGAGAAGGAGTTTGCGCATGGCGTCATTGTTACGGCAATCGAGCGCCAACACAACACCCGTCACCGCACTATCGCGAAAGCATTTTCCCACACGGCCAGCGCTCGCCAGCCTTGCGCCAGCTCTTTGAAATCGCTGCCTCTATCCGCCCGCCACTGCCTGCGCGCGGTGTAGGGTTTTGGTGTGAACTTAGTGTGACCTTTCGACCTTCAATAAGCCTTGGCGACGTAAATCCACTCCACTGCGGGTTCGCCGGTGAAGATGCAGCAACCGGTCGGCTTGGGTGCGTTCATCGGCACGTTGCGGATGGTCAGCTTAAGTTCCTTGAGCTGTTCGACCACTTTCTCCAGTACGGCTCCGGTCGGCTTGGCCCATTGCACCTCGACCCAGCCGGGGAACTTGCGCTCTTCGGAGAAATATTGGCGGATCTGCTCGAAATCGGTGCAGCCGCCGACAATCATAGCATTGCGGCGCGCCTGTGCCTCGCCGAACAGGCCGGCCTGGATTTCGCCCAGGAAGGTCGCAATGTTGTCGGCCAGTTGCTGACGTGTCGGGGCCTGGAAGGCGACCTTGCCGGTTTCCATGTCCCACAGTCGGTCACGCCGCAGCAGGCTGACAACGCCATTTTCCATGTCGCGCCCGCCGACCTCTATAATCAGGGGGGCGCCCTTGCGGACCCAGTCCCAACGCTTGGCAGTAGCCTTTCCCGCCTTGTCGTCAAGCAGCACGCGGACCGGTTCGCCGAGTGCCCATTCCTTGGCAAGCATTTCGCGCAGTTGCCCGCAATAGGCCAGCAGCTCCGCATCCTCGGGCTTCTCGCGCAGCATTGGTAGGATCACGACCTGCCACGGCGCGATCTTGGGCGGCACGCGCAGCCCGTCGTCATCGCCATGCGTCATGATGACACCGCCGATCATGCGGGTCGACACGCCCCAGCTGGTGGTGTGGCAATATTTCTCGCCGCCTTCGCTGGCCTGGTACTTGATGCCCGAAGCCTCGGCGAAATTGGTCCCGAGATAATGGCTGGTGCCGGCCTGCAGCGCCTTGCCGTCCTGCATCATGGCCTCGATCGACCAGGTCTCGACCGCGCCGGGGAAGCGCTCGTTTTCCGGCTTCTCGCCCGCGATGACGGGCAGCGACAGGTCCTCTTCCGCGCAGGCGCGATATACCTCGAGCATGCGCAGCGTGTGTTCCTTGGCCTCTTCCGCGGTGGCATGGGCCGTATGCCCTTCCTGCCACAGGAACTCGCTGGTGCGCAGGAACATGCGGGTGCGCATTTCCCAGCGCATCACATTGGCCCACTGGTTGAGCTTGAGCGGCAGGTCGCGCCAGCTACGGATCCAGCGCGCCATCGCATCGCCGATGATGGTTTCCGAAGTCGGACGGATAACCAACGGTTCTTCCAGCTTGGCAGAGGGGTCCGGGATCAATCCGCCGTCGGGCCCGGCAATCAGCCGGTGGTGCGTGACCACCGCCATTTCCTTGGCGAAGCCATCGACATGCTCGGCTTCGCGCTCGAAGTTGGCGAGCGGGATCAGCAGCGGGAAATAGACGTTGTCGTGACCAGCGGCCTTGATCCGATCATCGAGCAGGCGCTGGATGCGTTCCCAGATGCCATAGCCCCACGGCTTGATCACCATGCAGCCACGCACGCCCGATTCCTCGGCCATGTCGGCAGCGGCGATAACGGCCTGGTACCAGGCGGCGAAGTCTTCCTCGCGCGTGACGTCGAGGGCATGGCGGAAATTCTTCACGACCGAAAATCCTGTGGTTTGGCAATAGATTGGGGCGGGTCAGAGCGTGTTGGACGCTACTTGCCCAGTTCGTCCAGCTTCTTCTGCATGGCAGCCATCTGCTCTTTAAGCGCGGCCAGTTCGTCATCCTTCGATGGCTTGGCGGGGTCCGGCTTCTTGCCGCCGGGCAGGCCGCCGGGAATGAAGGCTTCGCCCATGGCCTTCATCATCGCCATGTTGGTTTCGTGCAGCTTGGCGAGCGGGTTGGCGGCGAGACCTTCGCGGAACGCCTCCTGCAGCTTCTCGCGGTTCTGGCGAAAGTTCGCCATGCTGGCCTCCAAATAGCTCGGCATCATCGCCTGCATCGAATTGCCGTACATCGAGATGATATCGCGCAGGAAGCTGACCGGCAGCATCTGCTTGCCGCTGGTCTCTTCCTCCATGATGATCTGGGTCAGGATGGTGTGGGTGATATCGTCGCCGGTCTTGGCGTCGAGCACCTGGAAGTCGACCCCGTCGCGGGTCATGCCGGCCAGATCATCGAGCGTGATGTAGCTCGAGCTCTGGGTGTTGTAGAGGCGCCGGTTGGCATATTTCTTGATGACGACGGTGTCGCCTTCGGCGGTGTTCTTGCGGGCCATGGCGGGGCTGGTCTTCCGGTCAATGCTGCGCACAATGCTGCGATGCAATCGGCCTTAGCACCTGCAATATGTGCAATGCAATGTAGCGGGTTTCAGCCGCGCAGTCGGCGTCCGAGGATGGTCAGCAGTTCGTACTGTGAAAGGCCGGTCACAGCCGATCCTTCGGGCAGGCTGTATGGCACATCGAGCCAGTCGCCCACCTTGAGATCGGGTGCTGCGGCGAGATCGACCACAATCATGTCCATCGACACCTTTCCCAGGATCGGCAGCTTGCGGCCCTGGCTCTCAAGCGCCCTGCCCTTGCCGCCCCACGCCCGCAGGAAACCATCGGCGTAGCCGAGCGACACCGTGCCGACTCGCGTCTGCGCCGGGGCCGTGAATTCACGGTTGTAGCCGACGCTCTCGCCCGCGAGCAGCTCGGCGACCTGGATCAAGGCGGCCTGCAGGTAGGCGACCTGCCGGACTTGGCCCGCCAGTTCCGGGCGCGGGATACCGCCGTAAAGCGCCAGGCCCGGGCGCGTGAGATCCAAGGCGTAGTCAACCCCCAGCCCGATCCCGGCACTATTGGAGAGGCTCACCTCCTTCACTTGCACCTTGTCGCGAACCGCTAGGAGCGATGAAAGCTGCGCAGCATTGGCCAGGCTGTCCTCATCAGCGGAAGAAAGATGCGACATCAGCACCTCGATATCGAGCGCGGCAATGGCTGGATCGCTTGCCTCCTCCGGCCTTATGCCAAGCCGGTGGATGCCGGTATCGACCATCAGGTGGCAGGGGCCACCACCTGCCTCGGTCCAGACCTGCGCCTGGTGGATCGAGTTGATCACTGGCCGCACACCCGTAGCGCGAGCGTAAGCAGCTTCTTCGGCTGAGTTGGCTCCGTGCAGGACCGAGACCTGCTCTGGCGGAACATGCTTGAGCACCTCTGCGACTTCGCTCCAGTGTGCGATAAAGAAGTCGCGCGCTCCCGCATCGCGCAGCGCCGGTACACAAGCGTCGACACCAAGCCCATAGCAGTCGGCCTTGACCGCGGCCCCTGCCCTTGCCCGTCCCGACAGTCGGTCAAGAGCACGCCAATTGGCGGTGAGCGCCTCGCGGTCAACATTGAGGCGCAAGGTAGGGGGCGGCGGGGGAACCATCTCGGCGGGCTATTCCTCGAAGTCGCACGGCGGGCCGCCGGGGATGCCCCACCAGGCCACGGCCAGACCGAAGGCCATCACCACCCAGCAGTACCACAGCCCGGCATAGGCATTGCCGGTGCTAGCCACGATGTAGCCTGCGATCAGCGGCAGGAACCCGCCGAGATAACCCGCGCCGATGTGATAGGGGATCGACATCGAGCTGTAGCGGATCCGCGCCGGGAACATCTCCGCCAGCAAGGCCGCAACCGAGCCATAGGTCAGTGCCGATAGCATCCCGAGCGCGCAGAGCAGCCCGACGATGCCTATGAGGTTCGGCAGTGGAGGCGATTGCCTGGAGAAATCATAACCCTTGGCTTCGAAAGCAGTCTGCAATGCGGCCTTGCGGGTCGCATCGTCCGAGATGTCTGCTGCGACGGCTTCGCCGCCGACGGTAACGCTCGGTCCACCGGTCGAGCCGGTCAGGTCATAGCTCACCCCGAGCGAGGTCAGGTCTGCCAGCAGACGCCCACACTCGGTTGCCTGCTTGCTGGCAAAGGGATCGAAATCGCACTGCTCGCCGGAAACAGAGATGGGTGCCTCCCGCCCACTTTGCGCGAGGCCCGGATTGCTGAGAGCGCCGAGCCCCCAGAAGATCGGGAACAGGAATAGCAAGGTGGCAAGGGCGCCGATGATGATCGGCTTCTTGCGACCCACCCGATCCGACCACTTGCCGACCATGACATAGAAGCTCATCGAGATGAGACCTGCAATCAGCACGATGATCTCGGTTACGCCCTCGTCCATCCGCATCGGTCCGCGCAGGAACGAAAGGCCGTAGAAGAAAGCTGTGTACCAGATCACTGTCAGCACACCCGCAACGCCAAACAACGCAATGAAGATGCGCTTCTTGTTGCCAGGATAGGTAAAGCTTTCGACGAAGGGATTGCCGGCCGTTTCGCCTGCTTCCTTCATCGCCTGGAACACCGGGCTTTCCGACAGCTTCATCCGCATCCACAGCGAAATCAGCAGCAGGATGATCGAGAGCAGGAACGGGATGCGCCATCCCCAGGCGGCAAAGTCGTCGGCCGGAATGAGCGCCCGGCACAGCAGCACCACCAAGATCGAAAGCACGAACCCGCCGACGACGCTGGCCTGGATGAAGCTGGTATAGAAGCCGCGCTTCTCGGGCGGAGCGTGTTCCGCGACGTAGATCGCCGCACCTCCGTATTCACCGCCTAGTGCAAGCCCTTGAAGGATGCGCAGGACGAGGACGATCAACGGTGCAGCGATGCCGATGCTCGCGGCACCGGGCACGAGACCGACACCCGCGGTGGCGATACCCATCAGCGTGACAGTAACGAGGAAAGTGTATTTGCGTCCCAGCCGGTCGCCCAGAAAACCGAAGAGGACCGCGCCGAGCGGACGGAAGCCGAACCCCACCGCGAAGCCGGCCCAGACCAGCAGGATCTCGAGCGTCTCATTGTCGCTCGGGAAGAACGCTGCACCGATCAGCGCGGCGAGCGTGCCGTAGATGAAGAAGTCATACCATTCGAAGATCGTCCCGGCGGACGAAGCGGCGATGACCAGCCGGATTTCCTTCTCGGTCGGTTCCCGCCCCTTGAGGGCTGCTGCCTCGCTCATGACTAACTCGCTCTCCCTGCTGCGAAGCGGCCATCCCTAGCGGGGGTCTCATGCGATGGAAAGCGCCTGCTCGGCAGCCTTCCACGGGAGCAAGATCGCTCCATGACGCGCCGGGTAATCTCGCGCCCGGGCGATCAGGGAAAGGTCGGGCCAATCGGGCAGGTCGCTTTCGCTCGAAAGCCACTTTTCCAGAGCGAGGCTCGAAGCGAGAACGGAATCGAGTCCGGTACCAACAGCGTGCCGGGCGAAGATCGCCGCGCTGGCCTGTCCTATGGCGCAGGCTGTAACCTTCATGCCAATCGCAGCGATACCGCCGCTCTCGTCGCAGGATACGCGGATCTCGAGCGTGCTGCCGCAGGTTTTGGAGCGCGCGCTGCCCCGAAGGGGAAGGGCTTCGCTGAGGGGATACTTCGCCAGCTCGACAGCCAGGGAAAGGATTTCAGGCGTGTAGATTGAACCGGATGACCTGCCTGTCGTCACAAGCCGAGCAGCTCGTCCTGCCTCTTCTTCTCGGCATGCAAAACCGCGCGTCGTTCTGCGATCAGTTCGACCAGCGCTTCCGAGCTTGCGTTGATGACCGGATAGGTCCGGGCCGTCGTGATCCAGGTGGGACGTCCCTGATAACCCCAGACCTGATCATAGCCGAGCACAAGGACTGAGAATGCGAGAACCGAGATGATTGCACCCTTGATCGCCCCGAAACCGAAGCCGAGCACACGGTCGATGGGGCCAAGGAGCGACTTGCGGACTCCGTCGACGGTCCGTCCCTCGATCAGTTTCATCCCGGCATAGGGAATGAGCAGCAGCATCACGAATGCAATG
This sequence comes from Erythrobacter sp. SDW2, assembly GCF_021431965.1. Lineage (NCBI taxonomy): Bacteria > Pseudomonadati > Pseudomonadota > Alphaproteobacteria > Sphingomonadales > Erythrobacteraceae > Erythrobacter > Erythrobacter sp. SDW2. Next base: position 1,776,072 of record NZ_CP090370.1, read on the forward strand.
ATGGCAGCACCGGTTTCGGTCGGGACATACGGCTCGATCCCGACATAGAGCGGCGTGTGCAGGTTCCTGATGGCAAACAGCGCCAGGATCCAGGTCGCGAGCGACAGAACTTCGGGCAGGAATCCCCGCAGGAAACCGCCTATCGCCGCAACGCCGACGATCCCGAAGACTATGAGGTCGAATCCGGTCATATCCGGCGCAGTAACTAGGTTGTGGTTACTACCCGGTCAACGAGCGACGCGAGGCGCTCGACGGGAGAGAAGCGCATGCCGTCGATCTTGTCCACGTCATTCTTCGGGCCGCATCCGGTGGCGAACCCCAGCTTGGCCGCTTCGCGCAATCTCAGCCCGGCGTGAGCGACGGGCCGAACCTCGCCCGCCAGCGAAACTTCGCCGAACCAGACCGAGCGATCAGGTAAGGGTTTGTCAGTCAAGGCGGAAACCAAAGCGGCTGTGACCGCGAGATCTGCTGCGGGATCGGACAGGCGATAGCCGCCGGCGACATTGAGATAGACTTCGGCCGAGCTGAAATTGAGGCCACAGCGCGACTCCAGCACTGCAAGCAACATAGCCAGCCGTCCACTGTCCCAGCCGACAACAGCGCGCCTTGGCGTGGCCCCGGATTGCAGCCTGACGATCAGCGCCTGCACTTCGATCAGCACCGGTCGCGTTCCTTCCAGCGCAGGGAAGACTGCGCTACCTGCCAGCGGCTCGTCGCGACCGGAGAGGAACAGCAGCGAGGGATTGGCGACTTCTTCCAAACCCTTGCCTGCCATTGCGAAGACACCGATCTCGTCGACTGCACCGAAGCGGTTCTTGAGCGCGCGCAGGATGCGGTACTGGTGGCTCCGCTCGCCCTCGAAACTCATCACCACGTCGACCATGTGCTCGAGCACGCGCGGCCCGGCGATATTGCCGTCTTTGGTCACATGACCGACAAGCACCAGCGCGGTGCCGGTTTCCTTGGCATAACGGATCAACTCGAACGCGCAGCCGCGGACCTGACTTACGGTTCCCGGAGCGCCCTCGATCGTGTCGGAGTACATTGTCTGGATCGAATCGATCACCAGCATGGCCGGCGCTTCCATTGTGCCGAGCGTGGTCAGGATATCGCGCACCGAGGTGCTGGAGGCGAGTTTGAGCGGGGCGTCAGCCACTCCCAGTCGCGACGCGCGCATTCGCACCTGCCCGGCGGCTTCCTCGCCGCTGACATATACGACCGACTGGCCACGTTTGGCGATATGCGCCGCGGCCTGCAGCAAGAGGGTCGACTTGCCGATCCCCGGGTCGCCACCCATCAGGATTGCACATCCAGGAACCAGCCCGCCACCCAGCGCCCGGTCGAATTCGGCGAGCCCGGTGCTCCGCCGGACCAGCTCATCCCCGGGCTGGTTGAGGTCGACAAACTCGATCGACCTGCCCCCGCTTGAGAGATCGTGCTTGAGCGAAAAGACCGTTGCCGGCGCATCCTCGACCAGCGTGTTCCACTCGGCACAGTCGGCGCATTGCCCTTGCCAGCGATGCGCGACCGAGCCGCAATTCTGGCACACATAGCGTTTCTTGGTCTTGGCCATGGGCGATCGATAAACAGAACATTTGCAGAACGCAATTGCTATCGGGCGCGAACCTGCCCACAATCCACTTATGCGGCAGAAAGAGCTTCGCATTGCGCTGGTGTGTTACGGGGGGGTCAGCCTCGCCGTTTATATGCACGGCGTGACCAAGGAGCTGTGGCACCTCGCCCGGGCCAGTCGCGCCTTCCATAGCTCAGAAGCCCCGCCATCGGGCAGCGCAGGTGTCTATGAAGCTTTGTTGCAAGCGATCGAGCAGGACACCGGCATCCGGCTGAGGGTGCTGCCTGACATTCTGAGCGGGGCTAGTGCAGGTGGTATCAATGCCGTCTTTCTTGCTCAGGCAATCCATTCAGGCGCCTCGCTGGAACCGCTCACAGATCTGTGGCTGGAGAACGCCGACGTTGACCGTTTGCTGGACCCCGATGCCCGCCCGCTTTGGCGCTTCGCCAAGTTCTGGGCCCAGCCGATCGCCTGGTGGCTGCTTAGCCGCCCCGGCAACGCCGTCTCGGAAAGTGTCGCGCCCGAAACCCGCTCGGAGGTTCGGGCGAAGGTGTCACGCTTCATTCGAGGACGTTGGTTCGAACCCCCGTTCTCGGGCATCGGTATGTCGGGCCTGTTGTTCGACGCGTTGCAGACCATGGCCGAGGGTGAGCTGGGGCCACCGCTTCTGCCCGAAGGTCATCCCATCGACCTGTTCGTGACCGCGACCGATTTTCGCGGCTACATCGAAATGCTCCGGCTCAACAGTCCGCCGCTGGTGGAAGAAAGCGAGCACCGGATGCCGATCACATTCCATGGCATTGCCACTCGCGAGGCTGGTTCGGATCTCGCCGATCCGTTGGAACTGACACTTGCCGCACGCGCGACGTCGAGCTTTCCGGGAGCCTTCCCCCCCCTCACATTGGATGAGATTGATCGCCTGGCGAAAGCTACCGGTCGACAATGGTGGAACCGCAAGGCCTTCCTCGACCGGGTGATGCCGGCGCATGTCGCAGCCGAGAGCACAGGCACAGTTGCGCTGATCGATGGTTCAGTGCTGGTCAACCGACCTTTTGCCGGAGCTATCGACGCCCTGCATGGGCGCCCAGCCCATCGCGAAATCGACCGGCGGTTCGTCTACATTGACCCCCGGCCAGACCGCGTCGGCAGCTTGCGCGAAGAAGCGGACAAGCCGGTTGGTTTCTTCGCCGCCATCTTCGGATCGCTGTCGACCATCCCGCGCGAGCAGCCTATCCGCGACAACCTCGAGGCGCTCGAAACCCAATCGCGCGAGGCAGAGCGGCTGCAGCGGGTCATAAGTGGGATGCGACCAGGGATAGAAAATGCAATCGAGCGCCTGTTCGGACGGACCTTCTTCCTCGATAGCCCCACTCCAAAGCGCTTGGCCGCATGGCGCAACAAAGCTCAGCAAGCGGCGGCCGAAAGCGCTGGCTTTGCGTTCCATGCCTATGTCCAGACCAAGTTCATCGGCATCGTCGAACAGCTTGCAGAACTGGTCGAAGCAGCGGCACCGCAGCTAGGATTGCCGGACACCCGTCCGGTGGTCGAGGCCCTGCGAAACGAACTCGATGCGCGCGGACTAACCGCATTGTCGATGCCGTCAGGCGGAGCGACCGCAGAGGCGATTGCCTTCTTCCGGGCCTATGACCTTGCCTTCCGCATCCGCAGATTGCGGTTGCTCGCCCGCCGTCTATCGCGCGACTGGGATGCAGATCCGGAGATCGATGATCTCGCGCTCGATCAGGCTCGCGAGAGCATCTACGAAATCCTGTCGCTCTATTTCGACCGCGAGGGGCTCGATCACATGGACGCGAGCTTTGCCCAGTTGGCGACCAACGTTCTTGAGGACCCGGGTGCAGTCATCGATGCCTTGGCCCAGCAGCATTTGCTGCCCGGTGTGGACAAACAAGCTGAGGAGCTGCTGGCCGATGCATTGCAGGCCATGCCGAAGAACCTGCGACGCAGGATGCTGCTGACCTATCTCGGCTTCCCCTTCTACGACGTCGCGACCCTGCCATTGATCGGGCCTCACGGATTGACCGAGTTCGAAGGCGTGAAGGTTGACCGGATCAGCCCGGAGGACGCCCGCTCGATCCGCGAAGCCGGCACGCGGGCGACGCTCAAGGGCATCGAATTCTACAACTTCGGTGCCTTCTTCAGCCGTGTCTATCGCGAGAATGATTACCTGTGGGGACGGCTGCACGGGGCGGAGCGGATGATCGATCTCGTTTGCTCGACCGTCGATCACAACTGGCCAGACATGCGGTGCCAGCAATTCAAACGCGACGCATTCCTCGCGATCCTTGACGAGGAAGAACAGGCCGGACGATGCAAGAAGACACAGATAGATGAGCTGCGGCGGGAAATTGCCGAGCGCCTTGGCTAGGCCCTATTTCATGCTTTGCCAGATCGCGGTGACGAATGCGTCATCACTGATGAAGCCTTCGCCGCGATTAAAGTCGGCGAGCGGCTTTGCGGCGACAGTTTCTTCAAGTGTCTTGCCTTGATCCTTTAACGCCATCACGCGTGCCACGGCATCCCCGATCATCGCGCGATAGGCAACCAGTTCGGCCTTGTTCGACATGGGGCCGTGGCCTGGAATGACCTTCGTCTGGGCATCGATCATCCTGATGACGGCATCGAGCGAGTTCATGGCGTTGAACACATTCCCGCCGGACGAGACATCGATGAAAGGGTAGCCGGGGATCTTGAAATAGAGATCGCCCATGTGGACGACGTTGTCCTCGCGCCAGAAGATCACGCTGTCACCATCGGTGTGCCCGCCGCCGAGGAACATGACATCGACGGTGTCCCCATTGACGTGCAAACGCAGGCCTTGGCCATAGGTGACGACCGGCAGCGCTTCCTTGGCAGCCGGAGCAATCGGGTTTTCTCCCGCGCGTCCTTCCTTCAGCCGCACCCTGACATTCTCCTGCGCGAAGATGAGCGCGCCCTTCTTGCCGAAGTTCTCGTTCCCGCCGGTGTGGTCACCGTGATAGTGGGTGTTGATCAGAAACTTAACCGGCGTTGCGCCAAGCGCTGCCACGGCGGCTTCGATCTTTGCGGTCAATGGTGCGAACTGGTCGTCGATCAGGATTGTACCGTCCTCGCCATGGCTGACCCCGATATTGCCGCCCGCGCCGAACAACACCGCGATACCTGGTGCAACTTCCTCGGCCTTGATCTCGACATCGTCGAAATTGCGCTGGGCACTGGCCGACGCTGAAAGAGCGAGCAGCGAAAGGCCGGCGAGCGGAACGAGATACTTCATGAGGAACCCCCTATGGTTGCCATGGCTGAACGAGCGGCATTGGCTGGGGTTCCTTCGATAGCCTATTCGGGCAGGTTAAGCCCCAAACGCGTCCTTGATCTTGTCGAAGAAGCCCCGGCTTTGCGGGCATTCGTCGCCGGTCTCGGTCTCGCGGAACTGTTCGAGTAGTGCCTTCTGCTCCTTGGAAAGCTTGGTCGGAGTCTCGACAATCACTTCCACGATCAGGTCACCCCGCCCGCGACCTTGCAGCACCGGCATGCCGGAGCCGCGCTTGCGCAGCTGCTTGCCCGACTGGATACCGGCAGGGATGTCGATGGTGTTGGTCGAGCCGTCGAGATCAGGGATTTCCACGCAGCCGCCCAGTGCCGCCTTGGTGAAGCTGATCGGGACGCGAGTGATGAGCGAGGTCCCGTCACGTTCGAACACATTGTGCGGCTTTACATGCAGAAAGATGTAGAGATCGCCCGGCGGTGCGCCACGCGGTCCGGCCTCGCCCTTGCCGGTCAGGCGGATACGGGTGCCGGTATCGACGCCGGGCGGGATTTCGACCTTGAGCGCCTGCGCCTTGTCCACCCGGCCTTCACCGCGGCACGAGTGGCACGGGTCTTCCAGAACTTCGCCGCGGCCGTGGCAATTGGGGCATGGCCGCTCGACCATGAAGAAGCCCTGCTGCGCGCGGACCTTGCCGTAACCCTTGCAAAGGTTGCAGCCGCGCGTGCCGGTGCCGGGCTCCGCGCCCGAACCCTTGCAACTGTCGCAGGCGACCGAGACTTCGATCTCGATCTCGGTGTCTTTGCCATGGAACGCATCGTCGAGCGTGATGTCCATGTCATAGCGCAGGTCCGCCCCGCGCTGCGGCCGCTGGCGTCCTCCGCCGCCGAAGGCGCTGCCGAAGATGGTCTCGAAGATATCGCCGATATCCCCGAAGTCGGGCTGCGGCCCGCGCCCGCCGCCGCCGTTCTGAAAGGCGGCGTGGCCGAAGCGGTCATAGGCAGCGCGCTTCTGCGGGTCTTTGAGCACTTCGTAAGCGGCGCTGATGGCCTTGAACTGCGCCTCTGCATCGGCATCGCCCGGATTGCGGTCCGGGTGCCACTTCATGGCGAGCTTGCGGTAGGCGGATTTGATCGTGGCATCGTCCGCATTGCGAGCGACGCCGAGCAAATCGTAGAGATCGGTTTCGGCTGACATCTTACCCCAGTCCCAAAACTCGGACCGCCACCGATGCGCATGCATCAGCGGCGGCCCGGTCTTCCATCAGGACATCAGCCCTTGTTGTCTTCGTCGACTTCCGAGAATTCGGCGTCGACGACGTCTTCGTCTTCCTTCTTGGGCGCTTCGCCGCCGTCACCGGCAGGGGCGGCATTGGCCTGTTCCTGCTCGTAGATCGACTGGCCCATCTTCATGGCGACCTGGGTCAGCGCCTGCGCCTTGGCGTTGATGGCATCGACATCGTCGCCTTCCAGCGCGGTCTTGGCCTCGGCCACGGCGGCCTCGACTTCACCCTTCAGGGCAGCATCGATCTTGTCGCCGTGCTCTTCGAGCTGCTTTTCTGTTGCATGGACCAGGCTGTCGGCCTGGTTGCGGGCTTCGGCAGCTTCCTTGCGCTTCTTGTCTTCCTCGGCGAACTTCTCCGCGTCCTTGACCATCTGGTCGATGTCGGCATCCGACAGGCCGCCGCTGGCCTGGATGCGGATTTGCTGTTCCTTGCCGGTGCCCTTGTCCTTGGCGCTGACGTTGACGATGCCGTTGGCGTCGATGTCGAAGGTGACTTCGATCTGCGGCACGCCGCGCGGCGCCGGGGGGATGCCGACGAGGTCGAACTGGCCGAGCAGCTTGTTGTCCGCCGCCATCTCGCGCTCGCCCTGCGACACCTTGATCGTCACCGCGTTCTGGTTGTCCTCTGCGGTCGAATAGGTCTGCGTCTTCTTGGTCGGGATCGTCGTGTTGCGGTCGATCATGCGGGTGAACACGCCGCCCAGCGTCTCGATGCCGAGCGAAAGCGGGGTCACGTCGAGCAACAGCACGTCCTTGACGTCGCCCTGCAGCACGCCGGCCTGGATGGCCGCGCCCATGGCAACGACTTCGTCCGGGTTGACGCCGGTGTGCGGTTCCTTGCCAAAGAACTCCTTCACGACTTCGCGGACCTTGGGCATGCGGGTCATGCCGCCGACCAGGATCACTTCATCGACGCCGCTCTTGTCGACACCGGCATCGGCCAGCGCCTTCTTGCACGGTTCGATGGTGCGCTTGATGAGATCGCCGACCAGCTGTTCCAGCTTCGATCGGCTGATGGTTTCGACGAGGTGCAGCGGGGTCGAGCTGCCGCCTTCCATGCGGGCGGTGATGAAGGGCAGGTTGACTTCGGTCTGGGCCGAGCTCGAAAGTTCGATCTTGGCCTTTTCCGCAGCTTCCTTCAGACGCTGCAGCGCGAGTTTGTCGGCGCGCAGGTCCATGTTTTCCTTCTTCTTGAACTCGTCGGCGAGATATTCGACGATCGCGTTGTCGAAATCTTCACCGCCGAGGAAGGTGTCGCCATTGGTCGACTTCACTTCGAACACGCCGTCACCGATCTCGAGGATCGAGACGTCGAAGGTGCCGCCGCCGAGGTCATAGACGGCGATGGTCTTCCCATCGTCCTTGTCCATGCCATAGGCGAGCGCGGCCGCAGTCGGCTCGTTGATGATGCGCAGCACTTCGAGGCCCGCGATCTGGCCGGCGTCCTTGGTCGCCTGGCGCTGCGCGTCGTTGAAGTAGGCCGGGACGGTGATGACCGCCTGGGTGACGGTTTCACCGAGATAGCTTTCGGCGGTTTCCTTCATCTTCTGCAGGATGAAGGCCGAGATCTGGCTGGGCGAGTATTCTTCGCCGCCGGCCTTGACCCAGGCATCGCCATTCTTGCCCTTGACGATGTTGTAGGGGACGAGCTCCATGTCCTTCTTGGTCATCGGATCGTCGAAACGGCGACCGATCAGGCGCTTGATCGCGAACAGCGTGTTGTCAGGGTTGGTCACCGCCTGGCGCTTGGCCGGCTGGCCGATCAGGCGTTCGCCATCCTTGGTGAAAGCGACGATCGAAGGCGTGGTGCGCGCACCTTCCGAATTCTCGATGACCTTGGGCTTGCCACCGTCCATGACGGAAACGCAGCTGTTGGTGGTGCCGAGGTCGATCCCGATAACTTTGCTCATTACTACCCCATTCGGTTCGTTTGTTGGACGCCGCGCACTTGGCCCCCCGCTGGGCGGCAAGGCCGGTCGGCGGCTCGGTTGACCCGGCGGATATAGGTGGCCTTTGGGCCGGGACAAGGCCTCGGGCGAGGGTTGGCAATGCCTGCGGTCAGGACTAGTTGATGAAGTGATTTGAGAAGGAACCCGCCCCCCATGAATCACACCTTCGCTGCTTTGGCATTCGGTCTTGCCGCATTCACAATCGGCGGTTGTCAGAACGAGCCCCGCACAGCGACGGAGCATGAAGCCGCGCCAGTTTCGGACACCGGGATTGAAGGGCTGACTGTCGCCAAGGCTCACCTCATGATGCCGGCAGTGGCGGGAAATCCGGCTGGCCTGTTTTTCGATGTTTCCTACAGCGGCACTGACGAACTCACCCTAGAAAGTGCAGACATTGCGCAGTCGCAGGCCACCACGATCCATGACGTTGTCGAGAAGGACGGGATGACCCAGATGGTAGCGCTTGGGCCGCTCCTTATCAAAGCGGGGGATGCTGTGTCCTTCGCCCCCGGCGGCAAGCACGTCATGGCGATGAAGCTCGACGAAGCGGTTGCGCCTGGCAGCAAGGTCGACGTCACGCTGACCTTCGCTGGAGGCAAGACCGCCAAATTCACCGCCGACGTCATGCCTGCCGGCGAAACGAAGATGGAACACTAGGTTTGGCAGACGGGGTCGATCACCTTCACGCCGAACCGCTGCCTTCCTGCCCGGTGGGCGGCGAACGCGGGCTGACCGAGGCGGAAGTTGCCCTCGCCCGCAGCGTGTTCGGAGACGCGATCCGCTATGACAAGGTGACCCTGCGGCGGCGCAAGTTCTTCCCCTTCCAGCCGCGCAGGATCACCATGGCCCCGCGCGGGCATCTGCATTTCCACCCCCGGGGCGAGGCCTATTGCGACGATTTCGGCCTCGCCGATTTCCGCAAGCGGGGACTGTTCATCCATGAGATGACGCATGTCTGGCAGACCCAGCAAAAGGGCGAGTGGTACCTGCCGCTGCACCGGCACCCGTTCTGCCGCTATTCCTACAGTCTGAAGCCCGGCTGGACTCTGGAGCAGTACGGGATCGAGCAGCAGGCTGAGATCGTCAAACACGCCTATTGGCTACGCAGCGGCATCCGGATCGGCGGGGTCGGCGATGCCTCGGCCTATGACCTGCTGGTCAATTTTCCGGGTGCGGGTTAGTTTGGTTCAAGAGGGGGTTCGAAACATGAGTGAACTGCGCGATGTGTTCCGGTCTTCGCTCGGCCGATGGCTGATCGGTACCTCGGCCGGGCTTGGCACCGTACTTCTCGGCATAGCAGGCTTTGTGGTCATGGTCGGCGCAGCGGGCGAATGGGGCGCATGGCCATTGGGCCTGACGGCTGTCGCCTTGCTGATCGTTGGGTGGAAGTGGCTCGAAGTGATGAGCGAGTCGTTCGAAGTCACCCCCCAGCGCGTTGTCGTGCGGCGCGGCATCATCATGAAGAGCGTGGACGAGATCGAGCTTTATCGGGTCAAGGATGTCCGGCTCGATTTCAGCCTGCTCAACCAGATGGCGGGTATCGGCACCATCACCATTACCTCGAGCGACGAAACCACACGCGATGGCAAGCTGGCGATGAACCATGTCGCCCGGGCGCAGGAGCGGCGGGAGGAAATCCGCGAGCTGGTTGACAAGGCGCGGCGCGAACGCGGTGTGCGCGAGATCGACATGTCGCATGAGCCACACTGACGGCTAATACCTCCTTTTTGCCGTATCGGGCTTGAGCAAACCGGTTGCAATTGATACCGGATACGCGTCCGGGCGGCCCAACCCGCGCCCGGCCCACGAGTCCCAACAATGGAGCTTCAAGACTACGGTTTGAGCCGCGAGCGCGGCTACCTTTCGCATTACGAGATCGACGAGATCACCCTGCCCGGCCAGTTCGCCGATGTGGTCAAGGCCGCCGGCAACCTCTCCGGCCTGCTCTCGACCGGGCGCGTGCGCCACTGGCTTGATCAATTGCCCGATCCGGGTCTCGAGGACTGGGCCCGCGAAGCGCCCGAGGAAGAGGTCCGCACCGCGATGGTGCATTATTCTTTCCTGGTGCAGGCCTATGTCTGGGGTGAGCCGACCCCGCCCGCGCATCTGCCCGCCAATCTGGCCCGGCCGATGGTCGCCGTGTCCGACCGGCTCGGACAGGCACCGCTGCTGCCCTATTCGGGCTATGTACTCGACAACTGGGCACGGCTGGACAAGTCGGGCCCGATCACGCTCGACAACATTTACATGCACCAGAACTTCCTCGGCGGAGACGACGAGAACTGGTTCGTGATGATCCACGTCGCGATCGAGGCCGAGGCCGGTGTCTTGCTCGACAATGCTGCCAAGCTGGTCGGCGTCGCGGACGAAGCCGAGGCCGAGCGCCTGCTGGTGGAAATGAACGAGGCGTGGGAGCGTATCTATGGCCACTTCGCGCGGATGCCCGAACGCTGCGATCCCTACATCTATTTCCACCGTGTGCGGCCCTATATCCATGGTTGGGCCAACAACCCGGCGCTGGAACATGGCGGTCTCATCTATGAGGGCGTGGAAAAGCTGGGCGGCAAGCCGCAGGCGCTGCGCGGCCAGACCGGCAGCCAGTCGAGCATCGTCCCGGCCATGGATGCGCTGTTCCAGGTCGGCCACAGCGACGATCCGCTGCGGCAGTTCCTCGACGAGCTGCACAGCTATCGTCCGGTGCCCCACCGCCGCTTTATCGAGGATCTGGCGGCGCAATCGACCCTGCGCGATTTCGTGCGCGCCTCGGGCAACCAGAGTCTCAAGGACGCGTTCAACGCCTGCCTCAACCAGTCGGCCCGCTTCCGCACGCGGCACCTGGAATATGCCGCCAGCTACATCAACAAGCAGGCGGGCAGCATTGCCGGCAACGACCCCGATGTCGGCACTGGAGGCACGCCCTTCATGAAGTACCTGAAAAAGCACCGCGACGAGAACGCGGCGCAGTTGGTTTAGGCAAAGGATCTCCACCCTTCCCCGTCTTGCCAGCGAAAGCTGGCATCGCTCTCCTCTAGCTCTTCGCTTGCCGAGGGTGATCCCAGCTTTCGCTGGGATGACGGAGTTGGTGTGTGTTTAGTCATAACTCACCCCCGCAAGCCCCTGCCCGCCATCGGCGATAAAGGCATCGATCCGATCTTCCAGCACCGGCAGCGGGACCGAGCCCAGTGACAGCACCACATCGTGAAACTTGCGGATGTCGAACTTGTCGTCCAGCGCCGTCTCGGCCTTGGCGCGGACGCGGCGGATGGTCATTTCGCCGAGCTTGTAGGCCAGTGCCTGCCCCGGCCAGCTGATATAGCGGTCGACCTCGGTGTTCACCTCATGCGTCGATAGCGCAGTGCGGGTGGCGAGATAGTCCACCGCCTGCTCGCGGCTCCAGCCATAGTGGTGGATGCCGGTGTCGATCACCAGCCGCACGGCACGCCACATCTCGTAGCTGAGCTGGCCGAACTTCTCATAGGGCGTGCGGTAAATGCCCATCTCGTTCCCGAGATACTCGACATAGAGCCCCCAGCCCTCGCCGAAGCCGCTGAAATAGGTCCGACGGCGGAACTCTGCGGCGGCTGGCTGCTCGTTGGCTACCGCCGCCTGGAAGCTGTGCCCGGGCGCGCATTCGTGGAGGGTCAGCGCGGGGATATTGTAGAGGGGGCGCGACGGCAGGTCGTAGGTGTTCATCTGGCACGCTTCGTATCCGCCCCGACCGGCGGTATAGAAAGGCGCGATCGCCGGATCGACCTCGACAATTGCGAACCGGTGCCGCGGCAGGAAGCCGAAATAGGCCCCCAGCTTGCCGTCCACGCGCTTGGCGGCATAGGCTGAGACGCCCATCAGCTCGTCGGGCGTGCGCGCCACGAATTGCGGATCGGTGCGCAGGAAACGGATGAACTCCTGCAAGCTGCCAGCGAAGCCCGCTTCCGCCTTCACCTTCTCCATTTCGGCAGTGATGCGCGCCACTTCACTGAGGCCGATCTCGTGGATCTGTTCGGCAGTGAGGTCGAGGGTGGTGTATTGGCGGATCTGCTGGGCGTAATAGGCCGGGCCATCGGGCATGGCATTGGCAGCCAGAGTGGTGCGGGTTCCGGGCCGATACTCTTCACGGAAAAAAGTTAGCAGCCTGGCATAGGCGGGTGTCACGCCATCCTCGATCTCGCTGCGGCCCGCCGCTTTCAGACGGTTGGCCTCGCTCGCCGGGATCGACGCCGGCATCTGCGCAAACGGCACCCAGAACGGGCTCGTCTCCGCCGTATCGGTGACATAGGCGGCGAGCGAGACGTCGCGCCCCTGCAGCGTCACCTGCGGCACCGAGAACCCGCGCGCAAGCCCGGTGCGGGCGTTGGCGATATGCTCGTCGAAATAACGCGGGATGTCCTGCAGCCGGACGAGGTAATCCTCATATTCCTTGACCGTCGCCATGCCGCCGCGCTCTGTCAGATAGCTCCAGAAGTTGTTGTCGCTGTCGAACGGCATTTCCCATTCGCGAAAGCGCGCATCGCCGATCTCTTCCTGCAGCAGCGTACGCAGGACCGCAGCGTCGATCCTGGCCTTGTCGGAAAATTGCGTCCGATCGATAGCCTCCAGCTTGTCGAGCAGTTCCGCAGCCTCGGCGGCGTATGCCTGCTGAGCCGCCGGCGTCACGTCCGGCAGCTTGCCCGAGTAGGAAACCTTTCCGTCCTCGCCGATGGTGGCACCGGAGCGGACCGCCTGATCCTTTTGATACTCGTCGGCCAAGGCCTTCAGCGCATCGTCGGCGCTAACCTGGGCTTGGGCCTGAGCGTGGGCGGGCGAAACGACCGCGACGAGAGCCACCGCCGCGATACCGAAGGCCCGCCGGATCATTCCGGTTTCTTCGCCACACCGACCATGGCCGGGCGGAGCAACCGGTCCTTGATCATATAGCCGGCCTGCATTTCCTGCACGATGGTGCCCGGCTCGGCGTCATCCGTGGGGATTTCCATCATCGCCTGGTGCTGGTTCGGGTCGAGGGGCAGGCCCAGGGCGGCGATACGGGTCACGCCGTGCTGGCCGAAGACCTTGTCGATCTCGCGCTGGGTCGCCTCGATCCCGGCGACGAGTCCCTTGAACTTGTCGTCATCGCGCAATTCCTGCGGGATTGAATCGATTGCGCGGCTGAGATTGTCGGCCACCGATAGGATGTCGCGGGCAAAGCCGGTCGCGGCATAGGCGCGCGCATCCTGGATGTCCTTCTCCATGCGGCGGCGGACGTTCTGCGTATCGGCCTTGGCGTAAAGCACCTCTTGCCTCGCGGCCTCGAGGTCGCTCTTGAGCTGGGCGATGGCGTCCGACAGGTTTTCCCCCCTGTCATCGCCGCCATCATCACGGAGGTGTTGGGGCACGCCTTCCAGTTCACGTTCAACTTCTGCGTCAGCCGCAGTGTCCTGCTTCTTGGTATCTTCGATCATTGTTCTGAGATTTTCCGGTTAACCGATCAGTTTGCCCAGCGAGCGGGCCGTGAAATCCACCATGGGGACGACGCGCGCGTAATTCAACCGCGTCGGGCCGATCACCCCCAGCACGCCGACCACCCTGCCCTCGCGGTCGCGATAGGGCGAGGCGATGACGGAAGAGCCCGAGAGCGCGAACAAGCGGTTCTCGCTGCCGATGAAGATCCGGGTCGCCTGCGCCTCGCGCGCGGTCTCCAGCAATTCGGCGACCGACTGCTTGTTCTCGAGATCGTCGAGCAGCGAGCGGACCCGCTCCAAATCCTCCAGCGCACTGGCATCGAGCAGATTGGCCTGCCCGCGCACGATCAGCAGCGGACGCTTGGCCGTGTCCTCGGTCCACACCGCGAGACCGCGCTCGACCAGGTCCTGACTCGCCTTGTCGAGCGCCGATTTGCCCGCAGCGATCTCCTGCCGCATCGCCGAACTCGCTTCGGCCAGGGTCCGTCCCATCAACCGTGACGTGATGTAATTGCTGACCTGTTCAAGCAGGTGCGCAGGAGTGTCACCGGTCTCGATGACGCGGTTCTCCACTCCGCCATCCTCGCCGACCAGCACGGCCAGCGCCCGCCCCTGCCCCAAGGGAACCAGCGTGATCTGCGCCAGTCGAGGTTCCCGGCTCGGAACCATCACCATGCCTGCAGCCCCGCTAAGGTCGGACAGCATCGCACTTGTCGCTTCAAGCGCCTGTTCGATTGGCCCCGACTTCTCCAGCCGCGATTCGATGGCCTCGCGTTCGGCCTGCGTGGGTTCCGCGACCTGCATCATCCCGTCGACAAACAGCCTCAGGCCCGTCTCGGTCGGCAAGCGGCCCGCGCTGGTATGCGGCGCGGCCAGCAGACCCACAGCCTCAAGGTCTGCCAAGACTGAACGGATCGAAGCGGGCGAGAGATCGAGCGACTGGTCCTGCGACAAAGTCTTCGACCCCACCGGCTGCCCGCTCTCGAGATAGCCCTCGACGACCAGGCGAAAGATCGCCCTGGCGCGTTCGGTCAGTTCGGTGACGGGTGGGCTGGTCATGCAGCACACTTAGCCGCAATCACCAGACTTTCAATTTTCCGCTCGGGCTGAGCTTGTCGAAGCCCCGCACTTTCCTATAGCGCAGCGGCAGAAGCAGGACCGCGCCTCGACAAGCTCAGGGCGGACGGATCCTGGAACAGGAGTTGTTATGAGACCTTCCGGACGCGCGCCCGACGAGATGCGCGCTATCACCATCGAGACCGGCTTTACCAAGCATGCCGAGGGCTCCTGCCTGATCAGCTTCGGCGAGACGCGCGTGCTGTGCACTGCCAGTGTCGAGGAGCGCCTGCCGCCATGGCTGCGCGGCAAGGGCCAGGGCTGGGTCACCGGCGAGTATTCGATGCTCCCCCGCGCCACCCACACCCGTGGCGACCGAGAGGCGGCGCGCGGCAAGCAGTCGGGCCGGACGCAGGAAATCCAGCGGCTGATCGGGCGCAGTTTACGCGCTGTGGTCGACATGAAGAAGCTGGGTGAGCGGCAGATCACGCTCGATTGCGACGTGATCCAGGCCGATGGCGGTACGCGCACCGCGTCGATCAGCGGGGCCTGGGTGGCGCTGCGGCTCGCAGTGAACAAGCTCATGGCCGAGGGCGCGATCAAGGACGATCCGATCTCTGCCAAGATCGCGGCGATCAGCTGCGGCATATACAACGGCACGCCGGTGCTCGATCTGGATTACGTCGAGGATTCGGGCGCTGACGCCGATGCCAACTTCGTGCTGATCGAAGGCGGCCAGATCGCCGAAGCACAGGCCACCGCCGAGGGCGCGACCTATGATGAGGAAGCCCTGCTGCGCCTGCTTCGCCTCGCCCAGATCGGCTGCGCGCAGATCTTCAAGGCTCAAGAACAAGCAACGCACGCGGCGACGAAATGACTCGCCGCCTAGGTTCCGGCTCGCTGGTGATCGCTACGCATAATGCGGGCAAGCTGAAGGAGATTTCGGCGCTGCTCGATCCCTATGGGGTCAAATGCATCAGCGCAGGTTCCCTCGGCCTGCCGGAGCCGGCCGAGACCGGGACGACCTTTGCCCAGAATGCGCTGATCAAGGCGCGGGCGGCGGCAGACGCTTCCGGGCTGGCGGCGCTGGCGGACGACAGCGGCTTGTCGGTCGAGGCGCTGGGCGGCCGTCCGGGAGTCTACACCGCCGACTGGGCCGAACGGCAGTGGTTCGAAGGCGAGCCGGGCCGGGACTGGTATATGGCGATGGGCAAGGTCGAAGGGATGCTGCAACAACTTGGCCCTGAGACTGATCGCTCGGCGGCTTTCCATTGCGTGCTGGCGCTTGCCTGGCCCGATGGCGAGCATGTAATTTACGAGGGCACCTGCAACGGTTCGCTGACCTGGCCCCCGCGCGGTACGCTGGGCTTCGGTTACGATCCCGTTTTCATACCCACGGGCAGCGAATCGACCTTCGCCGAGATCGACCCTGCGCAGAAACACGCCATCAGCCACCGCGCCGACGCCTTCGCCAAGCTGGTCGCGGAACAATTCGGCGGCTAAAGTCCCGGCCCATGGCCCGCGCGCTTTACATCCACTGGCCGTTCTGCGCCCGCAAATGTCCCTATTGCGACTTCAACAGCCATGTCCGCGCCAGCGTGGACCATGGTGTGTGGGAGCGCGCCTTGCTGGCGGACATGCGCCACGAGGCCGCCCTGGCTGGCGGCGAGCCGCTCGATTCGATCTTCTTCGGCGGCGGCACGCCTTCTCTGATGCCCCCTGCCCTCGTGGCGTCATTGCTGCACCAGGCCGAGGCGTTGTGGGGCTTTGCACCCGATATCGAGATCACGCTGGAGGCGAACCCCTCCTCGGTCGAGGCGGCGAACTTCGCTGCTCTGGCCGAGGCCGGCGTCAACCGCGTATCGCTCGGGGTGCAGGCGCTCGATGACGAGGCCCTGCGCTTCCTCGGGCGACTCCACGGCGTCGACGAAGCGCTGGCCGCGCTCGAGACGGCGCAAAAGGCGTTCAGTCGGGTCAGCTTCGACCTGATCTACGCCCGGCCCGGCCAGACCGAGGCGCA
Organism: Erythrobacter sp. SDW2; assembly: GCF_021431965.1. Lineage (NCBI taxonomy): Bacteria > Pseudomonadati > Pseudomonadota > Alphaproteobacteria > Sphingomonadales > Erythrobacteraceae > Erythrobacter > Erythrobacter sp. SDW2. The sequence goes on from NZ_CP090370.1 coordinate 1,792,654, forward strand.
ATGGCGGGCGGAACTGGACCGTGCGCTTGGCTTCGGCACATCGCATCTGTCGCTCTACCAACTCACTATCGAGCCGGGGACGCGCTTCGCCACCGAGGTGCGGCAGGGCACGTTCACACCACTCGAAGACGACCCGGCAGCAGAACTTTTCGTCCTGACGCAGGAGATGAGCGCCGCAGCTGGACTGCCCGCCTACGAAATCAGCAACCACGCCCGGCTTGGCGAAGAAAGCCGCCACAACCTCACCTACTGGCGGTACGAGGACTATTGCGGGATCGGGCCGGGCGCGCATGGTCGGCGTGGTGGCCATGCGACCATGCGCCACAAGAAGCCCGAGAACTGGCTCGCGTCGATCGAAGAGCGAGGCCACGGTGCACAGGAAGAACGCGCACTTACTGTAAGCGAGCAAGCATCGGAAGCGCTGATGATGGGACTGCGACTGGCGGAGGGCGTGGACCTCGCAGCAATGGCGCAGAGGTTCGGTCTTGCAGAAACCGCACTGGTCGCTGCCGAGCGGGTCGAATTCTACCGGCGGCTGGGGATGGTGATGCGAGCTGGCCCCCGCCTGATCGTTACACCACAAGGCATGCCCCTGCTCGATGCCTTGCTGGGCGAACTGGTCGCGTCGGAGCTGGTGCTGGCATGAGCGCCGCCGCTCTGCTCGGCCAATGGCACACCCACCTCGCTGACGAACGGCGCCGCTCCCCTCATACGGTCCGGGCCTATCACAAGGCCGCCGAACGCCTGCTCCACGCCCGCAGCCTGTCGGAATGGGAGGAGGTCGCCGCTATCGACAGTGGCACCTTGCGCCGCCATCTGGCCCATCGCCGCGCAGAGGGCCTGGCCAATACCTCCGCCGCACGAGAACTCTCGGCGCTCAAGGCCTTCATCGCTTATGCCCGCAGCGAGACCGGCGCGGACGAAGCCTCTGCCCCGCGCCTGCGTGGTGCTCGGGTCAAGAAGGGCCTGCCTCGGCCCGTGACGCCCGATGATGCTGTCGGTCTCGCCGATATGGTCGAGGCCAATGCTGCCGAAGACTGGATCGGCAAGCGCGATCGCGCGGTGCTGTTGTTGCTCTATGGCGCTGGAATGCGCATTGCAGAAGCGCTCTCGCTGACTGGCTCATCGTATCCGTTGGGCGAACGACTTCAGGTCACCGGCAAAGGTGGCAAGCAAAGGATAGTGCCGATCTTGCCGATCATTAGAACGGCTGTGGGCGGCTATGTCGAGGCGTGTCCCCTGCCGATCGCCAAAGATGGCCCTTTGTTCGTCGGCGCCAAAGGTGGCCCGCTGTCGCAAGGCTTGATCCAGAAGGCCACCGCCCGCGCCCGCCGTGCGCTCGGCCTGCCCGACACCGCGACGCCCCATGCCCTGCGCCACAGCTTCGCGACGCATTTGCTCGGTGCCGGGGCTGATCTCAGGAGCCTGCAGGAATTGCTCGGCCATGCCAGTCTCGGCTCGACGCAGATCTACACCAAAGTCGATGCCGCGACATTGCTCGAGACCTATCGCGATGCGCACCCGCGCGAGCGGCGCTAGCGGTCCGCGCGCGGTTTCCACGTCACCACTCGCCATAGGTAGGCGCCTAGCGCCAGCGCGGTCAGAGAGATGATCCCCCATCCCAGCACGTCCTGCGAACGTTCCAGCCAGCGCGACAGCCATTGCCCGCCCATGATCAGTGCCGCGTTCCAGATCAGCGATCCGGTGAAGGTGAAGAACAGGAACCGCCCGATCTGCATGTGCGCCAGCCCTGCCGGGAGCGAGATGATCGTTCGCAGGAAGGGCGAGAACCGCAGCAGGAAGATCACCCAGTCGCCATATTTGTGGAAGAACAGGATGGCGCGCTCCACGTCCTCCCACTCCAGCGTCAACCAGCGGCCCCAGCGCTGCACAAATGGTTCAAGCCGCCGATATCCGAACCGGTCGCCGAGCCAGTACCAGAAGTAATTGCCGGCGGTGGTGCCAAGCGTGCCGATAACCAGCAGGGGCCAAAACTGCATCTCGCCGCGCGCCACCAGAATGCCGCCGATACCCATTATGACTTCCGAAGGGACCGGCGGAAAAACGTTCTCCAGCACCATCAGCGCGAAGATGCCCAGGTACCCGCCGCGGGCGATGGTATCGACGATGAACTCGCCCATTCTGGAATATTCGTCCCGATTCAGTGCATGGCCGCGTGCCGCGCTTCGAAAGCTTCCCAAAGCCGGGCGGGCGTATCGGTTCCGTTGAATTTGTCGATCGCCATGATTCCGGTCGGTGAAGTGACGTTTATTTCGGTCAGATACTTGCCGCCGATCACGTCGATTCCGACGAACACCAGTCCGCGCCGTTTCAATTCCGGACCCATGGCGGCGCAGATTTCCTCTTCATGCGGGGTCAGCTCTGTCGCCTCGGCATAGCCGCCCTGGGCGAGGTTGGAGCGGAACTCGCCCTCGCCCGGCTTGCGGTTGATGGCGCCGGCAAACTCGCCATCGACCAGCACGATGCGTTTGTCACCCAGCGCCACTTCGGGAAGGAAGGGCTGGACCATATGCGGCTCGGGCCAGGTCTGGTTGAAGACTTCGCTCAAGGCCGAAAGATTGCCGCCGTCGGCCTCGACCTTGAAGATCGCCTTGCCGCCATTACCGTGGAGAGGTTTCACAACCACAGCGCCATGCTTCTGCTGGAAATCGCGAATGTCGGCCAGCTCGCGCGCAATCAGCGTCGGCGGCATGAAGCGGGCGAAATCCAGCACGAACATCTTTTCCGGTGCGTTCACGACCTCGCGCGGGTCGTTCATCACCAGCGTGGTGCCTTTCAGCCGGTCGAGCAGCAGTGCCGAGGAAATGTAGCCGAGGTGGAACGGCGGATCCTGCCGCATCAGTACCACGTCGATATCGGTCGCAAGGTCGATCCGGCGGCGTTCGCCCATGGTGAAATGATCGCCTTCGACCCTTTGCACAGTCACCGGTGCGGCATGGGCAGTGATCCGGCCATCCTCATAGGCCAGCGTCTTCACATCATAATGCCAGACGCTATGCCCCCGTGCCTGCGCCGCGACCATCAGCGCGAAGCTCGAATCCCCGGCGATGTTGATGCTTTCCAAAGGGTCCATCTGGACCGCGACGCGCAGGGACATGGTTCTTCCTCATGGTTGCCAGGCGTTGGCGATGTGGCGCGGGAAGCTGCCGGGCGCAAGGAGGATGACGTCGATGCGGATGTCCTCGCCCTGTGTGGCATAGTCGTGCGCGACTGCTTCAGCCGCAGCGGCGACACGCGACAATCGGCGCTCGTCGATCGCATAATCGAGCTCTGACTTCTCCTTGCGCCATTTGACTTCGATGAAGGATACCAGCTTCCCGCGCCTGGCGATCAGGTCGATCTCGCCAAGCGGGGTTTTCACGCGCTGAGCAAGGATCGACCAGCCCTTGGCCCTGAGCCACAGCGCCGCGCGCTTTTCGCCGTCGCGGCCGCTCTGCTCGGCGACCTGGCGTTTCATCCCTTGAGCTCCATCGCCCGGGTGTAGAGGTCCTTTCGCTCGAGCCCGGTGAGCTTGGCGACATGCGCGGCTGCTTGAGACGTCTTCATCGTCGCCAAGGCTTCTCGCAACAAGGCGTCGGAATCTCCGGCGAACTCTTCCTCGGGCGGCGGGCCTACCATCAGGACAATCTCTCCCTTTGGAGGGTTGGCCTCGTACCAGGCTACCAGCCCCGCTCCCATGCCCCTGCGGCATTCCTCATGCAGCTTGGTGATCTCGCGCGCGACGGCGATTTCCCGGTTCGGCAGGACTTCGTCGATGGCTTCGAGGCTCTTCACCAGCCTTGGCCCACTTTCATAGAAAATGAGGCTGGCCGGCACGGTGGCCAGCTCTGTCAGCATATCGCGCCTTGCCTTGTCCTTGGGTGGCAGGAAGCCAGCGAACAAGAAACGATCATTGGGCAATCCCGATAGCGTCAGCCCGGCAATCGCTGCACAAGCGCCGGGGGTCGTTGTCACGTAGTGGCCGAGTTCGCGAGCCTCGCGCACCAAGCGGTAGCCAGGGTCCGACACCAACGGCGTCCCGGCATCGCTAACCAGCGCGATCGCCTTCGCGCCGCATTCCTGCGCAATTTGCACGCTCGCCTTTGCCTCGGCATGATCGTCGTAACGCCACAGTGGCTTCGAAATACCCAGGTGCTTGAGCAGCTTGCCGGTCACGCGTGTGTCTTCGCAGGCCACCGCGTCGCAGCGTGACAGCGTATCGATCGCGCGCATGGTCATATCGCCAAGATTGCCAATAGGCGTGGCGACTATATAGAGGCCGGGACGAAGGGCCTCGCCCCGCGGCGCGATGGGTGGATCACTCTGCACCGGGCAAGGCATGGACAGAAGTTTTGGGAGTCGCAAGCATGATGGGCTTGAAAACGGGCTGGCGCTGGTTGGCCATGGTGGCAGCAGGTCTGGTCCTGGCCGGGTGCCAGGTCATTCCGAAAGCGCCGGACGTCACCACCGATCCGGTAGTTGTCGACCCCGACGATACGCCAATTGATACCGCCCTTCCCTCCGATGATGAACGTCATCGCGTAGCTCTGCTGGTCCCGCTGACAGGCGAGAACGGCCGCGTGGGTCAGTCGATTGCCAATGCCACCACCATGGCACTGCTTGATACCAGTGCCGGCAACCTGCGCATCACTACCTACGATACCGCGACGGATGCCCGCGCGGCTGCGAAGCAGGCAATCGCCGACGGCAACAAGCTGATCCTCGGCCCGCTGCTGGCAGAGAATGTCGCGCTGGTGCTGGCCGAAGCGCGCCCTGCGCGGGTGCCGATCATCTCCTATTCGAATGACGAGAGCGTCGCGTCCCCCGATGCCTTCGTGATGGGGCACCTGCCAGGCCAGTCGATCCAGCGCTCTGTTTCCTATGCAAAAAGCCAAGGTGCAGCGAACGTCGCAGCAATTGTTCCCGATGGCGAATACGGCCGCCGTGCCGAACGCGCGCTGACGGATGCCTTGCGTGAGAACGGTCTTGCGCTTGTCGGTATAGAGCGGTTCGACCGCGGTAACACTTCGATCGTCAGCGCATCCGAGCGACTGCGCCAGCGCGGCGGGTTCGACACTGTCCTGATCGCTGACGGATCGCGGCTTTTCATCCAGTCGGCCAACGTGCTGCGGCCCTCTGGCCGCGGCACAACCCAGTTGATCGGGACCGAGCTGCTGAGCGGTGAATCCTCGATTACGCAGGCAGCCTCGATGCGTGGGGCATGGTTCTCCGCCGTATCGGACAGCCGGTTCAAGCGCTTTGCCGACAGCTACAACACCCGGTTCGGTAGCCAGCCGTTCCGCATCGCGACGCTGGGTTACGACAGCGTGCTTCTCGCGCTCCGTGTCGCTCGTGACTGGAAGGTCGGCACCAGCTTCCCGACCGGCAAACTCTATGCCGATGACGGCTTCCTGGGTCTCGACGGGGCGTTCCGCTTCAACGCCAATGGCGTGGTCGAGCGGGCCATGGAAGTGCGCGAAGTGCGCGCCGGTGAAGTCGTGGTCGTAGACCAGGCGCCTGCGAAGTTCGTCGAGTAGGCCCGCTACGAGCGGGGCTGCGCAAAACATGCCGGCTCCGCTTGTGGGGCCACGAAGCCGGGGCCTATAGCTTCGGCCATGTCTGACGATCTGTTCGAGAATACCCCCGCCTCCAGCGGCGATTATGACAGCTCATCGATCGAGGTCCTTGAAGGCCTCGAGCCGGTACGCCGTCGGCCCGGCATGTATATCGGCGGCACCGATGACCGCGCCCTGCACCACCTGGTCGCAGAAGTGCTCGACAACTCGATGGACGAGGCCGTCGCGGGCCACGCCACGCGGATCGAGATCAGGCTCGAAGAAGGCAACACCGTCTCCATCGCCGACAATGGTCGCGGTATGCCGGTGGACGAGCATCCCAAGTTTCCGGGCAAGTCGACGCTCGAGGTCATTCTGTCGATGCTCCATTCGGGCGGTAAGTTCTCCGGCAAGGCATACGCCACCTCCGGTGGCCTGCACGGTGTCGGGGTGAGCGTGGTCAATGCGCTTTCCAGCCATACGCGGGTCGAGGTCGCACGCGACCGGCAGCTGTTTGCGCAGGAGTTTTCCAAGGGGCAAACGCTCGGCCCGCTCCAGCAGCTCGGGCCTACCCCGAACCGGCGCGGAACGACCGTTACTTTCACCCCCGACACCGAAATTTTCGGGGATCGCCTGTTCAAGCCCGCGCGGCTGTTCAAGATGGCGCGCTCGAAGGCATACCTCTTTGCGGGTGTGGAAATTCGCTGGAAATGCGCTCCTTCACTGGCGAGCGAGGATGTGCCGGAAGAGGCGGTGTTCAAATTCCCCGGCGGCCTGGCCGACCATTTGCGCGAACAAGTGGGAGCGCGCGAATGCGTGACCGCCGATCCCTTCACCGGACGGCAGGACTTCCCGGACGAGCAGGGCCGCGTCGAATGGGCCATCGCCTGGCCGCTATGGTCCGATGGCTCGACCAGCTGGTACTGCAACACCGTGCCGACGCCGGACGGCGGCACGCACGAGCAGGGGTTGCGCACCGCCCTCACCCGCGCCCTGCGGGCTTTCGGCGAGCTGACCGGCCAGAAGAAGGCGAAGGACCTTTCCGCCGACGACGTCATGACCGGCGCCGAGATCATGCTCAGCGTCTTCATCCGCGATCCGCAGTTCCAGAGCCAGACCAAGGACCGCCTGACCTCGCCCGAAGCCGCACGCCTGGTCGAGAACGCGGTGCGCGACCATTTCGACCACTTTCTCTCCGACAATATGGAGCGCGGCAAGGCGCTGCTCGCCAGTGTCATGGAGCGGATGGACGAGCGGCTGCGGCGCAAGGCCGAGCGCGAGGTCAAGCGCAAGACCGCCACCAATGCCAAGAAGCTGCGCCTGCCGGGCAAGCTCACCGACTGCAGCGGCGAAAGCGACGGCGAGACCGAACTGTTCATCGTCGAAGGCGACAGCGCCGGGGGCAGCGCCAAACAGGCGCGCAACCGCAAGACCCAGGCGATCCTGCCGATCCGCGGCAAGATCCTCAACGTCGCCAGCGCCACCGCCGACAAGATTCGCGCCAACCAGGAAATCGCCGACCTCGCGCTCGCCCTCGGCTGCGGGATGCGCAAGGATTGCGACCCCGAGAACCTGCGCTACGACCGCATCATCATCATGACCGACGCTGATGTCGACGGCGCGCACATTGCGACGCTGCTGATGACGTTCTTCTTCCAGGAAATGGCCGAGGTGGTGCGCAATGGGCACCTCTATTTGGCGCAGCCTCCGCTCTACCGGCTTACCGCAGGCAAGGAGAGCGCCTACGCCCGGGACGACGCCCACCGCGCAGAGCTGGAAGCGACGCAGTTCAAGGGCAAGAAGGTCGAGGTCGCGCGGTTCAAGGGCTTGGGCGAAATGAATCCGCAGCAGCTGCGCGAAACCACCATGGCGCCCGAAAGCCGCTCGCTTATCCGCATTACCCTGCCGCCGGAGCACGAACAGCGCCACGCGATCAAGGAACTGGTCGACCGGCTCATGGGCCGCAATCCGGAACACCGGTTCAACTTCATCCAGAACCGTGCGGGCGAAGTCGACCGCGACCTGATCGACGCCTGAGATGTAAAAAGGGGGGCGGACCGCAATGCGATCCGCCCCCCTTGCTTATCCGGCCTTGTTGTCGGCCAAGTCGTCGATGTGCTTCTGGACCATGGCAGGCGAATCTTCAGCCGGCCACTCCGGTTCAGGCTCCCCGCGGGTCTTCCACAGCGAGTAGAATATACCGGCAGCGATCAGCCCTGCCGTTACCCCCAGGCTCAGCACAGGCGGGAACTTGTCTCCGCCCATCACGAAGTCGGCAACGAAGATTTTCGAGCCGATGAACACCAACACGGCGGCCAGCGCGTATTTCAGATAGTGGAACCGGTGCACCATCGCTGCCAGCGCAAAGTAAAGCGCCCTGAGGCCCAGGATCGCCATGATGTTGCTGGTGTAGACGATAAAGGTATCCGTGGTGATCGCGAAGATCGCTGGCACGCTGTCGACCGCGAATACCAGGTCTGCGAGGTTGATAACCACGAGCGCCAGGAACAGCGGTGTCGCCGCCGTCACCAACTTGCCGGTTTTCTCGTCGGTCACCTTCACGAAGAAGTGCTGGTCGTGCAGCCTTGGTGTGACCCGCATATGCGTCGATATCCATCGCACGACAGGGTTCTTGGCCACATCCATCGGTTCGTCACCGGCGAAGAACATCTTGATGCCGGTGAAAATCAGGAAGGCGGCGAAAATATACAGCACCCAGTAGGCCTGGCTGACCAGCGCGGCGCCGCCGGCGATCATCAGGCCGCGCAGCACGATCACCGCCATGATACCCCACAACAGGGCGCGGTACTGGTATTTCGGCGGGATCGCGAAATAGGTGAAGATCAGACTGATCACGAAGACGTTGTCGATCGACAGTGCCTTCTCGATGAAGAAGCCGGTGTAGTACTGCATGCCCAGCTCGGCCCCGCGCTCGAACCAGATCCAGCCGCCGAACAGCAGTGCGATGCCGATGTAGAAGGCGCTGAGCTTCAGAGATTCGCCGATGCCCATCTCCTTGTCCTCCTTGTGGAGGACGCCGAGATCGAAGGCAGTCAGCGTGGCGACAAGGCCGAGAAAGACGAGCCAGAACCAGGCCGGCGTGCCGAGCCAGTCGGCGTAAAGAAATTCCATGACGAACGATTCCCAGGTATAGACGCAACAACGCGCGGGGCTTGGGTTTCGATCCCCGCGCGTTGCGGCAAATGTCGGATCAGTGCCGCCCGCTGCGTTGCAGCCGTGCAAGCCGGTCCTTGATGGCGAGTTTCAGCTTTTTCAGCCTGCCGACTTCGGATGGATCGGGGCGCAACCGGCCCTGCGCTAGGCGCAACAGTTCATCGAGGCGCTGGTGGCGCTCGAGCAGGCGAAATTCGCGATAGGACATGCGTAATGCTCCCTTCGAAACGGATTGACGTTCGATCGGAAGCACCGGGCACAGACCCGGACCGTTGGAAGGGGGAGGGAGGAACGACCCCGGACCCGTGCATCGGTGCTATCCGATGCGGTCCGACATCACGAGGCGATCATCCGGCAATCCGGGCGATGCGCCGCGCCAGAGGGGCCCGGTCCGCACAGGTCAAATACGAACGATCTGCTCCGATTTCAAGCCGTATTTCCGCCCTTCGTGGTATGAATGTGCAAACGGCCTTCGAGCGTACGGTGCACCGGGCACTTGTCGGCAATTTCCATCAGCTTGGCCTGGGCCTCTTCGGTCAGCTCCGCACCGATGATCGTGATGGCGCGGTGAAGTGCCTGGACCTGGGTACCTTGCTCCATCGCCCGGGCATGCTCGCAAGCCTTTCCGTGATCGCGCTCGTGCGTGACGTGGACGCTGACGCCCTCAAGGGGCAGCCCCTTGCGATCGGCGTACATCTTCATCGTCATGGCGGTGCAGGTACCCAGCGCCGCGCCGAGGAGGTCGTAAGGCGTCGGTCCGGTGTCGTCTCCACCCACGCTGCGCGGTTCGTCGGCGATGAAACGATGGGCGGTCGTATGCACCTCCGTGCCGAACCTGCCGTGCCCGGTGCATACGATGACGCCTTCCTGCGGCAGCGGCCAGTCGGCATTGATCGGCAGGTAGCGCTCCGCCCAACTTGCGATCATGCCCGCCACGAAATGTGCATCGGCGACTTTGGTCAGCAAATGGTCGGCGTCGGCGAGGCTGACGAAGCTCTTGGGATGCTTTGCGGCGCCGAACAGGGCCGACGCATGTTCGATGCCCACGATCTGGTCAGTCGGTGAGTGGCAGAACATCAGCGGCAGCCGCAGCGTGCCGACCTGTTCGAGCAGCGTGGCGTTGCGGGTCCGGTCGAGGAATGCCTTGCTCAGCTTGAAGGCGCGGCCACCGATGGTGACATCGCCCTCCCCGTCCCGCTCGATTGCGGCAAGATCGCCCTGGATATTGTCCAGCACGTGCGGGACATCGGACGGGGCACCGATGGTCGCCACGGCGGCAACGCGTCTCCTTCCCAGCAAGTTTGCAGCAGCCAGGACCGCCGCCCCGCCGAGGCTGTGGCCGACCAGCAGGATGCCGTCGCCGAACCTCTCGCACAGCGCGCCGGCACTGGCGACCAGGTCCTCGACGTCGCTGGCGAACCCGGCGCGGCCGAACTCGCCCTCGCTCCCGCCAAGCCCGGTGAAGTCGAACCGCAGCGTGGCGATCCCGCGCCGGGCCAGTGCACGCGTGACCTCGACCGCGGCTTTCGACTGCTTCGTGCAGGTGAAGCAATGTGCGAACAGCGCGGCGCCGCGAACCAACCCGGTCGGCATTTCGAGCGCGCCCGATAGCTTGTGACCGGCGGGCGTATCGATAGCGAACTGTTCGGTGGGCATGGGCGATCCTCTTGCGGCCTGTCCGGAGAGCCTAGCCTAAAGGTCGCGGCGTGGCGATGCTGCCGGGGCACCGGGGCGATCGGTTAGGCTGTCCTACACTGCCACTGCCGGTTATTGCCAAGTGGTCGAAACGAGGAAGTCCCGAATTGACCGGAAAGTCACAGCGTCACACCGGAAATTCCCACCAATCATCCGAACCGTCAGCGAAAACCCCGAAGATCGCACGTTTCTTTCGCGCGGTTGGTGTGACAGGGCGCCGAACGCAAGGCCGAATTGGCTCCATCGTTTCACCCTTGCCCCGGCCGCGCCGCTTCCCTAACGCTCGCGTAAAGCAAGTTGCATAGGGAAACCCATGGCCGACACACCGAAGCGCTTCGAAGGCACCAGCTCCTACATCGCCACCGACGATCTCAAGGTCGCAGTGGATGCCGCAGTCACCTTGCGGCGCCCGCTGCTCGTCAAGGGAGAGCCCGGCACCGGCAAGACCGTGCTGGCCCACGAAATCGCCAAGGCCATCAACGCCCCGCTGATCGAATGGGGCATCAAGTCGACCACCAAAGCGCAGCAGGGCCTGTACGAATACGATGCGGTCGCCCGCCTGCGCGACGGCCAGCTCGGCGACGAGCGCGTCCATGACATTTCGAACTACATCAAGAAGGGCAAGCTGTGGGAGGCGTTCACCTCGCCCCGGCTGCCCGTCCTGCTGATCGACGAGATCGACAAGGCCGACATCGAGTTTCCGAACGACCTGCTGCAGGAACTCGATCGCATGTCGTTCTATGTCTATGAAACGCACGAGACGATAACGGCGGTCGAGCGCCCGATCGTGGTCATCACCTCGAACAACGAGAAGGAACTGCCAGACGCATTCCTGCGTCGGTGCTTCTTCCACTACATCAAGTTTCCCGATCGTGAGACGATGCAGGACATCATCGACGTCCACTTCCCCGGCATCCAGAAGATGCTGGTGAAAAAGGCGATGGATGTCTTCTACGAAATCCGCGAGGTGCCGGGCCTCAAGAAGAAGCCCTCGACCAGCGAATTGCTCGACTGGCTCAAGCTGCTGCTCAACGAGGATATGCCGCTGGAGGTGCTGCAGGATGCCAATCCCAACAGCGCGATCCCGCCGCTCCACGGTGCTCTTTTGAAGAACGAGCAGGACGTGATGCTGTTCGAACGCCTGGCCTTCATGGCGCGGCGGCAGAGCTAGCTCAGCTTGCGGCAAAGCAGACACCGCCAGGCTACGTCAGCCGCTGCATATAGGGCATCGGGGCAAGCTTCACCCCTGTCACCGTCTTTCGCCACTTGCGTACCGAGCGACCCCGTTTGCCACATAGGCTGACGGGCTAGGTGTTCATTTCCGATGGAGCAAGGGGATGCCCCCCGCTCTGCTCCTCAATGGAACTGTTGGGCGCTTCCGTCAGAAGGTATATGCAAGTTCGGAATCGCCCCAACGACGACCATTGATGACCAGCGGGACGTAGACGTTGCGGACCACCTCGTAACGCTTGCCGTCGCCTTCCTGGCGATAGACCGCCATCATGTAGGGCGCGCTGCTTTGCTTGGCCTTGGCGTCGATAGCCCCAAACAGGATGCGGCCGTTGCGGCAATACTTCGTATCGTGCGCCAGATCGCCGGTCGGTAGCCGCGAACGATCCGAAATATGCGTCGGCAGGAACCCCTTCATATCGGCCGGCGATGCCATCTTGATAGCTCCACCCTCGCCCACGATTTCGTCAATAATCGGGCGCCAGTTGCGATCGGCCCAGTCGCTCAGGCGTGTGCGGAAACGTTCGGGATTGCTGCCCGGAACCAGCTTGTAGTCCTGGTCGAACAGGTCCTCCATCCGAAGCTCGCCAGCGGCAATCGCTTTTTCGGCAACATCGGCCAGGCGCTGCGCATGAGCCTGTGCCCGTGCAACCATTTCGCTGTCTTTCGGGGATAGTCCGGCTTTGACGATGCTGTCGAACATCTCGCTGGCGGTCAGCTCGAGATCTTCCATCCGCTCGTGCGCGCTCTGCAGCTTGCGCTCGTTCTCCAGTGCGGCACCGTCGAAACTCACGAGCACATCCTGTACCTTGGCGACGTGTCCGCTGATGGTGCCGGTTGCGCGGGCGATCTGGTCGTTCTGGCGATCTACCTCTTCGACCAGTTCGGAAACTCCCGACAGAGTGTCTTCGATCTTGGAGACCGATTCTTTCGCTTCGGTCGAAGCCGCTGCACCGCCTTCGATCTGAGCGATAACTGCGCGAGCTTCGCCTTCCAGCGTATCTATGGTGCTCGAGATTTCCTCGGTGGCCTTGCGAGTCGCACCGGCGAGGCTCTTCACCTCGTCAGCGACCACGGCGAAGGCGCGACCGGCTTCACCAGCCCGCATCGCTTCGATGGTAGCGTTGAGCGCGAGGATATTGGTCGTCTCGGCGATATCCTCGATCCGCTGCGAGCTGCGCTTGACCTGGTCCATTGCCGAAGCAAAGCCAGTGACATGGCGCGTGAGCGTTTCCACAAGGTCGAGCAGGTTCGTGATTTGGGAGAGCGAAGACCTGATCAGCGCATTGCCATCTCCGAGCCGTGCAATCGCCCGCTCGGACAGCAGTCGGGCTTCGTCGCTTGCCTCGCTCACCCGGGCCTGATCGGCTTCGAGCGCGGCAATGGTGCCGTGCAGCGCGGTGTGTTCTTCGCGCAGCTTCTCCGACGACTGAATGACCGCCTCGACGACTCCGGCCACATCGGTGCAGCCTACGGTTACATCGCCGCACTTTGCCGGAATAAGGTCCAGCGCACTCTGTTCGGCGGCGATAATCTTGCTAAGTTCCATGCGATCCCCCAATGGATACGCACTCCTCCTAGGGGGCATATGGTTACCGGGCCGTAAAGCCGGCGAGGAAAAGGCTGCCGAGATGTTCTTCAATTTCGTCGATGAGCTGCGCGAGGCCGGGATCGGGGCCAGTTTCAAGGAGCACCTGACCCTGCTCGAAGCGCTCGACAAGGACGTGATCGAGCAGACCCCCGAGGCGTTCTATTACCTGTCACGCGCCACCTTCGTGAAAGACGAAGGCATGCTCGATCGGTTCGATCAGGTGTTCAACAAGGTCTTCAAGGGGCTGCTGACCGATTACGGCCAGAACCCGGTCGATATCCCGGAAGACTGGCTCAAGGCGGTGGCGGAAAAGTTCCTCACCGAGGAAGAAATGGCTGCGATCGAGAAGCTCGGCAGCTGGGACGAGATCATGGAAACGCTCAAGAAGCGGCTCGAGGAGCAGGAGAAGCGCCACCAGGGCGGCAACAAGTGGATCGGCACCGGCGGCACCTCACCCTTCGGCAATTCGGGATACAACCCTGAAGGCGTGCGGATCGGCGGCGAGAGCAAGCACAAACGCGCCGTGAAGGTTTGGGAAAAGCGCGAGTTCAAGAACCTCGACAACACCAAGGAACTCGGCACCCGCAATATCAAGATGGCGCTGCGTCGGCTGCGCCGTTTTGCGCGCGAAGGGGCGCAGGACCAGCTCGACATTGACGCAACCATCGAAGGCACGGCCAAGCAGGGCTGGCTCGACATCCATATGCGCGCCGAGCGGCGCAATGCGGTGAAGCTCCTGCTATTCCTCGATGTCGGTGGCTCGATGGACCCCTTCATCAAGCTGTGCGAGGAACTGTTCAGCGCCGCGACGACCGAGTTCAAGAACCTCGAGTTCTTCTACTTCCACAACTGCCTCTACGAAGGCGTGTGGAAGGACAACAAGCGGCGCTGGCAGGAGCGGACCAAGACCTGGGACGTGCTGCACAAGTACGGGCACGACTACAAGGTGGTGTTCGTCGGCGACGCGGCGATGAGTCCCTATGAGATCACCCATCCGGGCGGCAGCGTCGAGCATATGAACGAGGAAGCCGGCGCTGTGTGGATGCAGCGCATTACCAACACCTATCCGGCGACCGTTTGGCTCAATCCGGTGCCGGAGAAACAGTGGAACTATTCACAGAGCACCAAGGTGATGAAGCAGCTGGTCAACGACCGGATGTATCCATTGACACTGGACGGTCTGGACGATGCCATGCGCGAATTGAGCCGCAAGCACGGAGCCTGACGCGGGCGATCAGTAGAGCAACAGATCGCGCACTTCGGCGATCCATGCCCCCTCGTCGTTGGCCGCTAACGCACCGAGATCATGGGGCGTCGCGGCGGAATCATCGACCCACTCGCGCAGGGCGGGCCCGCCATTGATGACATCGATCGCGAGAACGTCATCGGTGTACTCGTACTTGAAGTCCTTGCCGCGCCAGATTGCATAGTCGGGATAGAGGTTGCGGATTGCCTTGAACGCAAGAGCCTGGAGACGCCAGGGCCGGAAGACTTCGTGGGCGTAGTGTTGCCCTTCGGCATGGATCATCAGCGCATTGCAGAGCTTGCCGGCATGTTTGTGAAACGTCGGTTCGAACCAGCATTCACGGATTGCGCAACCCGCCAGCCAATCGGGTGCTAGCCGCCCCATTTCGTTGTGCACGGCTTTGGCATCAACGTCGGGGGCACCGAACAGCACCTCCAGCGGTCGCGTAGTACCCCTGCCCTCGCTCAGCGTTGCGCCTTCGATCATCACCGTGCCTGCGTAAGCGCGCGCCATGTTGAGATTGGCGGCATTGGGCGACGGGTTGATCCAGATCCGGCTGTCGGGCCAGCCGTAACCCGGACCGCTTTCGGGCAGCCAGTAATGCATGTCGATCACGCGATATTCGACATCGAGCCCGAAGTGACGGATAAACCAATGGCCCATCTCGCCCATGGTCAGCCCATGGCGCATCGGCATTGGCGCTGCACCGACGAAGCTTTCGTTGCCCGGAACCAGCAGCGTACCCTCGACCGGGCGGCCCGCAGGGTTTGGACGATCCAGCACCCACACGGTTTTTCCGTGCTTCGCTGCCTCTTCCAGCAGGTAAAGGAGCGTGGTGACAAACGTGTAGATGCGGCAGCCGAGGTCTTGCAGGTCGAACAGGAAGACGTCCGCGCTCGACATCATCTGTCCGGTCGGGCGGCGAACCTCACCATAGAGGCTGAAGATCGGGATGCCGTAATGTGGATCCGTTTCGTCCGCAGTCTCGACCATGTTGTCCTGCTTGTCGCCCTTGAGCCCGTGTTGTGGGCCGAAGGCGCTGGTGACATTGATCCCGGCCGCAACCAGTGCGTCGAGGCTGTGGGTCAGGTTCTCTGTCACAGACGCTGGATGGGCGACCAGCGCGACGCGCTTGCCCTCAAGGGGTTTGTGTAGTTCTGGCTCGCTCAGCAGGCGGTCGATACCGAATTTCATGGCGCGTGCGGTGCCTCAAGCCGTGCAGCGAAGCAAGCCGCGTGGTGGAAATCCGGTGCATCGGTATCGGGGTGGGCGATCGACCAATAGCTCTTGTGCCCCCCTGTCTCTTCGATGACGGCTGTCAGGCCCATCGCGCAAGGCTCAGTAGGGAGCAGCGACCTCGGTATCGCGGCATCGAAGATGGCGAAGCTGGAACCGGGGCGCATGGTCAGGACAGGCGCGCGCGCAGCCTTGCGTTCGCACATTCCCTCGCGATACGCATGAAAGTCATAGACATTCCAGGCCTCGGACGGCGACAGGTTGAACTCGCAATATCCGGCTTCCCCGTCGGGTTGGAGAAACAGTTCGAAGCAGGTCGTTTGCCACAACCCGTCCCGGCGCAGTTTCCCCGCGGGTGGTGGCACAACCACGCCGGCGCTTGCGTCGATCCGCCAGCGCAGACTCAGCCAGTGCGGATCGTGATTGCCGACCCGCGCCTCCACGGCGCGCACGGCCAGCGGTGGCTTTGCCGCATGAGGTATGAGGGGATACGCTTGCATTACCATACCCCCATGCTAACCGCCGCGCTCCAAGGCAAGTGAGCATCATGTCCGCATACAAGTCCGACCTCCTGCGCCTGCTCGATGAGCGGGGCTACATCCACCAGCAGACCGACGCTGAGGGGCTCGATGCTCTCGCGCAGAAGCAGGTGGTGCCGGGGTATGTCGGTTTCGATGCCACGGCCCCTTCGCTCCATGTCGGTAACCTCGTTTCGATCATGCTGCTGCGCCGCTTGCAGCAGGCCGGGCACAAGCCGGTGGTTGTCATGGGGGGCGGTACGACGCGCATCGGCGACCCGACCGGCAAGGACGAAGTTCGCAAGATGCTGACCGACGATGCGATCGAAGGCAACATCGCCTCGATCCGCACTGCCTTTGAGCGGTTCCTCAAGTTCGGTGATGGTCCGACCGATGCGGTGATGGTCAACAACCATGACTGGCTCGGGCAGCTCGGCTACATCGAGATGCTGCAGAAGGTCGGTACGCATTTCACGGTCAACCGGATGCTTTCGTTCGATTCGGTCAAGCTACGGCTCGAGCGCGAACAGCCGATGACTTTCCTCGAGTTCAACTACATGATCCTGCAGGGGTACGATTTCCGGCACCTGTGCCAGGAAATGGGCGTGCGCCTGCAAATGGGCGGCAGTGATCAGTGGGGCAATATCGTCAACGGGGTGGAACTGAGCCGCCGGATGGACGCGATCGAGGTATTCGGGCTCACCACGCCGCTGATCACCAAGGCCGACGGCAGCAAGATGGGCAAGTCGGTTTCCGGAGCCGTCTGGCTCAATGAAGCGCAACTGCCGAACTACGATTACTGGCAATTCTGGCGCAACACGGACGACCGCGATGTCGGCAAGTTCCTGCGGCTGTTCACCGACCTGCCAATCGATGAGATCGCGCGGCTAGAAGCGCTCGAAGGCAGCGACATCAACGAAGCGAAGATCGCGCTGGCCAACGCCGCCACTGCGCTCTGCCGGGGAGAGGAGGCGGCGCGTTCAGCCGAAGCCACGGCACAGCAGACCTTTGCAGGCGGCGGCGCCGGGGACGACCTCCCTGCCCTGTCGATTGGCGCTGAAGGTTTGTCGCTTCCCGCGGCATTGACGGCGATCGGCTTCACGCAGTCCAATGGAGAAGCCAAGCGGAAGATCACCGAGGGTGCCGTTAAGCTCGATGGTGAACCGGTTACCGATCCGGCAACCATGGTGACAGTGGCACCCGGGCAGGAGGTCAAGCTCAGCCTTGGCAAGAAGCGGCACGGTATTTTGACGGCCTGATCTTCCGTAAGCCGCAGAAATCCGTCGTTCCGTCCCAAATCAGGACGATCGCGCTTAACCGAATATTGGCGATTTTACACGATATCACGATCCCGTACCAATACACGAAGGATCGTCCAAAAATGGCAAACGGAGCCCAGCTCTCGGTCACCGACCAGCGTCGCGCAACGCGTCATCCGGTCGATTTTCCGGTAATTGCCGAGCATCACCAGCGGGGCGATGTGAAGATGCACATCAGCAATCTCTCGGCCCATGGCTTCATGATCGACGACGCCACCAACCTGTCGCGCGGCGACCGGGTAATCGTCCGCTTGCCGGTTATCGGCCGGATCGAAGCCTATTGTATCTGGGTTCGCGAGAATCGCGCTGGTTTCCAATTCGAACGGATCATCCGCCTTGATGATTTCGTCGCCGTAATCGACGAACTCCAGCCGAACCCGCGGCTGCGTCGCCCGCGCTAGCCTGACCCGCCGCTAAAGAACAACTTGCTTCCCTCGCCACGCCGCGCCTGCCAAGGCTGCGGCGTGAGCGACGTATCAAGCCAACCCACGCACCCCTTCCGCGTCGCCAATTTCCGCGCCTATTGGCTCGCCCGGCTGAGCATGACGCTGGGCCAGTATGCGATGATCCTGATTATCGGTTGGCAGACCTATGATATTTCGCGCAACGGCGGCATGAGCATAGAGGGAGCCGCCGGACAGCTGGCGCTGATCGGCTTGTTGCAGTTCGTCCCGCTTTTCGTGCTCACTCCTTTTTCCGGACTCGCTGCTGACAGGCTCGACCGACGCAAGCTTGCCCAGTCGACTATCGTCCTGCAATTCTTTTGTGCCGCCACGCTTGCCTGGCTGAGCTGGACAGATGCGATAACCGTGCCCTGGTTGTTCGCGATAGCTGTGGTGCTCGGCATCGTGCGTGCCTTCAACGGACCGGCCCTATCGGCCTTGTCGCCCAATCTCGTGCCCAAGGCGATCCTGCCGACTGCCATCGCGCTTAGTTCGATCTCGTGGCAAGTGGGGATGATCGTTGGCCCGGGCGTTGGCGGTTATCTCCATGCGATCGAGCCTGCCCTGCCCTATGCGGTGGCGACGGTGCTGTTCACCATTGCGATCCTCTCGCTCGGCACCATAGGCAAAGTGCCGCAGACCAATATTGTCGGTGCGGCGCACCCGATCCGGCAGATGGTCGATGGGCTGCACTATGTGGTGCAGAACAAGATGGTCCTCGGCTCGATCACGCTCGACCTGTTCGCCGTCTTCCTCGCCGGGGCAACGGCACTGTTTCCGGTCTATGCTCGCGATATCCTGCAGGTCGGCGAAGAGGGGCTGGCGCAGCTGGCCATGGCGCCTGCCATCGGGGCCACGCTGATGGGGCTGGTTTTCTCGTTTCGGCCACTCGCCAACAACGTCGGCCCGGCGATGCTGGTGGCCGTGGCGGTGTTCGGCGCTGCTACCATCGTTTTCGGTCTTTCGACCTCCATGCCGCTAAGCCTTGCGGCACTGTTCGTGGTCGGTGCAGCGGACATGTTCAGCGTCTACATCCGCCAGTCGCTGGTCCAGTTGCATACGCCCGACGACAAGCGCGGACGTGTATCCTCGGTCAGCCACCTTACCATCAGCGCCTCGAACGAGTTTGGCGATTTCTTTTCCGGCACGCTCGCGTGGTTGATCGGCCCTGTGAGTGCCGTGGTGGTTGGCGGCGCCGGTGCCATCGCCACTGTCGCGCTCTGGAGCCGGGTATTCCCTGTCCTTCGTACAACCAGGTCTTTCGACCCGCCGCCGGAACTGGCAAAAGACGATTCGTAAGCAGACAGACCCCCAGGAGAGAACGCCATGAAAGCCGACAGCATCCTCCAGACGATTGGCGGCACGCCGCATATACGCTTGAGCCGCCTGTTTCCCGATCACGAGGTCTGGGTAAAGTCCGAGCGCAGCAATCCGGGCGGCTCGATCAAGGATCGCATCGCGCTGGCGATGATCGAGGATGCCGAGGCTTCGGGCGCGCTCAAGCCCGGCGGCACCATCATCGAGCCGACCAGCGGCAATACCGGCATCGGCCTGGCGATGGTCGCCGCGGTCAAGGGCTACAAGCTGATTCTGGTGATGCCTGACAGCATGAGCATCGAACGCCGCCGCCTGATGCTGGCCTATGGTGCGAGCTTCGACCTGACCGACCGCGCCAAGGGTATGAAGGGCGCTATCGAACGCGCCACCGAACTGGTTGAGCAGACCGAGAATGCGTGGATGCCGAGCCAGTTCGACAACGATAGCAACTGGAAGGTCCACGTCCGCACCACTGCCCAGGAGATTCTGACCGACTTCAAGGACACGCCGATCGACGTTCTGATTACTGGCGTCGGCACCGGCGGCCACCTGACCGGCTGCGCCGAGGAACTGAAGCGCCACTGGAGCGGCATGAAGGCCTATGGCGTCGAGCCCGAGCTTTCGCCGGTCATCAATGGCGGTCAGCCCGGCCCTCACCCGATCCAGGGCATCGGGGCGGGCTTTATCCCGGCCAACCTTCACACCCAGTCCATCGACGGGGCGATACCGGTCGATGCCGAAGCGGCAAAGGACATGGCTCGCCGTTGCGCCCGCGAGGAAGGTATCCTGGTCGGCATTTCCAGCGGTGCAACGCTGGCGGCGATCGCCAAGAAGCTGCCCGAACTTCCGGCTGGCTCGCGTGTGCTCGGCTTCAACTACGACACTGGTGAGCGCTACCTTTCGGTGCCCGAATTCCTTCCGGAGGAATAATCTCCGAGCCGATCAATTTTGGCGATGGCCGGCCTGCGTCGACCGGCAGAGATGGGCAGCCATGAATACGCTGTCCAACAAAACGCTGTCATAACCCGCCTTCCCCCTGTTCGAGCAGGCGGAAGGTAAGGTTGCGCGTGGAAGACCATTCGCTGTGAAACTGCCCGTCCTCGGTCGCGCGGATTTCGTAGATGCCGAAGGGCGTGACCAGGCCTGCGCGAGAGAGGCCGCCATCGATGCCGATACCGACGATCCTCATCTTCGGCGCTGTCGGTTGGGGGCCGCGGTCAAAATAGGTTCGCAGGGTGCCGCCAATTTCGAGTTCGCCCTGGCAGACGCCATCGACCATTCGAAAGCGCGCCACACCGCTGACCGGTTCTCCAGACAGCGTGCCCGCGAACTGGCTCGACTGCACCGGGCAGGCGGCAGGGATCAAGCCCGGCGGTGCGTCGCGGAAAGGTGCCGCCAACATCTGGCTGGTCGAGTCTATCGATGAGGTCCACGAGGCGTTGGACAATATGGCCGCTGCGGTATTCTCCTCGCGCCACAGCACCAACGACGAACGCGCGCCGATTGCCGTGCCGTTATGGAAGGTGATGGGGTTCCCGTCGCCATCCTCGGCAATGCGCCAGCCGAAGCCGACGTCATAGCCAGCGTCCCCTGCTGTTTGTCCTGATGCCAACACGAACGGCTGCGTCATGGCGTCAAAGGTCGCTTTGCTCACAATCCTGTCTTGCAGCATCGCCCCGCCGAACCGCACGAGCCCTTCGACGCTGGCCATCAGGCCCCCGCCGCCCCAGGTGTAGCTATAGTCGTGCGATAGAGCCGGCTGCGCTTGGCCACCCACAAACTCATACGCTCTCGTCGCCTTCGGATCGTCGGTATCGGTCGTGTCGAGACCGAGGTCGAGACCGTGCGTAATCGCCGAGGCGAAGTAGCTTTCGAATGACTGGCCCGTCACCTCTTCGATCAGCGCACCCAGCAGCGTGTAGCCCCAGGAGGAATAGCTGTATTGCGTACCCGGTTCGGACAGGAGGGACCGGTCCGAAAAGATAGCCACCGCAGCGCGGCCGGAGGAGTAACGCATGGCTCCGCGACCCACGTCAACGTCCTGATAATGCGGCAGGCCTGAGGAATGCGCGGCAAGCTGTCTCGCGGTGATCGCAGGCCAATCGTTCTCCAACCATGGCAAGATTGAGGCAATCGGAGCGTCCAGATCGATCCGTCCCTCTTCCGCCAACTTCGCAAGTGCCGTGACGGTCACCAGCTTGGACACGGAGGCGAGCCGGAAACGCGTATCCCGTTCCACCGGCAGGGCTTGTTCCAGATCGCGTGAACCGGCTGTCCCGGTCCAGACAACCGACCCGCTTCGCCAGACTGCAGCGGACAGCCCGGGGACGCCGCTGACTTCCTGTGCGGCATCGAGCATGGCTTGCGAAATGGCCGCAGCTGTGGCTGGATCAGTGGCTTCCGCCTGTACGCGGTCTGTTCCCAGGAATGCGACGGCGCCCAAGGTGGCCAATCTCAGAATCATCAACGTTCGTCCCCGGACAGCAAAAGACGCCCCCGGACTAAACCGGGGACGCCTTGTATCCAGCCTCAATGTGTGACGGCTTGTCGCTGTGTGTATCAGGCCGCCGTGGCGAAAGCCTCTGCCCCCAGTGCCATCATGCTGTCGGCGCCTGCTTCGAGCTTGCGGCGCAGCGCGCCGGCGTCGGGCAGGAAACGGTCCATGTAATAGCGGGCGGTGGCGAGCTTGGCTTCGTAGAACGCCTTGTCTTCGGTGCCTGCGGCCAGAGCGGCCTGCGCCACCTTGGCCATGCGCAGCCACATCCAGCCGAGCGTCACGATGCCCATGATCGTCATGTAATGATGCGCACCTGCTCCCAAATGATTGGGATTGGTCATGGCGTTCTGCATGAACCACATGGTCGCCGCCTGCTGTTGGCCGAGCGCCTTTTCGAGATCGGTTGCCAGCGGGCCAAGCACGGTGTCGTCTTTGGCAGCGGCGATATCGTCGCCCACGGCCTTGAAGAAGGCCTGGACCGCCGCGCCGCCACCCTGGGCCAATTTGCGACCGCACAGGTCCATCGCCTGGATGCCGTTGGTGCCTTCGTAAATCATGGCAATCCGGGCATCGCGCACGAACTGGCTCATGCCCCATTCCTCGATGTAGCCGTGGCCGCCGAAGACCTGCTGCATGTTGGTCGCGACTTCATAGCCCTTGTCGGTGCCATAGCCCTTGATGACCGGGGTGAGCAGCCCGATCATCGCATCGGCCTGGGCCCGTTCTTCCTCGGTCGCGGCCTTGTGGCTCAGGTCGACCAGCAGAGCACCCCACAGGCAGAGGGCGCGCATGCCTTCGGTAAAGGCCTTGGCATCCATCAGCATACGGCGGACATCGGGGTGGACGAAGATCGGATCGGCCTGGGCGGCCGGATCGGCGGGGCCGGTCAGCGCGCGGCCCTGGCGACGATCGAGCGCATAGGCGACGGCGTTCTGGTAAGCCGCTTCGGCCTGGCTCAATCCCTGGATACCCACCCCGAGCCGGGCCGCGTTCATCATGATGAACATGGCGGCCAGACCCTTGTTTTCCTCGCCCACGAGCCAGCCCTTGGCGCCATCATAGTTGAGGACGCAGGTGGCGTTGCCGTGGATGCCCATCTTGTGCTCGATCGAACCGCACACCACTCCGTTGCGTTCACCCAGCGAACCATCGTCGTTGACGAGGAACTTCGGCACCACGAACAGCGAGATGCCCTTGGTGCTGTCAGGCGCGCCCGGGGTCTTGGCGAGGACGAGGTGGATGATGTTCTCGGCCATGTCATGTTCGCCAGCCGAAATGAAGATCTTGGTCCCGGTAATGGCATAGCTGCCGTCCGCCTGCGGCTCGGCCTTGGTCCGGATCATGCCCAGATCGGTGCCGCAATGCGGCTCCGTCAGGTTCATGGTGCCGGTCCATTCGTTGGAGATCATCTTCGGGAGATACTTCTCCTTCTGCTCCTGCGAGCCCTTGGCTATCAGCGCCGAGACCGCGCCGTTGGTGAGGCCGGGATACATGCCGAAGGCCTGGTTCGAGCCCGAAATGAATTCTTCCATCACCATGCCGAGAACGTGCGGCATGCCCTGCCCGCCGAACTCTTCGGGAGCCGAAAGTGTGCCCCAGCCCGCGGCGCGGAACTGGTCGAAGGCTTCCTTGAAGCCCTTGGGCGTGGTCACCGAACCATCGGAATGGCGGGTGCAGCCTTCCCGGTCGCCCGACTGGTTGATCGGGGCGAGCACTTCCGAGCAGAACTTGCCGCCTTCGTTGATCACCGCATCGGTAATGTCCGGCGTCGCCATCTCGAAACCCGGCAGGTTGCCGTAGCTCGCAAGGTCTAGCACCTCGTTGACGATGAAGCGGGTGTCGCGGGTCGGCGCGGAATAGATGGGCATCGGGCGGTCCTTGGTGAAGCGGGTTTGGGGTTGGATTAGAGGTCGAGGTTCTCGATCAGGGCGACGAAATCGGTCAGTTCCTTGATCGACGAATCGATGTCGGCACGCTGCTGCCTGAGCTTGGCGATGTGGTTGCGGCACTTCTCGACTGTCACGCGGCGCTGTTCGACGCGGCCATCGCCGAGGTCGTAGAGATCGATCATTTCCTTGATCTCGCCCAGGCTGAAGCCGACGTTCTTGGCCCGCATGATCCAGGCGAGTCGCGCCCGGTCACGCTTGGAATAGACACGGGCGAGTCCGACGCGTGAAGGATTGATCAGCCCCTCGTCCTCATAGAAGCGCAGCGCGCGGGCGGTGCATTCGAACTCGGTGGTGAGGTCGGAAATGCTGTATTGCTCGCGCTCCAGCTTGTCCGGCCGGTCGAGGTGGGCCCCGGCATGGGGCTGTTGTTCGTGGGGAGCGACGTGTGCCATGCGTCGCTCCTTAACTGACCTTTACGTAAAGGTCAAGTCTTGACGGGGGCGAGAGCGTCGCCTTCAAGCACGCGGTAGAAGCAACTTGCCGCCCCGGTATGGCAGGTTGGCCCTGCCGGTAGCGCCCGGACCAACAGGGCATCCTGGTCGCAATCGACAAGGATTTCGACGACCTGCAAGACATCTCCCGAGGTTTCGCCCTTCTTCCACAGCTTGCCGCGCGACCGCGAATGGAAGTGGGCAAAACCGGTTTCGCGAGTCGCGGCGATGGCTTCTGCGTCCATGAAGGCGACCATCAGGATTGCACCGGTTTCCGCATGCTGCACGACCGCACTCAGCAACCCCGCCGAATCGAATTTCGGCATGAACACCGCACCCTGCTCGCGCAATTCCCGGTTCTCGCTGGCGGTCACGCGTAACATCTCCATGCGTTTCTTGCATCAATGCGACAGATTTGTTGCAGATTCAGCACAGGGCGGTGCCAAAACAGGACGGGCATGGCAATGCCTCTTTTCTGTCAGCCAGATGAATGAAAAACATTGCCCCACGGCAACTCCAGCCGTCCACCGGAATAAGGCCCACCAAGTGGCCGGGTTCAGGGGGTAGGCCGGGAACGACCGCATCATGGGGGTGATGCTGTTTCCGGGACAAGACGATGAGGGAGTGGACCCTCGTGCGGCCTTCGGGGGACGGCCGCCGGGTCCTACGAATTTCGTCACGTGGCGCCCGAGGTCCTAGCGGCCTCGGGCGTTCACTTTCCGGCATTGCGGTCTGCGGCGGCACGGTTTCGTCGAGCACCCTGGCGAAGCAGGCAATCCTCACGCTCTTCGCACCGCCGCGGAGCAGGGCGCGGGTGCAGGCGTCGGTCGTGGCACCGCTGGTGAGGACGTCATCGACGAGTATGACAGGCAGCCCTTCCAAGGCCTTCCGTGGCCCTGCCCGAGCGATAATCGCGCCCGACAAGGCGCGTTCGCGGGCTTTCCGGCCAAGTCCGCCCAGTGATGGGGTCTGCTTTACGCGATGGAGGGCATCGAGGCACACGGCCCTGCCCGTCAGGCGGCCGATCTCGCGGGCGAGCAGGGCTGCCTGGTTGTAGCCACGCCGCCAGATCCGCCACCGGTGCAACGGTACGGGTACCAGGATGCTGTCGTGGGGCAATTCGCCCAGCCGCGCGATCATAAGCCGCGCCATCATTGTGGCCAGCGCAATCCGCCCTCCATGCTTGAAGCGCAGCACCAGCTGGCGTGATGTGTCGTTGTATAGCGTGGCGGCAGAGATCCCGACGTGTTTCGGCGGCTCCGCCATACATGGCCCGCAGATGCTCGCTGCCAGCGTTCCGGAGCCGAGCGGGCGCTGGCATGTGGCGCAGGACGGCTCGCCGGGGATCGCCAACCCGCTCCAGCAGGCAGCGCAAAGGCCGCTTTGCGCCTCTATTCCCTCTCCGCACAGCGGGCAGCGCGGCGGATAGAGAAAGTCCACAATGGGCCTAAGCCCGACGGCCAATGAGGTGCCCCAACGCATGGCTAGCTTGTCACGCCCGCCCCTCTGCGGCAGGGCGCGCTGATGACCGAGCCACGCGTCCCGAAGATTTTCTCCCGCCAGCGGGCCATGGCCAAATGGAACCGTGCGCAATCGCGGCGCAATCGCCCGGATGCGGCGCAATACATCGTCGATACGATCGCAGAGGACATCATCGAGCGCCTCGAATTCATGCGCGCGCAGCCGAACAACGCGCTGGTAATCGGGGATACGACCGGCAAGCTTGGGTCATGGCTAGCCCAGCAAGGGGTTGTAGGAAAGGCCGCTGCACTTGGCAGCTTCGATGAAGCGCAGCCGTGGCCGAACAGCGGCTTCGATCTGATTGTCCATCTGATGGGCCTTGGCCACGTCAACGACCTACCGGGAGCATTGCTCCATGCCCGCGGTGCCCTGGCCGAGGGTGGCATTCTGATGGCGGCTTTCCCGGGCGCAGGATCGCTAACCGTGCTGCGCCAGATCATGCTTGCCGCCGATGGCGAGCGGCCCGCAGCGCGGATGCATCCGCTGGTGGACAATCAGGCCGGGGCTGGCCTGTTGCAAAGGGCCGGGTTCAAGCGGCAGGTGGTCGATAGCTACCCCTTGCGGGTTCGGTTCGGTTCACTCGACCGGATGGTGAGCGACCTGCGAGACCATGGTCTTACTTCAGCCCTCGCCACCGGGCCTTGGCCGGTTACCAAGGCAGGGTATCGACGTGCCCTCGCGGCGTTCGACGGGCTGCGTGACGGGGACGGAAAAGTCTCCGAGACCGTCGAGATACTGACGCTAACCGCCTGGCGTTAGGTTACTTTGCCCGCAGCGAAGCCTGCGCCGCCGCCAGCCGGGCGATCGGCACGCGGTAGGGCGAGGCGCTGACATAATCGAGCCCGACTTCCTCGCAGAAGGCGATACTCGCCGGGTCCCCGCCATGCTCGCCGCAGATGCCGAGCTTGAGGTTCGGACGCACCGCCCTGCCCCGTTCCGCCCCCATCCGCACCAGCTGGCCGACGCCTTCGACATCGAGGCTGACGAAGGGATCGCGGGCGTAGATCCCCTTCTCGACATAGGGGGTCAGGAACCGACCGGCATCGTCGCGGCTGACGCCGAGCGTGGTTTGGGTCAGGTCGTTGGTGCCGAAGCTGAAGAAGCGCGCTTCCTCGGCAATCTCGCCCGCCATCAGCGCCGCGCGCGGCAGTTCGATCATGGTCCCGACGAGGTAATCGAGATGCTGACCCGTTTCCGCGAAAACCTCCTTGGCCACGCGGTTGACGAGGGCGCGCAGGATTTCGAGCTCGCGTTTGGTCCCGACGAGCGGGATCATGATTTCGGGCACAGGCGCTTCCCCCGACTCCGCCGCGACTTCACAAGCGGCCTCGAAGATGGCGCGCGCCTGCATCTCGTAGATCTCGGGATAGGTGATTCCGAGGCGGCAACCGCGGTGGCCCAGCATGGGATTGAACTCGTGGAGCTCGTCGGCGCGGCGGCGCAGGTGCTTGACCGGGTGTCCGGTGGCGCTGGCCAGTTCCTCGAACTCGGTGTCGCCATGCGGCAGGAACTCGTGCAGCGGCGGATCGAGCAGGCGGATGGTGCACGGCAGGCCCGCCATCACCTCGAAGATCGCCTTGAAGTCGGCCCGCTGCTCGGGCAGCAGCTTGGCCAGAGCCCCGCGCCGCCCGGCCTCGTTCTCGGCCAGGATCATCTGCCGCACCGCGCTGATGCGGGCAGCGTCGAAGAACATGTGCTCGGTCCGGCACAGGCCGATGCCCTGCGCCCCGAACTGGCGCGCCATGCGGCAGTCGGCAGGCGTTTCGGCATTGGTGCGCACGCCCATCCGGCGGTGCCTGTCGGCCCAATCCATGAGCGTGCCGAAGTCACCGGCAAGCTCCGGCTCGATGGTCGGCACTTCCCCCGCCATGACCTGGCCGTTGGCGCCATCGATGGTGATGACATCGCCTTCCTTGAGATCGCGGTTGCCGATCTTCAGCGTGCGACCTTCACGCGCGATCATCACCCCCGACGCGCCCGACACGCAGGGGCGACCCATGCCGCGGGCCACAACCGCGGCGTGTGACGTCATGCCGCCGCGCGCGGTCAGGATACCCTTGGCCGCGTGCATCCCGTGGATGTCCTCGGGACTGGTTTCGACGCGAACGAGGATCACGCTCTCGCCCCGCCCGGCCCACAGCTCGGCGGTATCGGAATCGAGCGCGATCTTGCCGCTCGCAGCGCCCGGAGAAGCGGGAAGCCCCGTGGTTAGCACATCGCGCGGCGCGTCGGGATCGAGCGTCGGGTGCAGCAGCTGGTCGAGCGCCATCGGATCGACCCGCAGGATCGCCTCGTCCTCGCTGATCAGCCCCTCGCCGACCATCTCGACCGCCATCTTGAGCGCGGCCTTGGCGGTACGCTTGCCGGTGCGGGTCTGCAGCATCCACAGCGTGCCGCGTTCGACGGTGAATTCGATGTCCTGCATGTCGCGGTAGTGCTGCTCGAGCAGGTCGAACACGCGGGCGAGCTCGGTGAAGGCTTCGGGCATGGCTTCTTCCATGCTCGGCTTGTCGGCGCCGGCAGCCTCGCGGGCCGCTCTGGTGAGGTATTGCGGGGTGCGGATGCCCGCCACCACGTCTTCGCCCTGCGCGTTGATCAGGAACTCGCCGTAATAGGCCTTCTCGCCCGTGGCGGGGTCGCGGGTGAAGGCGACGCCGGTGGCGGACGTATCGCCCATATTGCCGAACACCATCGCCTGGACGTTCACCGCCGTGCCCATATCGTGCGGTATGTCGTTGAGACGGCGGTAAACCTTGGCCCGCTCGCTGTCCCAGCTGTCGAACACGGCGCGGATCGCGCCCCACAGCTGCTCGGTCACATCCTGCGGGAAGGGTTCGCCGTCGCGTTCGTCCTCGGCGATCTGCTTGTACTCGGCGACCAGCGCCTTCCAGTCTTCAGCCGACATCTCGGTATCGGCGTAGAAGCCCTTGTCTTCCTTGGCGATTTCCAGCGCTTCCTCGAACAGGCCATGATCGAGTCCCAGCACTACGTCGGAATACATCTGGATGAAGCGGCGATAGCTGTCCCAGGCAAAGCGCTCGTCGCCGCTGACCCGCGCCAGTCCCTCGACCGTCTCGTCATTGAGGCCGAGGTTGAGCACAGTGTCCATCATTCCCGGCATCGACTGCGCCGCACCGGATCGGACCGAGACGAGCAGCGGATTGTCCTTGTCGCCCAGACGCTTGCCGACAGTTGCTTCGATATGGCCGAGGGCTGCGGTTACATCGGCACGGAGCTTGTCGCTGAAATCGGCACCCTTGCGCAGGTATTCGAGGCATTCCTCGGTGCTGATGGTGAAGCCCGGGGGCACCGGCAGGCCGATCGAGGCCATTTCGGCGAGGTTCGCCCCCTTGCCGCCGACGATGGTCTTGTCCTTCTGGCGCGGGTCCGAATGGTCGGCTGCGCCGCCGAAAGTGTAGACCGTCTTGTTCATCTTGGCTCCTGGTTGCCTGACCGGCGCGGGCGCCATGTCACACTTGTCACACTGTCTTGGCTGAAAACTCTAACCCTCGATCCAGCTGAAATCCGCCACCCGGTGCACTGCGTCGCGGAACCGGGCTAGCAGGCCCAGCCGGGCGGTGCGCTTTGCTTCTTCTTCGGCGTTCACAATCACATCTTCAAAGAACCGGTCGATCGGTGCGCGCAGCGATGCGAGCGCGGACATGGCGGCAGCGAAGTCTTCCGCCGCAATCGCCGCCTCGGCCTTTGGCTCGGCCGCATCGAGCGCGTCGATCAGCGCCTTTTCGGCCGGCTCGGGCGTGTAGGACAGCGATTTCGCATGACGCTCGGCCATCTTGGCGTCGATCACCGCCTTCATGTCGGGATCGTCGACCATGGCCAGCGGGTCTTCCTCACCTGTCTGGCTAATCTCGCCCTCGATGCCGTGCCAGTCCTCCTTTTTGAGGATGTTTGCTGCGCGCTTGTAGCCGGCGAGGAGGTTGGCGCCGTCTTCGGTGGCCATGAAGGTTTGCAATGCGTTCACACGGGACAGAAGCCGCACGAGGTCATCTTCGTTCCCGAGCGCAAAGACCGCGTCGATCAGGTCGTGACGAACGCCTGCCTCGCGCTGCTGGACTTTGAGGCGGTCGGCGAAGAATTCGTTCAATTCCAAAATCGGGTCAACGGCGGCTTGCTCTTTCACTGCTGTGAGGAATTTCGGGTCCGTGAGCTGTGTTGTAACCAATGAGGATACGAAGCCGCGATCCACATGAGACTGCCATTTGGTCCAGTCCGACCACAGCTTAACTGGATGAGCCTCCCATTCCCGCTCAAGTACCTTTGTCATCGACGACCACGCCGCCACTATGGTTTGATATATTGGAAGTCGCAGGGAGTTTTTTGTGGCTATCCCAATGACACCGAGAGATGCCCGTCTGAGCGCAAAGGGATCCTTCGAACCCGTGGGCGCAAGCCCAATGGAAAAGAATGAGATCAAAGTATCCAGCTTATCCGCCAGCGACACCGCCACCGTCACCGGCGCAGTCGGCACCTCGTCGCCCTGCCCGACCGGCTTGTAGTGATCGCGGATCGCGTCGGCGACTTCGTCGGGCAAGCCTTCGGCGCGGGCATAGTAGCCGCCCATCAGGCCTTGCAACTCGGGGAACTCGCCGACCATTTCGGTGACGAGGTCGGCCTTGGCGAGGCGCGCGGCCTGTTCGGCGAGGTCGGCCAGTTCCTCCTTCGTCATCCCAGCGGAAGCTGGGATCGCTGTCGGGGTTGCGCCGTGGCTGGGAGCGGTCCCAGCTTTCGCTGGGACGACGATCCCCTCTTCCACCAACCACCGTGCCAGCTTCGCCACCCGTTCGACTTTGTCGGCGACGGTGCCCAGCTTCTCGTGGAAGGTGATCCGCTCCAGCTTCTTCGCGTGCTCGGCCAGCGGCGTCTTCTGATCCAGTTGCCAGAAGAACCGCGCATCGCTGAGCCGCGCGGCGAGCACCTTGCGGTTGCCGTCGACGATCGCTGCGCCGCCGTCCTCCGCCTCGATATTGGCGGTGCAGACGAAGGCATTGGCCAACTCCCTCTCCCCTTCAGGGGAGAGGGTCGGGGAGAGGGGGATATCGGTTTCAGTCCCCTCTCCCTCCGCGCCTTCGGCGCTCCTCCCTCTCCCCTCAAGGGGAGAGGGCTTGGTGCACACGAAATACTTCTGGTTCACCCTTGCAGTGAGCTGGATCACTTCGGGCGGGACTTCGAGATAGGCTTCGTCGAAGCAGCCGAGCAGCGGCACCGGCCATTCGGTGAGGCCCGCGTTCTCGATCACCAGGCCTTCGTCCTCGACCAGCGTCAGCCCCGCATCAGCCGCAACCTTGGCTGCCCCGGTGCGGATGATGTCTTGCCGCTCGGCATGATCGACGATGACATGGCACGCGCGCAGCTTCTCGGCGTAGTCGTGCGCGCCGCCGATGGTGATTTCGCCCGAATGGTGGAAGCGGTGCCCCATGGTGGCGTAGCCCGATCGGATGCCGTCAATTTCGCACTCGACCAGATCCTCGCCGAGTATGGCGACGATGCCCGATAGCGGGCGCACCCAGCGCAGGCTCTCGGTCGAAATCGAGGCCTCTCCCCAGCGCATCGATTTGGGCCAGCTGAAGTCGCGGATAATCGCTGGTATGGCGTCGGCGAGGACGTCCTTCACCGCGCGCCCCGGCTTCTCGATCACAGCGAACCAGGTGCCCCGGCCCTTCACGTCGCGCAAGGTCAGCTGGTCGCGGGTCACGCCGTTCTTGCGGCAGAAACCGTCGATGGCGGCATCGGGTGCGCCTTCGGGCGGGCCCTTGGATTCCTCGCTGACGGCCTCGGTCGCCAGCGGCAAATCGCGGGCGATCAGTGCGAGGCGGCGCGGCGTCGACCAGACGGTGAGTTCGCCGACCGTGAGACCCGCAGCCTCCATCTCGCGGCGGAACAGGCGGGCAAGCTCGTCACGCGCCCCGGCCTGCATCCGGGCAGGGATTTCTTCGCAGCGGAGCTCGAGGAGGAAGTCAGCCATAGGCCGCCTCCCCGACCAAAACCCGTTCGCGCTGAGCATGTCGAAGCGCAGGCGAGAGGCTGGCGTTCTGGCTGGCCTTCGACAGGCTCAGGCCGAACGGACATTGTGCGACACTGCTCATGCCGACCACTCCGGATATTTCTCGGCCCAGCCGGCGGCTTCCTTCGCCATATGCGCTTCGCAGCTGCCGCGGGCGAGGTCGCGCACGCGGCCCATGTAGCTGGCGCGTTCCTGCACGCTGATCACGCCACGCGCCTGGAGGAGGTTGAAGATGTGGCTCGCCTCCACCGCCTGCTCATAGGCAGCGATGGGGACATTGGCGTCGAGCGCGTTCCTGCACTCGGCCTCGGCCTTGTTGAACAGGTCGAACAGCGCATCGGTTTGCGCGACCTCGAAGTTCCATTTCGACATCTGCTTCTCGTTCTCGAGAAACACCTGCCCGTAGGTCACGCCGCGACCGTTGAAATCGAGATCGTACACATTGTCGACGCCCTGGATATACATCGCCAGCCGTTCGAGCCCGTAGGTCAGCTCGCCCGCCACCGGCTTGCAGTCGAACCCGCCCATCTGCTGGAAATAGGTGAACTGGGTCACTTCCATCCCGTCGCACCAGACCTCCCAGCCGAGGCCCCAGGCGCCCAGCGTGGGGCTTTCCCAGTCGTCCTCGACGAAGCGGATGTCGTGCTTGAGCGGGTCGATCCCGATCACCCGCAGGCTCTCGAGATAGAGCTCCTGGATGTCCGGCGGTGAAGGCTTCAGGATCACCTGGTACTGGTAATAATGCTGCAGCCGGTTGGGGTTCTCGCCATAGCGCCCGTCGGTCGGGCGGCGGCAGGGCTGGACGAAGGCCGCGTTCCACGGCTCCGGCCCCAGCGCGCGCAGCGTGGTGGCGGTGTGGAAGGTGCCCGCGCCCATGCGCATGTCATAGGGTTGCAGGATCAGGCAGCCCTGCGCGCTCCAGAAATCATGAAGCGCGAGGATCATGTCCTGAAACGACTTTTGCGGATTCCGGTCCATTCGCGGCGCTTTGGCGGAGCGGCTAGAGAGCGTCAATGCCGCAGTGCAGCATATCGACGCTGCAAAACTACTCCGCGGCGACGATCTCCTCGGCCCGTTCCACCGTTACCGGCGTTCCGTTGAGCACGGCATTGCCGGTCAGCCGGTCATAGCGCTCCGGGTCGGTCAAGTCATTGAGCGAGACCCCGGCATGGGCGGCAGCGGTCCTCCAGCTGACTCCTTCGCGGTGGTGGCCCCAGCCATGCGGCAGGCTGACGACGCCGGGCATGATGTCCTCTGTCACTTCCACCGCGACCTCGACCGCGCCGACCCGGCTCGCGACGGTGGCGAGATCGCCGTCCGCCAGCCCGCGCTCGGCAGCATCGGTGGGATGGATCATCAGCGTGCAGCGGTCCGGCCCCTTCACCAGCCGCTGCGCATTGTGCAGCCAACTGTTGTTGGAGCGGACATGGCGGCGACCGATCAGGCTGAGCTGGCCCTCGGCACGTTCGCCAAGGCGGCTGCGGAAGCGCTCCACTTCCTCCGCCAGATCCTCGGAAAGAACGTTGATCTTGCGGTTGTCGGTCAGCAACCGGTCCTTGAGGCAGGGTTGCAACGGCCCGAGATCGACCCCGTTGGGCTGCGCCTCGACTTCGGCCAGCGACATGCCCGCTGGCGAAGCGCGGAGCATCGCGTCGAGCCGTTCGCGCGGGGTCTCGAAATTGGGCACCGCCTTGCCGCGCTCGGCGAAGATCGCCTGCGCCAGTTCGCCCGCGATCTCCCAGTCGGCCTTGGCGCCTTCCTCCATCGGCAGAGTGGCGGGCGAATAGGCCCCGAAATTGCGCACCGCGAGCGGGCCGAAGAAGAAGGTGAAGTGATCCTTCTCCAGCGGACCACACGGCGGCAGGATGTAATGCGCGTGGCGGCTCGTCTCGGTGATCTGCATGTCCATGCTGACCATCAGTTCGAGATTTGCGAGCGCCTGTTCGGTCCGCTGCCCGTCGGGCGCGGAAAGGACCGGATTGCCCGCGATGACGAACAGCGTGCGGATGCGCTGGTCGTCCTGGCGGCTGAGCTCATCGGCAAAGGCGATGGTCGGGATCTCGCCCATTACCGAAGGCAGCGGACCGCGCGCGGTCTCGATGGTCTTGACCCCGCCCCGCCCGACCTGCGCCACGAGGTCGAGCAGCGGCTGCGGGAACATCGCCCCGCCCGCGCGGTCGAGATTGCCGGTGGCGAGGTTGACTAGCTGGATCAGCCACTGGTTGAGTGCGCCGAATTCGCACACCGACACACCCATCCGGCCGTAGAGCGCAGCGGGCTGGCCGTTGGCAAGCTCGCTTGCAAGGCGGCGGATAGTGGCGGCGGGAATGCCGCAATGTGCGGCCAGTTCTTCGAGATCGAAGCTGTCGACCAGCGGCTTGATCTTCGACCAGCTGTCATCGACCAGTTCGGCCAGGCCCGGGCGCAGAGCATCGTCATCCGCCAGCACGCATTGCAGCAGGCCGATCAGCAGTGCGGTGTCGGTGCCGGGGATGATCGGATGCCATTCGTCGGCCACCCGCGCCGTCTCGGTCCGGCGAGGGTCGATTACCACCAGCCTGCCGCCACGCGCCTGCATTTCCTTCACCCGGTTGCGGAAGTCGGGGACGGTCCACAGGCTACCGTTGGATGCCATCGGATTGCCGCCGACGATCACGATCAGCTGCGAGCGGTCGATATCTGGCACCGCTGCCAGGCTGACATGGCCGTAAAGCTGGTACTGCGCATAATGATGCGGGATCTGGTCGAGTGTAGAGGCCGAGAAGGTCCCCCTCGCCCCGACGGCGCGCTGGAGATAGCCCGACTGGGTCGAGAGCGCATAATCGTGCGCCCCCGGATTGCCGCGATAGAAGGCGGCGCGGGCACCTTCGTTCTGCAGCGCGACGACCTTCTCCGCGATTTCGCGGAAGGCGGTGTCCCAGTCGATCTCCTGCCAGCCCGTGGCGGTACGCTTCACCGGGCGGCGCAGACGATCGGGATCGTCCTGCAGATCGGCGATGGCGGTCGCCTTGGGGCAGATATGCCCGCGGCTCAGCACATGATCTGGATTGCCCTTGATGGAGACGACCTTCCGCCCGTCCAGCTCCACCAGAACCCCACAATTGGCCTCACAAATGTGGCAGGTGCGGTGATGGATGGTGGTCATGGCGTCTCTCCTCCCAGCGGTGCGTAGCATGCCGAACCGCCCCGCGCCAGCAAGCGGCGATGTCGTGCAATCTTTACCTTTGGTAAGGTATACTTGACATAGTCAGCGAATCAGGACATATAGTCATGCATACCTGACATTTGGTCAGGATCGATTGACGGAGACGTAAGATGTTCAAAGCCCTTGTGCCTTTGATTCCCAACCTTTCCCCAGCCCGGAGAGAGGCCGCTGCGCAGGTGCTCGCTTCGACTACATTGTTTCTGGCGGGATACGGCCTCGCCGGATTGATGTTCGACCTCGCGCGCGCCGTTTCCTGATCGCCATGAATAACCGCCTCAAAGTCCTGCGTGCCGAGCGTGACTGGAGTCAGGCCGAACTGGCCGGGCGGCTCGATGTCTCGCGCCAGGCGGTCAATGCGATCGAGACCGGCAAGCATGATCCATCCTTGCCGCTCGCCTTCCGCATCGCCCGCCTCTTCAACATGCCCATCGAGGAGATATTCCATGACGGACACTGATACCCTCTCATCCGGTGAGCAGCGGCTGCGTCGGCGCCGGAATGCCTGGTGGCGTTATCTCGCCCTCGCTTTCGCTGGTTCGGTCGTCGCCGGATTTGCCAGCGGCTATCTGGCCGGAGCCTATCAGAATGGCACGATCCCGTTGTGGTTGCCGGTGACGGCCTGCATCGCGGTGATTGTGCTGCTGGGCTGGATGACCCGTGACTACTTCCGCCGGATCGACGAGCTCGACCTGATGGACAATCTCTGGGCCCATCTGTTCGGGCTTTATGCCGGCATCAGCCTGTTCGGTGGGTGGTACTTTTTCGCCGATCTGGGCCTGACAGGTTACCCCACGGCCCCCGCGATCATGCTGGCCATGTTGGTCTTCACCTTCGCCGCCTATGGTCTGCGCAAGCTGGGCCTGCGCTGACCCCATTCATTCTCCCTCAACTCGCCTCCTGTGAAAGGTTCCCCATGATGAAATCCCTCAAGACCACGCTTGCCACTGCTGCCTCCGGCCTCGTCCTGATGCTCGCCGCACCTGCCATGGCGGAAACGCCTGCGGTCCCGGCCGGTCCGGCGCTGTGGAAGGTCGCGGATGCCGACACCACCATCTATCTGTTCGGCACCGTCCATGTCCTGCCCGACGGCAAGAACTGGTTCACCCCCACGATCGAGACCGCGCTCGACAGTTCGGACATGCTGGTGACCGAGATTCCGTCGGGCCCCGAGACCGATGCCCGCACGCTGCAACTGGTCAACGAACTGGGGATGCTCCCCGAAGGCACCACGCTGCGTAGCCTGATGACCGAGGAACAACGCGCCAATTACGAGGCGGCGCTCGGCGGACTGGGTGTGCCGCCTGAGGCTTTCGACGCCTACGAACCGTGGCTCGCCACCATCAACCTCTCGATCCTGCCGCTGATCCTGCAGGGCTACCAGATCGACAAGGGCGTGGAGGAAGTGCTGGAAGTAGAAGCGGACAAGGCCATCGAACGCGGCGCTCTGGAAACGATCGAGTTCCAGATGGGCATATTCGACAGCGGTTCGCTGCAGGACCAGCTCGCCTATCTCGATACGGCGGCGTCCGATGTCGATAAAGTGACCCCGATGCTCAATGCCATGGTGGACGAATGGATCGAAGGCGATGCCGATGGCCTGGCCGCGATCATGAACGAGAGCCTCGCGGAAACGCCGGCCATGGCGGAAACCCTGCTCTATAACCGGAATGCCAACTGGGCCGAATGGATCGAGGCCCGGCTCGAACAGCCCGGCACGGTCTTTGTCGCGGTCGGCGCCGGCCATCTTGCCGGTGAGCGCAGCGTGCAGGACTATCTCGCCCAGCGCGGCATCACGACTGACCGCGTGCAATGATCGGCAGGACTTTCCTCGCAGGCGCGGCGGCATTGATGCTGGCCGCCTGCGGGGAGGCCCCTCCCCCTCCCCCGGCGGACAATCCGCTGTTGTGGGAGATTGCCAGTGCCGACGGGCAGGTCGAGGGGTGGCTCTTCGGCACCATCCATGCCCTGCCTGATGGGGTGGTGTGGCAGACGGGAGCGGTCGATGATGTGATCAACGCCGCCGACTACCTCGTGCTGGAAGTGGCCGACCTGCAGGACAGCAGCGCGATCCAGCAAACCTTTGCCGGACTGGCCCGGTCGCCCGGCCTGCCATCGCTGGAGTACCGGGTCGATCCGGCACAGCGGCCTGTCTTGGCCAAGCTATCCGACGAAACGCCTTATTCGCCTGAGGAATTCCGCCAGATCGAGACTTGGGCTGCGGCGTTGATCCTCGCCAATGCCATTCGCACCGACGCCGACCCGACGAACGGAGTCGACCGGGCGTTGCAACGCCTGTTCGCCGACCGCCGGATCGAGGAATTCGAAGGTGCCGAACGCCAGTTCGCGATTTTCGATGCTCTGGCCGAATCCGACCAGCGGGCGGTGCTCTCCGCCGTACTGGAAGAAGCAGGCGGAACCGAACGATCGGGCAGCCCGGCAGCCATCTGGCTGTCAGGCGACATCGCGGCGCTGGAAGCGGAGACCGCGCGTGGCATGCTGGCGGACCCGGAAGTGGCCGACGCCCTGCTGACCCGGCGCAACCTTGCGTGGATCGGGCAGACGGTCGACCTGCTCGAAGGGCCGCAGCGCCCGCTTATCGCGGTTGGCGCTGCGCACCTTGTCGGGCCGGAGGGACTCGTTGCCCTGCTCCAGGCGCAGGGCTTCACTGTCCGTCGCCTGCGCTAGGCGGCGTTATTCCTTGCATCGTGGGCGCGTTGCCCCTAAGGGGCCGCCCTTCGGACGCCATGGTCATCCCTGGAGGCGTGGCGGATCCGATTTGAACCAAGCAAGCATTTCGAAAGGTATGTGACATGAGCGACGCTCTGACCCTGCCGGCCGAAGCGCGCGAACGGGCTGGCAAGGGAGCCTCCCGTGCATTGCGTCGCGATGGCCGTGTACCCGCTGTGATCTATGGCGGAAACGAAGAACCCCTGATGATCCACGTCGAAGCCAAGGAGCTGACCCGTCAGCTCAACACCGGCCACTTCATGAACTCGATCGTGAACATCGAAATCGGCGGCAAGAGCATCCGCACGCT
The DNA here is from genome assembly GCF_021431965.1 of Erythrobacter sp. SDW2. Lineage (NCBI taxonomy): Bacteria > Pseudomonadati > Pseudomonadota > Alphaproteobacteria > Sphingomonadales > Erythrobacteraceae > Erythrobacter > Erythrobacter sp. SDW2. Next base: position 1,830,640 of record NZ_CP090370.1, read on the forward strand.
GCCCAAGGACGTCGCTGTCCATCCTGTGAGCGACCGCCCCGAGCATGCCGACTTCCTGCGCCTGTCGAAGGACGCCAAGGTCGAAGTGAACGTGCCGGTGGTCTTCATCAACGAAGAGAAGAGCCCGGGCCTGAAGAAGGGCGGCGTGCTCAATATCGTTCGTCACGAACTCGACCTGATCTGCGATGCCGACAAGATTCCGAGCGAGATCGTCATCGACGTCACGGGCAAGGATGTCGGCGACGCGATCCACATCAGCGAAGTCTCGCTGCCGGCCGGTTCGGAAAGCGCGATCACCGATCGCGACTTCACCATTGCCACGCTGGTTGCTCCCTCGGCCCTGAAGAAGGCCGAAGGCGCCGCTGCCGCTGAAGGCGCTGGCGAGGACGCAAACGAAGAAGAAGCTGACGAAGAGTAAGCTGAAAGCTATCGCAATCACCAAGGCGCCGGGCTTCGCGAGAAGTCCGGCGTTTTGCTTTTCATGGCGAGCGCACTAGAGGACCGGGATGCAGATCTGGACAGGCCTTGGAAATCCCGGACCGGGATATGCGATGCACCGGCATAACGTCGGTTTCATGGTGTGCGACGTTATCGCCGACATGTACGATTTCGGCCCGGTGCAGAAGAAGTTCCGGGGCTGGGTCCAGGAGGGGCGGATCGGGACCGAGAAGATCCTCCTGCTCAAGCCCGCGACCTACATGAACGAGAGCGGCCGCAGCGTCGGCGAGGCCTTGCGCTTCTACAAGCTCGGCATGGAGGACCTGACCGTGTTCCACGACGAGCTCGACCTCGCCCCGTTCAAGGTCAAGGTGAAGCGGGGCGGCGGAACGGCTGGCCACAATGGCCTCCGTTCGATCGACCAGCATCTCGGACCCGATTTCCGCCGCGTGCGCATCGGTATCGGGCATCCCGGACACAAGGAGCGCGTCCACGGCCATGTCCTTGGCAACTACGCCAAGAGCGAGCTGGACGATCTTGCCGCCATGCTCGGCGGAATAGGCAGCGAAGCCGAATGGCTTGCCAAGGGCGATGATGCCCGTTTCATGAGCGAACTGGCGCTGCGGTTGCAGGACTAGCCCGCCATGCATCGGGTCATGATCGTCGGTCCATGCGGTTCGGGCAAGAGCACGCTTTCGTTCGAACTGGCGCGGCGGCTTCGCTTGCCGCTGATCCATATGGACCAGCTCAACTGGCAACCCGGTTGGGTCGAGAGTCCGGACGACGTCCTGCTGGCCCGGGTCGAAGAGGCGGCTTCCGGCGAGCGCTGGATCATCGAGGGGAACTATGGCGGGACCATGGCTCCGCGCCTCGCCCGCGCGGATACCGTGATTTACCTCGACTATCCTGTCCCGCTTTGTTTCTGGCGCATGTTGAAACGGGTCTGGCATTACCGGGGACAGGTGCGTCCCGATATGACCGAGGGTTGCCCCGAGCGGTTCGATCTCGAATTCATGTGGTACCTCGCCAACTGGAGCCGCGGCCCGCGCCAGCGGACGGAGGCCAAGCTCAGGGGCCAGGAGGCGAAAGTGATCCGCCTGCGACACCCGAAAGCGCTCGAGGCATGGCTGGACAGGATACCACTCGCTGGGGCAAGCTAGGTCTTCCAGAGGAGATGTCCCGATGACTGCCATCGACCGCCGTACGCTACTGGCCAGTGCCGCTGCGACAACCGCCCTCGCCGCCGCGCCTTCACGCAGTATGGCCGAGACGGCTGCGAAGGATCCCGACCTGTCGGGCAAGAGCATCCTCATAACCGGCTGCTCATCGGGCTTCGGCAGGCTGGGCGCGGAGCACTATGCCCGGCTCGGCGCGCGCGTCTTCGCCACCATGCGCAATTTGCCGAGACCGGAGGCGGAGGAATTGCGCCAACTGGCGGGCGACGAAAAGCTCGACCTGCATGTTCTGCAGATCGACGTCCTCTCCGACAAGGAATGCGAAGCCGGCGTCTCGCGCGCGGAAAGCATCAACGGCGGCCCGCTGGACGTGTTGGTGAACAACGCCGGCATCGGCATTTCCGGCCCGGTTGAGGTCCAGGACATGGAGGCGACGAAGCTTGCCTTCGACACCAATGTGTTCGGCTGCCACCGGATGGCCCGCGCTGTCCTGCCCGGCATGCGGACGAAGAAGAGCGGGCAGATCTTCCAGATCTCGAGCCAGCTCGGACGGGTTATCGTTCCCTATGGCGGCCATTACTCGGCCACCAAGTTCGCGCTGGAGGCGATGGGCGAGCAGCTCGCCTACGAGCTGGTGCCGCACAATATCGAGGTCACCATCATCGAGCCGGGCGGTTATCCGACCGAGGTCTGGGTCAATCGCAATATCTATACCGGCGCACTCAAGGAACGCGCCGACGACAGGCACACCGACGGGTATGCCCAGGTGGTGGCGCGGATGGGTACCGAGGATGGCTCAGGTCGCACAGCCGATCCGATGGATGTACCGCGCGCCATTGCCCGGACCATTGCCATGCCTGCCGGAAGCCGCCCTCTCCGCCTGCCCGTCAGCGGGGGTGCGATCCCGCAGACGCGGATCAACGAAGTCACAGCCGAAACCCAGGTGCAGTGGCTGGGCAACAGCGGCATCGGCCCGATGATCCGGGCGGTCCACGACGCCTGACCCGACCACGCTAGATCGGCATCCCGGGCGGCACGCTCGGCAGCAGGTTCCGGTCGGCCAACGCGCGGGTCAGCGCGTCCTCGTCGGACAGCAGCGCGCCAAGGCCCCGCCGCCAGTCGGCATCGGCGCCTTTGCCCTTGCTTGCGGACAATGCCTTGGCCCAGGCATCCAGCTGGCCGTCGATCTGCAGCGCAATCGAGCGCGAAAGCTTGCCATCCCGCGCGGTGCGGGCGAGGTCGAGCGCGATCGTGGTGGCGATCCTGCGGCCAATTGCCCCCTGCCCCGCGACGCTCTGCGCATGGGCCAGCAGCCGCGCGACGACATCATAGGCGGAAGGCACGCCGGAGTCCCCGGCATGCTGCATGTCGAGCCGGTTGAGCCGCTGTGGATCGAGCAGGCTGTCGAGGATGTGCACCGCGCCGATCTCCGTAGCGCTTAGCGTATCGAACACGGGTCCGCCGGCCGTGGGCATGACTTCGATATCGGTCTGGTAGTCGCCATCGCTGCCGGGTCCGAAGGAGAGGATCGGCTGCAGCCTCGCAGGCACCGTCAGCGCTTCGACCGACAGAGCCTGTATCAGCGCATCGAGCGCGGCGCGCTGGTTGGCGGCAGGAACGTTCGCCACCATCGCATCGTCACCGGCCAGTGCGACAGGTGCGATTACGCCGCCAAGCGCCTTGGCCGCCGCTTCGCTCTGGTAGCGATGCAGCAGCCAGATCGGCACGAAGGCGCGGCGCAGGCTCGCCATGTCCTGCCCGCCGGGGATGGCGTCGATGTTGAACCTTTGCAGCGCCACCTTGCGCACTTCCATGACACGGGCGAGTTCCGCGACTGGATCGCCGCCGTCGTCCCACAATGCCCCTTGCGGGTTTGCCGTGTCGAAGCCACGCGCATCGCCATCGCCGACGAAGCGCAGGCCCTGCGCCCGGGCCTCGGCAACCATCGCCCGCGCTTCCTCGTCGGTCGTGGCCCCATAGAGATAGCGGACGACGAACTTGTCCCATTCCCCGATGCCGGTGCCATAGGCATCGGTCAGGTCGAGCTTGCCGTCAGTCAGCTTCACCCTCGGTGCGGGGTAATCCATCACCGAGTAGCGGCCCTGGCTGCTGCCGGCGAAATTATGCGAGAATCCCAGTGCATGGCCGACTTCGTGGGCGCCGAGCTGACGGATGCGGGCGAGTGCGGTGGCGACCGGATCGTTCGGATCACCCGTCTCGCTCAGCCCCGCGCCGACCAGCGCCTGGAAGATCAGGATGTCCTGCCGAACGCGCAGCGATCCGAGCATGACACTGCCTTTCAGCACCTCGCCGGTGCGGGGATCGACCATCATCCCGCCATAGGACCAGCCCCGTGTCGCGCGGTTGACCCAGTTGACGACATTGTAGCGGATATCGAGCGGATCGGCGCCTTCGGGGAGGATCTCGACCCTGAACGCCCCGGGCAGGCCCGCCGCATCGAAGGCGTCGGACCACCAGCCCACCCCGTCGGCCAGCGCCTGCCGGACCGGCTCGGGCGCGGCTGGGTCGATATAGAAAATGATCGGCTCCTTCACCGGAGAGGTAGGGTCGCTTGGGTCGATCTTCTCCAGCCGGTGCCGCAGCGCCATCTTCTGCAGCATCGGTGCGGCAAGGGGCGCCGAGTAGTCGTATTTGAAATTGGAGAACACGAAGCCGTACGGATCGGTCCGGATCGGGAATGGCTCGGTCGGCAGCGCGATCAGCGAATGGCGCACCCACATCGCCACGTCAGGCCCGGTCGGCGAAACATTGCGCAGCTCGGCCGAAGGGCGCTCCGACGAGAAACTGAGCAAGGCGCTGAACTCGGCGTTGCGCGCAAAGACCTTGACCTTGCCCGGATCGGCCAGCGAGCGCTTGGGGTCGAGCGCATACTTGTTGGCATCGCTGCCCAGCTGCCGCGCAAACCCGAAATGGTCCATCGCCAGGAAGGACGCAAAGTCGAAGCTGAAACTGCCGTCGCCCCTGGTTTCGGCAATCTCTCCGATCCACAGCGTCGCATTGCTGAAGCTGTTGGCCACCGCCGCTTGTTCCGCAGCCGATCCGTTCGGGGCGACGAAGGTCTGGTTCTCCATCTCCGCCACCACCTTGCCGCCAACACGGCGGAAGCGGATCACTCCGTTCTGCAGCCAGGCGCCCCGGTCAACGCCGACGGCCGCCGAGCCCAATCCGGTCTCCACTTGCGCAATATAGATGTAGCGCGCAGCAATCCCGTCAGCACCAGGCTTGGGCAGGGTCAGCATGATCTTGCCGTCCTGCTCCCCCGCCACGACCGGCAACAGCGTGTCCTGCGCATAGGCCACGACTGGAACAAGCGCGCTCGACAGGCTCAACGCAGCGGCGATCATCAGGTGGCGCATGAAAACTCCCCACGGTTGCCGAACCTGATTAGCACCCTTGCCCGCCCTGTCGAGCCACACGGCTTCCCAATGCCGACGCGCGCGGCTAAGGGCGCGCCACATTCTATTCCGGAGTATCCAATGGGTTTTCGTTGCGGGATCGTCGGCCTGCCCAATGTCGGCAAGTCCACCCTGTTCAATGCACTGACCGAGACGCAGGCCGCGCAGGCTGCGAACTATCCGTTCTGCACCATCGAGCCCAATGTCGGGCAGGTGGCCGTCCCGGACGAGCGGCTGCAGAAGATCGCTGCGATTGCCGGGAGCGCCAAGATCATCGAGACCCAGCTGGGCTTCGTCGACATTGCCGGTCTCGTCAAAGGCGCCAGCAAGGGTGAAGGCCTGGGCAACCAGTTCCTCGGCAATATTCGCGAGGTTGACGCAATTGTACATGTGTTGCGGTGCTTCGAGGACGACGATATCCAGCATGTCGCCAACCGGGTCGACCCGCTGGCGGATGCCGAAGTGGTCGAGACCGAGCTGATGTTGTCGGACCTCGAAAGTCTCGAGAAACGCGTGCCCGCAGCCGCCAAGCGCGCCACCGGCGGGGACAAGGAAGCCAAGCTGATGGCCTCGGTGCTGGGGCAAGCACTCGAACTCCTCCGCGAAGGCAAGCCTGCCCGGCTGACCGAGCCCAAGGATGACGAGGAAGCCCGCATCTTCAAGCAGGCGCAACTGCTCACCGCGAAACCGGTGCTCTATGTCTGCAACGTCAGCGAAGAGGATGCCGCAGCGGGCAATCCGCTGTCGGCACAGGTCTTCGCCAAGGCTGAAGCCGAAGGAGCACAGGCCGTGGTCGTCTCCGCCGCAATCGAAGCCGAGCTGGTCGCCATGCCGCAGGAAGAGCGCGCGGAGTATCTGGAGTCGCTCGGCCTGGAAGAAAGCGGCCTCGCCCGCGTGATCCGCGCCGGGTACAAGTTGCTCGGTCTGAAGACCTTTTTCACCGCCGGCCCCAAGGAAGCCCGCGCCTGGACCTTCCACGACGGTGCCCGTGCCCCGCAGGCGGCAGGCGAGATCCACACCGACTTCGAACGCGGCTTCATCCGCGCCGAGACCATCGCCTATGACGACTATGTCGCTCTCGGCGGCGAAGCAGGCGCGAAAGAAGCCGGCAAGTTGCGCCAGGAAGGCAAGGATTACGTGGTGCAGGACGGCGACGTGATGCTCTTCAAGTTCAACGTTTGATCCACTGCGTCGAACGACGGAACCCTTTGCCGCATCGCTCCGTTGGGCAGTTAGGAAACTGCGCCGGGGCAATGTGCAATGGTCGACAAATCGGAAAAATTCAGCTGGCTGGTCAGGCTTGGCTATGCGGCGCGGGGGGTGACCTACGTCCTGCTCGGCTATATTGCGCTCAGCACCGCCGGCGAGGTCCAGTCCGGGGCTGCTGCGGTTTACGACTACTTGCAGGAGGTGCCGCTCGGCACGGTCCTGCTCTGGCTGATGGCTGTGGGTCTCCTGGCCTATGCCGCGTTCAAATTCCTCTCCGCGATCGCGGACATCCAGAGCCGCGGCGATGATGCCGTGGGGTTGACGAAGCGGGTGGGTGACGCCGCCAGCGGAATCGCACACCTCTTCCTTGCTTATGCTGCCTACCAGTTCGCCAATGGCGAGAAGACGTCCGCAGCGGGTGAAGGCGGCGGTCAGGAAATGGCCGGATCGGTGCTCTCGATGAATCTCGGAGCGGCTGTCATCGGCATCATCGGGCTCGGCTTTCTGGTCGGTGCGGTGATGCAGGCCAAGAAGGCGTGGACCTCGTCGTTCATGCGCCACATCTCTGCCGGAGCTCCGCAGGGAGTTCGGACCGCTGGACGTCTCGGCCATGCTGCCCGCGCGGTGGTCTTTCTGCTCATTGGCATTTCCATGTTGGAAGGGGCATGGTTTTCGACCGAAAGCCGCGTCAAGGGCCTTGGTGAAGCAATCCTGTCCTTGCGCGATACCGGACCAGTCTACCTGATCGTAGCCGTAGGCCTGATCATGTTCGGTGTCTTCAGCCTGGTGACCGCGCGATACCGGATCATCCCGGACGTGAACCGCGCGAATTTGCAGAGGAGCGTGCCGGGCTGAAACAGCGGCCTAGTGCCGCCCGAACAGCTTCTCTACATCTTCCATCGAAAGCTTCACCCATGTTGGGCGGCCGTGGTTGCATTGGCCCGACCTTGGCGTGCGCTCCATTTCGCGCAACAACGCGTTCATTTCGTCGACGCGCAGTGGGCGCCCTGCCCTGACCGAGCCGTGGCAGGCCATGGTAGCGAGGACCAGGTCCAGCTTTTCGCCCAGCAAGAGCGCTTCGCCATGCTGGGCAAGGTCATCGGCAATGTCCTGCAGCAATTTGTGCGGGTCCGAGCCTGCAAGCGCATGCGGAAGCGAACGGACCAGCATCGCACCGGGTCCGAAACGTTCGATCGCGAGCCCGAGGCTGTCGAGCCTCTCCGCCGCACCTTCGAGCAGGTCACAGGCGGGTTCGTCGAGCTCGACCACTTCGGGCAGGAGCAGGGCCTGGCTTCGAGCCACAGCGTCCCCTGCACCTGCCGCCTTGAGCCGTTCCAGCACGAGGCGCTCATGCGCCGCGTGCTGGTCGACCAGGACGAGACCGTCGCTGGCCTCGGCGACGATATAGGTGTTGGCAATTTGCCCCCGGGCAATGCCGAGCGGGAAGTCTTCCGTTTCGACTGCAACAGGTTCGGCTTCGACGGCCCTGCCTTGCGGCGCGGCCAAGACCTCTGCTTCGTAGCTTCGCCATTCCCGGGAGGCCTCGCGAACCTGTGCGGAAGCCGCAGACCATTCCCGCGCTTCGAAGATCGAGCGCAAGGCAGGGGCTACTTCTTGTCGGCCTAACGCTTCGCTGCCTGAGGCCAAGGGCTCCTGCTGCCACCGCGTCATTGCCCCCGCGTCGGGCGTCTGCGCACTGCGGCGATCCCCGGTCGAAAGCGCATGCCGCAGCCCCGAGACGATAAAGCCGCGCACACCCGCGGCATCGCGGAAGCGGACTTCGGTCTTCGCCGGATGGACGTTGACGTCGACGTCTTCGGCCGGAAGCTCTAGGAACAGCGCGAGGACCGCATGCCGGTCCCTTGCCAGCATATCGGCATAGGCCCCGCGTACCGCTCCGACGAGCAGCCGGTCCTTCACCGGTCGGCCGTTGACGAACAGGTACTGATGATCGGCCACGCCGCGGTTGTATGTCGGCAGACCCGCGATCCCTGTCAGCGTCATCTCGCCCCGTTGAAGGTCCAGCAGCACGCCGTTGTCCTTCAACTCGCGCGCGACGATCTGCGCCACGCGGTCGGGTAGGCTTTCGTCCGGTTGCACCGCCAAGGTGCGTCGCTCGCCATGATCGAGGGTGAATCCGATATCGGGCCGCGCCATCGCCAGGCGACGGACAATGTCGAGGCAGGCGGCGTATTCGCTGCGCTCGGTGCGCAGGAACTTGCGGCGGGCGGGCACCTTGGCGAAGACCTGCTCGATCCGCGCCCGCGTGCCGGGCGGCAAGGCGGCAGGCCCTTCATCCACCAGCACGCCATGGTCGACGACCCTTCGCCTGCCCTCGCCAGCGTCGTGCGGGCGGCTTTCGAGCGTGAACCGCGAGACGCTTGCTATCGACGGCAGAGCCTCGCCACGAAAACCGAGCGTTGCGACCCGCTCTATCGCTTGCGCTTCACCGATCAGTTCTTCGGGCAGTTTGGACGTCGCATGGCGTTCGAGCGCGAGCTGCATCGCCAGCGGATCCATCCCGCACCCGTCATCGGTCACTTCGATCCTCGTCAACCCGCCGTCGACCAGCTTGATCACGATCCGCGAGGCTCCTGCGTCGATGGCATTCTCGACCAGTTCCTTCAGCGCCGCCGCAGGGCGCTCGACCACCTCGCCCGCGGCAATGCGATTGACGAGTTCTTCTGGCAGACGGCGAATTTCGGGCATCCGCACAACCTAGCGATGAGCGGAAATCATTTCGAGCCGAACCGCGCAATTTTACCGGGCATTGGGGATAATTTTTTTCCCTTTTTGCGCGCGACTCGGTAAGGGGCGCTCTCCCATACACGAGGGATTGCCTGTTCCGCAGTTTTGCGGGGCATTTCCCGCAAAATGCTACGGATTTCCGATCGCGATGAGCTTCTTCTCCAACCTCCTGAAATTCGGCTCCCAGAACATGGCTATCGACCTGGGGACCGCCAACACCCTCGTCTATGTCCAGGACCAGGGCATCGTGCTCAACGAGCCTTCGGTGGTCGCGATCGAAACCATCAACGGCCAGACCCGGGTCAAGGCCGTGGGCGACGATGCGAAGATGATGATGGGCAAGACGCCTGACAACATCCAGGCAATCCGCCCGCTGCGTGACGGCGTCATCGCCGACATCGAAATCGCGGAAGAGATGATCAAGCACTTCATCCGCAAGGTGCACGGCAAGAAGAGCCTGTTCCGCTATCCGGAAATCACCATCTGCGTTCCTTCGGGCTCGACCTCGGTCGAACGCCGCGCGATCCGTGACGCAGCCAGCAATGCCGGTGCCAGCGCGGTCTATCTGATTCTCGAGCCGATGGCGGCTGCGATCGGGGCCGACATGCCGGTGACCGAACCCGTCGGCAGCATGGTGGTCGACATCGGCGGTGGCACCACGGAAGTCGCCGTCCTGTCGCTGCGCGGCCTCGCCTACACCACCTCGGTTCGCACCGGTGGCGACAAGATGGACGAAGCGATCGTCAGTTACGTGCGCCGCCACCACAACCTGCTGATCGGTGAAAGCACTGCCGAGCGTATCAAGAAGGATTACGGCATTGCCACCACTCCGGCCGACGGTGTGGGCGAGACGATCACGCTCAAGGGCCGCGATCTCGTCAATGGTGTGCCCAAGGAAATCACGATCAACCAGTCGCATATTGCCGAAGCCCTGAGCGAACCCATCGGCGCGATTGTCGAAGGTGTGCGCATCGCACTGGAAAACACCGCTCCTGAACTCGCGGCCGATATCGTTGACCAGGGGATCGTCCTGACCGGCGGCGGCGCATTGATCGCTGGCCTCGACGAACACCTGCGCGAGGAAACCGGCCTGCCGGTCAGCATCGCGGAGGATCCGTTGTCCTGCGTCGCCGTCGGCACCGGTCGGGCGATGGAAGATCCGATCTATCGCGGCGTCTTGATGACCGCCTAAAGGAGGGCAGCACATGGCGCCGCCTTCCGCACGGCGCTCCGGGCATTCTCGCAGGGCGCAATACGGACAATTCACCGGCTATGTTCTCGCCAGCATTGGCGCGATTGTGGGCGCGATCCTGCTCGTCATATCGTTGTTCAGCCCGAGCGCCTTCGGCGGCCTGCGCGGCACGGCAGCCGAAGCCGTCGCTCCGGCAGGCGCAGGCGTGGCCGTAGCGCGTTCCGAGGGCCGCAGCTGGCTCGACAGCATCTCCGGCTATCTGCGCGCCGGGAGCCAGAACGAGGCCTTGAAGAAGGAGGTCGAGATCGCCCGTATCCGCCTGCAAGAGGCAGAGGCACTCAAGGAAGAGAACGCACGGCTTAAGTCGCTGCTGCGGCTCGAGGATGCCGAGGACAAGCCGGTTGTGGCCTCGCGCATTGTCGGCGCGACCGCTGCTAGCTCGCGGCGCTATGCCTATCTCGGCGTAGGTTCGCGCGATGGCGTGAGGCCTGGCATGCCGGTGCGCAGCCCGCGCGGCTTCATCGGCCGGGTACTCGAGGTATCGCCCAACACTGCTCGCGTGCTGCTGTTGACGGACACCGAGAGCATCGTCCCCGTACGCCGCGCCAAGGACGATCTCGTCGCCTTTGCCGAAGGGCGTGGTGACGGTCGCATCAATATCCGCCTGATCAACCTCGGCATCAATCCGCTGAAGGTCGGCGACGTGTTCGTCACCAGCGGCGCCGGAGGCTTCTTCCGTCCCGGCGTAGCCGTTGCAATCCTGTCGGAAGTGACCGACGATGGCGGAATTGCCCGCATCATCAGCGATCCGGCCGCGACCGATTTCGTCGTGGTCGAAAAAGTCTACCAGCCGACTGCGCTGAAGGCCGCGCAGACGCCGGTCGAGCGCGACCTCGCCCCAGCCGCTTCAGGAGGGGAATGATGCCGCCGGCGGGATTGGACCGCATCCAGCATGCCGCTGCTCGCCGCGACCAGTATGGCAGCCGCATCAACCGCGACCATTCGCCGGTTCTGCTGGTGCTGGTCCCGTGGGGGACAATCATGCTTGCGGCCGTGGTGCCGTTTTTCTTCCTGACCTCGGCCATTCCTCTGGTGCCGCCTCTGGCGTTGCTGTTCCTGTTGGCCTGGCGCCTGGTACGCCCCGGAGTGCTTCCCGTGTGGGCGGGCTTGCCGCTTGGTCTGTGGACGGACCTCTACAGCGGCCAGCCGTTCGGCTGTTCGGTCTTGCTGTTCTCGCTTTCGCTTCTTACGATCGAGGTGCTCGAGACCCGATTTCCCTGGCGGGATTTCCTGCAAGACTGGGCCACCGCCATGCTGGCAATCCTCGCATACATCGGTCTAGGCGTCGTGTTTTCGGGTGCCGACGTCACCCCCCTGACAATCATAGCAGTTGCCCCCCAGGCCTTGCTGTCTGTGCTGGCCTATCCCATTGTCGCACGCATGGTTGCTGCACTCGACCGAATTCGGCTGCTCCGTATCCGGGTCGTCCGCTGATGGCCCTGGGTTCGGGCAAGCTGCCGATCAGTTCGACGACGCTGAAGAACCGGTTCGATCGCCGGACGGTGGTCTTGACCGGCTTTGGTGCCGGTGTCGGTATGCTGCTCGCAGCGCGAATGGGCTATATCGCCATCGCCGAGAACGAGAAATACGCCACCGAAAGCGAGAGCAACCGGGTCAACCTGACGCTGATACCGCCACGACGGGGCTGGATTCTCGACCGCAACGGAGCCCCCCTCGCCTCCAACCGGGCTGATTTCCGGGTCGACATCATTCCGGAACGCATGGTCGACAAGAAGGCGACTCTCAACCGGTTGGCAAGCCTGCTTTCGCTGGAGCCCGACAAGCTGCGCGACCTACACAAGAAGGTCGATGAATCGCGCGGGTACGCGCCAATCGAGGTCGCCAGCGGGCTCGACTATGACCAGTTTGCCACTGTCTCGTTGCGTTTGCCGGAATTACCGGGCGTGGTGCCGCAACGGGGCTATTCTCGGTTCTACCCTACCGGTCCCTCGGTCGGTCACCTGATCGGCTATGTCGGTGCGGCCTCGGCCGAGGAGTACGAGAAGGACCGCAACCCGCTGCTGATCACGCCGGGGTACAAGACCGGCAAGGACGGGATCGAGAAACAGTTCGAGCAGACCTTGCGGGGGGAACCGGGTGCGCGCCGGGTCGAAGTCACGGCCTCGGGCCGGATTGTTCGCGACCTCGAAAGCCGGCCGGATATCCAGGGCAAGCCGGTTCAATTGACCATAGACGGCCCGCTCCAGGATTATGCCGCGCGGCGCATCGGGCTCGAGTCAGGGTCGGTCGTGGTGATGGACTGCACCAACGGCGATTTGTTGTGCATGGCATCGATGCCGAGTTTCGATCCCAACAGCTTCTCCGACGGGATCGGCAGCGTCGAGTATGCCATGCTGCGCGAGGACGAGCGGGTGCCGCTGCGCAACAAGGTGCTCAAGGGGCTCTATCCGCCCGGTTCGACAGTGAAGCCGATGGTATCAATGGCCTTCCTCAAGGCGGGAATCGATCCGCATGAGACCGTGTATTGTGGCGGCGGTCTGCGGGTCGGCAACCGTGTGTTCGGCTGCTGGAATCGGCGCGGGCACGGCGCAGTGGACATGGCCAAGGGCATCTACCAGTCCTGCGACGTCTACTTCTATGCCATAGCTCAGCGCATCGGCATGGACCCGATTGCTGCCATGGCGCGGCGGTATGGCATGGGTCAGGAATTCGACCTGCCGGTGGTCAGTCAGTTTTATGGAACGGTGCCGGACCCGGCCTGGAAGATGAACAAGTTCGGACAGGAATGGGCAGCCTTCGACACCGTCAATGCCACCATTGGCCAAGGCTACATGCTTGCCAACCCCCTGCAACTGGCGGTTATGGCGAGCCGTTTGGCGACGGGGAACCATGTAACCCCCCGGCTGCTCAAGTCGGCGAAGAATCCCGCTTTCCGGTCGGAGGGTTTCCCGGAGGATCAGCTCGCCTACATCCGCCAGGCAATGAGCGATGTCGTCAATGGCCCCGGCACGGCAGGGCGCGCAAAGCTGCCGATCGAGAATATCAAGATGGCGGGCAAGACAGGGACGGCACAAGTCGTCTCGCTCAGCATCTCGGATGGCAAGTCCGGCCCCTGGAAATATCGTGACCATGGTCTCTTCATCTTCTTCGCTCCGTTCGACAAACCGCGCTACGCCGGCGCGGTCGTGATCGAGCACGGCGGTGGTTCGGGCTCGGCCTATCCGATCGCACGCGACGTCATGACGTATCTGTTCGACCCGAACAAAGGGCTTGAGGTATTGCGCGGGCTCGAAGCGCAGTGGGGTGGCACCGCGCGGCAGCGCCTCGAAAAGAAATACGCTGCCTATGCCGCCGCCGCTGGTGAATCGGTTGAGGCCCCTCCCCGCCGCGACGAGGATATCTTCGACCGTGTTGATGCCGAAGCTCGCATGGCGGTCCAACGGTCCGAGAAGCTGGCGCAGGATATCGATGCCATGCGTCCCGAGAACATCTCCGACGATGGTGCCGTACCCGCGAGCGGAGCGGAACCGCGATGAGTTCAGTCATCCCGGCGCCGATAGCCCGGCAACCATGGGCCTTGCTGGTTCCGCTGTTGTTGCTGGTGCTGTTCGGCGCTGCAGTGCTGTACTCGGCGGCCGGAGGGAATTTCCAGCCCTTCGCTTCATCGCACCTGCTGCGCTTCGCCGTGTTCATGGTCATGGCGATCGTTATTGCCATGACGCCGCGCGACGTGATCCGCTGGGCAGCCTATCCGGCCTATGGTGTCATCCTGCTGCTGCTGCTGGGGGTCGAGATCGTCGGCGCGGTCAAGGGTGGGAGCCAGCGCTGGCTGGAGGCCGGCCCGATCCGGATCCAGCCATCCGAGCTGATGAAGCCGATGCTGGTGCTGGCGATGGCGCGGTTCTACGAAGGCTTGCCGGTCGGGATGATCGGGACATGGCGCTCGTTGGTACCCGCCGGGTTCCTGATCGCCATGCCGATCGGCCTGGTGCTGATGCAGCCCGATCTTGGCACCTCGCTCGCCATCGCCTTTGGCGGCGCGGTGGTGATGTTCCTCGCCGGATTGCCCCTGTGGTGGTTCGTTTGTGCCGGTGGCGGATTGGTGGCGATGGCACCGCTGGTCTATTTTTTCGCCCTCCACGATTATCAGCGGGCCCGGGTAACCACCTTCCTCGATCCCGAGAGCGACCCGCTCGGCGCGGGATACCATATCGCTCAGTCGAAAATCGCCATCGGTTCGGGCGGCATCTTCGGCAAGGGTTTCAACGAAGGGACGCAGAGCCACCTCAACTACCTTCCGGAGCCGCATACCGATTTCGTCTTTGCCTCCATGGCCGAGGAATGGGGGCTGGTCGGCGGCCTGTTTGTGCTTCTGATGTATGGCTTGATCCTGCGCTGGGGCATGATGGTTGCGCGCCGGTCGCAGGACCGGTTCGGCGCACTGCTGGCAGGCGGGGCAACGGCGACGATCTTTTTCTACATTGCTGTGAACCTGCTGATGGTCATGGGCATGGCTCCGGCCAAGGGAATACCCTTGCCGTGGATGAGCCACGGGGGGTCCTCCATGATGAGCAGCATGATCTGCATCGGTTTGCTGTTGATGCAGTACCGTTGGCAGAATGGCCGCGGGAAATCCGTGCTGCCGTGAGATAGCCCTTGCATCGGCCCGGAGAATCGCTAATTGGCGCGTCTCCGCGGATTCGGGCTTCGAATTCGCGCGGCATCGATGCCGGTGTGTGGACGCTTAGCTCAGTTGGTAGAGCAGCTGACTCTTAATCAGCGGGTCGTAGGTTCGAACCCTACAGCGTCCACCAAATCCTTCCCTTTTTCTTCGGATGTTGCACAACCAGACGGCGCGACCAGGGTTGCCTTCCCCGATGTGACTTGTGAACTTGCTATCACACTCAGATGTGATAGCATGAGTGTATGAGCACATCCGTTATCACACAGGTGCGTGACCTCGTCGCCACTGGAACAATGACTCGCGCCGGGCTCGCCAGAGCAGCGGGACTCCACGCCAATACCTTGCGCGATTGTGCCGACGACGGGTGGAACCCCACCGCCGAAACGCTGGCCAAGCTCGAAGCTTTCCTGCTCGAGAATGACGATCGCCCGGTCCTGGTCGGGGCCGAGGAGATCATCAACGAGGCTCGCAACGGACGGATGTATGTCCTGGTCGATGACGAGGACCGCGAGAACGAGGGTGACCTGATCATCCCCGGGCAGATGGCGACGCCCGATGCCATCAACTTCATGGCCACGCACGGGCGCGGGCTGATCTGCCTTGCGCTCGACAAGGCGCGGGTCGATGCGCTCGGCCTCCAGCCGATGAGCCGCAACAACAAGGAATCGATGCAGACCGCCTTCACGATCTCGATCGAGGCCAAGGAGGGTGTGACGACAGGCATCTCCGCCGCCGACCGGGCGCGCACGATTTCGGTCGCGATTGACGCCATGAAGGGTCCGGACGACATCGTGACGCCAGGCCACGTCTTCCCCCTCGCCGCGCGCGATGGCGGTGTGCTTGTCCGGGCCGGACATACCGAGGCAGCGGTGGACATCTCGCGCCTCGCCGGGCTGAACCCCTCGGGTGTGATCTGCGAGATCATGAACGAGGACGGGACCATGGCGCGGCTCGACGATCTCGTCCGCTTCGCCCGCAAGCACAGCCTCAAGATCGGCACTATCCGCGATCTGATCGAATACCGCATGCGCTACGACCACCTGGTCAGGCGCGTGGATGACAGCGCCTTCGAATCCGACTACGGCGGCCAGTGGCGCATGCTGACCTATCGCAACACTGTCGATGGCGGCGAGCACTATGTCCTGCAGAAGGGGCATGTGGTGACCGGCACCCCCACCCTCACCCGCGTCCACCCGATCTCGATCTTCGACGACGTCCTCGGCCAGCGCGGCCCGCGCAAGCGCACGCTGCAACGTGCCATGCAGGCGGTAGGTGAGCATGGCTCTGGCATCATCGTGATCATCACCGGCCGCCGCGCGACGGGATACGCGCCGGAAGACGAAGTCCGCAATGTCGGCATCGGCTCGCAGATCCTTGCCGATCTCGATGTCCACGAGATGATCCTGCTCAGCAATTCCCAACCCAATGTGGTGGCCATCGAAGGCTATGGCCTCGATATTGTCGGCCATATGCCGATCCCGGAGTAAAAATATGGCCCGTTTCCTGATAGTTGAAGCCCGCTTCTACGATCATCTCAACGATATGCTGGTCGCTGGCGCCAGCGCTGCGCTGGAAGCTGCGGGGCATGAGGTCGAGGTCGTGACCGTCCCCGGCGCGCTGGAAGTGCCCGGCACCATTGCCATGGCAGCAGAGAGCGACCGCTACGACGGTTTCGTCGCCCTTGGCGTGGTCATTCGCGGCGAGACCTATCACTTCGAGATCGTCGCAGGTGAAAGTGCGCGCGGGATCATGGCGCTGACGATGGACGGCATTGCCATCGGCAATGGCATTCTCACCACCGAGAACGAGGCGCAGGCGATCTATCGCGCCGATCCCAAGCAGGCGAACAAGGGTGCAGGCGCGGCCGAAGCGGCCATGGCGCTACTGGCGATGCAGGAAAAGTTCGCGTGAGCGGAACCGATTTCATCGCGGGTTTACCGCTGGTCCTGGGTGGCAATGTCTTTGGCTGGACCTGCAAGGGCGATGAAGCCTTCGCTGTGCTCGACGCTTTCTATGAGGCTGGTGGTCGCATGATCGACACCGCCGATGTCTACTCGGCCTGGGTACCGGGCCACAAAGGCGGCGAGTCAGAAACCGTGCTGGGCGAATGGATGGCAAGCCGCGGCGTGCGGGCAGATATGCGCATCCATACCAAGACCGGGATGCTCGGCGGTTCCGAACTCTATGAGCCTGCCCGCGTGCTGCAATCGCTCGATGCTTCGCTGGAGCGACTGCAATCGGACCACATCGACCTCTACTATGCGCACAAGGATTATCCCGAGCTTGAGATTGGCGCGATTGTCGATGCCTTCGACGGCGCGGTGCAGAGCGGCAAGACCAAGGGCATCGGGGCATCGAACTTCGATGCCGCGCGGCTTGGCGCGTCGCTCGATCATGCCGAAACGACGGGCGCGACGCCCTTCACCGCTCTGCAGAACGAGTACAACCTCGTGGCGCGCAGTGCTTATGGATCGGAGTTGCAGGCGCTCGCAACGTCGAAGGGTATCGCCATGCTGCCCTTCTTCGGCCTCGCCTCGGGCTATCTGACCGGCAAGTATCGCACCGAAGAAGATTTTGCCCAGTCGATGCGCGGCGGCCGGGCCAGGGAACTGGCCGGGAGCAACGGCCCGCAGGTTCTGGCGGTGATGGACGAAGTCGCAGCTGAAAGCGGCGCGAGCCTGTCAGCCATCGCTCTCGCCTGGTTGGTGCGCCAGCCGGGCATTCCGGCCCCTATCGCCAGTGCGCGAACGGTGGAGCAGCTCCACGAGTTGCTCGAATTCACCCGGGTTGAACTGAGCGAGGTTCAGCTCGCCCGCCTCACCGCCGCGGCCTAGGCCGGACCCGACAATCCCCTCAGCCCCAGCGGCGCGTAGTCGCCGATGGCGAGCTGTTCGAACACGCCCATGCCCACTTCGCCGCTGTCGCTGGTGACGCGGCAGAGCATCTGCACATGGAGATGGTCGGGCCGCACCGGATCGCAACTGGCGAGATCGATATCCTCGCGCTCGATCTCGAGCGTGCCATGGTCGAGCCCGTGGTTCCATTTGGGCGAGGTATAGCCCAGCCCGCGCATCTGGAAACGCCCGACCGGCTCGAAGGCGAAGCTCTCGCCGCCCATCTTGAGCGTGCCCCCTGAAGGCCAGCGGGTTCCCGGCTCCAGCGGGGTTTCCATCTCGGGCGCGTGGTGGTCAGTGAAGGCTTCCGGCCCGTTGCCGTCGGGCGCCACCACCCCGCGCGTGTTCCAGGCCGTCCCGTCGGCATGGGCATTGAGGTGGTAGAAGAGGCTGCGCCCCGGCAAATTGACCGGGGTCCATTGCCAGAAGAACTGAGGCACCGCCGAACCGTTGTTGAACTGCGGATCGGAGGCGCCGACAGGCCGCACGCCCCAGCTGCGGTCCCGCGTCCCGGCGGTCCCGGCGACGAGTGGCTTGCGTTTGCCGTCAACCTCGATCCAGCCTTCGTAGTGGCCGTTCTGGGTCAGCCGGGTGTAATCCATCACCGTGCGCGGGCCGATGCGCCAGACAAAGCGCGGTTCCTCGATCGGGAAGGCCCGGCCCGTGAAGGTGATATCGGCCGCCAGCCCTTCCCCCTCGACGATCACCCGCAGCTTGTGCAGCGGCTCGACAATCTCGATCCGCACCGGGCCGCAGGAGAGGTCCATCCGCTCCATGGCGAGCTTGCGACTGGCGTGGACACAGTGCTGCTTGCCGTCACGAACTACACAGAAATGGGAGTCGGCGACGTCGAGATGGGGATAGACCCCGAAAGCAACTGCGAAAAAGTCCTCTCCGTCCGGGCCATAGCCGTTGAAGAAATAGCGATCGTAGAAATTGCGGTCGGTGCCGGAGTAAGCAACCGGCTCCGGCGTCTGGTGGAGTGGGTAATCGTCGCCTTTGGTCAGCACCACGTCTATTCTCCCTTGAGTGCTCCGAGGCTGTCATGGGCCAGCGCGAGTGCGCAGGCGCCGCGGGCCATGGACAGGAAATTGGCGTCCCCGCGCTCGGTCCGCTCGACGAAGGCGGCGCTGAACACCGCTGTGGTGACACCGTGGATCGCCCCGCGACGGTAATCGTCCCAGATATCGCCACGGCTGAGCTTTACCCCGCGCGCGGCCATTTCGGACAGCCACAGGTCGATCAATCGGTCTTCATGCTGGCTGCGAAGGTCATCGCCGATGCCGCAGCCGAGGAAATAGCCGATATCGGTCATCGGGTTGCCGATGGTGACCGTCTGCCAGTCGAGCACGGCGATGGGCTCTGCACCGCCGTTGATGTCGAACAACATGTTGTCGAGCCGGAAGTCGCCGTGGACCAGGCTTACAGGTACAGGCTGCTCGGTTGTGAAGACACTCACAGTATGTTCGGCCACCGCCTCGCACAATTGCATGAACTCCGGCTCCAGCGTGTCGGCATAGCGTTCGCGCCATATCGCTTGGGCCTGCGGATAGAGCGCGCGGATCTGGGCCGAGACCTCGGGCTTGGCCACCAGCCATTCGGCGTCGAGAATGGCGCGATTGTGCCAGCTGGGCGCATGGATGGCCGCTGCTTGACGGATTGCATGCTCGGCATCGCTGAGGTCGCAGCCCGCAATCTGGTTGCCGCCGCGACAGGGGCCAAGATCTTCGAACAGCAGGATGAATTCATCGCCGTCTTCGGCCAGTCCGGAGAAGTAGACGTGTGGCACCCGCACCGCGAGTTGGGCCGCTATGTCGCGGTAGAAGTTCACCTCTTTCGAATAAAGCCCGAACATCGCGGCAGTGGAGCGGCTCGTTTCATCCGCAGCCGGAAACTTGCCTGCTACCGTCTCTGGTGCCGCGCTCCCCTCGTGTCGATCGAGCGTAAAGCGCGCGCTGTCGCCAACCTGCCCCGTACCGATCGGCTGCCAGCTGACACCCTCGACCTCAGCCCGGAGCACGCGGGTCAACCATTCCGGCGTCACATCGCCCGGATGCGACGGAAATCGCTCCATATGCTCTGCCTCCCTCCGAGGGGACTATGGCGCGGACCGATTGATCTGCCAAGTTACCTCCGTATCCGAGGCAACATCGCTCGCAAAAACGGCATGCACGCGTCATCACCCAAGGCGGGACGCATGATCGCAGGCTGAGGACTGACGGAAATGGGTATGATCGCACCCGAAACCCCCGTGCAATCGCACGCGGATGAAATGCTCGCACTGGCGCTCTTGCTGGAGGAGAAATTGACGATACTGGACCGGATGGGCGCGCATATCGCAGCAGCCCATCTGGATGCAGCCATTGCTCGCATCCGCGCCGATGCAACTCCGATCTGACGACTAACGCGCGAGCCGTCCGAAGCACGCGGCGCCGGCGTAATGCGCGCTGGCGCCCAGCTCTTCCTCGATCCGGATCAACTGGTTGTACTTGGCAAGCCGGTCCGACCGGGCGAGC
The DNA here is from genome assembly GCF_021431965.1 of Erythrobacter sp. SDW2. Lineage (NCBI taxonomy): Bacteria > Pseudomonadati > Pseudomonadota > Alphaproteobacteria > Sphingomonadales > Erythrobacteraceae > Erythrobacter > Erythrobacter sp. SDW2. Next base: position 1,850,933 of record NZ_CP090370.1, read on the forward strand.
GAGCCCGTCTTGATCTGCCCGCAATTGGTGGCGACGGCGAGGTCGGCGATGGTCGCGTCCTCGGTTTCGCCCGAACGGTGGCTCATCACGCTGGTGTAGCCCGCGCGGTGGGCCATATCGACGGCCTCCAGCGTCTCGCTGAGCGTCCCGATCTGGTTGACCTTGACCAGCAGCGAGTTGGCGAGACCTTTCTCAATGCCCATGGCGAGGCGTGCGGGATTGGTCACGAACAGGTCGTCGCCAACGAGCTGGACCTTGCTGCCGATTGTGTCGGTCACGGCCTTCCAGCCTTCGAAATCGTCCTCGCCCATGCCGTCTTCGATCGAGACGATCGGATAGTCGTTACACAAGGCGGCGAGATAGTCGGCCATTTCCACCGGGCTGAGCGACAGGCCCTCGCCGCTGATTTCGTACTTGCCGTCGCGGAAGAACTCCGTTGCGGCGCAGTCGAGCGCCAGCTGGATGTCCGTTCCAGCGGTGAAGCCGGCCTTGCCGATCGATTCCATGATGAAGTCGAGCGCCGCGCGGGTGCTCGACAAGTTCGGCGCGAAGCCGCCCTCGTCACCCACCGCCGTTGCCAGTCCCTTTTCATGCAGCCCCTTCTTGAGCGTGTGGAACACTTCCGAGCCCCAGCGCACGGCTTCGGCCAGCGTCGGTGCACCGACCGGCATGATCATGAATTCCTGGAAGTCGATCGGGTTATCCGCGTGCTCGCCGCCGTTGATAATGTTCATCATAGGCACCGGCAGGACATGCGCTGAAACGCCGCCGACATAGGCGTAAAGCGGCATGCCGCGCGCCGCCGCCGCAGCCTTCGCGACAGCCAGGGATGTGCCGAGCAGGGCGTTGGCACCCAGCTTGGCTTTGTTGTCGGTCCCGTCGATGTCGATCAGCACGCCGTCGATATCGCGCTGATCCTCGGCATCGAGGCCGAGCAGCGTATCGGCGATCACCGTGTTGACCGCTTCCACCGCCTTGAGCACGCCCTTGCCGAGGTAGCGTGACTTGTCGCCATCGCGCAGTTCGACGGCTTCGTGCGCGCCGGTCGACGCGCCCGAAGGCACCGCTGCGCGACCGAAGCTGCCGTCCTCGAGCAGGACATCGACTTCAACCGTCGGGTTGCCTCGGCTGTCGAGGATTTCACGGGCGTGGATGTCGATGATCGCGGTCATTGGGATTGGCTCCGGCGGACTGGTGTTGTATCGCGTTAAGACACCCCCATATTGGGTCTATGCAGGGGCGAAAGCGCTCTATGCGGCGGAACGGACCGGTGCAAGGCGCGTTCTCCTCCTGCATGCGTATTCGCTTTGCCCCCGCGCGCGAGTATGCTGGTATGAAGTAGTAACGGAGGGAAGAGATCATGGCCAAGAGCCCCACCAGTGGCAACACTCCCAAGACCCCGGCAAAGCGTGCGGTACCCAAGAAGCCTACTGCCAAGGCTGCCCCCAAGGCGACCGCCAAAACTGCTGCCCCCAAAGCCACTCCAGTAAAGGAACCAGAAGTGACCCATCGCGAAGAAGCCAAGTCGCGGTTCAACGCCGCACTCGAAGAAGCCAAAGCCGGCGCCGCCGCGCTGAAGGCCGAAGCCGGCCAGGTTGTCGGCACCTATCGCCAACAGGCCAAGGGCAAGAGCACCGACCTGGTAGCCGATGCCAAGGACTATGGCGAGGAAGCCAAGGTTCGGGCCAGCGAACTCGCTGTCGAAGGCAAGGCCAAGGCCAGCGACGCGCTCGCCGCACTGGGCCAGCTGGTGGCTGAGAACGCCGCCAAGATCGACGAAAACTTCGGCCCGCAATATGGCGATTATGCCCGCACCGCTGCGCGCAGCCTGCAGGAGAACGCCGCCAAGCTGGAGGCCAAGAGCTTCGAGGAACTGGGCGAAGACGCGAAGACCTTCGTGCGTGAAAAGCCGGGTACGGCCCTTGGTATCGCCGCGGTCGCAGGCTACCTCCTGTCGCGCATTTTTCGCCGTTAAGTGAAGAAAGGGGCTGCGCGAATGCTGGATAATGCCACGCACGAGGCGCAGCCCGGCGAGCTTGAGCCTGGTCGGTCGTCCGAAGAAGGCGGCGAGGAGCCGACCTTCGGTTCGCTGGCGGACGATGTCAGTGCGCTGATCGACGACGGCAAGACCTATTTCCAGGCTGAAGTCGCGTTCCAGAAGACCCGCGCCAGCTATGCCGGTGAAAAAACCAAGCAGGGCGTTGTCTTCGGCCTTGCCGCTTTGGCCTTCCTCCACCTCGCGCTGATTGCGCTGGTGGTTGGCCTGGTGATTGCCTTGGGCCCCTATCTCACGCCGTTCGGTGCAGTGGCGGTGGTTGTCGGCGTGTTGCTGCTGGGTGTCGCCATTTTCGCGCAGAAGGCAGTGAGGCGCTTCAAGGCCCTGGGCGACGCCTTCAAGAGTGGTGAAAATGAGCAATCTTGAACGCCAGCTCCGAGAGGATCGCGTCCTGCGCAATGCCGCGCATGCCCTGTTCAAGGCCGATATCGAGCGGGTGAAGACGGATCTGGAAGAGAAGACCGTAGGAAAGCGCGCGCTGGACCGGGCCAGGGATGGTGCGGCGGAGTTGCTCGACAACGCCCAGGCCAAGGTCGGCGACAATATCGGCATCGTGGCCCTGCTGTTTGGCGCCATCGCCCTGTGGTTTGCCCGCAATCCGATTATGGCGATGTTCACCGGCGAGGCGGGAGAAGAAGACGACACACCCCAACCCCCAATGGGAGATGACACATGAGTAACCCCGACAACCGTGACGCCCTCAGGCAGCGGATCGAACAGGGCGAGGCCCGCCTGGCCGAGCGCGATATCGCGCGCGCCGCTGGTGATGCTGCCAAAGCGGCAACCGATTTCGTCCGCGCCCACCCCGTCGCATCGGTCGCTGGTGTTGCGGTCATAGCGCTGGTCATCGGCGCCATGACTCGCCCTGGCCGCCGGCTTGGCCACCGTGCCGCAGGATTGGCCAGCTATGCCACGGAAGCCGGCATCGCCTACGCTTTGGGCATGCTCGACGCGGCCGGCGATCTTGCCGATGATGTCCGCGAGGCTGGCACAGAGAAGCTGGAAGACCTTGGCGACAATGTCGAGCGCACGACCCGCAAGGCGAAGCGCGAAGGCGCTTACCTCGCGGCCAGCGCACGCGACGCGGTGCACGATCTTGGTCGCCGGGCCGGTCGGAGGGCCGGGCGCGCTGTCCGCCAGACCCGCAAGCACCTGACGCACTAGTTCGCCACAGTCGCCCGCTAACGAATACGAAATCTCAGGTCCGGTAAGGGCGCAGGGCGGTTTGCCTCTGCGCCCTGCTGCGCTATGGGCGCGCCGAGATTCCCTCCCCAGGAAAGTGTACCATGGAAGAAACCACCCCGAGCCAGAAGCTCCATCTCGTCATGGGCGGCCGCGTCAAGGATCCGCGTTCGTTGGAGTTCCAGGATCCCGAGAGCCTTCATGTCGTCGGCATCTACAGCAGCTATGATGCTGCCGTTGATGCGTGGCGCGCACAGGCACAGCGGACGGTCGACGATGCCGAAATGCGCTATGTGGTGGTCCACATCCACAAGCTGCTGACACCGGAGGTGTGATCTGGACCGGATGGAATACGCCATCCGCCTCTATCGCGATGGCGATGCTCGGGCGCTGACCGCACTCGCTCTGGCGGCAATCCGCGAAGTGGGGCCACATGGCTATGCGCCCGAGCAGGTCGAAGCATGGGCAGCGCGGCACCCCGGCCCAGCCATGTACCGCCGCCGGGCCAGCGACGGCCACGCGATCTTTGTGGCGGTGGACGGCCACGGTGTTCCTGTCGCTTACGCTGTCATGGAGCCAGATGGGCACCTCGACCGGCTCTACAACCACCCTCAGCACACACGGCTTGGCCTGGCCGGCCGGCTGCTAGCTGCAGCAGAGAAGCATGCCCGTGCGCTGGGCCTCTCGCGGCTCTATACCGAGGCAAGCGAACTTGCGCGGCCCTCGTTCGCGCGCGCAGGCTACGTCGTCACGCACCGGCGCGATTTCGAGATCGACGGCGTGCCGATCCACAATTACGCCATGGAAAAGCGGCTCGGCTGAACTAGCGTGAGCGAAGCGCGGCGAATAGACCAACCGCTGCTGCCAAGAACACAGCCCCGGCAATACGACTGCGGCGGAAGCCGCGGCGCTTGTCCCACCTGTCCTCGTCGAGATACCAGCGGTCCCGACCGGCGGGACGAATAACGTCGCTACCCTTGAGCCGGGCGAATGCGCGCTTGCGGCTAGGCCGCTTGGGGTCATATTCCACCGCGTCGGCCGCGCTTACCGCGTCCAGAGCGAGGAAATGCTCGGCGATCCGGCGCTCTTCTATCGCACGTACCGGAACCGCCATCGGATCAGATGAACTCGATCTTCTCGACGAGGTAGAACTTGTCGCCCGACGGCACAGTGACCTCGATCTCTTCACCGACCATCTTGCCGATCAGCGCGCGCCCGATGGGCGAATTGTAGGAGATGCGCCCCTTGCTCGCATCAGCCTCGGTCTGGCCGACGATCTGGTAGCGGACAGGTTTGTCGTCCTCGTCGAGCAGGGTCACGGTCGCGCCGAACACGATCTTGTCGCCCGACAGCGTGGTCGGATCGATGATCTGGGCGCGGCTGACGCGGTCCTCGATATCGGCGATCTGGGCTTCGATCTGGCCCTGCCGTTCCTTGGCGGCATGATACTCGGCGTTCTCCGACAAGTCGCCATGAGCGCGTGCTTCCTCGATCGCGTCGACGATCTTCGGACGTTCCGCCCGCAGCGCCTTGAGATCGGCAGTCAGCCGCTCATAGCCCTCTGCCAGCATCGGCACCTTTTCCATTACGGTCCCCAATTCTTTCTCTCGTTCGCCCCGCCCCACCACGGGCAACCGTCAATTCGATCCTCTGCCGCGCCTCGTTACGCGCGGATCAGCTGGTCGAACTGTGGGGGAGAAGCTGTGTTAGTCCCGGCTATAATAGTCTTGCAGCGACCGCACTTCAAGCTTGCTCGCATTGGTGGTGGCAATCGCCTGCGCCACGGCGAGGCTGGCGGGGGCCGTGGTGTAGTACGGAAGCTTCGCCTCCAGCGCGCTGGCGCGGATGGATTTGCTGTCTGCCAGGCTCTGCCAGCCTTCGGTGGTGTTGAAGATCAGGTCCACCTCGCCATCGATGATCGCATCGACGATATGTGGCTGGCCTTGCGCTACCTTGTTGACCCGCTCGACCGGGATGCCCTGTTCGGCGAGATAGTCATGCGTGCCGCCGGTGGCGATGATGCGGAAGCCCTTCTCCACCAGCGTCCTCACCGCCGGGACGATGACCGGCTTGTCGCTGTCCTTGACGGAGACGAACAGCGTGCCGCTTTCGGGCAAGGCCATGCCGACACCGAGCTGCGACTTGAGGAATGCCTCCGGAAACGCCTTGTCGATCCCCATCACTTCCCCGGTCGATTTCATTTCGGGCGAGAGCACCGGATCGGCGCCGGGGAAGCGGGCGAAGGGGAACACCGCCTCCTTCACCGCCATGTGATCGGGGCGCAGGTTGAACGGCTCGAAATCGGTCAGCTTCTGCCCTGCCATGACCAGGCTGGCGATCTTGGCCACCGGGCTGCCAATCGCCTTGGCGACGAAGGGCACGGTGCGCGAGGCGCGGGGATTGACCTCGATCAGGTACACCTCACCTGCCTTGACCGCGAACTGGACGTTCATCAGTCCCACGACCTTGAGTGCGAGGGCAAGCTCGGTCGCCTGCCGCTCCATCTCGGCGACGATATCGTCCGGCAGGCTGTAAGGCGGCAGGGTACAGGCGCTGTCGCCCGAGTGCACCCCGGCCTCCTCGATATGCTGCATCACCCCGGCGATGCGGACTTCCGAGCCATCGGAGACAACGTCGACGTCGCATTCGATGGCGTCGCGCAGGTACTGGTCGACCAGCACCGGGCTGTCACCCGACACATTGACCGCGGTCTTGATATAGTCGTCGAGCTGGGCGAGGCTGTCGACGATCTCCATCGCCCTGCCACCCAGGACATAGGAGGGGCGCAGGAGCACCGGATAGCCGATCCGGGCGGCCACGGCGGCTGCTTCGTCGCGGCTGTAGGCGATGCCGTTGTCGGGCTGCTTGAGCTTGAGCTTGTTGACCAGCTTGGCGAAGCGTTCGCGGTCTTCGGCGAGGTCGATGGCGTCGGGCGAAGTGCCGAGAATCGGGATGCCCGCGTCTTCCAGCGCTTGCGCCAGCTTCAAGGGCGTCTGGCCGCCGAACTGGACGATCACGCCGACGAGCTCGCCCTTCGACTGCTCGATCCGGAGGATCTCCAGCACGTCCTCCGCCGTCAGCGGCTCGAAATAGAGCCGGTCGGAGGTGTCGTAATCGGTGGAGACGGTTTCGGGGTTGCAGTTGACCATGATGGTCTCGAACCCGGCCTCGGCCAGTGCGTAGCAGGCGTGGACGCAGCAATAGTCGAACTCGATTCCCTGCCCGATCCGGTTGGGGCCGCCGCCGAGAATGACGATCTTGCGCCGGTCGGACGGATTGGCCTCGCACTCGGGCGCGCCGAAGGTCGGGGCTTCGTAGGTCGAGTACATATAGGGGGTGATCGCATCGAACTCGGCGGCGCAGCTGTCGATCCGCTTGAACACCGGCACCACGCCGAGTTTGCGGCGCAGCTGGCACACTTCCTTCTCGCTGGTCGCCCCCGCCATAACCTTGAGCGCATCGTGCAGCAGGCCAGAGCGGCGCGCCTGCGTTTCCGCCAGGCCGCCCGCGACGCCGACCGAGCGCACCGCCAGCGTGGCGAGCCGCTTGTCGGAGAAGCCCATCGCTTTCAGCCGGCGCAGTCCCGCCGCGTCCTGCGGCAGGCCATTCTCGCCGAGTTCCTTCTCGGCATCGATGATCGCTTCGATCTGGCGCAGGAACCACGGGTCGTAGCTGGTGACCTCGTGTACTTCCTCGACGCTCAGCCCTTCGCGGAACGCCTGCGCAACCTTGAGCAGCCGGTCGGGCGTCCGCTTGCTGAGCGAGGCGGTGATGGTGTCCTTGCCCACCCCTTCGAGCTCGACAATGCGATTGAAGCCGTCGAGGTCGGTCTCCAGCCCGCGCAGCGCCTTCTGCATCGATTCCTGGAAATTGCGCCCGATCGCCATGACTTCGCCGACCGACTTCATCGCCGTGGCAAGATTGTTTTCCGCACCCTTGAATTTCTCGAAGGCGAAGCGCGGGATCTTGGTCACGACATAATCGATGGTCGGCTCGAAACTGGCCGGGGTCGCGCCGGTGATCTCGTTGGTGATCTCGTCGAGCGTGTAGCCGACCGCCAGCTTGGCCGCGACGCGGGCGATGGGGAAGCCGGTCGCCTTCGAAGCCAACGCCGAGCTGCGCGACACGCGCGGGTTCATCTCGATCACGATCAAGCGACCGTCCATGGGATTGACCGCGAACTGGACGTTCGATCCGCCCGTCTCGACCCCGATCTCGCGCAGCACAGCGATGCTGGCGTTGCGCATGATCTGGTATTCCTTGTCGGTCAGCGTCAGCGCCGGGGCGACGGTGATACTGTCTCCGGTGTGGACGCCCATCGGATCGACATTCTCGATGCTGCAGATGATGATGGCGTTGTCCTTGCGGTCACGCACCACCTCCATCTCGAATTCCTTCCAGCCGAGGAGCGATTCCTCGATCAGGACTTCGGTGGTCGGCGAGGCTTCGAGCCCTTCGCGCACGATCTTCTCGAACTCGGCCTTGTTGTAGGCGATGCCGCCGCCGGTGCCGCCGAGGGTGAAGCTGGGGCGGATGATCGAGGGCAGGCCGGTGCTCTCCAGCACCGCAAATGCCTCGTCCACCGTATGCGCCACGCCGCTGCGCGCGCTTTCGAGGCCGATCTTGTCCATCGCCTCGCGGAAACGCTGGCGGTTCTCGGCCTTGTCGATGGCATCGGCCTTGGCCCCGATCATCTCGACGCCGTATTCGGCCAGCACGCCCATCTCGTCGAGCTTGAGCGCGCAGTTGAGCGCGGTCTGCCCGCCCATGGTCGGCAGCAGCGCGTCGGGGCGTTCCTTGGCGATGATCTTGGCGACGATCTCGGGCGTGATCGGCTCGATATAGGTTGCGTCGGCCATCTCCGGATCGGTCATGATCGTGGCCGGATTGGAATTGACGAGGATGACGCGGTAGCCCTCCTCGCGCAAAGCCTTGATCGCCTGCGTGCCGGAGTAGTCGAACTCGCAGGCCTGGCCGATAATGATCGGCCCGGCGCCGATAACGAGGATCGAGGAGATGTCGGTTCTTTTTGGCATTATTCGCCTTTGAGTAAAGCTATTGCGCTGACAATTAGAGCAAGAAGCGCGATCCAATCGCTTCGAGGAATGGCTTTTATTCGCTCCCAGGCCGTAGGCTTACGCCGCTGAAGCCTGACTTCGCTCGCGCGCGCAATGCCTGCGTGGGTAATCTTCAGGGCGCGGCGCCCTGGTGCATCAGAATAGGGCTTGAACCTAGCCCAACCTAGTTCGTCCAGACGGCCGATAGCCATGTCTCGCCAAGTAGGCGCAAAGCCGGGATGCACATCCTCGCAAAGGTCGAAGAAATCGATAGCCTCGATGTTGACGCCAGTTTGGCGCTTAGCTGATTCGACGATTAAGTCGTCCAAGAACTTGTTGAAGTCGGGCTCGCTCACCCCAACATCCCCACGAACTTCTCGAACAGGTAGAAGCTGTCCTGCGGCCCCGGGCTTGCCTCGGGGTGGTACTGCACCCCGAAGGCCTTCTTGCCGGTGATGCTGATCCCGCAGTTGCTGCCGTCGAACAGCGAGACATGGGTCTGCTCCACGCCCGCTGGCAACGTGCTCGCGTCGACCGCGAAGCCGTGGTTCATCGAGGTGATCTCGACCAGCCCCGAAGTCTCGCCCCAGCCCTCGCCGACCCGCTGGACCGGGTGGTTCGCGCCGCGGTGGCCTTGGTGCATCTTGACCGTCTTCGCGCCCGCCGCCAGCGCCAGCATCTGGTGGCCGAGGCAGATGCCGAACAGCGGGATGTCGCGTTCGAGCAGCGCCTTGATCACCGGCACCGCATATTCGCCCGTCGCCGCCGGATCGCCGGGGCCGTTGGAAAGGAACACGCCTGCCGGATTTAGTGCGAGGATATCCTCGAGGCTGGTCCGCGCCGGGACCACCGTCACCTTGGCCCCCGCCTTCACCAGGTTGCGGAAGATATTGTCCTTTGCGCCGTAATCGATCGCGACGACGTGGGGCTTGTCGTGCCAGTCCGCGCGGCCATAGCCGTGGCCGAGCCGCCAGTAACCACCGCCCCAGTCCTCCTGGTGCTCGCGGCTGACCGCCTGGGCCAAGTCCATCCCCTCCAGCCCCGGCCAGTCCTGCGCCCGCTTCAGCAGCGCGGCGAGGTCGAACCTGCCGTCCGCCGCATGGGCGATCACCGCATTGGGAGCGCCGCCCACGCGGATGAAGCGGGTCAGCGCGCGGGTATCGATGCCGGCGAGCCCGATCTTGCCGTTCGCCGCCATCCACTGCGTAAAATGCTCGGCGCTGCGGAAGTTGCTCGGCAGGGTCACGTCCTCGCGCACCACGCAGCCGACTGCGCTGCCGACCTCGTGGCTTTCGACATCCTCGGCATTGGTCCCGACATTGCCGATATGCGGGAAAGTGAAGGTCACCACCTGCCCGGCGTAGGAGGGATCGGTCATCACCTCCTGGTATCCGGTCATCGCGGTGTTGAAGCACACCTCGCCCACCGCGCTGCCCTCCGCGCCGAAGCCCTTGCCCCACAGGGCCGTTCCGTCGGCCAGCAAAAGAACTCCCGTCGCGCCTTTAGGCTGCGCAGGGGTAATGTCGGCGGTGGCCATGGGGCTCTCCGAGTCAGGGGTTTTCCGGCGATGTCGCTAAGCGTCGGTCGCTAGGGATACCCTCCCCTTGCGTCAAGGGCCGTGCGGGGCCAATTGGGGAGCAATCCCGAAAACTCCGGAAAATCACAGGACGAACCATGCCCGAAACGAAACTGCGCGACGACATCAAGGCCGCCACCACCGCCGCCATGAAGGCCGGCGACAAGGACCGCACCGCCGCGCTGCGGCTGATCGGAGCCAAGATCAAGGACCGCGATATCGAGCTGCGCACCTCGTCCAAGGAGGTGCCCGATGACGATGTGGTGATCGATGTGCTGCAAAAAATGGCCAAGCAGCGGCGCGAATCGATAACCATGTTCGTTGACGGCGGCCGCGAGGAACTGGCCGACAAGGAGCGCGGCGAGCTGGCGGTGATCGAGGAGTTCCTGCCGCAGATGCTCGACGAGACGCAGACCCGGGCGGCGATCGAGCAGGCCAAGGTAACGACCGGGGCCGAATCGGTTAAGGATATGGGCAAGGTGATGGCGGAACTAAAGGCGAAGCACGGCGCTGTTCTGGACATGGGGCTCGCCTCGAAACTCGTCAAAGAAAGCCTGTCATGATCCGCATCGCTGCCGTTTCGGCTCTCGCCATTTCGCTTTCGCTCTCCGCCTGCTCGGGCGGTGAAGACGCCGACTATGCCGAGGAGACCAGCACCGTCGCCGGCAGCGATGTGACCGACCTCAATGATGCCAATACCACCGCCGACGCCATCTCCATGGCGGTCGACCGCGAGAAGGGCGACTTCGCCGACCTCAGGCTGGGAGGACTGATCGAGGGTCCGCGCGGCGAGCGGTTGAAGGTCGCTTTCTCCAACCAGGTCAGCGCCTTTGCCGATGTGACTTCCTACGTCGCCTGCCCGGACGGGATCGATCCGTGCGAGCCGACAACGGCACCGGAAGGAACGGTCTATACCTATGTCTTCATCGTCTATCCCGGCGAGGACATGGACCCGGCAACCGGTAGCGGGACGGGCAACGATTCGAGCGATATCGAGCGTGCGACCGAATTCCGCATGCTGCGCGCCGCAAACGGCTTCACCGGCAAGGCCGGCTACGCCAAGGCCGAAGCGCTTGCTGCAATCGGGCCGAAGGCCGACGTCGTGATGAGTTGCGACGATGGTGCGCTGGTTTGGACGATCAACGCCGGCGATGGTGGCAACCAGTGGGAACAGGGCGAACCGCTAACCTTCTGGTGGCAGTCGACCTTGCCGCCTGCAGGGCCGGCACGGGCATATCAGTTCGAAGCGGATGCGACGGCTGCTACCGGCGAGGGGCCATATCCCGCCGCCAAGGCCGGCGTGACCAACGCCTGCCTGATGGAGAAGTAACCGGGCGCATAGCTCGCGCGGCACTTGAAAGCCCTCGCCATGCGGCGCATTGAGCGGGCATGCTTTCCCCGCAATGGCTTGACGAACTGCGCGCCCGGGTGACGCTTTCCAGCGTCATCATGCGCACGGTCAAGCTGCAGCGGGCAGGGCGGGAGTGGAAGGCGTGCTGTCCGTTCCACAACGAGAAGAGCCCGAGCTTCACGGTCAACGACGCCAAGGGGTTCTACCACTGCTTCGGCTGCGGGGCGCATGGCGATGTGATCCGCTGGATGACCGACCAGCGGGGCCTCCAGTTCATGGATGCGGTGAAGGAACTGGCGGCGGAAGCCGGACTGGAAGTACCCGCCCCGGACCCGCGCGCCGCGAAACAGGCCGAGAAGCGTGCCAGCCTGATCGACGTGACCGAGGCGGCGCAGCAGTGGTTCGTGCATCAACTTGGCGGGCAGGAAGGGACCAAGGCGCGCGATTACCTCGCCTCGCGCGGGTTCTCCGAAAGCGTCGTCCGCGAATTCGGGTTCGGCTACGCGCCAGAAGGGAGGCAAGCGCTGAAGGCCGGGTTGGCCCAGTTCGACGAGTCCATGCTGGTCGAGAGCGGCATGCGCATCGAAACGGAAGCTGGCGAGCATTACGACCGGTTCCGCGAGCGCCTGATGCTCCCGATCCAGGACGCGCGCGGACGCGTCATTGCCTTCGGTGGCCGCATCCTCGACAAGCGGGACGGTGTCGCCAAGTATCTGAACTCGCCGGACACCCCGCTGTTCGACAAGGGCCGCACCCTTTACAACCTCCACCGTGCTGGTCCCGCCAGTCGCCAGAGCGGGCGGATGGTGGTTGTCGAAGGCTATATGGATGTCATCGCCCTCGCCAATGCCGGGATCGCCGACGCGGTCGCTCCGCTCGGCACGGCGTTGACGGAGCGGCAGATCGAACTGCTGTGGCGCATGGTCGAGCGGCCGATCCTGTGCTTCGACGGCGACGCTGCGGGCCAGCGCGCGGCGATGCGGGCGATCCAGCGCGCCTTGCCCTTGCTGCGCCCGGCCCATTCGCTCGCTATCGTCCGTCTGCCCTCCGGCCTCGATCCGGACGATCTGATCAGGCAACGCGGTGCGAAGGCGATGGAGGAACTGCTCGCCTCGCCTGACAGCCTGCTCGACACATTGTGGCAATATGAACGCGACGCGCAGCCGCTCGATAGTCCCGAAGCCAAGGCGGGCCTGAAGGCGCGGCTCAACGCTCATGTCGAGACTATCGCCGATCCCGACATAAAGGCGCTCTATCGCCGCGAACTGATGGATCGCTTCTCGGCCTTCGCTTTCCCGCAGCGCGAGCGTGCGCCATGGAAGCCCGGCGGTTTCCAGAGGGGCCGCCCACACCAGGCAATGGCCGATCCAGCTGCGATTCGCCGTCTCCAGCGGCTCGTCGGCGGTGGCAGCCGCGACCGGCTGGCGACTGCCGTGGTGGCCGGGTTGCTCCGCTTCCCCGACCAGATCGATCGCCACGCCGAGGCCTTGTCCGAAGCGGCCGAACGTGACGCGAAAGTCGCAGAATTGGTCAATCCGCTGCTCGATATGGCGGAAATGCTTGAACATGGCGGCGGCGCGCCCATATTTGAGCCTACAGGCCCCTTGGCCGCCCCGGATAAATCCCGTTTCGCCTTCCTGACGGAAGCAACAGATCCAGAGGCTGCGCGCGAAGACCTGGCTGAAGCCGTATCGTTGCTGGTCGAACGACCTGCGCTGGAGGCTGCGCTTGCCGCGGCAACGGCGCGGTTCGAAACCGATCCCGAAGGCGCTTTCGCAGAGCAGCAGCGGCTGCTCAAACGAAAGCTGGAATTCGAGGTGCGACTCGGCCAAATGGCGAATTTAAGGGCTGCACGCCGGGCAGAGCGCGCGCAGTTGGAAACGGGACACTCGCCCCAGCCGGAAACGGCCGGCGAACAGGAAACGGACTGAAACGGAAATTATGGCGTCCGAAGCTAATTCTCAAACCGATGATGCACCGCTGATCGACCTCAACGAGGCCTCGATCAAGAAGCTGATCGCGAAGGCCAAGCGCCGCGGTTACATCACCTATGACGAACTCAACGAGGCCCTGCCCTCGGGCGAGATGAGCCCCGACCAGATCGAGGATATCCAGACCGCGATCAGTGAAATGGGCGTGCAGATCGTCGAAACCGACGAGGACGCCGAGGAAGCCGACCAGGACGACAACGACGTCGAGGAAATCGCCGCTGCCGACAGCGATGACGATGACGACGACGACGATAGTCCGAAGAAGGAAACCAAGAAGGCCACCGCCGCCAAGAAGACCGCGACGGGCGACCGTACCGATGACCCGGTCCGCATGTACCTGCGCGAAATGGGCGCGGTGGAGCTGCTGAGCCGCGAAGGCGAAATCGCCATTGCCAAGCGGATCGAGGCCGGCCGCGACACCATGATCATCGGGCTCTGCGAAAGCCCGATCACCTTCCACGCCATCATCCAGTGGTCGGAAGCGCTCAACAACGAGGAAATGCAGCTGCGCGAGATCCTCGATCTCGACGCCATGCTGTCCAAGGAGCCGCCCGTCGACAAGATGGAAGAAGGCGCCGAGGACGATGACGACGGCGAAATCTCCGAGGAAACCGCCGGCCCCACGATCCGCGACGACGATGAAGTCGAGGACGAGGAAGACGTCGACGCTGACGAGGACGAAGACGGCGAAGGTGGTGAGCGCAAGCGCCGCGAGGAAGACGACGAGGAAGACAACACCATGTCGCTCGCGCAGATGGAAGCTGCGCTGAAACCCGACGCTCTCGAACGCTTCGCCCGCATCGCCGATCTGTTCAAGAAGTTCGAGAAGCTGCAGGCCGAGCGTGTCGAGACGCTGGGCGCAGGCAACGCTTTCCCGCCGGCCAAGGAAAAGAAGTACGAACAGCTGCGCGAAGACCTCACTGCCGAGGTCGAAAGCGTCCAGTTCCATGCGACCAAGATCGAATTCCTGGTCGACAACCTCTATGCCTTCAACCGTCGCCTGACCGCGCTCGGCGGCCAGATGCTCCGTCTTGCGGAAAGGCACAAGGTCAAGCGGGCCGACTTCCTCAGCAGCTATATCGGCAACGAGCTCGACGAGGATTTCTTCAAGGAACGCGCCGCCAAGGACAAGAAGTGGGCCGCCTTCGCCGAGAAGGAAGCCGACGCCATCGAGCGCATCCGCGTGGAAATCGCCGACATCGCCAGCCAGACCGGCATGTCGCTTCCGGAATTCCGCCGCATCGTCAACATGGTGCAGAAGGGCGAACGCGAGGCGCGCATCGCCAAGAAGGAAATGGTCGAGGCGAACCTGCGCCTGGTGATTTCCATCGCCAAGAAATACACCAACCGCGGGCTGCAATTCCTTGATCTCATTCAGGAAGGCAACATCGGGCTGATGAAGGCGGTCGACAAGTTCGAATACCGCCGCGGCTACAAGTTCTCGACCTATGCCACCTGGTGGATCCGCCAGGCGATCACCCGCTCGATCGCCGACCAGGCGCGCACCATCCGCATCCCGGTGCACATGATCGAGACGATCAACAAGCTCGTGCGCACCAGCCGCCAGTTCCTCCACGAGCAGGGCCGCGAGCCGACGCCCGAGGAAATGGCCGAGCGCCTGTCGATGCCGCTCGAAAAGGTCCGCAAGGTGATGAAGATCGCCAAGGAGCCGATCAGCCTTGAAACGCCGATCGGCGACGAGGAAGACAGCCATCTCGGCGATTTCATCGAGGACAAGAACGCGATCATTCCCGTGGACGCCGCGATCCAGGCTAACCTCAAGGAAACCGTCACCCGCGTGCTGGCCTCGCTCACCCCGCGCGAGGAACGCGTGCTGCGTATGCGCTTCGGCATCGGCATGAACACCGATCACACGCTTGAGGAAGTCGGCCAGCAGTTCTCGGTCACCCGCGAACGCATCCGCCAGATCGAGGCGAAGGCGCTGAGAAAGCTCAAGCACCCGAGCCGCAGCCGCAAGATGCGGAGTTTCCTCGACCAGTAGACAATCCCGGGAAGGGCTGGCACAGCGTCTCCACGGAGAGGTAAGAAGTCAGCCCACCCAAAGGGGGAATGTCTACCATGTCCGTTATCGCCATCGTCAGCCAGAAGGGCGGGTCCGGCAAGACCACCCTCGCCCTGCATCTTGCCGCCAGCGCGACTCAGGCCAGGCGACCGGCATGCATCGTCGATACCGACCCGCAAGCAACCGCAGCCGCTTGGGGCGACTGGCGGGGTGATTTCCTCCCGATCGTCGTGACCAGCCCGCCAGCCCGGCTCGCCAAGACAATCGAGCGCGCGCGCAAGCAGGACGATATCGAAGTGGTGGTGATCGACACCCCGCCCCATGCCGAGGCAGCCATGCGCGAGGCGATCAAGGCGGCGGACCTGGTGCTGATCCCCTCACGTCCGCGCGCCTTCGATCTCCATGCTCTGGAAGGTGTCGCAGAGATGCTCGGTTTCGCGAATACCCCTGCCTATGTGGTGCTAAACGCTGTTCCGGGGGGTGCAACGCGCCAGGTCGAAGAGGCAACCAAGGCGGCCAAGGCGCTTGGCCTTGAAGTATGCCCCGTAACCTTCGGTGAACGCGCCGATTTCCATAAATCCTCGGCCAAAGGCGAGGTCGCTTCGGAGATCGATGCCGAGGGCAAGGCGGCGAAGGAAGCGAAGAAGCTCTGGAAATGGGTCGCAAAACAACTTGGCTAGGCGTCAGCCGGGTTTGAGCGGGGAGTAGACCGCGACAGTCGGCGGCACTGGATCGAAGCGGATAAACAGCGCCATCCCGCTCGCTGCCAGTAGCAGCGTTCCCGCCACGATCCGCCACTTCGGCACCGCCTGCCACAGTGGCAGCCACGTCAGCATCGCCAGCGCCATTAGGATCGCGGTCACCCATGGCATGCTCGGCCCCACTCCCTGCATGGCGAAGAAGCCAAGCGTAAGCAGGAAGCCGGTCATGACAGCAGCCACCAAGGCCGCGCTGGCGCGTGACAGCAGGGGCTTGCGGAAGCTGCGCACCATCTCGACGAGGCCGGCCAGCATCAGGGGAATAACGATGAAGAACGCCGCCGGCGGGGCATAGGCCTGCAAGGCGATGGCTATTGCAGCGAGCGGCAGTACCGCCCCCACCCGTGTCGCGAAGCCCCCGCGCCGTGCGCCGAAAGCCACGATGGCGACCCCGGTCAGGGCCAGCAGGACCATGCCGGTCAGCTTGGGAATGGCCGCCAGCCGGTCATAATAGCCCGCGCCGGTGCCCGCACCCGACAGCAGGTTGAGCAGGTACAGCAGAATCCCGCCGCCGATCAGCAGGCCCGCCATCCGCGCTGCACCGCCGGCAATGCTGCCGGCCCGTTCCCTTCTTCGCCCCCAGGCGATGCCGTAACCGATCGCCCCCAGTGCGAGCATCACCCAGCCCCAGGCCGGGGCATAGACCAGTACGAACTGGCCGAAGACATCGAAGAACACCGCGTCGTGGCTTTGCGCCGGCAAGGATCTTGCTTCAGCGAGAGCAGCCGCCAGCTCGTGGGTCTGGCTGAGCATCTGGTAGATAGATCCCCGATCCACATTCTCCGGGATCGACAGCGGCGAGTGATAGAGCCCGGAACGGCCGATGAAGGCGATGTTCCAGGCCGCATAGCCTCCCCGCTCGAGCGCGGGCGAAAGATCGGTGTCGTTGGGCAAGACCGAATAGATGAAGGCCGACAGCGAGGTTGCCGCCGGATGGCTGACCTCGCGGGCATAGAGCCGCGCCACTTCGGCATTGCCGGGCGAGGTCTGGAACATGCTGGAAATGCCCCCGCCGCCCCGCGCCTCGACATTGACGATCGCGCCGATCCTGGCCGCCAGCGGGTGATTGGCGTAGAAATCGCGCGCCCCGTTGAGGCCCAGTTCCTCGGCATCGGTGAGGATCACCACGATGTCGCGGCGCTGCGGGCCGGAAGCGGCAATGGCGCGCACGGCCTCGAGGATCACCGCCACGCCCGTCGCATCGTCGGCCGCACCGGGCGAGCCCCAGACGCTGTCGTAATGCGCCATCAGGGCCACCGCCGGAAGGCTGCGGACCGTACCCGGCAGCACGCCGATGATATTGACGAATTCGGTCAGCGCGGCGGATTTTTCGCCGTCCCAGTGATCGAGCTTGTCCTGCGCTCGCCGGTCGATGGTCCCGGTGCTCGTTTCGACCGTCAGCCCCATCCTCTCGAGCTCGCCGACGAGATAGGCGCGCACTTCGGCGTTGGCGGCGCTGCCGGTCGGGTGCGGTTGCTTGGCGATTTGCCGGATATGGCCATAGGCGCGATTGGATTCAGGCTCGGCCGGATTGCCGCTCGGGGTTGCATGTTCCTGCGGCGGTGTCGTTCCCACGATTGCCAGCAACAGCGCCACTACCAATGCGCCTGCCAACCATAGCCAGTTCTTGCCCCCTAGGCTTGCCATGCGAACCTCTCCCCTGCCCTCGGGCCTGTGTTCGGCCCGTTACTCGGCAGAGGACCCCAGCGGCCCGCTTGTGTCAATATCAGCTATCCCGTGCCCGTCGAAAAGCTGCGCCGCAGGGGTGGAGAGAATCGCCGCCCTCGCCTATGGGGCCGCCATGCGTATCGCCATCGCCTCCGACCATGCCGCCCTCGCCCTCAAGGCCGAGTTGCGCGAATGGTTGATCGAACTGGGTCACGAGGTAGCCGACCTCGGGCCGGATACCGCCGACAGCGTCGACTATCCCGACTATGGCTACAAGCTCGCCAGCGTGGTTGCCGATGGCACCGCCGAACGCGGTATCGCCCTGTGCGGGAGCGGGATCGGCATCTCGATCTCGGTCAACCGCAACCCTGCCGTCCGCTGCGCGCTGGTCTCCGAGCCGCTCTCCGCCGCTCTCAGCCGCGAACATAATGACGCCAACGTAATGGCCATGGGCGCGCGGCTGACCGGCAGCGATATGGCCAAGGCCTGCGTTACCGCCTTCCTCGAAACCGAATTCGCCGGTGGTCGTCACCAGCGCCGCGTCGACAAGCTTTCCAACCCCGAGGTCTGACTGATGAGCACCGCCGAACAGACAAACGCCGATATCATGCACCGTTTCTGGCATGACGACCTCGCCACCGCCGATCCGGAAATAGCCGGTGCGGTTGCCAAGGAACTGAAGCGGCAGCAGGACAAGATCGAACTGATCGCGAGCGAGAACATCGCCAGCAAGGCCGTGCTCGAAGCCGCCGGCAGCGTCTTCACCAACAAATATGCCGAGGGCTATCCGGGCAAGCGTTACTACGGCGGCTGCGAGTATGCCGATATCGTCGAAACGCTGGCGATCGAGCGCGCCAAGGAATTGTTCGGCTGCAACTTTGCCAATGTGCAGCCCAACAGCGGTTCGCAGATGAACCAGGCGGTGTTCCTCGCCCTGCTCAACCCGGGCGACACCTTCATGGGTCTCGACCTCAACTCGGGCGGTCACCTGACCCATGGTTCGCCGGTCAACATGAGCGGCAAGTGGTTCAATCCGGTCCCCTATGGCGTGCGCAAGGAAGACGAGCGCATCGACATGGACGAGGTCATGAAGATTGCGCAGGAGCACAAGCCCAGGCTGATCATTGCCGGCGGCACCGCCTATTCGCGTGTGTGGGACTGGGAGGCGTTCCGCAAGGTTGCCGATGCGGTGGGTGCATACCTGATGGTCGACATGAGCCACATCTCGGGGCTGGTGGCAGGCGGTGCCCATCCCTCGCCCTTCCCCCATGCCCATGTCGTGACCACCACGACCCACAAGAGCCTGCGCGGTCCGCGCTCCGGCGTCATTCTGTGGAACGACGAGGAATTGACCAAGCCGCTCAACATGGCGGTGTTCCCCGGACTGCAGGGCGGCCCGTTGATGCATATCGTCGCGGCCAAGGCAGTGGCCTTCCGCGAAGCTCTCCGGCCCGAGTTCAAGGCCTATGCCCGCGCCGTGGTCGAGAACGCCCGTGCGCTGGCGGCGAGCCTCGAGGAAAACGGCCTGCGGATCGTTTCCGGCGGCACCGACAACCACTCGATGCTGGTCGATCTCACCGCCAAGGACGTGACCGGCAAGGATGCCGAAAAGGGCCTCGATCGCGCCTGGCTGACCTGCAACAAGAACGGCATTCCCTACGACACCCGCAGTCCCTTTGTGACCAGCGGCATCCGCCTCGGCACACCTGCCGGCACCACCCGCGGTTTCGGCCCGGCCGAGTTCCGCAAGGTCGGTGTACTTATAGCGGAGGTGGTTGACGGTTTGTCGAAGAATGGACCCGAGGGGGATGCGCAGGTCGAGGAATCTGTCCGCCGCCGCGTCAGCGAGCTATGCTCCCAGTTCCCTGTCTACCCTCAGGACTAAGGAGACTGCCCATGCCTTATGATGAACCCGAAGATCCCAAAAACGGTCGGGGCGATGCTCCACGTCACCAGGACCACGAATTGCTGCCCGATGCGAAGACCGAACTTCAGGGGATGCTGAAGGAAGGGATGCACCACCCCTCGACAAAGCCGGTTCTCACCGGTGCGGCCATCGGCGCTGTTGCAGGCTGGGTCCTGCCCGTCGTCGGGCCCATTTTCGGCGGGATCGCTGGCGCAGGTATCATGCTCTACAAGCGCATAAGGCCGTAGATGCGCTGTCCCTTCTGTGCGCATGACGATAGCCAGGTAAAGGATTCGCGGCCGGCGGAAGACAACGCCGCGATCCGCCGTCGGCGCCAGTGTTCCAGCTGCGGTGCGCGTTTTACCACGTTCGAACGCGTGCAGTTGCGGGACGTGACGGTTGTCAAATCGGGCGACCATCGTGAGGCATTCGATCGCTCCAAAATCGAGCAATCGGTCGCCCTTGCCTGCCGCAAGCGCGGCGTGACGCAGGAGCAGATCGACCAGCTTGTCAGCGGGATCCAGCGGCAGGTGGAGACCACCGGCGAAAGCGAGATTCCCTCGGCCCGGATCGGCGAACTGGTGATGGATGGCCTGCGCCTGATCGACAGCGTTGCCTATATTCGCTTCGCCAGCGTCTATCGCGATTTCAGCGAGGCGAGGGATTTCGAGGAATTCGCCAGCACGGTGCAGGACGCCGCCCAGAACGGACAAGCGCGCGACTGACATGGCGGCAAAGCCCATCATGGTTCTCGTCCGCCCGCAACTGGGTGAGAACATCGGCAAGGCCGCGCGTGCCATGCGCAATTTCGGCCTCGCCGAACTCCGTCTTGTCGCGCCGCGCGATGGCTGGCCCAATCCTTCGGCAGGACCTGCTGCCGCGGGCGCTGACGATGTCCTGGAGCAGGCGCAGGTCTATGCCACCGTTGCGGAGGCGGTTGCCGATTGCGCCAACATCTATGCCACAACGGTGCGGAAGCGGGGGGTGACCAAACCGGTCGTGACACCCGAAGAAGCCGCCCGGGCGATCCATAACGAGCTGGGGCGCTCGGCCATCCTGTTCGGCCCGGAACGGTCCGGCCTCGAAACCGAGGATGTCGCCCTCGCCCGCGCAATCTTAACCGTTCCGATCGATCCCGATTTCGGTTCGCTGAACCTTGCCCAAGCTGTAATTCTGTGTGCTTACGAGTGGTCGAAGAATGCCGATCTCGTGCAGCCGACGCAGGAGGAACTGCTGCCCCCCGCGCCGCAGGCTGACCTCGATGGGCTGGTGGGACACCTTGAGGAAATGCTCGAGCCGAAAGGTTATTTCCTGCCGGCTTCCCGTGCCGCTGCAACACGCCTGACCTTGCGCAATGTCTTGACCAAGCCGGGCTGGAATCACCTTGAGATCAGAACGTTACGCGGCGTCCTGTCGTCGCTCCAGCGGGAAGACTGGGCCGAACGCAACAAGGGCAAGGAACCTCTCGACAGCAGCGACGATCCTCAATAGCCTCCCCGCTACCCCCGATTCATACAGGAACGATTCGATGCTTTCGACTGTGGTCGCCCTCTTGCTTGTTGCCTTCGAGCCTGCCGAAGTGCCTGCCGAAAAATCCGCTGAAACGCCGGCACAAACGGCTGAACCCGCGCAGGCCGCGGAGAAGATCTGCCGCTACATCCGCAAGGATGCCAGCAGTCGCCGCAAGGACAAGGTTTGCCTTACTGCCGAGCAGTGGAAACAGCAGAACCAGGGCGAATAGCTGTGCCCCGGATCAGGCGTCGCTCCTGATCCGATCCCACTCGACCAGTTCGTAGGCAATCGACGCCTCGACAAGGCTGTTCCAGATCGCCGCGATTTCTTCAGCCGGAAGGTCGCGATTGGCGGCGTCTGCCCTTGCGGCTTCGATCACCTGGGCCTTGCGAGCTTCGTCACGCACCGCATTGCGGTCGGTTTTGATCCGGGCGGCCGCCCGCATGTAGCCGAAGCGCCGGTCGAGCAGTTCGATCAATGCGCGGTCAGTCGCGTCGACGCCCGCGCGCACGTCCAGCATGGTCTGGCAATCTTCGGGGTGTTTGGCTTCGGCAAGCTTGGTCTCGGTCATGCCGCGCCCTGTGGCGACACCGGGCGGCTTTGTCGAGGGGCAAGCGGGACCATTCCCGCCTTGACTTGCACGCCTCAGACGCTAGAGGGCGCGCTTCACTTCGGCACCGCGTGTTCCGCACGCGTCCGATTGGCCCCGCACCCCGGTGAAGCGGTGGCCGCATCAGTCCTAGCGATTGATGGTGCGTACCGGGTTCAAGGGCCGTCACAGTGGCTGCCTAGCAAATCGAAGGATACGACTTATGTCGAAGCGCAAGAGCGCCAAGTACAAACTCGACCGCCGGATGGGCGAAAACATCTGGGGTCGCCCGAATTCGCCGGTCAACAAGCGTTCCTACGGCCCGGGCCAGCACGGCCAGCGCCGCAAGGGCAAGATGAGCGACTTCGGCCTGCAGCTGCGCGCCAAGCAGAAGCTCAAGGGTTACTACGGCGACGTTACCGAGAAGCAGTTCAAGCGCACCTACCAGGAAGCGTCGCGCATGAAGGGCGACACCGGCCAGAACCTGATCGGCCTGCTCGAGCAGCGTCTGGACATGGTCGTTTATCGCGCCAAGTTCGCGCCGACCATCTTCGCCGCCCGCCAGATCGTGAGCCACGGCCACATCTACCTCAACGGCGTGAAGACCAACATCGCCTCGGCCCGGGTCAAGGTCGGCGACGTCGTCAGCCTGGGCGCCAAGGCCAAGGAAATGGCGCTGGTGATCGAAGCCCAGAGCCTGCCCGAGCGTGACATTCCGGACTACGTCGCCCCCGACGGCAACGACAAGGTAACCTTCACCCGCGTGCCGAAGCTCGACGAAGTGCCCTACCCGGTCACCATGGAACCGAACCTGGTCGTCGAATTCTATTCGCGTTAAGGATAGCGTCGCCCCAGCGAAAGCTGGGGCCGCTTTCGGGCTTGTCCAAAATCGGCAAGCGATCCCAGCTTTCGCTGGAATGACGAAAAAGGGGCGGTCCTGCGGGGCCGCCCTTTTTCGTTCCTTCAGGCGGCCCTGACCCACGTCATGGCTGTATCAAGGGAGCGGTCGGTTCCGACGGAGATGTCGACGGCGGTTCGCGGGACGAACACGTCGGGGTCCACCCCGGCATCGGGGCGCGGCCCCTTGGGATAATAGCCGATCAGTGGCACGTCGAACTCGATGCCCGTTCCGGGTAGCCGGACAAAGAAGTAGGCTCCGCCATTGATCCCGCGGAGGTTCCCGCCGGAGGTTTCGCCGAACAGCCGTACCAGGCCCGACTCCTTGGCCCGGCGGGCAAAGGAAAAGGTGGCGGAACTGCACACCGGTGAAATGAGTGCCGCCACCGGCACCGTGATGCGCGGGGTCTGTGCCGGTATGAAGTCGGTCGGCTCGGTTTCCTCCGCCATGCCGTAGAAGC
Organism: Erythrobacter sp. SDW2; assembly: GCF_021431965.1. NCBI lineage: Bacteria > Pseudomonadati > Pseudomonadota > Alphaproteobacteria > Sphingomonadales > Erythrobacteraceae > Erythrobacter > Erythrobacter sp. SDW2. The sequence continues at coordinate 1,873,960 of NZ_CP090370.1, forward strand.
CGCCCTCTACTTCAACGCCACCTTCGCCGATCGTGCGGAAACTCCGGTCCCAGGTGTCGAGATAGGGATCGAGCCATTCCGGCGTCCGGCGGTAGCGGACCAGCTGGCGAAAGCCAGGAAACTGCAAGTCCCGGTCGGTCAGGCGCGATAGAATGGCGTTGCCGCATTCGTTGCCGCCCTCATTATCGCGCAGATCGATCACCAGCCCGCGCGCACCGGAGAGGCTGGCGAGCCGATCGTCGAGCCAGCCCTGCCAGTCCCATTTGGTGTTGTACATCACCCAGGTCGGCATCGTCAGCAGCGCCACATCGTCGCGCATTTCCCATGTCCAGAACGGCCCCGGGCCTGAACTGTCGGATGCGGTGAGCAGTCCCGCCTGCCTTTGCGCGAAGGTCCACACCGGCAGCTCGGCGGCGAATTCGGTCCCGTCGGGACGTCGCCCGGTGATCCGGTGGCTCTCCCCTTCTGGAGGCAGCAGCAGGCCCTGATAGATATCGAAATAGTCGAGCCGATCGGTGTTGCGCATCTCCAGCTGCACCCGCCGTTTGGCGTCATTGTCCCCGTCGGCCCGGGTCAGCGGCAGCAGGCGGTTGAGCACATCCGATGCGGGAAGCCCGTTGAGCGACAGGATCTGCGTACCCGGCATCAGCTGGCCCGTACCGCTCAGGTCCTGCGTCACCACCATGTCATCGCCCAGCCAGGCAAAGGCAAACGGCAGACGTGTGGGACGATCGAACAGTTCGGAGACGATGGCGTCCGACTGGTTGTAGAAATTGCACTGGGTATGCCCGCAGCGCACCGTCGAGAGGAAACGCTGCAAGGTGACGAAGCTTTCGGCCCGGCTTTCGCCGCGGCCGAGGGCGACTTCAAGGCAGGCCAGCCTGTCCTCGATCTCCGCTGGCGTGTTGTAGCGATAGAGCCCCGGATGCAGCGCCAGCGCGCCGCGAATGATCGCCATGTCGTCCGGCACGGCGCTGCCTTCGATCGCCGCGGCCAGCGCGCCGGGGGTGGCCGCCAGGGCCGCCCCGCCTGCCACCAATCGTCCTGCCCCGCCAATGAACTGCCTTCTGCTCAGCATGTCAGTCTCCTTCGGGGAGAATGCCTGCCAGCAACCGCATGCGCCTGCGCTGCAAAAGCTGAAATTGTTCGCTTATTCCGCTTTTGAGACGTGCGCCCTGCGGTATTCCGACGGTGTTGCCCCGTAGCAGGCGAGGAAGGCGCGGTTGAAGCTGGCTTTCGAGCTGAACCCGGCCTCCAGCGCGAGATCGAGCAGGTCGTCCGCCCGGCCCGCACCAATCGCAGCGGCCACATCTTCGCACCGCAGGCGGTTGACGAAGGTGGCGAAGTTGAGGCCCAGCCCGTCATTGAGCGCGCGCGAGAGATAGGCGGTGTTGGTGCCGAGCCGCCGCGCCAGCAGCGCCAGGCTAAGCTCGGGATCGGCGTGCCAGCCGTTGTGGCGTGTCGCTACAGCCCATTGCCCGCCCAGTGCCCGCCAGTCGCGCAGCGGCAATTCGGCCGGCTGCGGCTCCTCCATCGGGAAATGCCGGTCGGCGTGGCGCAGGCCCTGGATGCCGAGGAACAGCGCGATGGTCGCAATGGCGGCATAGAGCCCCATCAGCCCCCGGTAGCCGAGCGGCGTGACCAGATCCCATGCGCCGTAGAGCGTCCACACCGCCAGGAGGACGAACAAGGCCGCCATGGCCTGGCTGAGCCAGCGGGCGGCATAGCGGTGCTCGTCGCTGACCTGTTCGGGCAATTGCTGGCGGTAACGGGCAATCAGCGCGCGTGACCGCAGGCCGTAGGTAAGAAGTCCGGCCATCACGCCGATCCCGGTGATGACTCCATAGATCTCCGACTGGCGACCCAGCCATTCGTTCTTGAACGGCTGTTGCAGCGCGACAAAGCATATGGCGAGGTAGCTGAACTGCAGCAACGCCGGGACAAGGTGCCACCCGCCCCGCCAGGGCCAATGCCCGCGCACCAGCGCATGGACATAGAGCCAGAACAGCGGCGCGACTGCGAGCGTGATCGACACCGGCACGAAGCTCAGCCACTGCCAGCGGTCATAGAATCCGGCGAAACCGATCATCCACGGCGTGATGATCCCCGCCAGCACCACCAGCAGCAAGGCCAGCGTACGGTTGGCCCGCCGGTTCTCCAGCACGCGCAGCAGCGCCGCAGAGATCAGCAGAAGCTGGACAAAGGGCACCAGCAACACCGCCGTGCGCCAGCCGAAGGAGAGGCCTTCGACCAGGTGACTCATCGATCCTGATCGCCCGCCAGATAATCCCGCCGGAAATCCGCCGCAAAGGCTGCAAAACTTTGCTCGGTTATCGCATCACGCATCGCCGCCATCAATTGCTGATAGAAGCCGATATTGTGCTCGGTCATCAGCATCGCGCCGAGGATTTCCTGCGACTTGACCAGATGGTGCAGATAGGCGCGGCTGTAGCTGGCGCAGGTCGGGCACTGGCAGCGCTCGTCGAGCGGGCCCTGGTCCTCTGCGAAACGGGCGTTGCGCAGGTTGAGCGGGCCGTGCCACGTGAAGGCCTGCCCGTTGCGGCCCGAGCGGCTTGGCAGGACGCAATCGAACATGTCGACCCCGCGCTCGACCGCGCCGACGAGGTCGTCCGGCTTGCCCACACCCATCAGGTAGCGCGGCCGGTCTGCGGGCAACTGGCCGGGTGCAAAGTCGAGCGTGGCGAACATCGCCTCCTGCCCCTCGCCCACGGCCAGCCCGCCGATGGCATAGCCGTCGAAGCCGATCTCGGTCAGCTTCTGGGCGCTGATCCGGCGCAGTTCCTCGTCCAGCGCACCCTGCTGGATGCCGAACAGGGCGGAGCGGGCGGCATGATCCTCGCCGCGGTCGAACCCGTCCCGGCTGCGCCTGGCCCAGCGCATCGACATTTCCATGCTCGCGCCGATCACATCGCGGGGCTGGTCGGCGCGCGGGCATTCGTCGAACGCCATGACGATATCGCTACCGAGCAGGCGCTGGATCTCCATGCTGCGCTCGGGCGTGAGCATGTGCTTCGACCCGTCGAGATGGCTGCGAAACTCGACGCCTTCCTCGGTTAGCTTGCGCAATTCGGAAAGGCTCATCACCTGGTAGCCGCCGCTGTCGGTCAGGATCGGGCGGTGCCAGTTCATGAAGCGGTGCAGCCCGCCCAGCTTCGCCACCCGCTCAGCCCCCGGACGCAGCATCAGGTGGTAGGTGTTACCGAGGATGATGTCGGCCCCGGTTGCCCGCACGCTCTCGGGCTTCATCGCCTTGACGGTGGCGGCAGTGCCGACGGGCATGAAGGCCGGCGTGCTGATCTCGCCCCGTTGCATGGCGATGGTGCCGGTGCGGGCCTGGCCGTCGGTGGCGTGGATGGTGAAGGAGAAGCGGGTGCTCATGCGCTGCGCCGCCTAGCGATGCTCGCCCTGCGGCACAAGAAAAAGGGGGCCGGTCCCAAGGACCGACCCCGCCGGGTATCTCCGAAAGCTGGTGCTATCAGAAGTTGAACAGGACGCCGGCCGTCAGGCGGGTCGAGTCGAAGCCGATGGTATCGGCATTGAGGCGCAGGCTCACCGGGGCACTGCCGAGACCGATGTCGGCGCCGACGCCGACGATGTAGTCGCCGTCGCTGTCGTCAACACCCGGAGGCGGGTTGCCGCCGAGGATGGTCGCGAGATCGAAATCGACTTCCTGGTACCCGCCCTTGACGTAGAGCTTGGTACCGCCGCCGACCTTCGCGCCGATGCGCGCGGCGATGCCGTATTCGTTGTCGATGACACCGTCGCCGAGATTGTAGTTGGCTTCACCGCCAACGAAGAAGGTATCGCCAACCGGAAAGTCGACACCGGCCACGGCACCGTAGATCATGCCATCGTCACCATCGATGCCAACGCCGATGTCGTGATAGCCGATGGTGGCACCGACATAAGGTTCAGCGCCAACCGAAGCGGTTTCGTCCTGCGCGAAAGCCGGGGTAGCGAATGCGAGCGAGGCAGTGAGGGCTGCCGATGCTGCAAGAATCTTGGTCTTCATTACTTTTCCTATTGTTGACTGCCCTGTTGCGGGCGGCGTCGATATGGGGACTCGCAAGTTTCCGTCAAATGAACGGCGCTGTCAGCAAAAAGACAATCGGATCAAACGCTCACGGCGCTCGATCAACGGCATTTTCGGCCTGATCCTGCTTCAGAAACTGTAGATCAGGGAGGTCCGGGCCATGGTATCCGTCGCGACGGCGCCCGCCTGCGGGTGGCTGTCGTATTCGACGTCATAGGCGAAGCGCGACACCAGCCTGTCGCTGATCTTGAATTCCAGCCCGGTGGAAAGGTCGATGCTGGTATTGGCTGCGTCGATGAACACCGTTGCCTGCCCGCCGGTCTCGGCAACGGCGCTGGCCGACTGGGTCAGCTTGACGCGCTCCAGCGGCAACCACTCGAACTCCATGCCGAACAGCCCGCCAAGCCGGCTCTCCGTCGGGCCGTTGAGGTAGTCGCTGACCCGATAGGCCGGGCCTGCCTTGACCGACAGCTTGGCATTGTCCTCGTTGATGATCCGGTAGCCGATACCACCCGAGACCTGGTACCGAGCGGCAATACGCTGCAGGCGGTCATGCTCGAACTGGGCGAGACCATAGGCAAAGACATCTTCCCCGAATTGCCAGCGCGGCTCGTAAGCGACGAGCACCTGCTGGCGACTGGTCGTGCTGTTCTGGCGCTGGAAGTCCACCCGCGTGCGCAGCGCATGGCTCCACTCGATCCCCTGTCGCTTGATGCCAGCGGAAGCCGAAATGCCGACGCTGTCGGTGTTGCCGCTGGACTGGAACCCGCCCAGCTCGACGCGCCCGGTCCAAAGGTCGAACACGCCAGCCGCGCGGATGGTTTTTTCCTTCTCCGCCGCTTCAGCCGCTTTGCGCCCGGCCAGCGCGGTTCCCCATTGCGCGGAGATGGCGTCGATCTGTTCTGCGCTGGCGGGAAACGCCGTTCTGGCCAGTTCAAGCGCGGTCTTGACCTTGGCATCGTCACCTGTGGCGATCGCTGCGTCGATGATGGCCTGGGCTCCGGGCGGCAGCTCCGCCCGTGCCGGGGTCGCCAGCACCAGCAAGGAGACGAGGAGGACCGGGCCGAGGGGGAAGCGCGCCATCATCTTGAAGGGGCGTAGCGCGTCAGTTGCGCAAGCGCCACCCTGTCTTGAAGATCCACGCGATGATGCCGACGCAGACCGCCAGGAAGCCGAGCGTGATTGCAAACGAAAGGCGGATATCGACATCGGACGTTCCGTAGAAGGTCCAGCGCAGCCCGCTTACCAGATAGACGATCGGGTTAAACAGCGCGAGCGTATCCCACGGCTTGGGCAGCATCTCGATCGAGTAGAAGGTTCCGCCAAGGAAGGTCAGCGGGGTCAGGAACAGCAGCGGGACAATGCCGAGCTTCTCGAAATTGTCGGCCCAGACGCCGAGGATGAATCCGAACAGGCTGAACGCTGCGGCGACGAGCATGACGTAGCCGATTGCCAGCAGCGGGTGCGCGATCGAGTAATCGACGAACAGCCGGGCGGTCACGAGGATAATCGCCGCCAGGATCAAGCTCTTGGTTGCGGCTGCCCCAACGAAGCCGATCAGTGTCTCCGCGACGCCGACAGGTGCAGAAAGCAGTTCGTAGATCGTGCCCGTGAACTTGGGCATGTAGATCCCGAAGCTCGAATTGCTGGTCGTCTCGCCCAAAAGGGTCAGCATCAGCAGGCCGGGGATGATAAAGGCGGCATAATCCACCCCGCCAAGGTCCGGCATTCGCCCGCCAATGGCCGCGCCAAAGACGATGAAATAGAGCGAGGTGGTCAGCACCGGGGCCAGCACTGACTGGAACGCGGTGCGAAGGAAGCGGTAGAGCTCGCGCTTGTAGATCGACCAGGTTGAGCGGAGATTTATCATGCCACGACCTCCTCTTCACCAAGCAGCGAGACAAAAATATCCTCGAGACTGCTCTCCCGCGTCTCGATGCCGGTGAACTCGATGCCGGCCATGACGAGCGCCTTGGCCAGCTGGGCTACCTCGGCCTTGCCCTGCCCGGTGCCGTCGCCGCCGCGATAGACCAGTTCCCTGCCCTCGCGCGCGATCTCGACCGGATATCGGGCAACCTCCGGTGGCAACCCAGCAAGAGGCGCGGCCAGGGCGATATGCGCCTCCGTCCGCCCGAGCCGGCCCATCATGGCCGCCTTGTCATCGACCATCAGCAGCCTGCCCCGGTTGATGATCCCGACCCGATCGGCCATCAGTTCGGCTTCCTCGATGTAATGGGTGGTGAGGATGATCGTCACGCCGCGGCTGCGCATCTCGTCGATGATCTGCCACATGCCTTTGCGCAGTTCGACATCGACCCCTGCGGTCGGCTCGTCGAGGAACAGCAGGTCCGGTTCGTGCGCCAGCGCCTTCGCAATCAGGACGCGCCGCTTCATTCCGCCCGACAGGGCACGGATCTGTTCGTCCTTCTTGTCCCACAGGCTGAGCGAGCGAAGGATCTGCTCGATCCTGGCCTTGTCGGGCGCGACGCCGAACAGGCCGCGCGAATAGTTGACCGCATGCCAGACGGTTTCGAACATGTCGGTCGCCATCTCCTGCGGGACCAGCCCGATGCGGCTCCGCGCCTTGCGCCAGTCCGTCGCGAGGTCGAGCCCGAAGGCGCGAATAGTGCCGCTGCTGGGGCGCACCAGCCCGCAGACCGCACCGATCAAGGTGGTCTTGCCCGCGCCATTGGGGCCGAGGAGCGCGAAGATCTCGCCCCTGCGGATACTGAGGTCCACAGTATCGAGCGCCTTGAGACCGCCGGGATAGGTCTTGGTCAGCCCTTCGATCTCGAGGATCGCGTCGTCCATGTGTGTCCACCTGTTCAGTTGCGATTTGCTACGTAAGCGCTCCGCCCGGAATTAGCAGCGAAGAATCCCCATAGGAGTAGAAACGATACTCTCGCGCAATGGCGTGGGCATAGATTTCCATCACCCGCTCGCGCCCCATCAGCGCGCTGACCAGCATGATGAGTGTCGATTTCGGCAAGTGGAAATTGGTCATCAGCCCGTCCACGGCGCGGAAGCGATAGCCGGGCGTGATGAAGATGTCGGTGTCACCGGCGAATGGCCGGATGATCCCGTCCTCTCCGGTGGCGCTTTCCAGCAAGCGCAGGCTGGTGGTGCCCACGGCAATCACTCGGCCACCCGCCGCCCGGGCGGAATTGAGGCGGTGCGCCACGTCAGGCTCGATGCGGCCCCATTCGGAGTGCATCTGGTGGTCTTCGGTATCCTCCGCCTTGACCGGCAGGAACGTCCCGGCCCCGACATGCAAGGTAAGCGTCTCGCGCCCGACCCCTGCCGCATCCAGCGCGTCGACGAGGCGCGGGGTGAAGTGGAGCGCAGCTGTCGGCGCGGCAACCGCGCCCTCTTCCCGCGCAAACACGGTCTGGTAGTCCTCATGGTCGCGCTCGTCGGTCGGACGCTTGCCGGCGATATACGGTGGCAAGGGCATGGTGCCCGCGCGCTGGAGTAGCACCTCGACCGGTTCCTCACCCTCGAACAGCAACACGAAGCTGCCGTCCCGCAACCGCTCTTCGGCGATAGCGGTGACATCATGACCGAAGTCGACCCGGTCGCCTGGCTTCAACCGCTTGGCATTGCGAATGAAAGCCTGCCAGCGGCGCAGGTCGATCCGCTTGTGCAGCGTCGCGCCGATTGTTGCTTCCCCGCGGATCCCGGTAAGCTGGGCGGGGATGACCTTGGTGTCGTTGAACACCAGCACATCGCCTGCACGCAGGCACTGTGGCAGGTCGATGACGCTGCGATCGACAATGGCTCCGGCAGCCCCTGCCACCAGCATCCGTGCGGAATCGCGCGGGCTGGCGGGGCGCAGTGCGATCAGTTCCTGCGGCAGCTCGAAATCGAACAGGTCAACTTTCATGCGCGGCCGTTAGCCGGACGCGCCTGCAGCGTCACCTGCGAATACGCAGATGTTACTGTCCGCTGCCGTCGATGCTGACGAGCGGCTCGCTGAACACCGGCTGCGGCGGCGGGACGGGCTTGTTGTCCGACGCCAGCGAAGCTTGGACGATCCGGGTCGGATTGGCCGGCGGCTCACCCCGGGTGATCGCATCCACTGCGGCCATGTTGGAAATCACGCGGCCGAAGTTGGTGTAGTTCTTGTCGAGGTTGAAGCGCGGATAGAACACGATGAAGAATTGGCTGTTGGCGCTGTCCTCGCTCTGCGCACGGGCCATCGACACGGTGCCGCGGACATGCGGCATCGGATTGAACTCGGCCTTGAGGTCGGGATAGGTCGAGCCGCCCTGTCCCGTTCCGGTCGGATCGCCCGACTGGGCCATGAAGCCTTCGATCACGCGGTGGAAGACGATCCCGTCATAGAAGCCCTGCCGGGTCAGCGTCTTGATCCGCTGGACATGCTCGGGCGCCCAGTCGGGCATCAGGCGGATCGCCACGCGCTGGCCATTCGACAGGTCGAGCAGCCAGATATTCTCGCGATCTTCGTTGAGGTTGTAATTGACCTTGGCGTAGGACAGCGGCGAGCGCGGGGCAGGCTTCACCTCGGCGGCAGCTTCGGTGGGTGCCCCGGCGTCCTGCGCGGCGGTGGGGGCCACGGCAAGGGTGGCAAGAGCGGCGGCGGCAATCAGGCGTTTGATCATGGCTGTCCCGGAAAAATCGAAAATGCTTTGCGCGGCCCATTACCGCTGTGGCTCTGTCGCTGCAATGAATAGGAGCGGTAAATCGGCCCTGGCGGCTCAGTAGTCACCACGGCGGCCGATTTCCCCCACCCTCGCCTCGACCAGTGTCCTGACCGCCGGGCTGACAAATGGTGCGATATCGCCGCCATAGAGGGCGATTTCCTTGACCAGCTTGGACGCAATCGGCTGCAACGAGACATCGGCCATCAGGAACACCGTCTCGATGCTGTGATCGAGTTGCTGGTTCATCCCGGCCATCTGGTATTCGTATTCGAAATCGGCCACGGCCCGCAGGCCGCGCACGATCACGCTCGCCCTCTGCGCCTTGGCGAACTTCATCAGCAGCGCATCGAACCCGACCACCTCGGTGTTGTCGAGACCCATATCGGCCAGCTCGTCGGTCACCATCTTCATCCGCTCATCGGTGGAGAACATGGGGTTCTTCGACGGGTTGGTGGTGACCCCGATGATCAGCTTGTCGACCAGCTTGGCCCCGCGCCGGATAATGTCGCGATGACCCCGTGTGATCGGGTCGAAGGTGCCGGGATAGACTCCGATACGAGTACTCATCAGTGGTCCCTCTCCACAATATATCGTGCCAGCGCGCGCAGAACCACCGCATCCTCGCCATAGGGCGCGAGGTGGCCGACGGCTTGTTCGACCAGCGCACGTGCCTGATTGCGTGCACCGTCGATGCCCATCAGGGTCACGAACGTCTGCTTGCCCTGCTCGTCATCCTTGCGCAGCGCCTTGCCCGCCTTTTCCTCGTCGCCCTCGGCATCGAGCAGGTCGTCGGCGATCTGGAAAGCGAGGCCGATATCGCGGGCATAAGCGCGCAACGGTGCACGGCCTTCGGGCGGCAGCTTGCCCATGATTGCACCCATCTCGACCGAGGCCGCCAGCAGCGCGCCGGTCTTGAGCTGTTGCAACCGGGTAATGGTGCGCAGGTCATAGTCGGCGCTCTCTGCCGCCATGTCCATCATCTGACCGCCCGCCATGCCGTCCATCCCGCTGGCGGTAGCAAGGCAGCGGACCAGTTCTGCCTGGGTAAAGGGATCGGTCGTGGTCTCCTCGTCAGTGAGGATTTCGAACGCCAGCGCGTGCAGAGAATCGCCCGCCAGCACCGCAGTCGCTTCATCGAACGCCTTGTGCGTAGTCGGCCTGCCGCGCCGCAGGTCATCATCGTCCATGCACGGCAGATCGTCATGGATCAGCGAATAGACATGGATCGATTCGACCGCGCAGGCCGCCCGCAGCGCCCGGTCACGCCCGACACCGAGCATTTCCGCGACAGACACCAGCAACAAGGGGCGCACCCGCTTGCCGCCGTCCATCGCGGCATAGCGCATCGCCTCGACCAGCCTGGCCCGGGTGTCGGCCGGTACGGGCAGGAGTGCGTCAAACACGGCATCGACATCGCGCGCAATGCGATCGAGGGCATCTGCCAGCTTGGCCGCGTCATTATCGACCACCTGCATCTCAGCCATCGGAATCGAACGGGCGGGTGCCGATGGCCTGACCGCGGGCATCCTGCACGATGGCCTCGATCCGGGCCTGCGCCGCATCGAGCCGAGCCTGGCAATGCCGGCGGAGCGCCTCGCCGCGCTCGTACAACGCAATCGACTGGTCGAGCGCGACATCGCCGCTTTCCAACTGGCGTACAACCTGCTCCAAGGCGCGCAATGCGTCCTCGAAACTCAATTCGGAAATTTTCGCCGTGTCGGTGGTTGGTGCCTCTTCCATGCCGCGCAGCATTGGCCCCGCCCCCGCCGCTGGTCAAGTCACGCGCATCAACAGGGGAGAGATTATGACCTGGGTCATCGCCTATATCGCCACCGCCGTCGTGTTCGGCATTCTCGACGCCATCTGGCTCAATTGGGCCGGCGAGAATTTCTATCGCCCGGCGCTGGGCGATATTCTTGCCGACCAGTTTCGCATGGGTGCAGCCGTGCCGTTCTACCTGATGTACGTCGCGGGCATTGTGTGGTTCGCGGTTCGCCCCGGGTTGGATGGTGGCCTGGGTGCGGCGGCACTCAACGGCGCACTGCTCGGGGCGTTGTGTTACGCGACATTCGACCTTACCAATCAGGTTATCATGAAGACCTGGCCGACCTATGTCACTGTGACCGATATCTTCTGGGGGGCGTTCGCCACCTGTGTTGCGGCGACAGCGGCGACCTGGGCAGTTGGAAGATTTGCCTGATGTTCATCGGTCACTGGGCCCCGGCCCTGCTTGCAGCAGCTGTCTCGCCCCGTGCGCCGAAACTGGGAACATTGTTTGTCGCCGGCCAGCTGGTCGACTGGGGCTTTTTTGCCCTGACCATCGTCGGGATCGAGAAGATGCGTATCCAACCCGGCGCGACCGCGATGAATTCGATGGACCTTTACCACATGCCTTACACGCACAGCCTGTTGGGCAGTGCGGTCTGGGCGCTGGCCTTCGCGGCGATCCTGGTTCTTTGGCGCCGTGACCTCGCGGCCGCGCTCATCGGCGGCACGGTGGTGCTATCGCACTGGCTGCTCGACCTGCTGGTCCATCGGCCCGATCTTACGCTGGCAGGTTCACCGCCAACACTTGGTCTCGGCTTGTGGAACTATCCCATGGTCGCAATGCCGCTGGAACTGGGGCTGATCGGGCTCTGCTTCTGGCTCTATTTGCGCAATACCAAGGGGCCTGTCGGCCCGCCGTTGATCCTGCTGGGTGTGCTGCTGGCGCTGCAGACGTTCAATTGGTTCGCGCCCGAGCCGGAAGAGTGGACGATTGCCATGCCGCTCCTTGGGTTCTTCGGCTTCGGCCTGCCCACGCTGATCGCGGTCTGGGTCGGTTCGACCCGGCGTCACAAACGCGCTGTGTAAAGCCCCCGTGCGGGCTAGCGATTGCAGGCGCGCTTCGCTAGGGGCGCTGCCATGCCCAGCACCACCGAATCGATCACGCCCGAAATCGTCGAACAGCACGGTTTGAGCCCCGAGGAATACGAGCGCGTGCTGCACGCACTAGGGCGGGAACCGAACCTGGTCGAGCTCGGTATCTTTTCGGTCATGTGGTCGGAGCATTGCAGCTACAAGAGCTCGCGCTTGCACCTGAAGAAACTGCCGACCGAGGCACCGTGGGTGATCTGCGGCCCAGGCGAAAATGCCGGCGTGATCGATATTGGTGACGGGCAAGCTGCCATCTTCAAGATGGAGAGCCACAACCACCCGAGCTATATCGAGCCCTATCAGGGCGCGGCGACCGGCGTCGGCGGCATCCTGCGCGATGTCTTCACCATGGGCGCGCGCCCGGTGGCCAACGCCAACGCCCTGCGCTTCGGCCGGCCCGAGCATCCCAAGATGCAGCACCTGGTCAAGGGCGTGGTCGCGGGCATCGGCGGCTATGGCAATTGCGTCGGGGTGCCGACGGTCGCGGGCGAGACCAATTTCCACCCCGCCTATGACGGCAATATCCTCGTCAATGCGATGACCGTCGGTGTCGCCGATGCTGACAGGATCTTCTATTCTGCCGCCACTGGCGTGGGCAATCCGATCGTCTATGTCGGCAGCAAGACCGGGCGTGACGGGATCCACGGCGCGACCATGGCAAGCGCGGATTTCGGCGAGGATGCCGAGGCCAAACGGCCGACCGTGCAGGTGGGCGATCCCTTCACCGAGAAGCTGCTGATCGAGGCCTGCCTCGAACTGATGGCGACCGACGCGATCGTCGCGATCCAGGACATGGGCGCGGCGGGCCTGACCAGCTCCTCGGTCGAAATGGCGACCAACGGCAAGGCCGGAATCCGGCTCGACATGAACAAGGTGCCTTGCCGCGAAGAAGGCATGACGCCTTATGAAATGATGCTGAGCGAGAGCCAGGAGCGGATGCTCATGGTGCTGAAGCCCGGCAAGGAAGCCATGGCCGAGGCGATCTTCAGGAAGTGGGAGCTCGATTTCGCGGTCATCGGCGAAGTCACCGACACAAGCCACATGGTTCTCGAGTTCGACGGCGAAGTGGTGTGCGACATCCCGCTCGGCCCGCTTGCGGCTGACGCCCCGTTGTATGACCGGCCCTACCTCTCCAAGGAAGAATACAAGACCTGGGCTGAGGTAGCGCCATTGGGCGATGTGCCCGAAAGCACCGACATTTGCGCCGACCTGCTCAAGCTTATGGGCACCCCCGCCCTCGCCTCGCGCCGGTGGATTTCGGAGCAGTATGACAGCCAGGTCGGGGCCGACACGCTCCAGACCGGCGGCGATGCCGGTGTGGTCCGCGTCCACGGCACGAAAAAGGCACTGGCGATCACCACCGATTGCACCCCGCGCTATGTCTTTGCCGACCCCTACGAGGGCGGGAAGCAGGCCATTGCCGAAGCTTTTCGCAACCTCTGCGCCGTGGGCGCGAAGCCGCTGGCGGTGACCAACTGCCTCAACTTCGCCAACCCGCAGCGGCCCGAAATCATGAGCCAGCTGGTCCATGCGCTGGAGGGCATGGGCGATGCCTGCCGCGCGCTCGACTTCCCGATCGTGAGCGGCAATGTCAGCCTCTACAACGAGAGCAAGGCTACCGGCGGCGGCTCGGCGATCTTGCCCACCCCGGCCATCGGGGGGGTCGGCATCATCGAAGACTACGCCAAGATGATGACCATGGGCTTCAGGGCCGAAGGCGAATTCATTGCGGCGATCGGCCCGCACTATCCTGAAATCGGCCAGTCGCTGTGGCTGCGCGAGATCCATGGGCTGGAGGCGGGCGACCCGCCGCAGGTCGATCTGCGCGACGAACGGCTTAACGGCGAGATCATCCGCAAGCTGATCGCCGAAGGCAAGGTCACCGCCGTCCACGACATCAGCGATGGCGGGCTTGCGGTGGCGCTGGCGGAAATGGCGCTGGCGAGCGGGGTCGGTGCGAAAGTGGACGCGATGACCAGCACCTTCGCCTTCAACGAGAGCCAGGCGCGCTATCTCGTCACTTATCGCAACGAAGGCGATCTCGACCGCGCCGAAGTGCCGTTCGAGAAGATCGGCGTGACCGGCGGCGATGCGGTGAAGATCGGTAGCGGCTCGGTCAGCATCGCCGATCTGCGCGAAGCCCATATCCGCTTCTTTCGCGACTGGATGGAAGCCTGACGCGGTGGCCTCGGGCTACTCCGGCACGCCGCTGGCCAAGAAGCTGAGCCTGCGCGACGGGCAGCGGTGCTGGTTCCACGCCATGCCCGAACATGTGCAGGACGAGATCGACGAATATGCGCTGGAGCTGACCTTTGTCGCCGATCCCGCAGAGGGGATCGATGCGGCGCATGTCTTCACCACGCGCCGCGCAGAACTGGGCGTACTGCTCGCAAGCCTGCGCCACCAGATCGCCAAGGACGGCCAGATCTGGGTCAGCTGGCCCAAGAAGACCGCCAAGGTCGAGACCGACATCACCGAAGACACGATCCGCGAGCTGTGTCTGCCCTTGGGCTTGGTCGATACCAAGGTCTGCGCCATCGACGAGACCTGGTCCGGCCTCAAGCTCGTGATCCGCAAGGAACAGCGTTAGTCTTGCGGAACCGGCCGTGAGAGATGCCATCCCAACGCCACCATCCACAGTGACTGCCCGATATAGGCAAACAGCGCGCCATGAAATCGCATGTCGATCACTCCGGCAACCAGCAGTGCAGCGGGGACCAGGCCGGTGAGGACGCCGAATGCCGCCAGCGGCTTGGCATCCTTGTGCCAGAACAGCACCGACCATAACGTATAGCCGACACCCGTCGCGATTACGCAGAGGCGGGCCAGCGCCTGGTTGGTTTCCCATGCCAAGGCTCGCACGTCGCCGCCAATTTCGTTTTCGCCATATCCGCCAAGCGCTGGCACCACAAAACCGTTGATTGTCCCAGCGAGGATGCCGGCAAGTACGCCGCCGCCGAGAAAAGCAGCCCCGATTGTCGCTGTCAGTGCGCCACCCAGCATCCGGGCGATCAGAAAGAACAGAGCCAGTTCGATCAGGAGGATGGCTTGGAGGCTGCCATGCACCAGCGGAGTCATAATCCCCTGCCCGCTGCCGATGGGGTGATGCGCCAGCGCCAGCCCGGCGAGCATTCCGCAGCCGACCAGTGCCCATCCCGCATGCTTGCGGATCGCCTGATTGTCTTCCAAGTTACTTCCACTCCGGCCTGTTGTCTCGGGCAGCAAGAGCGCGAAAGTGATCGGGCAACAATGAACAATCAGGGGCAAAAGTCCGGTCGCGAGGCAACGCGGCGGCATTTGCTCGAAGTGTTCAACCGCCTGATGCTGGAAGGCGATGCGCCCCGACCACCGGTGGCGAAGATCATCGCCGAGGCGGGCGTGTCACGTTCGACCTTCTACGATCATTTCGACGGGGTCGAGGCCTTGCTCAACGAGAGCCTCGCCGGGCTGCTGGGCCAAATCGCCGATTGCCTGACCGGATTGCAGACATTCCAATGGCTCGCATGGCTGGTCGGGCATATCAATGGGAACCGCCCGATGGCCCGTGAATTCCTGACCGGGCCGCGCGGCGAGCGGGCCGAGGCGGAGCTGGCACGCGCTGTCTCTCAGCGATTGGAGTGGGAGCAGGACACGCGTCTCGCCGGTATCCTAGTCGGCGGGACTGTCATCGCCGCGCTCGGCGCATGGGTCTCGGGACGGATTGCCGCCAGCCCACAGGACATGGCCGCCAGCCTGCACCGCAGCGCGACGGCTATCCTCGACGCGCGGCCTTAGGCGGCCTGGGCCAACCGTTCCTCCAGCGTGCCGTATTGCGGGTTGATCTGCCGGAACATCTCGAAGCAGCGGTAATAGGCGTGCGGCGTGCCGATGTTGAGCTTGCGGCGGACCTCGTCGATATCCTCCGGGAGCATCGACAGCAGGTCGGCATGGGCCAGCTTTTTAGCCTCCCGGCCCAGCCTGCGCCCTTCGCGGATCGCTGCATCCACGGGTTCCGACAGCCCGCTTTCCTTCTTGGTCTGGCGCGCGCCCATCAGTGTGATGAACAGCACGCCGGGTGAATGGTTCTGTTCGTAGCTGAAGCCGAGCAGGCACAGCTCGCCCAGCCCGTCGCGGCTGTAGCCGGTCAGGACGTGGAACAGGTCATGCGTGTCGCGCAGCCGCTCGATATACCATTCGTAGAGGTCGGCGTGACGCTCCTCCTTCGGCTTGAAGCGATAGCTCTCCTCGACCAGTCCCTTGGCGGTCAACTGCTCGCGCTCCATGAATTCGACATAGCGACGCGCCAGCGAATTGGGTGCGCAGGACATCCAGCGGGCATGGTCATCAAGCAATGCGGGGAGTTCCTCGTTGCGTTCCAACAGGGCACGGGCCTCGTCGGTGGCGAGGAACTGTTCCATCTGGCGGAGGCTCTTCTTCGACTTGAGTGCGTCGATGATATGGAACACCTGCTCGGTGTCTTCCTTGTCCTGCACCAGCTTGCCGAAATGCTTCAGTGCCTTGAACGGACGGAAGCCGGTTACCTTGCGATCGGGATGGACAAGCGGACGCTCGAGCAACGACATGGGCCTACTCCTCTAAGCGAAAAATTTGCGACTAACTTACATCGATGTCAATAGTCCGGTGGACGGAGGACTTTCGTAAGCCTGCCAAAAAGTGCGATAGCTTCGGCATGAAGGACCACGACAGATTGCCCTACTCGCTCCCACCCATGCCCGAAGAGGAGCGAATGGCAGCAGCGAGGGCAATTCGCGAGTCGTTGGCGAGCAGGCGCACCTGCCGCTACTTCAGCCATGCGCCTGTGCCGCGCGAGATCATCGAGCAGGCCATTCTTGCCGCCGGAAGCGCGCCCAGCGGGGCCAACCACCAGCCCTGGCATTTCGCGGTGATTTCCTCGTCCAACAAGAAACGCGCGCTGCGTGAGGCCGCGGAAGCGGAAGAGCGCCGGTTTTATGGCGAGGACGGCGGCAAGGCCAAGGCAGGACAGGATTGGCTCGAAGCTTTGGGCCCGCTCGGCACCGATGCTGACAAACCCTTTCTCGAAACCGCCCCATGGCTGATCGTCGTCTTCGCACAGCGCAAGGGCGGGATCGACGAGGACGGCAAGACGCAGAACTACTACGTCAACGAAAGCGTCGGGATTGCCTGCGGGATGTTGCTGACGACCCTGCACGCCGCGGGCCTCGCCACCCTGACCCACACGCCCTCGCCCATGGGCTTCTTGCGCGAGCTCTGCGGCCGGCCGGAGCACGAGAAGCCGCTGATGATCGTCGCTGTCGGCCACCCGGCACCCGATGCGACGGTTCCGGCGCATGCGCTCAGGAAGAAGCCGCTGGAGCAGATCGCCAGCTGGCTCTAGGCGTCAAGCCGTGGCCATGCCCTTCGCCAGCAGGTCATAGGGATCGATCCCGCGTTCGCGCCAGATGGCATGGCAACGGCGGTATTCGGTCGGGTCACCCACCTTCATCAGGGCGCGTGCTTCGTCCAGCGGCATCTTGAGCAGCTGTAGGATCGGCATTTCGGCAAGGCACGGCGCACCTGCACCCAGCTTATGGGCCTGCCGTACCGCACGCAGCACCGGAGCTGATGTCTTGACGCCGCGCCTGGTGTTGATCGCCGCAAGGTAGGCGATGAAGAGGTTCGCAAAGCCGCCGTTCTGGCCATAGGTGAAGGCCAGCACGCACTGCTCGCCTAGCGCGTCACGGCCATAGCCGGTCAGGACGTGCAGCAGATCGTGTGTGTCGCGGCGGCGCCAGGCGTACCATTCGATCAGGTCACCATACTTCGGGCGGTCGGGCCATGCTCTCTCACCCTCTTCGACCAGTCCCGCGGCGGTCAGTCCTTCCTGCTCCATGAAGTCGCAATAGGCGTGTGCGACCGTGCCCGCATGATAACGACGGAGGGCTGCGTGGTCATCGAGGATGGTCGGCAGATAGGGTTCGCTCTCACGCACTCGCTGCCCTTCACGGCTGAGCGTGAACTTGCGCGCCATCGGCACGAAGCGGCTCGAAGGAAGCGATTCGAAAATCTTGAAGACGTGACTGGTGTCTTCCTTGTCCTTAAGCAGCTCGCGGAAATGGTGCACCGCTGCTCGCAGATTGCGCCGCGGCTCTGGGCGATCGGGGTGCCGAAAGATCGTCCCGTCGGGGGCGATATCGACTTGCGTGCCGACGGGAAAGGAGCGGATGGTGTCGTTCATGGGGGCGCTTCTATCTCTAGGGTGCCGGAAGGTTAATACTGACATGCATGTCAATATTGGATGAACGCGCCATTGTCGCCTCAGGCCACCACCCATTCGTCGCGCGGAATGCCCAGCAGGACGAGGATCGAGCTCAGATCGCCGCGATCGATCCAGCAATCGGCGGCGCCGCGGGCTTTGGGCTTGGCGTGATAGGCCACGCCGCAATGCGCTGCTTCGAGCATCGAAATGTCGTTCGCCCCGTCGCCTGCCGCCATGCCGAATGCGCCCTGCCCGGCCTCGGCGATGGCGTCCAGCAACGCGCTTCGCTTGACAGCGCTGTCTACCACCGGCCCGACCAGTCCGCCCGTGAGCGCGCCGTTGGCGACGTCGAGACGGTTGGCGATCACCCTGTCAAATCCGATCCCTTCGGCCACCGGATCGGCAAAGTGGTGAAACCCGCCGGTGACCAGCACAGTCTTGCAGCCCAAACGTCTAAGCGTTCCGACCAGTACGCGAGCGCCCGGATTGGGTTGGATGCGCTCGTCGAGACAGCGCTGGATAGCACTTTCCTCCAACCCTGCCAGTAAAGCCACCCGTTCGCGCAGCGCGCTCTCGAAATCGAGTTCCCCCTGCATGGCGCGCTCAGTGATTTCGGCGATCTGCGGCTTGATCCCGGCATAGTCGGCCAGCTCGTCGATGCATTCCTGCCCGATCATGGTCGAATCCATGTCGGAGACAAACACCTGCGGCAACGCGATGCGCTCATCCACGATCAGGCCATCGGTGCCGGGAAAATGCTCGTCGAGCGCCGCGCGCAGCAGGCGCGTGCTGCCGGAAAACGTCTCGATCTGCACTAGCACGCCCTCAGGAATCGCTTCGGCCGAGACGGCCAGCGCCAGACCTTCCGGCTCCAGCGCGTGCTTCAAAGCCTCGATACGGCTCAACAGACCGTCAGGGTCTGCTATCAGGCGGGCGATGAGCACGCGGAATTCTCCAGAATCGGACGACGAACGGTCGCCGCTGGCGCTGATTGCAGGGCCAACCGCCAGCGGCAAGAGCGATGTGGCTGTGCGCCTTGCCCTGGCGTTGCAGGATGACGGACGCGATGCGGTGGTGATCAATGCGGACAGCGCGCAGGTTTATGCCGATCTGCGGGTGCTCAGCGCACGGCCCTCCGATGAGGAGATGCGAGGCGTACCCCACCGCCTGTTCGGGGAATGGGACGGAGCAACCGCTTGCTCGGCGGCAGACTGGGCCGGGCGCGCCCGACAGGAAATAGCCGGCGCGCATGCTGCAGGAGCGGTCTCGATCCTGGTCGGTGGCACCGGTCTCTATATCAGGACGCTGCTCGACGGCATCGCCCCGATCCCGCCGATCGACCCGCAAGTTCGCGATACGGTCCGCGCCCTTTCGCAAGCCGAAGCACGAGCCGCTTTGGAACGGGAGGATCCTTCCGCCGCAGCCCGGCTTGCACCTGCGGATGCAGCGCGAACGTGCCGTGCACTCGAAGTCGTCCGCGCAACCGGGCGCACGCTCGACGATTGGCAGAGGCAGAAGGCAGGCGGCATCGACGCACATGTGCAGCTTTACCCGGCCATCCTGCTCCCGGATCGCGATTGGCTCTACGCCCGGTGCGACAAGCGGTACTCACTCATGCTCGAACAAGGCGCAATCGAAGAGGTCGAGGCGCTGCTCGGTCGCAACCTCGATCCCGCCCTGCCTGTCATGCGCGCGATTGGCGTGCCGGAGATCGCCGCCATGCTGAAAGGCGAGCTTGACCGCGCCCAATGCATCGCCGCTGGCCGGCAGGCCACACGCAACTATGCGAAACGACAGTACACGTGGTTCCGGCACCAGCCTCCCCTGAATGGAGGCGGGTCGGTGACGCAGATTTCAATCTGAAAGACGTTTTTGAAGGATTATTCCAAAAATAGCGTTTGACAGGACATAAACAGACTCGTACACGGGCCTTGGACAACCCCTGGGCCCGACGTTCTCTCAAGGAACGCCGGGCCCGCTTTTATCAGGAGACCGCAAATGCCTGCCCCCACCGAACGCAGCGGAGCGGCGATCCTCGTCGATTGCCTGGTGCGTGAGGGCGTCGAGGTCATTTTCGGCTATCCCGGCGGCGCGGTGCTGCCGATCTACGACGAGCTGTTCGGCAGCGAACGCATCCGCCATATTCTCGTCCGTCACGAGGCCGGTGCGGCCCATGCTGCGGAAGGTTATGCCCGCTCGACCGGCAGGCCCGGCGTGGTGCTGGTCACCAGTGGCCCGGGCGCGACCAACGCGGTTACGGGCATCGCCGACGCCTATATGGATTCGATCCCCATGGTGGTCATCACCGGGCAGGTGCCCAGCAGCCTGATCGGGACGGATGCGTTCCAGGAAGCGGACACCGTCGGCATCACGCGGCACTGCACCAAGCACAACTACCTGGTGAAGAACCCCGACCAGCTGGCGGCGACGATCCACGAGGCGTTCCGTATCGCAACATCCGGTCGCCCCGGACCCGTCCTGATCGACATTCCCAAGGACGTGCAGATCGCCATGGGCGCGCTCGATGCGTCGGAGAAAGCCAAGCCGCTGGCCTCGGCCCGCTACCAGCCTCGGACGGTGGCCCATGCCGACGAGGTACTCGAAGCGGTCGAGATGATAGCCGCGGCGAAGTGTCCGGTGTTCTACACTGGCGGCGGCGTGATCAACTCCGGCCCGCAGGCCAGCGAGGCGCTGCGCCGGTTGCAGTCGCTCACCAACGCACCGGTAACCTCGACGCTGATGGGACTCGGCGCTTTCCCCTCGGATCATCCCGACTGGCTCGGCATGCTGGGGATGCATGGCACGTTCGAGGCCAATATGGCGATGAACAAGGCCGACCTCATCATTGCCGTCGGCGCGCGCTTCGATGACCGGGTGACGGGCCGCCTGGATGCCTTCTCGCCGGACTCGAAAAAGATTCACATCGATATCGACCGGGCCAGCATCAACAAGATCGTGCCGGTCGATCTCGGCATCGTCGGCGATTGCGGCACGGTGCTGGAACAGATCATCGCCGCCTGGGGTGCCAAAGAAAACGGGCGCAAGGCGCAGGACATGGGCGAGTGGAAAGCGCGTATCGCCGGATGGCGGGCGCGCGAATGCCTCGCCTATCCGCCCAAGGCGAAGGACGGCGCGATCATGCCGCAAAAGGCGGTCGAGCGACTTTATGCCCTGACCAAAGAGCGCGAGCCGATCATCACCACCGAAGTGGGCCAGCACCAGATGTGGGCGGCGCAGTATTTCGGCTTCGACAAGCCCAACAAGTGGCTCACCAGCGGCGGCCTCGGCACCATGGGCTATGGCCTGCCCGCCGCGATCGGCGCGCAGCTGGGCAACCCGCAAGCGCTGGTGATCGATATCGCGGGCGAAGCCTCGATCCAGATGAACATTCAGGAACTCGGCACCGCGAGCCAGTATCGCCTGCCGGTCAAGATCTTCATCCTCAACAACGAGTACATGGGCATGGTCCGCCAGTGGCAGGAGCTGACCTATGAGAGCCGCTATTCGAACTCCTACAGCGACAGCCTGCCCGATTTCGTCCGGCTCGCCGAAGCCTATGGCTGGAAGGGGATCCGCATCGAAAACGAGGCCGGACTCGACGCCGGGATCGAAGCCATGCTGGCGCATGACGGCCCGGTGATCGTCGACTGTATGGTGTCCAAGAGCGCCAACTGCTTCCCGATGATCCCAAGCGGCGCGGCGCATACTGACATGCTGCTCTATGGCGACCATGTCGAAGGCACCATGGACGACGAAGCCAAGGCGCTGGTGTAGGACGGACCCATGAAAATCACCGAAAAAGCCGCCGAACGCCACGTCCTTGCCGTCACCGTTGACAACGAGCCGGGCATCCTCGCCAAGATCACCGGCCTGTTCACCGCGCGCGGCTACAACATCGACAGCCTGACCGTGGCCGACATCACCGAGGACCACGCGATCAGCCGGATCACCATCGTCACCAACGGCCCGCCCGAAGTGATCGACCAGATCCATGCCCAGCTCGAGCGGCTGGTGCCGGTGCACAAGGTCACCGATCTCACCGAAGCCGGCCCGCATGTCGAGCGCGAGCTGGCGCTGGTGAAGGTTGCCGGCACCGGCGAGAAGCGGGTCGAGGCGCTGCGCCTGGCCGATATCTTCCGCGCCCGCCCGGTCGATACCACGACCGAGAGCTTCATCTTCGAAATCACCGGCCCGCCCGACAAGGTCGACAGCTTCATTGCCCTCATGCGCGAACTCGGCTTGGTCGAAGTCGGCCGCACTGGCATCGTCGGGATGATGCGCGGGGCGGAGGGGGTTTAGGCAGAAACCGTCACCCCAGCGAAAGCTGGGGTCTGTCTCGGCCAAGTCAGATTGTGTGGACACCGATCCCAGCTTTCGCTGGGATGACGACTAGCAAAATCGAGGATTGAAATGAAAGTTTACTACGACGCCGATGCCGACCTTGACCTGATTACCGGCAAGAAGATCGCCATTGTCGGCTATGGCAGCCAGGGCCATGCCCATGCGCAGAACCTGCGCGACAGCGGGGTCAAGGACGTCGCCATTGCCCTGCGCGAAGGTTCGGCCACGGCTAAGAAGGCCGAAGCGGCCGGTTTCAAGGTGCTGAGCAACAAGGACGCTGCGCAGTGGGCCGATATCCTCATGATCCTCGCGCCGGACGAGCACCAGGCGGCGATCTGGGAGAACGACCTCAAGGGCAATATGAAGCCCGGCAGCGCGCTTGCCTTCGCCCACGGGCTCAATATCCATTTCGGCCTGATCGAGGCACCGTCGGATATCGACGTGATCATGATCGCGCCGAAGGGCCCCGGTCACACCGTGCGCAGCGAGTACCAGAAGGGCGGCGGCGTTCCGTGCCTCATTGCCATCCACCAGGATGCCAGCGGCGCAGCGCATGACGTGGCCCTCGCCTATGCCAGCGGCGTCGGTGGTGGCCGCTCGGGGATCATCGAGACCAACTTCCGTGAGGAATGCGAGACCGATCTGTTCGGCGAACAGGCTGTGCTGTGCGGCGGCATCACCCATCTGATCCAGGCCGGGTTCGAGACCCTGGTCGAGGCCGGCTACGCGCCCGAAATGGCCTATTTCGAATGTCTCCACGAAACCAAGCTGATCGTCGACCTGCTGTACGAGG
Organism: Erythrobacter sp. SDW2; assembly: GCF_021431965.1. Lineage (NCBI taxonomy): Bacteria > Pseudomonadati > Pseudomonadota > Alphaproteobacteria > Sphingomonadales > Erythrobacteraceae > Erythrobacter > Erythrobacter sp. SDW2. The sequence goes on from NZ_CP090370.1 coordinate 1,896,945, forward strand.
GCGGCATCGCCAACATGCGCTATTCGATCAGCAACACCGCCGAATATGGCGACATCACCACCGGTCCGCGCATCATCACCAGCGAAACCAAGGCCGAGATGAAGCGCGTCCTCGACGACATCCAGTCTGGCCGCTTCGTGAAGAACTTCGTGCTCGACAACCGCGCCGGTCAGCCGGAGCTCAAGGCCGCCCGCAAGCGTGCCGAAGCCCATCCGATCGAGCAGACCGGGGCCAAGTTGCGGGCCATGATGCCGTGGATCAGCGCCAACAAGCTGGTCGACAAGGAAAAGAACTGACCTTTGGACTTGGTGTAGGCTGTACCGGGCACTAGGGTGGCGCGTCTCACCCGTCGGAGGAACTGTCTTGAAAAAGTATGCTGTTGCCCTGGCCCTGCTGGGTTCTGCCACGCTTGCCGTCACTTCGATTTCCGCGCAGGAGGCCGGGATCCCCGGCGCCGCCGATGTCTCTCGGGTCACTGCCGGGACCTATGCGCTCGACCCGGCACACACGCTGGTGGGCTGGCGGGTCAGCCATTTCGGCTTCAACGATTATCTCGGCCTGTTCGGCGACATCACCGGCACGATGGAGCTCGATCCGGCCAATGTCGAAGCGGCGAAGTTCGATATTACCATCCCGATAGGCGCCGTGACCGTCGCCAGCGCGGGTCTGAAGGATCACCTGCTTCGCCCGGGCAAGGACGGCGGGGCCCCGGACTTCTTCGGCCCCGAGCCAGCGCCGGCCAAGTTCATATCGACCGATGTCCGCCGTACCGGCGACACGACCGCATTGGTCACCGGTCAGCTGACCATGAACGGCAAGACGGCGCCGGTCGCAATTCTGGTCGAGTTTACCGGCGCAGGCACCAATCCCTTCAACAAGAAGGCCACGGTCGGCTTCGAAGGCCGCGCGGTGATCGACCGGACCCAATGGGGCATCGCCTATGCCGCCCCTGCCATCGGCAAAGAGGTCGAATTGAGCATCAGTGCTGCGTTCGAAAAGCAATAAGCCTGTCGACATCGCCGCCGCGCATTGTCACTAGCCACAGAACATGCGCGGTGCCCCATCCCACACACTGGTCCTGGCGCTCTGTGCCCTCGCCTGGGTCGGTATCGTAATCAATTCGGCGATCTATGCCCGGGAGAACCCACATAGCGGGCGCGATCCTGTCGCGTCCGATAGTGAAATCGCTGCCTTCGCCCGGACTGCGCTCGAAGATGTGCAGCAAAGGTCCTTCGCCGAGCGGAAGGAGTACTGCGGCCTCATCCTCGAGGACGATGCAGGAAACCTGGCTGTCTCTGCCGTGTTCGAGGGGTATGAGGCCGAGTGCCAATTGCCGTGGTTGTCGCCCATGGGGCAATATCCTGTTGCGACCTTCCACACTCACGGAGCCTATAACTTCGACTATGACAGCGAAGTGCCGTCCACCGTCGACATGGAAGCGGATATCGGCGAACAGATCGACGGCTTCGTGGCGACGCCCGGCGGCCGGCTGTGGAAGATCGATTGGGAAGACGAGGTGGCCGTGCAGCTTTGCGGGGAAGGCTGCCTCGCTACCGATCCGCGCTATCGCCCCGAACCGCAGGGCGGTATTGCCCAGCGCTATACCCTGCCCGAACTGCAGCAGCGCCAACCTTGAGACTCATGCCGATGCGCCTGACCGACTGCCACAACATCGACGATTTTCGCACGCTGGCCCAGGCGCGGCTACCTTGGCCGGTATTCGATTATATCGATGGTGCGGCGGACGACGAACTGACCAAGGCGCGCAACACGGCGGCGTTCGATGAAGCCGATCTGGTCCCCGACGTGCTGGCGGGGGTGGCTGAAATAGACACAGGATGCACGATCATGGGCCGCCGGAGTGGGCTACCGCTGGTGCTCAGCCCGACAGCCGTGCAGCGCGCCTTTCACTGGCAGGGCGAGACCGCTGTGGCCAAGGCGGCGGAGAAATACGGTCTGTGGTTCGGCATCTCCAGCCTCGCCACCCGCAGCATCGAGGAGATTGCGGCGCTGACGAGTGGACCGAAGCTGTTCCAGCTCTATGTCCACAAGGACAAGGGGCTGAACGCCAGCATGATCGAGCGCTGCCAGGCAGCCAATTTCGACGCCCTTGCGCTGACGGTCGATACGATCGTTTCGGGCAAGCGCGAGCGCTGCCTGCGCTCCGGCTTCACCACCCCGCCCCGCTTCTCGCCCAGCGCGGTATGGAGCTATGCCACCCGTCCGCGCTGGACACTCGATTACCTCCTGCGCGAGAAATTCCGCCTGCCCAATCTCGATACACACGTCGCCGAAGGGACAGGCAAAGCGGTCAGCATTGCCGAGTATTTCAACACCATGCTCGACACCTCGATGGATTGGGACACGGCTGCACGGATCCGGCAGGACTGGGGCGGCGCCTTCTGCCTCAAGGGCGTGATGAGCGCCGCCGATGCGCGCCGCGCGGTCGCAATCGGAGCCGATGCGATCATGATTTCCAACCACGGCGGGCGGCAGCTCGACGGCAGCCGCGCGCCGTTCGACCAGCTGCGCGAGATCGTCGATGCTGTTGGCGGAGAGATCGAGATCATCTGCGACGGAGGCGTCCGGCGCGGCACACATGTGCTGAAGAGCCTCTGCGCCGGGGCCACGGCCGCGAGTGGCGGAAGGCTTTATCTCTATGCCCTCGCTGCGGCGGGTCAGGACGGAGTCGAACGCGCAATCGGTATCCTCAAGGAAGAGATCGAACGCGGGATGCGGCTGATGGGCGTGACCGGCGTCGAACAGCTGACCGCCGATCGGCTGCGCTGGCGCTAGACCATTTTCGAGAAGCAGGCTCGCAGTTCGCCGGCAAACAGTTCAGGCTGCTCCCATGCGGCGAAGTGGCCACCCTTCGGCAGGTCGTTCCAGTAAACCAGATTGGTGTAGCGCCGCTCGGCCCATTTGCGCGGGGCAGGGATGATCTCCTTGGGGAAGGCGCTGGCTCCGGCCGGGATCGATACCTCGCCATCGCCGAACCTGGCGAAGCTTTCCCAGTACAGCCGCGCGGCCGATGCTCCGGTCGCTGGCAGCCAGTAGAGCATGATGTTGTCGAGGATGGCGTCCTTGCTGAGCGCGTCGAAAGGTGAGCCGGCGTTATCGGTCCACGCGTGCATCTTCTCGAAGATCCAGCCTGCGAGACCGACCGGTGAATCGACCAAGCCATAGCCGACCGTTTGCGGGCGGGTGCTCTGCTGCTTGGAATAGCCAGCGTCCCACTCCTGATAATATTGCAGCGCCTGCAACGCCTTGAGTTCTGCTGGTGATGGGTCGGCGAGATCGTCCGGCCCGGGCCGCCCGATCGGCATGTTGACGTGAATGCCGATGCAACCCGCAGGCGCCTGCGCACCGATAGCGGTGGTGACCGCCGAACCCCAGTCGCCGCCTTGCGCGACCCAGCGTGTGTAGCCAAGGAGCTGCATGAGTTCGGCCCAGGCCTGTCCGATCTTCTCGACGCCCCAGCCTGTCTTGGCGGGCTTGCCAGAGAAACCGAAGCCGGGGAGCGAGGGGATGACGAGATGGAAGGCCTGCGCACTCTCGCTCGGTTCGGTCAGCAGCGGGATGACTTCGAAGAACTCGCGCACCGATCCGGGCCAGCCGTGAGTGAGGATCAACGGCAGGGCGTCTGCGCGTGACGAGCGGACATGCAGGAAGTGAATATCGAGCCCGTCGATCTCGGACACGAATTGCCCGAAAGAGTTGAGCCTCGCCTCGCAGGCACGCCAATCATAGCCTTCGCGCCAATAGGCGACGAGGTCCTTCAGCGCGGCGAGCGGCGTGCCCTGTGACCAGTCGTCCACCGGCTCCGCCTCGGGCCAACGGATATCATCGATCTTGCGATAGAGGCGGTCGATCTCCGCTTGCGGGATATCGAGCACAAACGGCCGGATCTCGCTCATTCCGCCCCTCCCACCGCCTTGGCCGATGCCGCTATGACCCGTCCCATATCCGCCAAGAGAATAGTGCTCGAGGCCTTGGCCAGCACGGTCCCGCCCTTGTCGAGCAAATGACCTTCGTAAAAACTGGTTCGCTTCCCGTGCCGCTCGACCCAGGCTTCGGCAATCACCGGGCCGGGTCGGGTCGGCGCGAAATAGCTCACCTTGAGCTCCAGCGTCATCGGCACGATGCCCTCGCCGTTCTTGGCCATGGCGGCATGCGCCATCGCGGCGTCGATCCAGCCACTGATGAAGCCGCCCTGCACCACCCCGCCCGAATGGCACTGCTCGCGCTTGGCCTCATACTCCAGGCTGGCGCGGCCCGCAGGATCGATTGCGATGATGCGGACAAGCCCCATGGTTTCATAGAGCGAATGACCGGAGGCATCGGTTGCGGACGCATCTTCAGGCATGGCTGGACTTCTCTCCCGACAAGATAATTGCCAGCGATGCCCGCGCGGCTTTGCCTTTACAAGCCTCTCCGTAGTCCGCATAGGAACAACATGGTTCACAAGCTCGGCCTGCTTATTCGACTTACACGCCCTTGGGCGTGACGTTCGGCGTGCCTTGGGAGCGCGCCACGCGCTCAAGGGTGTAGCCCGACCGATCCGATACTCTCCGAAAAGCCGAAACCATGACATTGCCGCGAAACATGCTCGCCGATCCTTCGACCAAATACCGCCCTTTCGCGCAGGTCCCGCTGTCCGACCGGCAGTGGCCGAGCCGCGCGATCACCGCCCCGCCCCGCTGGCTCAGCACGGACCTGCGCGACGGCAACCAGTCGATCATCGATCCGATGGATGCGGTGAAGAAGAACCGCTTCTTCGACCTGCTGGTGGAGATCGGGGTGAAGGAAATCGAGGTCGGCTTCCCCAGCGCGGGCGCGACCGAGTTCGATTTCATCAGCTCGCTGGTCCGTTCGGATCGTATCCCGGAAGACGTGCTGGTACAGGTGCTGACGCAGAGCCGCGAGGAGCTGATCCGCACCAGCTTCGCCAGTCTCGACGGCGCGCGCGCTGCGATTGTCCATCTCTACAATGCGGTCAGCCCGGCCTGGCGTGAAATCGTGTTCGGGATGACACGCGAGGAAGTGATCGGCGTCGCCGTCGCCGGTGCCCGCGTCTTGGCCGACGAAGCGGACAAGCGCCCGGGCACGGAGTGGCATTTCGAATATTCGCCGGAGACTTTCTCCACCGCCGAGCTCGATTTCAGCATCGAGGTTTGCGCGGCGGTGATGGAGGTGCTCCAGCCCACACCGGACAAGCCGATCATCCTCAACCTGCCGGCCACGGTCGAGGCGGCGACGCCCAATATCTATGCCGACCAGATAGAGTATTTCTGCCGCCACCTGCCGAACCGCGAGAGTGCGGTGATCAGCCTCCACACTCACAACGACCGCGGTACCGGTGTCGCGGCCGCCGAGCTGGGGCTGATGGCCGGCGCGGACCGGGTGGAAGGCTGCCTGTTCGGCAATGGCGAGCGGACCGGCAATTGCTGCCTCGTGACCATGGCGCTCAATATGTATACTCAGGGCGTCGATCCGGGGCTCGATTTCTCCGATATCGACCGGGTGATCGAAACAGTCGAGTACTGCAACCAGATCCCGGTCCACCAGCGCCATCCTTATGGCGGCGAGCTGGTCTACACCGCCTTTTCCGGCAGCCACCAGGACGCGATCAAGAAGGGCTTTGCCGCCCATGCGAAGCAGAACGACACGCTGTGGCGCGTGCCCTATCTGCCGATCGACCCGGCCGACCTCGGGCGCAATTACGAGGCGGTGATCCGCGTCAATTCGCAGAGCGGCAAAGGCGGCTTCGCCTGGGTGCTGGAGCAGGACCAGGGCCTTAAGCTCCCCAAGAAGATGCAGGCCGATTTCAGCCCCCATGTGCAGCGGGTGGCGGACGAGTTGGGCCGCGAGCTCAATGCGGCGGATATCTGGGACACCTTCAAGCGCGCCTACCATGTGCAGACCTATCCCAAGCATTTCCAGCTGGTGAATTACGAGGAAAGCCGGGCCAGCGACGGGACCCGTCTGTTCGCCGGGACCATCGCCGTCGACGGGCAGGAGCAGAGCGTCAGCGGGCGCGGCAATGGCCTGATCTCCTCCGTCATGGCAACGCTGCGCGATGCCTTCGGGGTCGAGCTGGAAGTGGTCGATTATACCGAGCACGCGCTGGGCACCGGCACCGATGCCCGTGCGGCGGCCTATCTCGAATGCCGTACCCCCAGCGGACGGACCATCTGGGGCTGCGGCATCGACGAGGATATCGCGACAGCTTCGGTCCGCGCGGTACTGAGCGCGGCCAATGGAGCGGCTTCATAGAGACCAATGACGGGGGCAGGATTGATGCAGGGACTGGTTCGGATATTGCTGGCACTGGCGGCAATCGCTGCCCCTGCCATGGTCCAAGCAGCCCCCCGCTTGCCGATGTCGGACATCGAACAGGCCTCGCCCGAGATGCCCCGCATCCTGCCGATGCGCGAGCGGGCGGAGATGGTTGACCGCATCCTGGCCGAGCGTCTCGACACCGTCATCCCCGCGATCATGCGCGAACAGGGCATCGATCTGTGGCTGCTGATGTCGCGCGAGTATTTCGAGGAACCGGTGCTCGCGACCATGCTCGACGCGGAAAACATGCATGCGCGGCGGCGGACGATTCTGATCTTATATGATCCGGGCGAAGGCAAGCCGGTCGAGCGGCTGACGGTCAGCCGCTATGGCCTGGCCGATCTGTTCGGCTCGGCGTGGGACCCGGCGCGGCAGCCCGACCAGTGGCAGGCGGTGGCCGAGATCATCGCCGCGCGTGACCCGCAGAAGATCGCCATCAACACTTCGGACATCACCGCGTTTGGCGATGGCATGACGCTGAGCCAGTACCAGGCGATGATTGCCGCCTTGCCCGAGACATACCGGCAGCGGATCGTCTCGGGCGAAAAGCTGTCGATCCGCTGGCTGGAAAGCCGCACGCCACTGGAGCTGGAGATTTATCCCGGGATCGTGCGGATCGCCCATGCGCTGATCGCCAGGGCGTTCTCGCGCGAGGTCATCACTCCGGGCCAGACGACCGCTGCCGATGTGCAATGGTGGTACCGCGAAACGCTGGCCGGTTTGGGGCTGGAGGCATGGTTTCACCCCTCTATCGGCATCCAGCGGCAGGGGGTGATAGGCATGTTGGACGGTGACACGGTGATTCAGCCCGGCGATCTGCTGTGGACCGATTTCGGGCTGACCTATCTGCGGCTCAACACCGACACCCAGCATCTCGCCTATGTGCTGAAGCCGGGCGAGACGTCAGCGCCCGCCGGACTGGTCCAAGGGCTGCAGGGCACCAACCGGGTGCAGGATATCCTGCTCGCCTCGTTCCGGGCCGGGGCGAGCGGCAACGACATCCTCGCTGCCGCGCGCAAGCAGGCGCTCGCCGAAGGACTCGACCCGTCGATCTACAGCCATCCCATCGGCTTCTATGGCCACGGCGCTGGGACTGCCATCGGGTTCTGGGACAACCAGAACGGCGACCCCCGTGGTGAGTATCTTGTCCTTGCGGGCACGACCTGGTCGATCGAGTTGACGACCTATGCTGCGGTTCCCGAATGGGACGGTCAGCGGGTCGATTTCCGGTCGGAAGAGGATGCGTATTTCGATGGCGAAACCGTCCGCTTCCTCGACGGCAGGCAGACCGAGCTGACTCTGATCCCTTCGGATTAGCGCCGTAAAGTCGGCTCGCCGACGCCGCAATTCTGCTTGCCCGAACACCAGTCGATGTGCTCCATCTGCCATCCTATTCAGTGGGGAGACTGAGCCAGCATGACCGAAGCGATTCTCGAACCCGATCTGCCCATCATCGATCCGCACCATCACCTGTGGGACCTGCGGGCCATGCTGCCGATGTTGCAGGAACCGCATCACGATTTCGTCGCGGCTCTGGTCGATGCGGCCTATTACACCTTCGACGAATTGCAGGCCGATACCAAGGGCGGCCTCCCCGGCGGGCACAATATCGTCGGCACCTGCTTCATGGAATGCGGCGCCTTCTACAATGCGGCCTATGGCGATGCGAAAAAGGTCGTCGGCGAGGTCGAGTTCGTCAACGGCGTTGCGGCGCAGGGGGCGAGCGGGCTTTATGGCGACTATCGCCCGTGCCACGCGATCCTTGGCCACGCCGACCTGTCATTGGGCGACGGCGCGCGGCCGGTGCTCGAGGCGCTTATGGCCGCCAGCCCCCGCTTCAGGGGCATCCGCCATCAGGGTGCGTGGGATGCCGATCACGCCGTGCTGGGCGCGCCGTTCCACGCGCCAGAGGGACTGTATCGCGACAGCACCTTCCGCGAAGGCTTCCGGCATGTCGGGGAACTGGGTCTGACCTTCGATGCCTGGATCCTCGAGCCGCAAATCGGCGACGTGACCGATCTTGCCCGTGCCTTCCCGGATCAGCCGATCGTGCTCGACCACTGCGGGACGCCGCTCAATATCGCCAGCTATCGCGGCAAGCTGCACGAGAATTTCGACCGCTGGCGGCGCAGCATCCACGAGCTGGCCCAGTGCCCCAATGTGACGGTCAAGCTTGGCGGGCTGGCCATGGCCTTCTGCGGCCTGCCCGAGGACGGTCCGGCCAAGGGCTACGGCTCGGAGCATCTTGCGGCGCTGTGGCGGCCGTATATCGAAACCTGCATCGAAGCCTTCGGGCCCGAGCGCGGGATGTTCGAGAGCAACTATCCGGTCGACCGCTGGGGCGCGAGCTACGACGTGCTGTGGAACACTTTCAAGTTGCTCGCCCGTGGCCATTCGGAGGATGAGAAGCGGGCGCTGTTCGCCGGCACGGCCGCGCGGGTCTACGGGATCGAGGACCTGCTCGCCTAACCCTCTCGACAAGCGCGGCGACGCCGCATAAGCAAAAATCAATTGCAAAGAACAACCGGAGTCTCTGGATGCCGCTTCCTGCCCCGTTCGACCGCCTGCGCCTGCCCGTCATCGGCTCGCCGCTGTTCATCGTGTCCGGCCCAGAACTGGTGATTGCCCAGTGCAAGGCCGGGATCATCGGCAGCTTTCCGGCGCTGAATGCAAGGCCGCAGACGCTGCTCGACGAATGGCTGCACCAGATCACCGAGGAACTAGCCAAGCACAATCGGGAAAACCCGGACCGCCCTGCAGCGCCGTTCGCAGTGAACCAGATCGTCCACAAGTCGAACGACCGGCTTGATGCGGACATGGCGACTTGCGAGAAGTGGCAGGTGCCGATGATCATCACCTCTCTTGGCGCGCGCGAAGATATCTTCGCTGCGGTCAGGAACTGGGGCGGGATCACCATGCACGACGTGATCAACAACCGCTTCGCCCGCAAGGCGATCGAGAAGGGTGCGACGGGCCTGATACCTGTGGCGGCAGGTGCCGGGGGCCATGCCGGCACGCTTTCTCCCTTCGCGCTGATGGCAGAGATTCGCGAGTGGTTCGACGGGCTGGTGGCGTTGTCGGGTTCGATCGCTCATGGCCGCTCCGTGCTGGCGGCACAGGCGCTGTCAGCCGACTTCGCCTATATCGGCAGCGCCTGGATCGCGACGCATGAGGCGAATGCCGACCAAGGTTACAAGCAGGGCATCGTCGAAGGCAGCGCCGAGGGGATCGTCTACACCAATCTCTTCACCGGGGTGCATGGCAACTACCTGCGCAGTTCCATCGAGAGCGCCGGGCTTGATCCGGATAATCTCCCCGTCAGCGACCCGTCGAAGATGAACTTTGGCAGCGGCGGCAACACCAAGGCCAAGGCGTGGAAAGACATCTGGGGCTCGGGTCAGGGTGTCGGCGCGGTGAAGGCTGTCGAGTCGGTAGAAGAAAGGGTTGCCCGGTTGGAGGCGGAATACAAAGCCGCCAAGGCAGCGCTGGATGCAGCAGCTGCGCCTTTCGCCTAACCTGCCCAGACCCTGACGAACCGGCCGTTGGCGGAAGGTTCAAGGCGTAACGGGGTACCATCCGGCGATATGGCCTGCTCTGGCACCTCGAGTGTCCCGCGATAGATCAATTGGCTGGCAAGTCGCAGTGCCAGCAGCGACCCCTGCCCTTCTTCGCTGAAGCTGGCCGGTTCGACCCGCAGTTCCTGGCCGGTGAAATACGACAGGCCGCGAGTTTCGATCCCGCCGCCAAGGCCCGCCTTGAGCGAGGTCACCAGCTGCGCCGGGAAAGCCCCGCCGTCCTGCCATCGACCGACCAGTTCGACGAAACCCTTGCGACCGATCACAGTACCCGAAGCCGCCCAGCACACGCCCCGGCAAGCTGCCAGACTTGCGGCCATCGCGCTCGCCAATGCGAACAATCCTCTGAGGATCGGCGGGCTCGCTTTTCCTGCGCGCAGGTGAGGACCAAGCGCCAATCCGACACACCGCAAACGCTCGGCCCGATCTTCCGGCGGGATCCCCAGCCAGTCGCTCACTTTGGGCAATGTTTCCGCTGGGCCGGGCGCAAGCCCCGAACAGTCGAAGGTCAACCCGTCGCGATGAAGTTCGAGCCACAGGGGGACATCTGGAGCGTCAGGGAAATCGCCCGGAGCCGCGCGATCAACCGAAATCGTCAGCCCTTCAATGGATGACAATACTTCTAAGATGGGTGCACGACTGGGCCGGTTTTCCGGCGTAAACAGGAACAACAGGTCAGGCCGTGCTCGTTCCCCATGGTCCGCTTGTTTGACGCCGGAAATTGGCCTGTCCCCTTGCCAAGATATTAGCGGTATCTGATACGAAAGAGCGCTTTAGTCGAGACTGCAGGCATGTAAAATCTCCATACTGGAGCAACTTGTCAGAAGATTCCCAATGCTATTCCTGCTGCAAGAGACGCTCCGAGCTCACGGCATGCGGCCAAATCTTCGGGCGGAATCGTCTTTGCAGCAAGTATCGCGTCGATGGTTTGAGCATGCGTACATATGATCAAGGGCTTCGCAACCCGGCGGAGTCGCCAGCCGGTGGAGATCCGGTCGATCTGGTTCTGCGCGCCCTGCCCGTCCGATCCCGCAGCGATGATGGTTGCAAAGGGGCGCCCTTCGATCTTGCCGAGGACGGGATAATAGCAGCGATCGAACATTTCCTTCATCGCCCCACTCATGCTGGCGAGATTTTCGGGGCAAACGAAGAGATAGCCACCCGCCGCCAGAAGTTGCTCGGGCCCAACGGCTTCCGCCGCCATCAATTCTGCGTCTGGTCCGGCTCCCTCGGAAGCCGCTTTTGCCATGGCACGGCTTGCACCTGTGCGGCTATGCCATGCGATCAGGAGTTTCTGGCTGTTGTCCATCGAGCGATGCGTCCCCTCGACGTCGTTGAAAGTCAATGCCGCAGCATTTGCGTCGCGTCTCCGTCGGGGTAGTAAGAGAACATGGCTTCGCGCGCACTATCCCACGTATTCGGTGTCTCGCACTCGCTCTCCGGGCGGGCATGGTGCTGGCGCGGGGGCAACATGGAGATCAATGGCGGCGTCATCGGGCTGGAAGACGATATCGTCACGCAGCTTCTGCTGTCCCGCGGTGTCGATCGTAACGACCTGGATCGGCACCGGACACCGACGCTGGGCGGTTTCCTGCCCGATCCGTCTTGTTTCCGTGACATGGACTGCGCTGCAGAGCGGATCGCCCAGGCAATCCTCGCTCGTGAAACCATCACCGTCTACGGCGATTACGACGTCGATGGTGCGACCAGCGCGGCGTTGCTGATCCGCCTGATGCGCATGTTGGGCCACGAGGCAAGGTATTACATCCCCGATCGCCTGCTCGAAGGTTACGGCCCCAGCGGTGAGGCACTGGTCAAGATCGGGCAGGAAGGGTCAAGCCTGATCGTTACCGTCGATTGCGGTGCGATGGCGCATGAAGCGCTCTCCATGGCGCGTGATGCCGGCGTAGACGTGATCGTCGTCGATCACCACAAGTGCCCGCCAGACCTGCCCCCTGCGATTGCGCTCGTGAACCCCAACCGGCTCGATGAAAGCGACGAAGCGGCTGCACACGGCCACCTTGCAGCAGTCGGGGTGGCTTTCCTGCTTGCGATTGCCTTGGTCCGCACACTTCGCCAGCAGGGATACTTCAAGGATCGGGCCGAGCCAGATATTCGCGGCCTGCTCGATCTGGTCGCGTTGGGCACGGTGGCGGATGTGGCCGCGCTCCATGGCCTCAACCGGGCCTTCGTCGCACAAGGCCTCAAAGTCATGGCCAAACGGCACAACACCGGCATGAGCGCGCTGATCGACGCGAGCCGGCTGAAGCGCGCACCGGTTTGCAGCGACCTTGGTTTCGCCTTGGGGCCACGCATCAACGCTGGCGGGCGGGTCGGTGAATCTACTCTGGGTGTTCGCCTCCTGACGACCGAAGATCAAGGCGAGGCTCGCGCCATTGCGGCCCAGCTCTCGGCGCTAAATGAAGAGCGCCGTGCGATTGAGGCCGAGGTACAGGAAGCGGCTGAAGAACAGCTTGCGGCACAACATAATCGTGCTGTGCACCTTTTGTCCGGCGAAGGTTGGCACCCGGGCGTGATCGGGATCGTTGCAGGACGGATCAAGGAAAAAACCGGCAAGCCGAGCCTGGTGGTCGCTGTCGACCGTGACAAAGGCGAAGGAAAGGGGTCGGGCCGGTCGATTGCCGGGGTCGATCTCGGCGCGGCAATCATCGCAGCGCGCGAGCAAGGCCTGCTGGTCGCCGGCGGAGGGCACGCTATGGCGGCGGGCCTTACGGTGGCGGCTGACAAGCTCGATGCGCTTGGTGACTGGCTCGACGAGCGTCTGGAGGGATCCGTAAGCCGCGCGATGGGCGAACAGAAGATGACACTCGATCTGGCGGTAAGCGCCCGCGGGCTTACGTCCGACCTGGTGCATTCGCTCGAGCGCGCGGGTCCCTATGGCGTTGGCTGGCCTGGCCCTCGCGTCGCGGTCGGCCCGGTACACGTGATAAAGGCCGACATCGTCGGTACGGATCACTTGCGGCTCATTGCTGGCGGACCCGATGGCGGTTCGATCAAGGCAATCGCTTTTCGCGCGGCCTCGACCGAATGGGGTCAGGCAATCCTGCACGGCGCGCGGAGCCGGAAACTATGGCTCGCTGGAAGGGTCAAGATCGACGATTGGGGTGCTCGTCCGGCGGCGGAATTGCACCTCGAAGATGCCGCCTGGGCCGATTGAGCGAGAAACGTCACAAAGTGCTCGATATTGCACTTGACCGTCCCGACTCACATCCCTAGTAGCGCGGCTCGCCTCCGGGACCGGACCAAACGGCCCGTTCGTCTAGCGGTTAGGACGCGGCCCTTTCACGGCTGAAACACGGGTTCGATTCCCGTACGGGTCACCACCCGGAGGCGCATTTCCCGATAACTTCCGACCGTTGCCAGCGGGTCTGCATAAACTGCGGATTTCGATGGGCAGCGGGTGGCATCGGCGGCGACGCGCCACTAAGGCCGCCGCGATGAGCGAAGAAACCTCCCTGCCCTGGGCCGGCGTCGCGCTGGCGATCGCGACTTCCCTCGTCCTGGTGTTCGCCGGGCTCGACCCGGTGCTGGGCGTGCTGATGTTCGTGGTCTGGCTGGGTTCGCTCATGCTTTCGCGCCCTGCTCCGCCACCACCTCAATCGCAGGTAGAAGACGCGACATTCTCTCGTGCCGGATTGGCCGACATGATCGAACACTCGGGCACCCCGTTGATGTTGAGCGAACGCAATCGGGTGATTATCGCCAACCGCGCGGCGCGGGAGCTGCTGGGCAATCATATCCTGGAGCAGGATGTCAGGGTCGCCCTGCGCCATCCTGAAGCAATTGCACTGATGGACCGCCGTCAATCGGGTGAGGCGATCATTACCGGCCTCGTTCGGCCGAAGGATATCTGGAATCTCAGCCGCTACCAGATGGAAGGCGATGTCGCGGTCATCGAACTGCTCAACAAGACCGCAGAAGCCGATATCAGCCGCGCGCATACCGATTTCGTTGCCAACGCCAGCCATGAACTGCGCACGCCGCTGGCCTCGATCATCGGCTATGTCGAAACCCTCGAGGAAGATGCCGGGCGAATGGATGCGGCAACGTCGAAGAAATTCCTCGACACGATCCTGCGCGAGGCAAGGCGCCTGCAGAATCTCGTCAGCGACCTCATGTCGCTTTCGCGGATCGAAGCGGAGAAGCATGAACGACCCCAGACACCTGTCTTGCTCAATACCGTGGTCGAGCATGCCTCGCGCGATGCGGCAGCCCCCGAAGGTCGGCTCGCGCGTCTAGAGCTGGACCTTGAGGATTCGCTCACCGTCGCAGGAGACGAGCAGCAGCTGGAGCAGCTCGTCAGGAACCTCGTCGACAATGCCTACAAGTATGGCGGTTCCGATACTCCTGTCACGGTCCGGCTCTCCCGGGCAGCCAGTGGCGACGCCAAACTCGAAGTGATCGATCGCGGGGCAGGCATTGCTCCCGAACATATCCCGCACCTTACCCGGCGTTTCTATCGGACTGATCCAGGGCGAAGTCTCGCCTCGGGCGGTACCGGGCTGGGCCTCGCCATCGTCAAGCACATCGTGCAGCGACACCGCGGTCGGCTCGATATTTCCAGCGAGGTTGGAAAGGGGACCACGATCACCGCGCGCATTCCCCTTATCACCGATCGTGCAGGTTGATGCCGAGCTTGAGTCATCAATCTGACACAAAAGTCCCCCATCGCCCCGCCAAGACCGGAGGCAAGCGGGGCCGTTTGACCGCTTTTCGCGCCAAGGACCTAACTGACCAATGTCGCCTGCGTTTCTGATCCTGCTGGCCCTCGGGCTGGGCCTGTTGGGCTGGCTCGCCGGTCGCGCGCGCGCATGGACTTTCCTGCGCGATCCCGCGTCCGGCAACGTCCTGTCGCGGCCCAACTATCACGCATGGTACGTAGCCCTTTGGGTAGGCATCCCGATGCTGCTGTTCGCAGCCGTGTGGAGCGCGCTGTCGCCCATGCTGGTTCTGCAGTCGGTGCTTGCGAGCCCGGCGGCGCAAGAACTGCCCGCATTCGGCCTCCAGCGCGAGACCATGTTGGCAGAAGCCCGGGCGGTTGCGACAGGCGCAGCGCCAGGTGTCTTCAACCGGGAAGCAGAGGGACTGGTCGAGCCGTTCCGGGCCGCCCTTAGTTTCTACAACATGATCGGACTCGCCCTTGCCGCCGCAATCGCGGTAATCTGCGGAGTATGGTCCTACACAAGGCTCAAGCCCAAGTTCCACGCCCGCAACCGGGTTGAAGGCGTGGTGATGGGCATCCTGTTACTGGCGTCGCTGGTGGCGATCCTGACCACATTCGGCATCCTCGCCAGCCTGGTGTTCGAGACAATTCGCTTCTTCGGTATGGTCTCGCCGGTAGATTTCCTGTTCGGCACCAGTTGGAACCCGGATCCGATGGCCAGCGCGACCGCCGAGCAGGGACATCGTTACGGCGCAATCCCGCTGTTCTGGGGTACCATATTCATCGGCGCCATCATCGCCATGATCGTGGCTATCCCGCTTGGACTGATGAGCGCGATCTACCTTACGCAGTACGCAAGCCCATCGTGGCGCAAGTGGCTCAAGCCGGCGCTCGAGATCCTCGCCGGGGTGCCCACCGTGGTCTATGGCTACTTCGCCGCCCTGACTGTCGCCCCGGCCATTCGCGATATTGCGAAGACAATGGGTGTCGGCAACGCATCCAGCGAAAGCGCACTTGCTGCAGGCCTTGTCATGGGCGTGATGATCATTCCTTTCGTCTCGTCGATGGCCGACGACAGCATCGCCGCCGTTCCGCAATCGATGCGAGATGGCAGCCTGGCAATGGGCGCGACGAAGTCGGAAACGATCAAGCGGGTCCTCATCCCAGCCGCCCTGCCCGGTATCGTGGCCGGGATCATGCTGGCGATCAGCCGCGCCATCGGGGAAACCATGATCGTGGTCATGGCGGCTTCGACAGCAGCCAACCTGACGGCCAACCCGCTCGAAGCCATGACCACCGTGACGGTGCAGATCGTCGCCCTGCTGACCGGTGAAGGCAGCTTCGACCATCCCGCCACGCTGAGCGCCTTCGCCCTCGGCTTCGTCCTCTTCATGGTTACGTTGGGGCTCAACTTCTTTGCCCTCAGCGTCGTCAAGCGGTTCCGTGAAGCCTATGAATGATACGGTTTCCCCTCCCCGGGCCCCAACCCGCACTGCGGCATTCGAAAAACGGCTGAAGCAGCGCTATGCTGCCGAGCGCCGCTTCAAATGGATCGGTTTCGGGGCGATTGCCTTCTCGATCACTATTCTGGTGCTGTTGCTTGGCAATATGCTGATAAGCGGTGTGGCCGGTTTCCAGCGCGACGAGCTGCGGGTGCCGATCAATCTGGCCGCCTCGGGGGTCTCGGCCGATCCCAGTCTGTTGGCCGCACCCGGCGCAGCCCAGTCGCTGCAATTGCAAGGTCTCCCGCAGGTCGTCGAAGCGGCAGCGGAAGCGGAACTTGGTGCCGCCGGCGCGGCAGGGCTGAGTGGTGAAGCCTGGCGCGAAGTAGCCGACGCGATTATTGCGAACCCGGATCTGATCAAGGACGAGACGATCTTCTGGTTGCCTGCCTCGGGTGATCTCGCGCAGGCCATGGACGGTGAAGGGACGCCGGAAACACTGCAACTGGCCAAGACGCTTTCCGACCAGGGTAAGCTGGACGCCCGGTTCGATAGCGGCTTCCTGACCCGTTCCGACGCGACCGATCCGCAGATGGTCGGCATCTGGGGCGCGCTCAAGGGCTCGATCCTGACCATGATCGTGACCTTGCTGTTCGCCTTCCCCATCGGTGTCATGGCCGCAGTCTATCTCGAGGAATACGCCAAAAAGAACCGCTGGACCGACATTATCGAGGTTTCGATCAACAATCTCGCAGCGGTGCCGTCTATCATCTTCGGCTTGCTCGGGCTGGCGGTGTTCCTGTGGATGTTCCCGAACATGCGTTCGGCCCCGCTTATCGGCGGCTTGACCCTGGCGCTCATGACCATGCCGGTGATCGTCATTTCGGGCCGCAACGCGATCAAAGCGGTTCCGCCGTCGATCCGTGATGGTGCGCTCGCCATCGGCGCGTCGCCGGTGCAGGTGGTGTTCCATCACGTCCTGCCGCTCGCCCTGCCCGGCATCCTGACTGGCACCATCATCGGCATGGCGCGGGCGCTGGGTGAGACTGCGCCGCTGCTGATGATTGGCATGCGTGCGTTCGTCGCCACTCCACCGGACGGTTTCACCTCTCCGGCCACTGTCCTGCCGGTGCAGATATTCCTCTGGTCCGATGAGATCGACACAGGATTCATCGAGCGCACCAGCGCCGCCATTATCGTGCTATTGCTGTTCCTCCTCGTGATGAACGGCCTCGCCATTTATCTCCGCAACAAGTTCGAGAAGACCTGGTGACCCGCATTCACAACATGGAACAGCCGTCCAACCCCAAGATGCGGGCGACGGACGTGTCGGTCTATTACGCCGACAAGCAGGCGATCAACAACGTCTCGATCGCGATCCCGGCGCAATATGTAACGGCCTTCATCGGCCCGTCGGGTTGCGGCAAGTCGACTTTTCTGCGCGCGCTGAACCGTATGAACGATACCATTGCCTCGGCCCGGGTCGAAGGTCTGATCGAGCTCGACGGAGAGGATATCTACGGCAACGCAATGGACGTGGTGCAATTGCGCGCCCGCGTCGGCATGGTGTTCCAGAAGCCGAACCCTTTCCCGAAGTCGATTTACGACAACATCGCCTATGGCCCGACGATCCACGGCCTTGCCAATGACAAGACCGAACTCGACGCCATCGTCGAACGGTCACTGGTCCGGGCCGGCTTGTGGAACGAGGTAAAGGACAGGCTGCAGGAATCGGGCACGGCTCTGTCAGGCGGTCAACAGCAGCGCCTGTGCATTGCGCGCGCCATCGCAGTGGATCCCGAGGTCATCCTGATGGACGAACCCTGCTCGGCGCTGGATCCTATCGCTACGGCAAAGATCGAGGAGCTGATCGACGAGTTGCAGGGCAACTACGCCATCGTCATCGTGACCCATTCGATGCAGCAGGCCGCGCGCGTGTCGCAACGCACGGCATTCTTCCACCTCGGCGCGATGGTGGAGTACGGGCCGACCGAAGAAATCTTCACGAACCCGCTGGAAGAGCGTACAAAAGACTACATCACCGGACGGTACGGATAATGAACGACCACACAGTCAAAGCCTTCGACGAAGACATCACCCGCCTGCGCGGCCTGATCGCGGAAATGGGCGGGCTGGCCGAGGTCGCGCTGCAGGAATCGCTCGCTGCGCTGGTGAGCGGCGATGTCGAGCGCGGCGCCAAGGTCGTCAAGGGCGACAAGGCGATCGACGCGATTGAATCCGAAGTCGACAAGCTCGCGGTTCGCATCATCGCCCTGCGCGCGCCGATGGCAGATGATCTGCGCGAGGTGATCGCTGCGCTCAAGATCGCCGGTGTGATCGAGCGTATCGGTGACTACTCGAAGAACATCGCCAAGCGGGTCGGCCGGATCGAAGGACACGAACGGTTCGAACCGCTTACTTTGCTGCCAGCAATGGCCGATATCGCCGCCGAGATGGTGCATGACGTGCTGACGGCCTATTCCGCGCGCGACGCCGCACTGGCGCTGGAAGTTATCGCCGCCGACGAGAAGGTTGATGCCTTCTACAACAGCATTTTCCGCAACCTCGTCAGTCATATGGTCGAGAATCCTGCGACGATCTCGAGTGCGGCACAGCTCCTCTTTATCGCGCGGAATATCGAGCGTATCGGTGACCACGCGACGAATGTTGCCGAAATGGTGCACTTTGCCGCAACCGGCGATTATCCGACCGATGTAGACTGAATTCCGGCAGCTCCTGACGCGGAACTGTAACCGGTGAAATATTCCTGACGCCGGATTGCCATAAAGCCCATCCCCAAGCTAATCATTCGGGGTGGTAGAAGTGCCGTCAGCCAAGCTCCTCCTGGTGGAGGATGATCCTGCTCTTTCCGAGCTGTTGGAATATCGTTTCAAGAACGAAGGGTACCACGTCCGGACAACGTCCGACGGGGACGAAGCCCTGTTGATGGCGAGCGAGGACGTGCCGGACCTCATCCTGCTCGACTGGATGATCGAGGGCACGAGCGGTATCGAGGTTTGCCGCCGCCTGCGGCGGGACAAGTCCACTGCCCATGTGCCCATCATCATGCTGACCGCGCGTGAGGCGGAAGATGACCGGATTCGCGGGCTCGACACCGGCGCAGACGATTACGTCACCAAACCGTTCAGCCCGCGTGAGCTGCTCGCCCGAGTCGCTGCGGTGATGCGCCGCATTCGCCCTGCCCTCGCCGGTGAATCCATCCAGGTAGGCGACATTCATCTCGATCCGGTGGCACACAAGGTGAAGCGGCGCGGCGAAGTGCTGCAGCTTGGCCCCACCGAGTATCGCCTGCTCAAGTTCTTCATGGAAAGCCCCGGCCGGGTGTTCAGCCGCAACCAGTTGCTGGACGGCGTCTGGGGTACCGGCAGCGATATCGAACTGCGCACGGTGGACGTCCATATCCGTCGCCTGCGCAAGGCGATCGAGATTCCGGGCGCCGAGGATCCGATCCGGACAGTCCGTTCTGCCGGTTACTCGCTAGAAACGGCCTAAGGGCTAGCGGCAAACACCTCCCACTCCTCGTCGAGCCTGGTCAAGGTGCAGGTGATCGGCGTGGGCCCTGTTGTAGTCCGGGGAAAGGACGGTGCCGAAGCTTCGGCAAGCTGCGTCTCTCGCGTGTCGCAGGAATCGCCCCTTTTTGTGTTCACCCGACCAGTCGGCAAGCACACTTATGCGCGTCCCGTCTCTGAGCACGAAAGCGGCGATATCGATGGCATTGCCGGTAGCATGTTCACTCCAAGGCCCTTCATCGCGCCCGTATAGCCTGCGGCAGCTGTAAGCGCCGAAATGTTCGATCCGCTCGATGGGCTGGCCGAATATTTCGTGCGAGGCTGGTGCCAAGCCCTTGTCCAACCACAGTTCGAAAGCGGCGGCCACGGCACAGGTTGTGGGTGGCTGCGAGGGCGAAAGCGGTGCTTCTTCGAGTACGGTCCGGTCGGTGCGTCTGCAGCTTCCTTCACCGGCTGCAGCGAGGACCGTGAAGGGTACTTCGCTCCGTTTCAGCACGGCGCGGCATTGCACAGGATCGTCGCGCAGGTCTGCGATTTTGCCCTGTGTTGCCCAGCCTTCGGCGTCACGCAGGTCCAGTGGAGCCCATGGGTTGGCCCCCGGGTTCTCGCGCAGCCACGCCTGCGCGGCAAGTCCGAGTCCCATGGCAGCGAGCAGGATGACAGCGCCGCGGTCCCATCGCATACGGTCGATGCGACGGGAGATTTTCCAGCGATTGTCGATCAATGGAAGTCTCGAGACTTGGGGATGATGCGCGCATTGCGCGGGTGCCCCCGGGCGTCCGGCAATTCGTCGATCAGGTCGCGCGGACGGAACTTGTCGGGCTGTTCGTCCTCCTGCCACGCCTCGAGCGGATGGTAATTCGTGCCAATGTTGCCCTCCAACCCTTTCTGTAGATTGTGTTTTTCAGGAAGCGGATTGTTGACATGATCAGCCCGTGCAAGCGGAGTCGGCAGTATATCCTCCGACAGACGCGCCAGCTGGCGGGTTGCGTCGGTCAGGTGGTGGGCAATGACATGAATCACTTCGTCGTCATACTCTACCCGCCCGCGCACTTCCATCAGGCGCGAGCCCATCACCACCTTGCGCTGCTTCTCCTTGAGATCGGGCCAGACCACCAGGTTCACCACCCCGGTCTCGTCCTCCAGCGTGATGAAGCACACACCCTTGGCGCTGCCGGGCCGCTGGCGGATCAACACCACCCCGGCGACTTGCACCATGCTTCGGAACTTGCGCTCGCGCAGGTCGCAGGCGCGCACGAAGCCGCGTTCGGCAAGTTCCGGGCGCAGGAAGGCCATCGGATGAGCCTTCAGGCTCAATCGCATGGTCTGGTAATCGGCCACCACTTCCTCGCTGAGCGGCATGGCAGGCAAGACGGTCTGGCGTCGTTCCGCCCCTTCGTCCCGCTGCTGCGCCGCGCGGAACAGCGGCAGATCAGGCCCGGCGACCAGGCTGCGCGCATCCCACAGGGCCTGCCGCCTGGACAATCCCATCGACCCGAAACAATCCGCGCTGGCGAGCCGTTCGACATGCGCCGGACCGATGCCTGCACGGTCCCGCAGCGTCATGACGTCATCGAAAAAGCCCTGATTTTCGCGGTTTTCGATCAGCCGGGCGGCGATATGCTCGGGCAGCCCCTCGACTTGGCGCAAACCAAGACGCAGGGCGAGGTGCCGGTCGAAACGGCCCTCGCGAGTCTCCCGCACCTCTGCCACCTGCTCCAGCGTGCAGTCCCATTGCGAATGATTGACGTCAGCCGGCAGCACGGTGACGCCATGCTCGGCCGCGTCGCGCACGATCTGGGCCGGAGCGTAGAAGCCCATCGGCTGCGAATTGAGCAGCGCGCAGGCGAAGGCGGCGGGGAAGTGGCATTTGAGCCAGCTCGAGACATAGACGAGGTGGGCGAAGCTCGCCGCGTGGCTTTCCGGAAAACCATATTCGCCGAACCCGCGGATCTGGTTGAAGCAGCGTTCGGCGAAGTCGGGGTCGTAGCCACGCTGCACCATGCGACCGACCATCATATCCTGTAGTTCATCGACCATGCCCCGGCTGCGGAACGTCGCCATCGCCTTGCGCAGGCGGTTGGCCTCGAGACTGGAGAACTTGGCGGCGTCGAGCGCGATCTTCATCGCCTGCTCCTGGAAGATCGGCACCCCCAGCGTGCGCCCGAGAATGCTGGAGAGCTCGTCGGGCGGGCCGTGTTCGGGCGATGGCGCGGGGATCTGCACCTGCTCCGCCCCGCGCCGCCGCTTGAGGTAGGGATGGACCATGTCGCCCTGGATCGGCCCGGGACGGACGATCGCCACCTGGATCACGAGATCGTAGAACTCGCGCGGGCGCAGGCGGGGGAGCATGTTCATCTGCGCCCGGCTCTCGACCTGGAACACGCCGAGGGAATCCCCCTTGCGCAGCATGGCGTAGGTCTCCGGATCCTCGCGCGGGACGGTGGCGAGTTCGAGCCGCCTTTCGTGATGATTTTCAAGCAGGTCGAGGCACTTCCTGATGCAGGTCAGCATACCCAACGCCAGCACATCGACCTTGAGAATGCCGAGCGCCTCGATGTCGTCCTTGTCCCATTCGATGAAGCTGCGATCGGGCATCGCCCCGTTGCCGATCGGCACAGTCTCGGTCAGGGCGCCCTCGGTCAGGATGAAACCGCCTACATGCTGTGACAAATGGCGCGGCATTCCAATCATTTGCCTGGTGAGATTCAGCACTCGCCTGAGCTGCGGATCGGTCACATCCATGCCAGTTTCGCCGACATGCTTCTCGCCGATCTCGCGGCCCCACCCACCCCAGACGGTCCGCGCCAGCGCGCTGGTGACATCCTCGCTCAGCCCCATCGCCTTGCCCACCTCGCGGATCGCCATGCGTGGGCGATAATGGATCACCGTGGCGCAGAGCCCGGCGCGGTGGCGGCCGTACTTGTGGTAGATATGCTGGATAACCTCTTCGCGCCGCTCATGTTCGAAGTCGACGTCGATATCGGGCGGCTCCTTGCGCTCTTCCGAAATGAAGCGGTCGAACAGCAGCTGGTGCTTGGCCGGATCGACGCTGGTGATGCCGAGCACGAAACACACGGCCGAGTTGGCCGCGCTGCCCCGGCCCTGGCACAGGATCGGCGGGCTCACACCTTCGCGGGCAAAATCAACGATATCCTTGATGGTGAGGAAGTAGCGCGCGAGGTCCAGCTTCTCGATCAGCGCCAGCTCGCGCAGCAGGGTTTCCCGCACACTCTCCGGCAAGCCACCCGGATAGCGCGTTTTCGAGCCTTCCCAGACCGAGTGTTCGAGGAATTGCTGCGGCGTCATGCCGTCGGGATAGATCTCCTGCGGATACTCATATCTCAGCTCTTCGAGATTGAAATTGCAGGCATCCGCCACCTCGCGCGCGGCGCGGATCGCATGCGGCCAGCGGGCGAAGAGGTGGCACATCACCTCGGGCGGCTTGAGATAGCGTTCGGCATTGCCATGGAGCAGGTGTCCGGCCCGAGCGACAGTGGTCTTGTGCCGGATCGCGGTCATGACATCCTGCAAGGGACGTCGCTCAGGTGCATGATAATGCACGTCATTTGTCGCCAACAGGGTGAGGCCGTTGGCCCTTGCCAAGGCGTCGAGCCGGTCGATCCGGGCGATATCATCCCCGCGATAGAGATAGCTGGCCGCGAGGTGGCGCAGGGTCGGCAGCTGGCGGGTCAGGTGGGGGAGAATGACCGGAAAACCGGCGCACAATTGTGTCCACCGCTCTTCGTCGGCCTCGCCATCGTCCTTGCGGAAAGGAACGACATTGCTCTCCACCTCGATCGTGAAACGATGTTCCAGATCATCCGGCGGCAACAGGATCAGCTGCACCCCCTCGCTGTGCTCAGCCAGCATGGCGAGGGAGATGTCGCATTGCCCTTTCGCCTGCCATTCGCCGTCGAGCGTCGCCATCCGGCCGGCGCTGATCAGGCGGCATAGCCCGCCATAGGCGGCGCGGTCACGGGGATAGGCGAGGAAAGCGAGCCCCTCGACCGTCTCGATCCGGGTGCCGATCACGGGGCGTAGCTTGAGCGTCTGCGCCTCGGCATGGATGCGCACCACGCCCGCCATGGTGTTGGCATCGGCGATCCCGATCGCGTCATAGCCGTGGCTTCGCGCGGTCATCACCAGATCGACCGCATCGCTCGCCCCGCGCAGGAAGCTGAAGCAGCTGACCAGCCCCAGCTCGACGAAGGGCGCGCGGTCCGGCGGGTCTATCGCATCGGGATCGAGTTCGATCCGGCGCTTGTCGGGCGTGAGCGGCGCGTCGGGCATGTCACGCCGCCAGCTCCGCCAGGCGCGCCTTCACTGCCGCCAGATCGCGCGCGAACAGCGCCGCCTGCTCCTCCGCTGCGGCCCCGTCGAGTCGCAGCAGGTAGGAGGGGTGTGCCGTCACCCACAGCTCGCTCCCGTCCTCAAGCGCCATCGGCGCCCCGCGCACCCTGGATATGCTGACGGTCTTGCCGAGCAGGCCGCGCGCCGCGCTTGCTCCCAGCGCCAGCACCAGCCGCGGCTGCACCAGCATCCGTTCGCTTTCCAGCCACCAGCGGCAGGTGTCGATCTCCTTGGCGGTGGGCGACTGGTGCAGGCGGCGCTTGCCGCGCATGACGAATTTGAAGTGTTTCACGGCGTTGGTGAGATAGGCGCTGCGCCGGTCGATCCCGGCCCGTTCGAGATGCCGGTCGAGCAATTGTCCCGCAGGCCCCACGAAGGGACGGCCAGCCAAGTCCTCCTGATCACCCGGCTGTTCGCCGACGATCATCAGGCTGGCGTCATGCGGTCCCTCGCCCATCACCGCCTGGTTGGCGAGGCAACCGATATCGCACTGGCGGCACTCATGGATGGCCTGCTCGATCGCTGCGAGGCTCTCGGGCCGATCCGCCAGCTCCCGCGCGCCCGCCGCCACCATTGCCGCCTCGCGCGACTGCGCCCCGGCGATGAGCTCGGGAATGAGCGAGGCTTCGGGCAGGTTCTTCCAGTATTTCCTGGGCATTTCGGAGAGCATGGCCCCGACCTTGAGCCGCGCGGGATTGAAGATCGAAGCGTAATAGGTCCGCCACAAATCCTCCGCAGGGTCGCCCTGCGGAGCGTCGCTTTTCTGTGCCGGCGGGCCTTCGCGCATGACCTGCCCATCCCAATGCAGCGTCCCGCGCGGGGTCAGGATCGACCAGCGCATATTGGCGAAGCGGCGCTTGAAGAAACCGGCATTGGCGCGCAGGATGTGATGATCGGGCTCGAACCAGGCGACATAATGCTCGCCCCCATCCTGGTCCTGCACCTGCCGGAAGCGGACGAAGGCGTGCATCTTGTGGCTGTCGCGCCGCACCGCCTTGGCGAGATCCTCGATCCGCCGGACGTCGGCATCGGCGCCATCCTCCAGCAGGCGCGGGTTCGACTGCTGCCGCCAGACGAGGCGATAGAGCAGCGCGAACCGCTCCGGGTCGGAATGCAGCGCGGCGTTCTGCGCAAGGCTGAGGAAGCGCTTGCTGGCCCGGATCGGCCGCGCATCGGCGGGCGGCACCGGCAGCCGCGTGTCGCCCCCGAACAGATTGCCCGCCCCGCCCGGTTCGATCCACGCCACCCGGTCGGGCGGCACGTCGCACTGCACCAGCTGCCGCGCCCGCTCGCGCCAGAAGGCGAAATCGTCGGGGCGCGGCAGGGTGACCGCATAATAGGCGCCGAGGCGGACATGCTGCATCGCGGTCATAAACTCCCCTCCCGCTTGCGGGAGGGGTCGGGGGTGAGCGCGAAGCCACGGCCGTCGCATTGGCCCACCCGGCTGCGACTAGCGAACAAGTTCGCAAGTCTCGCTGCCCCTCGCGCAAGCGGTAGGGGGAAAGAACCCTCACCCCTCATGCCGCAAACAGCTCCAGCTGCTCCTCTTTCGGGGCGAGCATCCGGCGCAGGTCGGCACGATCGGTGAGGAGCGTCGGGCGCCAGTCGCAGGTGACGATGAAGGGCCGCACCTTGGCCAGCGAGACCGTCAGCAAGGCGACATCGTCGAGCCGCAGCGTCCGGTGTCGCCGCGCGGCGAGGATGCGCCCGACCGACCGCGTCCCCAGCCCCGGCACGCGCAGCAATTGCTCCTTGCTGGCGCGGTTGACATCGACCGGAAAGTGCTCGCGGAACTTCAATGCCCAGGCGAGCTTGGGATCGATATCGAGCGGCAGGTTCCCGTCGGCTTCCGCCGCCTGCACGATCTCTCCGGGGCGGAAGCCGTAGAAGCGCATCAGCCAGTCCGACTGGTAGAGCCGGTGTTCGCGGATCAGCGGCGGGCGTTTGAGCGGCAGTACCGCGCTGGCATCGGGGATCGGGCTGAATGCCGAGTAATAGACCCGCCGCAGCCCGAAGGCGCCATAGAGCCTGCTCGCCTTGCCGACGATATCGGCATCGCTCGCCCCGTCGGCCCCGACGATCATCTGGGTCGACTGGCCGGCGGGGGCAAAGCGGGGCGCGTGGCGGAAGCGCTTCCGCGCATCCTTCGCCTCGACGATAGCCGCCTTGGTCCCTCCCATCGCCCCTTCGATCTGCTTCGCATCCTTGTCGGGCGCGAGCCGGGTCAGCCCGGCTTCGGTCGGCAGTTCGACATTGATCGACAGGCGATCGGCATAGAGCCCCGCCTGCTGGATCAGCTCCGGGTCCGCCTCGGGGATCGATTTCAGGTGGATGTAGCCGCGAAAATCGTATTCCTCGCGCAGGATCCGCGCCGCCTCGACCAGCTGCTCCATGGTATGGTTGGAGCTCTTGATGATGCCGGAAGAGAGGAACAGTCCCTCGATATAATTGCGCTTGTAGAAGCTGATGGTGAGATCGGCGATCTCCTGCGGGGTAAAGCGCGCGCGGCGGACATTGCTGCTCTTGCGGTTGATGCAATAGTGGCAGTCGAAGATGCAGTGATTGGTCAGCAGCACCTTGAGCAGCGAGATACAGCGGCCGTCGGGCGCATAGGCGTGGCAGATGCCCATCCCCTCGGTCGAGCCAATCCCTTTTCCGCCGAGCGAGTTCTTCTTGGCCGTCCCGGACGAGGCGCAGGAGGCATCGTATTTGGCCGCATCGGCGAGGATCTCAAGCTTCTGGAGGATGGTTTGCGAGGACATTTGTTCCTTATATGTTCTTGCTGCCGGCAAGGCCAGCACAGCAATGAAAATTTTTTCGATTCTTCCGGGAACCAATCGCGCGCGCGCGCGTAAGGCGGGTACGGACCGGGCCCCTCTGGCGAGTGCATGCACTCGTGATGTCGGACGCAAGCAGGGGCGGCCGAATTTCACTTCATCGCCCCGAACTGCACTGCCCGGTCTCGTCCCTGACGAAGCCGTGCGGTGCGACACAACGAACGCATGAGTTGGAGACGATTGATGATTTCACGCAGGAATATGCTCGGCGCAACGGGTGCACTGGGCGCGACAGCTCTGGTAGGAGGGGGCGGCGGCGCCTTGGCCCAAAGCAGCGAGATCGGGCTGACCCCGGCCCCGCCGGCGTCCGAACTGACCCCTGACCAGGCGCTGGACCTGCTGCGCCAGGGCAATGCCGCTTTTCTGGGTGGCCAGCAGACCAATGTCCTTACCAGCCCGCAGCGCCGGCTCGACCTTGCCAAGGGCCAGAATCCTTTCGCGGCTTACGTCACCTGTTCCGACAGCCGCGTTCCACCGGAACTGCTGTTCGGCCGCGGCCTGGGCGAGCTGTTCATCATCCGTAATGCGGGGAACACGGTCGATACGGTTGCGCTGGGCTCGATCGAATATGCCGTGGCCGTGCTCCAGGTGCCGCTGGTGGTGGTGATGGGCCACGAGAGCTGCGGCGCAGTGAAAGCTGCGACGGAAGTCGTGACGGACAATGCCACTTTCCCGGGCGTGATCGGCCAGATGATCGAACCGATTATCCCTGCCGTGCTGAGTGCGCGCGGCGAGGAAGGCGATCTGCTCGACAATTCGATCCGCTCGAACGTCCGCCGCGTGGTGCGTTACCTGCGCGAGCATACCGATCCGATCCTGCTCGAACCGCAGAAGCAGGGCAAACTGAAGGTCGTGGGTGCATATTATGACCTCGACGATGGTCGCGTAGACTTCTTCGACTTGCCCTGATTTCTGCCGGCTGCCCGGTTGGCCCCCCTCCCTCCCCCTCCCCCGACCGGGCAGCCACCCTTTCTTCAGGCACACATTCCCTGCAAGTACCAGTCCGGCGGGCCCCCGCGCCCGTCGCCGATCAGGCCGTGGCGATAGATCCAGTAGCGGCAGCCCTTGCTGTCCTCGATCCGGTAGTAATCGCGCAGGCGGACCGTCGAGCGCTCGCGCCACCATTCGGGGGCGATCCGTTCCGGTCCTTCCACTCGCACCACCTCGTGCACCTCGCCGCGCCAGCGGAAGCGCTGGGGATAGCCGTCGGGCGTGGCGTAGAGCACCGCGATAGGCTCGGCCCGGTCGAGCAGCTTCAGCGGGCGGGTATGGAAGCGCAGTTCTTCCTGCTCCGCCGGAGGGGGCGCGAGCGGCGGCTGCCAGCGCTGGGCGCGTTCGGGTATATGGCTGCCGAAGGGGACCGGGCGCTGCACCGCGCGCGGGCCTAGCCGTGTGCTCAGCCGGTCGATGAAAGCGGCGAGCGAAGTGCCGTGATCCTCGGCGGCGGCTTCGATATCGCCCTGCACCAGTGCCAGCGGCTCGGCCCAGCTGGCGCGCAGGCGCACGGTCTCGATCCCGAACCCGGCGTCGATGCCTTCGAGCTTCTCCGAGAACAGCCGGCAGATATGCCCCGCATCGCGGGTGGCGGCGGCAAGCTCCAGGCGCCGGACCACCACCTCGCCATCGACCCGCCACAGCCCGAGTTCGAGCCGCCGCGCGCCCTTGCCCTGCCCCTCCAGTTCACGCGCCATGTCGGCGGCAAGATCGGCCAGCACCTTGTCGAGCAGGTCGCGGTGGCGAATCGGCTCCATCAGGCGGCGCTGCACCAGCGGATCATGCTCGGCGACGACCGGCAGCAGCGGCTCGGGCACGCGGCCGAGCAGCTGGTCCATCCGGATGAGCGGATTGGCGGCGGGCGAGCGGCGGTTGCGGAACCGGCGCATGATCGCATCGCGGCCAACCGTGCCCAATTCGCCCAGGCGTTTCAGACCCAGGCGACGCAGGATGGTGATGACATCGTCGTCGAGCCGCAGCGCCGCCACCGGCAGGTCCGAGAGCCGGGCTTCCATATCATCACCGGGCGAGAGAATGCTGCGCGGCGGGCCGTAGTGGGCCAGCGCCCAGGCCGCCCCGGCGGTCGGCGCGATGGCAAGCCGGGCGGTGATCCCGCGCAGCTCGAACAGCGCCTGTGCATCGGCCAGCAGCTTCGCCTCGCCGCCGAACAGATGCGCGACGGCGGTGACATCGACGATCACCCCGTCGGGCGGGTCGAGCGCGCTCCACGGGCCCCAGCGCTGCGCCCATAAGGCCAGCTTCTCCAGCGCGTCGAGATCGCCGGCCGGATCGGAGGGTGCGACCTTGAGCGAGGGACACAGCGTGCGGGCATCGGCCAGCATCATGCCCTTGCGCGCACCTGCGGCCATACCCGCGTCATTGGCGGCATTGATGCGTGGGCCGTGCGCAGTCTCGGTGATCAGCGCCAGCGGCTCGGCATCCGCTCCCTCGCCACGGGCGCAGCCCCTTCGACCGGGCTCAGGACAGGCTTCAGCCAGCCGCCAGCGGTCGATCGCGAGACGCGCGCACCAGATGGAAAGGATTCGCCGTGGCGGCGCGCCCTTCCCCGCTGTGATGCGGACGCCCGGCGACAAGTTCTGTGCCGTCATCGTGCAATATCCATTCGCCCGGCGCGTGGGAGCGCGCGCGGAACAGTTCGGCCCGCCAGCGGGGTATGCCCGGCGCCTGCGGATTCCATTCGGGTGCCGGCGACGGGGCGCTGCGCGCCTCCCACCGCAGCCTTGCCGACGACAGCTCGCGCGCCGCGTCGAGCCGTATGAGCCACAGCGAGGAGCCATGTTTCTCCGCCGCCAGGCTGAGGCGGCGCGAGGCGGTGAAGTCGAACACCTTGGGATTGCCCGCCAGTTCGCCGATCACGCAGGCGATCTCGCGGCAGCGCAGCCCTTCCTCCAGCGCGAACAGCAGGTCCTGGGGTTTCTCTGCCAGCACATGGATCAAACGGTGGCGCACCGCTTGCGGCAAGCCCGGGCGATAGGGCCGCCCGCTCAGCCGCGCTGCCGCCCGGTCCTGCACCCACAGGATGGCGCGGCGATCCTCCGCCTCTGCCCCCTCAGCAACCGCCTGCGAGCGCAATTCGTCGAGTGCCAGCGACAATGCCAGCCCAGCTCCGCTTCCTTCGCGGCCGCTCGCGAATACCTCGCTGTGCCGCGCGAACTGCCCCTGTCCCGCCAGGCCCGGCCGCCAGCGATTGCTCCGCACAGCAGACAGCGCCCCTATATCGACGGCGGTGATGCGAAACTGGCTGCGGGAAGCAGGATGGAACATGGAGGAACGACTCATATGTTCCTTTTATGTTCCATCTTGTGCGGCTTTGCAATTCATCCTGATACCGCCCTCGGGGCAAGTTCGGAACAGCCACGCGTGCCGACGGTTGGTCAACCATAGCAAGGAGAAAACCCCCACCATGACCGATCAAGCAACGCCCGATGAACTGAAGCAGAAATTCTGGCACGAACTGGCCAATTCGCCGTTCCTGTTCCTGCAACTGGATGGCCGCTCGGACACTTCCGTCCCGATGTCCGCCCAACTCGACAAGGACGCCAACAGCTCGATCTGGTTCTTCACCCAGAAGAACAGTTCCTTCGCACAGCTTGGGCCCGTCACAGCGAGTTTCGCCGGCAAGGGTCACGACCTGTTCGCCCGGTTCAACGGTACGCTGGCTGTCGAGACCAGCCAGGAACGTTTCGACCAGTTCTGGAACAACTTTGTCGCAGCCTGGTATGACGGCGGCAAGGACGATCCCGACATCCTGTTCCTGCGCATGGACCTCGGCGATGCCGAAATCTGGAACGGCGATCTCGGCCTCGTCAACACCGCCAAGATGGCACTGGGCCTGACCGTCCATGACGAGGCGGAAAAGCAGCACGCAGACGCCGTGACACTCTAACCCCGTGAACAATGAAAAAGGGGCCGCTCCCGCGCGGGAGCGGCCCCTTCACTGTTCATGACCCTCTATTCGCCCTTGGGAGTGTCGATCGGGAACGCATGCTCGCTCCCGCCAATGTCATCGACCACTTCTACGATCCCCTTGCCGAGATGGCTGCGGCTGCGGCTGTAGCCGACGTAAATCACGATTCCGATCGCGGTCCAGATCGGCAGCATCAGCATGGCGGCAGCAGGCAGGTTGAGAAACAGGAACAGGCATCCCAACACCGTCAGCGGCGCTATGATCCATACTCCTGGCACGCGGAAACTGCGCGCCCTCTGACCATCAGTCCGGCGCAGGACCATCACCGCCACAGCCACCATCAAAAACGCATAGAGGGTCCCCGCATTGGCAATATCTGCCAATTGCCCAACCGGGAAGAACGCTGCGCCCACCGCAACCAAAACGCCCGTGACCGCCGTCACGATATAAGGCGTCTTCCACTTGGGGTGTACGCGCGACAGCGATTCGGGCAGCAGTCCGTCACGGCTCATGACAAAGAAGATGCGGGTCTGCGCAAACAGCAGAACCAGGATCACCGAAGGAAGAGCCAGGATCGCGGCATAGCCGAGCATGTCGCCGATCGGGCCGAATCCGATCTGCCGCAGGACATGTGCCAATGCTTCATTGGAGCAAACGAGCGCGTCGGCATACTGCGGCATGGCGCACTGACGTGCCAGTTCGGCCGAACCTGCCGGGAACGGCACCCCATTAGGCCCCATGATCGGCTGTCCGCCGATGGTGCCAATCGCGCCCGCAGCGACAAGGATATAGAACACCGTGCAGAACAGCAGTGAACCGATCAGGCCGATTGGCACATTGCGCTGGGGGTTCTTGGTTTCCTCCGCAGCAGTCGAAACTGCATCGAACCCAACATATGCGAAGAAGATCGTGGCAGCGGCACCAACGGCACCAACGCCCGTTCCCCAGCCGCCGAACACGCCGGCCGGCAGGAACGGATTGAAGCGGTCGGCATCGAAATCCGCACTGGTTAGCGTGAGGCCGATAAACGCGGTCAAGGCGCTAACCTTGATCAGGACCAGCACTGCGTTGACCTTGGCGCTCTCGCTGGTGCCGATCATCAGTAGCCAGGTAACAAGCAGCGCGATGATCATGGCCGGGAGATTTATGAACCCACCCGGAGCTCCGCCGAGAGCCAACGGACCTGCAGTCAGCCATGCCGGCAAGGCTATTCCGAAGGTCTCGTTCAAAATTGTGCCTGTGAAATAGCCGGACCAGCCGACCGACACTGCGCTGGCCGCGATTGCATATTCGAGCACGAGCGCCCAACCGACCGTCCAGGCTAGAAATTCGCCCATGGATGCGTAGCTGTAAGTATAAGCCGACCCCGCAACGGGAATCATCGAAGCGATCTCGGCATAGCACAGCGCAGCGACGATGCAGACAGCGCCGGCAATGACGAATGCCAGCATCAGACCAGGCCCTGCCTTCTGGGCACCGGCGGCGGTCAACACAAAAATGCCCGTGCCTATGATGCAGCCGATACCGAACAACATCAGCTGGAACGCACCCAGAGAACGGCGTAGCGACTTTTTCTCCGCGGTTGCCAGAATGGCGTCCAGCGGCTTGACCCTGTCAAGAAACATGCAAAATTCCCCTCATTCGTGCTGCGGCTCCCACCGCGACACCTGAATGGGCCGGAAGCTAGTCGCATTATCGGCCAATACAAGGCGGAAACTGCGGGGTTTCCCCGCTTTCGCGAGGCGTCTAGAACCCGCTGCATGTCGACGACCTTCCAGCTCGATACGAGCACGAGCCGCGCCAACCCCACTCCCGCGCCGATGAAGCGCCTGACCGTGCCTAGCATTCGCGCCCGCAAGCAGGATGGCGTAACCGCCGAACCGCTGGTGATGCTGACTGCCTACACGGCTAGGCAAGCCCAACTGCTGGACGCCCATTGCGACCTTTTGCTGGTCGGCGACTCGCTCGGTCAGGTCATCTACGGCTTGCCCTCCACCATCCCGGTCACGCTGCGGATGATGGCCGATCATGCCGCCGCCGTGGTGCGCGGCAGCTATCATTCGGTCGTGGTGGTCGATATGCCATTCGGCTCCTACGAGGCTTCGCCGCAGCAGGCGTTCGACAGCGCGAGCTTCCTGCTCAAGGAAAGCGGCGCGGCGGCGGTCAAGCTCGAAGGCGGCGCGGCGATGGCGGAAACCGTGGCTTTCCTGAGCCAGCGCGGCATTCCGGTGATGGGGCATGTCGGGCTGACCCCGCAGGCGGTCAATGTCCTCGGCGGCTACATGGCGCGCGGACGCAGCGACGCGGAAGCCGACAAGATCGTGACCGATGCCAAGGCGCTCGATGAAGCGGGCGCCTTCGCCATCGTCATCGAAGGCGTGGTCGAGCCTATCGCAATCGCCGCGACCAAGGCCGTTTCCGCCCCCACCATCGGGATCGGTGCCTCGGCACAGTGCGATGGCCAGGTGCTCGTTACCGAAGACATGCTTGGCATGTTCGAGCGCGTTCCGCGTTTCGTGAAGAAATACGGCAACATCGCCGAGGTTATCGAGCAGACCGCAAAAGCCTATGCCGATGAAGTCCGCGCTCGCGCCTTTCCCGGCTCTGAACAGACTTACCAGCCCAAGTAGTTGCCGCCGGCCCAGCAATCGCCTAGCGGGCCCCAAACGACATAATGGGCTCCAGCATGCAAACGCTTTTCCGCTTCTACGGCTTCTCTCTCATCTTCACACTCGCCTGCCTCGGCCTTGGCGTGTGGTACGGCTGGGAGAGCACCGGCACATTGTCCGGGACAGCCGCCATGCTGTGGATCATCGTGGTGCTGTCGGTGCTCGAAATCTCGCTCAGCTTCGACAACGCCGTGGTCAATGCGTCTGTGCTCAAGGACATGGACGAAGTCTGGCAGAGGCGCTTCCTGACGTGGGGCATTGCCTTTGCCGTGTTCGGAATGCGGATCGTATTTCCGCTGGCAATTGTGGCCATCGCAGCGGGTCTGGGTCCGATCGAGACGGTGAACCTTTCGCTCAACGACCCGCAGGAATACGAGCGGCTGGTCAGTTCGGCGCATGTCGGCATAGCCGGTTTCGGTGGCGCATTCCTTGCCATGGTCGGCCTTAAGTTCTTTTTCGACGCCGACAAGGAAGTCCACTGGATCGGATCGGTCGAGCGGTTTCTCGCCCGTTTCGCATCGCTTCCTGCGGCGGAGATTGCGCTGTTGCTGCTGGCGATGTGGGGCATTTCGACGATGCTGCCCGACGAAGAGGCGCTTACCTTCCTTGTGTCTGGCCTTCTAGGCCTTGTGACCTTCATTGCCGTCGAGGGCGTAAGTACCCTCCTCGAGATGAAGGAAGAAGCGGCGCGCCTGCAAGGTGCCGTGGTGCGCAGCGGACTTGGCGGCTTCCTTTATCTCAATATCCTCGATGCGAGCTTCAGCTTCGACGGGGTGATTGGTGCCTTCGCACTTTCGAACAACATGATCGTGATTGCCTTGGGCCTCTCCATCGGCGCGATGTTCGTTCGCTCGATGACTATCCATCTCGTCAAGCAAGGCACCCTGGCAAACTATCGCTTCCTCGAACACGGTGCCTTCTGGGCGATCATCGTGCTTGGTGCGATCATGCTGCTTTCCGCAAAGTGGCATATCCCCGAAACGATAACCGGCCTGATCGGCGCCATCCTGATCGGGTTGAGCCTGTGGTGGTCGATCCGCCACAACCGCAAGGAAATAGCCGACTAGCCGGACCTTTCGGCCAGCAGGTTTGCCAGCGGTGCCGCAGCGACCAGCTGGAACAGGTGATAGAGAAGCAAAGGGGCGATCACGAACCCGGCGGCCGCTGGCGGGAACAGCAGCGCCGCCAGTGGCGCTCCCACGGCTACGCTTTTCTGGCTGCCCGCGAACAGGAATGAAATGCGGTCTTTGAACGGGTAGCCCAGCGCGCTGCCAGCCAGCCAGACCCCGATGTTCGCAAGCGCCAGGAATGCCACGACCAGGGTGAACAGTATCGTCCAGGTACCGATTTCCATCGACTGGCCGATTCCCTGCTCCACCGCACCCGAAAATGCCACATAGACCGCGATCCCGATCACGATCCTGTCGGTCCACACGATCTGGGCCCGCCGCTGGCTGATCCAGTCCCATGTCCAGCTCTGTACAAGCTGCCCGATTACGAAGGGCAGGATCAACAGCAACGCCACCCGCACGATGACCCCTGGCCCGGCATCTGCGACTGCCCCCCCTCCCAGAAGGGCGAATATCGGCGCGGAGACGAACACGCCCACGATGTTGATCAATGCCGCCCCGATGACAGAGAGGGCGGTATTGCCATTGGCCATGGTCGTGTAGGAAGTTGCCGATTGCACCGTCGACGGCAGCGTGCCCAGATAGAGAAATCCAAGCGCCACCATCGGCGGCAACCATCCTGCCGCCAGCCTGGCAAAGCCCAATCCCATCAGGGCCATCGCGCCGAATACCCACAGACCCAGCGGCAGAAAGAAACGCCAGTTGCGCAGCCCCTTTGCGATTTCGCTGCGGTGGATGCGCATTCCGTTGAGAAGAAAGAGCAGGAAGATCGCTGCGCTCGATATGGTGCCGGCGATTGCGTGCGCTTCACCGGCTGCCGGCGCAACGATCGCCAGCCCGGTCGCGATCGACAACACTGCAATCATCGGGTCGCGCAGGATCTTCAGCCAAGAACTCATGCAGCCGCCCTGCCTGCATCCCGCGACCTTGTCGAGCAAGCGAAGCTAACGCTGCCGCAAGGGGCCCGTTACCGCCCGATTCGCCTGGTTTTTTCCGAGATGGCCGCGGCGAGGTCTCCGCCACCGGCCAGAAGCAGAGCCTGCAGGCTCGCCGGGTGGGTCGGCATGATCTCGAATGCGCGGCCAGCCATGGCCATTGCCAGGTCCGGCTGATCCATTCGCATGGCAGCGGCCGCCCGCAAGGCCAGCAGGTCGGGATCGCGATCCCCGCCAGCGGCCAATGCATGGTCCAGCAGCATCGCCGCCTGCTCCACGTTCCCGCGAGCAAACTGCGCCTGTGCCAGCATGTGCATTGGCTCGACCGCCATCGGATGCCCGGTCACATACTGTCGAAGCAATCGCTCGGCATCAGCCGACCTGCCCAAGGCGTGCAGAGTGGAAATTCGACGCCGGGCGAGCGGCCACGACTGCCGGATGGTTGCCGATTTCGCGTAGTAAGCCATGGCCTTGCCGGGGTTGTTGGCTGCCAGTTCGGCATCGCCAGCCAGCGCCAGTGCATCTGCCGACCCCGGGAAGCGGCCAAGGAACGCGGTGGCAGCACGAATGGCTTCCCCGCTGTTGCCGGCGACAAGGCGACTGCGCACGTAAGCCATGGCATCCCGACCGGAGCTGTCCCCACGGAAAGCCACATCCGCTAGATTATCCGCGGGCCGCAGTGCGATCAGGTTGCCGGACTGCTTGCGGGAAGCAAGGTCGAGCAAGACGGCAGCTTCGGCGCGCTCCCCCAAGGCTTCGTGAGCCCTGCCCACCAGCGTCTGGAGGTATGGCGACGCGCTGGTCAGTCTTGCCGCTGCACCGAAGCGGTACACGAGTTCACGGTGATTGCCTCCCAACGCCAGCGCACGCGCCAGCAAATCGCGCACGCGCCGGTTCTCCGGTTGCTGCCGGTAAAGCCGGTCGAGTTCCTGCGCGGCGCTGGCATGGTTGCCTGTCTCAAGGTCGATAACGCCCGACAAGAGCATTCCTGCAGGCGTGCTTTTCGCCTCTTGGCCGCTGCGCATCAGCAGCTTGCGTGCAAGGCCATATTTCCCCGCCCTCGCCGCGATCACTGCCTGCAGAAAGTAAGACCGCAGATAGCCCGGATCCTGCGCGGTCATTTGGCGAACGACTTTCAGCATCGCTTTCGTTTCGCCAGCCTCTCCCAGAGTGGCCGCATATTCGGCCATGAGGTCGAGCTGGCCGGTCTTGGCGGCAACGGCCTTCTCGAACCACGGCAAGGCAGCCCGCATCCCTTGCGCATCGCGCGCCAGCTGGCCGCGGAACATCAGGGCTTCAGGGTCCTCGGGGCCCAGCTGGACGGCCTTGACCCCGGCGTCCAAGGCCATGGTCTGCTCACCGCCGGCATAGCGCAGGCGGCCGATATCGACCCACAGGCGTGGGCTGTCAGGGGTGAAGCTGTTCGCCCGGTCAAACGCGTCGCCAGCTGCAGGCATGTTGCCTTCGCTCATTTCGAGGCGGCCCAGCATATGAAAGCCGTGACCGGCGGTTTCCCGGGTGAACCGGCCTTCCCCCAGCCACTGGCGGGCTTCGATAGGTTGGCCTTGCAGCAATTCCGCTTGCCCCAGATAGGCCGCCAGAGCTTCGCGCGGTGTGCCGCTGTCGAGCAATTCGCGCAGGGCGAGTTCGGCCCCGAAGCCATCGCCTCTTTCGAGCGCGGCGAGCGCCCGTTCCATCGGCGGCGGTACGGGCTTGGCGTCGCCGCAACCGGCCAGTGCCGCAGAACCAGCAAGCGCGAGCCAGACTGTCCGCAGTGAAGGACTAGGCCTGCAGGTCATACTGCTTGAGCAGGTCGTACAGTGTCGGGCGGCTGATCCCGAGCATCTTGGCGGTGCTGGAGATGTTGCCCTCGCTGCGCGCCAACGCATGACGGATTACCCGACGATCAGCCAGTTCGCGCGCGGCCTTGAGGTTGAGAGCCTGGCACTCACCTTCGCCGTCTGTCGCAAGGTCGAGATCCTCGGCCCCGATCAGGCGAGCGTCTGCCATGATCACTGCGCGCTTCACCCGGTTCTCCAGTTCGCGAACGTTGCCCGGCCAGCCCCAGCCATCGATGGCAGCAAGAGCATCGGGCGCGAAGCCTTTCACTTGAGGGTTCATCTCGCGCGCGAAGCGGGTCAGGAAGGCCTTTGCCAGAAGGGTCGCGTCCCCAGGGCGTTCGGCGAGCGAAGGGATCTTCACTACGATTTCGGCCAGGCGATAGAACAGGTCTTCGCGGAACGTGCCGGCTGCGGTCATCGCTTCGAGATCCTGGTGGGTCGCGCAGACGATCCGGGTGTCGACTGCAATCTGTTTGCGACCACCAATGCGTTCGATGGTCCGTTCTTGCAGGAAACGCAGCAGCTTGACCTGCAAGGGCAGAGGAATGTCGCCGACTTCGTCGAGGAACAACGTACCGCCGTGCGCCTGCTCGATCTTGCCTTCGGTGGTCTTCACCGCGCCGGTAAAAGCGCCCTTCTCATGCCCGAACAGCTCGCTTTCGAGCAGGTTTTCCGGAATTGCCGCGCAATTGATTGCGACGAAGGTCGCATCGCGGCGAGTGCTGGCGTCATGGAGCCCGCGGGCAAGCAGTTCCTTGCCGGTCCCGCTCGCGCCGAGCAGCATGACGGAGACATCGGTGTTGGCGACGCGCTCGATCGTGCGTGCAACCTTGACCATCTCAGGCGCCGCAGTGATCATGGTGCCGAGCACCCGGCGCTCGTCCCCCACCTTTTGCGCCAGCCGACGGTTCTCGCTCTCGATAGCGTGCAGGTTGAAGGCGCGTCGCACGATCAGCCCGAGGTCATCGATGTTCACCGGTTTCTGGTAGAAGTCGTAGGCACCGCGGGCGATCGCCTGCTGCGCGCTTTCCCTTGCGCCGTGACCGGACGCGACAATGACCTTGGTATCGGGCTTCATCGCCATGATCGCGTCCAGCACGGCGAAGCCTTCCGAGGTTCCATCGGCATCGGGCGGCAAGCCAAGATCGAGGGTAACCACCGCAGGCTCCTCCGAGCGCAGCGCAGCCAGCGCCTGGTCGCGATTGCCGGCAATGATGACGTGAAAATCCTCGTAGGCCCATTTGAGCTGCGCCTGCAGGCCCTCGTCATCCTCGATGACCAGCAGTTTGGGTTTGGGATCGGACATGGCTTAAGCCGCCTCCTCGTTTGGACCGGGTTTGAGGAACCGCGCTGCCTCGGCAAGCGGAATGGAGATGGAAAAACGGGTGCCGATGCCAGGTCGCGACTGGACGTCGAGCCGACCGCCCATCGAGCGCACCAGTTCGCGCGCTTCGAATGCCCCGATGCCGAAGCCGCCATCCTTGGAAGACACGAATGGCTTGAACAGCCGGTGACGCAGGAACTCGGCATCCATGCCGCTTCCGCTGTCGATCACTTCAATCTTCGCCAGCAAACCATCGGTCGAAATGTCGATCGAAATCGGCATGTCGGGTACGCTGGCGTCGATGCCGTTCTGGACGAGATGGACCAGCGCCTGTTCCAACCCTTCCGGATCGGCCAGTACGACGCAGGGATCGGCGCGGGTCAGGGCAACGGGATGCGTTCCGTTGAAACGTTCCACCACCCGGCGCCCCAGTGCGGCAAGATCGATTTCACGCAGGGCTGCCTCGCCGCTGGTGCCATAACGGCCAAGCCGGGCGAGGAGTTGCGACAACTTGTCCGAACCGCTCCGCAGCGTCACCAGCATATCCTTGCGGAACTCGGGATTGTCGGCGTGTTTCTCGGCGTTGCGCGCGAGCAGCGACAGTTGGCTGGCAAGATTCTTGATGTCGTGCATGACAAAGGCGATGCGGCGATTGAAGTCGTCGAACTTTGCCGCCTCCATCAGCGCGGCATGGCTCTCGTGTTCGGCGAGGTAGCTGGCCAGCTGGCGACCGACGACCTTGAGCAAGTCATAGTCTTCCCAGTCGAGCGGCCGCACATGAGCAGGCCGAGCCAGCAAGACCGCACCACATATCCGGTCGAAGTGCAGCAGCGGGACGAGCGTCCAAGCTTCCTGGATCGCCAGCACGGCATCGGGCAGGCTGTCTCGGTCTTCCTCGTCGGAGCCTCGCAGTCGATCGATCTCAACCACGAAATCCTCCCGTTCAAGCCGGCTGGTGAAATCCCCTGGCAATGTCACCAGTTCGCGTCCGTCATCGGACCAGTTCCAGCTGGCGGCTTCGCGCAGAAGACCGTCCTCTCCAGGCAGGAAGAGCAAGGCTGCCGGGCTTTCGACAATGTCGGCGATGGCCTTAGAGGCACGCTGGTAAAGTGTGGTCTCGGAACTTCCCATATGGCTGATCGTGCGGGCGAAACGCATCCACTCTTCGCGGTAGTCGTAGCGGTGCTGGAACAGATGCTTGAGCAGTGTGACCCGCAACCAGCCACGCAGCTTCTTGGACGGTAGCCACAGCAAGGTGACTGTCACCGCCGCAACCAGGAAGCCGATTTCCGCCAGACGGCCCAGATTGCCACCAAGGGTGGCAAGCAACTGGGCAGCGCCAAACATGAGCAGCAGGTATCCGCCGATCACCAACAGTGAGAGCGTCTGGAAAGTCATCGAATGGCTCGCTCGCAACCTGCGACCGGCCAGTCCGTTACTCGCCCCGACGACGAGCGGGATCGCCATCAGGCCAGCCACGAGGCCGCGCATTGCAGCGAACTCGGCAGCAGGGGCTTCGCTGAGATAGGCGACCACATAATGGTTCAGTTCGAAGGCCCAGAAGCCCGCGAGGCCTGCTGCGCTCCAGCGCAGGGCATCGCGCGTGGCCGGTTCGGCCCCACCGTAGAGGTTGTGCAGGAGAACCAGAGCCCCGATCGAAACGAGGATGTGGAAGAGAAACCCGATCTGGGTGGTGGTTGCCATCAGTGCCGCAGTGACCGCCCAGTTGTTAGCGATATAGAGCAGCACCGGCTGCAACAGTTCCACCATCGCCAGCACGATAACGACCGGCCGCACCTGAGCCATGCTGAGATCGCGACCGTCGTGGGCAAAGAGGCGATAGAGCACCAGAATCCACGCAAGGTTGCGCGCGGCTTCCGCCAGGGCGGCGACTTCGGTGCCAGAGCCGTAAGCCGAAACCACTGCCGCCCAGAGCCCGGTCAAAGCCAGCGCCGCCATGGTCGGTTTGCGATCACCACGCTTGGTCAACGGTCGCCGCGCCAGCCAGATGACCGCCGATGCGCAGCATGCCGCACCGATCAGGTGCAGCATGTTGGAGGCGAAGGTCCAGATGGCGAGCGAGGAGATCAGCGGGCTCCTTCCGGCCAGAGCACGACCCGCAACGTCTGCAGCAGGATCAGCAGATCGAGGAAGGGCGTGTAGTTCTTGGCGTAATAAAGGTCGTACTCCAGCTTGTGCCGGGCATCCTCGATACTCGCGCCATAGGGATAGTTGATCTGCGCCCACCCGGTAATGCCGGGCTTCACCATGTGCCGTTCGGCATAATACGGCAGCTGCTGTTCCAGCTCGTCGACGAACCTTGGCACTTCCGGACGCGGACCGACGAAACTCATCTCGCCCTTGAGCACGCTCCAGGTCTGCGGCAGTTCGTCGATGCGGACCTTGCGGATGAAGCGGCCCAGGCGGGTGATGCGCGGATCGTCCTTCTCGGCCCACTTCGCCCCATCCTTCTCGGCATCGGTGCGCATCGAGCGGAGCTTGAGCACATTGAACGTTTCGCCATAGAGCCCGATGCGGGGCTGGCGGAAGAAGGCCGGGCCCTTGCTGTCGAGCTTCACGAGAAGCGCGAACAGCGCGATCACCGGGAGCGTAAGGACCAGCAAAAGCCCGCTGGCGGCGATATCGAAGGCCCGCTTGGCAATGCTGGAGAAGGTCCGCCCGGCGCTAAATCCGTCCGAGAAGATCAGCCAGCTGGGATTCACGGTATCGAGGTCCACCCGCCCGGTTTCGCGTTCGAGGAAACTCGAAAATTCGTTTACGTGGACTCCCTTGGTCTTGATCCGCAGCAGATCCTTGAGCGGGAGCGAATTGCGCCGCTCCTCAAGCGCCAGAACCACTTCGCTGGCGCCCAGATTGCTGACGAACTGGCCGAGATCATGGATCGCTTCGCGGGCAATTGCTTCGCGGACTTCGCGCGCTGCCTCGGTCATCGCAATGTACGACACAATAACGAACCCGCTTTCGGGTCGCGCGGCAAGGTCGGCCAGCCGCTTGGCGCGGGCGCCGGCTCCGAGTACCACCACCCGCCGGCGAAAGGCCGAGGTCCCGAGGAGGCTGCCCAGAACAAGACGGTTCACCACCAGAACGGCAACCGCCAGCAGCATGGAGTACAGGAGGGTCGAGCGCCACATCGTGGCGCCGGGGAAGAGGAAATCCAGAAACGACAGGGCAATGATGCCCAGGCTGATCGCGACGAGCAGGCGGGTCCCTGCGAACTGCATCGAACGGAGCGCCTCTGCACCGTAGACGCCGACTGCAATCATCGCAGTCCAGAGAGTGAGCGCAAAGGTAGCCAGGAGCAGAAACCGCTCCGACAGAGGTCCTGGATCCATGCCGATTTGAGAGGCTCGGACCAGCCACGCAACCTCTCCCGCCAGCAGCAATAGCGCAAGGTCGAACAGGCCCAACAACAGGACCGCATGGGGTATGTAGTGTTTGAACAGGCGGATCATCTCTCTGCCCGGCGCTCCTTGGCCAATCGACCAATGCACTAGGGCAGAGAGATGAAATGTCGGTAAACTTTACACCACCTCCTTGAGGGAGGCATTACTGCCGCCAGGGATGGTAAACACGGGCTTACCGGGCCGGATTGGCCTTTTGTGCGGCATCGGAAACAGCCTCACCGGCATCCTGGGCGGCATCGCCAACCTGGTTGGCAGCTTCGCCAACTTCATTCGCGGCCTCCGTGATTGCGTTATCCTTGGCAATCTCGACCCCCGAAGTCTGGCTGAGGAAGTAGGCGCCGACGATCAGGCCGAGGACGAGGATGAGGAGGAAGATGTATTTCCCGGCCCCGCCACCTTCGCTGCGGTCGGAGATGACTGTGGTATGGGTGGTCGAAGTCGTCCCGTCTGGGTTCTCGGTGCGGATAATGCGTTCTTCGGTCATCGGTATTC
The DNA here is from genome assembly GCF_021431965.1 of Erythrobacter sp. SDW2. NCBI lineage: Bacteria > Pseudomonadati > Pseudomonadota > Alphaproteobacteria > Sphingomonadales > Erythrobacteraceae > Erythrobacter > Erythrobacter sp. SDW2. The sequence continues at coordinate 1,939,446 of NZ_CP090370.1, forward strand.
TCCTTGCCGCGTTCAACGCGGATGCTGGCGACAAGGTTCCGGGTCGTTCACATCATTACATGGTTAACTGAACGAGTATGGCAGGTTCGCGCGCGCAATCAGCTCGAAATTTAGGGTCGCCCCCTTCGGAGGAAGCGATCTTTGGCGGCACTCGCGCCAATAACAGCGCGCGCAGCCCAGCCCTATTCTGGTTGCATCTTCGGGTTGCAGCGACACCCCCTGTGCCATCGCGAGGTCAGCTGCAAGGCGGGCTTCAACACCCAGGACAATTGCGAATTGACCTGACGAGGCCCCTTCGGCCGAAGCGACGGCATAGCTCATGGTGAGCCAATGCGACGGACCGCCCGCGCTCTCCTCCAGCATCACGGGCTGGACCAGCCATCCTTCGCGACGGCCGAAAGTGTGGTGCACCTGCCAAAGCGGGCAGCTATGTTCGCCTTCGATCAATGCGGTGCCGGTAGCCCCGGCAATGCGCTTGGAAAATTGCCCCGCCCTATCGAAACGCGCCATGAAAAATGGCAAACCTCGCTGGCCGACCCGATGCAGTGTCGTAAGCCGTTGGGCTACCAGCTCCACGCTGGCCCCGAACCGACGGGTCAGGACTTCGACATCATAGGCAGTGGCATCGCAGGCCCGCAGGAAGCGGCCATAGGGCATCATAAGCGCGGCCGCGAAATACTCGGAGAGGTGCCGTTCGAAGAGTTTTCGTGCCGCATGGTCCGAAAGATCTGCACCAGCGGCAATGCTGGCGATGGCTGATCCTTGCTCCAGTTCTGCAATCTGCAGCGCCAGCTCGAAATTGCGTGAGGCGGGCGAGAGCATCTCGGAGAGCTGGACCTGACGCGCATGGAAATCGAGCCGACGGATCGCGTCGGGCATGACCTCGCGCGGCAGGATGCGGATAGCCAGGTGGTGCTTCTCGCGGAGGCGATCGGTCGCGGCAGCGAGAAAGTCCTGCCGGGACAGGCGCAGTTCGTCCGCCAGCTGTTCCGCCGCCACATCGAGATCGGCAAAGTGGTTGCGCCAGCGATCGATCTCTCGCCTGCAGGCTGCGAGCGGATCATCGCTATGCGGATCACCCGCCCCCTGTTCGTCGAACAGGCGCGCAAAGGCAGCAGCAGCCTGCGGAGCATTGGCGAGGAACTCGACCACTTCATCCCGGTCGATCCCCAGATCATTGAAGCGTTCGTCGCCGAGGCGGCGGGCCAAGCCATCGATGCCCCCGATGGCTTCGTCTTCCCGCAAGTCGCGCGGATCGAAGCCGAATTCCTCTGCCAACTGCACAATCACCCGCGCCGTGACCGCCCGCTGGTTGCGCTCCATCAAAGTGAGGTAGCTCGAAGAGATCCCGAGACGGTTGGCCATGGCGGCCTGCGTTATTCCTTCACGCTTGCGGAGGCGGCGGAGTGCGGCTCCGGCGAAAAGCGACTGTTCGGCCATTGTAACTATCCTTACAAAGTTACATTATTGCAGTGCCTATATCACCAATTTCGACAAGAAAGTCTGTAAGAATCCCTATCTGAGTCACGCTGCGAGTGCGAAAGGTATCGCAACACCCCATTCCCGGACAGGAGATTCGCCGTGACCTACCAGCAAGCCATCGCAGCGCTCGACAAGACCATCACCGCCAACGGTGCGCCATGGAACGCAATCGACGCCGAATCGGCAGCTCGCATGCAGATCCAGAACCGTTTCCCCACGGGTCTCGACATTGCGCGCTACACCGCCAGGATCATGCGCGAAGACATGGCCGCCTATGACGCCGATCCGGCCAACTACACCCAGTCGCTCGGCTGCTGGCACGGGTTCATCGCCCAGCAGAAGATGATCTCGATCAAGAAGCATTTCGGCAGCACCAAGCGCCGCTACCTCTACCTCTCGGGCTGGATGGTCGCCGCATTGCGCAGCGAGTTCGGCCCGCTGCCCGACCAGTCGATGCACGAGAAGACCAGCGTCCCGGCGCTGATCGAGGAACTCTACACCTTCCTGCGCCAGGCCGACGCTCGCGAGCTGGGCGGCCTGTTCCGCGAACTCGACAAGGCCCGCGAGGCACAAGACGCGGTCAACATCCATCGCCTGACCCGCAAGATCGAGGATCACCAGACCCACGTCGTGCCGATCATCGCCGATATCGACGCCGGCTTCGGCAATGCGGAGGCGACCTACCTGCTCGCCAAGAAGATGATCGAAGCCGGTGCCTGCGCGCTCCAGATCGAGAACCAGGTCTCGGACGAAAAGCAGTGCGGTCACCAGGACGGCAAGGTTACTGTCCCGCACGAGGAGTTCCTGCAGAAGATTCGCGCAATCCGCTATGCCTTCCTCGAGCTGGGCGTGCCCGATGGCATCATCGTCGCCCGCACCGACTCGCTGGGTGCGGGCCTCACCAAGTCGATCGCCTATACCAAGGAAGAGGGCGACCTCGGTGACCAGTACAACAGCTTCCTCGACTGCGAAGAGGTCGATCCCAAGGATATCGCCAATGGTGACGTCTTCATCAGCCGCGGCGGCAAGCTGCTGCGCCCGAAGCGCCTCCCGTCGAACCTCTACCAGTTCCGCGAAGGGACCGGCGAGGACCGCTGCGTGCTCGATTGCATCACCTCGCTCCAGCACGGTGCCGACCTGCTGTGGATCGAGACCGAGAAGCCGCACATCGGCCAGATCGGCGGAATGGTCAGCCGCATCCGCGAGGTGATCCCCAATGCCAAGCTGGTCTATAACAACTCGCCCAGCTTCAACTGGACGCTCAACTTCCGCCAGCAGGTGTTCGACGCCTGGCAGGAAGAAGGCCGCGATCTGGCCAACTACGACCGTGCCCGCCTGATGGACGTGGAGTATGACGAGACCGAACTCGCGGCCGAAGCCGATGACCGGATCAGGACCTTCCAGGCCGACGCGGCCCGCGAAGCCGGCATCTTCCACCACCTGATCACCCTGCCGACCTATCACACGGCAGCGCTGAGCACGGACAACCTCGCCAAGCGTTACTTCGGCGACGAGGGCATGCTGGGCTACGTCAAGAACGTCCAGCGCGAGGAAATCCGCCAGGGTATCGCCTGTGTGAAGCACCAGAACATGGCCGGGTCGGACATCGGCGATGATCACAAGGAATACTTCGCCGGTGAAGCCGCGCTGAAGGCCGGCGGTGCCGAGAACACCATGAACCAGTTCGAAGCCGCCTGAGGAGAGGAAGCATGACCGATACCGAGACCAAGCAGACGGAACCCGGCCGGGCACGCGCCCTGCTCTCGACCGCCGACTTCAAACTGCTGCGGCGTGCGCTGGAAAGCCATGCCAAGGCCACCGAAGACCGCGAGGAGCTGGCCAAGATCAATGCCTTGCACCACCGCCTCGGCAATTACGGCTGAGGCCAACGAAATCTCCTGGGGAGGAGACACGGCCGTCGGAGCTTCTCGCTCCGGCGGCCGTCTACTTTTTTCGGTTCAGTGAGCTTGCGATTGGTTAACCGCTTTGCAGCTATGGCAGGGCGATGGCCCGCGCTCGCAAGAAGCAGAAAGTCGACATGGCGAAAATGTATCGCCATTTCGCTGTCATCACCGTCGCACTGACGGCGATGGTAGGTATCTTTGCGGATGGCGAAGCGCAGCAGGCGGTCAAGAGCGAGCTGCAGGAACGCGCGGAGCAAAACAAGAGGACCCAGGCGAACAAAGGCACCGGCAACGAACTGATCCGCCGCGATCCATACGCCGATGGCGGTGTGGGAAGCTTCAGCCCCGACAATGCATTGACGAGTTTCAATGCCGGACTTGGGTCATCGGATTCGAGCAACTTCATCCAGCTACCGGCCGGAGACAAGGACGCCAATACCGTCTGGGGTCGGCTCGGCATTCCCGAAGAGGATTGGTTCACCCTGCCGAAGGAAGTCCGCATATCGCTCGCCGGCACGAATGACCCTATGATTGTCGGGTTGCCTGAAGAGCGGCGTGCAGCGATCAGGAAGCTGTCGGCCGCCTCGCGGAGTCGGGCCCGGCCCGACACCTCGATGGCAGGGAACGCTATCGTGCTGGATGAAGGCGAAGACTTCTAGGCGTCAGCCGCCGTCCCTTGCCATCAGGTCGAGCGTGGCCGACACCATCGCCTCGCTGGCGGTGGAGATCACCTTCTCCGCGTCCGGCGCCCAATAGGGGCTGTGCAGCGAAGGCAGTTCCTTCTCCCCGCGTTCGGCTGCTGCCATTTCCGCCTCCGGCACACCGCCCACCCAGAAAATCAGCGACTGCACATTCTCGCGGTCGGCACGGTAGAACTGGCTGAAATCCTCGCCACCCATGACCGGCGGCATTTGCACCACCCGCTCCTCGCCGAACCTGGCCTTGAGTCCGGCCATCACTTCTGCGGTGAACTCGGGCGTATTATAGGTCGCAGGGGTGTAGGGGTCCTCGACCGTCACGACCGGCATGCGATCTTCCGGCATACCCGCCGCGATGGCTTCGCCCCGGACGATACGGGCAATGCCGTCGAGCAGGAGTTTGCGTGATTCGTCGCTGTAGGACCGCACCGTCAGCTGCAACCGTGCCTCGTCGGGAATGATGTTGTGCTTGGCACCCGCAAGGAAGCTGCCAACCGTCACGACCGCCGGATCCAGCGGGGAGCTTTCGCGGCTGACCAGCGTTTGCAACTTCATCACGATCGCGCTGGCGAGCACGATCGGATCCTTTGTCGTCTGGGGATAGGCTCCATGGCCGCCCACGCCCTTCACCAGGATATCGACGCTGTCGACATTGGCGAGCGCAAAACCCGGAGTGTAGCCGATCTTGCCCGCCGGGAAGCCTGCCGCATCGTGGAAGCCCAGGACATAGTCAGGCTTGGGGAAGCGTTCGTAGAGCCCGTCCTCCAGCATCGCGAGCGCGCCAAGGCCGATTTCCTCTGCCGGTTGCAGGATCATCACCAGCGTGCCTGACCACTGGTCCTTGCGTTCGGCCAGCAACTGCGCCGCACCGACCCACGCGGTCATATGCGTATCGTGGCCGCAAGCATGCATTACACCTGTCGTTACCCCTGAGGCGGGGGTTGCCGTGACTTTGGAGGCGTAGGGCAAGCCGGTCTGCTCGACCACAGGCAGGCCATCCATGTCGGCGCGCAGCATGACCGTCGGCCCATCGCCGTTGCGCATGACCGCGACGACGCCAGTCTTGCCGACACCTTCGGTCACTTCGAAGCCGAGCTGGCGGGCAATTTCCGCCAGCTTGGCCGCCGTCCGCACTTCCTCGAAGCTCAGTTCGGGATTGGCGTGGAGATCGCGATAGAGCTCCATGAGGCCGGGCATGTCCGCCGCTACATCGGCCCGCAGATCATCGGCCTGAGCCGGAGTTCCCGCCAGCGCCAGCAGAGCCGCGCCCGCCCACATTCCAAAACGCATATCCAACTCCCGGAATCCCCTAGTCACCGATACTTTTTGCACAGTGCTCCAGCTTAGGAAAGCCCGCCTCAGCGCATTCCCGGATAGGTCAGCACCAGCAGGATCGATAGCGTCGTCACCATCAACGCAACCAGCGGCACGCCCGTGCGAATGTAGTCTTTGAACTCGTATGAGCCTTCCGACATGATCAGCATGTTGGTCTGGTAGGCGATCGGCGTGGCATAGCAGAGGTTGCAGCCGAACAGCACCGCGAGGATAAGTGGCTCCGCCGGCAGGCCCAGCTGGTTGGCAATGCTGTAGGCGATGGGCGTGCCAACCGTTGCCGCGGTGGCATTCGAGGCGAAATTGGTCAGCACCGTCACGAACAGCATGATCGTCGCCAGCACCAAGGCGGGCGCGAGGTGCTGCAACCCGCTCGCCAGAACCAGACCGAGCCAGTCGGCTGCGCCGCTTTCGTCGATAATACGGCCGATAGCGATACTGGCGGCGACAAGCACGATGACCTTGGCCGACAGCGCCCTGCCCACCCGGTCGAACTTCACGCAGCCGGTGACGAACATGAGGATCGCGCCTGCCAGCGCGGAAATGGCAATCGGCAGCAGGCCGATCGAAGCGAGCCCGACCGAGCCGATCATGATTCCTGCAGCCAGAGCCGCCTTGGACTTGCGTGGAAGCTCGCGTGTGCCCTCGAGCTGCAACAGGCTGTCGGCTTGGGCAAAGGCCCGCAAATCGGCAGGCAGGCCCATAACGAGGAGCACGTCGCCTTCGGCGATCAGCAAATCGCCAGCCGGGGAATAATCCATCCGGTCACCGACCAGGCGGTCTGGACGATGCATGCCCAGCACCGCGACACCGTAGAGGTCGGCGATGCCGGAAGTCGGCATGGAGCGGTTGATCAGGCGAGAATCGCCGGTCACCGTCATCTCGACGACGACGATATCCTCGCCTGTCTCACTCGATTTGCGGCGGATCTTGTCGGTTACCCAGACAGGTGCGACTTCCGCACCGATAACGCGCATGGCGTCTTCGAGGCCATCATGCGTGCCCGAAATCAACAGCCTCTGCTGCGCGTCGATAGTGCCTTCCACATTATCGTGGACCGTTATGTCGGCGGGCAGTTTCCGAAGCAGGGTCGAAACCTCCTGGCCGACCAGCGACGAGCCCTCGCCAACCCGCAGCCGGGTGTAAAACCGACGCTTCTGATGCAGGTCCTCGACCCGGTTGTCGCCCAGCATCCGCGGCATCACCAGCCAGAGATAGGGCAACGCGATGGCCGCAGCGACGATCACAATGGGGGTGTAGTGGAACACGCTCATCGGCCGCATGCCGAGGTCGGTCGCGATGGAAACGACGAGGATGTTCGTCGAGGTGCCGATCGTAGTGGCCATTCCGCCGATCAGCACAGCCGCGTTGACCGGGATGAGCGTCTTCGACGCAGGCATTCCGCCACGCGCTGCCAGCGAGACGAAAATGGGTAGCAACAGGACCAGCACCGGCGTGTCGTTGACGCCCATGGACAAGGTAAAGGCAATCAGCAGGCTGACCAGCAGGCCGAGCTGGAGATTGTAATTGAACACGCGCTCGAGGAAATAGGCCGCCGGTTCGAGTGCGCCCGTGACCACAAGGCCCCGCCCCATGATCATCAGCGCGCAAATGGTGATCAGCGCGTAATGCCCGAAGCCGGCAAAAGCCAACGCCAGGCCGTCGATCGGCTTGGTATCGGGCATGGGGAAGAAATACAGCCCGACCGCTATCACCGCGATGGTCAGCAGCGAGACGATTTCCACCGACATCCGTCCGCGTGCGAAAGCGACGAACATCGCAATCGTGACGGCCATGGCGGCTATCGCGTGGAAGGAAGGGGCGGCAATCATCGAGTGGGCAAAGGTTACCCGCCCATGCCCCTCTCCGCAATGACTAGAATTACCGGATCAGGCCTCAAACCGCTGCGCCAGCACGCTTATCCCGAAAAGCGCCGTGGCGGTGGTGCCCGCTGCACCGGCTTGCATAACCCACGCCATCCCATCGGCCATGCCGAGCAGGTTGAGACCCACAGCCGCCGCTCCGGCGATGACGGTCAATCCTCCCAAGCCCTTTGCCAGTGCCGTTGCCCTGCCCCAGGCAGCGAGCCCTGTGCCGATGGCGGCCATGCCGATCATCGCCTTGGCATGAAAATAAAGGAAGAACGCTCCGCCCAATACGCTGGCAAAGACCTTGGGGTCCTTAGCTTCAGCGGCAGGGCCGAACTCGGCCAATCCGATCCCGAGCTGCAGGATATTGACTATTCCGGCGAGTGCGACGGCCGACCACACGAGCGGCATGGTACCGCGGGCGATCAACGCCAGCGCAGCCATCGTGAGCACGGAGTAAAGCGCCATCTCGCTCACCCAGGTGATCTTGCGCAACAGCGCATCGTCAGTGGGGGACACCTCACCAATATAGAAGAGTTGCGTCGCCACGGCGGCTAGCAGGGTGATTGCTATGATGATGGCAGCACGGCGTGGTGTGAAGGTCATGGCTGGTCCCCTGTTCTGACGAAACTGGTTCGTATCCCAGGGGGCAAGGGTTACAGCGACGTTGGAAAAGTGGTGCCCCTGGCCCGACTCGAACGGGCACTCCGTAAGGAACTCGATTTTGAGTCGAGCGCGTCTACCAATTCCACCACAGGGGCAAGCCGTGCGAGCGCGGCGGATAGCGCCGCTTGAAAATTACTTCAAGGCATCCTTGCCGCACAATCGCTACGCTACTTGAGCGCGTTCGCCAATAATTTGTGCAGCTTCGAATGCAGCGCATCGTTCGCCGCCAGCACCTGCGCCGAATGGATCGGCTGCGAACGTCCGCGATAGTCCGTCACGAAGCCCCCCGCTTCGCGCACGAGCAGGCAGCCCGCGGCGGTATCCCAGTCGTTGAGGCCGCTTTCCCAGAACCCGTCATAGCGGCCAGCAGCGACCCATGCGAGATCGAGCGAGGCAGCGCCGAAGCGGCGGATGCCCGCAACTTCCGGCCCGATGGCACCGAAGATACGGCTCCACTCGGCGAAATCGCCGTGACCCTGGAACGGGATGCCGGTCGCGACCAGCGCTTCGGGCAGCGAGCGGCGCGCCGAAACGCGCAGACGCGCATCATGCAGCCATGCACCGCGGGTCTTTTCCGCCCAGAAGGTCTCGTCGGTGATCGGCTGGTAGATGACTCCGGCGGTGACTTCGCCCCAGCCCGAACCGTCGAGCTTCGGTTCCTGAACCGCGATGCTGATCGCGAAATGCGGGATGCCGTGGAGGAAGTTGCTGGTTCCGTCGAGCGGGTCGATGATCCAGCGCGGTTTCGACGGATCGCCTTCGATGATGCCCGCTTCTTCCAGCACAAAACCCCAGTCGGGCCGCGCGTGCAGCAGTTCGTCATAGATCGTGCGCTCGGCCACCTGGTCGGCCTTCGAAACGAAGTCGGCCGGTCCCTTGCGGCTGACCTGCAAATGCTCGATTTCGCCGAAGTCGCGACGCAGCTTGCCACCCGCCTTGCGCGCGGCTTTCTCCATCACCCGGATGAGACCCGATACGGCTGCCATTGGTAGTGATACTTTCCTGTCAGTCGAACGCGACGCGGATCGAGCCCGCGGTCAGTTCGATTTCGCCCCAACCGCTATCGATATGGGCGTAGTCTTCGGTGATCATCGCAGAGTGGATGATACTGAGGTCCTGCTGCTCGCCTTCAACCACCTTGGTTTTGCGGATATGGAAATCATCCAGTTCGGCAAAGCGGACGAAGCCCTGCTTGTAGCAGCCATCCTCGCCCGGCTGCGGTGGGACGAAGTCGGGATGATCGGCCTCGAGCCGGAAATCCATCTCCAGCGCCAGTGACTTGTCGTCGTAGATCACGCCGAGGATGAAACTTCGGTCGAGATCGATCTTGTCGAGTTTGGGATGCCTGTCGGACATGGCCGCCTCCGCTTGCTCCGCCTCAGTTAGCCGGCCTTGCCGACGTAGGCCTGTTCATACACGTCGACCACAATGCGCGTGCCGCTTTCGATATGCGGCGGGACCATGATCCGCACGCCATTGTCAAGGACGGCAGGTTTGTAGCTCGAAGATGCTGTCTGCCCCTTAACGACGGCGTCAGCTTCGACGATGGTCGCTTCGACCTGGTTGGGCAGTTCGACCGAGATCGGCCGCTCGTCCCACAGCTCGAGCATGACTTCCATGCCGTCCTGCAGGAACGGGCGGGCATCGCCCAGCAGGTCGCTCGGCAGGTTGATCTGCTCGTAGGTGTCCTTGTCCATGAACACCAGCATCTCGCCGTCTTCGTAGAGGAACTGGTAGTCCTTGGTATCGAGACGGACCTTCTCGACCGTGTCCGCGCTGCGGAAGCGGACATTGGTCTTGCGGCCATCGATGAGGTTCTTCATCTCGACCTGCATATAGGCTCCGCCCTTGCCTGGCTGGGTATGCTGGATCTTGGCGACCTTCCAGATGCCGCCTTCATACTCGAGGATATTGCCGGGACGGATGTCCACGCCGCTGATTTTCATGTCGAAGAGCCTTCAGTGAGGTGTCTGCGCATCGGCACAGCACGGTATTGCGAGCGCCCCATAGCGAGGTGGTCACCTGCGGGCAAGGTTGGTGGCGCTATCGGCGCTCGCATGGTAGAGGCTCGACCCGTGAAACGCGCACTCATCCTGCTTTGCACCACCCTCGCGGTCCCTGCCTTCGCCCAGAATGGCGCGCCGCTCGGCACCTTGCCTGTGGGTCGCTACCAGTGCTCGCTGCCCGGTGACGCCGGTGGCGCCGCGTGGCTGCCCATCGAAGGCAAGAAGTTCTCGATCAAGAACGCCTCGCGCTATCTCCATGAGGATGGAGAGGGGACATATCTGCTAGCGGGGGACGATCTGGTGTTCACCCGCGGCCCGATGAAGGACGAACGCTACCGGCGGACGGGTGCCAGCATGCTGCGAATGAAGAACGCCGACGGCACTCTCAGCCGTATCCGCTGCGTGCGCACCGGCCCGCTGCAATCGGATTAAGCGCGGATCGCCCTGGCAAAGGCCTCGACCGCGGCCCCCTCATCAGCGTTCCATACAGCGCCCGATACGGCGAGGAAGTCGGCGCCGGCCTCAACCAGGGGGCGGCAGTTTTGCGGCGTGATGCCTCCAATCGCGACGCACGGTATCTCGAACAGGGTCGACCACCATTCGAGGATTTCCGGTTCGGGTCGATGCTCGGTTTCCTTGGTGCCCGACGGGAAGAAGGCACCGAAGGCGACATAGTCCGCACCGCGCTCACCCGCTTCCATCGCCAGGTGCTTGGAGGAATGGCACGTCACGCCGATCTGAGCCTCGCGGCCCAGATGCTCGCGGGCATCCTTGGGATCGCCATCGCCCTGCCCCAGGTGCACCCCATCGGCCTTGAGCCGTTTGGCCAGGGCAATGCTATCATTGACGATGAAAGCCACGTCCCGCTCGGCACAAATCGCCTGCAAGGGATCGGCGAGCCGCGCCGCCTCGTGCTGGTCCAGCCCTTTCACGCGAAACTGGAACGCAGTCACGATTCCGTCGCCCGCATCGATGGCGCGCGCGAGCCGCTGGGGAAAATCACCATCCACATCGAGTGGTGAAATCAGGTAGAGCTGGCAATCGGTCATGGCGCGCTCCGTATCGCGATAAGGACGCGTCGTCGACATTCAGATTCAGGCAATCCGCATGCGCGCTATCTTGCCTCCATGAACCGCATGATCCGCCTCGGGCTCCCCGCCCTGCTCGCACCGCTCGCCGCCTGCGCCGTTATTCCTGACGCGCCCATCGTCGAAGGGACCCCGCGCGCCGAACTGTCCCCGGTGGCGCTGGGCCAGCCCGTTTATGTCGGTGATGTGGTCGTCACGCCCAAGCGCGTCGTCGAGGACAGCCGATGCCCCATGAACGCGCGCTGCGTCTGGGCCGGCCGGTTGATTGTCGAGACCCGCATCGATGGCGCTGGCTGGCGCGACACGGCCAACATCACGCTGGGCGAAACCTATGCCACCCATGGGCAGGTCGTCGCCCTGGTGTCGGGAGAACCTGGCCGGATGACGAACGAGGAAACCGCGCCGTCGCAATACCGGTTCGTCTACGAGCCGCGCTGATTCTCAGACGGACGCAGCGGCGATCTGGTCGATCGCCTTGCCGAGAACGTTGTCGAATTCCTCGTCCGACTGCCCCTTGCGCAGGTCTTGCAGGAGCCCGCGACTGAAGCTGGCGATCATGCCCGGGTTCTTGGCGAGTTCCTCGCAGGCCTTGTCGGTCGAATAGCCCCCTGACAGGGCCACAACGCGCAGCACCTTCTGATGACGGGTGAGTTCCGTGTAGAGGCCCGCGGTCTTGGGGATCGAAAGCTTGAGCATCACCTGCTGGCCTTCCGGAAGAGCATCGAGACCTTCATAGATCGCGTCGAGCATAACAGCCTCGCCATCGGCGCGGTCTTCGGCCGTGATGTCATATTCCGGTTCGAGGATCGGCATCAGCCCCGCGGCAAGGATGCGCGCGCCTTCGGCAAATTGCTGATGCACCACGGCCTTGATGCCGGCGGCGTTGTTCGATTTGATGACAGAGCGCATCTTGGTCCCGAACACGCCCAGTTCCTTAGCCCGCGCGCACATGTCCTCGAGGCCCGGATTGGGCTTCATCAGCTGCGCCCCGTCACGTTCGTCCTCGAGCCCCTTGTCGACCTTCAGAAAAGGAACGATGCCGCGTTCCTTGAGGCGCGCGGAAACGGGCTTGCCGCCGCTGGTCCCCTCCATGGTTTTCTCGAACAGGATCGCGCCGATGACCTTGCCATTGCCGAAGCACGGACTTTCGATGATCCGGCTGCGCATGGCGTGGATCTGGGCGAACATCTCGTCATCGCCCGACCATTCGCTGTCCTCGACCCCGTAGCCGCGAAGCGCCTTCGGGGTCGATCCGCCCGACTGGTCAAGTGCAGCGATAAACCCCTGGCCGGTGGCGATGCGGGCGGTCATTTCCTGAAAGTTCATGGGTATTCGTGTCCTGTCTACGCTTCGCGTGCATACGTATGCGCGGCCCAATAGCCACCAGAACCGCAACGGGCAACGGGATTAACTGCGGTTATCGGCCGTCAGTGCCGCCACAAGGTTGATCGCGATCGAGATCCGCGTCCCCTCGCCTTGGAAAGGCCGCACAGCATGCTGCAACCAGCTTGGAAACATCACAATCATGCCAGTCTTGGGACGGATCGAAAGCTCTGTCTGTTGTGGTTGCCCGTTCGCCTCAAGCATTCGCAGGTCCGGTGCTGTCATGCGAACCATCGGCATACGCGGGTCGAGCAATTGCAGTTCACCGCCCAGTGCCGGACTCGCATCGCCGTTGTAGCCATCGTCGATATAGGCAACTGCCGACCAGAAGCTGCCCGGATGGAAATGGTACTGGTTGGCGTGACCCTTGTGGCTGACGTTGGCCCACATCTCGGGGATCCAGCCGAAGAGGTTCGCCTGCGGACTCTTGGCATCGAGTGTCTGGGCATCGGCCATCTGCATCGCCTTGAAAGCGAGCGCGCGGGCCGCCTCCCCGCCCCAATCGATCATCTGCGTGTTGGAGTGCCACCCGCCGATATTGGAGATAGAAATACCCCTGTCATCGCGCGCATGCTCGGCCTCGATGGCCTGTCGCAGAGCCATGATCCCCGCCTCGCTCTGCAATGTATCGACAACGAAGGGTGTCGAAAACAGGCGGCGGGTTTCGGCCACGGTCAGTCGTTCCGCCGTCCGACCTTGCGAACGATGCCGTTGAAACGCAGCGCGGCCTTGCCATCGGCTGTGACGATGCCGGCGATGAAGATCGTCTTGCCGCCGCCGCGCACGACCTCGCCCCGCGCCTCGACCAGCTGGCCGACATAGACAGGCTCGAGGAAATCGCCGGTCAGGCTGAGCGTTACCGCATGGTGTTCGAGCAGCTCATCCCGGGCGATCGAGAACAATGCGCCATCGGCGAAGGTCATCAAACAGCCGCCGTGCATGAAGCCCGCGCCGTTCATGTGGCGCTGCTCCGCGCGGAAGGCGACCAGTATGCTGCCGTCGTCTTCGCGCTTCTCGTAGAAGGGTCCGGCGCGGTCCTCGAAAGGATCGCCGTGCCAATAGGTCCACCCGGCGAACTCACCCTCGGTGCAGGGCCTGCGCCCGCCTACGTTCTCTGGCGGCTGTTCGCTCATGCCTGGAGCGCCTTGACCCCCGGCAGTTCCTTGCCTTCCATCCATTCGAGGAAGGCCCCGCCTGCGGTAGAGATATAGGTCACATCGTCGGTTACACCGGCATGGGCCAGCGCCGCGACAGTATCGCCGCCGCCCGCAACGGAGATCAGCGAACCATCCTGGGTCAGGGCCGCAGCGGTTCGCGCAAGCGCGACCGTGGCGGCATCGAAAGGCTCGATCTCGAATGCGCCCAGCGGGCCGTTCCACACGAGTGTGCGGCAGGTCTTGAGCACATCGCCCAGCGCCTCGACCGCCTGCGGGCCGACGTCGAGGATCATCTCGTCTGCGGCGACCTCGTGGACGTTGCAGGTGCGCAGCGACGGCGGATTGGCGGCAAACTCCTTCGCCACCACGACGTCATAGGGCAAATGCACCGTGCAGCCGGCATGGTCGGCCGCGTCCATGATGGCGTTGGCGGTAGCGGCCAGATCATGCTCGCACAGGCTCTTGCCGACATCGACCCCGCGCGCGGCGAGGAAAGTGTTCGCCATGCCCCCGCCGATGATGAGGTGCTGCACCTTGCCGACGAGGTTCTGCAGCACGTCGAGCTTGGTCGAAACCTTGGCCCCGCCAACCACTGCGGCCACCGGCGTCTGCGGAGTGCCGAGCGCGGCGTCGAGCGCCTTCAGTTCCGCCTCCATTGCGCGACCGGCATAGGCCGGAAGCACATGCGCCAGCCCTTCGGTCGAGGCATGGGCGCGATGGGCGGCGCTGAAAGCGTCGTTGACGTAGAAATCGCCATGTACCGCGATCGCCTTGGCGAAGGCAGGATCATTGGCTTCCTCGCCCGGCCAGAAGCGGACATTGTCGAGCAGCCCGATGTCGCCATTGCCGAGAATGCCGATCGACTGTTCGACCACCGGGCCGCTGACCTCGGGGATGAACATGATCTCGCGATCAAGCACCCGCTCGACATCGCCCTGCACCATGCTGGTGCTCATGGTCGAATGCCGCGCCCCCTTGGGTCGCCCGAAATGGGCAAGCAGGAGGACCTTGGCGCCTTTTGCCGACAGTTCGAGAATGGTCGGTTTGACCGCTTCCACCCGCGTGACATCGCTCGCCCGGCCTTCGTGCATCGGCAGGTTGAGGTCGACGCGGACAAGCGCGACCTTGCCGGTTACGTCGCCAAGGTCGTCAAGGGTTTTGAAGGCGGCCATCAGTCGATCACCTCAGAGGAAGCTCGCCACCACGCCCGAGGTGTCGATCATGCGGTTGGAGAAGCCCCATTCGTTGTCATACCAGCTGACGACTCGGGCGAGCTTACCTTCAAGAACAGCGGTCTCGAGGCTGTCGACGGTCGAGCTGGCCGGGTGATGGTTGAAGTCGCTGCTCACCAGCGGCTGCGTGGTATAGTCTAGCACGCCCTTCATCGGGCCTTCGGCGGCAGCCTTCAGCGCGGCGTTGAGCTCTTCGGCGGTCGTCTCACGACCGGGGACGAAGGTCAGGTCGATCAGGCTGACATTGGGGGTCGGAACGCGGACCGACGAACCGTCGAGCTTGCCCTTGAGTTCCGGCAGCACGAGACCGACCGCACGGGCTGCACCGGTAGTGGTCGGGATCATGTTCTGCGCTCCGCCCCGCGCCCGGCGCATGTCGCTGTGCATCTGGTCGAGGATGCGCTGGTCGTTGGTGTAGCTGTGGATCGTGGTCATGAAACCGCGCTCGATCCCCACCAGCTCGTGCAGCACCTTGGCTACCGGAGCGAGGCAGTTGGTGGTGCAGCTGGCGTTCGAGATGATGTCATCGTCGGCGGTCAACGTGTCATGGTTGACGCCATACACCACGGTCTTCGAAACCCCCGTTGCCGGAGCCGAGATCACCACGCGCTTGGCACCGGCGGCGATATGCCGACGGGCCGCTTCGTCCGACTGGAAGAAACCGGTGCATTCCATCACCAGGTCGATGCCCATGTCCTTGTGCGGCAGATCGCCCGGATTGCGCGCGCTGGTCACATGGATGCGCTTGCCGTTGACGATCAGGTCGTTGCCATCGACGTCCACGGTGCCCGGGAAGCGGCCATGGGTGCTGTCGAAACCGAACAGCAGCGCGTTGGCCTTGGTATCGGCGAGATCGTTGATGCTGACCAGCTCGAGATCATGGTCGGTCCGCTCCAGCAGAGCGCGCGCGACGAGGCGTCCAATGCGCCCGAAACCGTTGATGGCAACCTTGGTGGTCATGGAAGAACTCCTGCTTACGCCTTGATCTTGTTGACAATCTGCGGGACGATTGCGTCCGCCGTGAAACCGAATTTCTCGTAAAGAACCTCTGCCGGAGCCGAGGCACCGAAGCGGTCGAGCCCGATCTTGATCCCGTCCGCGCCGACGTAGCGGTCCCAGCCATAGGTGGCCGCTGCTTCGACCGAAACTTTGAGGACATCGGCCGGAAGGATGTCCGCACGATAGGCGGGGTCCTGTTCGTCGAACAATTCGGTACTGACCATCGAGACGACGTCGGCCCCGATGCCCTGCTCTTCCAGTTTCGCTGCACATTCAGCGGCGATGTGGAGTTCGGAACCGGTCGAAACGAGCACGACCTTGCGGGCGTTCTCAGCGCTCTTGATGCGATAGGCGCCCTTGGCCGAGAGGTTCTCGTCCGCGGCCTGGAGTCGCATCTGCGGCAGGTTCTGGCGGCTCAGCGCGAGAACGGTCGGGCGGTCCATCTGCTTGAGCGCGATTTCCCAGCATTCGGCAGTTTCGATTGCATCAGCCGGGCGCATCACGAGCAAATTCGGCATCGCCCGCAAAGATGCGAGATGCTCGACCGGCTGATGGGTCGGGCCGTCTTCGCCGAGGCCGATACTGTCATGGGTCATGACGTAGATCACCCGGCACTGCTGCAGCGCCGAAAGCCGGATAGCGCCGCGGGCATAGTCGGTGAAGACCAGGAAGGTGCCGCCGTAGGGGATGACCCCGCCGTGCAGCGCCATGCCGTTCATCGCCGCAGCCATGCCGAACTCGCGGATGCCCCAGTAGAGATAACGCCCGCTGTAATTGTCGGCCATGAAGGGTTCGATTCCACCGGCCTTGGTGTTGTTCGACCCGGTAAGATCGGCGCTGCCGCCGATGGTTTCGGGCACGCGCGGATTGATTTCGGCCAGCGCCATCTCGCTGGCCTTGCGGGTCGCCACCTTGACCGGGTTGGCGATCAACTGGGCGAGGTAGTCGTCCATCGCCGCGCTTGCGGGCAGTTCACCCGCCATTCGGCGGAGGAACTCGGCCTTAAGATCGCTGGCCTCAAGCCTGGTTGCCCAGGCACCGTGCGCTTCGCGACCACGATCGCCAATCGAATGCCACTCGCCGAGGATACCCTCAGGAATGACGAAGGGTTCTGCTTCCCAGCCCAGCACTTCTCGAGCTGCAGCAATCTCGTCGGGGCCGAGCGGCGCGCCGTGGGTGGCGCTGGTGCCCTGCTTGTTGGGCGCGCCCTTGCCGATGATCGTTTTGCAGGCGATCAGCGAAGGGCGCGGATCGGCGATCGCTCCGTCAATGGCGCGAGCGATATCGGCGAAATCATGCCCGTCGCATTCGGCGACATGCCACCCGGTCGCTTCATAGCGGGCGCGGATGTTCTCGCTGGTCGAAAGGTCGGTCGCGCCGTCGATGGTGATGGCATTGTCGTCCCACAGCACATTGAGGCGGCCAAGCTTGTGGTGCCCGGCAAGCCCGATCGCTTCGTGGTTGATACCCTCCATCAGACAGCCGTCGCCCGCGATCACCCACGTGCGGTGATCGACGAGGTCGTCACCGAAGGTTGCATTAAGGTGCCGCTCGGCCATCGCCATGCCGACTGCCATGGCCAGACCCTGACCCAGCGGGCCGGTGGTGCATTCTACACCATCGAGAAGGAAGTTTTCCGGGTGCCCGGCACAGGGACTGCCGAGCTGGCGGAAGTTGCGGATATCGTCCATCGTTGGCTGGGCATAGCCGGTCAGATGCAGCAGGCTGTAGATCAGCATCGAGCCGTGGCCCGCGCTCAGGACGAAGCGGTCCCGGTCCGCCCATTTCGGATCGGACGGGTCGAACTTGAGATACTGCGACCACAGCACTGTCGCGACGTCGGCCATCCCCATCGGCATCCCGGGGTGGCCCGAATTAGCCGCCTGCACCGCATCCATCGAAAGCGCCCGGATAGCGTTGGCCATCGGGGCAAGGCGTGCGGGATCGAGACTCATGGGCAGGTGGCTCCGGCAATGTGGCAATCGGCATAGAAAGCAGGGTCCGATTCGCTCGCGCGCACCCTTTGCGAAAGGCGTTTGCCGAGGTCAAGGACAGCGCGGGTTGGGTCCACTATAGCCAACTGACCGCACGCTTCGCCCGACTTATCAACAGGCCCGCCCAAGGCTTTGCCTCTGCACGATAAAGGCGATAAATCACTCGCCATGGAAGGGGAACGCATCGAAACGGCTGTGCAGCGGATCGAGCAGGCACTGGCTCGCATTTCCGCCATCGCCGATAAAGGACCGCCCACAGTCCCACCGATGCAAGGAGCCCCGGCGGCTGTGCCGCCCAACGTCCTCCAGTTGGTGACGCGCCATGAAACCCTGCGCGAAGCCGTGCTTGCCGAACTAGAGCGGCTCGACGAGATAATCGGGAAGCTCGAGGGATGAACACGCTCCAGCTCAATATCGGCGGGCGCACCTTCGCCATCGCTGTGCAGCCGGGCCAGGAAGATCATGTGCATCATCTAGCTTCGCAAATTGATGCGAAATTCCAGCAGCTTACTCCGCGCTACTCGCAGAATCTGCTGTTCGCTACACTGCAACTGGCCGACGAGTTGCATCGCTCGCAACTCGCCTCGGCCCAAGCGAAGCAAGAGGCGCAGGCTGCGGTTGATGGAGCTTCCGACCTCAAGCGCGAGGCGGACATGGCAGTCGGCCAGACTGACAAATTAAAGCGCCGGATTGCCGAACTGGAGGAGGAGCTCAGCAATTTGCAATCCTCGATCCAACAGGAATCCAACAAATACAATGATCTCATCGCCGACAATGAGCGGTTCAAGATTGCCGTCATGGAGGCAGACACGGAGAAAACGCGGCTGCAAGGCGAACTTGCCTCGGCAAGGCGGGAGCGTGACGCACTCGAGCAGCAGTTGGCCGAAGCCCCTGCGGCTGCGTCAGGCCAGCAAGCCTTCTTCGATCCCGCCTCGTCGGCAATCGACCCCGAATTGGTTCCAGCGCTGGAACGATTCGCCGAACTGCTCGAAAATTGTGCCAGCAAGCTTGAGGGTAAGGGCGCCGCATCCTAGATAGGCAGTGGCGGGACTGCCCGGCACGAGCCGAACGAATATCCCTGAGGCTATAAGCAATCCATGGGAGCTGTCCCTGCCTGGGTTAACGGGTTCGTCCCGGGGACTCGGGTAAACGGCGCCCACCTGACGTTAGGCGTCAGAGGATTTCACTGGCAAACGACCCATGGTGGTTCCGCCACACAATTTTGATGAAGTGCCGTAGATCCGTTCAGGCTGAGCCTGTCGAAGCCCCGCACTTTTTCCACTCAACTTATCACGAAGGACGAGCGGCCCTTCGACAAGCTCAGGACGAACGGTGTTGGATAAGGCTGAACTGAGGAAGCGACTCCGCAAGATCCGCCGCGAGCACGTCGCGGGTCAACCGCCTGCGATCCGGTCGCTGCTGTTCAATCGTCCTCCTGCACCGCTGCTCGACATCATCCCCGATGGAGCTGTGATCGGCCTGTATCACGCGACGTCGCACGAAGCACCAACGGCTTCCTACGCCAAGTTTTTCTTCGAACGCGGGCACACCCTGGCCCTGCCACGGTTTGCCACGGAGCGAAGCGAGATGACATTCGCCGCCTATACCGATCCCTTCACCGAGAGCGACCTTCTGGACGGCCCCTTCCAACTGATGCAACCGTCCGCCGCTGCCAGAAAGCTGGTTCCTGACGTCGTGTTCATCCCGCTGGTAGGGTTCACTGCCGACGGCCATCGTCTTGGCCAAGGGGGTGGCCACTATGATCGCTGGCTCGAAGCTCATCCGGACCGGACCAAGGTCGGTCTTGCCTGGGATGTACAACAGGTCGAGACATTGCCACTGGAGCCGCACGACCAGTACCTGGATGCCATCGTAACGCCAACCCGCTTGTACGGACCCTTTGCATGAGAACCGAACCGACCTGGCGAATACCCTTCGGGGTACTACTTCTGATCATCGCGCTCACGGCCTATGCGCTGGTGATCGCACGCTATGTGCCGGAGCTGATCGGTGGATGGCATGCGGCGTTCCAGACCGTCGTCTATCTCATCCTTGGCCTTGTATGGCTGCTTCCCCTCAAACGTTTCCTGCTGTGGATGGAGAGCGGCAGCAGCAAATGATTGACGCGGCGTAACGAGTGGCTAGCTTCCCCTTCAGGAGAGAAACGCTGGCCACATCATCATCTACGTCCGTTGCGGGCGACGTCGCTCGCCAGGGAACCCGTCTCGGTCTCGGTACCAAGCTCGCCTATGGCTTCGGTAGCGTGGCGTTCGGGGTCAAGGACGGTGGCTTTAACTACTTCCTGCTACTGTTCTACGGCACGGTTGTAGGGCTGGAACCGGGTCTTGTCGGTCTCGCCATCCTAATTGCTCTGGTGCTGGATGCGATCAGCGATCCGCTCGTCGGCTATTGGTCGGACAACCTCCATTCCCGCTGGGGCCGCCGACATCCCTTCATGTATGCTTCGGCCATACCGGTCGCGGCAACCTACTATCTGCTGTGGAACCCACCCGAGGGACTCAGCCAAGGCGAGCTGTTCGTTTTTCTGCTTGGCCTGGCGGTGCTGATCCGCACTTTCATCACTTTCTACGAAACGCCCAGCTCGGCGCTCTTGCCAGAACTTACGGCGGACTACGAGGAACGCACCAGCCTCCAGACGTTTCGCATCATGTTCGGCTGGGTCGGCGGCAATGCCATGACCGTGCTGATGTTCGGCGCACTGCTGGTGCCGACAGCGCAGTATTCGCACGGCATCCTCAACCGCGACGGCTATGCATCCTATGGCATCATCGCCTCGGCCCTGATCTTCACTGCGATCGTCGTTTCAGCGCTCGCCACCCACCGGCACATCCCGAACCTGCGCCAGCCTCCGGCAAAGCAGCAGTTCTCGCTCCGCCGGCTGTTCGGGGAGATGTTCGAAACCTTGCGAGAAAGCAGCTTCCTGGCCCTGTTCTGGGCGACCGTGATGGGTTCGGTGGCGACAGGCCTTTCGGCCGCGCTGGCGTTCGTGATGCTCAGCTATTTCTGGGGCTTTTCGTCGGAACAGCAGTTCATCTGGACCGCGCTGGTCTTTTTCTCCGCTCTCATCGCCTTTGCCATCGCGCCTGCCATCGGCAAGCGATTCGGCAAGAAGAAGGCCGTCATAGTCCTGGGCATCGTCGCGTTCACCGTTGCGCCCGCCCCGGTCATCCTGCGCCTGATGGGTCTGATGCCTGAAAACGGCGATCCGATCCTGTTTCCGCTGGTGGCGGCGATCAATACGCTCGACCTGTCGCTCATCATCGCCTTGCAGGCGATCCTCTATTCGATGATCGCCGACCTCGTCGAAAGCAGCGAGCTACGCACAGGAAGACGGTCGGAAGGCGTGTTCTACGCGGCGGTCACCTTCACCCGCAAATGCACCGTCGGCCTGGGATCGTTTACGGGCGGCCTGATCCTGACCGCCATCTCCTTCCCGCAAGGGGCGGATCCATCGACCGTCCGCGCCGATACGCTGTGGTGGCTGGGCGCGGCCTATGCACCGAGCCTGTGGGTGCTGTGGCTGGCGATGCTGTTCTGCATCAGCCGCTATCGCATCACCAAGGAAGAGCACGAGGCGAACCTGGAGCGGCTCGCCTCGCGCCAATAATCAGGCCGCTTGCAGCCTGTTCATACGGGCGAGGATTTCCTCTGCCTCCTGCATGATCCGGTCGATCAGTTCCTTGCAGGTCGGGATATCGTGGATGAGACCGGCGACCATGCCGCAGCTCCATGCGCCGGCATCCATGTCGCCATCCATCATGATGCGCGGATAGACCCCGGCGACTTCGCCGATGATGTCCTCGAACTTCAGCTTGTCGCCCAGCGCCTTCTCTTTCTCGAGCAGGCGCTCGACCGCTTCATTGGTCATCACGCGCTCGGTGTTGCGCAGCGGGCGCATCACCAGGCGGGTGTCGAGCTCGCTGGCGGCGACAATGGCCTGCTTCACATTATCATGCACCGGGGCTTCCTTGGTGGCGATGAAGCGCGTGCCCATGTTCATCCCTGCCGCGCCCATGGCGAGCGACGCAATGAGGCTGCGCCCGTCGGCCATGCCGCCGCTCGAAACGAACGGGATTTCCAGCTCGTCCGCCGCGCGCGGGAGCAGGATAAAATTCGGGATGTCGTCCTCACCCGGGTGACCGCCGCACTCGAAGCCATCGACCGAAACCGCATCGCAGCCGATTTCCTGCGCCTTGAGGCTGTGGCGCACGCTGGTGCATTTGTGGATCACCTTGACCCCGGCATCCTTGAGCGCGGGCATCACCTGCACCGGGTTGCGCCCGGCGGTTTCGACGACCTTCACACCGCCATCGATGATGGCCTTGACCAGCCCCGGATAGTCCGGCGGCGTCAGCGAAGGCAGGAAGGTCAGGTTCACGCCAAAGGGCTTGTCCGTCATGTCGCGGCACTTGGCGATTTCGTTGGAGAGCTTTTCCGGGGTGCCCTGGGTCAGCCCGGTGATGATGCCGAGACCGCCGGCATTGGAAACCGCCGCAGCCATCTCGGCAAAGCCGACATAGTGCATGCCGCCCTGGATGATGGGATGCTCGATGCCGAACATTTCGGTGATGGCGGTTTTCATGCTGGTTCTCTCCCCACAGGTTTTCGCTTGCAACGGACCCTTGCCGTTAGCGAGACAAAGCTCAAACAAAAATTGCCTTGGGAAGGGCGAAACGCGACTTCCCGGGAGGGAAGTGGCGAGAGTGACGGGACTTGAACCCGCGACCTCCGGCGTGACAGGCCGGCGCTCTAACCAACTGAGCTACACCCCCGCAAACCACTGGCGCAATCGCTGCGTTCCTGCGTGGGAGCGGCGCAACTAGGGCAGGCTCCCGAGGCTGTCAATAACCCTTGAACGCAAATTTCGCGGGCGGGAAACATACAACCGCGTTAACCATATTTTCGCCTCTTCCAGGCACCTCCCTGTTCAACGCAATCTGCTGGCAACGGGGGGATTCCTGCCATGCGCAAGTTTGTATTGACTGCCGCCCTTGCCTGCCTCGCCACCGGAGCCATGGCCGCGCAGTCGGCCATCGATATCCGGAAGTCGGTCTATATCGAACGCGCCGAACGACAGGGCGACCGCGTGGTGCGCGCGCTCGAACCTGCGACCACGCTTCGCAAAGGCGATTCGGTGGTCCTTATGCTCACTTGGAGTGCATCCGGGCAGAGCGACAGCTTTACCGTGTCCAGCCCGGTTCCTCGGGATCTCGCCTTCAAGCGCAGCGGCGGCCGGGACGCACAGGTCTCCATTGATGGTGGGAACAGTTGGGGTCAGCTCACGGAGATGCGCATCGGGGCGCGTCGAGCCTCGCCGGAAGAGGTCACTCATTTGCGCTGGCAGGTCAGCCGCGAAGAAGCCCTGCGCGGCAAGGGCATGTTAAGCTACAGCGCTATCGTGCGCTGATCAGCAATTTTCATACTTCCAGTTCCGCTTCTTGCCTTCGGCCAGCCATTCGAGCGTGGACGCTATCCGCTTGGCGCGGGTTTCCTCACGCTTCGCCTCGGTGATCCATTCGAGATATTCCCGGCGGTGTGATGGAGCGAGCCGGGCAAAGGATGCTTTCGCCTCGGGCTTGCCTTCCAGTGCTACCGCGAAATAGTCCGGCATCGGGATCTCCGGCTTGGGCTTTGGCGCGCCGCTTCCCTTGGTCGCGCTGCCGTGCTTGGCCACGCGATCCCGAGCAGCGTGAATCGCTGCGATAACCTTTAACTCAGGCGGGATCTCTTCGAGGCTGGCAATCTTGCCATATCCTCCCATCCCCCCATTCCCCTTTGCAGCCTGGCGTCCATCGCCATGGATGACCAAGGCACAATGCGCCTTGAAGGCCGATATACCGGCGACATTCTTCCCGCCGACAAGGAAGTGCGGCATGCCCCATTTGATGTCCTCTGTGCCCTCGGGCAGCGCCTCATGCGCTAACTCGCGCAGGCGCGTGAGGATCGGCTGCGCAAAGGGCGCGGCCTTGTCGATATAGGCGTCGATGCGCGGGTCCCTCTCCATGCGGAGAGGTATATCACATCAGCCAGCGAGAATCAGCGCCGGAGTTTCCAGCAGTCGCTTAAGTGCCTGCACGAAGCTCGCCGCATCGTAGCCATCGACCACGCGGTGGTCGCAGCTGATCGAGATGTTCATCAGCTTGCGCTTCTCGATCCGCTCGCCTGCCCCCAAACCATTGGCGCCGTCGGGGACAAACATCGGGCGTTCGATGATGCGGTTGGGGCCGATGATCGCGACTTCGGGCCGGTTGATGACCGGCGTGGTCGCCACGCCGCCCAGCGGGCCGAGCGAGGTTACCGTCAGCGTGCCGCCCGACAGTTCATCGGACTTGGCCTTGCCCGTTCGTGCTGCTTCGGCGAGGCGCGCAATTTCATTCGCCAGCTGCCACAGGTTCTTCGCCTCGGCATTGCGGATCACCGGGACCATCAGCCCGGCATCGGTCTGTGTCGCCATGCCGAGGTGCACTGCGCCGCTACGGGTTATCACACCCGCTTCGTCGTCGTAGCGGGCGTTGATCATGGGAAACTCGGGGAGCGTCTTGCAGATCGCGGTGATCAGCAGCGGCAGGATCGTCAGCTTGGGCCGGTCTGCGCGCTTTGCATTGAGCTGCGCGCGAATGGTCTCGAGATCGGTCACGTCGCATTCCTCGACATAAGAGAAATGCGGGATGTGGCGCTTCGAAGCCGCCATGTTCTCGGCGATGCGGCGGCGCATGCCGATGACCTTGATCTCCTCGTCATTGCGCGTCGGCGCAGCTGCGGAGAAGCCGCTGGTATAGGACAGGAAGGCGTCGAGATCAGCGTGGCGAATACGGCCATCCTCGGCCGGTTTCACTTGCGCGAGATCGATGCCGAGATCTATCGCGCGAGCGCGAACGGCGGGCGATGCAAGCACCTTCGCTTCGACCCTGGGAGAGGGAGCAGGGGTAACCGGCTGAGGCGGAGCGGGCTCGGGATTGGCGGCCACCGCATCGTCGCCATCGCTCGCGTCGGGCGTCTCGACTTCGATCCGTTTTTCGACGACTTCAGGCTTCGGTGCCGGAGCAGCCTCGACGGGCTCTTCAGCCTCACCTTCAACCTCGATCACCAGCAGCATCGCACCGACCGAAACCACATCGCCCGGCTCGCCGGCAATCTCGGTCACCGTACCCGCAACCGGGCTCTCGATATCGATCGTCGCCTTGTCGGTCATCACGTCGACCAGGTGCTGGTCTTCCTCGACCCGGTCTCCGACCTTGACATGCCATTCGACGACTTCCGCCTCGGCAACGCCTTCGCCCACGTCGGGCATGTTGAATGTGAACTTGGCCATCGGGTCAGTCCTTCAAAAGTCGGTCAATCGCTTCGCCGAGACGAACGGGGCCGGGGAAATAGGCCCATTCGAGGCTGTGCGGATAGGGTGTGTCGAAGCCGGTGACGCGTTCGATCGGAGCTTCGAGGTGGTAGAAGCAGCGTTCCTGAACCAGTGCGGAGAGTTCCGCACCGAAGCCGGAGGTGCGGGTCGCCTCGTGCACGATCATGCACTTGCCGGTCTTCTTCACCGATGCCTCGATCGCCTCGATATCGAGCGGCACGAGCGTCCTCAGGTCGAGGATCTCGGCATCGACGCCCTTCTCGCGGCACACCGCCTCGGCGACATGGACCATGGT
Organism: Erythrobacter sp. SDW2; assembly: GCF_021431965.1. Taxonomy (NCBI): domain Bacteria; kingdom Pseudomonadati; phylum Pseudomonadota; class Alphaproteobacteria; order Sphingomonadales; family Erythrobacteraceae; genus Erythrobacter; species Erythrobacter sp. SDW2. The sequence continues at coordinate 1,964,925 of NZ_CP090370.1, forward strand.
GCCATAGGCCAGCACGGTCAGCGTCTCGCCCTCGGTCACCACCCGCGCTTTGCCCAGCGGGACCTTGTAGTAGCCCTCGGGAACCACCGAATCCTTGTGCTTTTTCCAAGGCTCGACCGGCTTGTCGTAATAGCCGGAGAACGGCCCGTTGTAGATCCGCTTGGGCTCGAAGAAGATCACCGGATCGTCGTCTTCGATGCAGCTGATCAGGAGCCCCTTGGCATCGTAGGGCGTCGAAGGGATCACCGTCTTGAGGCCCGCGACATGGGTGAACAGTGCCTCCGGGCTCTGGCTGTGGGTCTGGCCACCGAAGATGCCCCCGCCAAACGGCGAGCGCACCGTCATCGGTGCAATGTAATCGCAGGCCGAACGATAGCGCAGCCGCGCCGCCTCGGAGATCAACTGGTCGAGCCCCGGATAGATGTAATCGGCGAACTGGATCTCAGGCACCGGACGCAGGCCATAGGCCCCCATCCCCACCGCCGCACCGATGATCCCGCACTCGGATATCGGCGTGTCGAACACGCGGTTCTTGCCGTATTTCTCTTGCAAGTGAGCCGTGGCACGGAACACGCCGCCGAAGTAGCCCACGTCTTCGCCCATGATGATGACGTCGGGATCGCGTTCGAGCATGATGTCGAGCGCGTCGTTGATCGCCTCGATCATGTTGAGACGACGCCCAGTCTCGTTGGCGGTGCCCGCTTCTGCCGCGGCCGGCTCTTTCACTTCGCTGCTCATGCCCAGGGTTCCTCTCCGGGCCATTTTATCTCGCGCTCGCGGCGAGCCTGCGCCGCCTGCTCCTCCAGATGCCAGGGCAGGTCCTCGTAGACATCCTGGAACATGGTGCGGAACGGCTGGTGCAGGCCATGGCCGAGGATGCCGTTCTTTTCGGCTTCCTTGGTTGTCGCCTTGACGTGTTCTGCGGCCTCGAGATCCATCGCCGAATGCCGTTCCTCGTCCCATTCGCCGATGGCGATGAGGTGCTTCTTCAGCCGGTTGATCGGGTCGCCCAGCGGCCATTCCTCCCGTTCCTGAGCGCTGCGATAGGCGCTGGGATCGTCCGAGGTGGAATGACCCTCGGCGCGGTAGGTGAAATGCTCGATCAAGGTTGGGCCCTTGTTGGCACGGGCGCGGTTTGCGGCCCATTGCTCGGCGGCATAGACCGCCAGCGGATCGTTGCCATCGACCCGTAGCGACGCAATGCCATAGCCAAGGCCGCGCGCGGCGAAGGTGGTCCGTTCCGCCCCTGCAAAGCCCGAGAAGCTGGAAATCGCCCACTGGTTGTTGACGACGTTGAAGATCACCGGTGCGTTGTAGACGGTGGCAAAGGTGCAGGCCGCGTGGAAATCGCCCTCCGCCGTCGAGCCCTCGCCCACCCAGGTCGCAGCAATGCGGCTGTCGTTCTTAGAGGCGCTGGCCATCGCCCAGCCCACCGCCTGCGGCAGTTGCGTGGCGAGATTGCCCGAGATCGAGAAGAAGTTGTGTTCGCGGCTCGAATACATGATCGGCAGCTGGCGGCCCTTCAGCTTGTCCGCCTTGTTGGAGTAGATCTGGTTGATCATCTCGACCAGCGGATAGCCGCGCGCGATCAATATTCCCTGCTGGCGATAGCTGGGAAACACCATATCGTCGGCCGCAAGCGCCATGGCGGCCGAGACGCTGGTCGCCTCTTCACCGGTACACTTCATGTAGAAGCTGGTTTTGCCTTGCCGCTGGCCGCGAAACATGCGCTCGTCGAAGGCGCGGACCATGGAGAAATGCCGCAACATGATGCGCAGCGTTTCCGGATCGAGCTTGGGGTCCCAGGGGCCATGCGCCCTGTCATCGTCGCCCAGCACACGGATCAGGTCATGCACCAGCGGCGTCGTCTCGCGCGGGTCGCAGGCCTCGTCGGGACGTGGCTGCGCCCCTGCCGGCGGGATATCGAGATAGGAAAAATCGGCCTTGTCGCCGGGCCGATATCTCGGCTCGGGCACATGCAGTTCGAGGGCGGGCTTGTTCTGCCCTGCGGGCCGGTCGGCCATATCGCGCTCTCCCAACTGGCGCCCCCGGGGATCAGAGACGGCAGATGCATTCTTACAATTGCGCGCACATTTATTGCGCACGATGCAAGTGGTCAAGCTTATGGACCTTCGTGAGCCTAAACCGCAACAGGCGCCGTGATCGGCGGGTGCGGTGTGTAATTTTCGACCACGAAATCCTCGATCTGGTAGTCGAAAATGCTGTCCGCGCGGCGCACTATTTCAAGCCGCGGCCGATCCCGCGGTTCGCGCGCCAGCTGTTCGGTGATCAGATGCGCATGATTCAGGTAGAGATGCGTGTCACCGCCCATCCACACCAGCTCTCCGGGCTCAAGGTCCACCTGCTGCGCGACCATCCGCTGGAGCAATGCCGCCGACCACAGGTTGAACGGCAGGCCCAGCGCGACATCGCAGCTGCGCTGGTAGAGCAGGCAGTTGAGCCGGTCTCCGGCGACATGGAACTGGTAGGTCTTGTGGCACGGCGGCAGCGCCATCCGGTCGAGCTCGGCCACGTTCCAGCCTTCGATGATATGGCGGCGGCTCCCCGGGTTGGTGCGCAAGCTCTCGACCACCTCGGCGACCTGGTTGATCCCCTCGCCCTTCTCGTAAAGCCCGTCCTTGCGATAGCGCCAGGTCGGCCAGTCTACCCACTGCTTGCCATAGACCGGGCCGAGATCGCCCCAGCGCATGGCGAAGGCCTCGTCATCGGCGATCCGCTGGACAAAATCGTCCAGCGCGATGTCATCGCCCGTCTCGCGCACATAGCGAGCGTGCGGCCACTCGTTCCAGATCTTGACCCCTTGCAGCACCAGCGGGCGGATATTGGTATCGCCGGTTAGGAACCAAAGCATCTCGCGCGTGGCGGTCTTCCAATAGACCCGCTTGGTGGTGAGCAGCGGCATCGCCCCGCCCGCGAGGTCGAATCGCAGTTGTGCCCCGAAGACGGATCGTGTGCCGACGCCGGTCCGGTCCACCCGCTCGCTGCCATGCTCCCAGATGTGGCGCATGAGATCGAGATATTGCTGTTCCGGATGCGCTCCGGTGGCAGAATCGAGGGGAAGCGAGGCACTGGCCATGTAAAGTCCCATACCCTGCAATTGCCCGCTTGCCACCCCGCTCGTCCACACCTATAGGGCGCGCCTTGCCTCGACCCGCGGCGGCTTCGGCCCGGCGGGAACGACATCGGTCGGGGAGTAGCTCAGCCTGGTAGAGCACTGTCTTCGGGAGGCAGGGGCCGGAGGTTCGAATCCTCTCTCCCCGACCAGTTTTCACTAGACTAAACCGTCCGGGGGACGGTTTTGCGTGAAAACTCCCGAGCGAAGCGCGGGAGGCGTCACGCTTCAGCGTTGCTCCATCGCCAACAGCGCCAACACTACGCTCAAGCCCCCCAGCCCCAGCGAAAGCCGCCAGCGCAGCGTCATCCATTCCTTGCCACCAAGGGCCAGCTGGCGATCCACCAAGGGCGAGAGGCAGAGCATCAAACCGAGCCACAGCAACGACGGCCCCGGCCATTCCGACCCAAACGTCCAGGGCAGGAACAACGCCAATCCGATCAAGCTCGGCAGCACGGCCACGGCAAAGGCCCAACGCGGCGCTCCGGGGTGGCTCAAGGCCTGCCCCCACCACACACCTCCCAGAAAGCTGAAGATCAGCGCGGCATAGGCATAGCTGGAGGCAAGCGCGATCCACGACAGCGAACCGCCCTGCACCACCAGCAAGATGGCGATCATCTGCGGCAGCAGCCCGGCATAGCCGAGCCACTGCGCCGCTGCCGGAACGGACTGCCGCTCCGCCGTTTTGTCGTTCATTCCTGTTCGATCCCTGCTAACGGCCCACCCACATGTCAGACCAAGATAACCCCTCGCGCCACCGCGCGGTTCCCAGCGGGCGGCTGTCAAGGCTCGCCGGCTTTGGCAGGCTGGCCGGCGGAGTGGCCGGTTCCGTGCTGGGCGAAGGAGCCAAGCGATTCGCCGCAGGAGAACGGCCCAAGCTGGAAGAACTGGTGCTGACCCCTGCCAACGCCCGCCGCCTGACCGACAGGCTAGCGCATCTGCGCGGGGCGGCAATGAAACTGGGGCAGATGATCAGCATGGATGCGGGCGATATGCTGCCGCACGAACTTTCGCAAATCCTGGGTTCATTGCGTGACCAGGCGAACTTCATGCCCCCGCAGCAGCTCGACAAGGTGCTGGCCACCGAATGGGGCAAGGACTGGCGCAACCGCTTCCGCCGCTTCGAACCTCGCCCTATCGCTGCCGCCAGCATCGGCCAGGTCCACCGCGCGCTGACCCGCGAAGGCGAGCTGCTGGCGATCAAGGTGCAATATCCCGGTGTCGCGCAGAGCATCGACAGCGATGTCGACAATGTCGCGACACTGCTCAAAGTGTCTGGCCTGCTGCCCAAGGAACTGGATTACGCGGAACTGCTCAAGGCGGCGAAAGAGCAGCTCCACGAGGAGGCCGATTATGTCCGTGAAGGACAGCAGATGCGGCTGTTCAAGGCGCGGCTGGCCGACCGGCCCGAATTTGTCGTGCCGGTGCTAAACGAAGGGCTGACCACTGACCGTATCCTGGCCATGAGTTTCGAGGAAGGCGCGCCGATCGAAAGCCTCGAGAGCAAGCCGCAGGACCTGCGCAACCACGTGTTTGAGCGGTTGATCCGCCTGGTGGCACGCGAGCTGTTAGAATTCGGCGTGATGCAGACCGACCCCAATTTCGCCAATTTCCGCTACCAGCGCGGCACCGGCAAGGTGGTGCTGCTTGACTTCGGGGCGACCCGCGAAGTCGATCCGTCGATCCGGACGGCCTATCGCAAGCTGCTGATGGCGGGCTTGCAACAGGACCCCGACGCCGTGCGGCGCGAGGCGCTGGCCGCAGGGTTCATCAACCAGAACGTCATCGACCGCCATCCGGAACGGATCAGCCGCATGATCGCCATCATCGTCGGCGAAATGGCCCGCGATACCGATTTCGACTTCGGCGACCGTTCCTTCGTCCCGCTGCTGCGCGACGAGGGCATGGCCATCGCGCAGGACCGCCAGAGCTGGCACCTTCCGCCCGCCGAAACCCTGTTCGTCCAGCGAAAGGTCAGCGGCACCGCGCTGCTCGGCGCGAGGCTGAAGGCGGTGGTCAATATCCGCAAGGTGGTCGAGGAAGTGCTGGAAGCGACCGCATGAACCACAAACCCGCCATCCTGTTCGTCTGTCTCGGCAATATCTGCCGTTCGCCTCTCGCCGAAGCGGCCTTCCGCAAGGCGGCGGCGGAGGCCGGGCTGGAGGCGCATACCGACAGTGCCGGGACCGCCGCCTATCATGTCGGCGAACCGCCTGACCCGCGTAGCATTGCCACCGCTGCCCGATATGGGATCGATATCGCGCACTATCGCGGGCGGCAGATCGAGGCAGCGGATTTCGCGCGGTTCAGCCATATCCTCGCGCTGGATCACTCCAATCTCGCCAATATCCGGCGGATCGCCCCGGATGGCCATACGGCCCATGTCTCATTGCTGATGGACATGGTGCCGGGCCGCGAAGGTGCCGCGGTGGCCGATCCCTATTACGATGGCGAAGAGCAGTTCGAGTACACCTGGGAAGACGTATGGCGCGCGGCGCAGGCGCTGGTGGCCCGCCTAGCCGCCGCGCAGTAACTGCACGCCCCAGTCTCGCTCGAACAGGTAGAGAAGCACCCGAGCCGCCTCCCCGCGCAGAGAGCTAAGTCCACCGTCGCGATCCACCAGCAGGCGCGCGTCGTCGTGCGCAACAGGGAGCAATCGCTGGATCTGCTCGAGATTTGCGACGCGGAATGGCGTATCGCCCGATTGCCGCGTGCCGAGCAATTCGCCGCCGCCGCGCAGGGCCAGGTCTTCCTCGGCGATGCGGAAGCCGTCCTGCGTCTCCCGCATCAGGGCGAGCCGCTTGCGGCCAGTCTCCGACAGCGCCTCACCGCGCAGCAGCAGGCAGACGGACTTCTCCGAGCCGCGCCCGACCCGGCCGCGCAACTGGTGGAGCTGGGCCAAGCCGAAGCGTTCGGCCTGCTCGATCACCATCAGGGTCGCAGCAGGGACATCGACCCCGACTTCGATCACCGTGGTTGCCACCAGCAGTTTCGCCTCACCGCTGGCGAAGCGTTCCATCGCCCGGTCCTTCGCAGACGGGTCGAGCTGGCCATGGACCAGCACCACCGTTTCGCCGAACCGCTCCCTCAGCGCCGCGTGGCGCGCCTCGGCTGCGGCAAGGTCGGTGGTCTCGCTGTCATGGACCATGGGACAGACCCAGTAGGCCTGCTGCCCGCCCTCGATATGCCGCCCGACGGCCTCGACCACTTCGGCGATGCGGTCCTGCCCGACGACCCGCGTATCGATCGCCTGCCGCCCGGGGGGCATTTCGTCGAGCTTGCTGACATCCATCTCGCCATATTGCGCGAGGGTCAACGTGCGCGGGATCGGCGTCGCGGTCATCGCCAGCGTGTGCGGTGTGTGCTTGCCCTTGCGCGCCAGTTGCAGGCGCTGGGCGACGCCGAAGCGGTGCTGCTCGTCGATCACCACGAGGCCCAGATCGCGATAATTGACGCTGTCCTGGAAGATCGCGTGGGTGCCGACGACGATATGGATCGACCCGTCGAGCAGCCCCATCAGGATGCTCTCCCGCGCCCGGCCCTTGTCGCGACCGGTCAACAGTGCGACCTCCGCCCCTGTGGGACGAGCCATGGCCCGCAGGGTCTCGAAATGCTGCCGGGCAAGTATCTCGGTTGGTGCGAGTAGAGCAGCCTGCGCCCCGGCCTCGACCGCGACCAGCATCGCCTCCAGCGCCACCACGGTTTTGCCCGCACCGACATCGCCTTGCAGCAGCCGCAGCATCGGCGCTTCCTGCGCCACGTCGCCTTCAATCTCCCGGATCGAGCGCTGCTGGGCACCCGTGAGCGGAAAGGGCAGTTGCAGCTTGCCCCGGAGCGAGCCATCGCCGACCAGCGCCCGCCCGCGCCGCTGGCGGTTGTCCGCCCGCACCAGCATCAACGCCAGGCTGTTGGCGAGCAGCTCGTCATAGGCGAGCCGGTCGCGCGCCGCCGTGTGCTCGCCCTTGTGCGCCAGCTTGAGCGCATCGGACCACGCCGGCCACCCGGCCTTGTCGAATTGCGCCGGCTCGATCCATTCGGGCAATTCGGGCAGCCGCGCCATCACCTGCGCTACGAGGCTCGCCACCTTGGGCTGGGTGAGCCCCTCGGACAGGGCATAGACCGGCTCGCACAGGCGCTGCAGGCTCTCGCCACCTTCTTCCAGCACATGGTCCGGATGGACGATCTGAAGCATGTCGCCGTATCGTTCCAGCTTGCCGGCGACCCAGCGCCGCTCGCCCACCGGCAGCAGTTTCTTGGCGGAGTAGGCCGCGCGTCCGAAATAGGTCAACGCGCAGACGTTGCCGATCGAATCCTGCGCCAGCACACGGTGCGGCCCGCGGCCCGATCGCGGAGCCCGGTGCTCGATCGGGGTAAGCGCGAGGACGATCTGCTCGCCCTCGCCCGCCTCGTCGAGGTTCTGCACCGACCGACGGGTGACGAAGCGTTCGGGCAGGTGATAGGCGACATCGCGCACCCGCGTCAGGCCCAGTCTGTCGAGCGGCTTCTTGAGCTTCGGCCCGACGCCTTCGAGCGTATCGACCTCGGCAAACAGCGGGTTGAGGATCTCCGGGCGCATGTCATTCCTATACCCGCTTGCGCCGCCAATGCGAGTGCCCTACCCGCCCGCTGATGCCCGACGCACCCGACTTCGCCACCCGTCTCGCCCGCGCCAAATTCCGCGGCTGGCACCGCGGAACGCGCGAGGCCGATTTTATGATCGGCGGATACTTCGACCGCTATTCCGCGAGCTGGGACGAGGCCGGGCTGGCCTGGTTTGAAATGCTGCTGGATGTAGACGATGTCGACATCATGGCTTGGGCCTTGGGCACACAGCCGATCCCCGAGCACATCGCCGGCGATCAGATGGAGCTGATGCGCAAGCTCGATTACGTCGATATCCCGCGCTGACCTTTCGGCGGGGTAGCGCACCGCGCAAACCCCCGCTAACGCACCCTGCAACACTTCACCGCACCCCCTTCCCGATCGGGCAGGGGGCAATCGCGTATGCCGGATAGCCCAAACCATGCCTGACCTCGCCCGTATCCTCAAAGCCGAGTCGCCGCTGACCCTCGCCTCGGTCGCGCGCGGGGCGCAGCCGATGGTGATGGCGGACCTTTCTCGCGCTGCGACCGGACGCGCGGTGTTCATCGCACCGGACGAAGCGGCAATGCACGCCGTAGCCGAAGCGGCGCAGTACTTCGCGCCCGAGTTGGAAGTGATCGAGTTCCCGGCGTGGGACTGCCTGCCCTATGACCGCGCCAGCCCGGCCCTTTCGGTCAGTGCCCGGCGCCTCGCGGCGCTGCACCGGTTGCAGGCAGGCAAGAGCGGTTCGCAACTGCTGGTCACCACTGTCAATGCCGCGCTTCAGCGGGTGCTGACGCCATTCCGCATCCGCGAAAGCGTCCGCGAGTTTTCGGTCGGGACAGAGATCGGGATGGAGAGTCTCTCCGCACTGCTGCGCCGCCAGGGCTATTCGCGGGTCGACACGGTGGTCGACGCGGGCGAGTATGCCATTCGCGGCTCGATTGTCGATATCTTCCCCTCCGGCCTGGAACAGGGCCTGAGGCTCGATTTCTTCGGCGACGAACTCGAAAGCCTGCGGCTGTTCGATCCGTCGACGCAGATGAGCACCGAGGTCATCGAATCGCACCTGCTGCTTCCCGCCAGCGAGGCCTTGCTCGACGAAGACAGCATCAAGCGTTTCCGCAGCCGCTATCGCGAACAGTTCGGCGCGGCGGCGACGCAGGACCCGCTTTACGAGGCAGTCAGTGACGGGCGACGGCTTGCCGGGATGGAGCACTGGCTACCGTTGTTCGAGGAACGCCTCAGCACTGTCTTCGACCACTTCGGCGACAACGACCTGATCGTCATGGACAGCGCCGCAACCAGCGCGGTCGAGGAACGGCTCAAGGATATCGGCGACTACCGCGAAAGCCGGGCCAATGCGACGGGACAGGCCAAGGGCAGCTATCGCCCGCTCCAGCCCTCCGCGCTGTATCTGGACGGCGATGAATGGACCGAAGGTCTGGCCAATGCACCCGCGCACCGCACCACCATCTTTGCTGAACCTGCAAGCGACAGCGTAGTCGACTTCGGCTTTGGTTCAGCCCGCGATTTCACTCCCGAGCGCGGCCGCGGCGACAACGTCTACGAAGTCGCAGCGAAGCACCTGAAGGCGCTGGGCAAGGCGGGCAAGCGTCCGCTGCTGGCTGCCTACTCTACCGGCAGTCGCAGCCGCATCGCCTCGATCCTCTCCGAAGCGGGCTGCGAGACCAAGTTGGCCGACAGCTGGCAAGAGGCGCTCGGGCTCGCGGCCAAGGGCACCCCGGTGGCGCTGGTGTTGCCGGTCGAAACGGGCTTCGCCAACGACCAGTTGGAACTGCTGACCGAGCAGGATCTGCTCGGCGACCGGCTTGTCCGGCGCAAGAAGAAGCGCAAGGATTCCGATGCCTTCCTGGCCGAACTTCAGACGCTCAACCGGGGCGATCTGGTGGTCCATGTCGAACACGGGATCGGCAAGTATCTCGGCCTTGAGCCCATCGCCGTGGGCAAGAGCCAGCACGATTGCGTGATGCTGGAGTACCGGGGCGGCGACAAGCTCTACATCCCGGTCGAGAACATCGACGTGCTGAGCCGCTATGGCTCCTCCGAAGATGCGGTCATGCTCGACAAGCTCGGCGGCGAAGGCTGGCAGCGCCGCCGCGCCGCGCTGCGCGAACGTATCCGGGAGATCGCTGGCGAGTTGATGCGCACCGCCGCAATGCGGGCGCTGCGCAAGGCCCCGGTGCTGGAGACCGACGAGGCCAGTTACAACCAGTTCCTCGACCGCTTCCCTTGGTCGGAAACCGAGGATCAGGACCGCGCCATCGCCGATGTGCTGGGCGATCTGGAAAGCGGCCGCCCGATGGACCGGCTGGTCTGCGGCGATGTCGGCTTCGGCAAGACCGAGGTGGCCCTTCGCGCCGCCTTTGTCGCGGCCATGGCCGGGCAGCAGGTCGCTGTGGTCGCCCCGACCACCCTGCTCGCCCGCCAGCATTTCGAGAACTTCAGCGCGCGCTTTGCCGGCTTTCCGCTCAAGGTCGGGCGGCTCAGCCGCCTGGTCCCGGCCAAGGAGATGGCGGAGACCCGCGATGGCCTGAAATCGGGCGATATCGATATCGTAGTCGGCACCCACGCGATCCTCAGCAAATCGACGCAGTTCAAGAACCTCGGCCTGGTGATCGTCGACGAGGAGCAGCGGTTCGGGGTGACCCACAAGGAAGCGCTCAAGCAGCTGCGCGCCAATGTGCATATGCTCACCCTCACCGCCACGCCGATCCCGCGCACCCTGCAGATGGCGATGAGCGGGCTGCGCGAGCTCTCGACCATCCAGACCCCGCCGGTCGATCGCCTCGCAGTGCGCACATATGTGATGGAATGGGACGACATGGTGATGCGCGAGGCGCTGCTGCGCGAGCATCACCGCGGCGGGCAGAGCTTCATCGTCGTGCCGCGAATTTCCGACATGGAAGGCGTCGAGGAATGGCTGCGCGAGAATGTGCCGGAGATCAAGGCGATCTCCGCTCACGGCCAGATGGGCGCCGCCGAAATCGAGAGCCGCATGAGCGCGTTCTACGAGGGCAAGTACGAGGTGCTGCTTTCGACCACCATCGTCGAAAGCGGGCTGGACCTTCCCAACGCCAACACCATCATCATCCACCGCGCCGATATCTTCGGCCTCGCCCAGCTCTACCAGCTGCGAGGCCGCGTCGGCCGCTCAAAGCTGCGCGCTTATGCCTATCTGACCCATGCGGCGGATACACAATTATCAGAAGTGGCGGAGAAGCGGTTGAAAGTGCTGGGCGATCTCGATTCCCTGGGTGCCGGGTTCCAGCTCGCCAGCCACGATCTCGACATTCGCGGCGCGGGCAATCTGCTTGGCGACGAGCAGTCGGGCCATATCCGGGAAGTCGGGTTCGAACTCTACCAGTCGATGCTGGAGGAAGCGATCCTCGCTGCCAAGGCAGGGGACGCCGGGATGCTGGAAGAGCGCGATCCGCTCAGCCCGCAGATAACCGTCGATGCCCCGATCATGATACCGGAGGACTATATCCCCGACTTGACCGTGCGGATGGCGCTCTATCGCCGCTTGAATCAGGCGCAGGACAAGGCAGAGATCGAGGCACTGGCGGCGGAAATGATCGACCGCTTCGGCCCCCTGCCCTCCGCCACCGCCAATCTCGTAAAACTGATCGAGATCAAGCACCAGGCGATCGAGGCCAATATCGCCAAGATCGACGTCGGCGCGAAGGGCACGCTCGTCACGTTCCACAAGGACGATTTCCCCGACGGGCCCGGGCTGCTGGCTTATGTCGACCGGCTGAACCAAGGGACACAGGACACCGCCAAGCTGCGCCCCGACATGAAGCTGGTGATCAACCGCGCGTGGGGTGACCCGCAAAGCCGTCTCAACGGCCTGTTCCAGCTGACCAAGGGACTGAGCAGTATCGCCCGCCGCAAGCGCAAGCCTCAGAAGGCAGCCTGAGCCTGCGCCAGCTCGCGGAATGTCCGCGCTGGCATGGGGGCGGCTCGCAGGAAGCCCTGGTAGGTGTCGCAGCCCTCGGCCGCAACGATGTCGCGCTGCGCTTCGGTCTCGATACCTTCGGCGATGACGCGCAGGCCCAGCGCCCGGCCCATCGCCACAATCCCGCGCAGCACTGCCAGGTCACGCTCGTCGGTGGCGATCCCGTCGACCATCGAACGGTCCAGCTTGAGGTAATCGAGAGGCAGGATCTTGAGGTAGCGGAAGTTGCAGAACCCCGCGCCGAAGTCATCGAGGGCGATGCGGATGCCGGCCTCGCGCAGGGTACCCAGTGTAACAGCCGCCTTGGGCAGATCACCGAGCAAGACTTCCTCGGTAATTTCGACCGTGAGCCGGGCGGGATTGATCCCTGCCTGTGAAACCCGCAGGAGGAACCCCTCGGCAAAACCGGTCGCGGCCATTTCTTCGGGCAGAACATTGACAGACAGCCGCAGATCGCCTGGCCAGCGAGCGAACTCGGCCAGAGCATTGGCGACAATCCTGTGCGACAAGCGGCTCGTCACTCCCTGGACCTCAGCGATGGCAAACAACGGTCCTGCCCCGATCTCGCCAAGTTCGGGATGTTTCCACCGAGCCAGCGCCTCGGCCCCAATCAACCGCTCTTCGGGCAAGACAAACTGCGGTTGGTACACGGTCTCGATCTCACCGCACTCAATGGCGCTGGCAAGGTCGGGCGCATGATTGAGCACGCGCTGGATTTCCGTTTCAAGGAGCCGGGCTTCGGACATTTGTGGCACCTAGGCGAGGGAACGTTCTCCGTCGCCCGCCAATCTGCAAGCGTTGCCAAATGGCACGGTCCTTCATAGGAGGGCGCATCCAATGGGAGCGGAGGCCAGATTGGCTCGGGACAATCAGTTCAAGACCTTGGCCCTCCAGGCCGCCGATACCGAGCGCGCCGAAGCGGCCGCGGCGGCGCTGGCAAGGGATTTCCCGTTTGCGCCGCTCGCCGAGGCCGACGCAGTGGTGGTGCTGGGCGGAGACGGTTTCATGCTCCAGGTGCTCCACCACATGCTCGACGATGGTGCCGTGAAGCCTGCTTATGGGATCAACATGGGCACGGTGGGTTTCATGATGAATCGCCCACGCAAACGCCCGGACCTGCTGGCCGCTGTCAACCGTGCCTCGCTGCGCTCGGTCGCTCCGTTGCGGATGACCGCCACCGCACAGGATGGCACCGAATACACCGCTGCCGCCATCAACGATGTTTCCCTGCTGCGCGAAACCCGCCAGACGGCCAAGATCGAGGTGTCGGTCGGCGGCAAGGTGCGGATCAACGAGTTGGTCTGCGACGGGGTGCTGGTGTCCACCCCGGTCGGATCGACCGCCTACAACCTCTCGGCCAACGGCCCCATCCTGCCGCTCGATTCGCAAGTACTGGCGCTGACCCCGATCAGTCCGTTCCGACCCCGCAGGTGGCGCGGAGCGATCCTGCCGGAGTATACCGACATCAACTTCCGCGTGCTCGAGCCCGCCAAACGGCCCGTAGCGGTTGTCGCCGACCAGAAGGAATACCGCGACATTGCCGAGGTTTCCGTGGCAATCGAACGCTCCTCTGCCCTGACCCTTCTGTTCGATCCGGGACACTCGCTGGACGAACGCATTGTGGCAGAGCAATTCGTTACCTGAGGGGCTTGCCAAACGGAATCGGCCCCCATATAGGCGCGCTTCGCCTGGCAACGGGCTGCTCCCCGATAGCTCAGCGGTAGAGTAGGTGACTGTTAATCACTTGGTCGTTGGTTCGAATCCAACTCGGGGAGCCATCTTTTCCTAGGCTCCAAGCAGCAGCCTTCCCCCCACCCAGATCGTCAGCGCCGCGGTCAGCCAACGGATAATCCGCGCCGGGAATACCTTGAGCGCCAGCAGGCTGCCGATCTGGCCGCCAACCACCACAGCCAGCATCAATGGCAAGCCGTAAGTCACCGCCTCGCCGAACACCTGCGCGCCGTTCTTGAGCAATTGCCCGACCAATCCGAACAGCGAGTTCACCAGAATGAACAGGCTAGCGGTGGCGGCAATGGCTCTGGCATTGTTCCAGCGCGTCAGATGCAGCAGCGGGGCGAGGAAGATGCCGCCGCCGATGCCGACGAGCCCCGACAGATAGCCGAGCGGCAACGCGATCACCGGCATGAACTTTGCGAGGTGAGTGGGCTCATCACCGCCCGAGCTCTGCGGCAGGAACAGCGCCAGTCCGGCCAGCACCAGGCTGGCACCGAGCAGGGTGAAGAACGCCCCCTGCCCGATGGGTGTCAACCCGCCGAGCAGAGCCGCAGGCGCAGCAACCCCGGTCAGCACCAGCGCACCCTTCCAAGGCATTACCCTGGCGCGGCCGAAGCGGATGGTGCTACCGGTCACCACGGCGATATTGCACACCAGCGACAGCACCGGCAGCAGCCTGTAATCGAACCCGTAGAGCGCTAGCAGTGCGCTGTAGGTCGAGCCGCCGCCAAAGCCGACGCTGGCATAGAGCAGCGCGGTGACGAAGAATCCGGCAACGAGGAAAACAGGCATCGCCGCTCCCTATACGCAGGCGCGCCCGGCTGCTAGCCGTTGATCGGAGCGGGAGGGGGCGATGACACCGGACGATATCGACCTTGGCGAATACTGCCGCCGAGTAGGGACAAACGGGACCACGCTGGTTGGCAGCATCACTGCCGATGCCTTTCGCAACGATCCCTTCAACCTCTGGCTGTTCGGGAACTTCGCCGGGATCCGCAACCTGTTCCAGCTGCAGGCGCGTCGGATCTATACGCCGCGCGGCTATTGCTACACGCTAGGCAACGATGGTGCATGCATGTGGATGCTGCCGGGCGGCGACGCCAGTTTTACGACCGGCGACTATTGGCGCTTTGCCCTCCCGACGATTTTTCTGTGCGGTCCGGGCGCGGTGAAGCGCGGCATCAAGACCGGCGAGGCGATGGCTGCGCGCAATCCGACATTCGAGCATGCCTACCTGTTCAGCATCGGCGTTCGGCAATCGGCACAGGGGAAGGGTCTGGGGCGCAAACTGATCCAGCCCGTGCTCGACGCCTGCGACCGAAAGGGCTTACCGGCCTATCTCGAGAATTCGAACCCGGCCAACACCGGGTTCTACAATTCTTGCGGCTTTACCCAGCTTGGCGACCCGATCATCGTCGAGCCGGGTGCGCCGCCGCTGGTGCCAATGGTCCGCACGCCCCGCGACAGCTAGCAGCGCGGCTGCACGGGGCACACGCGGGTCAGACCGCTGCGCCGTGGCAGTGCTTGTACTTGTTGCCAGAGCCGCATGGACACGGGGCGTTGCGGCTTATTTCCTGCCCGGCCCACGGATTGTCGGTCGCGCCCGCCGCCCCGCCCGGCCCGAAGGCGGCTCGCGGAGAACCTGCCAGCGATCCGAACATCTCCGGTCGTATGTCGGACCCGTCGCCATCGTTCGAGTTGTCGACGCCGCTGAGCGGATCGATATGGCCGGTGAGGAAATCCGGCAGGTCCGGCAGCGCCTGCGGCGGAGGCGGTGCGGCCAGGCGGAATTCCTTCGTCAGGAGGATGGTGGTTACATCCTCGCGAAGTTTGTCCAGCATCGATTCGAACAGGCCAAAGGCTTCCTGCTTGTATTCGTTGATCGGCTGCTTTTGCGCATAGGCGCGCAAGAACACGACTTGCCGCAGCGCATCGAGGGTGGCCAAGTGCTCTTTCCAGAAGTGGTCGAGCCGTTCGAGCAGGATGCTCTTTTCAACGCGCTTCCAGGTGCCGGGGTCGATGTTGGCAATCTTTGCCTCCATTCGCTCGTTTGCCATCGCGACAATGCGTTCTTCAAAGATTTCCGGCTCGATCGCCTCTTCCTGCATCCATTCGTCGAAGGGCGGGGTCAGGCCCAGCACTTCCTCGACCCGGGTCTTGAGCCCTTCGATGTTCCACTGCTCCGGATACGAGCCCGGCGGGCAAGCCTCGCCAACCAGCGTGTTGATCGTGTCATGGCGCATGTCGATAACGACATCGTCGACCGCCTCGCTGTCCATGATCTCGGCGCGCTGCTCGTAGATCACCTTGCGCTGGTCGTTCATCACGTCGTCGTATTCGACGACCTGCTTGCGGATGTCGTAGTTGCGGGCCTCGACCTTTTTCTGCGCGGTCTCGATGGCCTTGCTCAGCCACTTCGACCCGATCGCTTCGCCATCGGCGAGATTCGAATTCATCATCCGGGCAAACAGCGTGTCGGGCCCGAAGATACGCAGCAGGTCGTCCTCGAGGCAGAGATAGAACCGGCTGAGGCCCGGATCGCCCTGACGACCCGAACGGCCGCGCAGCTGGTTGTCGATGCGGCGGCTTTCGTGGCGTTCGGTGCCGAGCACGAACAGGCCACCCGCGGCGAGCACTTTCTCGCGTTCGGCCCTCACCTCGGCCTTGATCCGTTCGATCGCCTCTTCGCGCTCAGGGCCATCCTCCATGTCGCGCAGCTCATCATCGATGCGGAATTCGAGATTGCCGCCGAGCTGGATATCGGTCCCGCGGCCCGCCATGTTGGTGGCAATGGTCACTGCACCAAGACGGCCCGCCTGCGCCACGATATGTGCTTCGCTCTCGTGGAAGCGGGCGTTGAGCACCGCATGCTTGACGCCTTCGACATCGAGAAACTTGCTCAGCTTTTCCGATTTCTCGATCGAAACTGTGCCGACCAGAACCGGCTGGCCGATCTTGCTCTTCTCGGCAATGGCCTTGGCGATGGCCTGGAACTTGTCGTCGGTATTCTTGTAGAATTCGTCTTCCTCGTCGATGCGTTGGACGGGCACGTTGGTCGGGATCTCGACCACGTTCATCTTGTAGATGTCCCAGAACTCGCCGGCCTCGGTCGCGGCGGTGCCGGTCATGCCGGAAAGCTTGGGATACATGCGGAAATAATTCTGGAAGGTGATCGAGGCCATGGTCTGGTTCTCTGGCTCGATCTTGACGCCTTCCTTGGCCTCGACCGCCTGATGCAGGCCGTTCGACCAGCGGCGACCATCCATCATGCGGCCGGTGAACTCGTCGATGATGACGACCTTGTCGTCCTTCACGATGTAATCGATGTCGCGCTTGAACATGATGTTCGCCTTGAGCGCCTGGTCGAGGTGATGGACGACCTGGGTGTTTTCGACATCATAGAGGTTGTCGGTCTCGAGCAAGCCCGAGGCCTTGAGCATTTCCTCGATGTGCTCGTTGCCTTCCTCGGTCCAGGTGATGTTCTTGGTCTTCTCGTCCGCTTCGTACCACGAAGGATCGACCTGTTTCACGATGGCATCGACCGCAACATAGAGATCGGTCTTGTCCTCGGTCGGGCCGGAGATGATCAGCGGCGTGCGCGCTTCGTCGATGAGGATCGAGTCGACTTCATCGACAATGGCGAAGTTGAAGGGCCGCTGCACCATCTGGCCGCGATCATGCTTCATGTTGTCGCGCAGGTAATCGAAGCCGAACTCGTTGTTGGTGCCGTAGGTGATGTCCGAATTGTAGGCTTCGCGGCGTTCGAATTCGTTGAGGCCGGGCACGATCACGCCGACGCTCAGGCCCAGCCACTGATGGAGCTGCCCCATCCATTCGGCGTCGCGGCGCGCGAGGTAGTCGTTGACGGTCACGACATGCACACCCTTGCCCTCGATGGCGTTGAGATAGGTCGCGAGCGTTGCCACCAGCGTCTTGCCTTCGCCGGTGCGCATTTCGGCGATTTCGCCGCGGTGGAGCACAACGCCGCCGACCATCTGCACGTCGAAGTGCCGCATGCCGAGGACGCGGACCGATGCCTCGCGGACCGTAGCAAAGGCTTCCGGCAGAATATCCTCGAGCGTTTTGCCGCCGGCGAGCAGCTCGCGGAACTTGGCGGTCTGCGCCTTCAGTTCATCGTCGGAGAGCGATTTGATCTGCTCTTCAAGTGCGTTGATCTGGTCGACGACCTTGCCGATCGACCTGACGTAGCGGTCGTTCGACGAACCGAACATCGATTTCATGATTTTGTTGAGCATGGGAACGGGCCTGACGGAATGGGAATAAACAAAAAGGAGAACGCCCCCGGCAGACGGCGCGAGGGCGTGAGGCAACAGATGGGCTGTTGGGTCCTATTCGAGCGAAAGATCGCTGCCGAGCATCACGGTCGGCAAGATAATGCGGACCGGCGGAGGCGGCGGGCATTCCCGGGCTGTCTCACGGCGAGCAGGACCCCGCTCGCGGTCGCGCCGCTGGCGGCATTCCTCGCGCCTTTCATCGGCGCGGTCTTGTTGCCTGGTCTGGACCTGAGCACCGAACAGCTCGCCCATGGCCGCGCTCGCGGGAGTGCCGATGGCGGCAAGCCCGGTCAGAAGCGCAAGCAGAGTCAGCAATTGGCGACGCATAGCAAGTCTCATATAGGGTCGGTGGCGGTTCGAGTCCACTGCAGCAGCGCGCTATTCCCCTTTCGGGCTTTGTAGCGCCGAAACGCTATCTTCGGCTTCCACCGCCACATCCTCGACATCGACAGCGAAGGTCATCGAGAACCGCTTGGCCACTGGCTTGCCGTCCCCGTCCTGGAATCCGAGCCTGCAGACTTTCCTTGCCTCATCCTCGCACAGTCCCTTGAATATCCCCATTTCGCCCAGACCGCCTTCGCTTGTTTCAGTGCAATCGGTGACCGTTCCATCGGCGCCCACCACCATCGGCACGGGAGCGGTCGCGACGGGGCGCGGCGGCGGCGCCGGTTCAACATCAATTTTGTGCTGGGCCAAAATGGCCAGCGCGAGAATGCTTGCAATCATGGGCGACCTCCAACCTGCATATTCCTCCCTGCACCCGTTGCCAAAGGCAAG
Source organism: Erythrobacter sp. SDW2 (assembly GCF_021431965.1). NCBI lineage: Bacteria > Pseudomonadati > Pseudomonadota > Alphaproteobacteria > Sphingomonadales > Erythrobacteraceae > Erythrobacter > Erythrobacter sp. SDW2. Next base: position 1,983,427 of record NZ_CP090370.1, read on the forward strand.
CTTGCAGGTGAACCACGTCACTTCTAGGGCGCGGATATGGACCTCGAACCTTCGCCTCTCGCTCGCCCGTTTCCGCAGATGCCTGCCATTGATGGCGTGACTCTGCGTACCGTGCGCGCCGGCTACAAGAAGTGGGACCGCGCGGACCTGACCCTGATCGAACTGGCTGAGGGGACCAGCGTCGCTGGTGTCTTCACCAAGAGCGCCTGCGCTTCGAGCGAAGTCGAGCTGGGCCGGGAGTATGTGCGGCAGGGCAAGGCCCGCGCGCAAATCATCAACGCGGGCAATTCCAACGCCTTCACCGGCTATCGCGGACGGGAGGCGGTGGAGCGCATCATCGGCAAGGCAGCGCGCCATTTCGGATGCCCGGGCGAGCAGGTGTTTGTCTCCTCCACCGGCGTGATTGGGGTGCCTCTGCCGATCGACGTCGCCGACGCCGGGCTCGAAGCAGCCTTCACCGCCGAGACATGCGAGTGGCAGGACGCGGCACGGGCGATCTCCACAACCGACACCTTCCCCAAGGGCGCGCATGCCTCGGCCATGCTCGGCGGGACGCGGGTCGAGATTTGCGGGATCATCAAGGGCAGCGGCATGATCGCCCCCGAGATGGCAACCATGCTCGGTTACGTGTTTACCGATGCAGCGGTGAAACCCGCCTTCCTGCAAACATTGCTCGAGGCCGCCAACCGGCGCACATACTCCTGCATCACTGTCGATGGCGATACCTCGACCAGCGACACGGTTATGGCATTTGCCACTGGCAAGGCAGGCAACGCGCCGCTGGCCTCGTTCGACGATCCGGGCGCCGACTCCTTCGCCGCCGCGCTGGAGGATGTCTGCCGCCAGCTTGCCCAATTGGTGGTGCGCGACGGTGAGGGCGCAAGCAAATTCGTCGAAGTGCGGGTGGCAGGCGCAGTCAGCGACACAAGCGCCCACCGCATCGGCATGGCCATCGCCAATTCGCCCCTGGTCAAGACCGCCATTGCCGGCGAAGATGCCAACTGGGGCCGGGTCGTCATGGCCGTCGGCAAGGCCGGCGAACCGGCAGATCGCGACAGGCTCTCGATCGGCTTCGGTGGTCACTGGGCCGCCCGCGATGGGCAGCCTATAGCCGATTTCGACGAAACCCCGCTGGCCGAACACCTCAAGGGCGAAGACATCGTGATCGATGTCGAACTGGGTCTCGGCACCGGGCGCGCCATGGTTTGGACCTGTGACCTGACCCATGGCTATATCGCGATCAATGCCGATTACCGGTCCTGAGGTCTGCGCGTGAGCACGCTCGACCGCGAAATTCTCGCACTGATGCAGCGCGTCAGCCGCGACATCATCCTGCCGCGCTATCGCAACCTGTCCGCTGGCCAGATCATCGAGAAAGCGCATGACGACCTCGTCACCATAGCCGACCGGGAGGCGGAGAATGCGCTTTCAGAGGGGCTGGCTACTATCGATCCGTCGCTGGCCATTGTCGGCGAAGAGGCAGCACATGCCGATCCGCTGATACTCAACTCCCTGTCGACCGACTGCTGGATCATCGATCCGATCGACGGCACCCACAATTTCGCCCATGCCCAGGGACCATTCGGCATCCTGCTGGCGCGGGCTTCCGGGGGAGAAAGCCGGTCTGGCTGGATATACGATTGCCTGACGGGCCGATTTTGCGCGGCCCATTCCGGACGGGGTGCGTTCGTTAACGGAGAGCGAGTGCGAGCGGCGAGCACAGGCGAACAGCCGCCGGTAGCGGCAATCTCCGTCATCTTCCTCGACCCCGTGCGTCGCGCGGCAGTCGCCGAGCATATCGCGCCGCATTACCATGTCGTCGAAACACCGCGCTGCGCCGCCGAACAATATCCGCGACTGGCCCTTGGCCAGAACGATGTGTCGTTCTTCGAACGCACGCTTGCGTGGGACCATGCTGCCGGGGCGCTTTGGGTCAACGAGGCTGGCGGCAAGGTTGCACGGCCGGATGGCTCGCCCTACCGCGTCAACGAGTACCACCGCACCGGGATGATCGGCGCGGCCACACCGAAGCTGTGGGACGACCTTGCCACCCATTACGCTAGGCTGGGGTAGTTTCCGCTGTCCTACAGGCCGGGAAACGTGGCAGGTACTGCCGATGCGAAGCGACTGCCAACCATCCCCGGGGCCCCTACGCTCGTGGGTCGAGCGCGCAGAGGGCAAAAGAACACCTTTTAGATCAGTGGTTTGAGCGACGAAGCTGAGATTGAAACGGTGTCAACTTCGTCAAGCAACCGTCAACTTAAAGCTGCTGTTCGAGCCAAGCCTTGAGCTGGCCCTTGGGCGCAGCGCCGGTCATTTCGGCAACTTTCTGGCCACCCTTGTAGAGCGCAAGGTAGGGGATGCCGCGCACGCCCAGCTGGCTCGGCGTGTCGGTGTTTTCCATGATGTCCATCTTGGCGATGGTCACCTTGTCGGCCAGTTCGTCGCTGATTTCCTCGAGCGCCGGAGCGATCATCTTGCACGGACCACACCAGTCGGCCCAGAAATCGACCAGCACTGGTTTGTCGGCCTCGAGCACGTCGGCGTTGAAGCTGGCATCGGTGATGTTGACGGTGGCCATGGGGGGAATCTCCTGTTGTTGGATTGCAATCTAGGCAGCGCGTCCGCCCGGACCAAGGGCGCGGTGACAAAGCTTTCCTGCTATGTTTGCAACGCCGCTTTGTGCGGCGCAAGCAGGGCGTCGGGCAATGCAAACAGTTGCGGCGTCTGGGTGTAGAGCACAGATGCGCGCACTGCGCGTCCGGGATAGATCACTTCCAGCGCCGCGACGTAGGCAGCCATCTGCCGGACGATGCCGTCGGGAATTGCGTCCAGAGAAGAAGGGGGGCGACGCGCGGTCTTGAAGTCGACCACAGTTACTTCGTCGGCGGTGACCAGCAACCGGTCGGCAGTCCCGGCTACGACCTGCCCTCCGACGGTTGCGGCGAGCGGCACTTCAGCCAGTCCATCGGGGCCGAAAATTTCAGCGAAGTCAGGGGTGGAAAGGACCGCCAATGCGCTTGCCAGCAGCTCCTCACGGTCGTTCTCTGGCAGATCGCCGGCCTGCCGTGCCATCCAGCCTCTTGCCGCTTCTGCGCGGCGCTCGTCAGGCACTTCGGGGAGCCGCTCGAGCAGGCTATGCAGCAGCACGCCGCGCCGAGCGGCCAGCGCGACTTGCTCCGGTGGCAGCGGCGGATCGGCGCTGCGGTCTTCCCCTGCCGAACTCGGCGCCAGCGGTCGCGGCGGGCGTGGTTCGGGGCCGATGGGCGTCGTAGCCCAAGCCGGGAGTTCCTTCACAATGTCCTGCTGTACGTCCTTTGCCGAGACAACCGGCGGTGGAAGTTCGCCCCATTCTCGCCGTCCACCCCAGATATCGTCCTGCAGGACCTCGCCTTCCATCAGCGGTTCCAGGCGCGCATACCAACTGTCAGGCTTGGGTCCGTCCTTGTCCTTCTTGCCCAGCGCACCGCCGATATACAGCGCTTCCTCGGCGCGGGTCATGGCAACATAGAGCAGCCGCCAGTGCTCTTCCTTCTCTGTCACATCGGCAGCATCGACAGCGGCGGCGATAGGCCCAGCGCGTTCCCCCTTGGAGAAGGGCAGGATCGGGACAGACTTGCCGCTCGATTCCTCAACCAAGTCGACCGGTCGCGCCTTCTTATCGTCCGGATTACCGACCGCGTCGGCAAGGATGACGATTGGGGCCTGCAAGCCCTTGGAGCCATGAACCGTCATCACCCTGACCAGCCCGTTGTCGCCACCCGCTTCACGCTTCAGATCGGCGTCGCCGGCGTCGAACCACTGGATGAAGCCGGCGAGGCTCGGCGTATGCGACGCCGAGTAAGCGAAGGCAGCGTTGAGCAACTCGTCGATCGGGTCATTTGCCTCACGCCCGAGCCGCGCCACCAGCTTGCGGCGACCTTGCCACGGACCGGTCAGTATCCAGTGGATCAGCGCCTCGGGCGGTTCGAAATCGACCCGCTCCAACAAGCCGCGAAGCCGCTCGATCGTCGCCATGACGAAGGGATCGTCATGCCTGCGCAAGTGATCCCACAGCCGCATATCCTTGTCGCGCCAGGCGTATTTCAGCAGGTCATCCTGCGTCCACTCACCCAAGGGCGAAACCAGCACATTGGCGAGGTTGAGATCGTCCAGCGGCTGCGCTGCAAACCGCAGCGCAGCAACAAGGTCCTTGACTGCCAATGGCGCGCCGAGCCGCAAGCGGTCCACCCCGGCGACTGGGACACCTGCCGCATGGAGCCTGGCCACGATCAGCCCTGCGAGTTCCTTGCGCTTGCGCACCAGCACCATGATGTCGCCCGGCCCGGCGTTGCGATGCTCGCCCTTGGCCAGCGGGTGGCCTTGTTCAAGCCACTGCTTGACCTGCTTGGCGATATTGTCGGCCATCAGGCGGTCAGAGGGCGGGAGCCAGCCTTCTTCGTCGCCTTCACCGTCATCGTCGCTGCCGTCGGAGCTGCGAACCGGGTTCCACAGCGTCACCAGGCCGGGCCGGGTGGCGTCCCCGATGTGCGGCTCATGCGTATCGTCGAGACCGATATTCTCACGCCCGATGGCAGCGATCGCGGCATCGACGAAATCGAGCACGTGTTGCGCCGTACGGAAACTGCGTCCCAGCCCGAGTTCGCGCAGCGAGCGCAAGGCAATGGGCGCATTGCTCCGCTCTTCCCGTGCCAACTCCCGCGCATTGGCAATCGCCGCTTCGATCTCCGCTTTGTAGAGCTCCTTCTGCAGCCGGAAATTCTCGGGGTTGGTGCCCTGGAAACCAAAGATCGCCTGCTTGTAATCGCCGACGACAAAGATCGTCCGCAGCTTGCCATCCCGCTGGCCGAGGCCGGTGAAGAAATCGCCGGTCAGCGCGCGGATTATGGCCCATTGCGCTTCGTTTGTGTCCTGCGCCTCGTCGACCAGAATGTGGTCGAACTGCCGGTCGAGCTTGTATTTGATCCATTCGCCGAGGTCGGATCTGGTCAACAGCTCGGCCGCCCGCCGGATCTGGTCGTCGAAGTCGATCAGGCCGTCACGCTTCTTGCGATCATCCCACGCCAGCGCAAACTTGCGGCCGAGGGTCAATGCGGGGATCAGGCGGTCGGCTATCGCCAGCAACGCCCGCCGCTCGTTGATGGCTGCCATGCTCTTCCCCACCCGCGCGTGGGCCGCAGCGAAAGCCGGATCGAGATTCTTGGGCAGTTTGCCATTGCCGTTCTTGAAGAAGAATGCGTCGGTCAGTTCATCGAGACTGGCGAGTCTTCGTTCCGGCGTCAGGCCCAGCCAAGTGCCGGCGGCCGCAACAGCCTCGCCACCCTGCTTGCCCTTCCATCCTGCGTAGAACGCAACGCAATCGCGCAATGAGCGGACATCGAAGAAATGATCGGAGCACATCGCCGCGAGGTCGGCCTCACCGAAATCGACTGGAAGACCAAGTAGCGGCATTACCCTCTCGCCAAGCGGCGGCTGCCAGCCTGAGGTACCCGTCCAAAGCTCGATCGCTTCGGCGCAGCGCATCAGCCAAGCCTGCGCTCCATCTGGCGCATACTGAACCGAGAGTGCGGCCAATGCGTCAAGATCGTAAGGGTCGCCCTCCAGCAGCAGCTCCGACAGCACTTCCCGCGCGAGCATCACCTTCTCGCGGTCTTCCAGCGCCCTGGTGCCCGGGACCAGCCCGGCCTCCTCCGGAAACGCGGCGAGCAGCCACTGCGAGAAGGCGTGGATGGTGTCGATGCGCAGGCCGCCACCGGGACAGTCGAGGACTTTTGCAAACAGTGTGCGGGCGCGGGCCCGCTCGGCGGGGCCGCTAGGCGCACCGATCGCCTTGAGGTCCAGCTCCAACGAGACCTCGTCCATCCGCACCCAACTCGCGAGCACTTCGTTGACGCGGGTCGCCATCTCGGCCGCGCCCGCCTTGGTGAAGGTCAGGCAGAGCACGCTGTCAGGCGGGCAATCCTCTTGCAGCAAGAGGCGCAAGACTCGTGCCGAGAGGACCTGTGTCTTGCCCGTCCCCGCGCTGGCCGATAGCCACACGCTGTCCCGCGGCTCGACAGCTTCTGCCTGCTGATCCTTGAGCGGATGGACGAGCTTCCTTTTGCTCATTCCTCCCTCCCCAGCCACTCATCGAGCCGCATCAGCTGGTCATAGCTGTTGTAAACCTTGGCATCGGGATTGAGGCGGGCGGTGAAGCCTTCTTCACCCAAGACCCAACGGTCGAGCGCGTCATCCAGATACCGATGGGCCTCAGAAACGAAGTCCTCAGGTAGAATCCCGGTCTTCTTATTGCCATCCTTGATCGGTGTCTGGACATAGCCAAAACCGCTCTCGGACTTGCCTCTACTGTCCTTTGCCAGCGACCAGTACTCGAATTTGCTAGCTTCGCCGTGAATGCCTGCTTTCGCAAAGCCCCCCAATCCAACCATCAAGCCGAGGGTTCCAAGCTGGAGCGCATAGCCCGCTTCCACTTCCTTACCGGTCGGCGGACTACCGGTCTTGTAGTCGACCACTGCGTATTCGCCGTTCTCTAGCAGGTCGAGTCGGTCGATCCGCCCGAAGAGCGTGACCCCGCGATGCTCGACCTCACCCCACTTCTCCCACAGCACCGGCTTGCGGGTCGGGTCGGAAGCAATAGCGAATTCAACCCATTCCAGCCCCTTCAGCAGCCGCGGCTCCCACAGGAACCGGGTCAGCGGATGGTGGTCCATCGACTTGAGCTTGTCGCTGGCGATGGTGACGAGGTCGCCGCCATGTTCGTGCCAATGTTCGAGAATGTCGTGCGCAACCTGCCCCTGCCACGCCGGGGTCGGCTCGGCGTCGAGCAGCTCAAGCTCCTTGAGCTTGAGGATCTCGCCCGCATAGAATTGGTACGGGTCTGACCGGAGCCGGTCGAGAGCGGTGACGCTGATACGCTGGCGGCGCTGTTCGGCGGACGGCTTGGGATCGGGCTTCTCGTAGCGCGGTGCAAGGGGCGCATCGTCAAGCGCGCGCGCCAACTCGGGCAATGTCCCATCCTGGTAGCGATCGAGCAAATCGCCCAGCAGCGCCTTCACCCTTAACAAGAAACGCGATGCTATCGCCGGCCCCTCAGCGTCACGTTCGGAGCGGCTCAGGATCACTTCCGGGGCGCCCAGAGCACCGGCAAGGTCATGCGCGGCGAGCCCGATCCGGAAGTCCGCCCCCGGCACGCCGAGCGCCCTCAGAACGGGCGGTGCGAGCAGCGGATCGACCGACGGCTTCGCCGGCCAGCTACCCTCGTTGAGCCCGGCGCAGATCACCAGATCCGCGCGGGTCATGCGGGCTTCGAGAAGACCATAGATGGCAACCCGTGGGTGTCCGCCATAGGGCGGCCGCACCGCCTTGCTCTCCATTGCGTGCGACAGCACACCATGGAGGTCCTTCGGATCGATCAAGGTCCCGACGTTGCGCGCATGCCCCCGCAGGTCTTCGACAAAGGCAGCAAGTGCGCGGCCATCTTCCTGCGCCCACATTCCCGGCCCGCACAGCGCTTCACCCGTGCCGGCAAGCAGATCCAGCATGTCTGCAAGCAACATTTCTCCCGGCAGGTCGAAGAGAGGCGCCAGAAGCGCTTCGGCCTCGCCCCACCAATTGCCGACACCGGCCTTCCCCGCGACATCGCGTAGCGGTTCCAGACCCGGCGCGGGACGCGGACCGCGCAGTTGGCGTTCGAAGCCGCGCAAAGCTCGCAACCATTCGCGCCGTCCCTCTTCGCGGCGCACCAGAGGATGGCCGAGCAAGCCGACCAGCGGCACCGGCGCGGCACGTTCGGCGATCACGGCGAGAAGCAGGAACAGCCGCCCTGCGGTGGTCTGGGACAGCGGACGCCCTGCGGAATCGTCCGCTTCGATATGCCAGCGGCGCAGGTGGTGGACGATCCGACGCGCCAGCGCACGGTCGGGCGTGATGATCGCCACCCTGCGCTCGGCCACGTCCAGCGCTTCCCGAACCGCGAGGGCCACGGTCTGCGCTTCTGCCTCGGGATTGGGTGTCTCGAGCAGGCGAATACCTGCCATGTGCCGCTGGGCCGGCTTGAGTTCGAACCAGGTCTTGCTTGCCTCGGGTGGCAGGAAGATCGAACTGACCGCATGGCTGCGCTCGGGCCGTGCCGCGCCTCGGCCCTTGCGATGCCACGGCTCGACCTCGCCGCGGCCCACACCCATCCGGTTGAGCAATAGTTTGAGATGGTATTGCGGATGAGTGACGGCATCACCCTTGGCGAAAGGTGCGCCTCCGGACTCGGCAGGGGCGCCCGCGCAGCCGAGTTCGTCCCACACCGCGTCATCCATCGTCAGATCGAAATCGGGCAGGATGACGGCGCCCAGGGGAAGCTCGGACACGACCCGCAAGAGGCGCGCCAAGGCGGGTGCTGCACTGGTGACCCCTGCAGCTACGATTGGCGATGCGGGCGGGTTATCCTTCCAGCGACGTGCGGCATGTTCGAACAGGCGATTGCGACGCGCAGCAGCGTCCAGCTTGCCCATTTTCTGCAACTCGGAGAGCCAGTGCGCCTGGACAACGGCAAAGCGTCGCAAGGACTCCTGCCAATGCTCTGCAAGGTCGGGAACAAGATCGAGCACCGGGGTCTCGAGCAACTCCTCCGGCCCGATATCCTCGACCAGCAGCCGGTCCATGGTCCGCGCCGTTTCCTGCGCCAGCTTGAACAGCGCTGGGCCCTTGGCGCGCTCTGGCTCAAGGTCGCGCAGGATCTGCGCCAACCATAGCCAGCGCCAGGTTGGATCGACTGCCGGAGGAATATCCGCCGCGCCCAGCGGGTCGAGCAAGCTGCCCAGCGTCTCGTCCAGATCCAGGTCGCCGACAACCGCCATGCGCGGCATCAGCAGGCCCTTGGTACCGATTTCGCCAAAGTGGCGGATGAAGGCCTCGGTGACTGTGCGTGCGGCGCGGGCGCTGGGCAGCAGCAGTGTCAGTCGAGCAAGTCCTACACCCTCCTGGGCGTAGCGAGGAACCAGCCCGGCCACGAGCGCATCGGCAAAGCCGCGGTGCGCGGCAATGGAGTACACCTTGGGGCCGCTCCGCTCAGCCACCTGTCAGCATCGTCTCGGTCGGGCGGATGGCTTGCGGAGCGCCAACTTCGAACCACAGCCCGGTGAAGGGCAGGCCATAGAGCCGCCCTTCTCCAATGGCGCGGTCCCACAGCAGCATGGTGCCGAACTTGCCTGTGGGCGCGTCCCGCAGGAGCCGGTGCGAGACGATCTGAATGCCCGTGTAGATAAAGGGCGCGATGCGACCGGACTTGCGGCGAGTGATCCGCCCCATCGGATCGAGATGGAAATCGCCCATGCCATCGAAGTTGACCGCCCGGGCGTGAGGGACAACCAGCAACAGCGCGTCCATTGTTTCGGGATCCCACCGGTCCGACAACTCGCGAAAAGCATTGCGCGGGCCATCGAGCCAGATGTTGTCCGAGTTGAGGCAGAAGAACGGGTCCGGCAAATGCGGCAGTGCCTTGATCATCCCGCCGCCGGTTTCCATTAATTCCGCCCGCTCGTCCGAAATCGTGATTACCGGAGCCCGGCGCGGTGCCAGATGAGCTTCGAGCGCGTCAGCAAGATAGTGGACATTGACAACCGCCTTGGCGACTCCAGCTTCGGCGAGACGATCAAGCGTATGATCGATCAGCGGCTTGCCCGCGACGCGAACCATAGGCTTCGGCTGAGAGGCAGTGAGTGGCCGCATCCGCTTACCCATGCCGGCAGCCATGACCATGGCGGTGTCGCTGGCAAGCTCGCTCATGCGATGGTCCCGCCCAGTTGATGGCGCAGGTCGTCCGGAATGTTCGCATCGAACCACCGCGCAACCGGAGCAAGCGCAGGATGCTTGAGGTCTCGCTCCATCGCTTCCCAGACGCGCGGGACCAGGGCGAGATAGCGCTGCTTGCCGTCGCGCTTGTAGAGGCGCGTGAAGATGCCGACGATCTTGGCGTTCCGCTGGGCCCCGAGCAGCGCGTAGTCCGCATCGAAATGTTCGTTTGCCAAGCCGTGCGACTGGTACCGCTCGAGCATTTGCGCTTCGAGTTCGATCGAAACGTCGCGCCGGGCATCTTGCAGCAATGACACCAGGTCATAGGCCGGATGGCCCGCAAGCGCGTCCTGGAAATCGATCAGGCCCTGTTCGCCTGAACCGTCTGACGCCGGGCCGAGCAGCATGATATTCTCTGCGTGGTAATCGCGCAGCACGGTCACGCCTTTGCCCTGGCGCGCGAGCAATGGTCCAAGCGCGTTCTGCCAAGCCTCGACGAACCCTTCTGCATCGACTTCAAGCCCCATTGCCGGAGCGTACCATTCGGTCAGCAGGTTCACTTCCCGCCTGTAGGTAGGCCAGTCATACGGCGCGAAAGGCCCTGCCTCGATCCGATGGAGCGGCACCAGCGCATCGATCGCGGCAGTATATGCACCCGCCTCGCCTTGCGGGTTATGATCGAGCCAGTCTCGCATCCGGTCGTTGCCGAAATCTTCGATCAACACCCAGCCTGAAGCGCGGTCGTCGGCATATATCTGCGGTGCTCGCGCGCCCTTCGCGCTGAGCCAGCGTGCGACATCGAGGAACGGCTGTGGATCCTCATGCGGCGGCGGAGCGTGCATCAGCATCGCTCCGCCACGCTCACCCGTCAGCCGGAAGTAGCGTCGGAAGCTGGCATCACCCGGTATTGGATCGATAGTGCAGCCCGCCCAACCGGCCTGGTCCAGGAATGCAGCGCCGCCTTCGGGCAGCGCATCGGTATTCTCGCTCATGGCAACCGCTCTAGCCAAGCCGACCCACCTTCGACAATCGCCCTGCGCCCGTTTCCGGCAATTTCCAGCAGGATCGAGAGGCACGCCGGCTCGTGGGCAAAACCACCCGCCTTGCCCGGCCATTCCGCCAACAACGCCGCGCCATCGCGGTAGTCGTCGAGGCCGATCTCGTCGGCTTCGGAAGGATTTTCGATTCGATAGAAGTCGGCGTGCACGACCGGTGGGTCGAGCGTGTCGTAGGTCTCGATTATGGTGAAGGTCGGCGACGGGACTTCGCCTTGATGCCCCAGGGCTGCGAGGATCGCACGGGAGAGGGTCGTCTTACCCGTTCCAAGTCCGCCTTCCAGCGCAACGACATCGCCGGCTTGCAGGCGGGCTGCGATCCGCGCGCCGAGCTGCGCCATCGCGCCGAGGTCCGGAAGATCGACGATCACGGCAGAACGATCATTACCGCGGTCCCGAGCTTCTTGCGCGACTGGATCGTCAGAGTCCCTCCGTGGGCCTCGACGAGTTGCCGAGCGAGCGGGATACCAAGCCCCTGCCGCCGTTCCATGCCGGATCCATCGGCCTTCGGCCGCAACCCTTCCATGGCCCGATTGAGCTCCTCGGGCGACATGCCGCAGCCACTGTCGGAAATGACGATCCTCGTTCCCTCCGGCTTTTTCGAAAGATCCACCAGGATCTTGCCGCCGCTGTCAGTCGCAACAATGGCATTGTCGACCAGGTGGCCGATGGCTCGTGCCAGCTGGCGGCGGTCGGCCTCAACTTTCAGATTGGCACCTCCGCGCAGATCGAGGGTCAGCGCCTTGGCGGTGATCTCCTGCTCGCGTTCGCGCACTACGCGGGTGACAAAAGGAAGCAGTTCCAGCTTCTCCTTCTGGATCGGCAGCAGCCCCGCCTCGCTCTGCGACAGGTCCAGCACGTTTTCGACCTGGTCGGTCAGTCGCGCCACGGAATCGATAATTGCGCTGACATATTCCTTGCCCTGGTCGGACAGTTCGCCCGCGACCCCGGCCTGCAACAGCTCGGCAAAACCTCCGATCGAGGTCAGCGGCGTCCGAAATTCGTAGGACATGTTGGCGAGGAAGCGGGTCTTGACCCCGTCGGCCTGTTCCAGCGCCTGATTGCGTTCGCGCAGTGCCGTTTCGGCCTGCTCATTGGCCGTGACATCGAGCGTGGTCAGCAGACCGTTCCCGTCGGGAAGCGGGATGCCCGCAAACTCCAGCGTGCGCCCGTCAGCAAGCGCAACACGTCCGGCCAGTTCCTTGCGATCCAGCGTAGCAGCCCTGATGACTTCACCCAGCAGCTTGACCTGCTTGGGCTTTGCAAGGTTGCCAGCAATCTCTTCAAGCAGGTCATCCACCAGCGGGTGCTGGTCGAGCATTTCCTGCTCGACGCCCCAGGTTCCGGCAAAGCTGCGGTTCCACAATTGCAGGTGGCCATCTGGCGCAAACACCGCCAACGCTTCGAACAGGCTGTCGAGCATGGCCGTCCGGGTACGCAGGAGTGTGTCCCGCGTAGCCGAAAGGGCCAGTTGCTCGGTCCGATCCTCGGCAATCAGCGCCAGCCCGCCGTCTGGCATTGGTTGGGCCACAAGCCGGAGGTGTGTGCCATCCGATAGCGGCCAGGCTTCTTCCTGAGCCTCACCCGCCGTGAACCAACCGACCCGTTCGGCTCGCCACGCGGGAAAGTCGCGAACTTGGGGGGTCTTGCCCGCATCACGCGCGTCCGAAACCAGGCGCTCGAACAGGAGTCCGTCAGGAACTACGCCGAGCTTCATCCCGAATATGCGGCGGAATGGCTGGTTCGCAAAAGTGAGCTTCCGCTCGGCATCGAATTGGGCCACGCCAACGGACAGGCGATCCATCATTCCGCGCTGCGCTTCGGCATAGGCACGGTGGGAGCGGGCCTGCTCTTCCATTTCCTGGATATCGACCGCGTATCCGGCAACGCCTTCCTTACCCAACGGAAGGTCGGAGACCCGCAGGGCCCGGCGCTGACCTCCGATCGTGGCCTGCACGATCCGTTCGATCGCTTGCTTCTGCTGCATTGCCTGTCCCGCGATCTGGGCAGCCGAAAGCCCGTCGACGGCTTCAATCAATTCTGTCTGAGCGGCCACCACACTCTCGGCATCCTTGCCCGCAACAGCTTCGACATAGGCGCTGTTGACGAGCCTGATCTTGCCGTCGGAACCACGAAACCACATCGGCATCGGCGCGGCTTCGATAAGCCCCACCAACGCGGCGAAATCACCTTTCGCGCGCGAGGATTCCTCGCGCATCCGGCTCAGCTCGGTGGCACTCTCGCTGAAATCGAACACCCATACCAACGCTGCCCCGCCCGGTGAAACCTGCGGGTCGGCTAACTGGCCACGCAGAGCCAAACTACGCTGCGAACCCGGCACCGTAAGGTTCATGCGAAAAGGAGCGGCAGTCTTCTGCGCGCGGCGGACCTTCTGGGTCAGTTCGGACAGCTGCTCGCGAGTCAGTCCCCGATCCCCGTCTTCGGCAAGTTCGCTGATGAACTGTGGCAATCGTTCGAATCCGAGCCAATGGGCAAGTCGCTCCGAGCCTTCCATTCGCCCGTCGGCACGAACCAGCAGCGGAATTGCCGGCGCCTCATCGAGCATCCGAGCCATTCGGCGGGCAGCGGCGCGAGTCTTCTCCGCTCCTCTCGCCTTGGCCACGGCGCCTATCATCAGCCATGCCGCACCTGCCGTCCAAGCGGCGAGGAGGAGGCCAATCAAGGCCATAACGGTGGGCGTGATTTCCATGTGATAATGCAGCTATGCCGCGCCGGGGCACGATGCAACCTGGTGCAAAAGGAAAAGCCCCCGCAATTGCGAGGGCTCTCCTGTTTTCTGCGATCAAACGACGCCGATCAGTAGCGGTAGTGGTCCGGTTTGAACGGTCCTTCGACCGGCACCCCGATATAGTCGGCCTGAACCTGGCTGAGCTTGGTCAGCTTGACGCCCAGCTTGTCGAGGTGGAGCGCCGCAACCTTCTCGTCGAGGTGCTTGGGCAAGACATACACGTCGTTATTGTACTCGTCGCCCTTCGTCCACAGCTCGATCTGCGCCAGCGTCTGGTTGGTGAAGCTGAAGCTCATCACAAAGCTGGGGTGCCCCGTCGCGCAAGCGAGGTTCACCAGGCGACCCTGGCCGAGAACGATGATTTCCTTGCCATCGGGGAACTTGACCAGGTCCGTGCCCGGCTTGAGTTCGTTCCACTCGTAGTTGTTGAGCGCCGAAATCTGGATTTCACTGTCGAAGTGACCGATGTTGCAGACGATGGCCTTGTCCTTCATCGCCTCCATATGGGCGGCGGTGATGACATGCTCGTTGCCCGTCGCGGTCACAAAAATGTCGGCCTTGGTCACGGCTTCTTCCATGGTCACGACTTCAAAGCCGTCCATCGCCGCCTGTAGGGCGCAAATCGGATCAATTTCCGTCACCAGAACCCGCGCACCCCCGTTACGAAGCGACTGGGCACTGCCCTTGCCCACGTCACCGAAGCCCGCAACACAGGCGACCTTGCCCGAAAGCATCACGTCGGTGGCGCGGCGAATGGCGTCGACCAGCGATTCGCGGCAGCCATAGAGGTTGTCGAACTTCGACTTGGTCACGCTGTCGTTCACATTGATGGCCGGGAACGGCAGCTTACCGTTCTTGGCGATATGGTAGAGCCGGTGAACGCCAGTGGTGGTTTCTTCCGAGACTCCGACGATGTTCTTCACCGAGCGGGTCAGGTAGCCCGGCTTTTCCTTCACGAACGCCTTCAGCGCGCGTTGGAATTCGATTTCCTCGGCATTGGTCGGTTCCGGCAATTCATCGCCGGATTCGATGCGCGCACCCCACAGCGCGAACATAGTGGCATCGCCCCCATCGTCGAGAATGAGGTTGGCGGTCCGGTCCGGATCGGCACTGGTCGACCAGTCGAAAATACGACCGACGTAGTCCCAATAGTCGGCGAGGCTCTCACCCTTCACAGCGAACACCGGAATGCCCTGTTCCGCAATGGCAGCAGCGGCGTGGTCCTGGGTCGAGAAGATATTGCATGTCGCCCAGCGGACGTCGGCGCCAAGCGCGACAAGTGTTTCGATCAAGACAGCGGTCTGGATCGTCATGTGCAGCGAGCCGGTGATGCGCGCGCCCTTGAGCGGCTGCGCGTCGCCGTATTCGCTGCGCAGCGCCATCAGGCCCGGCATTTCAGTCTCCGCAATTGCGATCTCGTCGCGGCCGTATTTGGCGAGCGCAATATCCTTGATGACGTAGGGAGGATGGGCCGACATGGGGGTGCTCCTTGCAGTGCAATACGCACCGGCAAAATTCATGCGGGCGCGCGAAAAGAATGACGCGCGCGCCTTAGCGACCCGTTCCGATCGGGGCAAATATAAAGATTTCTTTATATGGGAGTTGCGCTACGCTTACCGTCATTCACGGAGTGCAAGTGTCGTTCCCGCAGGTCGGCGTTCGGCCAGCAGGTAATTCGCCTCTACGAGCAGTTTGTCACCTTGGCGCTTGTCTGCCAGGTCACGGGTAACGCTCTTGAGCTCGGCACAGCCGAGCCAAGGATGCCCTTGACCGTATAGGTTGGCCATACTGACGCTGATGTCATCCAGCATCCGCGTTGCTCGCTTCGCGCCGTGCGTGCGCGCAAGGATATCGTGCAGCGCGCGATAGGCTTCGTTCAACGTCGGCAGATGCTGCGTGGAGAAACGCTGGTAATCGGCCTGGAAATCGTCTGGCCCGAAACGGCACCTTAGCGAACTCACCATCAACATGATGTCGAGCTTGCGCACCGATTCCGCTTCGTTTTGCGAATACATCGCCTGGGCAGGCGTCGCCATCGGCAACGCGACCGCAGCCGCCAGGCACGCCGCGCGCGCCCGCATTCCGTTCTTTCTCATCGTCCGTCTCCCCGCGGACCCCCTTTTCGCCCGCGCCAAGAAGACTGGCCTATCCCGTTTACCCGTTCTTAAACGTCAATGGTGAACCAGGATTCACCATGCGGAATGTGGCGCCGGTGCCTCGCAATGGCCATTGCACCGTTGTCGTTGCACCCTATCTGTGGGCCACACATTACTCCCAACCAAAAAGGATGCAGCCGACATGTCGATTTCCAAAGGCGATACCCTCCCCGATGTGAAACTGGTCAAGCCGACCGAAGCCGGACCCGAGCAGGTCCAGTCAGGTGACTATTTCAAGGGCAAGAAAGTTGCGCTCTTTGCGGTTCCGGGTGCCTTTACCCCGACCTGCTCGGCCAAGCACTTGCCTGGTTATGTCGAGAAGGCCGAGGAATTGAAGGCCAAGGGTGTGGACGAAATCGTCTGCACCTCCGTCAACGATCCGTTCGTGATGGGCGCCTGGCAAAAGGCCGATGGTTCGCCCGAGATCACCTTCCTGGCTGACGGCAACGGCGATTTTGCCAAGGCAATCGGCCTTACCATGGACGGCAGCGGCTTCGGCCTCGGCACCCGCAGCCAGCGCTATTCGATGATCGTGGAAGACGGCAAGGTGACCGAGCTCAACGTCGAGGCGCCCGGTGATTTCTCGGTCTCGAGCGCGGAACATTTGCTCGGCCAACTCTAAGCCAATTTGATCCGCCAAAAGTAAGGGCGCCCCCGTGAGGGTGGCGCCCTTTTTCTTCGGAGAGACGGTTCAGAAGCGGATTTCCCCGGTCACAAACACCCGACGCGGATCGCCGTAGAAACCCGTCAGAGTTCCTTCGCGGCCTAGGGTCGGGACGAAGGGCGCGCCATTCACGCCGCCCGCCACAAAATTGTAGCCTGCGACAATGTAACGCTTGTCGAACAGATTCTTCACATGCAGGCCGATAGTGAACAGGTCGCTATCTGCGGTGTAGACGAGGCTCGCATCGACCAGTGCATAGCCATCCTGGTCAAGATAGGGGTTCGGCACTTCGAACTGGCTGGCATCGCTGCGATAGGAAACCGAGCTCAGCAGGTCGACCATGCCTCCAGCAGCGGGAACGCCAAGGTCGAAACCGAAATGGCCGGTGAACTCCGGCGTATTCTGGAACACCCGCTGGTCAGCCACATCATTGCCGAAGTTGTCGATAAAGGTGTTGAACTTGGCATCGAGATAGCCAAGCGACCAGTTGACGTTCAGGCGGCTGCCGATTCCGGCAAAATCGCGGCCAACCAGCGCCCTGCCTTCAAACTCGAACCCGTTGACGTCGGCAGAGGCCGCGTTGGAGGTAATCCCGATAAAGCTGTCGTTGACACCATCATTGTTGGTGTCGATCCCGACCGAGCCGGGAATCTGCACATCCTTGTACTGACCCAGGAATCCCGCAAGGCTGATGTTGAGACGGTTGTCCAGCAGCGATGCCTTCCAACCCAGTTCGAAACTGTCGACCGTTTCAGGATCGAAACTCAGGAACGCGAACTGGTCGTCATAGTCCCGGTCGCCATCACCGTCGAGGTCGGGCGCAGCGCTGGTCTGGCCACGCGGATCGAAGCCGCCCCCCTTGAAGCCGCGCGAGTAGGTGAAATAGATGTTGTTGTTATCGTTCGGCTTGAAGCTGACCGACGCGCGCGGGGTGAACTCCTTGAAAGTCTTACTGCCGAGGAAGTCCGACGTGACAGCAATCGGGATTGCGGTCGACGGCGGGAACAGGTCCGAAAAGCCACCGATGAAGGTCGTCCGCAGCACGCGGCTGGTCCGCTTGTCGCTTGTGTAACGACCGCCGAGCGAGACACTCAGCCGGTCGGTGATGTCGTAGGAGAAATCGCCGAAGATCGACCAGGTGCTGGTGTCGACATCGCCGACGGTCTGCGCATTGAGGCCCGGGAGGTTGAGGATCGCACCTGTCGTGAACAGTGCTACATCGAAGGCAGTGAAAGCGTTGGCATCGAGGTAATAGGCCCCGAGCACACCGTTCAGCTTTTCGCCTTCGTACAGGAACTGCAGTTCCTGGCTGAATTGCTTGTTGTTGTAGATCGCGGGCACATCGAGGTCGGCCGACGGCAGGCTGTCGAAGTCGATCGGTGTGGTCGACTTGTCCTTGCGATAGCCGGTAATCGACTTCAGCGTGATGGTGTCGGAAACCTCGTAGGAAATTGCCAGCGCCCCGCCCCATGCCTCGACTTCCTGGTCGACGACATTCAGACCGGCGCGGGTGTCGTAAACATTGTCCAGGACCGGCGCACCAGTGACAAGGGAGGGGATCAGGCGATGCCCCTGGCGAGCCTCGCTGTTGTCCTTCACATAGTCACCGGACAAGCGGATGAAGAGCGGTCCGCTTTCCATCTCGATAGTCCCGCGCGCCGCCCAAACGTCCTTGTTGTAATTCTCCACCCCTTGGAGATTGAGATTGTCGCCAAAGCCGCCACGGCTGAGCCGCGCACCGCTTGCACCAATGCGGATTGCCTCCGAGAGCGGCACGGAGGCGCTGAGAATCAAGTCTGCCTGGTCATAAGAGCCGTAGGTTGCCCGGGCCTTGAAGCTGGGATCCTCGGGAAGGCGAGCAGTGACGTACTTGATCGCACCGCCGATAGTGTTGCGACCGTAAAGGGTACCCTGCGGGCCGCGCAGCACTTCGATCCGCTCTACATCATACACGTCAAGAACGGCCGCTTGCGGACGATTAAGATAGACGTCATCAACGTACAGTCCGACGCCCGCTTCAAAACCCGCAACCGGGTCTTGCTGGCCCACACCACGGATAAAGGCGGTCAGCGTCGTGTTGGTGCCGCGGCTTACTTCGAGCGTAAGGTTTGGCACTTCCTGCGCGATGGCGGTGATTTCCTGCGTTCCCTTCCGGTCGAGGTCGGCACCTGAAATCGCCGTCAGAGACAGCGGGACGTCAACGGCCAGTTCCTCGCGCCGACGTGCTGTAACCACCAAGGGCTGTCCATAGCCTTCAGATTGACTGAGAGAATCTTCGGCTTCGCCAGCGTCCTGCGCGGCAGCCGGTGCAGCGAGCCAGAATGTGCTGGCAGCGCCAACCATCAATGCAGCGCGCAAACGAGGCGGATTGGACATGATTCTTTCTCCCAAAAGCTGTTATGGGAGGAATCATATTGAAAGATGAACCACCTTTCAAGTTAAGACTTGTCGACAGCCTGGTTTGCGCATAGCTTGCGGTCCATGGACGGGGACACAACAGCAACAAACGGAGCATTGACCCCGGTTACCGAACGCGGGCGCCGCACGCGCCGCAAACTGCTCGATGCAGCCAAATTCGAATTCGGCGAACGCGGCTTCCACGAAGCTTCAATCAGCGGGATCACCCGGCGCGCAGGGGTCGCCTTGGGCAGCTTCTACACCTACTTCGAATCGAAGGAGTCCATTTTCCAGGCGCTCGTCCGCGACTTTAGTGATGGAGTGAAGCAAGCCGCTTCCTCAGCCCTGGAGAACAGCGCATCTGCCTTTGACCGCGAGCGCGACGCCCTCTCCGCATTCCTTGCCTTCGCGCTGGAACACAAAGAGATATATCGCATCATCGACGAAGCCGAATTCGTCGACCCGCCTAGCTATCGTGCCCACTACGAAAACACCGCGCTACGCATCCTCGAACGGTTGCGGGACGGAGCGGCCAAAGGCGAACTCATTGATGATCTGAATGAAGCCCATGCCTGGGCGATCATGGGAATGAACGTGTTTCTCGGCCTGCGCTATGCCGTGTGGGCGCGCGAGGGGGATGATATCGCTTCAGTGCCGGACCTTGCCCGCGACATCTTGATGCGCGGCATCAGCCGTCACTCCTGACTCACTCAGGGAATGGCGTAGGTCACGGTCGACTGCGCAACAATGTGGTGTTCGCTGTCCTGCCACAAGCGGACATCCACCGAAGCCAGTTTCCGTCCCAGCTTGAGCAAAGTGGTGTCAGCGTAGACCGCATCCTTCTGAACCCCCCGAAGGAAGCTCATGTTGAGATTGCTCGTCACCGCCATCGCCACCGGGCCGATGTGAGCTAGAATTACAGCATAGGCGGCACGATCAGCCAGTGCCATCTGGGTCGGCCCCGAAACCAGATTGCCTGGACGCAGCATTGTCTCGTCGGGCACCATCCTTATGCGCAGGAAGCCTGGTTCGAACCGTTCGAACGCGAAATTTCGCTGCGGATCGCCGGGAAAGGCCTGACAGAAGAACTCCGATAGCTCGTCTGGCGTCATCGCCAGTTTGAACTCACGCGCCATGCCCCTTCCCTTCGCGCTGGCTCAACCGTAGCCCATCAGGCTAAGCACTTCCTTGCGGCTGCTGTGGTCATCAAGGAAACATCCGAGCAGGCGGCTAGTAACCATGCCGACCCCCGGTGTGCGAACACCACGTCCCGTCATGCAACCATGCTGCGCCTCGATCACGACGGCGACTCCATGAGGTTCGAGATTGTCCCAGATGCACTGGGCGACCTCGGCCGTGAGACGCTCCTGGATTTGCAGCCGGCGAGCATACCCGTGGAGCACACGCGCCAGCTTGGAAATTCCCACCACATGCTTGTTGGGCAAATAGGCAATGGCGGCCTTGCCGGTGATCGGCGCCATATGGTGTTCGCAGTGGCTCTGGAACGGGATGTCCTTGAGCAGCACGACCTCGTCGTAGCCACCCACTTCCTCGAATACGCGAGACAGGTGGATGGACGGCTCTTCCTGGTAACCCTGGCAATATTCGAGCCAGGCCCGCCCTACCCGCCTCGGTGTATCGAGAAGTCCTTCACGCCTGGGGTCATCGCCCGCCCATTCAATAAGCGTGCGGATCGCATCCTGTACGTGCTGAGGGACATCGGGCTTGCCCGATGTGTTCCCATGATCGTGATCTGCGTCGCAACCCATAGTGGCGCGTTCCTCCAAGGTGCGACGGTTGCCGCATATGCCATGTTCCAGCCCCAGCCTTCGCCGAGGCGAGCGAGAAATGCAAATAGGTGCTGGCGCGCCGACAAAAAACCCGGCCCAAAGGACCGGGTCATTGGTTCGGATGTCACCGGTGGCTCACTCCTTGGCGTCTTCCTTCTTCTCCGGAGTAACCTCGGCTTCGGCCTTCTCGGCTGCCTTCCTCCGTTCGAAGACCTCCTCCATCTGCTTCACATCTTCGGCGGTAAGATATTCCTCAAACTCAGGGAAATGCTCGTCTTCCTCTTCCTTGATGTGATGCCGATAATCGTGGTCGAGCTGCTTGAATTTCTGGAGCCAGGCCGAAGATGACATATCGGTCGCAGCGAGATCGTTGAGGGCTTCTTCGATTTCGTGATGCTCGGCGACGGAATGGCGCGTCTCATCGGTCGTCGGGGGCTTGCGGAGCATGGATGCATAAAGTGCCTGCTCTTCTGCCGACGCGTGGCCCTTCACTTCCCTGGTAAAGGCTTCGAACAATTCGCGCCGCTCGGGCGTGTCGCCACTGGTCTGCGCAATCTGGTCGAGGAGTTCGCGGTGACGGTCGTGGTCCTGCTTAAGCCGGCTGAAAATATCCTGGGTCGCTGACATTGGTGGGTCTCCGAGATGCAAGTGTTACAGGGGCAACGGAGAAGCCCAACCCCGGTTCCAAACCTAATGATGCACAAAAGGCCGCCCCTCTTGCGAGGAACGGCCTTTTGATGGCGCACCCGGAACGATTCGAACGTCCGACCCCCAGATTCGTAGTCTGGTGCTCTATCCAGCTGAGCTACGGGTGCGCGTTGGAGGGCGGCACATAGGAGTGCGCTCGAGGCTTGGCAATCCCTTTTGAAGCGCAGTTAGGGCCTTTTTTGCGCCAGTTGCCGTGCCAGCACGACGTCGAGCGGTGGTTTGTCCAGTGTCGCGATCCCGGCATGGTCGAACCACTGGAACTGACCACCCTCACGCGCCTCTAGGTCTCCGTGCCATCGTTCGGCGGTGTAAAGAAGGATGACAATCCCGTCCGCACTCTCGTCACCGCAGGAGACCGCAAAGCCCGTTTCAGCCAATTCATCCGGGTCGAGTCGTATTCCGGCCTCCTCCTCGATCTCTCTTGCCAGTGCCGTACCGGGGCATTCATCGGCTTCGACCTTGCCGCCCGGGAACTCCCATAGTCCGCCGTGCTGCTTGTGCGCGGGTCGCTTGTGCATCAGCCAGCGCCCACTTCCATCGCTCACGGCCGCAGCGACCACGATCAGAGGTGTAAACTTTTTTGTCATTTCTGTGGCCTCAGCAAACCCTTTCTTAACCCTGGCGCGGCAATATCGGCGATCAGTGCACTCATTGGGTGGGATTTTACATGCGGAACCTGATCAAAAAGCTCTTCAGCGACAGCTCGGGCGCGACGGCCGTCGAATACGGTATCATCCTCGCCATGATCTTTCTCGCCATGATTGCGTCGGTTTCGCAGGTCGGCAACGTCGTTACTGACAAGTGGAACTTTGTTTCTGATACCTCGCAAGAGGCCGTCGACAAGGCATCCATCTGATCACCAATGACAAAAAAACCGTCACTCGCTTTAGGATTTTGTCAACCGCTCACCCTTACACCGAAATTCGCTCGATCCGGATCACTGGAAAGAGTCGGGTACCGAAGACTGAAACCAGGAGACTACAAATGACTTTCTTCAAGAACCTCATGAAGGACAACGAAGGCGCGACCGCCATTGAATATGGCCTGATCGCCGCTCTGATCGCCGTCGCCGCCATCTCGGCGATGTCGGGCCTCGGCAACCAGCTGAGCAACACCTTCGGCAAGGTTTCGTCGGACATGGCTTCGGTCTAATTCGACGGCGCAAGCCAAAAACAGAAACGGCGGGGAGCGATCCCCGCCGTTTTTGTTTGTGCGTGGCAAACACGACGCCCGTCAGCGTTAGCGTCCGCGAACGACCAGCTTTACCTTCTGTCCGGCCTGGAGTTCATCGGTCGAGCCAAGGCCGTTGAGCACACGGAAGCGTTCAACCTGGGCATTGTCATAAGCCATCCGGCGCGCCAGCGATGCAACCGTATCGCCGCGGGCAACAGTCACGACCTGGATCTTGCGTGGGATCACTGCAGAAGCCTCGGCGGTCGTAATCCTCCGCATCGACTGGTACATTGGGGCGAACACGTCTCCCTTCCCTGCTGCTGTGACAGCCTGAAAATGAAATGCCTGGCTTGGTGCGAATTCATACGCAAACACAGTGACATCGATCTGCCCTGAACCATTGCTCACCCGGGCCGTGCCATAGGCGGCCTTCAGCCCGTTCACTGTCGTGCGCTGGATCGATGAAGGTGCCAGTTGCTGCTGATTACCGCCAAGCGCGGCGAAGGCGGCCCGGATGTAGGCATCGAGATCGCCGTTGTAGCTCGCCGTGGTCAGCTGCGCCTGGCCCGACTGGCCGTTGATACTGACCGCGCGGGTCCCGTTGATCATGTAGAATCCGGTCGGCGCCGAAAAACGCAGCTTCAGATCAGGATGGATGAAATCCTGTCCTTCGATCACACCTTGTGCCGGATCGTCGCCGTAGAGAATGCCGTCGATTCTCGTCAGGAAGGTGTCCCGATTGGTGATGCTGCCCGCCAAGCCCTGCGCCTTTTGGCGGGCAGTCGTTACACGGCTTGCCGGATCGGGGTGGGTCGATGCCCATTCCGGGATCGAAGCATTGCGGCCCTGCAATTGCGCATCGAGATTGTTCTGCATTGCAAGGCTGCGCAGCACTGTGCTCATCGCTTGCGGATCGTAATTGGCCTGGGTCAGGTATCTGATGCCCAATTCATCGGCTTCAAGCTCCTGGCTCCGCGAAAACTTCAGCGTCAAAAGCTGAGAACCCTGTTGGAACACATTGGAAAGCGTGTTGCCGAGGCCCGAGTTACCGAGAATCACGTTAGAGGCGATGGCGCCAAGAATGCCGAGGATCGAGTTGCGCTGCGCCGCCGCCTGTCGCCGCTGCGAATGTCGAGCGGCAACGTGGCCAACTTCGTGCCCCAGCACCGCAGCCAGTTCGGCTTCGTTGTTCATCAGCGCGACCAGTTGGCGGGTGGTGTAAATATAGCCGCCGGGGATCGCGAAGGCGTTGTTGACCGAGCTGTTGACGAGGCTGACGGTGAAATCTTCACGGGCGTTGCCAAGGCCCGACTGCACCGCGACGTTCTTGCCGATTTGCTCGACGTAGGTCGCCTGCGGCCCCGTCATCGCCCCGCCGAATTCGGCTAGCAGCTTGGGGTGCGCCTCTGCGCCCTGCTGGGCTTCGCTCTGCGTGATGGGTGCCGAAGCACTGGGAATCGAGCCACCTGCGCCCATGCAACCCGAGAGGGCAAATGCGAGCGCTGCCGTGCCGAGAAAGGCCGGTTTCAGGGTTCGGGACATATCTTGTGTCTCCTCATCTTTAAGCTTCCCAGAGCCTTAGCATGGGCCCGTCGGAAAGGTTGTCAGATGGCGTAACGCAGCAATGGCGATTAAGCTCCGATCTGAAGAAACCTTTCTTCGCGTATCCTGCGCAGTCCGTCCGAAGGAATGGCACCCAGCGCAGTCAATTCCTCGTCGATCGCAGCCGCCAGGCTCTGGCAGGCCCCGGCGGGATCACGATGTGCCCCGCCAACGGGCTCATTTACGATCCGGTCTATAACGCCCAGATCCTTGAGATGTTGCGCAGTGACTTTCATAGCCTCGGCGGCATCGGGTGCCCGCTCGGCGGTCCGCCACAGGATCGAAGCGCAACCTTCGGGCGAAATGACCGAATAGACAGCATGCTCGAACATCAGGACCCGCTCTGCACTCGCCAGCGCCACGGCACCGCCGGATCCACCCTCGCCTACAATTGTCGCAACCATAGGAACGCCTAGCGCGAGGCAAGCCTCGGTCGAACGAGCGATGGCTTCCGCCTGGCCGCGTTCTTCGGCTTCCACCCCCGGAAAGGCTCCGGAGGTGTCGACCAGGGTCACCACCGGCAGGCCAAACCGATCAGCCAGCTCCATCAACCGGATGGCCTTGCGATACCCTTCGGGCTTCCCCATGCCGAAATTGTGACGCAGCCGACTTTCGGTGTCGTGGCCCTTTTCGTGTCCGATCAGCATGACCTTGCGCCCCCTGAGCTTGGCAAAGCCGCCCATGATCGCTTCATCGTCGCCATAAAGACGGTCACCGCCCAGCGGCACGAACTCGTCGAACGCATGGGCAACGAAGTCGCGAAAATGAGGCCGCAGCGGATGCCGGGCTACCTGGGTTTTCTGCCACGGCGTCAGCGCCGCGTAGGTGCTCGCGAGCAGTTCGGCACTTTTCTTCTCGAGCCGCTTGAGCTCATTGGAGATATCGACCTCGTCACCCTCGGCGGCGGCGCGCAATTCCGCGATCCGCGCTTCGAGCTGGGCGACAGGCTTCTCGAATTCGAGATAGGCATTCATGCGGACGCGCTAGTCGCCTCGCCGCTTTTCCGCAAGCGGATGCCGTTCATTGACCAATGCTACCAAGCGCGCAGCGTCGACATGGGTATAAATCTGCGTGGTGGCGATATCGGCGTGGCCGAGCAGCGTCTGGAGTACGCGCAAGTCTGCCCCGCCCTCGAGCAAGTGAGTCGCAAAGGCATGGCGCAGGACATGCGGGCTGATCTTACCCGGATTCAATCCCGCGTGGGTCGCCAGTTCCTTGAGCAACTGGAACAACCGGATTCGCGTCAGATGCTTCCCGCGCGACGGGAACAGCCATGGCGAAACGGCTTCACGCAACGGGAGCCATCGAGCAAGTGCCTCACCAGCGCGGCGGCTGATCGGGACCATGCGCGCCTGTCCTCCCTTGCCGGTCACAGTCAGGAATGGCGCGTCCCTCGGGACTGCCGAAACCGGAAGCGATACCAACTCTGTCGCTCGCAACCCCGAACCATAGAGCAATTCGAGCAATGCAAGCATTCGAACCGTTCGAGGACGACCGGATGCGGCCTCCAATTCAGCGCGCGCGAACAGTGTTTCGATCTCGTCATGCGATAGGATCTTGGGGAGCAGCCGGCGCGTCGCCGGCCTCGGAAGCGCCGGCGATGGATCATCATCGCGCAACCCTTCGTCGATCAGAAACCCGAAGAATTGGCGCAAAGCCGACGATTTGCGCGCGACAGTCGAAGGAGCCAGCGAAGCCCAGGCACTGCCCAGCTGCGACACCTTGGCGCGCGGGGCGGACGCCAGCTCTCCGACCAGTTTCTCCGCTCCTTCGAGATCCCGGCGATAGGCCGCCAGAGTATTGGCCGCCGCACCGCGTTCGGCCGCCAGCATGGCGAGGAAATCTTCGATCGGGGCCGAGGCTGCGCCCATCGCCGATCAGCCGCGGGCAACGGCCTCGGCAGCTATCATCCGCGCCTCGCTAGCCAGTCCTGCATTGTTGAGAGCACGGACGATGTAAAACAGATGGCGAGGGGTCATTCTGTCCCAGCCTTCGCCCTGCATCCCGACTCCGACAAGGAAGGATACCAGTGGCTGGTTACGAAGCTCTCCGGCTCGACTGACCATCCGGCTCCACCGCGTTTGCCGTCCAAGTTCGAGACCGAGCGACTGCGAATAGCTGTTCACAGCGCCGTTCTCCAGGCGACCGAGCCCGGCGAGACCAGCAACCAGGAAAGCCGATTTGCGCTGACCCGAACTGGTATCGTCATCTATAAATGCATCAACGTCGCCGCTCCCGACAGGCGTAGACCTGCTCGGCTGGGCCAGCACCAATTGCGCCCAACCCTGACTACCCTCGGGAACGACTTCACCCCATTCGAGCGCGTCCTTGTCCAAGCCAGCGGCCAACATCGAGGCAATGAGCGGTCCGGCATCCTCCGCCAATTCCTGGCTCGCCGGCAGGCGTGCGGCTGCATAAGCAGTCAGGACAAGCCGCGCGTAGTCTGGCGTTTCATTTCCCCATACGGCCTTTATGGCAGCGAGCCTTTCCCCCGGATCGGTCGCGATATAAGCGTTGCGAAGCTGGGCTGCGAGCGGTCCCCAGGTTCCTTCGTTGCCGTTCTCGGCATAAAACTGGCCATAAAGGTCGATCAGTGCCCGGGACGAAAAGATGCCTTCACGCGCTGCCCGTTCCGCAGGCCCCATTCGATCTACCACCGAAAGAGCCGGATTGCGTGCCGCAACGCGCTGGTAATAGGTGCCCAGATCGTCGGTCAGTTCGCCGGGAATTTCGGCTCCTAATGCAAGCGCGAGGCCATAACGCCACGGATTGAGTTCCTCGACGCCCTGCCATTCAAGGTTGACAGCGCTGCGCCCACGCCCTGCTGCCCCGGCATAACGTTGGGCCAGCAGCACATCGATCGCGGGTGCCGTGTTCTGGTTGCGCATGCGTATCAGGGCACTGCGCGCACTGGCGCTTTCGCCGGCGAAAGCATTGCAGATTGAGCCCAGCATCCGCCACTGGGCATCGTCTCGCAAAGCGCCACGGAAACGCACAGCCGGGCACGCGCCGGTAATATCACCTGTCGCGATAAACGAATTCACGGCCGCGTCGGCCAATGTCTTGTTCCAGTTGCCGACATCGATGTCCTGCGCGATTCCGCGCGCAGCCTCGAACTCACCCATGGAATTAAGAGCCTTGGCACGCAGCCCGGCAAACTCAGCCGGTGCCATTCCAGCGGGGGTTTCCAGCCTGCTTACCAGCGCACGACGGACGAGGATATGGCCCCAGCGAGAGATCATCGGCGTCTTGAGACCGTTCAGGGATGCACGCACCAACGACACAGGTTGCCTTCCGACCGATCCCACCGGCATGCCGCCTTCACTGGCATCGAGCAAACCAACCTGCTCCATTGACCTGCGCGCGCCTGGCGGCATGTCGTATTTGGGCTTGAGACCCAAAAGTTCGTCGAGTTCGGCAGGGTCAAGCCTTTCCAGCTCTTCAAGCGAAGGCAAGCCGGGCGGCAACGTCACAGGTCCGGAGGGCGCTGATCCGCCACCACCAGGGATCGGCTGGATCACGGGCACACTGCCTCCCGACGGAGCCGACGGGACCGTTTGTGTCGAAGGAGAAGCAGGACGCGGCGCCGGGCGCGCACTCGGTGCGGGAGCGGGATCCTCGAAGCCCGGCGGCAGGAGCGACTCGGGCGAAGCACTGGCACTCGCAAAGGCTGTGGTCAGGGCCAGCGCCCCGGCACCTGCCAGAAGACCCAACACAGCCGACCGCTTCATTGCATACCCTCCGGTACCGGAACCGCCTGCTCGATCGGACGAAGCGGTTCCCTGCCGCCGTCCCACCAAGCCCAGGCCAGGATAGCCAGCACGAGCAAAACACCGATGCCCGCCCACCGAACCATAGCCATTTTCGTTTCCAGCAAAACTTACCCTTTGTTGCCTTCGCCCTAGCCCATCTCTAGGCCAAGCGGCAATGCAAGACAGCACGCCCCTCACCAACCCAGCCGATATTGCGGCGATCTCCCGACGGATTGAGCGGCCGGTCGTGCTGGTCGGACTTATGGGTGTTGGCAAGTCAACCGTTGGCCGCCGCCTTGCAAGCTTGATCGGGCGAGACTTCGTCGATGCCGATGAGGAGATCGAAGAGGCCGCGCAGATGTCGATCTCGGAGATTTTTTCGGAGTTCGGTGAGGCATATTTTCGGGATGGCGAGCGGCGCGTGATAGCCCGACTAATCGAGGAAAAGCATGGGGTCATCGCCACCGGCGGCGGTGCTTTCGTCAATGACGAAACCCGTGCGCTCATTCTCAATGAGGCGATTGCCGTTTGGATCGATGCCGACATTGCGACTCTGGTGGAGCGCACCTCGCGCCGCAACACCCGTCCGCTCCTCAAGCAGGGCGATCCCGAGGAAATACTGGCCCGCCTTCACGCCGAGCGGCAGCCGTTTTATTCGCAAGCACCGATCCACGTTCGCAGCGAGAACGGGCCACACATATCGACCGCCAATCGCATCCTGGAGGCAATCGACCAATGGCTGTGATTCCTGTCGAACTCGCCGGACGCAGCTACGATGTGCACGTTGGTCGCGGGCTGCTCAGTGATGCTGCCACTCTCGCGAAGGATTTTTTGCGCAAGTCAATCGTACCGGTAGTGGCCGATGCCAATGCCTGGGCCGATCATGGCGCCACACTGATGGCAGCACTCGCGGCAGCGGAACGGGAAGTAGCGCTTTATCAAGTGCCCTCAGGTGAGGACTCAAAAAGCTGGCAGAGCCTGCAAACCCTCACCGATTGGTTACTCACCCAAGGTGTTGAGCGCGGAGACCATGTCTTTGCACTGGGCGGCGGTGTCGTTGGCGACCTGACCGGTTTTGCCTGTGCCATCCTCAAGCGCGGATGTGGCTTCGTCCAGATACCGACAACCTTGTTGGCGCAGGTCGACAGTTCGGTTGGCGGCAAGACGGCGATCAACACCGCTGCGGGGAAGAACCTCGTCGGGGCGTTCCATCAGCCGTCGCTCGTATTGGCCGATACCGCCACCCTCGACACCCTGCCCGACCGCGAAATGCGCGCTGGTTTCGCCGAGGTGCTTAAATACGGCATTCTGGGCGATGCGGAGTTCTTCGCGTGGCTGGAAGCCAATGGCGGCGCAGTATTGGGGCGGAACGAATATGCGCTTGAACACGCGGTCACGGCCAGTGTGGCTGCCAAGGCGCGGATTGTTGCCGAGGACGAGCGTGAGACCAGCGGCGTGCGGGCCTTGCTCAACCTCGGGCACACCTTCGGCCATGCGCTGGAGGCTGAGACCGGTTTTTCCGACCGTTTGCTCCACGGCGAAGGAGTCGCATTGGGAATGGTGCTCGCGGCACGCTATTCGGCGCGGCGCGGCGAGCTGCCGGTCGAAGACGCCGAGCGGGTCACCCGGGTGATTGCGGCTTCTGGCCTGCCTTCGGAGTTATCCTCAATAGGATTGAAGACCGACGGTGCCGGACTGGTGCAGCACATGCTCCACGACAAGAAGATGGACGCGGGCACCCTGCCCTTCCTTTTGCTGCGCGGCATTGGTGCAGCATATCTGGCGAAAGACGTCGATCTTCAGGATGTTGCCGCCTTCCTTGACGAGCAGCTTGTCCTGCATTGACGGAAACACTGCCCCGCGCGATTGTGCGCAGCATGACCCGCTTCATCGATCTGTCGATCCCGATCACCAACGATGTCACTTCCGATCCGGAAGTGATGCGCCCCAAGGTCACCTACATGACCCATGAGGACACCTGGCAGCAGATCGCCATGTTCTTTCCGGGTCTGGAGAAAGAGGACCTGCCCGATGGGGAAGGCTGGGCGGTCGAGATGCTGGAACTCAGCACTCACAACGGCACCCATATGGACGCGCCGTGGCATTATCATTCGACCACTGAAAGCGGTGCCGCTCCCGCCCCCAGCATCGACGAAGCACCGCTTGACCGGTTCTTTCGCCCGGGGGTCAAACTGGACTTCAGCCACCTGCCGCATGGCCATGTGGTCAGCGCAGCCGAGGTCGAGCAGGCGTTCGACAAGATCGACTATGATTTGCAGCCGCTCGATATCGTGCTGGTCCAGTCCGGCGCAGTTTATGGCACCGAGAACTTTACCGATCAGGGTGTGGGGCTTGGCGCAGAGGCAACGCTGTGGCTGACCGAACGCGGGGTCGAGGTCGTCGGGACCGATGCGTGGAGCTGGGATGCGCCATTCAGCCACACCGCTCGCCGCTGGGCCGAGACACGCGATCCGGCGATCATCTGGGAAGGCCACAAGGCCGGCCGCATCCGGCCCTATTACCAGATCGAGAAGCTGACCAACCTGGCCGCCCTGCCCACCCACGGCTTCACCTTCAGCTGCTTCCCGGTGAAGATCGAGCGCGCCAGCGCCGGATGGATCAGGGCCGTGGCGCTGGTGGAGGATTGATAGATGCGCGTAGACCCCGCCAGCTTGGAAGACCCTGCCGTCCGCCAGATGGTCGAATATCACCAACGCGATGCGCAGTCCTTGTCCCCACCCGGCACCAGCTTCGCGCTCGATGTTTCGGGATTGGCAGGGCCGTCGATCACTCTGCTTGGCGCTTGGGAGAACGAGACACTGATCGCAATCGGCGCGCTCAAGCGCCTGTCGGGGACCCACGCCGAATTGAAATCCATGCGCACTCACCCCGACCATCTCGGCAAGGGCGCAGCCAAGGCAATCCTGAACGCGCTGACCGAAATCGCGCGTTCAGAAGGTATGCTGCGGTTGAGCCTGGAAACCGGAACGGGCGAAGCGTTCGCACCGGCGAAGGCACTCTACAGCGGCTTCGGATTTGCGCCGGGGGAGGCCTTTTCGGACTACGTCAACGGGGCGCACAACCAGTGCTGGCACATGGCGCTCTAGAAAAGGCGCGAACCGTCGGGCACCTTCACGTCGGGCGCGAATAACACGACCTCGCCTGCCTCGTCGGCGAAGCCTAGCGTCAACACTTCGGACATCGCCGGGCCGATCTGGCGCGGCGGGAAATTGACCACCGCCGCGACCTGCCGCCCGACCAGATCGTCGAGGTGATAATTGGCCGCAATCTGCGCGCAGCTCTTCTTCTCGCCGATCACCGGGCCGAAATCGATCCGCAGGCGGTAACTCGGCTTGCGCGCTTCGGGGAATTCCTCTGCTGCCACGATGGTCCCGATGCGGATATCGACCTTGAGGAAATCGTCGAAGGCGATTTGTGCAGCGGCCGGAGCATCGGGATCGTGGCGGAGATGCATTATTCCAGCTCGAGGATCACCGCATCGACCGCCAGGCTGTCGCCCTCGGCCGCGTTGATTTTGGATACCACCGCCTGCTTCTCGGCGCGCAGGATGTTCTCCATCTTCATCGCCTCGACCGTGGCAAGCGGCTGGCCGGGCTGGACTTCCTCGCCCTCGCCAACGTGCAGCTTCACCAGCAGGCCAGGCATCGGGCAGATCAGCAGCTTGGAGAGATCGGGCGGGATCTTCTCGATCATGTGGTCCGCCAGATGTGCGATGCGGGTCGGCAGGATGCGCAGCTGGTGGGTCGCACCGCGCGTGGTGATGGCAAAGCCGGTGCGGGTGGGCCTCAGCTGCAAGGTCAGTGCCTCGCCTGCCACCTCTTCATCGCCGCCCCATTCGACATCGACCATCGCCTCGCCGGGCGTGTATTCCATCTCCAGCGCTACAGCATCGCCATCGACCGTGATCGCCTCTTCCTCGAGACTCACGATATAGTCACGCTCGCCGATGCGGACAGTCCAGTCCCCCGGCGGCAGCATGTTCCCGTCGAGCTGCTGGTCGATCCGCCGCGCCCGGTCCGCATCCGCGGTGGCAATTACACCGCCAATGGCAGCAAGTGCGCGGAGCAAGTCATCCGAAGCCGCCGCACCGTTGAACCCTTCCGGATATTCCTCGGCGATGAAGCCGGTGGTCAGTTCGCCCGATCGGAAACGCGGGTGCTGCATCAGCGCGCTGAGGAAATCGACATTGTGCCCCAGCCCTTCGATGCGGAAGGCATCGAGCGCCTGGATCTGCAAGTCGGCCGCCTCGTCGCGGGTTTCGCCCCAGGTGATCAGCTTGGCGATCATCGGGTCGTAGTACATCGAGACCTCGCCGCCTTCATAGACGCCGTCGTCGATCCGCACTCCGCCAACGCCGCGCCGGCCATTGGCGCTGCCATCATCGGTCCAGCCCTGGAGCGGCGGCTGATAGCGAACAAGCCGCCCGGTGCTGGGCAGGAACCCGCGATAGGGGTCCTCGGCATAGACGCGGTTCTCGATTGCCCAGCCATCAATGCCAATTTCGTCCTGCGTCATCGCCAATTTCTCGCCGGCAGCCACGCGGATCATCTGCTCGACCAGATCGATGCCGGTGATCGCCTCGGTAACCGGATGTTCCACCTGCAGGCGGGTGTTCATCTCGAGGAAGTAGAAGCTTTCGCCGGTCGGGTCCGCGCCGCTGACGATCAGTTCGACCGTGCCTGCGCTATAGTACCCGACGGCGCGCGCCAGCGCGACGCATTGCTCGCCCATCGCCTTACGCATCCTGGGCGTGACGAAGGGCGACGGCGCTTCCTCGACCACCTTCTGGTGGCGCCGCTGGATGCTGCATTCGCGCTCGTTGAGGTAGAGGATGTTGCCGTGCTGGTCGCCGAGGATCTGGATCTCGATGTGGCGCGGATTCAGGATGAACTTCTCGATGAAGACGCGGTCGTCGCCGAAGCTGTTGAGCCCTTCTCGCTTCACGCTCTCGAAGCCTTCGCGGACATCGGCGTCGTTGTAGGCCAGACGCATGCCCTTGCCCCCGCCGCCGGCGCTGGCCTTCATCATCACGGGGTAGCCGATTTCCTCGGAAATCCGGACCGCGTGGTCGGTATCCTCGATCTCGCCGACGAAACCGGGGACCACATTGACCCCCGCTTCCCTGGCCAGTTTCTTGGACTCGATCTTGTCGCCCATCGCCGCAATCGCGCCGACCGGCGGGCCGATGAAGGCGATGTTCTCCTTCGCCAGCGCTTCGGCGAAACTGGTGCGCTCGGAGAGGAAGCCATAACCCGGATGGACCGCTTCGGCTCCCGTTTGCTTGCACGCGGCGATGATCTTGTCGGCGACCAGGTAGCTCTCGGCCGCAGGCGCAGGCCCGATATGAACCGCCTCGTCCGCCATGCGCACGAAGGGAGCGCGCGCATCGGCGTCCGAATAGACCGCAACTGTTTGGATACCCATGCGGCGGGCGGTCTTGATGACGCGGCAGGCAATCTCGCCGCGGTTAGCAATCAGGATTTTCTTGAACATCAGCCCTCGGATTCCTCTCTTCGCCCATCCGCATAGCCCAACAGCGCCGGAAGGTAAGCCCCTATCCCGCGTCGTTCGCGCTCGCCGGAGGGAATGGCCTGGACGGCTTCGGCCAGCCAGTGGATCGAGTCCGCCGGCAACGATCCAAGCGGCTCCACATAGACGCCGATGGTGAAGAGGATCGCGCCCGTCTGCGGCAGCCGGCGCAGGGTCTGGCGTTCGCAACGGGCGAAGAGGCGGTCCCCGGCGTTCTCGGCGGTGACACCCGCGAACAACTCGCGCTCGCCTGGCAGGTGGCACAGGGCACCGCTGTCGACGACGAACCAGTTGCTGCGGCCATACAGCGCGCCGGGCTTGAGCTTGGCCATGAAGCGGTCCACCCCGGTGGCCAGCTGTTCGGCATAGCCATGGATCGGGGCATGCATCATCGCGAGCGGCAGGCCCATCTTCTGCTCGACCCGCCAGTCGGTCGGGTACGCCACCGCGGCACCGATCAGGCGGTAGATGTCCTCATCGGGCTGTCGGGTGAGGAGGCACATGTCCTCGTGTTGCGCGCGGGCCGCCTCGGCCAGGCCGCCGGAAAGGCCAAGCATGGCGGCGAGTTCGGCACCGGGAGCTTTGGCCTCTTGGGTCAGCTGGATGGCTTCCGGTCGGGCATCAAAGGCTACTGCGCGAGTGGCGAGATCAGGATCAGGCTGGAGCCATTCATCCTCGTCCAGCGCGCGCAGGCCGATCTTGAGCTTCTCGCCATTGCGCGCGTGCGGGAGCAATTCGCGGACGGAGAAGCCGAGGGTCATGCCCCTACCCTACCCCTTCACGTCACCCCGGACTTGATCCGGGGTCCCGCTACCTGTTGTGCCCGGCTTCGAGAAAAGCGGGACCCCGGCTCGGGGGCCGGGGTGACGAGAATGAGAGTTCTTCACTCCGCCGGTACCGCTTGCCGTTCGGCACGCATCGGCTCCTCGCCTTTCAGCGCCGTCAGCCCCAGCTTGGCGAAGAGCGCGGCGTCGCTGTCGTCACCGGCATTGGGCGCGGTCAGCAACTTGTCGCCGGTGAAGATCGAGTTCGCGCCCGCAAGGAAGCACAGCGCCTGTGTCGCCTCGCTCATGCTCTCACGCCCGGCGCTGAGGCGGACCATGCTCTTGGGCATACAGATGCGCGACACTGCGACGGTGCGGACGAATTCGATATCGTCGATCTTCGCCAGCGGCGTGTCGGCCAATATATTGCCCAGCACCGTGCCCTTGATCGGCACCAGCGCGTTGACCGGCACGCTTTCGGGATGCTGCGGCAAGGTGGCGAGCGTGTGGACGAAGCCGACGCGATCCTCGCGGGTCTCGCCCATGCCGATGATGCCGCCGCTGCACACGTTGATCCCCGCGCCGCGCACGTGGTCGAGCGTATCGAGCCGTTCCTGCATCGAACGCGTCGAGATGATCCGCTCGTAATACTCCGGGCTGCTGTCGATATTGTGGTTGTAGTAGTCGAGCCCCGCCTCGGCGAGCATGCCCGCCTGCTGCGGCGTCAGCATGCCCAAGGTCATGCAAGTTTCCAGCCCCATCTCGCGCACGCCCTTCACGATCTCGACAATCGCGGGCATGTCGCGGTCCTTGGGATTGCGCCACGCCGCGCCCATGCAGAAGCGCTGGCTGCCCGCATCCTTGGCCTGCGCCGCTCGCTGGAGCACGGCTTGCACGTCCATCAGCTTGGTCGCCTCGACGCCGGAATCGGCATGGACCGACTGCGAGCAATAGCCGCAATCCTCCGGACACCCGCCGGTTTTGATCGACAGCAGCGTACAGAGCTGCACCTGCTCGGGCGGATGGAAAGCGCGGTGGACCGTGGCGGCCTGGAACAGCAGCTCGGTGAACGGGAGGTCGAAGAGGGCCGCGATTTCCTCGCGGGTCCAGTCGGTGCGGATGGGGGTCATTGGCGAAGTCCTACAAGCCTTGGAGAATTTTTTGAAACTCTCTTTCCAGCTTAATTCTGTTTGAGCCAAAGTGCGCCTCCCGATGATGGTTTGGGCACAGCGCGATAACGTTTTTCAGGGTGTCTGGCCCCTGCTTGGAAAGGCTAATGATATGGTGTGCCTCGACATATCGACCTCTACCCTCAGTTTCGAAACCGCGCTTGCCACAGTACTCGCACCTGCCGTTA
The DNA here is from genome assembly GCF_021431965.1 of Erythrobacter sp. SDW2. Lineage (NCBI taxonomy): Bacteria > Pseudomonadati > Pseudomonadota > Alphaproteobacteria > Sphingomonadales > Erythrobacteraceae > Erythrobacter > Erythrobacter sp. SDW2. The sequence continues at coordinate 2,018,927 of NZ_CP090370.1, forward strand.
GCCCGATGGCGGACCGCGTTCCTAACATTCTCATTGCGAATGAAGTATGTTCCGGATGATTTTCGGCGCGCCGGACGCTCAGATCCGAGATTGTCGTCCGGCAGGTCATCGATTGCCGATTGTCCATTCGCAGCTGCCCTTTTCGCTGATTCAGTTATCCAGAAGCGATGCTTGTGATTTTCAAGTGTTACACCAATTCGGCGAGCATAGGCTTCTAGCTCAACATGCAGAGCTGCATCCTCCACATAGCCTGACCCGATAATTCTATTGATCTCGCGATTGGTGTCTTTCCCGTCACGCGAACCGCGAATGTCCAAATGCTTCAAAAGATCGTTGTTTCGATATCCAACAAATTTTGAGGGACAAAATGCCAGTTTGCCCTGAAACTGAAAAGGGAAGAAAGCCCTTCCCTTTCGAATGAGAAGCGCTGCGTCCGAACTCAGGTCATTGTCAGACTCAATGATCTCAGCAAGATAGTAGGCATTGCGCTCCAAGTCGCGAAGGTTGCGAACAAAGCTCACTCCGCCGCCTCGTCCAGCTCATCCCCCGCTGGCGGCATATTGTGGCCCAGCAGCCGCAGGATATCCGCGCCGCATTCGACTACATTGCTGCCCGGGCCGTAGATGCCCTGCACTCCCGCCTCGCGCAGGAAGTCGTAGTCCTGCGGCGGGATCACGCCGCCGGCGACGACCTTGATGTCGCTCCGGCCGGCCTCGCGCAGCAGGTTGATCAGTTCGGGGATCAACGTCTTGTGCCCGGCGGCAAGCGAGCTCGCACCGATGGCATCGACGCCGTGCTCGAGCGCCATTTCCATCGTCTCTTGCGGCGTCTGGAACAGCGGGCCGGAGATCACGTCGAAGCCCATGTCGGTGAAGGCGCTGGCGATGACATTGGCACCGCGGTCGTGGCCGTCCTGGCCCATCTTGGCGACCATGATCTTCGGCTTGCGGCCGAGGCGGCGTTCGACCGCCTTCACCCCGTCCAGCACCTGCTGCCAGCGGCGGTCGAATTCGTAGGCCGACTTGTAGACCCCGCGCACCGGCTTGGGGGTCGCATCGTGGCGGCCGAAGACTTCCTCCATCGCCGCCGAAATCTCGCCCAGCGTTGCATCGTGACGGGCGGCTTCCACAGCGAGCGCGAGAACATTGGCCCCGCCCGCCGCGCCTTCGCTGAGTGCCTTGAGCGCTGCCCGGCACGCCGCCTCGTCGCGCACATCGCGCACCGCCTTGAGCCGCGCGATCTGGCCCTGCCGGACCTTGTGGTTGTCCACCTCCAACGTATCCATCGCGTCTTCGGTTTCGCGGCGATACTTGTTGACCCCGACGATCACCGTCTCGCCCCGGTCGATCCCGGTCTGCTTCTGCGCGGCGGCGGTCTCGATCGCGGCCTTGGGCGCGCCGGTGGCGACATAGGCCGTCATCCCGCCGGCCGCCTCGACTTCCTCTATCAGCGTCCAGGCATCGTTCACCAGCTGCTTGGTCAGCGCCTCGATGTAATAGGAGCCGCCGAGCGGATCGACCACGTGGCAGATGCCGCTTTCCTCCTGCAACACAAGCTGGGTGTTGCGGGCGATGCGGGCGGAGAAATCGGTCGGCAAGGCAATGGCTTCGTCGAGCGCGTTGGTGTGGAGCGACTGGGTGCCGCCCAGCGTGGCGGCCAACGCCTCCACCGTGGTGCGGATGACGTTGTTGTAGGGGTCCTGCTCCTGCAGGCTCACACCCGAAGTCTGGCAGTGTGTGCGCAGCATCTTGCTGCGTTCGGACTTGGCCCCCAGCCCGTCCATGACCCGCCACCACAGTGTGCGCGCCGCGCGCAGCTTGGCGATCTCCATGAAGAAGTTCATGCCGATGCCGAAGAAGAAGCTCAATCGCCCGGCGAAGGCATCGATATCGAGCCCGCTGGCCATCGCTCGCGTGACATACTCCTTGCCGTCGGCGATGGTGAAAGCGAGTTCCTGCACCGCCGTCGCCCCGGCCTCGTGCATATGATAGCCGCTGATCGAAATGCTGTTGAATTTCGGCATGTTGGCCGAGGTATAGGCGATGATATCGCTGACGATCCGCATGCTCGGCTCAGGCGGGTAGATATAGGTGTTGCGGACCATGAACTCCTTGAGGATGTCGTTCTGGATGGTCCCGTCGAGCTTGTCCTGGCTGACCCCCTGGCGCTCCGCCGCGACGATGAAGAAGGCCAGCACCGGGATCACCGCGCCGTTCATGGTCATGCTGACCGACATCTGATCGAGCGGGATGCCGTCGAACAGGATTTCCATGTCGCGCACGGTGTCGATCGCGACGCCGGCCTTGCCGACATCGCCGACGACGCGGGGGTGGTCGGAGTCATAGCCGCGGTGGGTGGCGAGGTCGAAGGCGACCGACAGCCCCTTCTGCCCGGCGGCGAGGTTGCGGCGGTAGAAAGCGTTCGATTCCTCGGCAGTGGAGAAGCCCGCATATTGCCGGATCGTCCACGGGCGGCCGGCGTACATGCTGGCCTTCACCCCCCGCGTGAACGGAGCGAAACCGGGCAGGCCGGGGTCGATATCCGCCGTATCCTCTGCCGTATAGAGCGGCTTGATGGTGAAGCCTTCCGGCGTGTGCCAGTCGAGATCGCGGCCCTTCACTTCCTTGTCGGCAAGGGACTTCCAGTCGGCGGGGGTCGGCTTGTCACTCATCTCGGGTCCTTCAAGCGGCGGCGCTGGGCCGCGCGCTTACGCGTTCGTGCCATGCCAGCAGCGCTGCACAATCTTGCGGCGCTCCGCAACCCACGAAACCGGCAAAATCCATCGTCGTGAGCAGGAGGATATCGGCCATGGTATAGCCGTCGGTAGCGAGGAATTCACCCCCCTCAAGCGACTGGTCGAAGAACCGAAACGCTTCCTCCACGCGCGCGCGATTGGTCTCGCCCCATTCGGTATTGCGGCCGGGGAGGCGCGCGGTGAAGGCGTGGGTGTGGACCCAGACGGCCCCGACCGGCGGCATCAGAATCATCTCGACCCTTCGGCTCCACTGCTCGATATGGGCAATCTCCAGCGGCGTGCTGCCGAACAGCGGCGGTTCGGGGTGGAGCGCCTCGAGATAGCGGCAGATCGCCACACTCTCGGTGATCACCTCGCCATCGTCGGTTTCCAGCGCCGGGGTCTGCCCACGGGGGTTGATCCGCAGGAACTCCTCCGACTTCTGCTCGCGCGCCAGGATCGAGATTTCGCGGCTTGGCAGGTCGATGCCCTTTTCGGCCGCAAAGATGCGCACCCGGCGCGGGTTGGGCGCCGGGTTCGGGCTGTCGTAGAACAGCATCCTACTTCCCCTTGAACTCGGCCTTGCGCTTCTGGAGGAAGGCCATGCCGCCTTCCATCGCATCGGCGCTGGCCCCGGCGATCTGCTGTCCTTCGGCCTCGGCCAGGAGAACGTCGGACAGGGTGCCGTCCATCGCCAGCGCGATGTTGCGCTTCATGGTGGCGTAGGAAACGGTCGGGCCATTGGCGAGCTTCTCTGCCAGCGCCTTCGCCTCCGCCATCAGCGCGTCATCATCGACCGCCTTGTAGATCAGGCCCCATTCCTCGGCCTGCTGCGCCCCGATCTTCTCGCCCAGCATCATCATGCGGGTGGCACGGGCGCGGCCGATCGCGCGGGCGAGCAGCCAGGTCGAGCCGCCGTCGGGCACGAGGCCTATATTGACGAAGGCCTGGAGGAAATAGGCGCTCTTGCCCGCGATGGTGAAGTCCGCCGCCAGCGCCAGCGAGCAGCCGACACCTGCCGCCGGGCCGTTGACAGCACAGATCACCGGCACCTTGGCCCGCAGCACCTGCGTCACCGCCGGATTGTAGTGGTTCTGCAAGGCGCGGTGGCTGCCGCCCTTGGCCTGCAGCGCACTGCGCTCGCCGCGCGCCGCAAGGTCCGCGCCCGAGCAGAAGCCCTTCCCCGCCCCGGTGATCAGCACCGCCCGCGCATTGCCCAGGTCATAGAATGCCCCGCCCAGCTCGTCGGCCATGTCCGGACCCATGGCGTTGAGGCGCTCGGGCCGGTTGAGGGTGATGGTCAGCAGCGGGCCGTCGCGCTCGACGGTGATGGTTTCGTAGGACATGCTTGTCTCTCCCAAAAGTCCTGTTTCGCAACCGACTGTGGCGCGGGTGAGCGGTGGTGGCAAGTCCTTAGCGCCACCTTACACGTCACCCCGGACTTGATCCGGGGTCCCGCTGTTCTTCGGGTGGGACGCAAAATCGAGCGGGACCCCGGCTCGGGGGCCGGGGTGACGGGGTGACGGGGTGACGGGGTGGGCAGTTGGGGGAGCCGTCATCCCAGCAAAAGCTGGGATCTGCCTCCCACTCGCTCCATGCCGAGAAAGATCCCAGCTTGCGCTGGGATGACGCGAGCGATCAATTCGACCAGTGCCCGCCTTCCTTGGGCGTCTCCATGATCTCCGTCAGCATACCCTGCATGTCCTTGGGATGGAGGAAGAAGATCGGCGTGCCGTGCGCGCCGATGCGGGTCGGGCCGAGGATGCGCTTGCCCATGTCCTCGAATGCCTCGCGGGCGATCTCGATATCGGGCACTTCAAAACAGACATGGTGCTGCCCGCCGAGCGGGTTCTTGGCGAGGAAGCCCATGATTGTCGAATTCTCGTCCAGCGGCTCGATCAGTTCGATCTGGGTGCCGTCCATGCCGGATGAGGTGGGCGTATTGACGAAGCAGACCTTCACCCCCTGCTCGGGCATGTCGAACGGCTCGGAGATATCGGTCGCGCCCATCACATCGCGATAATGCGCAATGGAGTCCGCGATCGAGGGTGTCGCGACGCCGATATGGTTGAGACGGCCGAGTTTCATATCGCCACTCCGTTCTCTGTCAGGCGGCCGCTCAACAAACGACACCCTTTTTACTACATACGACCGAGCGGATTGCTTTGTCGATGTCCTCTAGATGGCGTTTCTGCTCTTCGACGCGCCTAGTGCTTTCCACAACCGCTTCGTTCGCAGCCTCAATCCGTGGAGCCCATTCTGCGTCGATTGCGTCCAAACTAGCGGCTATTTCTCGATCGCGACACGATTCTGTGAAGCAACGATCAAGTGGAGTCAGTTGCGAGTACCAGATTGCGATAACGCCTGCGCCGACGACGAGCATACAAGCGACAATGGCGCGCTTCGAAAGGTGAATTGTGAGTCCGTCCTGAGTTGTCACAGATTTTCCTCGTTTTTATAACGCATCACAACGGAATATTATCATGCTTCTTCCACGGGTTCTCCAGCACCTTTCCGCGCAACTTCCGTAGCCCCAGGGCAATCCGCCGCCGGGTCGAGTGCGGGTAGATCACCTCGTCGATATAGCCGCGCTGGGCCGCGACGAAGGGGTTGGCGAAGCGGTCTTCATATTCCTTCGTCTTCTCGGCGATCTTGTCCGGATCGTCGCGGTCCTGGCGGAAGATGATCTCCACCGCGCCCTTCGCGCCCATCACGGCGATTTCGGCGGTGGGCCAGGCGTAGTTGAGGTCGCCGCGCAGATGCTTGGAGGCCATCACGTCATAGGCCCCGCCGTATGCCTTGCGGGTGATGACGGTGATCTTGGGCACGGTTGCTTCGGCATAGGCGAACAGCAGCTTGGCGCCGTGCTTGATGATCCCGTTATGCTCCTGGTCGGTGCCGGGGAGGAAGCCGGGGACATCGACGAAGGTCAGGATCGGGATCTCGAACGCGTCGCAGAAGCGCACGAAGCGTGCGGCTTTCTTGCTCGAGTTGATGTCGAGCACGCCCGCCAGCACCATCGGCTGATTGGCGACCACGCCCACCGTGCGCCCCTCGACCCGGCCGAAGCCGCACAGGATATTGCCCGCATGGGCCGGCTGGATTTCGAAGAAGTCGCCTTCGTCGAGCACCTTCCGGATCACTTCGTGCATGTCATAGGGCTGATTGGCGTTGGCCGGGACCAGCGTGTCGAGGCTGTCCTCGATACGGTCCCACGGATCGCTGGTCGGCCGTTCGGGCACCGGCTCGCGGTTCGACAGCGGCAGGTAGTCGAAGAAATTGCGGGTCGCGAGCAGCGCCTCGATGTCGTTTTCGAAGGCGATATCGGCGACGCTGGTCTTGGTGGTGTGGGTCACCGCCCCGCCCAGCTCCTCCTGCGTCACGGTCTCGTTGGTGACGGTCTTCACCACATCCGGCCCGGTGACGAACATGTAGCTCGAATCCTTCACCATGAAGATGAAGTCGGTCATCGCCGGGGAGTAAACCGCCCCGCCCGCACACGGCCCCATGATCAGGCTGATCTGCGGCACCACCCCGGATGCCAGAACGTTGCGCTGGAACACCTCGGCATAGCCACCAAGGCTCGCAACACCCTCCTGGATGCGAGCACCGCCGCTGTCGTTAAGGCCGATGACCGGTGCGCCGACCTTGAGCGCGGTGTCCATCACCTTGCAGATCTTCTCCGCATGCCGCTTGCTGAGCGAGCCGCCGAAGACAGTGAAATCCTGGCTGAAGACAAAGACCAGACGGCCATTGATCGTGCCGCTGCCGGTGACGACGCCATCGCCCGGGATCTTCTGGTCCTGCATGCCGAAATCGGTGCAGTCATGCTCGACATAGGCGTCGAGCTCTTCGAAGCTGTCTTCGTCGAGCAGGATATCGAGCCGCTCGCGCGCGGTCAGCTTGCCCTTGGCATGCTGCGCGGCAATGCGTTGCTCGCCCCCGCCCAGCTTGGCCGAGGCGCGGCGGCGTTCCATTTCAGCGATATTGGCGGACATGCTCTCTCCAGATTTGTTGCACGGCGGTTAGCCAGCGCAAATGCCCAGCGTCAAGCGAAGTGGCTCAGAGCTTCACCACGCCGTGTTCGAACAGGCTGCGCGCGCAATCGAGGATGCTCTCCTGCTCGGGACGGGTTTTCCAACCCAGCACCTTTTCGGCGTGGCTGGCGTCGGAATGGCGAATGCGGCCCAGCTCGCTCTTCACCGAGCGGAACGGCGGGTTGATGATCATGAACAGCGCCACCAGCCAGCCCGGCATAACCCTTTTGGGCAGCTTGCGGCCCTGTTCCCTCGTCAGCCCGGCGCGCAGGATGTTGGCGATCTCGATCATCTTCAGGAACCGGCCCGACGCAATGAACCGCTCACCCGCGATACCGGGGGTTTCGAGGCAGCGGACATGCAGGTCGGCGACATCGCGCAAATCGACCACGCCAAACCCGATATCGGGCGCCATCGGCACCTTGCCGCTCAGCAGCATGGTGATCGGGGTGACCGAGGGCGAGAAATCGCCGCTGTCGACCGGGCCCAGCACCAGCACCGGGTTGACGGAGACGAACTCCATCCCGCCGTCCTCGGTCTCGATGAACTTGCGCGCCTCACGCTCGGCGATGGTCTTGGACTTGGCGTAGGCGTTGGTGTCGGGCGAGTTGATGTCGGTCCAGTCGGCCTCGGTCGAGGTATATTCCTGCCCGCCCCTTCCATAGGCGATGGCGGCGATCGAGCTGGTCTGGACGAAGCGCTTGACCCCTGCCGCCTTGGCGAAGCGCAAAGCGCGGAGCGTGCCCTCGCGGGCCGGGACGATCAGGTCGTCTTCGTGATCCGGCACGGAATCCGATACGGGCGAGGCAACGTGGGCGACATGGGTGCAGCCCGCCACTGCCTCGGCCCAGCCATCGTCGCTGAGCAGTTCGGCCTGGAAGACCTTGAGCCGCTCTGCCGGCGGATTGCCGAAGCGCTGGCGCAACCCCGCCTCGCTTTTCGCCGTGCTGCGAACGGTGGTGTGGACCGTCCAACCCTTGGCCAGCAACTGCTTGATGAGTTCGCCGCCGATGAAGCCGGTGCCCCCGGTGACCAGAACCGTATTCGCCATGCCCGCTCTCCTTTACATGCGGCCTAAGGCCAAAGGTTGCAGCGCGCAACGGATTGCGTCAGGCTGGCGCGCATGCAGATGGTCGATACTCTGGTCATCGGTGGCGGGATCGCCGGATTGTCACTCGCCGCGCGCTGCGTGAAGCATGGCAGCGTTGTGGTGCTGGAGGCGGAAAGCGCGTTTGGCTACCACTCCTCGGGCCGCAGCGTCGCGCACGCCCATTTCGGGCTAGGCGACGATGTGATCCGGGCGCTGACGGCGCTGAGCATGGAGCGACTGGCCGAGGTGCCGGAGGATGGCAGCCCGCCTGCGGGTGTGGTGCATCCGTCGTTGCACATTGCCAGTGCTGACGATCTCGACGCGCTTGACGAGTTGGAGGCGCAGCATCGCCGGTTTGCGACCAATTTTTATCGCATCGGCGGGATCGAGGCGCAGGACATGGTGCCGGTTCTGACTGATTGGTCAGTGAACGAAGCAGTGCTCGACTATGCCGCACTGAAACTCGATGCCGATGTCATGTTGCAAGGGCATATCCGCGCCGTCCGGTCGGGAGGTGGGCAGATGCATTGCAGCTCGCAGGTTAAGGCCATTGTTTGCAGTAACGGCGGCTGGGTGGTTGAAACGACAAGCGAAAGCTATCGGGCCGCGAGGATCGTCAATGCCGCCGGGGCCTGGGCAGATGTAATCGCTGACATGGCCGGAGTGTCTCAAATCAAACTAGAGCCGAGACGCCGCACGGTCATTTCTTTTGACGGTCCTTCAGGACAGGACATCTCCAATTGGCCCTTCATCAAGACAGTCGGCGAGGGCTTCTACATGCTGCCCGAGGGCGCGGGGCGGCTGCTTGCCTCATCAATGGACGCTACCCCCTGCGAGCCCTGCGACGCCGCGCCGGAGGAACTCGATATCGCGACAGCCGCCCACCGCGTCGAGGAAGGGACCACGCTCGAAATCCGCCGCATCCATCACAGTTGGGCGGGCCTGCGCAGCTTCGCTCGGGACGAGCGGCCCGTGGTCGGTTTCGCGCCCGATGCACCCGGCTTTTTCTGGTTTGCCGGGCAAGGCGGGTTCGGCCTGCAAACCTCTCCCGCTCTCGCCGATTTGGGGGAGCACCTGCTGTTCGGCACACCCCTGCCGGAGGAGTTCGCTGGCTTCGGCCTTTCGCCTGAGCTGCTCTCCCCTGACCGTCTGCGCGCCTAGCGCATCAGCACAAGCTCTTCCGCCATGGTCGGATGGATCGCCGTGGTCGCGTCGAAGTCGGCCTTGGTCAGGCCGGCCTTCACCGCAATCGCGGCCGCCTGCATCATCTCGGCCGCGTCGGGCGCGATCATGTGGATGCCGACGATCCGTCCGTTGCTGTCGTCGCATACCATCTTGAACAGGCTGCGCTCGTTGCGTCCTGCCAGCACGTTCTTCATCGGCCGGAAATCAGCCTGGTAGACCCTGACCGAGCCGAGCGTGTTTCGCGCCTCGCTCTCCGTCAGCCCGACGGCCGCGATCGGCGGATGGCTGAAAACAGCGCTGGGAATGCAGCTGTGATCGACGGCGTAGGGCTCGCCCTTGCCGAACACGCTATCGGCAAAGGCCTGGCCCTCGCGGATGGCCACCGGGGTCAGTTGGACCCGATCGGTGACGTCACCGACGGCATAAAGATAATCGACGCTGGTCTTGCTGTAGGCATCGACCTTGATTTCGCCACGCTGGCCCAGTTCGACCCCGACCTTGTCGAGCCCCAGTCCCTCGACATTGGGTACGCGCCCGGTCGCGAACATCACCGCGTCGACTTCCATATCGTCGCAGCCGTCCAGTTCGACCTGCAAGGTCCCGCTCGCGGTCTTCGTGATCGATTTGAAGGTGGTGTTGAACTTGAACTCGATGCCCTTCATTAGGCTGATCTGCAGCAGCCGGTCACGCAGCGCTTCGTCATAGCCGCGCAGCAGCACGTCGGACCGATTGACCAGCGTGACCTTGCTGCCGAACTCGTTGAAGATCCCGGCAAACTCGTTGGCGATATAGCCGCCGCCGGCGATGATGATCCGCTTCGGGAGGGCATCAAGGTGGAACGCCTCATTCGAAGTGATGATGTGCTCGGCCCCCGGAAAATCAGGCACGAACGGCCGGGCGCCAGTGGCGACGAGGATATATTTCGCAGTGACCTTCCGTCCGCTTGCCAGGGTCACCTCATGATCTCCGGTGATCTCGGCGCGTTCCTCGAAGATCGTTACCTCATGATTGCCGAGGGTCTGGGTGTAGAGACCCTCCAACCGGGTCACATCGTTCAGCACGGCGTTGCGCAGCTTGATCCAGTCGAAGCTCTTGCCCTCGATATTCCAACCGAACTGCTCGGCGTCCTCCAGGTCCTCGGCGAAATGCGCGCCATAGACCAGCATTTTCTTGGGCACACAGCCGCGGATCACGCAGGTGCCGCCGATACGGTGTTCCTCGGCCACAGCCACCCTTGCACCATGTGCTGCGGCCACGCGGCTGGCGCGGACCCCGCCGGAGCCCGCGCCAATTGTGAAGAGGTCGTAATCGTAATCGGCCATGCGGCTCATCTCCTGCTGCGCGGGCGATATGGCGGCTCATGGTAAGCTTGCCAACCGCCGGGCGCGCAAGAGTGTGTTCGTGGCCAAGAAGCGCAGGGTTACCCCTGCCGGCGTTGCTGACCCCCGCCACCGTTGCCACCGCCACCAAAGCGACGACGGCGATTTCCGCCCGACTTGCCTCCGGGGGCGCCCTGCCCGGCATGCTTGGGCTTGCCGGCGCGGTTCGGATGCTTCTTCCCCGGACTGCCCTGCTTCTTGGCCGGGTTCTCGACCGGACCGCGAGCCTCACCGCCACCGCGCGGCGCACTGTTACCGCGCGGCTTGGGCTGCACGCGCGGGCCGCGCTGCTGTTGCTCGCGCTTGGTCGGGCCCACGCCTTCGACAACCGCGCGGAAATTGTCCGGCAGGGCGAGCCGCTCGAACTCCGCGTCGGTGTTCTTGCGGATATCCTTCAGGTACGCGCGTTCATCCTCGGCGCAGAAGGCGATGGCGATGCCGTCCTTCCCGGCCCGGGCGGTGCGGCCGATGCGGTGGACATATTGTTCGGGCACGTTGGGCAGTTCGTAGTTGATCACGTGGCTGACGCCCGGGATGTCGATACCGCGCGCGGCGACATCGGTCGCGACCAGCACGGGCACACGGGCGCTCTTGAACTCGGCCAGAGCGCGTTCGCGCTGCGGCTGGCTCTTGTTACCATGGATCGCGTTGGCGGCGATACCGACCTGCGCCAGCTTCTTCACCACGCGGTCCGCGCCATGCTTGGTGCGGGTGAAGACGAGGATCCGCTCCTGCTTGCCGGGCACCGGATGGCGGCCCTTGAGGATCATTTCGAGCAGCGACTGCTTCTCGTCCTGCTGGACCATGAACAGGTACTGGTCGATCCGCTCCGCCGTGGTCGCCGCTGGCGTGACAGAGACATGCGCCGGATTGGTCAGGTAGTTCTTGCTCAGTTCCTTGATGCTCGTCGGCATGGTGGCGCTGAACAGCAGCGTCTGGCGCTCCTTCGGCAGCATCGGCACGATCTTGCGCAGGGCATGGATGAAGCCGAGGTCGAGCATCTGGTCGGCCTCGTCGAGCACCAGGATCTCGACCCCGCCAAGACCGAACGCCTTCTGGTCGATCAGGTCGAGCAGACGGCCGGGCGTCGCGACGAGAATGTCGGTGCCGCGGTGCAGCTTGTTGCGATCCTTGCCCACGGACGTGCCGCCGACGATCGACTGGACCTTGAGGCCCGCCATCGCGCCATAATCCTTGGCCGACTGGGCGATCTGCCCGGCCAGCTCGCGGGTCGGCGCGAGCACCAGCATACGGCATGACTTGAACGGCGTCTGCCGGTCGGCCTCCCGCAAATTGTCGATGCTCGGCAGCATGAAGGCGGCGGTCTTGCCGGTGCCGGTCTGGGCAATGCCCAGCAGGTCGCGGCCTTCCAGCAGCAGCGGGATGGCCTGTTCCTGGATCGGGGTCGGCGTGTTGTAGCCCTTCATGTCGAGGGCCTGCAGCACGGGCTGCGACAGCCCGAGGGTTTCGAATGTGGTTGTCATAGGTACTCGCAAAATGTGCGGTGCGCCTGCGGACTCCAGCCGGAGTCCGGGCGCAGCGCGGGTGTCAAAACGACCCGCGTGAAAAGGGAAGCTTCTTGAAAAGGACCGAAGGGCTGCCGGGGCCTGGGGAATGTCTCTCCCCGGCCGCTTCACGCTGGCGCGCGCTTCGATGCGCGTCATATGGTGCAGCGCAGCATGAAAGTCAATCGGTTAGGTCGCGCAGAGCTGAAAGGTCAGACAAAGTTCACACCAACCTTACAGTGGCGAAGGCGCTTTCTCGGGATTTTTCTCGAAATAAGATCAATGATTCGAAAGAGCGATGGCGCTCCATGCCGCACCTTGGTGCCTGTTGGATAGCGCTTATCGCCTACGCCACTCCTCGTTGCGGGCGGGTTCTTCTTTCGCAAGGCGCCGCGCCGTCACGGCCGTCTGGATCGCGAAGAGCGCAATCAGAATGAGCCCGACGCCTCCGGTGAACAGGTCGAAGCCCGAAATATCTCCGAACCAGCCCGGCCCCGTCCCGAACCCCATCATCGCCAGCGTCAGGCCAATGAGGAGGAAGCGCAGCTCGGTCGGGCCGGCATTGAGATAGGACAACTTGAGTTCCCCCAACACCCGAACCGAGAGAAAGGCGTGGATCGACAGCAGCAGGTAGCCCGCCAGAGCCACCAGCGCCCATTCAAGCGTGACATAGGGGCTGAGGCCGATGCCCACCACCACCAGCGTCGTTGCCAGGCCATCACAGCTATGGTCGAGGAAATAGCCGTAACGCGGCCGTTCGATCTGCCGGAAGCGGGCGAGACTGCCATCGGTGCTGTCACCGAACCACTGCACGCCGTAGCCCGCGATCGCCAGCCACAACCAGTTCTCGCCCATATTGCTGGCAAGGTAGCCACCGAACACCATGAAGGCACCGACCATACCGATGCCGGTCAGCAAGTCCGGCGTCACCCATCCTGGCAGCCGCGCGCAGATCCAGTTCAGCAGCCGGCGTTCGCTGCGGGCGAGGAGGTTTTCCTGAATACGATTGATCGGTGGCAGGGGTTTGGGGGACTGTGACGTTTGCATGACAATGCCATGCGCCGCTTTGCCATGGCACACAATCGCTAATGCGCGCATATACAGCTGGATGAGCGATCCCCGCACTGGCCTGCCGGACCTGACGCGAGCATTCTGGCGTATCGGCTGGCTCAGCTTTGGCGGTCCGGCGGGCCAGATAGCGCTGATGCACCGCGAAATCGTGGAAGAGCGCGGCTGGGTCGACGAGAGCGACTATCTCGAGGCGCTGAACCTGTGCCACCTCCTGCCCGGACCGGAGGCGCAGCAGCTGGCGACATGGATCGGCTGGCGGCTTCATGGATGGCGTGGCGGTGTCATCGCGGGCGGGCTGTTCGTGCTGCCCGGCGCGCTGGTGATGCTGGGGCTGTCGGTGTTGTATGCCCTGGCCGCCAATCTCACCTGGTTCGAGGCGTTGTTCCTCGGCATCAAGGCTGCGGTGCTGGCCATCGTGTTGCAGGCGCTGAACCGGATCGGCTCGCGCGCATTGGGAGGCTGGCTGCGCAAACTCCTGGCCATCGCGGCATTCTTGGCGCTGTTCGTGTTTGGCCTGCCCTTTCCGCTGGTGGTGCTCGGTGCGTTGGCCCTGGGTGCCATGATCGGCGGGGTGCGGCCTGGCTGGCTGGCGCTTGATACGGTCGAGACCACGCCGCACGGGCCCATGCCATGGATTGCCAGCCTGCGCGCGGTGGCCAGCTGGGGCGCGATCTGGATCGCTCCGCTGGCATTGGTGCTGGCGACGCTCGGACCGGGCCATGTGCTATGGGATGTCGGGCTGTTCTTCTCGAAGCTGGCGGTCGTCACATTCGGTGGGGCCTACGCAGTGCTGGCCTACATGGCGCAGCAGGCGGTCGAAACCTACGGCTGGCTAGGCCCCGGTGAAATGGCCGACGGACTGGGCCTGGCCGAGACGACCCCCGGCCCCCTGATAATGGTGACGCAGTTTACCGGCTTCCTCGCCGGATGGCGCGCACCGGAGCCGTTCTCACCGCTGCTGGCAGGTGTGCTGGCAGCGGGGTTGACGACGTGGGTGACCTTCGCCCCGTGCTTCCTGTGGATTTTCGCGCTGGCCCCGTGGATGGAACGATTGAAGTATGCGCCCCGCATCCGCGCCGGACTGGCCGCGGTGATAGCGGCGGTGGTGGGCGTGATCGCCAACCTCGCGTTGTGGTTCGCGCTGCACGTGCTGTTCGCGCGGGTCGGGACGATGGATGCCGGGCCGGTGAGCTTCTCGTTGCCGGAATGGACCACACTCGACTGGCGCGCGGCGGTATTGACCGTGCTCGCGCTCCTGTTGACATTCGGGTTCAAGTGGAGCGTCATGCGGGTGCTGGCGCTTTGCGCAACCGGTGGGCTCGCGCTGACCCTTCTTTAGGCAAAGGGGCGGTTGAGCCGCACGATCACGAAGTTGAGGCAAGCCGCGAAACTGACCCAGACGAGGTATGGCACGATCAGCCAGCTCGCGAGGACCGAGAAGTCGCGCAACAAGACGCACAGCGCGAGCACCGAGGCCCACAGGAACGGCACCTCGACCAGCGCCCAGTCGGGCCGTTTGAGAGTGAAGAACAGCGGCGACCATAGGAAATGGAACACGCCATTGACGAGGAAGAGCGCGATCAGCAATCGCCGCGCGCCTTCGTCCGGCGCCGCGTTCCAGCTCAGCACGAAAGCCCATGCCGCCAGCCCGAGGATGATCGTCCACGCCGGGCCGAACAGCCAGTCGGGCGGTTGCCAGCTAGGTTTCTTGAGCTCGCGGTACCAGCTGCCGATCTTCGTCAGCAGTCCACCGCCCAGGCCGAGAATGACGGCCCATGCGATCGCAAAGGTTAGCGCGGAGGTCATTTTCGCATGCTATGGCTTAAATGCCGGAAGCGTCCAGCTCTTTGGTCAGCCGAGCACGGAATACATCAACAACTCGCCATCATAAACACCGCGCACGGGCTCGCCCGATGCGTTCACCGCCGGCTCGAACTTGTGGTATTTGGTCAAGACTTCACACAGCGACTTCTTCACGATCGCGCGCCTGAAACTCTGCGACAATCGGCAGTCGGTGATTTCTCCGGTTGCTGAAACCGCCAACGCAAATCCAAGCCGTTGCCTCAGCAAGCCAAGCGAGGAGGCGGTCCGAACCAATTCTGCCCCCCCATCGTACGAGATCAGCTTGGGAACGGGCCCACGCGTAATCAGCCCTTTCAACCGGTTCATGCAGCGGGCGAACTGCGGCTTAACATCCGCCAAACCTGCAGTGTCGAAGCGCTCCGAATTGCCCTTGCCATCCACCACATCAAAGTATGGGGCGTCACCCAACACACCAAAGAGGGTGAACAACTGGAGCACAGGGACGGTGCGATCCTCGACCTTCAACATCACATCGAAACGGTTCGATTCTTCTAGCAGAATAGAAGGAGTGGTGAGGCCCACGTGGTAGCCGTATTCTTGGTCAGTGTGATAATGGAAGATCCGGCCCCGTTCGGGCGAACTGGTGATTGTGCAGACTTCTCCGTCTGTCGTGACCGACCATGTCTCACTTTTGGCAAGAACTTCGGTTGCCGCAGGTGCCTCTTCTGCCGAGGCGGTTGTACCGCTCAACAGCAACACCGTGACTAATAGGCAAAAAATAACATCGCGCATTGGACCACACCGTTTTCAAGCGGTCTCTGTCTAGCCTGAAACCGAACTACTGCAACCCTGCCGCCTCCAGCAGAGCCTGCGTACTCGCATCGAATGTCGCCCCGCCCGCCTCGATATCCTTGGCCATCTTCTTGCCCAGCTCGACGCCGAACTGGTCGAAGGGATTGATGCCCATCAGCACAGCGTTGGCGAAGGTGCGGTGTTCGTGGAAGGCGATCAGCGCGCCCAGCGTTGCGGCGTCGAGATCGTCGCACAGCATGGTCGCGCTGGGGCGGTCGCCGGGGAAGGCGCGCGCGGGGTCCTTGCCGTCGGCGCTCATATTGCCGCCCGCCATCAGCGCCGCGCCCTGCGCAAAGCAGTTGGTCAGCAGGATGCGGTGATGCGCCGGGTCGAGATTATCGCCGGGGGCGATGCTGGCGATGAAGTCCACCGGCACCAGATTAGTGCCCTGGTGGAGCAGCTGGAACACCGCATGCTGGGCATCGGTCCCCACCCCGCCCCAGGTGATCGGCGCGGTTGCACCATCCACCGGTGAGCCGTCCGCCTTCACCATCTTGCCGTTCGATTCCATCTCCAGCTGCTGGAGGTAATCGGGCAGCAGGCCGAGCCGCTCGTCATAGGCGAACACCGCCCGCGTCTGGCAGCCGCGCACGCGGGTGTAGTACTGATCGGCAAAGGCCGCGAGCAGCGGCAGGTTCGCCCTGCCCTCTTTCTGGGCGAAGTGGGTATCGACGGCCTGCGCGCCCGCCAGCATGGCCTCGAACTCGTCCCAGCCGGCCGCCAGCGCGACCGGGAAACCGATGCTCGACCACAGTGAATAGCGCCCGCCGACGCTCTCCATGAAGGGCAGCACGCGCGTCTCGTCGACGCCCCATTCGACCGCCTTCTCGGGCGTGGCGGTCAGCGCGATCACCCGCCCGCTCGGGTCCTTGACCCCGCCATCAGCGAGCCATTTGAGCGCGCTGTCGGCATTGGTCAGCGTCTCGATCGTGGTGAACGTCTTGGAAGCGACCGCGACAAGCGTGGTCGCCGGGTCGCAGGCGGCAAAGGCCTGCTCCAGCGCCACTCCGTCGATGTTGGAGACGACATGAACGTCGACCAGCGCGAGGTCCCGCGTCAGCGCATCGATCGCCAGCTTCGGACCCAGTGCGCTGCCGCCGATGCCGATGTGGATCAGGTGCCTGACCTCGCCCAATGCGCTCTGGTGGATTGCCTCGACCAGCATGTGCATGCGGGCCAGCAAGGCCTGCGCTTCTTCGACGCTTGCGTCCGACCCGGTGCCGCGCTGCGCAGTATGCTCGGCCGCGCGCCCTTCCGTGACGTTGATCTTCGCGCCTGACAGCAGCTTCTCGCGCGCGCCGGCGAAGTCCATTGCCGTGGCCAACGCTTCGAACTGGTCGAGCAACTCTCCGGTCAAATGCGTCTTAGACCAGTCGAACAGGATCCCGCCTTCGGTCTCGCCTTCACCCCAGCTCAGGCGCTTGCTCAGCTTGCTAACGCGGTCACAATCGGCGGCGAACAGCTCCAGCAGGGTGTCCCTCTTCGCCGAACGGATCGCATTCCAGGCGTTTTTCACAGCATCGGTCACGGCTTTAGAATCCCCTTGCCAGTCGTTGCCGGTGGCCTAGTGGTGCAGCCGATGGATGAAAAGACCGAAACCCTGCCCGCTTCCGCCATGAATACGGTTGCGCCGCATGCGGGCGGCACGAATGACACAGCGGACGACAAGCCCAAGCGCAAGGAGATGAGCTTCCCGCTCTTCCTGCTGCTGGTGGTGCTGGGCGCGCTCGCCTTCCGCAGCTTCGCCTTTTCGCTGTTCAACATTCCCAGCGAGAGCATGCTGCCGCGCTTGCTGGTGGGCGACTATCTGGTTGCCTCCAAGTGGAGTTACGGCATCTCGAAACACTCGCTGCCAGTCGAACTGGGCCTGCCGGGTGGCAGGCTGCTGGCGAGCGATCCCGCGCGCGGCGATGTGGTGATCTTCAAGCATCCGGTCGACCATGTCGACTACGTCAAGCGGGTTATCGGCCTGCCAGGCGATATCGTCGAGCTGCGTGACGGGCTGGTAGTAGTGAACGGCAATGTCCTGCCCCAGCGCCGCGTCGGCGAGTTCCGCGTGCCCGTCTCGCCCAACACCGATTGCCCGCCAGGCATCCCGATCCAGCGGCGCGAGGACGGGATCATGTTGTGCCGCTATGCCCTGTGGCAAGAAACCAACCTCCAGGGGCGCAGTTACCAGGTGCTCGATTTCGGCAAGAGCCCGCAGGACAACTGGGGCCCGCGCGTGGTGCCCGAAGGCCGGCTGTTCCTGATGGGCGACAACCGCGACAATTCGCAAGACAGTCGTTTCCCGGCCGAAAGCGGCGGGGGGGTGGGAATGGTTCCCGCGGCCTTGCTGGTCGGCAAGGCGCAGAGGATCGTCTGGTCGACCGATGGCAGCGCCGAATGGCTCAAGCCATGGACGTGGTTCACCGCTGCGCGCAAGGGGCGTATGGGGGACGGGATATGACTATACTCGCCCCGGAGACCCGTGACTGGCTGATCGGACATGGCTTTGCCGTTTCCGACGACGAGCTGTGGCTGGAAGCACTGACGCACGGCAGCACCGGGGCCATGCGCGACTACCAGCGGCTCGAGTTTCTGGGTGACCGGGTGCTGGGCCTCGCCATTTCCGACCATCTCTATCGCAATGTCGGCGGGGCCGAGGGTGCACTGGCCCAGCGGCTCAACGCTCTGGTGAGCAAGAGTGCCTGCGCCAAGGTCGCCCGGCATCTCGGCGTCAGCGAGCATGTCGTACTCGGCAAGCAGGCGCGCGAGGACGGCGCGGCCAAGAGCACCAATATCATGGGCGATGTGATGGAGTCGCTGCTCGGCGCGAACTATCTCGAGGCCGGATATGGTCCGACTGCCGCGCTGGTGCACAAGTTCTGGGCCGAGGATCTCGACGGCAAGACCGGCCGGTCCAAACATCCGAAATCGGCGCTGCAGGAATGGGCCGCCGGCAACCAGCGCCGCCCGCCGGAATACACGCTGGTCGACCGGTCCGGGCCCGACCACCAGGCGATCTTCACGGTCCGCGTCGAAGTCCGCAAGGTGGGTGCGGCCGAAGCCACCGCCAGCAGCAAGCAGGAAGCGGAAACGGCCGCCGCCAAACTTTTCATGGAGCAGTACGGTTGACCGACACCCCCACCACCCACTGCGGCGTCATTGCCGTGCTCGGTGCCCCCAACGCCGGCAAGTCGACGCTGGTGAACCAACTCGTCGGCCAGAAGGTCGCGATCACCAGCGCCAAGGCGCAAACCACCCGCGCGAGGATGCTGGGCATTGCGCTGCACGAGGCGACGCAGATGATCCTGGTCGACACCCCCGGCATCTTCGCGCCCAAGCGTCGGCTCGACCGCGCCATGGTCAACGCTGCATGGGAAGGCGCGGAAGCCGCCGATGCCGTGCTGCTGATGGTCGATCCGGTCAAGCAGCGGCGGCACGAGCTGGAGCCGCTGCTGGAAAACCTCAGCCAGCGGCCCGAGCGCAAGATCCTGGTCCTCAACAAGGTCGATGTGGCGAAAAAGGAGCCGCTGCTGGCGCTGGCACAGGACCTCGCCGCCAAGGTTGAGTTCACAGAGATCTACTTCGTCTCGGCCCTGACCGGGGACGGCGTGCCCGAACTGAAGCAGGCACTCGCCGCGATGATGCCCGAGGGGCCGTGGCACTATCCCGAAGACCAGGTGAGCGATGCCAGCGAACGGCTGCTGGCGACCGAGATCACCCGCGAGCAGCTCTATCAGCAGCTGCACGAGGAACTGCCTTACGACAGCGCGGTGCGGCCCGAGCTCTACCAGCACCGCCCCGATGGCAGCCTGGAGATCCACCAGCAGATCATCGTCACCCGCGACAACCAGCGCGCCATCGTGCTGGGCAAGGGCGGCAGCCGGATCAAGGCCATCGGTGAGGCGGCGCGCAAGGAACTGGCCGAAGTGCTGGGCGTGAAGGTCCACCTGTTCCTGCATGTCAAGGTCGAGGAAAACTGGGCCGAGAGCCGCGAGATCTTCGAAGAGATCGGGCTCGACTGGGTGCGATAAGGCACGGTGGCACTCTTCCCGCCTGACCTCTGGGCCCATGCCGCCTCTGGACTGGCGGTCGGCTTGCTGGTCGGGATCGAGCGCGGGTGGAAACTGCGCGGCGAGGCGGAGGGATCGCGGGTCGCGGGCATCCGCACTTTCACCCTATTGGGGCTCGTCGCAGGTCTTGCGGGCGTGCTGGCGGCGGCCGGATATCCGCTCGCATCAGGGATGATGATTGCCGCCGCCGCAGTCGTCGTGGCTATCGGTTACGGCAGGGCAATGTTGGACAAGGGTTCGCCCGACGCGACCTCGGCCGTTTCGGCTCTGGCCGTGCTGGCGCTGGGCTTCCTCGGAGGCATTGGCCAACCCGCGCTGGCGGTGGCAGGCAGTGCGGTGATGACGCTGATCCTGGCGCTGCGCACCGAGGTGCATGGCTTCATCGATCGGCTCGACGAGGCCGACATCAAGGCCTTTGCCCGCTATGCCGTAATTGCGCTGGCGGTCTATCCCTTCCTCCCCGCTGGTCGCTACGGTCCCTATGACGCGTGGGAGCCGCGGACGCTGTGGCTGGTGGTGGTGCTGGTGACCGGCTTCTCCTTCGCCGGATACGTCGCCAACCGCATCTTCGGAGCCAAGCGAGGGACCATTGCCACAGCGATCATCGGCGGGGCCTACAGCTCGACCGCCGTGACCCAATCGCTCTCGCAAAGGCTGGGCGCCGGACAAGGCACCGGCGCAGAGAATGCGGGCATCGCGCTGGCGACGGCTGTGATGTACCTGCGGGTCACGCTGCTGGTCGGGGTGCTGGCCACACCGCTGCTCAAGCCTTTCGTGATCCTGATCCTGCCCGCGCTGCTGACCGGCTGGGGCGTGAGTTGGTGGCTTTACCGCCGCGCCGCGCATAGCACCGGCCCCGCCCCGCCCGGCAACCCGATCGCGCTGATCCCAGCTTTCGGTTTCGCCGCCTTCGTCGCCGTGGCCGCTGTCGCCGCGCGCTGGGCGCAAGGTGAGTTCGGCGAGCAGGGCATCGCGGTCTTGCTCCTGCTGATGGGCAGCATGGATGTCGATGCCGCCATCGTCACGGCTGGTGGGTTGGAACCCGGCACCATCGCCAACGAACTCACCGCACTGGCGATCACCGGGACGATCCTCGCCAATATGGCCGTCAAGCTCGGGGTGACAATCGCTTACGGGAGAGCAGCCGCGAAGCCCGCTGGGTGGGCGCTGGGGGCGAGTATGCTGGCGCTGAATGCAAGTCTCTTAGCAGGCTACATTCACCTCTAAAAATTTGCTGAACAAGAAGCAAACATCTACGAAGAAAATGAGATCTCTATCAGAGTTTCGAGAGAAATCTCATCGGACAATTTTCGGGATTAAGCTGGATAAAAATGGGCTCAGTGAAGCAAGGCTCGGTACAAACAAGAGAACCAATCTACGGTCAAGGCGGGCTCTCGGCACGATCTCGCGGGAGGATTCACAAGGAGCGCTACCAACGTGACTTCGACATTTCTGCGGAACAAGTCACTGGAATGTCTAAGTGGCTAACAGCGAGCCTTTTTGCCGCAAATTCTGGCGGTGTTCTGACTGTACTGAACACGGCAGATAAGCTAACTAATCCAGACACGGCTGCGGCTCTTTTCGCAGGAGGGCTGTTGTTTGCGCTACTAAGCGGAACAGCGATTCAGGAGTTCTATAACCAAATCTCTGATCCGCTTGACGACCTCATCCAATACTGGTCAGAGGTCGAGGAGGGACAGCCAGAAGACAGTGATAGGTTTGATGAGATTGTAAGGCGACTTTCCACAATCAAGAAATGGACGTGGACAGCGCCAATTCTCGGATGGCTATCCGGTGCTCTATTCGTAGCTGCTTCATTTTCGGTGGCTTACGGTCTTGCCGGGAATAGTGAGAAGACTACCCCGCCACCATCCGCTCAACCTTCGCCTTCAGCGCGGCCTCGGTGAACGGCTTGACGATGTAGTCGTCGGCTCCGGCGCTGATGCCTTCGTGGATGTCGGTCGCTTCACCCTTGGAGGTGCAGAACATCACCTTGGCGCGCTCTCCACCCGGGATGGCGCGCAGGCGGGCGACGAATTCGACGCCGCTCATGACCGGCATCTGCCAGTCGGTGATCACAAGATCGGGCATGCCGCCCTTGCAACGGGCCAGCGCTTCCTCGCCATTCTCGGCTTCAGCCACGCGGTAGCCCAGCTCCTCGGCGATCTTGCGCGAGAGCTTGCGGACGACGCGGCTGTCATCGACGATCAGGCAGCGTTTGCTGCCCGTGACTGCCGCATTGCCTTCGCGCATGGCCTTGGCGGCAGCAACGATGGCGTCGGTATCGCTCAGGTCCTGCGGCGCAGGCGCGCTGTCAGGTAGGGGATCGTCCTTGTAGGGCACGTCTTCATACACCAGCTCGCTGCGGGTGGTCGGCTCCGGCGGATAAACTGGTTCCTCACGCGGGACAGCCTGCTGCTTCGCAGGCGCCTGGGCGTCATGCGGCAAGGGTTCCTGGCCCACAGAAGGGCCGGTGCGGCGCTTGATCAGATTTTGAATGGTCGTGCCTCCCGCTCGAGCGCGCTGCGCATGGCGAAGTCGTCGTCGAACTCGCGATCATAGCCGTCGTCGAAACCGTCGTCGTTGACGCCGCCGAGTTCCTCGCCCGCGGTCAGGCGGACGTGGATATAGGGCATCCAGACATCGCCGAAATCGGCCTTCTGGTACCACACGTCCAGCACGTCATAGCTCGCCCACATGCCGTTCTTTTCGCGCAGCCGCAGGCCTTCGCCGATGCGCGGCACGGCGGCAAAGCGCAAGCGATGTTGCGACTGGTGCGTTTCGTTCTGGACTTCGATTTCGATCACAACCGTTCCCCGATTGGGGACAGCCCTAACAGTCAATGCTTGATGATTTACCAACAAACGTGTGTGGGCATTCGACGGAGCCTAGAACTGCCCGCAATTGCCGGTTGCCCGGCGACCGGCAAAGCGGTCCGCTATCCACGCCAGCGACTGCACAGTGCTGTTCAAAGCCGTGCGCGGGTGATCCCCGCCAGGAAGCGAATCATACTGGACGCTACGCCCCCGGCGGCACAGGCCGCGCGCAAATTCGAGCGTGACCTGCGGCGCAACCAGCGAATCCTCGACGCTCTGGGCGATGTAGACCGGCCCCGGGACGTCGCCCGGCTTGATGCTGTTGCGCCGGATCAGCGACGACCAGCCGTCGATGCGCGCAATATCCTTGCCTGCCAGCGCGTTGCGTATGGACAGGATGCCGAGCAGCGTACCCAGTTTGGGATCGGATTCGAGGCTGATGCACTTCTGCGCCAGCGCATTGGCGACGCCGCGGTTGAGCGGCCCGAACAGCTTGTCGAGCGGGGCATCGAACCGCTTCGACCAGCTATAGGCCACGAAGGCCGTGAGGAAAGCGCGGGCATTGGCATCGCTCGCCTGCGACAGGTTTTTGCCCAGATCGGTCGGCGGGGCGGCGGCCAGCGTGCCGACGAGATTCAGTTCGCGGGCATAGCTTTTCGCCTCGCGCGCGGTCCAAAGCGCGGCATGGCCGCCTTGGGATTCGCCCCAGACCACGAATTCGGTCCCGGCATAGGCACCGGCGATGGCCCTTGCCGCGCGTATCGCATCGAGAACCGAGCGCGCGGTCTCGCGGCCGACCAGATAGGCATGCTGGACGGGGCTGCCGAGCCCGGGATAGTCCGGCGCTACGACGACATAGCCGGCCGAGATCATCTCGCTCAGACCGGGTGTGAAATCGAAGAAGCCAGGTTTGTCCGAGAGGTCGCACTCTTCCACTACGCCCGAGGTGCCGTGGGTCCATGCGACGATCTTGCGCGGCTGGCGCGGAGCAGCCTCGCGCGGGGCCACCACCATGCCGGTGGCTTCGATCCGCTGTCCCTCTTCGCTCGTGGTCCAGTAACGGATGCGCCAGGCCTGTGCGCCGCCGGGGGTTTCGACCACCGGATCGGCAGAGATCAGTTCACCTGCTGACTGCGCGGTAGCGGAAGGGGCGAACAGGAATGCAAGCAGAACGGAAAATGCGTAAAGCAGGCGCGTGACCATCGTTGCTCTCCAGCGACGGAAGCGATCAATCAGGCCTGTATCACTTTCCTGCGGGTGCTGCAGCCTTCTTCTTTGCCGGAGAATTCTTTTTCGCTGCTGCCTTCTTCGGAGCAGCTTTCTTGCGGCCTTTCTTCTTCGGAGGGCCCTTGGCGGCGCGGGCGTCGATCAGTTCGATCGCCTGCGCCTCTGTCACGTCCTCGGGCTTCACGTCCTTGGGCAAGGTCGCATTGGTGGTGCCGTCGGTGACATAGGGGCCATAACGGCCGGGCATGACCTTGATCTCGCCGCCGCTGGTGGGGTGGGTGCCGAGCGCCTTGATCGGCTCGGCCTTGGCGCGGCCCCCGCCGGCGCCGCGATTGGCCGCCTGGGCAAGGATATCGACCGCGCGGTTCATCCCGACTTCGAAGACTTCACGGGTGTTCGTCAGCTTGCCGTATTTCCCGTCGTGGCGGAGATACGGCCCGTAACGCCCGATATTGGCTTCGATTTCCTTGCCTGTTTCCGGATGCTCGCCGATGATGCGCGGCAGGTCGAGCAGCCTGGCGGCCCATTCGACATCGAAATCGTCGAGATCCTTGGGGATCGAGGCGCGCTTCTTTTCGCCGTCCGCTTCCATTTCGACATAGGGACCGAAGCGCCCGGTCTTGCGGTGGATATCCGCCCCGGTGACGGGGTGCTGGCCCATCACACCGTCCTCTTCGCCCGCTCCGCCATCGGCGCCCGGCTGAGCGAAGCGGCGGGTGAATTTGCATTCGGGATAATTGGCACAGGCGACGAAGGCCCCAAACTTGCCGCCACGCAGCGCCAGACGGCCACCGCTGCGGCCTTCGGCAAGGCACTGCGGGCAGGCGCGCGGATCGCTGCCGTCCTCGCGCGGGGGGAACAGGTAGTCGGAGAGATATTCGTCGAGCGCCTCGGTCACTTCCGAGGGCAGCTTCTCCATCACCTCGTCGGCCTTGGGCTTGAAGTCGGCCCAGAACTTGGCGAGCAGCTCCTTGTACTCCTCGCGCCCGTCGGAGACGGTGTCGAGCTCGTCCTCCATCCCGGCGGTGAAGTCATAAGCGACATACTGCGGGAAGAAGCGTTCGAGGAACACCGTGAGCAATCGCCCCGATTCCTCTGCAAAGAAACGGTTTTTCTCCATCCGAACATAGTCGCGGTCGCGCAGGGTCTGGATGGTCGAGGCATAGGTCGACGGGCGGCCGATGCCGAGTTCCTCGAGCCGCTTGACCAGCGAAGCTTCGGAAAAACGCGGCGGCGGCTGGGTGAAGTGCTGGTTGGCCTCCACGCCGCGCTTGGCCGGACTGTCGCCCTTGTGCATGACGGGCAATAGACCGTCATCGTCATCCTCGGACTTTTCGTCGAAGCTTTCCTGGTACACCGCAAAATAGCCCGGGAATTTCACTACCTGGCCGCTGGCGCGCAGCTCGTGCTGCCCGGTCGCATCGCGCAGCGTCACGGTGGTGCGTTCGAGCTGCGCGGCGGACATCTGGCTCGCCATCGCGCGCTTGAAGATCAGGTCATAAAGCTTTGCTTCGTCACCGGAAGCCGCATGCTCGCGCTTGAAATTGGTCGGTCGGATCGCCTCGTGCGCCTCCTGCGCGTTCTTGGCCTTGGTGGCGTAGAAGCGCGGCTTTTCGGGCCGGTAATCCTCGCTGAAGCGCTCGGCGATGGCATCACGCGCGGCCATGATTGCCGACATGTCCATCTGCACGCCGTCGGTCCGCATGTAAGTGATTGCGCCGGCCTCATACAGCGATTGCGCGAGCCGCATGGTGTGGCTGGCCGAATAGCCGAGCTTGCGCGCGGCCTCCTGCTGCAGGGTCGAGGTGGTGAACGGCGGCGCGGGATTGCGCTTGAGCGGCTTGGTCTCGATGTCCTCTACCGTGAAGCGCCCCTGCTCCACCGCCGCCTTGGCCGCGAGCGCCGAGCCTTCATTGCCCAGCGTCATCTTGTCGAGCTTCTTGCCCTCGAACCTGACCAGGCGGGCATCGAACTCGGTCCCGTCGTGGAGCAGCTTGGCAACGACCGACCAGTATTCCTCGGCCCGGAAGGCCTCGATCTCGCGCTCGCGGTCGACGATCAGCCGCAGCGCGACCGACTGCACCCGGCCCGCGCTCTTGGCGCCGGGCAGCTTGCGCCACAGCACGGGGCTGAGGGTAAAGCCGAACAGGTAATCGAGCGCGCGGCGGGCGAGATAGGCATCGATCAGCGGCTGGTCGAGTTCGCGGGGGCGGCCCATCGCTTCGGTCACCGCGGCCTTGGTGATGGCGTTGAAGGTGACACGGTCGACCTTGGCGGGCAGTGCCTTGCGCTTGGCCAGCAGCTCGCGCACGTGCCACGAGATCGCCTCGCCTTCACGGTCGGGGTCGGTCGCGAGCACGAGCCGATCGGCCTTCTTCGCGGCGTCGGCGATTTCCTTGAAGCGGCTCTGCTTGTCGCGATAGAGTTCCCAGTCCATCGCGAAATCCTCGTCCGGCCGCACGCTGCCGTCCTTGGGCGGCAGATCGCGGACATGGCCATAGGAGGCGAGGACCTTGAAGTCCTTGCCCAGGTAACCCTCGATGGTCTTCGCCTTGGCCGGCGATTCAACGATAACAAGCTGCATGTGAGGTGCGATCCAGTCCCTTACGCGTATACGTGTACGTACGCGCGAGGGTGGGGTTGGGTTCACGGAGGTGTCAAGCGGCAGAGCTAAGCAGCACTATTTCAGTTCGAATTGAACCGCCGATATACACCCCAGCACAGCAAACATAAACCGCCCAAGAGCGGCCAACGAGCTTCAAGACCTGTGTCCAAAATTTCGGCACCTCGCAGCACGTTCCCAAACACTCCGGAACCGCCGTAGCGGATGTCCATCAGAATGACGCTGGCCAACGCGATCGCAATCCCAGCCATGATGAAACGATTGGCACTCCTATAATCCATCTTATGCTGCTCCGTACCCTAACAGCCCTTTCAGATGGGACACATGCGCCAACGTAGCAATCCGGCTAATTTCAATCCATTGCGTTAGTCGTCTTTCAATGCGCCCACGCAAGCCGGACATTCTTCGTTTGCCCCGGGGTCGGTCCCATACGGAATAACGGCACCGCAGTAAGGACATCTGCGACCATCTCGCTCGGCTGCGTCATGTTGCGCTTGGTCGAGCAACTCCAGCTCATGCTTCGCTTGTCCCATCTGGGACCTCCTTGCTTCTCTTTGAGTCCTACGAGAAGCTAGCCGACAGCCGTCAAAATGCAAGTTTGGAGAACATGATTAACACCCTCAGCGTGACCCTATCTTAAACTCACCCGCCCAGCCGCGTGCCGCTCCAGCCGCCCGGCAATCTCCAACTCCAGCAGCGCCAGTTGCACCGACGCGGCGCTTGTCCCCGACTGGCGGATCAGTTCGTCCACGGCCACCGGGGCGGTGGTCAGCAGGCTCGCAATATCGGCGGGCTCGGCCTTGGCCAGTTCCTCCGGCGCGTGGTCGAAATCGTGCCAACCGCCCTCGCGGAAGCTCGACCGCGGGGTGCCCTCGAAGCTGCTGAGCAGTTCGACCACATCCTCCGGCCCCTGCACCAGCACCACGCCTTCGCGGATCAGCTGGTTGCACCCGGCAGAACGGGCATCGAGCGGGGAGCCGGGGATCGCCATGACCTCCCTGCCCGCCTCGCCCGCCAGCCGCGCGGTGATGAGCGAGCCTGACTTCGGCGCAGCCTCGACCACCAGCGTGCCTGCCGCGAGGCCAGCGATAATGCGGTTGCGGCTGGGGAAGTGGCTCCCGCGCGGTTCGGTGCCCGGCGGTTGCTCGGCCAGCAGCAGCGCTTCGCTGCCGATGCGCTCCTGCAGCTCGGCATGCTGCGGCGGATAGGCGATGTCGATCCCGCTGGCGATGACGCCGATGGTCGCCCGCGAGGGATCGCTCAAGGCACCCTCATGCGCCGCGCCGTCGATGCCGCGTGCCAGCCCCGAGACCACAGTGAACCCCTCCCCCGCCAGCGCCGCGGCGAACTCGCGGGCGATCTTGACCGCCGCCGCGCTCGAATTGCGCGCGCCGACCATGGCGACGCAGGGCTTGGCAGCGAGCGACAGGTCACCGCGAAAGGTGAGGATCGGCGGCGCGCTGTCGAGCTCGCCCAGCAGCGCCGGATAGTCAGGCTGGTCATGGAACAGGTAGCGCGCGCCGGCCTTGCGCACCGCCTCGACCTCGCGCTCGACCACCTCGGCGGCGACCGCACGATAGGCCCGCCCGCCGCGCTGGGCCAGATCGGGTAATGCCTCCAGCGCCGCCTCAGCCGTGCCGAACCGCGCCAGCAACTGGGCATAGCTGACCGGCCCGATATTAGGCGAGCGCAGCAGCCGGATGCGGGCAAAGGCTTCGGACTGGGAGAGTGACAAGCCTAAACTCCGTCATCCCAGCAAAAGCTGGGATCTCTCCGAACGGCAGTGCCAGCCTCAACCAGATCCCAGCTTTTGCTGGGAAGACGAAAAGGCAAGGAGATCACGACTTGCTGCCCACCTTGGGCTCCTCGCCCCGGCGCAATCGGCCGATATTCTCGCGGTGGAGCCAGAGAACGATCACTGCGATCAGCCCCAGCGCCGCGGCGAAGGTCGGCCGGTCGAAATACCACGCCGCCCCGACCGAGGCGACGGCTGCGCTCATCCCTGCCAGCGAGCTGATCCGCGTCAACGCCAGCATTCCGAGCCATACCACGGCATAGGTCAAGCCGATCGGCCAGCCGAGCCCGAAGCACACGCCCGCCGTGGTCGCCACGCCCTTGCCGCCCTTGAAGCCGAGCCAGACCGGGAAACAATGCCCCAGCACCGCCCCCAGCGCGGCCCAGCCGATATCGTTGGTGAACCAGCCCCAGGCAAGAAACACCGGGACGAAGCCCTTGAGCCCGTCGAGCAGCAAGGTCGCTGCGGCGATCCCCTTGTTGCCGGTGCGCAGCACATTGGTCGCGCCGATATTGCCGCTGCCGATCTCGCGCACGTCGCCCATGCCGGCCATACGGGTGAGGATCAGGCCGAACGGCACCGAGCCGAAGGCGTATCCCAGCAGCAGCGCCAGCGACGGGTCGATGTTGAAATCCATGTGCCAATTCCCCCACATCGAAACAGATGTAACGACTCACAGGAGCAACCGTCCCGCGCTTGTCGAACGACGGTTGTTTCCTCTACGGCAGGCAAACGCAAGCACAGCCCGCACGGAATTGGACTTTTGGACGCCAGCTCACCCATCCTGTTGTTCGATTCCGGTGTCGGCGGGCTGACGGTGCTGGCCGAGCTGCGCAAGCTGTTGCCGCAAGCGCCGCTGATCTATGCCGCCGACCTCGCCGGTCTGCCCTATGGCACCAAGAGCGAAGCCGAAGTCGCCGCGCGGGTCTGCGGCCTGCTGGGCCGGATGAGCGAACGCTACCACCCGCGCGCCATTTGCATTGCCTGCAACACCGCCAGCACGATCGCGCTGGGCATGGTCCGCGAAGTGCTCGAGGTGCCGGTGATCGGCACCGTCCCCGCGATCAAGCCGGCTGCCGCGATGACACGGACCGGAGTGATCGGCCTGTTCGGCACCGCCGCGACCGTGCGTCAGCCCTATGTCGACCGGCTCGAGGCCGAGTTCGCCGAGGGCAAGACCCTGCTGCGCCACGCTGCGCCCGGCCTCGTCGCCCTGGCCGAGGCCAAGCTGCGCGGCGAGGCGGTCGATCTTGCGGCGGTCCGGGCCGAGGTCGGCGGACTGCTTGATGCGCCGGGCGGCGAGCAAATCGATACGGTGGTGCTCGCCTGTACCCATTTCCCGTTGCTGGAAACGGAGCTGGCGCAAGTGTTCGGCTCGCAGGTTCGCTTCATCCACGGCGCGGAAGGCATCGCCCGGCGCATTGTTGCGATCACAGAAGGTCAGCCTTTCGATCAGCAGTCCGGGGATCTGTTCATCGCCACCGGCGAAGTGGCGGGAATCGAACGACTTTCCGCGCAACTTGCGGAATATGGCTTGGTGCGGATCGAGCGCTTCTAGCCGCCACGTCAATCCTGCGAATCGTTCGCAAAGATCGTGCTGGAATGGCGCGGAATTCCACACTATTTGACCCGCCAGCTCATGAACTACGATCAGATCTTCGACCAGGCGATCGACCGGCTCCACGCCGAAGGCCGCTACCGGGTCTTCATCGACATCCTGCGCAACAAGGGTGCCTATCCCAACGCGCGGTGCTTCCACGGGCACAACGGGCCCACGCCGATCACGGTATGGTGTTCGAACGACTATCTGGCGATGGGCCAGCACCCCAAGGTGATCGCGGCGATGGAAGAGGCGCTGCACGATGTCGGCGCCGGTTCGGGCGGCACGCGCAATATCGGCGGCAACACCCACTACCATATCGAGCTGGAGCGGGAACTGGCCGAGCTCCACGGCAAGGACGCGGCCTTGCTGTTCACCAGCGGCTATGTCTCCAACGATGCCACGCTCAGCACACTGGCCAAGCTGCTGCCGGGCTGTGTGATCTTCTCGGACGAGCTCAATCATGCCAGCATGATCGCCGGCATCCGCAATTCGGGAGCCGAGAAGCGGGTGTTCCGCCACAACGATATCGAACACCTCGAAGAGCTGCTTGCCGCCGAAGACCCTGCGACGCCCAAGCTGGTTGCCTTCGAAAGCGTCTATTCGATGGACGGCGACGTTGCCCCGATCCACGCGATCTGCGACCTGGCCGAGAAGTACAACGCCCTCACCTATATCGACGAAGTCCACGCTGTCGGCATGTATGGCGCGCATGGGGGCGGCATTTCCGAGCGCGACGAGGCCGCGCACCGGATCGACATTATCGAAGGCACCATGGGCAAGGCCTTCGGCGTGATGGGCGGCTATATCGCGGCCGATCGCAAGATCGTCGACTGCATCCGCAGCTATGCGCCCGGCTTCATCTTCACCACCTCGCTCGCCCCGCCGCTGGTGGCGGGTGTGCTCGCGTCCGTGCGGCACCTGAAGCAGTCGAGCATCGAGCGCGAGGGCCAGCAGGCTGCCGCCGCCACGCTCAAGGCGCTGATGCGCGATGCCGGGCTGCCGGTGATGGACAGCACCACGCATATCGTCCCGCTGATGGTCGGCGATCCCGTCCGCGCCAAGAAAATCAGCGACATCCTGCTCGCCGAATACGGCGTCTATGTGCAGCCGATCAATTTCCCCACCGTACCGCGCGGGACCGAACGCCTGCGCTTTACGCCGGGCCCGGCGCACAGCGAAGATATGATGCGCGAATTGGTCGATGCGCTGGTCGAGATATGGGACCGGATGGAACTGGCACTAAAGCAGGCGGCCTGACCCCCTGTTACCGGCGGCCTCGCCTGCCTAGATTGGCAGCATGAGCACCGATCATCCCCTGCGGCGGCATGTGCGCGAAAACGCGCCTCTGCTTGGCGTGGTGGCCGTGATGATCGCCGCATTCATCGGACTGGCCGCTCTTTCTCCTGGCGAGCCTACGGGCACAGGCAAGGATGCAAGCGGTCCCGCAATCGGCAAGAACGGCACCATGACGTCAGGGCTCGATGGCCTGCCGGCAGCGGCGAACGATACCGTCGTGCTGTCGGAACTTGCGCCTGACGATGCCCGTGCGCGCAATGCTCTGGTGGACTTCGCCAAGGTCGGCCCTGGCGCACCTAGGCCGTTCCAGTTTCGTGGCACAGCCGCCGACCGGATCCGCGCCCGCGATTGCCTCGCCCTCGCCGGCATGGCCGAGGCCGGCAGCGGCGACGGCGATCAGCGCGCCGTGATGCAGGTAATCCTCAATCGGGTGCGCCATCCGGCCTTCGCCAAGACCGTCTGCGGCGTGGTGTTCGAAGGGTCGCAGCGCGCCACCGGTTGCCAGTTCAGCTTTACCTGCGACGGCTCGCTTGCCCGGCGCTATGCCGATGCCTCATGGGCCGCAGCACGCAAGCGCGCGGAGGAAATGCTCGGCGGTGCCACCTATGCTCCGGTTGGCAATGCGACCCATTTTCATGCCGACTATGTCTATCCCTGGTGGAGCCCCCAGCTCGACAAGGTAGCGCAGGTCGGCGCGCATATCTTTTTCCGCTGGCGCGGGCATTGGGGGACGACTGCCGCGCTATCGGCCAGCTATGCTGGGACGGAGCCTGATCCGATGGCCTTGCGCCAAACCGCGATCGACGTGGCAGAGGCCAATCCCCTGCCGACACTCCCCGCAACGCCGACTCTGCTCGAGAGCGGTGAAGCGGTGCGAACAATCACGGCCACGGGAGCTTCCGACGTCAACGGTGCCGCTGTCGCAAGTGGCAGCCCCGGCTCACCCGCCGCTGGGGTCCACTTCGTGATCGTCTCGGGCAGCGAGTCGCCCGAAGCGCTGGTCGCCAAGGCCCGCATGCTGTGCCCGGGCGACCGCTATTGCCAGGTCTACGGCTGGAGCGATGCAGGCGATATCCCGGCCAAGCTGCCGCTTCCCGCCGCATCACGCCAGACACTGAAATTCAGCTTTCTGCCCGCCCGTGGCGGCAGTGGCGAGGCCGTCTACTTCGATTGCCAGCTGTTCCCGGCCCCGGCCATCGGCAGTTGTCTTCCCCGCGCCAGACCCTAGAATTCGGCGCATGATCCAGGGCGCCGATCCAGAGTTTCGCCACAACACGCCGGACGATATCGCCGCAGGGCTGGCGGCCGACGGCGGGCTGAGGGCCCGATGGAACGCCTTGACCCCGCTCGGCCGCAACGAATGGATCTGCTGGACCATCAGTGCCCAAAAGGCCGACATCCGCGCCAAGCGGCTCGCCCGCTTGCAAGAGGGGGGGGGCCGCAGGCAAGAAGCGTCCATGCTGCTGGCCTGGTTGTCCCCACCGACGCGAAAGCGCACGCAAATGGGTGGACGCCTGAAGACAGGACCGGACGCATAGCCGAGGATGCCGCCAGAGCATCACCGCATCAATCGATCGCCGGGTCGCTTCCGCTTGGAAACGAGGAGGCGAAGCAATGACGATGATAGACCGGGTCCGCTGGCAGTTTGCGGACAATCCCGCGCACCGCGAATTCGTGGCCGAGCGGCTGCTGGGCCTGAATCACGCGCTGGGCGAGGAAATCCACGGCGGCACCAACGAGAATTCGCTGCGCCTGGCCTCGTGGAACATCATGCATTTCGGCAACCGCGGATCCTATGACCGCACGCCGGAATCGATGCTCTACATCGCAGAGATCATCGACCATTTCGACCTTGTCGCGGTGCAGGAGGTCAACCGCAACCTCGCCAAGCTCGAGGACTTGCTCGAAAACTACCTCGGCAATGACTGGGACTATCTCGTCACCGACACCTCGGGCGGGCACGGCGGGGTCAAGGACGCCGGGAACGACGAACGGCTCGCTTTCCTGTTCCGCAAGTCCAAGGTCCATTTCCGCAAGGAAGTGGGCGAGATCGTGCTGCCCGAAGGTTAGGCCATCGCCGCGCCGGATGCGGAGAACACTGGCCGCCAGGTCCAGTTTGCACGCACGCCTTTCTCGGTCGCCTTCCGCGCCGGCTGGCTCAAGTTCAAGCTCTGTACGGTGCACATCTTCTACGGCTCGGACGACGAGGATTCGCCCGACATGCGCCGCCGCAAGGCCGAGATCCGCAAGATCGCCGATTTCCTCGCCCAGCGGCAGGAGATCGAACGGGCTGCGGCAGTCGATGCGGTCAAGGGCAAATGGGACAAGCCAGCAGAGGCCGGATGGGATTGGAACTACATCCTGCTGGGCGATTTCAACATCATTTCGCCCGAGCACGGCACCATGGCGGCACTGGAGGATGCTGGCTTCACCGTCGCCACCAAGCCGCACCGGACGAATCTGGGTAGCAATATGCACTATGACCAGATCGCCTATCGCGCAGCCCATCCCGGCTTCGAGGTGAGGAAATCGGGCGTGTTTTCCATGCTCGACCATGTCTATCGCGATGTAGACGCTTCACATTATGTCGAAGTGGCCAAGATCGCCAAGCTGACGGAGAACGGCCGCACCGGCACCCGGGCGAAAGCGTATTTCAAGCAATATTACCGCCGTCAACAACTCTCCGACCACAAGCTGCTGTGGGCGGAAATTTACATCGACTATTCCCACGAATACCTGCAGGCGGTTATCGACGAGACATAACCGGTTACAGGGGGAATCGATGAGTGGGACGGCAATGAATTATGACGAGGTGGTGCTGGGACGCAGATCGATCCGGGGCTATCTCGACAAGCCGGTACCGCAGGTGTTGATCGAGGAAATCCTTGCGCTGGCGATGCGGTCGCCTTCGTCGATGAACACCCAACCCTACTACTTCCACGTCATTACCGGCGAGCCGCTTGACCGTATACGCCAGGGCAACACTGAGAATATCCTTGCGGGCGTGCCTGACAGCCGCGAGTTTCGCCGCGGGCATCCCTTCCAGGGTGTCCACCGTGACCGTCAGGTCGGCTGCGCCATCCAGCTGTTCGAAGCGATGGGCATTGCCCGCGACGACAAGGAGGCCCGGCAAGACTGGGTGCTGCGCGGTTTCCGCCAGTTCGACGCGCCGGTCTGCGTGATCGTTACCTATGACAAGGAACTATCCGACAGCGACGATACACCGTTCGATTGCGGCGCAGTGACCACGGCGCTGGTCAATGCAGCGTGGAGCCGAGGGCTCGGCTGTGTCATCAACTCGCAAGGCATCATGCAATCGCCCGTTGTGCGCGAACACGCGGGTATCCCGGACGACCAAGTGATTTTGAAAGCGGTCGCCATGGGCTGGCCTGACCCGGATTTCCCCGCCAATCCGGTCAAGATCACCCGCCGCGAAGTCAGCGAGGCCGCACGCTTCGTAGGGTTTGAGTGACAGCACGCTTCGGCCCCCCCCCGGAGGGAGAGAGACAGGGCCACCGCCGACGACAGATTCGACCGGGCACAGCTGACACGGCCAAGCTCGACGTTCGCCCGATGACGCCGGCCATCGGCGCGCAGATCTTCGGTGTCGATCTGGGCGCAAGCGACATTGCCGCCAGCATTCCAGCAATCCACGCGGCGCTGCTCAGGTACGGGGTCGTTTTCTTCCGCGACCAGCGTTTGTCGCAGGAACAGCATATCGCCTTTGCGCGCCAATTCGGCGAGCTCGAAATCCATCCGGACACACCGAAGGACCAGCCCCATCCGGAAATGCTGCGCATCGCGCATGGGCCTGACAGTCGCGGGCAGGAAAACAACTGGCATTCCGACGTCACCTGGCGCCAATGTCCTTCGCCCGGATCGATCCTCCGTGCGCGCGAAATTCCGGAGGTCGGGAGCGACACGCTGTTCGCCAACATGCACATCGCTTACGAACGGCTCAGCCCCGAGATGCAGGAATTCGGCTGCGGGGTGACAGCGGTGCACGATATCGCCCGTGTTTTCGCCAAGCGGTTGGGCAAGGCACCGGAGGAGCTGCACGAGAAGTACCCGCCGATGCGCCATCCGGTAATCCGCACCCATCCGGAAACGGGCGAGCGGGCGATCCACGTCAACGTCGGCTTCACCAGCCATATCGATGGCCTTTCCGCCGACGAGAGCCGCTGATTGCTGGACCATCTCTACGCCACTGCGAAGGATGTCGAAATCCAGTGTCGCTTCCGCTGGCAGACCGGGTCGGTCGCAGTCTGGGACTACCGGGTGTGCAAGCATTTGGCGGTCAGCGACTATTTTCCGGCGCGACGCGTCATGGAGCGGGTAACGGTTGCCGGCGACAGGCCGTTCTTCCGCCCCGATTAACGGCTCCTTTGCCCCGCAATTGCCTCCTTTCCTTAGGCCGATAGTAACCACTTTGGTCCTACCCCTATCGGTCAATAGCGCGCTTGCAAAATCAGGGAACCGCACCACTCATGTCCGTCCGCAGCCTGTTCCAGGGAAAATCATCGCACGCAGACGGTGCGGGGATCATCGGACCTGAGGACAACGCGCGCCGCCTCGAAGTGTTGGAGGACATCGAGCAGGCGGGGATCGGCTGGATCTGGGCGAGTGACTCCGAAGGACGGCTAATCTATCTTACCGATGGTGCCTGCCGGAAACTGCCACTGGAACGCCCCGATGTGTTGGGCAAGCCGCTGATAGAATTGTTCGAGACCGATCCCGACAATCCCGACGGTGGCACCGCTCGCCCGCTCAACTTCCAGCTCAAGGCGCACAACAAGCTGCATGACCTCGTCGTGCGGTTCGCCCTCGGCAAGTCGAAGCATGATGTGCAGCAGATCTGGTGGTCGCTGACTGCCCATCCCAAGTTCGACAAGAACGGGAATTTCTGCGGCTATCGCGGCCATGCCAAAGACATCACGGTCGAATACGAGCGCAAGCTGATCGACTCGAAGCTGGCCGAGTACGATTCGCTGACCGGCCTCGCCAACCGCCACTATATGAACAAGCGGATCGAAAACATTCTCGCCGCCTATCGCAGCGCCAAGCGCTCCTGCGCGCTGATGATGCTCGATCTCGACAAGTTCAAGTACGTCAACGACACCATGGGCCATCCGGCCGGCGATGCCGTGCTGGTGCAGGCCGCTGAACGCTTGCGCGCGGTCATTGGCGATCGTGGCGAGATTGGTCGTCTGGGCGGTGACGAATTCCAGGTCATCCTGCCCGACATTGATGACCGCGGCACGCTTGGCGAATTGGCCGAGAAGATCATCAAGATCGTCAGTCAGCCCTACCCGATCGAGGACGAAAAGCGCGCCGTGATCGGTACCTCGGTGGGCATCGCCATCGCCCCCTATGACGGTGTCGACAAGGAAGAACTGGTCAAGGCCAGCGACCTCGCGCTCTACGCCGCCAAGAATGGCGGACGGGGCCAGTTCCGTTTCTACCACGCTGATTTCAAGGACGAGGAAGAAGAGCGTCAGGCGTTGCTCGACGATCTTCGGGTGGCGTTGAAGAACGGCGAACTGGAGCTTCACTACCAGCCCGTTGTCCGCGCCAATGACAACACCGTCGCTTGCCTCGAGGCGCTGATGCGCTGGCAACACGCCGAACGCGGTGCCGTCAGTCCCGACGTGTTCATCCCGGTGGCCGAGGAATCCGACCTGATAATCCAGATGGGTGAATGGGCGCTGCGCCAGGCTTGCGACCATGCCATGGCATGGCCTTCGACGGTGCGCGTCGCCGTCAATGTTTCGGCGGTGCAATTCGTCCACAAGGGCTTCCCGGAAACAGTCGCCAACGTCATCGCCCAAACAGGGATCGATCCCGACCGGCTGGAGCTGGAACTGACCGAAAGCATTTTCCTTGGCGATACCGACGCCACTGAAGAGACTTTCAAGACCCTCAAGCGGCTCGGCGTAAGGCTGGCGCTGGACGATTTCGGCACCGGTTATTCTTCACTAAGCTACTTGCGCTCGGCGCCATTCGACAAGATCAAGGTCGATCGCAGTTTCGTCGATTCCTGCACCGAGCAGGAGAAGAACAGCGCCAAGATCATCGCCGCGATCGTCGGTCTTTCCAACGCCCTGGGCATGGAAACCACCGTCGAAGGCGTCGAGGCGTTCGACCAGCTCAAGGTCGTCCGTGAAAAAGGTGCCAAGCTTATCCAGGGCTGGCTTTATGCAAAAGCCATGCCGCAGGAGAAGATTCTCGAGCTGATCAAGTCCGGCGAATTCATCATCGAGCCTGAAGGGCCGGACACGCACCGCCGCGAACGCCGCAGCGTGTTCCGCCGCATCGGCGTGATCCATGACGATCATCACTATCGCGCCGTCATGCGCGACCTTTCGACCACCGGCGCAAGGATCGAAGGACTTGTGGGAGTGCCGGTCGGCACGCCGCTCGTGCTCGATCTGGGTGCGGGTCAGCTCGTCGTTTGCGAAGTCATCCGCAGCAAGGATGCGATGATTGCCGTCAATTTCGAGACCCCGCTCGTCAGTGACGGGGCCGGCGGCCTGGTCACTCGCCATCGCGTTTCGCCCTATGCACTTGCTGCAGCCGGGATGCCGCTGACCGCACTTCCCGAAGGCAGCTATCCGATGGAGCGGATGCATGGTTCGCCAAACAGCAAGCCGCAATTCCTGGAAGTGCAAGTGGGCCATAGCTGAGCAAGACTGGGCGCTGAATCGCTGCAACCATTGCCAATTTCGAACATTGTCCCAATATGGCAATCATGGGACTGGTCGAACGGCCTTCAGAAACGGCAGGCGAATCGCGCGATCAGCGCGCGGTGGAAAGTCCTGCGCGCTGGGTGCTCGACCTGATCGAAGCAAGCCCGATTGCCTCGGTGGTCTCCGATCCCCGTCTGCCGGACAATCCGCTGGTCGCAGTCAATGACGCTTTCGTCGAACTGACCGGCTACACCAAGGAAGAATGCATCGGTCGCAATTGCCGGTTCCTGTCAGGCAGCGGGACCGAGCCCTGGCTGACCGAGAAAATCAAGGAAGGCGTCCGCGATCGCAAGGCGGTTCTTGTGGAGATACTGAACTACAAGAAGGATGGCACCCCGTTCCGCAATGCCGTTCTCGTCGCACCGATCTTCGAAGAAGGCGACGAACTCACCTATTTCCTGGGCAGCCAGGTCGAGGTGCAGGACGACCAGCCCGCTATGGGCATGGCCCGGCGCGAGAAGGCAGCCGAAATGCTCAAGACCCTTTCGCCGCGCCAGCTCGAAGTGACTGCACTGGTGGCCTCGGGCTTGCGCAACAAGGAAGTCGCCTACCGGCTCGGCCTCTCGGAAAAGACCGTCAAGATGCACCGTGGACTGGTGATGGAGAAGCTGGGCCTCAAGACGAGCGCCGACCTCGTCCGGATCGCTGTCGAAGCCGGAATCTAGGCAGCCCTAGCCCAAGGTCCATATTTTGCGCTGACTGCAAACGGCGTAGGCCATCGACTGCCGGGTTCGGTTGCTGGCAGTTTCCTCCTGTCCCTCCCGAAGCGCCCTTCGACCGACCCGGCAGCGCCTGTCAGCGACAAGAGCCGCCTTGTTCCGGACAGAACCTGAGGGTCGCACCTTGAAGACCGCCACGACCGATCCCGTCGTCGGCGGTCTTCTACATCCGGAACGCTGAAACCTAGCGAAGGCTGACGACGTTGTCGGTCGCCTTGAGTACGCGATCACCGCGATAAAGGCTCTCCATCGGTTCGTCTTCCACCACGATCTGCTGTGCATTGCCGAAGCCGTTGAAGCCGGTCTTCATTGCCGCGCCATACGCACCGAGCATACCGATCTCGATGAAGTCGCCGGCCTGGATGTCTTCCGGCAGCCGGAACGGGCCTTCCATGTAGTCGGCATCGTCGCAGGTCGGACCGTAAAAGGCGAACTCGGCCTCCGGCTTGATCAAGTCGTCGTCAAGCGCGCGAACTGGGAACTTCCATGCCACATGCGCCGCATCGTAGAGCGCGCCATAGGCGCCGTCATTGATGTACAACTCCTCGCCGCGGCGCTTCTCCACCCGCACGATCAGCGAGCTGTATTCGGCGCACAATGCACGACCCGGCTCGCACCACAGCTCAGCGTTATAGGCAATTGGCAGCGCTTCGAAGTGCTTGTGGATGATGGTGAAGTAATCCTCCATCGGCGGAGGATCGAGCTCCGGATAGATGCTCGGGAAGCCCCCGCCAACATCGATCATGTCGATCACGACCGAAGCATCGGCAATTGCCGCGCGGGTCCGCTCGATCGCCTGGACATAGGCAAACGGGGTCATCGCCTGGCTGCCGACATGGAAGCACACGCCCAGCCAGTCGCAATGCTGGCGCGTCTGCTGCAGCAATTGTGGCGCTTCGATCAGGTCGCAGCCGAACTTGCTGGCAAGCGACAGCTCCGAATAGTCGGAAGACACGCGGATCCGCACGCACAGTTTGAGATCCCTGGCCGGATTGCCCTGCTCATCGGAGCAAGCCTCGACGATCTTCTCCAGCTCCTCGACCGTGTCGAGGCTGAAGGTACGCACGCCATGCTGGTGATAGGCTTCGGAGATTGCGCGCGGCGTCTTGACCGGGTGCATGAAGCACAAGGTCGCCGCCGGCAGCGTCTGGCGAACCAGGCGCACCTCGGCGATCGAGGCGACGTCATAATGCGTCACGCCGTTGTCCCACAGGATCTGCAGCAGCTCCGGCGAGGGATTGGCCTTGACCGCATAGAGCACCCGCCCAGGGAACTTCTCGACGAAGAAGCGGGCGGCGCGCGCAGCGGCGTGCGGGCGGTTGAGAATGACCGGTTCGTCCGGCGCGAGGGCGCGAACTACAGACCGTGCGTCAGGGAAATGCTGCAACTCAAGGGACCCCCTAAACGGCTCTTTCAAGCCATGAAACGACAAGCTGCCTTGCGGTTAGGAAGTCCCCTTGGGGCAGCGGAAGGCGCGCGTATATAGATTCGGTCATGAACAGCAAGTGTAAATCGGACCCCGATTGCACAAGCCCGCCAAGGGGTGCTGCGGGCCTCAGGTGCGGTGGGTCGTTACCCGCTCAGAAGTTGATCTGTGGGACCTGGTCGACCACGCCCTGCTCGCTGTCGTCGAGCCTGTGGAAGTCCGCCTGATGGAACCCCATCGCGCTTGCGAACATCACCGCCGGGAAGCTTTCACGCGCCGTGTTGAAGCGCGCGACGGCGGCATTGAGCGCACGGCGGGCGGCGGCGAGCTTGTCTTCGGTATCGGCCAGTTCGCGCTGCAATTCCTGGAAATTGACGTTGGCCTTGAGCTCGGGATAGGCCTCTGCGAGCGCCAGCACGCGATCGAGCGCGACCTTCAGCTGGGCCTCGTCCGACGACGATAGCGAGCCGGACGCCGCTCGGTTACGGGCATTAATTACCTGTTCCAGCGTATCTTTTTCATGCGTGGCATAGCCCTTCACCGTTTCGACCAGATTGGGAATCAAATCATGTCGCTGGCGCAGCTGGGCATCGATATCGGCCACGCCCTGCTGGACATTCTGCCGCAATCCTACCAGCCGGTTGTAGATGCCGACCACGACCAGCGCGATTGCCGCCAGCACGCCCAAACCGATGATCCAGCCCATCGCCCTATTCCCCCGCCCTATCACTCTGCCTTGGTGGGCGATATAGGACCCCAAGCAGCATGGGGGGTCAAGCACAATGGTGACGATGCCGGACATCGACCGGTTGATGGCCGGTTCGCTCGGCCAGTTTCTCACTGCGCAGGCAGAAGCACGAGCGGAAGCGAAGGCCAAGGCGTGGTCGCGGGTGTGGCGCAGCGCAATTCTCGTCGGGCCGCTGGTGCTGGCAGCGGCAGTCCTTCTCCCTCTCCCGCTCGATGTGAAATTGTGGGGCAGCGGCCTAATCACGATGGGAATCTGGTATTGGACGCAAGGCCCGGTCCGCGAGGCCAAGCGGCGGGTCAAGATCGGCATCAACGAAGGCATCGCCGCCGCCCTTGGGCTGACCTACACCCATGACGGCGAGGAAGGCCGCGAGTTTGCCCTGTCAAAACAGTACCGGCTGCTACCGGGACATGACCGCCACGCGCTCGAGGACTTCTGGAGCGGCACGCTCGAAGAGCATGATTTTCTGCTCCACGAAGCGCATCTTGAGGAGCAACGCGGCTCGGGCAAGAACCGGCGCTGGGTAACGGTGTTTCGCGGGGCCATCATCCGGATTGCCGCCAAGCGCCGGTTTCATGGCACGACGCTGGTGCAGCGAGCGGGCAAGCACCGCAAGTTCCTCGGTCTCGGCGGGCGCAAGGACAATGTCGAGTTCGATGGCCATAGGCTCGACACCGTCGATATGGTGCACCCCGATTTCGACGACACGTTCGAAGTCTGGTCCGATGACCAGGTCGAGGCTCGCTATCTGGTGCACCCGCGCTATGTCGAGCAGCTGCTGGCGATCGAAGCGGCGTTCGACGGGCAGGATATCCGCTCGCTGTT
The DNA here is from genome assembly GCF_021431965.1 of Erythrobacter sp. SDW2. Classification (NCBI taxonomy): domain Bacteria; kingdom Pseudomonadati; phylum Pseudomonadota; class Alphaproteobacteria; order Sphingomonadales; family Erythrobacteraceae; genus Erythrobacter; species Erythrobacter sp. SDW2. Next base: position 2,060,465 of record NZ_CP090370.1, read on the forward strand.
CACCGCTGGCGATATCATCGTCGTCGTCGGCAGCGGCAACATGTTCGAGGGGGGAACCATGAACCCGGCCAGCGACCGCGAGATGGTGGAAAGATGCGCGCAGCAGTTCGCCTCGCTCGGGCGGTTGGCGCAAATGGCGAACGAGACGCGCACCCTGGAAGGATGAGCGCCTCGTTCAGGCCGACAATGCAATCAGGCTTGAAGGATCAATAGCCTTCTTCGCCCAGCACGACGCCATAGGCCGCGCTGGAAACATCGAGCAGGACCAGCACATTGGCCTTGATGTTGGCCATGGTCACACCGTCATCCAGAACCTGATAGCGGGTGAAGCCCAGCGTGCCGTCGCTGAAATCGGCCCAGGTATTGACCGCGGCCTGAGCGAGGTTCGCTTCCGAGAGACGCTCATGGGTCATCCCTTCAGGGATATCATAGCGGACCTGCATCATGATGCCCTGGCAGCCGGAGACGCCGTTGACGTCGCAAGCCGTACCGATCAGCAGATAGATGATACCATATTCGTCGGTCGCCACGACGCTGGTATCGCCATAGTCGCCTTCGCTGTTGAAGGTGTGGCCAAGCTCCGACACTACCGCTTTGAGATCGCCGACCGTGACCGACTTCTTGATTGTGGTGGCGTTGTAAGACTGCGCTGAAACGGCGGCGGGTGCGGCAACGGCGAGCACGGCACCGGCGAGCGCAAGAGCACGAAACTTCATGGGTAGAATCCCTCCTGGTAAAACCCCACGCGACTCATCGCATGCCAGCCACGTTTTGGCGAGCGGAGATTAACTCAGCCTGTCACGAAAATCTTCGTAGCCGAACGACTTGATCTGCTCGAGCTGGTCGGTGGCGCTGTCCCACAGCCAGATGCTGGGGAGCCGGACCCCATTGAAGGTGTTGGTTTTGACCATCGAATAATGCGCCTGGTCGAGGAAGGCGAAGCGCTGGCCGGGTTCGCACGGCACCGGCAGGCGGTAATCGCCGATCACATCGCCGGCAAGGCAGGATGGGCCGCCGAGACGGACAGCCTCGCCTTCCCGCGCCTCGTGCAACATGGCGGGGCGATAGGGTGCTTCGATGACATCGGGCATGTGGCAGGTGGCGGAGACGTCGACGATGGCGAAAGGCACCTCATTGACCCCGGCATCGAGGATGGTGCCGACGAGGATTCCCGCATCGAGCGCCACCGCCTCGCCCGGCTCGAGATAGATCTCGGCTCCGGTGTCTTCCTTGGCGTCACGGAGGAATTCGACCAGCTCCTCGCGCTGGTAATCGGCGCGGGTGATGTGATGACCGCCGCCCATGTTGATCCATTTGAGCTGGCCGAACCACGGTTCGATGGCGTCGAACACCTTGTCCCAGGTCTGATGCAGCGGCTCGAAATCCTGCTCGCACAGGTTGTGGAAGTGGATGCCATCGATCCCCTCCATGATATCGGGCGTCAGCTGGTCGATCGGGAAGCCGAGGCGGCTGCCGGGGCTGGAGGGATCATAGCGCGGCACTTCGCCGGTCGGGACCATCGGGTTGATGCGCAGGCCGACCTCGAAACTGGCACCTGCCCTGCGGGCCTGCTCGAGGATCAGCGCCGCGCGCTCGATCTGCTGCGGCGAGTTGAAGATGACATGATCCGACAGGCGGCAGACTTCGGGCAGGTCCTCCGGCTTGTAGGCAGCGCAATAGGTGCTGATCTCGCCGTCGTAGAATTCGGACGCGAGCCGCGCTTCCCACAGGCCGCTGGTGCAGACACCATCGAGATATTCGCCGATGATGGGCGCCACGGAATGCATCGAAAACGCCTTGAGTGCGGCCAGCACCTTGATCTCCGCCGCATCGCGCACGTCCGCGAGGATCTGGAGGTTGGCGCGCAGTTTCGCGGCGTCCACCACAAACGCGGGGCTATCGACGCGGCTCAGGTCGAAGTGGGCAAAGGCGCCCGGATCGCCGGCTTTGGTTTGCATTTGAACTTTTGAGCCTTTTTGGTTCGGGGGAGACCGCAGAGGAAAGAAGACCGCAGAGCGCTTTACCCGATTTGATGGTTGTTCACGAGCCTTCTGATACCCTCACGCATGGTCGGGGCGGAGAAGTTGAGAAGCAGCCCTACGGGCTGTTTGGTGAGGCGCAAATAGGTTAGCATCTGCTTTGCATGCACCTTGCTCAATTGCTCGACCGATTTGATTTCAAGGATAAGCGTGCCTTGAACAAGAATGTCGATCTTGAACGCTGCGCCGAAGGCGTGGCCATCGAATTCAATCGGGACCGGCACCTGCCTCTCGGCGCGCAAGCCGCGTTTTTCCAAACGTCCGGCGAGGACTGTCTCATAGACCGTTTCAAACAATCCTGGTCCCAGCTCCCGGTGAATCCCGATAGCCTCATCAATCACGATAGAGGAAAGCTGATCGCCCGTCGAAAGCACCCTCTGCGATCTCCTTTCCTCTGCGTTCTCTGCGCGAACCAAAAAACCTCAGAAGCTCACCGGCCCGTCCAGCTCCTCGACCGTCCATGGCAGGCCGTGCTGGTTGAGCATCTCCATGAAGGGGTCGGGGTCCATCTCCTCCATGTTGAACACGCCCGCACCGCTCCAGATGCCCTGCACCATCATCGCGCTTCCGATCATTGCCGGGACGCCGGTGGTGTAGCTGACGGCCTGGTTTCCGGTTTCCTCGTAAGCGGCCTCGTGGGAGCAGATATTCTTGATATAGAACGTCTTCTCGCCCGAACCATCGAGCGCCTCGCCGGTGGCGATGCAGCCGATGTTGGTGTTGCCCTTGGTCGTCTCGCCCAAGGTTTCCGGCTTGGGCAGCACGGCGGCGAGGAATTGCAGCGGGATGATTTCCACGCCCTTGTACTTGATCGGCTCGATGCTGGTCATGCCGACGTTCTGCAGCACGGTGAGGTGGGTGATATACGCATCACCGAAGGTCATCCAGAAGCGCGCCCGCTCCATCTCCGGGTTGAACCTGGCGAGGCTCTCCAGCTCCTCGTGGTACATCATGTACATGTTCTTCTTGCCGACGGCTTCGAAGTCGAACTCGACCTTGTGCGCCATCGCCGGGGTCTCGACGAATTCGCCATTCTCCCAGTGCCGGGCAGGCGCGGTGACTTCGCGGATGTTGATTTCCGGGTTGAAGTTGGTGGCGAAATGCTGGCCGTGGTCGCCGCCGTTGCAGTCGAGAATGTCGAGCGTGCGGATGGTCTTGAGCTTGTGCTTCTTGAGCCACATGGTGAAGACGCTGGTGACACCCGGATCGAAGCCCGACCCGAGCAGCGCCATGATGCCGGCTTCCTTGAAGCGGTCGTGATAGGCCCACTGCCAGTGATATTCGAACTTGGCCTCGTCCTTGGGCTCGTAGTTCGCCGTGTCGAGATAGTTCACCCCGGCGGCCAGGCAGGCGTCCATGATCGGCAGGTCCTGGTACGGTAGCGCAAGATTGACCACCAGCGAGGGCTGCACTTTCTTGATCAGGTTGATCATCGCCGGGACTTCTTCGGCATCGATCTCGTAAGTCGCCACATGGACACCGCAGCGTTCCTTGACGCTGGCGGCAATCGCATCGCACTTGCTCTTGGTGCGGCTGGCGAGGTGGATGCTCGGGAAGATGTCGGGATTGAACGCCATCTTGTGGACGCAGACCGAGCTGACGCCGCCGGCTCCGATAACGAGGACTGTCGACATGTGGGTGGTTGCTCCTGAAACGAATCTTGCGCGCGCTCTAGTCGAACGTGCCTGCGGGGTAAATCGATCCGCGCTTTCCTACTGGGCTGAAGGCGCGATAAGGACGCACCATGACACAGCTCCTTTCCCTGCGCTCAACCAACATTGTTATGTTGCTTCCGGTCGCCGGGGTTTTGCCTCAGGACAGTGTGACAAGTGTGACACGCGAACATTCAGGAGCACCGCAAACGTGACCATCGACCGTATGCCGACCCGCGCCGGAGTGCTCGAAGCGGCGGAGAAGATCGCCACCATTCTCCCCCCTACCCCGCTGCTGCCTGTCACCATCGGTGAGGTGCAGAGCTGGGTGAAGGCCGAGGTGCTGCAACCTGTCGGGGCATTCAAGATTCGTGGCGCTTGGCACCGGCTGACGGCGCTGGACGCGGACGAGCGTGCGGCGGGCGTGGTCGCAGTATCGAGCGGGAACCATGCGCAGGGAGTCGCTTGGGCCGCCAAGCGGCTCGGCATCCGCGCGACGATTGTCATGCCGCACGATGCTCCGCAGGTGAAGCTCGATGCGACCAAAGCTTTGGGGGCGGAGATCGTGCTCTATCAGCGACCGGGCGAAGATCGCGACGCCGTGGCGGCAGGCATCATTGCCGAGCGCGGCGGCACGCTGGTCCACGCCTTCGGCGATCCGTGGGTGATCGAGGGGCAAGGGAGCGCCGGGATCGAGATCACCGCGCAATTGGGCCGTGAGCCAACCCGCATCCTCGCCTGCTGCGGCGGCGGCGGGCTGACGGCGGGCCTCGTCCTGGCCTGTCCGGATGCTCAGGTGCACCCCGTCGAGCCCGTTGGCTGGGACATGGTCGGGCAAGCGATGCGGAGCGGCGACATCGTCAGCGCCGCGCCCGATGCACCCAAGACCATCTGCGACGCGCTTCAGCCTCTCGCGACCAAGCTGGTCAACCTCGCCGTGCTGATGAATCATGCCGCACCCGGGCTGGTGGTGAGCGACGACGAGGTGCGCGCGGCGCAGCGTTTCGCGTTTTCGCAGCTGCGGCTGGTGGTCGAACCGGGCGGAGCGGCCGCCCTCGCCGCCGCTCTGGCGGGCAAGGTCGCGCTCGACGGACACACCGTCATCATGCTGACCGGCGGCAATACCGATCCTGCGAGCTTCGCCGCAACTCTGGCCAGCAGTTGAGTTGCATTTGACAATCCACCACGCCGCCGCCACTCTGACTCTTCGCAAATAGGGAGGGGAACCCATGCAGGCACAAATGCTCGCACCGGCCGCAGTGCTGGTCTTGTGGTCGATTGTCATGCTCTTCTGGATGGCGGGCACCAGACTGCCGGCAATGAAGAAGGCTGGTATCGATATGGCCGGCGCGCCCGGCGGCCGCGGCCAGGATCTGGAAGGCCGGATCGATGCCAAGGCCAACTGGAAGGCGCACAACTATGCCCATCTGATGGAGCAGCCGACGATCTTCTATCCCACCGTCGTCATCATCGCGATGATGGGCGCGGGGCAATGGGATGTGCTGCTGGCGTGGATCTATGTCATCCTGCGGATCGTCCATTCGGTGTGGCAGGCAACGGTCAACAAGGTCAACATCCGCTTCCTGCTGTTCATCCTCTCGACCACCGCACTGGCCGTCCTGGCAATCCGCGCGGTGCTGCTGACCCTGTTCCACAACCCGGGAGTTATCGCATGACGACAGGTATGGGTATCCTGCAACCGGTTGTCGCGCTGGCGGCGTGGACCATGCTCATGTGGCTGTGGATGTATGTCACCCGCATCCCGGCGATGAGCAAGGCCGGGATCGACGGCAAGAAGCTGGTCGGGTCAACCGGGGCCAGCCTGCGCGGGCAATTGCCCGACAGCGTCAACTGGAAGGCCGACAACTACAACCACCTGCATGAACAGCCGACGGTGTTCTATGCCATTGCTATAACGCTGGCGATCATCGGCCAGGGCGACGGGCTCAACGCCCTGCTCGGCTGGATATATGTGGGGCTGCGTGTGGCGCACTCGCTGGTGCAGGCGACTTCAAACGTGGTTTTGGTCCGGTTTGTGCTGTTTGCGCTGAGCAGCCTGGTATTGATGGCGCTGGTCCTCCATGCGGGGATCGCGCTGTTCCACTAGGCCTCGGCAGGAGCATGGACGTGACCGTCATGCTCGATCTCCAGCCCGGCGAGGAACCGTTCGGCATCGAGCGCGGCCATGCAGCCCATACCGGCCGCTGTAACGGCCTGGCGATAGACATGGTCGGTGACGTCACCGGCGGCAAAAACGCCGGGGATTGCCGTCTTGGGTGAGCCGGGTTCGGTCAGCAGATAACCGCTTTCGTCGAGCGGCAGCTTGCCCTTGAACAGCTCGGTCGCCGGGGCATGGCCGATCGCGACGAATGCGCCGTGGGCCTCGAACGTGGAGCTCTCGCCCGTGACGGTGTCGCGCAGGACAAGATGCGACAGCCCGCCGTCCGCACCCGCCTCGAACCGCTCGACCGTCTTGTTCCAAAGCGTGGAGACCTTGGGATGCTTCATCAAGCGGTCTTGGAGGATCTTTTCCGCCCGCAACTCGTCGCGGCGGTGGATCAGCGTCACATCGTCGGAGTGGTTGGTCAGGTAGAGCGCTTCCTCCACGGCAGTATTCCCTCCGCCGATGACAACCACCTTCTTGCCGCGGTAGAAGAACCCGTCACAGGTGGCACAGGCCGACACGCCCTTGCCACCCAGCTCCATCTCGCCCGGCACGCCGAGCCACTTGGCCTGCGCCCCGGTAGCGATCACCAGCACGTCGCCGATATATTCGTCACCGCTGTCGCCGATCGCGCGAAAGGGCGAGCCGCCCTCGAGATCGACCGATACGATCGTGTCCCACATCATCCGCGTGCCGACATGCTCCGCCTGCTTTTGCATCTGGTCCATGAGCCACGGACCCTGGATCACGTCGGCGAAGCCGGGATAGTTCTCGACATCGGTAGTGATGGTCAGCTGGCCGCCCGGCTGGAGGCCCTGCACCACGATCGGCTCCATCATCGCGCGGGCGCCATATATGGCGGCGGAATAGCCGGCCGGGCCGGAACCGATGATGAGCATCTTGGTGCGATGGGTAGCCATGGTGTGCGTCCTGCGAGGAAAGGTCGGCCGGTCCTTGCGACAAGCCGCGCCGAGCGTCCAGCCGATGTGGTCAGCTTTCCACCAGATGCAAGCGCAGCGCCTCGCGCTTGGCTGCATCGACCCCCAGCACCTGCTCGAGGAAGGCATCGATCGAGCCGAACCGGTCCAGTAGCGCCCTGCGCGCAGCGAGGAGATAGCGTTCGTGAACCGTCATCACCACACGCACGGTTTCGTCATCGACATCACCATATCGGGCGCGGATGGTCGGCGCGCTCTGGGCAATGCGCGCCTCCTGGTCGCCGATGCTGTTGGTTAGAAGGAAATCCGCCATCGCGTCGTCCGGATGGACGCCTAGAATATGATGCAGCAGGTCGACCGCCATGCCGGTTCGGTCCTTGCCCGCATGGCAGTGAACGAGGCTGGTTCCCTCCCCTTTGGCCAGCGCATCGAAAAAGCGTCGCAGGATCCAATTGAGGTTCTGCCGATCGGGGAGCGAACTGTACAGTCGCTCCATGGCCCGGTGGGCATCCTCGGCAGTCATGTTGCCTTCGATAGCCTCCATGTGCGGGCCCAAGCCGGCGGTTTCGCCGTCGAAATAAAGCAGCTCGCCTATAAAGCGCTGAGGCAGCCGCACCGGGTGGCTTGCCCGCTCGCCATTGCCGCGCAGGTCCACCACATGCGCCAGCTCCAGTGCATCCATCGCCTGCAGGTCCGCCTCGGTTGCATCGGCATGATGTCCCGAGCGCCACAGCAATCCAGTCCTGACCCGACCACCGCCTTGTGTGGGGTAACCGCCATAGTCTCGGAAGTTGTGGACCCTTTCGAGCGGTAGCAAGCGATCATCTGTCATGCGCTCGCCATGCATGGCGATGACGCTTGGCACAAGCTGGCTTGACATCCCGCTATGCGAAAATCCCTATGCCGCTGCATCGGCTTGCTGCCAGATTGTCCATTACCATGGTGGGGAGAACAGTTTGGAGCAGGTGACGTGGCGCGAGTACTGGTTGTCGATCATGACCCACTGGTGGGCGGGCTCGCGCTCGCCTTCCTCGGCGAAACTGGCCACGTGGGCCAATGGGTCGGTCATGGCAATGAAGCGCTTCAGTCCCTGCTCTGGCAATGTCCCGATGTGGTGCTGGTGGAGCAACATATGGGAGGGACGCCCGGGTCGCTGCTTATCCGGTCGATCCGCGAATCGGAACGCTATGGCGATGTGGCGGTGATCCTGATGACCATGGGCAACACAATACAGGACCACCGGTTTGCCACACGCGCGGGGGCGGACGGGCTGTTGCCGAAACCACTGACGCCCAGGCCGCTGGCTGCCGCCATCGATCGTGTCGTGGCGCCCGTCTGCGCTACCCGCGGGCTTGCTTCGTCCCGGCGAGGTCGCGGGTGAACCGCTCTGTCCAGTTCTGCACATTGTCATCGCGGACGGTGGCGATCATTGCCTCGTAACGCCGCTTGCGTTCCTCAAGTGGCATGTCGAGCGCAATACGGATGGCATGGCTCAAGTCATCGGGACTGTGGGGGTTGACCAGTACTGCATCGGGCAATTGCGCCGCTGCTCCGGCAAAGCGAGACAGTATCAGGACACCCGGATCCTCAGGCTCCTGCGCGGCGACATACTCCTTGGCGACAAGGTTCATCCCGTCGCGAAGCGGAGTCACCAATCCGATCTTGGACGCGCGGAAGAAGCCATAAAGCTCCGCATGGGAATAGCCCCGATTGACATAACGGATGGGGACGAGGTCCACTTCACTTCGCGCGCCATTGATTTGACCGGTCTTCTGCTCCAGCACGTTGCGGATGTGCTGGTAACTTTGCACATCTTCGCGGCTCGGCGGGGCGATCTGGATGTAGACCAGGTCTCGCACGCGTTCAGGGTTCTGGTCGAAGAAACGGCCAATCCCGTCGATCCGTTCCGGCAAACCCTTCGAATAATCGAGCCGATCCACCCCGATCATGGCCGTGCGATAGCGGGTGGATGACAGCAGCCGCTGGGCTGCCTGGCGGGCCTCGCCTGTATCGCGCTGAGCCTGGAAGTGGTCCCAGTCGATACCGATCGGATAGGCTTTCGCGAGCACCTCGCGGCCATCGCAGATAACTTTGCCACTGGCCTCGTCGACCTTTGCGCCGAGTTCCTTGGTGCAATAGTGGAGAAAACTCTCGAGCCATTCCTGCGTCTGGAAGCCGATCACATCATAGGCCAGCATGGTTTTCACCAGCCGCTCGTGGAACGGCAGCGAGACGAACAGCCGCGTCGGTGGCCAAGGAATGTGCAGGAAGAATCCGATGCGGTTCTTGAGTCCGCGGGCGCGCAGGCGGTCTCCGAGCGGCAAAAGGTGATAATCGTGCACCCACACCAGATCATCGGGCTCGATCAGGGGCTGCACACACTCCGCAAAGCGCTCGTTGACCCGCTCATAGCCCTTGCCTGTCTCGCGTTCGTATTCGGTCAGGTCGAGCCGGTAGTGGAACAACGGCCACAAGGTCGAATTGGCATAACCGTTGTAGTACTCGTCCACGTCGCGATGGCTGAGATCGATCGTGGCGATTGTCACCCCGTCATTGCGCTGCAGATTGATATTGCCGGTCCGATCCTCGCTTTCCTGACCTGACCAGCCGAACCAGATGCCTCCGTGTTTCTTGAGCGCCGAGTTTAGAGCCCCTGCCAGCCCGCCCTGCGCGCCCGCCGCGCCGCGCGCCTTGGGCACGGCCACGCGATTGGAAATGACTACGAGCCGGCTCAACGCACCTCGCTCCAGGGTTTGGACAACAGCCCCGCACAATTGATTATACCTACCAGCGAGTAAGTCTGCGGGAAGTTCCCCCACAGCTCCCCGGTATCCCAATCGAGGTCCTCGCTGAGCATGCCCGATCCGGTACGATGGGCGAGCATTGTCTCGAACAGGCCGCGAGCCTCCTCGCTGCGTCCGGCAAGGTGCAGTGCTTCGATCAGCCAGAAAGTACAGACGTTGAATGCCGTCTCGGGCGCACCGAAATCGTCCTCGGTGGCATAGCGCAGCATATGTTCGCCCCGACGCAGCTCCTTTTCAATGGCGGCGAAAGTCGACTGGAAGCGAGGGTCGTCCGGCCGCAGGAAACGCAAGTCGATCATCTGCAGCAAGCTGGCATCGAGGTAGTCGGTTTCGAAGGTTGCCTTGTAGTGCCCGGTGATGCCGTTGCCGTCATCCTCGACCCAGGCTTCGGTCTCGATCTTTCTCCGGATCGCCTCGGCCCGTCCGCGCCACAGCTCTGCCCGATCCTCCTTGCCGAGATGTGCTGCAGTCATGGCCAGGCGGTCACAGGCGGCCCAGCTCATGACCGCGGAGTAGGTGTGGACTTCCTGCCTCGTGCGGAATTCCCAGAGGCCGGCATCGGGCTGGTCGTGCATGGCCCACGCCATTTCGCCCACTTCTTCAAGGCTCTCGAAATCGCGATCATCGGCTATTCGCAACAGGCGGCGGTCGATAAATCCCTGCACTGTCGGCAGCACGATCTGGCCGTAGCAGTCGTGTTGGATCTGCTGGTAGGCAGCGTTGCCTATCCGCACCGGCCCCATTCCGCGATAGCCCGGAAGATCGGCAGCCGTGGTTTCGTTGAGCTCGCTCTCGCCCATCACGGAATAGAGCGGCTGGATCTGCCCGCCCTTGGCGCTGTCGACGATATTGCGCAGATACCCGAGATACTTCTCCAGCACGTCCAGCGCACCCAAGCGGTTGAGTGCCTGCACGGTGTAATAGGAATCGCGGATCCAGCAGTAGCGGTAGTCCCAGTTCCGCTCCGAACCCGGCGCTTCGGGTATCGAGGTGGTCAGCGCCGCGACGATCGCGCCGGTTTCCTCGTGCTGGCACAGTTTGAGAGAGATGGCGCAACGGATCACTTCGTCCTGCCAATCGAGCGGAGTGGCCAGTCCACGGACCCACAGTTGCCAGTACCGGCGGGTCGATTGCTCCATCCGCCTGATCTCCTCGCGCAGATTGCCCGCGAATGGCTCGTCCGGGCCGAGGAAGAAGTGGAGGTCCTCCTCCAGCCGGAACGCACGTTCTTCCAGCACATAGCCAACCGGCGCATCCGTACTGAGCCGCAGGGCCTGAGGCCCGACGAGGTAGCGGATGTGGTTGGTGCCATTGGTGGTCGCTGCCAGTTTGGCGCCCCAGCCACTCATCGGCCGCAGGACAAGCTTGATCCGGGGATTGCCGGCAATCGGGCGAACTATACGACTGAAAGCGACCGGACGATACATCCTGCCCTTGCCTTCGAAGCGGGGACAGAAATCAAGAACTTCGACCGCACTTCCGTCTTCCGCCCGGAGGCGTGTGATCAGTATCGGGGTATTGCGGATGTACTCCTGGCTGGCGCTGACCTGCCCCTCAAGCTCGACCCGCCAGACGCCCGCATCCTGATTGTCGCCATTGAGCAGTGCGCAGAACACCGGATCGCCATCGACCCGCGGGATGCAGCCCCAAACCAGCCCGCCACGGCGATCAATCAGGCCAGACACCTGACAATTCCCAATCGGCCAGAGTTCCAGGTCGACGGTCACAGGTTGAGCCATGAATGGACGTCCTTGACTGAGCAAAGGTGATAGCTTGCATGTTCGAACGGGCGTTCTCCAACCGCGATCCCGAAACCGCCTAGTTCGGCGGCTGCGGTCATCCCGTCTTCGTCCGTGACATCGTCACCGACGAAGATCGGGATGGCACCGGCGAATGCAGGCTGCCGCATCAGCAACCGCACCGCCCCGCCTTTGTCGGCCCCGGGGCGCACAATTTCGATGACGCATTTGCCGCGCTTGGTCGCCAGCCCATGCTGCCGTGCAAGATCCGAGGCAAAGTCTTGCGCACGCTCTGCCAGATCGGGCCTCGTGCGATAATGCAGCGCTGCGCCATGCGACTTGCGCTCATAGAGCAAACCATTCTCACTTGCGAAACCACCGAGCTGCTCTCCCACGATTGCAGCCAGCGGCTCTGACACCTTCAATGCATCGCCGGTGTCACCCACGACATGCCCGCCATGAGAGCCGGCGACATGCAAGGCGAGCGGCCCAATGAACTGAGTCAGATTGTCGATGCTGCGCCCGGTCACGACTGCGAGCCGACCGTCGAGCCGCTTCGTCAGAATTTCAAGCCGCTGCCCCAGGCCTGCGGCCACCGTAATGGCATCCGGGTCGCTCGCAATCTCCACCAGCGTGCCATCGAAATCGAGGAACAGGGCAGGCCGCTCCAGCTCGGAAAGCGGCGGTGGCGGCGGCAAGGTGCTGCACTGCAACATGACCCTAGGCATAGCGCCTCAGGCCAAGGGCGCAACCCGCAGCCTCGATGGATAGCTATGCAGGATCGGTGCGCAGGGTGAGTTGGTCCCAAAGGCACGCGCCACCCCAATGCAGCACTTGTTCGCCGAGCCGCTTGCTCCAAAAGGCGTCATTGCCCCCCTCGCTGCGCCAACCCATCATGCGACGGGTAAGATCATGTAGCGGGTAGTCCCGGGTGAATCCAATTGCGCCATGGACCTGGTGCGCGATCGCGCAGCCGGTCTTGATCGCGATATTGGCACGCAGCTTGGCCGCGCCGATTTCGAAGTTGGCCCCGCCCCCATAGCCAAAGCGGTCGAGCGCAGCCGCTGCGCCCTGTGCTGCGCAATTGACCGCCGCCGCTTCGATGGCCAGCAAGGCAATGCTTTGCTGCACTGCCTGGAATTGCGACAGTTTGCGCCCGAACTGTTCGCGCTGACTGGTGTGATCGATGGACAGGGCGAGCGCTGCATCCAGCGCACCGGCGGTCTGGCAAACCCGCAGGAAGGCGACAAGCGCGTCGATCTCTGCCCTAACTGGCAGTGCGGTGGCGCAGCGGAGATCGATGATCACACGGTCGCGCGGTTCCCCAGCGGGGCTTTCTCCTTCCCCGACTTCGCCCTCGGCCAAGACGACTTCGTCCGAGCCGCTCAGGAGATAAGACTTGAAACAGCGCCCCCAAGGGGCGGAGCCATTGGCCATCAACAGGCCGGTTCCAATTTCCGGGCGGCCGGCCTCGAAAGCTAGTTTTCGGGCAATTACATGCTCGCCCAACGGCGCTGCCAGTGCGTGCTTGCCCGCTAATCGCATCACAGCAGCGAGATCGCCCCAGTCGCCGCCGAACCCGTCCGCTTCTTCGGGCAACAGCAACTGTCCAAACCCAGCATCTTGAAGCCGGGGCCAGATCGCCTCGAATTCCTGCCCGCGCAGTTCGGCAAAAAGACCATCGGCCATTTCACACAGGGCGTCGCGGTTCTCGCTCATCTCAGGCCCAATCCCCGCGCGATGATTCCGCGCAGGATCTCCCGGGTCCCGCCACGCAGCGAGAAGCTGGGCGAGACTTGCAACAATCTCGCCAGCAAACGCGCCAGCGCGGTGTTGTCGGCGAGATCGGCATTGGCCACCGCCTGGATCGCAAGTGGCAGTTCCTGCTCGAAGGTGTTGCCGAGGTCCTTGACGATCGAGGCCTCGACCACCGGATCGACCCCGCTCGCCAGCTTCGCCGCGACTGACATCGACATTTGCCGCAAGGTCCACATCTCGCTCACCAGCCGGCCGATGGTTGCGACGACGTCCGGTGCGGCATCAGGCCCCGCGCTGTCGATCAATTCGACCAGGAGCGCATGGCTGGACAAATACCGCTCCGGCCCCGAGCGTTCGAGTGCAAGTTCGGCGGTCGCCTGCTTCCACCCCTCGCCTTCGGTCCCGACCAACGCGCCGTGCGGCACTTCGACATCCTCGAAGAACACCTCGTTGAAATGATGGGTGCCGAACATGTCGATGATGGGGCGGACGGTGACACCCGGCGTATCGAGATCGATCAGCAACTGGCTCAGCCCCGCCTGCCGCTCGCTGCCCTCGCCCGTGCGGACCAGCGCCAGCATGCCGTGGCTGATATGCGCGCCGGTGGTCCAGACCTTCTGACCGTTGATGAGCCAGCCCTTGTCCGTCCTGCGCGCCGAGGTGCGGACGGAGGCGAGATCGGACCCTGAGCCCGGCTCGCTGAGGCCAATGCAGGCGTACATCGTACCCGCAGCAAATCCCGGGAGATACTTCTGGCGCTGCTCTTCGGTGCCGTAACGCAGCAACAGCGGACCGGTCTGGCGGTCGGCGATCCAGTGGGCACCGACAGGGGCGCCCGCCGCCAGCAGTTCCTCCAGCACGATGTAGCGTTCCAGCGGGCCGCGCTCATGCCCGCCATATTGCTTGGGCCACAGCATGCCGATGAAGCCAGCCTCGCCCAGCGCTGCCGAGAATGCGGGGTCGAATTCAGTCCAGCAATTGGCGCGGCGGACCGGATCGTCCTGCGGCTGGTGCGCGGCCAGAAAGGCTCGCAATTCCTGGCGGATTTGCTGCGCGTTCTCCGGCGCTTCGAAGGGATGGACCGCAAATGTCTGCACGCCATCGTGATGCGCAAAAGCGGTGGGGTGCGCAAGGGCTGGCGGTGCGTCATTCTGCTGCTAGGAAGTCTAGCAATTCTACGGGAGAGAGACGCATGGGTGATTTCGTGAAGCTGGAGAAGCGCGGCAAGGTCGCCATCATGACGCTCAACAGCCCGGAGACCCTCAACGCCATCGGCACGCAGGAAGATTGCGAGGACGTGATCGCCGCGCTCCATGCCATCGGCGAAGATACCGGCGTATCCTGCGCCATCCTGACCGGCACCGGCAAGGGCTTCAGCGCCGGAGGCAATATCAAGGCGATGAAGGAGAAGACCGGCATTGGCCCGCGCGCCAAGCCGGACGAGACCCGCGCCAATTATCGCCGCGGTGTGCAGCGCATCACCCGCGCCTTCATGGATTGCGAAGTGCCCCTGATTGCCGCGGTGAACGGCCATGCGGTTGGGCTAGGCTGCGACCTTGCCTGCCTGTGCGACATCCGGCTCGCGGCCGGGAGCGCGAAGTTCTCGGCCAGCTTCATCAAGGTCGGGATCGTCCCCGGCGATGGCGGTGCCTGGTCGCTGCAGCGCGTCGTAGGCTATTCGCAGGCGGCGGAGATGTTCCTGACCGGCGACCGCTACTCGGCCGACGAAGCCAAAAGCTTCGGTTTGGTCAGCCGCGTTGTTCCCGACGATCAGTTGATGGCCGCCGCCATGGACATCGCCGAGCGCATTGCTGCCAATCCGGCCCGCTCGCTGCGCCTGACCAAGCGCCTGCTGCGCGAGGCCCAGCATAGCCGGATGTCGGATATCCTCGAGTTGTCCGCCGCCTATCAGGCCCTCGCCCATACCACCGACGACCATGCCGAGGCCGTCGATGCATTCATGGAGAAGCGCGAGCCTAAGTTTACCGGCGGCTAGATGACATTGCGCGGGTGGGCTTCACAAGACCAGGCTGTCGAAGCTACCGAGCGATAACGTGGACATTCGAAGAGGAACCGCCATGAGCAACCACGACGACGAATGGGTCCGTCGCCCCGCCAGCGCCGAGCAGGGCACAAATTGCACCGCCGAGCAGTACGCGGCAATGTACGCCCGTTCGAACGACGACAGCGACGGTTTCTGGGCCGAGCAGGCGCAGCGGCTCGACTGGTTCAGCCCGCCCACCAAAATCGCCAACTGGAGCTTCGATCCGGTCAGCATCAAGTGGTTCGAGGACGGCTCGCTCAACATCTGCCACAATGCCGTCGACCGCCACGTCGCCGCCGGCAGGGGCGACACTGTCGCACTGATCTTCGAGCCTGACGATCCGGCAGGCGAAGTGCGCCGCATCACCTATGCCGAGCTGCAACGCGAAGTCATCCGTATGGCGAATACCTTCAAGAAGCTCGGCGTGCAGAAGGGTGACCGGGTCACGATCTACATGCCGATGGTGCCCGAAGGTGCGGTAGCGATGCTCGCCTGCGCCCGCATCGGGGCGGTGCATTCGGTCATCTTCGGCGGCTTCTCGCCCGATGCGATTGCAGGCCGCGTGGAGGATTGCGAGAGTGACTGGATCGTCACCGCCGATGAAGGACTGCGCGGCTCGAAGAAAATCCCGCTCAAGGCGAATGTCGACGCCGCGCTGGAGAAAGTCAGCGCCAAGGGCGTGCTGGTGCTACGCCACACCGGTGGTAAGGTCAGCATGTCCGCAGGTCGCGACCACTGGTACCACGAGTTGTGCGAAGGTGTGTCCGGCGAATGCCCCTGCGAGCCGATGAACGCCGAAGATCCGCTCTTTATCCTATACACAAGTGGTTCAACCGGCAAGCCCAAGGGCGTGCTCCATACCACCGGCGGCTATGCGGTCTGGACCGAAACGACCTTCCGCTACATTTTCGACTATCGCCCCGGCGAAGTGTTCTGGTGCACCGCCGATATCGGCTGGGTCACCGGCCACAGCTATATCGTCTATGGCCCGCTGCAGAACGGCGCGACCGCGCTGATGTTCGAAGGCGTGCCCAATTACCCGGACCATGACCGGTTCTGGGCGGTGTGCGAGAAGCACAAGGTCAATATCTTCTACACCGCCCCCACCGCGATCCGCGCGCTGATGCGCGAGGGCGACGGGCATGTGACAAAGCACGATCTTTCCTCGATCCGCCTGCTCGGCAGTGTCGGCGAGCCGATCAACCCCGAGGCCTGGCGCTGGTATCACGACACTGTCGGCAAGGGCGCGGTCCCGATCATCGACACCTGGTGGCAGACCGAGACCGGCGGCTGCATGATCACCACCCTGCCCGGCGCGCACGACATGAAGCCGGGCAGCGCCGGCAGGCCGTTCTTCGGCGTTTGTCCGCAGCTGGTCGATGGCGACGGCAATGTGCTGGACGGCGCGACCAGCGGGAACCTGTGCATCACCCGCAGCTGGCCTGGCCAGGCGCGCACTGTCTTTGGCGATCACGAACGCTTCGTGCAGACCTATTTCAGCACCTATAAGGGCAAATATTTCACCGGTGACGGCTGCCGCCGTGATGCCGACGATTACTACTGGATCACCGGCCGGGTCGACGATGTCATCAACGTCAGCGGCCACCGCATGGGCACCGCAGAGGTCGAAAGCGCCCTGGTGCTGCATCCAAAGGTCAGCGAAGCGGCGGTCGTCGGCTTCCCGCACGACATCAAGGGCCAGGGCATCTACTGCTACGTCACGCTGATGGAGGGCGTGGAGGAAAGCGAAGAACTGACCGCTGAACTGCGCCAATGGGTGCGCAAGGAAATCGGTCCCATCGCCACGCCCGATCACCTCCACTTCACCCCGGCCCTGCCCAAGACCCGCAGCGGCAAGATCATGCGGCGCATCCTGCGCAAGATCGGCGAGAACGACTTCGGCGCGTTGGGCGACACCTCGACCTTGGCGGACCCATCGGTGGTCGAAAGCCTGATCGAAGGGCGCAAGAACCGCTAGGGGAAGTGCGTCTCACGCATCGGTTCTTGCGCTCATGCACGTTGAAACGCGCCTTGTCGCGGTCCATACCCACGGGATGAAACCGCAAGTCACTGTCTGGTATGATGGCGCATGCCCGCTGTGTCGGCGCGAAATTGCGGTGATGCGACGGCTCGATGGTCAGCAGCGAATCGAATTTATCGATGTCGCCGAAGAGGGCGACGCGGGCTGTCCCATCGACAAGGCCGAACTGCTGGCCCGTTTTCATGCACGCGAAAACGGCAGGCTATACTCGGGCGCGGCAGCGTTTGCCGCCATGTGGCGCGCTATCCCGATTTTGCGGCCTATCGGATTGGCTGCCAAGAGCCCGTTGATCGAGGCGGTCTTTGAACGCCTTTACCTCCTTTTCCTGCGCCAGCGGCCGAAGCTGCAGCGTCTTTTCGAGGCGTCTTCAGGATGAGCAGCGATCAAGCTAGAACTCCATCCGCATTCCTTCTCCGGCACAGCTAATCGTCTCTTCGCTCCGGGCTGCGAAGGAATCTCCACCTCCGTCACCCCCGTGAACAGGTCGATCGTCAAGGCCCCGCGCGGATTCTCATCGCTCCATTGCACATCCGGACCGCCGGGAATGATAGCACCTGTACGAACGAACAGCGGTACCCGCTCGCGTGGCGCACCTGCAACGATGGTCCGGCCACCTGGAATCCTGCGCCCGGTTTGCGCATCAAACCATTCGCTTCCCGCAGGAAGGTAAACTTCCCGCTGGCGAGCTTCGAATTCGGTCACGGGAGCGACCAGCAGCGAAGGGTCAAAGAGGTATTGGTCGTGGGTCCAGTCGGGCACAGCCGCCAGGCTAAGGTTGAGCCCGGCGCTGATCTGGTCGCGCAGGTCGCCCACCGTGCTGCAACATCGCCCGACCGCAGCGCTGAAGAGGTCCGCTGGATACCGCCAAAGCCGCTCCGCGTCAGGATGAAAGGGCGCTGGTCCGGCGGTGCCGCGCGCGGGCCGTTCGCGACCCTTCGGCGCGCATCAGCGGATAGCAATTGAAGATAGCCGCACCGGGGATGCAGGTGGCGGGCGAAGTCATCTGTCCGTCCTTGCCGAAGGCGGACACTGCACCATCGCCAAGCGAAAGGACGATGGACGAATGATCCGTAGCGAGCCTGGCCTGATCTTCGATCAGCGAGAACACCGGCTCGCCGTCCGGTTCCTTAACCACCATCGGCGTCGGGCGTTCGAGCGGCGGAAGTTCCTTACCCACCGAAACGCGAACGTGCCATCGGCGTACGCCAGCACGCGCACCCTCTTGCCGTCATCGGCGGTCATTTCCATGCCATGGGGGAGCCGATGCGCCTCACCTGCCACTGCCTCGCCAGACCACAGCATGAGCGAGAACATCAGGCTTGCGATGCCCAAGGCCAGAACGCGCTGGTGTTTAGTTGATATCGCTACCACCCGGCTGCCGGATTGGTTCACAATTCCCTCCTCGCCATCCTTGGCCCTTTTATGACGAGCCTCTTCAGCACGTTTGCCGCAGTCGACTGAATTCGCCCAAACGCGCCCGGATTGACACCGGCGATTCAGGAAGGTACCAAAAATGTTAGCGCTCACAATAGGGCGGGTGAACCGGCGAGAGGGTCGCCAGTGTCACCCAGGGAGGGATCGAATATGGCCGCGACCGGCAAGACTTTGATTGCACTCTGCGCAGTACTTTTCGTCGGCTGCACAGGCAGGGGCGCGCCAGCGGCCATCGCCGGACCCGCCTCCGGCGAGGCTCTCACCGCCGATGAGCGCGGCATCGCCCATCCCGAGCAATGGCCGGCCTACGCATATCCGGTTCCCCTCCAATCCGACGACGAGGCACGCATTGCGTCGCTGCTCGCCAGGATGACGCTGGAAGAGAAGATCGGCCAGCTCGTCCAGGCCGACCTTTGCTGCGTGACGCCCGATGACGTGCGCAAGTACAACCTCGGCTCGATCCTCGTCGGCGGCAACAGCGGCCCGAACGGCAACGACCTGTCTCCGGCACCCGACTGGCTCAAGGCAGCCGACGATTTCTACCTGGCATCGATCGACACCTCCGATGGCGGCGTCGGTATCCCCGTCGTGTGGGGCACCGATGCGGTGCATGGGCACTCCAACATCATCGGAGCGACCATCTTCCCGCACAATATCGGGCTTGGCGCGATGCGCGACGTCGCCCTGATCGAGAGAATCGGCGAAGTCACCGCGAAGGAAATCCGCGTCACGGGGCAGGAATGGACCTTTGCCCCGACCGTCGCCGTGCCGCAGGACTTTCGCTGGGGGCGGGCCTATGAAGGCTACTCCTCCGATCCCGATCTCGTCGCATCCTATGTCGGCGCGATGGTGCGCGGCCTGCAAGGGCCGCCGACCAACGACAACCTGCTCGCCGGGCCCTATGTCATCGCATCGACCAAGCACTTCCTCGCCGATGGCGGGACTGACAATGGCGTCGACCAGGGCGACAGCTCGATCAGCGAGGCCGAACTGCGCGATATACATGGCAAGCCTTACGGTCCGGCCATCGCGGAGGGGGTTTCGACGGTGATGGTGAGCTTTTCCAGTTGGCAGGGCGTCAAGATGACCGGCAACAAGTCGCTGGTGACAGGCGTGCTGAAGAAGCGAATGGATTTCGGCGGCTTCGTCGTTTCCGACTGGAACGCCCACGGCCAGGTCGCCGGCTGCACCAATGAGAGCTGCCCGCAAGCGCTGATGGCGGGGATCGACATGTATATGGCGCCCGACACCTGGAAGCCGATCTACGAAGACCTGCTCGCCCGCGCAAAGGCCGGGGAAATCCCGATGGAGCGGATCGACGATGCGGTGACCAAGATCCTGCGGGTCAAGGGCAGACTCGGCCTGTTCGACGCTGGGAAGCCGTCGTCGCGTCCGTTCTCCGGCCAGTACGAGTTACTCGGCGCGCCCGAGCATCGCGAGATTGCGCGCGAAGCAGTGCGCAAGTCGTTGGTCTTGCTCAAGAACGACGGGGTCCTGCCGATCGCGCCGGGTGGCAGGCTGCTGGTGGCCGGCGAAGGCGCTGACAACATTGCCCGCCAGTCGGGCGGCTGGACATTGAGCTGGCAGGGGACCGGCATCGACAACAGTCACTTCCCCGGAGCGACATCGATCTGGGCCGGGCTCAACCAGGCAGTGACTGCCGCCGGCGGAAGCGCGGAACTCTCGCCCGACGGCAGCTTTGCCGTCCGGCCGGATGCAGCGGTGGTCGTGTTCGGCGAGACGCCTTATGCCGAGTTCCAGGGTGACCGCGCAGTCCTTGCGCTCGATCCGGAACTGACCGGGCCGTTCGAGACGATGAGAAAACTCAAGGCGCAGGGCATCCCGGTGGTGGCGCTGATGATCACCGGCCGACCGCTCTACGCCAATCCCGCGCTGAATGCGGCGGATGCGTTCGTCGTGGCATGGCTGCCGGGTAGCGAAGGCGGTGGCATCGCGGATGTTCTTATCGGCAAGGACGATGGCAGCGCGCGCTACGATTTTACCGGCAAGCTTCCCGCAGCATGGCCCCGGACTGCGGACATGGCCGATGGTGCCCTGTTCGACTTCGGTTACGGCCTGACCTATGCCAGCCCGCCGACCGTTTGGCCCGACCTCCCCGAGCTCGATGCCTCCGCTCTTGGCGGCGACAGCCGTCTCTGGTTCAGTGCAGGTCTCCCGGCTGCGCGCTGGTCGCTGCTGGTCAACGGAGAAACCACTGGCGAGCAGACCCGCATCACCACCCTCCCCGCCGTCGCGCTGGGCGGTCGGGTCCGCGTAACGGCGGAGAACTACCTGGTGCAAGAAGGCGCTCGACGGTTCGCCATCGATGGCGGTACCGCGAATGTGGCGCTGCGCAATTTCGAAGCGGTCGATATCGCCAAGGAAACCAACGCCGACGTCCTCCTGCTTGCCACGATCAAGGTATGGGACGCACCTGACAGAGCGATGATCGGTGCAATCGGACCGGCGACGCGGGGCTTTACCGCTTTCACCTTGCCGCAGGGCAATGACTGGGTCCGTTACGGCATCCCGCTCAAATGCTTGCGCAGCAAGGGCGCGGATGTCGCTGAGCTGACCGAACCTTTCGTACTGACAACCACCGGCAAGGCCGACTACGCCATTGGCGAAGTGCGGCTCGGCACCGATGCCGACGTTGTCCTGCCCTGTAACTAGGAACCGGAAGAGGAGCGAGGAAATGGACAGGCTGCTTGTTTCGGGCTTTTCCGCAATGGCGCTGGCTGCTCTGGCAGTCCCGGCCTGGACCGGAACGGCTGCCGACGACCATGTTGCGGCTTCCCCGCTGCCGGTCGGCACCTGCATCAACATGGGCAATGCGCTCGAGCCGGAATTCGAAGGCAGCTGGGGCGGCGCCCCGATCGAGGCCGAGGATTTCAAACGGATCAAGGCCGCCGGCTTCCAGACCGTCCGCATCCCCGTACGCTGGCACAACAAGTCGATGGCTCAGGCGCCCTACACCGTCGATGCCGCCTGGATGGACCGGGTACAGCAGGTGGTCGACGAGGCGCTCGCAGCCGATCTGAATGTCATCCTCAACAGCCATCATTTCGACCCGATCCATGACACGCCGCTGGAAGTCGCGGAGTGGCACGGCGGCGTGTGGAGGCAAATCGCGGAAAGGTTCGCGGGCTACCCCGAAGATACGCTGTGGTTCGAGCTGGAGAACGAGCCGCACAAGAACTTCGACCATTCCAACCTGCTGCAAACCCTTGCCCCGGCGCTCGCCGAAGTCCGCAAACTCCACCCGACCCGCGCCGTGATCATCGGCGGCGAAGACTGGAGCGGGATCGATTCGCTGGCGACGCTGCCACTGCCCGACGATCCCAACGTCCACCCGACGTTCCACTACTACAACCCGTTCCTCTACACCCACCAGGGTGCATCGTGGACCGCGCCGGATATCCCGCCGGTAGGTCGCAAGTTCCCGACCGAGGAAGACCGCGAACAGCTGGTCAAGGATGTCGCCAAGATCCGCGACTACATCGCCCGCACCGGCAAGACGCCGTTCATGGGCGAAGTCGGTGCCTATGACGGACACATTCCGACCAAGGACCGGGTCAGGTATCACCGGACCATCTACGATGCCTTTGCCCCGACCGGCATCGGCATGTGCATGTGGGCCTATGCCAACACCTTTCCGTTCTGGGATCGTGCAAAGCAGCGCTGGCTGCCGGGAATGCTCGAAGCGATTGGGTTGCCGAAGCCGGAATAGCGTCGTCTAGGGGGATGCGCTGTAGGCGTAGGGCCCGACCACCAGGCCTGTGAACAGCCCGGCATGGACCGAGGCAAGCGGCTCAACATCGATCGTTTCGCCCAGCTGTTGCCATGGCGTCTCGCCGGCGCTTCGCCAGAATACCGTCGCCGCGCCGCCGCGCAGGGCGATCCGCAGTTCGACCGGGCCTGTCGCTGGTAGCGACGTGCTGGCAACAACCTCGCCCCGCTCCGACTGGGCAGCGTCGGTTCGCATCCGCGCGACCACCCTGCCCTGCTCCACCCCGAAGGCTAGGAAATGGCTCTCGTCCATGAAGGCCAGCAGACCCGCAAAATCGCCCTCACCGTCCGGCGTGAAGCTGACCCGCGTAGTGAAGTCGGCTTTGTGATGCCACAAGCGCCTGCCGACGAAGGCCGGCTTGCCCAAACTGCCCGCCGCGTCCTTGCCGGAGACCAGCTGCAATTCTCCGGCATTGCTATCGACAAGCACCTGCTGAACCTGCTGCGGCGTCCTGAGCCCGATCCAGTCGGCGCTGAGCGGACCTGCGAAGTTCTCTCTCCAGCGGGTCTGATCCACCGGCCGGTCAGGCGTCAGCCGCGGTTTCGCCAATTCCATCGGAACCGGGGCACCCTGGTCGAGAAACCTCGGCCAGCCCTCGACCCATTTCAGCGGAAGCAGGAAAGTCTCGCGTCCCATCAGCGTGGATTGCTGGGCGAAGGGTCGGGTCGCGAGGAAGACGCCCCACCAGCTGCCATCGTCGAGCTTCACGATATCGGCATGACCGGTCGCTTCGACGCGTTCCGGCCGGTCGCGGGGAAGATCGCGCTGGGTCAGGATCGGATTGTACGGTCCGGGCTGATACGGCCCCTGCAGATTGCCTGATCGATAGATGGTCTGGGAGTGCTGGTCGGCCGTGCCTCCTTCAGCCGTCAGCAGGTAATACCAGCCGTCGATCTTGTAGAGGTGCGGCCCCTCGGCCCAGATCGGATTGGTCGACGGATCGACGCCGCCGTCCACCAGCAGCGTGCGGCCCGGCATCACCTGTCTCTTCACGTGATCGAATTGCTGCAACCACAGCGCACGGTGCCCTTCATAGCGCGGCTCGCCCGGGGGCGCGTCGTTGTAGACGATCCATGCGCTGCCATCGTCCTCGAAGTACAGCGAAGGATCGATCCCGCCGAAGTCGAGCCAGTCGGGATCGCTCCACGGCCCTGCCGGGTCCTTGGCCGTGATGACGAAATTGTCGCCGCATTCGATGCAGGTGTTGACGATCCAGAACAGCCCGTCGAGATAGGTGATGGCCGGCGCGAAAAGCCCGCGATTGGTGCCCAGACCCGAGAAATCGACCTGTGTCGATCGATCGATGGCATTCCCGATCAGCCGCCAGTTGACCAGGTCGCGACTGTGGAAGATCGGCAGGCCGGGAAACCAGCTGAAAGTCGAGGTAACCGCATAGAAATCGTCGCCGACCCGGACGATCGAGGGATCGGGGTGGAAGCCGGGCAAGATGGGATTGCGGTAATTTGACGATGAAGCCGAGGAATCCGCTTCGACCGCGCGATACTCCACATAGTCGAACCGAGCGGTCGGCCCCGCAGCGGCAGGCGCGGCAAGGCTCGAGAAGCAGCAGCCAACTGCCAGAGCTGCTTGGATGAACTTCCTCACATCGTCTCTCCCAGACTGATCTTTGGGGCTTGCCGCCCACAATTGTCCTGCTTATGGTAGCGCTATCACCTAGGAGGGCAAGAGCCAGAAATGGCCGAGAGGATTCTGGAAGCTCTGCCTGCGGATCATGTCCGCGGGACATTTATCGGGCGCGCGCAGACGCCTGAGGGGCCGTGCGTTATCCGCTTATCCGACGGAAAATTGTACGACCTGACCGGCGAGGTATCGACCGTCGCTGGTGCGATCGCCCGTCGTGCATTCGATGGCGGCACCGAACTCGGAGCAGTCGAGGATGGCCTTCCGGAGGGCTGGACTCTGCTCTCCCCCATCGATCTGCAATGCATCAAGGCTGCGGGCGTGACCTTTGCCCTCTCGGCCATTGAGCGGGTGATCGAGGAGCGCGCTCGCGGCGATTCCGGCAAGGCCGCCGAGATCCGCCGCCAGCTCGAAAGCAGGATTGGCGCAGGAATCCGCTCGGTCGTTCCCGGCAGCGACGAAGCGCTGCAGCTCAAGGCCGCTCTCATCGAACAGGGCATGTGGTCGCAGTATCTGGAAGTCGCGATTGGCCCGGATGCGGAGATCTTTTCCAAGTCGCCGGTGCTCTCGTCGGTTGGCTATGGCGCCATGATCGGCGTGCGTTCGGATTCGAACTGGAACAACCCTGAACCGGAAGTCGTGCTGGTGTGCGATGCGCATGGCGAAGTGGTCGGCGCGACGCTCGGCAACGACGTCAACCTGCGCGATTTCGAGGGGCGCTCGGCATTGCTTCTTTCCAAGGCGAAGGACAACACCGCCAGCTGTGCCATAGGTCCATTCATTCGCTTGTTCGACGACAGCTTTACGCTCGACGACGTCCGCAGTGCCGATGTCGAGCTGCTGATCGAGGGGACCGACGGTTACCGGCTCGAAGGCAAGAATGTCATGGCGCAGATCAGCCGCGACCCGGTCGAACTGGTGGCGCAGTGCCTGTCCGAGCATCACTACCCCGATGGCTTCGTGCTGTTCTGTGGCACACTGTTCGCGCCGACGCAGGACCGCGATGTCTCGGGCGCCGGCTTCACGCACAAGATCGGTGACAAGGTGACGATCCGCTCGCAAAAGATCGGGACGCTGACCAACACGGTGACGACATCGCGCGATACTCCGGCATGGACGATGGGGATTTCGGCTTTCATAGCCAATCTGGCCGGCAGGGGACTGGTCGAAAAGATTTGATGCCGGCACGCTCTGTGCAGGCGAATGGATCATGGGTGAGGGAATCTAATTGATGTCGCAAGGAAGTGGTCCTGCTGTGCACACAGCGACCTATCCCAGCTTGAAGGGCCGCAGGGTCATCGTCAGTGGCGGCGGCTCGGGCATCGGCGAAGGCATCGTCGAGGCCTTCGTGCGCCAGGGTGCAGCCGTTGCCTTTGTCGATATTGACGAGGACGCCAGCGCGGACCTCCAGACGCGGCTTAGTGACGCTGAAATCAAGCCGATCTTCGTCCATTGCGATATCACCGATTGCGACGATTATGGCGCCAAAATCGGCGCGATCATCGAGCAGTTGGGCGGTTGCGACATCCTCATCAATAATGCGGCCAACGATGACCGTCATACCATCGCCGAGGTGACCCCCGAATACTGGGATCGCAGCATGGCAGTGAACCTCAAACACCAGTTTTTCGCTGCAAAGGCCGTGGTGCCCGCAATGCAGGCCGCCGGTGGCGGCTCGATCGTCAACCTGGGCTCGATCAGCTGGCACCTTGGGCTGGAGGACCTGGCAATCTACCAGACCGCGAAAGCGGCAATCGAGGGTCTGACTCGCAGCCTCGCCCGCGAGCTGGGCCGCGACAATATCCGCGTCAACACCATCATCCCCGGCAACGTCCAGACGCCGCGCCAGATGAAATGGTACACCCCTGAGGGCGAGGCGGAGATCGTTGCCGCCCAATGCCTCGATGGCCGGATCCAGCCGGTCGACATAGCAGCGATGGCGCTGTTCCTCGCTTCCGACGATGCGCGATTTTGCACGGCGCACAATTACTGGGTGGATGCAGGATGGAGATAGAGCTTCCGGTCAAACAATTGCTGGCCGCCGACACGAAACTTGGTGAAGGCGTGCTGTGGGATGCCGCGCGGCAGGTCGTCTGGTTTGTCGATATCAAGCAGCACCGCCTGTGGCATTACGACCCGGCAACCGGCAGCAACACTTGCAGCGAAGCGCCGGAGCAGATCGGTTGGGCGATCCCCGCCGAGGGCAAACTGCTGCTGTGTGGTCTCAAGGACGGGCTCCATATTTTCGATCCCGAGGCCGACCGGTTCGAGAAGCTCTCGGACGTTCCGGGAGAACCCGCTTCTAACCGGCTCAACGATGCTTGCACCGACCCTTGGGGTCGCGTCTGGTTCGGGTCGATGGACGATGGCGAGAATCAGGCTTCGGGCCGGTTCTACGTGTTCGACCGTGGCAACATTCGGCCTGCCGGCCCCTCCGGCATCAGCATCACCAACGGCCCGGCGGTCAATGCACAGGGAGACCGCATCTATTTCACGGATACTACGAACCAGCAGATCATGGTGGCCGACCTGAGCCCCTCGGGTGTCGGCGAGGCACGCCCGTTCGTCGATACCAAGGCCCTGTTCCCCCATGCATATCCCGACGGCCCCGTCGTCGATGCCGAGGATCACGTCTGGACCGGCCTCTATCTTGGCAGCCGGGTGGCGCGTTTCTCGCCCGATGGCGAGTTGGTCGCGACCATCGCCATGCCCGCGCGCGATATCACCAAGATGGCCTTCGGCGGCGCAGACCTGCGCACCGGCTATGTGACCAGTGCGACCAAGAACATGGAGCCAGACGACATGCAACGCCTCCCGCAGGCAGGCAGCCTGTTCGGCTTCGATGCACCCGTGCGTGGTTTTGCGCAGGCAAGGGCCCTGCTGGGATGATGCGGCTGGGCCTGCCTCTCGCCGGCCTTCTGGCTCCGGCGATGGCGTCCGCCGCTCCCGGCTTGGGGCCCGCCTATGGCGACAACATGGTCCTGCAAAAGGATCAGCCCGTGACGCTGGAAGGGCATGCGCAAGCCGGCGAAATGGTGCGTGTAAAACTCGGCGATGCGACATCCAGCGTTAGAGCGGACAAGTCGGGCAGTTTCGCGGTCACCCTGCCCCCTCAACCCAAGTCTGCTGCGGGTGTGGCTCTGGAGCTTACCGATAGCACCGGGACCACTCGCTTCGCCAACATCCTGTTCGGCAACGTCTTCCTGTGTTCTGGCCAGTCGAACATGGAGCTGTCCGTAAATCGCGCGCTCGACACCTGGAACCAGCTACGGCTGGCGGCGGATGACGGCATCCGCCTGCTGATGGTGCCCAGGGCCACCGCGCCCGTGCCCCAGGCGGACTTCGCCGGGCCGGTCGCATGGAAGGCCGCCACCAGCGAGACTGTGGCCGAGTTCTCCGCCGCATGTTTCTACATGGGCAAGGAACTGCGCCGGCTCGATCCCGATACACCCGTCGGGCTGATCCATTCGAACTGGGGCGGCAGTGCCGCCAGGGCATGGATGACGCAGGAAAGCGTTCGCGCACTCTATGGTGAAGATGCCTTGGCGCAATTGCAGACCTATGCCCGCGATCCTTTCGAAGCGACGCAGGCATTCGTCCCGCATTGGTTCGACTGGTGGCGCCGGCAGGACGATGGCGGCGAGCCGTGGCAGGACAGCGGCGCTCTCGACTGGAAGCCGATCCCGAAGTTCTCGTTCTGGAACGAGTGGGAGGGAACCGGTCTCGACCGCGAACCGCGCGCCAATGTGTGGCTGCGGCAAACGCTGACCCTGACCGCCGAACAGGCGAGCCAGCAAGGGGAAGTTTCCATCGGGGCGATCGACGATCTCGACCTGACTTTCGTCAACGGCAGGCCAATCGGCTACACCTTCGGCTGGGGTGTCGAGCGGACCTACCGCGTGCCGGCGGGATATCTGCGCGAAGGCGCGAACGAGATCCTCATCGCTGCCAACAACATGTGGGACACCGGGGGGTTCTTCGGATCCTCTGATCGCCTCTTCTTCCAGCCGGGGGACGGCAGCGCACCCGTCCCGCTGGGCGCCGACTGGGAATATTCGGTCGCGCAGACGCAGGATGTCCCGCCCCGCGCGCCATGGGATGCCAATGCAGGTCTCGGGGTGATGCACAACGCCATGATCGCGCCGCTTGGGCGCATGCGGCTTGCCGGGGTGGCATGGTACCAGGGCGAATCCGACGTCGGGCAGCCCGACTACGACAGCAGGCTGCGTGAACTTTTCGCGGGCTGGCGTGGCCAATTCGGCGACCAGACGAAGATGCTGGTTGTCCAGTTGGCGGATTACGGCGCGCGGGTTACCCGGCCCGTCGCTTCGGGGTGGGCGCAGCTTCGGCAGGAGCAACTTGAAGCCGTCGAGGCCGACAGCAACGCTGTGCTGGTCACAGCCATCGATATCGGCGAGGCGACCGACATTCACCCGGCCAACAAGAACGATCTGGGCAAGCGGCTGGCACGCGCCTTCCGTGGCGAGTCCATGCCGATGCCGGTCGCAGCGGTGCAGGAAGCAAGCACAGTCACGGTCAACTTCAAAGGTGTCGAGGGTGGCCTTGTCGCTCAATCCGGCCCCTATCCCATCGGCGTGGAACTGTGCGGCACCTCGCAGGAGAGCTGCCGCTATGTCGTGCCGCGCCTTTCCGGCGAGTCCCTGATCATTGATCTGGCGGAAGGCGAGATCGCGACGCGTGTGCGCTATGCCTGGTCAGACGCCCCGATCGTGAATCTCTACGATGGCCGCGGCTTGCCGGTGCCGGGCTTCGAACTGGAGATCGCGCAATGATCCTCGATCGCCGCAGCTTCCTGGTGACGACGGCCGGAGCGGCAGGTGCGCTGGCACTTGCCGGCTGTGCGACCGGTGGCGAGCCTGGAAGCCAGTTCGTCCAGCGTACCGGCAC
This sequence comes from Erythrobacter sp. SDW2, assembly GCF_021431965.1. NCBI lineage: Bacteria > Pseudomonadati > Pseudomonadota > Alphaproteobacteria > Sphingomonadales > Erythrobacteraceae > Erythrobacter > Erythrobacter sp. SDW2. The sequence goes on from NZ_CP090370.1 coordinate 2,089,417, forward strand.
CAGGCTCACCCGCGGCGGCCAACCCTATCGTATCGTCGGCACGAACATGTGGTACGCGGCTTGGCTGGGTGCCGACGCCGATTATGGCGACCGCAAGCGGCTGGTGCGCGAACTCGACCGCTTGCAGGCGCTGGGCCTCAACAACCTCCGGATCATGGCAGCCGCGGAGGAAGGCCCGCTCAGCAACTCGATCAAGCCAGGTTTCACCCGTGCCGACGGGTCGGACAATGTCGCCCTGCTCGAAGGCCTCGATTTCGCCATCGCCGAGAGCGCCAAGCGGGGCATGACGGTGGTGCTCGCCCTGTCGAACTTCTGGGAGTGGTCGGGCGGACTGCAGACCCTGCTCCAGCGTGTGACCGGGAGCTATATCGACATGGGCGACCCGGCACATCCCTGGCCCGCGTTTGCCGATTCCACCGCCGCGTTCTACGCCAATCCCGGCGCCGTAAGACTCTACCTCGACCATGTTCGCAGCATTGTGGGCCGCACCAACTCCGTCACCGGCATGACCTATGCCGAGGACCCTGCCATCATGAGCTGGCAATTGGCCAACGAACCGCGCCCCGGGGGAAGCGATTCCGCCATCGCCGCCAACCGTCCGGCCTACCTCGACTGGATCGCCCAATCGGCCGAACTCATTCGAGGTATCGACGACAACCATCTGGTTTCATTAGGACAGGAAGGAACTCAAGCTACCAACGGAAGCGAGGAACTGGTGACCGCGGCCCATCAGAATATCGACTATCTCACGGCCCATATCTGGCCGCTCAACTGGGGATGGGTCGCAGGCGACGACCTGGCGGGAACCTGGCCTGATGGCAAACGCAAGGTCGAGGCCTATATCGACACGCACACCCGGTTGGCCGCAGCCATGGACAAGCCTCTCGTCATCGAGGAGTTCGGTTTCCCGCGGGATCGGGAAGCCTATTCGCCCGACACCACAACGCGGTTTCGCGAGCAGTACTATAGGGTCATCTACAAAGCAGTCGAGGACAGCTGGCGCGACGACGGCCCACTCCAGGGCAGCAATTTCTGGGCATGGAACGGTGAAGCCCGCGCGCGACACGCGGATTTCCGTTATCGCGATGGTGATCGCGCCTACATGGGCGATCCGCCGCATGAACCGCAGGGCTGGTACGGCAATTTTGACAGCGACAAGGCGATGCTCGAACTCGCTTCGGCACACGCAGCAAGAATTTGAATCGAAACAATTCGACGATGACCGAACGGACTTTTGGCCAAGGCAAGATGCGGGCATCGGCACGGCCCGAGGCTGGCGGGCTGCTATCTTGCTTGTCGATGGATGGCGCACACGTCCTGCGGCCCATGCCGGTTTCCAGCAGCAATCCGCTCGACAGTGCCTGTTTTCCCCTGGTGCCGTTCGCCAACCGGATTGCCGATGCACGTTTCGATTGGAACGACGCCGGGGTCCAGCTGCAGCAAAACTTTCCCCTCGAAACCTCGGCCTTACACGGCACCGGCTGGCAGCGCCCGTGGCAACTGACCGAGACAACGCCGGAACGATGCGTCATGGCCTACGCTCATGCCGCGTCCGACTGGCCCTGGGATTTCCAGTCCATCCAGACATTCGAATTGCGTGACGACTGCTTTCTCGCCACGCTCGAACTCGCCAATTGCAGCGGTATCGACATGCCCGCCGGGCTCGGCCTGCACCCCTATTTCCGCCGGCGCCCGGAGACGCGCGTATTCTTCGAGGCAGGCGGGATCGTCCTGTCGGGCCGCGACCAAATCCCGACAGGTGAAATCGCTGCTCCGGGAGCCCTGGCCGAGTTTAGGACCGGATCACATTTGCCCGGCGCCTTGATCGACCACTGCTACACCGACTGGAACGGCGAAGTTGTGATCGAGGATGATCTCGGGCGGATCGAGATGCGCGCGGTCGGGGCATCTTACCTGCACGTCTACGCGCCACCCGGCACGGACATCCTGTGCCTCGAGCCGGTGACCCATCCCCCGGATGCGCTCAACCGGTGGCCGGAAGAAATGACAGTTCTCGAGCCGGGCCGCAGCACCAGCATCGCCATGCGGATCAGTGCATCGCTGCGATAGTTTCCGGCTAGTGATTGTGCCGTGGCAGTTTGCGTGCGATGCCGCGAAACTTCAGCGCAAACTCCATCACCCCACCCTCGCCCAGTTGCCCGGTTTTCTCGCGGAACAGCTCTTCCCAGGGGGTATTGCTCTCGGGAAACGGCGGCGCGGGTTCCTGGGCCAAACGACGCGCAATTTCAGCCTCGTCCACCAGAGCGTCACAGCGACCGGTGTTGAGATCCACCCGGATCGTGTCGCCAGTACGCAGCCAAGCCAGTCCGCCGCCTACGGCGCTCTCCGGAGACACGTTGAGGATCGACGGGCTGTCGCTGGTCCCCGACTGACGCCCGTCGCCCAGTGTCGGGAGCCACTGCTTGCCGGCGCGGATCATGGCATCGGGCGGCTGCATATTGACCACCTCGGCACTACCTGGCCAGCCGATCACGCCTGAACCGCGGATGACGAGGATGCAGTTTTCATCAATGGCCAGTGACGGATCGTTGATCCGGTGATGGTAATCGTCCGAGCCGTCGAACACGATCGCGCGGGCCTCGAACACGCCCTCGGCCCCGGGATGCGAGAGATACTGGGCGCGGAACTCATCGCTGATGACCGACGTCTTGAGGATCGCGAAATCGAACAGATTGCCCGACAGGACGAGGAAGCCCGCATTCTCACGCAAGGGATCGGCAAAGGGCCGGATCATCTCGCGGTCACTGCTTTCACGGCCGATCAGGTTATCTGCCATCGCTGCCCCCGTGCAGGTCAGGCAGTCGCCCTTGAGCACGCCAGCCTGCAGCAGCTCCCACATCACCGCCGGGACCCCGCCGGCACGATGGAACCGCTCGCCCAGGTACTTGCCGGCAGGCTGCATGTTGAGCAGCAGCGGCAAACGATAGCCATGCTCCTGCCAGGCCGACAACGGCAGTTCCACCCCGGCGTGCGCGGCCATGGCCTGGATATGCGGCTGGGCGTTCGATGAGCCGCCACAGGCGCTGACCACGGCGATCGCATTGAGAAACGCGTCCTCGGTCAGGATATCCGAAGGCTTGAGATCGGCGTGGACCATTTCGACGATCCGCCTGCCGGTACGATAGGCCATCTGGCCTCGCTCTCGATAGGGTGCGGGGATTGCAGCACATCCGGTCAAGGACAGACCCAGAGCCTCGGCCACCGCATTCATCGTGCTGGCCGTGCCCATCGAATTGCAGTGTCCCGCGCTCGGCGCGCTGGAGGTGGCGCGTGCGAGGAATTCCTCTTCCGAAATCTCGCCCGCGGCCAGCTTGCGCCGGCTGCGCCAGATCACCGTGCCGCTGCCAACCAGCTCGCCTTCGTGCCAACCGTCGAGCATCGGCCCGCCCGACAGAACGATGGCCGGGATATCGACGGTGCTCGCAGCCATGATCTGGCTCGGCGTGGTCTTGTCGCATCCGGTTGTCAGCACCACCCCATCGATCGGGTAGCCGTTGAGCAACTCGACGAGGCCGAGATAGAGCAGGTTGCGGTCGAGCGCCGCAGTCGGGCGGCGGCAGTTCTCGAAGATCGGGTGCACCGGAAATTCGATCGGAATTCCCCCTGCATCGCGGATCCCGTCCCGGGTCCGCCTGGCCAGTTCCAAGTGGATGCGGTTGCAGGGCGAGAGATCGCTGCCCGATTGCGCGATGCCGATGATGGGCTTGCCGCTGCGCAGTTCCTCGGGCGTGACGCCGTAATTCATGAACCGCTCGAGATAGAGCGCGGTCATGTCCATGCGGTCGGGGTTGTCGAACCAATCGCGCGAGCGAAGCCGCCGACCGCTGGAGTCATGCGTCATTTTCTATCCGTATTCTGCTTGAAGGAGGACGCCAGGCTGGGCCCGGCGTCCGAATTGCGCCTGACCAGCTTGTAGGCGAGCGTGACCTGCTCCGCCTTCGCCTTGGAGGCAGGGGTTTTCTGCTTGTAGGCTCGCGCGATCATCACCACCGCCTGCGCTGTCATTTCGCGAATCGGCTGGCGGATGGTGGTGAGCTCCGGCCAGATCGAACTGGCCAGTTCAGTATCGTCGAAGCCGCACACGGTGATGTCGTTGGGCACGTCGAGATGACGCCGGTGCGCCATGGCAACGGTCGCGGCGGCCATGTCGTCGTTGGACGCAAAGATCGCCGTCGGCGGGGGATTGACCGACAACAGGCGTTCTGCGGCAGTCATACCCGAACGGTAGGTGAATTGCCCCTGTGCGATCAGGCGATCGCTGATCGGAAGGCCCGCCTCTTCCATGGCTGCGCGAAAACCTTCGAGCCGCTGGCCGCTGGCGACCTGTTCGGGGTTACCGATGATGAAGCCGATCCGTTCATGCCCCAGCCCAATGATGTGGCGGGTCATGTCGTAGGCGGCCTGGAATTCGTCGATCTGGACCGAACCATGCGAACCGCTGGCACGACCCGGCCCAACGGCTACGGCGATCCCGCCGGAGGCACGAACCTGGTCCAGTACGCTCTGGTCGTCACACAGCGGTGGCGGCAGGATGAAGCCGACGATCCCCCCATCGACCAGCTTGGAGATCAGTTCCTTGCTTTCCGGCACGGTTTCGCAGCTCTGCACCACCAGGTGGATATCTCGCTTGCTCGCCTCTTCCAGCGCTCCCATCAGGAATTCGCTGAGGTAGGACGCCGAAGGGTTATCGAACAGCAAGGCAATCCGCAGCTGTGCCCCGCCCGCGAGCGAACGTGCCGCGCGATTGGGAATGTAGTTCAGCTTGGCGATGGCTTCCTGCACCTGGATCCGGGTCGCCTCGCGAACATTCTCCTCGCCATTGATCACGCGGCTCACTGTCATCGGAGAGCATTGCGCCTCGCGCGCGACATCGGCGATGGTCGGGGCGGCGTTGCTGCGGCGCGAGCTGCGCTTGCGGGCGGCGGGACGGTTGTCGTGGGTGATGTCCATGGTCATCGCCATAGGCCCAACGTTAATCTGCCAGCAAGTGCCATCATTGCCCCGGTGCCTCGGGGAAAGTCAGCGACTTGTAGTGTTCGAGCGACTCCGCAGGAGGTTCGACACCTTCGGGCAGCGGCAACCCGTTGAGCGACTGCCAATAGGCGACGGACGCGTCTCTCCACCAGCGCGCTTCGCGGTGCTGGATTTGCAGACGTTCCGCAACCGCGCGATACCGCTCGCTGTCGATATACCGGGAGAGGCCGGACCATGTCCTTGCGAAGCTGTCTGCTTCGGCCACCCCGCAGTCATATTCGGCGATGAGCCGCTCCCACAGGCTGCGGCCGCCGGCCAGCTTGTGATCCCAGCGAACATGGTGGAACCAGAGAAGGTAGTTCGGATCGATGGTGTCGAGATCAGACCATTTGGCAGCAATCGGGGGCGCGTATTGGGTCAGCGCGCCGGAGCCGGTGGCTGTGCGGTCGAAACCGATCCCATCGACATCGGCGCGGTGGTAATAGCACGGGTTCCATTCCGGTCGCGGCAAGTCGCAAACCCATGGCGCGGGGCCATAGTGGTGGCCCGTGCCCATAAGATGCGACAGTCCGAGTGGGGTCATATAGCGCACAACCGCTTCGCGGCTGGCCAACATCAAGGCTACAATCGGTTCAACCGCCTCTGGCGCCCGGGTGAAGGTCTGCGACGTCCATTCTCGCGCAATCGCCACACTGCTCAGGCTCGGGTCCCAGGCCAACCGGCCGAAGGCGTACCAGTTGGCCTGATCGAAGTCCGAACCAGTCCAGTTGCGATTTGAGCCGGTGTTGGCGACTCCAGCCATTCCCGCTGGTGCCACGACCTGCGCCACCGTCGCGCCGCGGCCGGTGGCGGCGCGCAGCACTTCTGCCCACATCGGGCCGAGGAAAGCGAGGTGGCTGGAGAAGCCGAGATATTCCTTCGTCACCTGCACTTCGAGCATGAGCTTCGTCTTGGGCATCGCTCCGAACAGAGGATGGAAAGGCTCGCGCGGCTGGAAATCGATCGGGCCGTTCTTGACCTGGACGATCACATTCCGGGCGAATTGCCCGTCGAGCGGCATGAACTCGTCATAGGCCTGCTTGGCCCGGTCAGAGCTGTTCACGGCCGAATAGACGAAAGCTCGCCAGATGATCGTCCCGCGCGGGCCGACCGCCTCGGCCAGCATATTGGCTCCCTCGGCGTGGGTCCGGCCATAGTCCTGCGGGCCGGGCTGTCCTTCGCTGTCGGCCTTGACCAGGAAACCACCGAAGTCGGGGATCGCGGTGTAGATCTCGTCTGCCCTGGCCTTCCACCAACGCCGCACCGCAGCATCGAGCGGATCGGCCGTTGCCAGGCCGCCGACGTCACGCGGAGCGCTGAACCGGGCAGACAGATACACCCGGATACCATAAGGGCGCCATGCATCGGCTAGCCGCTTCAGCTTGGCGATATAGCGCGGCTCGAGCATGAAGGCGCGGGCGTTGACGTTGTTGACCACCGCCCCGTTGATGCCCACCGAGGCGTTCGCGCGCGCGTAGTCGATCATCCGCGGATCAAGTTGCTCCGGCAAGTGCCACCAGTCGAAGATCGACCGCCCGGCATAACCCCGCTCGACATGCCCGTCGGGATTGTCCCAATGGTTGAGCATGCGCAACGGCATGGCCGGTGCGGAGAATTGCTCGACGCCCTCGAGCGACGCATTCGCTTGCACGTGTCGCAGGAAGGCGAAGACGCCATACAGCAGACCGATATCGTCATTGGCGGCGATCGCGATCCGGCCATTGCGGACCCGGCGGATCGAAAAGGCACCGATCGGGGCGCCGGCCAGGCGGTTGTCCGCTGGATAGCCGCCGGCTTCCAATCGATCCGCCAGTGCCAGCACTAGCCGGGGATGGGGCGAATCGCTGGCGCCGACCATGGTAGTTCCCGCCCGTCCGAGCTCGCTCGATGCAGCGTCGATGGTCGGCGAGCGGTCTGCCAGCAATTGCACGCCCCGGCCGAGAAAGGGCCGTATTGCGTCAGCCTGCACACCTTCCAGCGGGACATAGCGGAGCCAGAGGTTATAACCATCCTCCGCCCTCGCCGACCCGGCAAGCAGGACAGCCGCAAGCGCGGCGACGAAACATGTCGCAAGCCGGTTGACAAGCTTCCTCTCCCTCATCATGGTAGCGCTACCACAACAGAGGCGCCAGTCAAGTCGCGCTCAAGGGGAGGTAACGGAAATGCGAGCAATAAAGCGGAGCGCTCTGGCCCTCGGCGTGTGCCTGGCCGCGCTGCAACTGGCCCCCATCGCGCCCCTTTCGGCGCAGGAAGTAGCCGTCGAACGTCCCATGTCCGATGCGCCCTACTGGGATGCCAGCCTGCCGGTCGAGCAGCGCGTCGAAGACTTGCTCTCGCGCATGACGCTGGAGGAAAAAGTCGCGCAGATCATCACCGTCTGGGACGGCAAGGGCGAGATCCAGGGCGAGGGCGACGTCTTCGACCCTGCCAAGGCGAGCGCCCGCTATCCCGACGGGATCGGCCAGATTGCCCGTCCATCCGACCGGCTGGGCCCGTCCAGCCCCCGCGTCGTCCCGCGACGCAGTATCGAAGACAGTGTGCAGTATGTCATCGATGCGCAGAAATGGGCGATGGAGCAAACCCGGCTCGGCATCCCCATCCTGTTCCATGAAGAATCGCTCCATGGCTTCGCTGCCAAGGATGCGACCTCCTTTCCTCAATCCATCGGCCTTGCCAGCACCTGGGACCCGGATCTCGTCCGCGAGATCAACGCCCTGATCGCCGGCGAGGTGCGCGCGCGCGGCGTTCACCTGGTTCTCTCTCCCGTGGTGGATGTCGCGCGCGATCCGCGCTGGGGTCGGATCGAGGAAACCTTCGGCGAGGACCCGTTTCTGGTCGGCGAGATGGGCGTCGCCTCGGTCGAGGGGCTAAGCGGGATCGGCACCGACAAGAAACTGGCACCCGGCAAGGTCCTTGCGACGCTCAAGCATATGACCGGGCACGGACAGCCGGAAAGCGGCACCAATGTCGGCCCGGCGCAGATCAGCGAGCGGACCCTGCGCGAGATGTTCTTCCCGCCGTTCGAGCAGGTGGTGAAGCGCACCCCGATCGAAGCGGTGATGGCGAGCTACAACGAGATCGACGGCATCCCGTCGCATTCGAGCAAGTGGCTGCTGACCGACGTCCTGCGGGGAGAATGGGGCTATCAAGGTGCCGTTGTCTCGGACTACTACGCCATCGAGGACCTCGCGCGCCTGCACAAGATCGTGCCTGACATGAAAGCCGCCGGCGAGATTGCCTTGCTGGCCGGGGTCGATGTCGATCTGCCGCAAGGAGCCGGGTTCGCCTTCCTCGTCGACAGCGTCAAGGACGGCAGCGTGCCGATGGCGGCCATCGACAATGCCGCCCGCCGCTTCCTGACCATGAAGTTCAATTCCGGCCTGTTCGACGATCCGTGGCCCAACCTGGCAGAGGCGCTCCGGTCAAACGGACCGGAAGGTGTCGCCCTCGCCCGCAAGGCGGCGGAGAAATCGCTGGTCCTGCTGAAGAATGACGGTGTGCTGCCCCTCGCCCTGCCCGCTGCGGGCAAGTCGAAGCCGACCATCGCAGTGATCGGGCCGAATGCTGATGTGGCGCGCCTGGGCGGCTATTACGGCGAGCCGCGCGCGACCGTGACCCCGCTGCAAGGCATCCGCGACGTCGTGGGCGACAAGGCCACCATCGTTTATTCCAAGGGCGTCGAGATCACCGTCGGCGACGACTGGTGGGAAGATGCAGCGGAACTGGCCGACCCGGCCGAGAACCGACGCATGATCGCCGCCGCGGTCGAAGCCGCCAGGGGCGCCGACACGATCCTGCTGTTCATTGGCGATACCGAGAAGACCAGCCGCGAAGGTTGGGCCCCGGGTCACCTTGGCGACCGCACCAGCCTCGATCTCGTCGGCGAGCAGAACGAGCTGTTTCTTGCGCTCAAGGCCTTGGGCAAACCGATAGTGGCGGTGCTGGTGAACGGACGCCCGCCGAGTTACCCGATCATTGCCGAACAGGCCGACGCCATCCTCGAAACCTGGTACGCCGGGGAGCAGCAAGGCAACGCCATCGCCGATGCGCTGTTCGGGCGGGTCAATCCGGGCGGCAAGATGCCGGTCAGCACCGCGCGCAACGAAGGCCAGCTGCCCAACTTCTACAACTACAAGCCCAGCGCCCGGCGCGGCTATCTATTCGACGAGGTCACGCCGCTGTTCCCGTTCGGCTTCGGGCTGTCCTACACCACCTTCGATATCGGCACCCCGACGCTGTCCGCCGCGACCATCAAGCCCGGCGAAGGGGTCACGGTGCGGGTGACCGTCAGCAACACCGGTAAGATGGCTGGCGATGAAGTGGTTCAGGTCTACCTGCGCGACGAGATTAGCTCGGTCACCCGCCCGGTGAAGGAACTGGTCGGGTTCAAACGCGTGACGCTGAAGCCGGGCGAAAGCCGCGCTGTCGATATCGCGGTTCGGCCTGAGGCGTTCATGCTGTGGAACCGCGAGATGCAGCGCGTGGTCGAGCCCGGCGAGTTCACCATCATGGTCGGCCCCAACTCGCAGGATGTGGTGGAAACCAAGCTGACCGTCAGTCCGTGAAGCGGCGCGATGCCCTGCGCCTGATGGCGGCGGGTTCGCTGTCCGCGCTGGCCGTGGCGCAAGCACCCATGGCCTTCGCGCAGGACGGGACACCGCGCTACAGGGATCCGCTGGCACCCATCCCTTTGCGGGTGGCGGACCTCATGGCGCGAATGACGCTGGAGGAGAAGGTCGCGCAGATCCGTACCGCCTGGGCGGCCAAGGCGGATATGATCGATGGTCTTGCATTCGACCCTGCCAAAGCCAGCGCCGCCTTTCCCGATGGCATCGGCCATGTCACGCGGCCAAGCGACAAGCGCGGCGTGCCGGGCATCACGGGCGCAGCCGGTGGCACGGCAGCGCGCTGGCGAACACCGAAGGAAACGGTCGACTTCATCAACGCGCTGCAGCGCTGGGCGCTCGAAGAGACCCGCCTCGGCATTCCCGTCCTGCTGCACGAGGAATCGCTCCACGGCTACATGGCGACCGAGGCGACCATGTTCCCGCAGGCCATTGCGCTGGCGGGATCGTTCGACACCGAGCTGATGCGGCGCGTGCAGTCGGTCATCGCCCGCGAGGTGCGCGCACGTGGCGTGCCTTTCGTCCTGAGCCCGGTGGTCGACATAGTGCGCGATCCACGCTGGGGCCGGATCGAGGAAACCTGGGGCGAGGATCCATACCTCGTCGGCGAAATGGGCGTCGCGGCGGTCGAGGGTCTGCAAGGCCCCGGCAAGTTCGAGCGACTGGGCGAGGACAAGGTCTTCGCCACGCTCAAACACATGACGGGGCATGGCCAGCCGGAAGCCGGCAACAATGTCGCCCCTGCCCAATTGTCAGAGCGCGAACTGCGCGAGAACTTCTTCCCCCCGTTCCGCGAGATTGTCACCCGGACGTCGGTTGGCGGCGTGATGCCGAGCTACAATGAGATCGACGGTATTCCCAGCCATGCCAATACATGGTTGCTCGGCGAGGTTCTGCGCGGCGAATGGGGTTTCGACGGTATTGTTGCGAGCGACTATGGCGGCGTCCACGAGCTCGCCACCCTGCACATGGTGGCGAGCGACCTGGAAGATGCAGCCAGGCAATCGCTGGAAGCAGGGGTCGATAGCGAATTGCCCGAGGGCATGGCTTTCGCCACCGTGGTCGAGGCCGTCCGCGCCGGACGCATCCGGCAATCGCTGGTCGATACCGCCTGTGCGCGGATGCTGACACTCAAGTTCCGCGCCGGGCTGTTCGAGAATCCCTATGGCGACTGGGCCAAGGCGGAACGGATCACCGGCAATGCCGAGGCGCGGGCGCTGGCGCTCGAGGCAGCGCGCAAGGGGCTATGCCTGCTGACCAACCGCAATGGCACGCTTCCGCTCGACCGCAAGGCCATGGGCCGTGTCGCAGTGATTGGCCCCAACCAGGCGATTGCCAGGCTGGGCGGCTATTCGAGCGTGCCGAAGCAAGCCATCAGCCTGATCGAGGGCTTGCGACAGATCGCGCCCGCGGCAGATTTCGTCACCGCGCAAGGCGTGTTCATCACCACCAGCGAAGATCGCTCGCAGGACATCGTCTCGCTCGCCGATCGGGCGGAAAACCTGCGGCTGATGGCCGAAGCCGTCGATGTGGCGAGGACCGCCGACACCATCATCCTTGCCATCGGCGACACCGAACAGACGAGCCGCGAGGGCTTTGCCAGGAACCACCTCGGCGACCGCACCGATATCGACATCGTCGGCGAGCAGAACGAGTTGGTCGATGCATTGGCGGCACTCGGCAAGCCCTTGATCGTGGCGGCTTACAACGGCCGCCCACCCAGCTGGCCCAATGTCGTGGCGAAAGCCGACGCCATTCTCGAATGCTGGTACCCGGGACAGGAAGGCGGCCTCGCCGTTGCCGAAGCGCTCCTTGGCGATATCAACCCGGGTGCCAAGCTGCCTGTCAGCGTCGTCCGTAACGAAGGCCAGATTCCGCTCTCTTACAACCACAAGCCGAGCGCGCGGCGCGGCTACCTGTTCGACGACAAGGCTCCGCTGTTCCCGTTCGGGCACGGCCTTTCCTACACCAGCTTCACCATATCTGCGCCGCGCACCGGCAAGGCTCGATTTGGCCGCAACGAGGCGATCATAGTCTCGGTCGATGTGCGCAACACCGGCCAGCGCACCGGCGATGAAGTGGTGCAGCTCTACATCACGCGCAGCGATGTCTCGGTGTCGCGCCCCGTCCTCGAACTCAAAGGCTTCGAGCGCGTCACACTGGCGCCGGGTGACCAGCGCACCGTCCGCTTTACCATCGAGCCGCGCCATCTCGCGATCTGGAACCGTGCCATGGCGGAGGTCAACGAGCCGGGTCCAGTGCGACTGTCGGCCGGGAAGAGCAGCGCCAATTTGCAATCCATCGATGTGGAGATCGTCTGACATGAGCAAGGGGTTCCAATTCGACCGCCGCGGGGCGATGACGGGACTGGGTGCCCTGGCCCTCGCCGCCTGCGGAGGCGGCAGCGGAGCACGGCCGGTGACCGGCGCGACGCCGCCCCCGCCCCCGCCCCCGCCCCCGCCGCCCGCCGGCCTGCCTACGCCCGGGCTCAACGCACTTTCGACACGCAAGGGGCGCAAGTTCGGCACCGCCATCGCCTCCAGCCCGGGCCGGAGCGAGGCGGGCTCGGTCCAGAACCCCCGCTATACCGACATTGTGCTGACGGAGTGTGGCATCGTCGTCCCGGAAAACGAGATGAAGTGGCAGGCCGTCCGCCCGTCTGCCGACACTTACAATTTCGCCCGGATGGACGAAATCGTCGCCTGGGCGCAGGCCCAGGGACTTGCGGTGCGCGGCCATACGCTCCTGTGGCACCGGCCGCAGTGGTTTCCGGTCTGGCTCAACAGTTACGACTTCGGTGCCAATCGCGTTGCCGAAGCCGAGCGGTTGCTGACCGAGCATATCCGGACTGTGACCCGCCGCTACAAGGGCGTGATCAACAGCTACGATGTCGTCAACGAGGCAATCGACCATGATACCAACGGGACGATCGAGACCAGCCTGAGCCGCGCGATGGGCAGTCCGGAGGCGGTGATCGACCTCGCTTTCCACACCGCACGCGCGGAACTCCCGACAGAGCAGCTGGTCTACAACGACTACATGAGCTGGGAGCCGCAGCACCGCGCCCACTGCGACGACGTGCTGCGCCTGCTGGAAGGCCTGCGCAAGCGCGGCACACCGGTCGACGCGCTGGGCATCCAGTCGCATATCGAGATGTTCTCGATCGATCCTGCGACAGGCGTCGGCCCCTATGCCGAACGCGAATGGCGCCGTTTCCTCGATGAGGTTACCGGCATGGGCTACCGCCTGCTGATCACCGAGTTCGACGTGAAGGACAAGGCGCTGCCCGCCGACATCGCGCTGCGCGATGCCAAGATCGCCGACTATGCGCGGCGCTATTTCGAGCTGATGCTCGAGTATGATGCCCATCTCGACGATATCCTGGCCTGGGGCATGGTCGACAAGTTCAACTGGCTGCAAGGCTTTGCGCCGTCGAAGCGCACGGATGGCCTCGAGGTGCGCGGGACGCCCTACGATTCCGAGTATCGGCCCAAGCCGCTGCGGACGGCGATTGCAGCTTCACTCGCCGCCTGACAATCCGCCATTCAAAGACGCACCGGGCGGCCGAGCGATCGTCCGCCCGATCCTGTTCCCGCTATCCCTTGCACCCAATTGGCAACGGGCCGCCCCACCGCGAGGTGGAGCGGCCCGCCAGCCTTCAGACCAACCGTGGTCTAGAAATTGCCCCGGATGATGAAGCTGAAGCGCCGATCGTTCATGAAGTAGGAACGCGGTGCCAGGTCAGCCGGATCCCCGGTGAAAGCCTGCGTCGTCTTGGTGACTTCGTTGAGCAGGTTCACACCCTGGATGCCGACACGCAAGTTGTCGCCGAGGTTGAAGAACACCGAAGCATCGAGCTGGCCGGTCGGCTCGTTGAAGATCGAGTAATACGGGAAGATCACGTCCGAAGCCGTCAACAGGAAGCGCGAGCGCCAGTTGTAGGCAGCACGGAGCGAGATCGGCCCCTTCTCGTAGAAAGCGGTGATATTGAAGTTGTGCTTCGACAGCTGTTCCAGGGGCAAATTGCCTGGCGGCACCGTCGACTCGTTAACCGGGGAGCCGGTGTTGAGGAAGGTGTTGGGCAAGCCCGAGCTGTCGATATAGGTGTAGTTGGCCTGCACCCCGAGTCCGTCGAACGGCGCCGGGAGGAAATCGTAGGTCTGCTGGTAAGCGACCTCGAAGCCCTTGACCTTGCCAGTCCCGTCGAAGTTGGCGGGGCCGCGGATCAGCACGTTCTGCGTCACGCCATTGCTGGTGATGTCGCGGCTGGTAATCTCCTGGAAGAAGAAGTCCTTCACCGATTTGTAGAACGCGTTGAAGGTAAGCGAGCCGACCTGTTGGGCGAAATACCATTCGAGGCTGGCGTCGAATTGCCATGCAGTCGCAGGTTTGAGGAAGGGATTGCCGGCGGTTGCCGTCAGCTCGCCCGAAGTGCCCAGACCGATGGTAAGGAAGTTGCGGATGTAGGAGTTCTCAGGCCGTGAGAGGACCTTCGAACCTGCGAGCCGCAGGATGATGTCATCGGTCAGGCCGAACCGCAGGTTGAGGCTCGGCAGGAAATAGTCGTAAGAAAACCGTGCTGCGTCGAAATTGGTCTGTCCGGTGGCGAACTGCTGAAGCTGTGCGTAGCCCGCCGCGCCCAGCGTACAAACCCCGCCCGGAGTCTGCGGCAAGGTACCCGGCGGCGAACCGGGCGGCACGACCGGGGCACATCGAACAGCGAACGGATCGGCAATATTGAGCGCTTGCTGGCTCGGCACACCGATCGCACCCTGCGACTGGATCTCGGACTTGACCCAACGGACGCCGATGTTGCCGCCGAAGCGGACGCCGCCGAACATGTCGTCGCTGCCAAAAGCGACCATGGCATAGGCCGCCCAGTCGTCCTGCATGATGGGCTGGATGTCCGACTGGATGAACGGCGTGCCGTTCAAGGCACCGCCACGACCGGCGAGAGGCGTCCAGGTTGGGCTACCGCCAAACTGGGTGGTGTACTGGTCCTGGATGGATCGGAAGAAATCGACCGAGCCCTCATAGTCGCCGGTCAGATCGCCGGCGTAGTAGAACGCCCCCGGAGGTCCGGGCACCTTGCCGCGGAAGAAGTTCGGGAATTCATAGCGTTCCGACGAACCGGCAGGGGTGTCCGCGAAATTGACCGGGCGCGCGCCCGACCAGGTCTCGCTAAGCATACCCCAGTTGTAGGTCGTGTAGCGCACCGTCTGCTCGCGGCCCTGGAACCGGGCACCGATTTTGGCCCGTTTGATGAAAGAGTCTTCGTCGAACTCGTAGGTCCAGTCGTTGGCGAAGGCATACTGTGTGCCGGTGCTGTCTTCGATGTGGTCCATCGCCGCGCGCCAGAACTGGAACCGCGGATCGTTGAAGTATTCTTCCTCCGTTGCATTGGCGAGGTCAGCCCCAGGCGCCGACCAGACATAACCGAGGAATTGCGGCTTGTGCGGAATGACCACCGGCAGGTCGCCGGTCAGATCGAGTTCCTGGTCCGCGAAAGACGAGCCGAGCACGCTGAAGTCGAGGTTCTGCTTGCGCGACTTTGCATACTGGAAATCGATTTCCGTGCTCAGGCGATCGGTCAGCTGCTGCTGGAAGTTGAGACTGTAATCGGTGTTGGTCGTCTCGTCGGCCACTTGGCGGCGTGCCAGCGACTGCTGCAAACCACCAATCGGCACGAAGGGCGAAGTGCCGGGATTGCCTCGCCAGCCGTTGGAGGCGTTGACGATGTAGCCCGACTGGAACAGCCCGCGGTCGTCATAGACATAGTCGGTGAAACCGCCGACCGGGCATTGCGCACGAGCCGTGGGATCGCCCAGACCACCACCCGGATTGATCACGTTCGGACCATCGGCATTCTGGCGACAGCCGATCGGATAGGTCGAATATTCGGCCAGGTCGGGGGCGGTCTCAAAGGTGTATTCACCCCAATCGTTGGTCGTGTGCGAACGGATGAATTCGAGGGTCAGTTGCGAGCGTTCATCCAGGCTTTCCCACTGAGCCGAAACAGCGATGCCATCGCGTTTGCGGTCGAAATCCTGGGTGCGGAACTGGCCGCCAACGGGAGCCACGCGGAAATCGGCATAATCGGCAAAGCCGTCGGCCCCGGCCGTGCCGAAATTGCCGCACTGCGAACCAGCCGGCGGCAGGGTGAAGCTGTCGCTGCCCGAAGGAAGCGGATTGCGGCAAACCCGCACGCCGTTGGTATTGGCAGCGTTGACCAGCACACCGTCACGGGTCTGGTAATTGGCGATCTGGATGCCGTCGGAACGGCTCTTGATGCGCGAATAGGCTCCACTCACCAGCACCCCGATGCGCCCGATATCGGTGTCCCAGGTATTGCTGATGAGACCCGAGATCGTCGGGGTCCATTCCTTGCGCAGATCGCCGTAATTGCCCTCGATACTGAAGGCCATCTTGAGGCCGTTGTTGTCGAACGGTTTGCGGGTGTTGAGATTGACGGTGCCGGCCAGGCCGCCTTCGATCATATCGGCGGTCGCGTTCTTGCTGATGATGACCGAACCGAGAAGTTCGGAGGGCACGTCGGCAAAATTGAGCGCCTGCCCGCCCACGCCCGCAGCAAAAGCGGTGCGACCGTTGAACTCGGAGCGGACAAAGTTGAGGCCGCGCACGACCACCCCCGAACCTTCGACCGAGAAGTGATCCGGGTCGTTCGAACCGGCAAAGCGGTTGATCGCGACACCGGGAACACGCTGAAGTGCTTCCGTTACCGAGCGGTCCGGCAGCGCACCGATATCTTCGGCGGTGATGGCATCGACCACCGTGTCCGAATCGCGCTTGAGATCCTGCGCATTGGCAAGCGATTGCCGAATGCCGCTGACAACGATGACGTTGCCTTCGGGCTGTGCTGCGGCTTCCTCGGTTTCGGGATCCTGCGCGTCCTGGGCGTAGGCCGCCTGCGCAGCCATGACGCCGCCGACCACCATCATCGAGGCGCTGCTACGCAAGAATGTCTTGAACAGTTCCTCGTTGCGGACAGCTCGTCCCCCACGAGTTGACGTCGTCTTGGTCATGTGACCATCCCTCCCATGTTAGCGCTACCACTATGCGATGTGGCGCTTGCCTTTGCTTTGCACTCAGGCTTATCGGGCAGCGGAACCCTTGGCAAGAGGGCGTGTGCGCCTTTAGCTGATTTCTGTGGTAAATTGCCCACAGCGGCGAAAAGCGATAAGCGGAGCGCTGATGGGGAGGAGAAATGGTATCGTTACCGTAAATCGTATCGCACGGGTCGTGATCGTCGGTGGCGGGACAGCCGGATGGATGGCTGCTGCCGCCATGTCGCGCTATTTCAACGACGGTCGACGAGCCATCACGCTGATCGAATCGGACGCGATCGGTACGGTTGGCGTCGGCGAAGCGACAATCCCGCCCATCCGCAATTTCAACGCCATGCTCGACATAGCCGAGCCGGACTTCCTGCGCGCCACTCGCGGTACGTACAAGTTGGGTATCGAGTTCGTGAATTGGGGGGCACTGGGCGACCGCTACTTCCACCCCTTCGGCGAATACGGGCAGGACTTTCACGGCATCCAGTTCCACCACCTCTATTTGCGCGAACACGATCGTGGTGCTGCACCGGGAGACATCGGCGACTTTTCCATGTGCACTGCTGCCGCCCGGAGGGGTCGTTTCGCCCGGCCGGCTGCCGGGGCGCAGTCGCTGGTCTCGCAGATTGCCTATGCCTATCATTTCGATGCCAGTCTCTATGCCGCCTATTTGCGCCAACTGGCCGAGCGGCAAGGCACCGTGCGCAAGGAAGGCCGGATCACCGAGGTACGCCGCGACGGCGAAACCGGTGACGTCACCGATGTGGTGCTTGACGATGGCTCACTGGTCGAAGGCGACCTGTTCATCGATTGCTCGGGCTTCCGCGGCCTGCTGATCGAGGAAGCACTGGAAACCGGCTATGAGGACTGGAGCCACTGGCTGCCAATGGATCGCGCCATTGCGGTGCCCACAGCCAACATCGGTCCGCCCTCCCCCTTCACCCGTTCGACCGCGCATGCGGCGGGCTGGCAATGGCGAATTCCCCTGCAACACCGCACCGGCAACGGTCATGTCTTCTCAAGCGCCTATATGGACGAGGACGAAGCGCGTGATCTCCTGCTCGCCAATCTGGAAGGAGAAGTGCTGCAGGAACCACGGACCTTGCGCTTCCTAACCGGGATGCGGCGCAAGGCATGGAACCACAATGTCGTCTCGCTCGGGCTGTCGTCGGGCTTCATAGAGCCGCTCGAATCGACCAGCATCCACCTGATCCAGAACGGCATTGCCCGCCTCTTCGCGCTTTTCCCGGACAACCCGATCAGCCCGATCGAGCGTGGCGAATACAACCGGGGAATGCGCGAGCTCTACGAGGACGTGCGGGACTTCATCATCCTCCATTACAAGGCGACCCAGCGCGATGACACGCCCTTCTGGCGCTATGTCCGCGACATGCCGGTGCCAGGCAGCTTGGCGCGCAAAATGGAATTGTGGCGGCTGCACGGCCGCGTTTTCCGCGAGAATGCCGAGCTGTTTGCCGCGCCCAGCTGGATCGCGGTGATGCTGGGGCAGAACATCTGGCCCGATGCCTATGACCCGATCGCCGACACGCTCGACGAAGCCAAGGTCGCGGGCGCGATGCAGCAGATGCGGCAGGCCTATGCCGACATCGCGCAGAAGCTGCCCACGCATGAGGAGTTCATTCGCCAGTCGGGCGGGTGGCATGATGCACGGCAGGGTGGGCTGCAATGACACGCAAGCCAGTGACCCAGGTCGTCATCCTCGGCGGCGGCACCGCAGGCTGGATGGCTGCCACGGCGCTGGTGCGCATCATGGGCGATTTGCCCGGCTTCAGCGTCACCCTCGTCGAATCGGAATCCATCGGGACCGTCGGCGTCGGTGAAGCGACCATCCCGCAGATCATCGGCTTCAACCGCCTGATCGGCCTCGACGAGATGCAGTTCATGCGCGAGACCTGCGCGACCTACAAGCTGGGCATCGAATTCGTCGACTGGCTGCGGCCGGGGCATTCCTACGTCCATCCCTTCGGCTCGTTCGGGATCGACATGCTGGGGATCGAGTTCCAGCACTTCTGGCTGCGCGGCGCGTCGCTAGGCGATCCGGCCAGCATCGACAGCTATTCGATCGCTGCCGTGGCAGGTAAGGCCGGCAAGTTCGGCTGGCCCCAGCCCGACAATCACAAGTCGCCGCTCTCGCGGCTGTCCTATGCCTTCCAGTTCGACGCCGGACGCTATGCGCGCTTCCTGCGCGGCATGGCCGAAGCGCGAGGCGTCAGGCGCGTTGAGGGCAAGGTCGTCGAAGTTGGGCAAGACGCTGAAACGGGGCACGTCACTGCCCTCACGCTCGACAATGGCACCACCCTCGCGGGCGAGCTGTTCATCGACTGCTCGGGTTTCCGCTCGCTGCTGCTGGGCCAGACGCTGGGCATTCCCTTCACCGACTGGTCCAAATGGCTGCCGTGCGACGGCGCGGTGGCGATCCCGTGCGAGCGGGGCGGGGCGCACGAGCCGCTGACCCGCTCGACCGCTCGTCCGGCCGGCTGGCAATGGCGCATTCCGCTGCAGCACCGCATCGGCAACGGGCACGTATTCTCCTCGGCCTTCATGGAGCGCGAGGAGGCGACGGATATTCTGCTCGCCAATCTGGACGGAAAGCCTCTGGCCGATCCCAACAATCTCCGCTTCACGGCGGGCCACCGGACCAAGGCCTGGGCCAAGAACGTCGTGGCACTGGGGCTGGCTGCAGGCTTCCTCGAGCCGCTGGAATCAACCTCGATCCACCTCGTCCAGTCGGGCATCGCGCGGTTGATGTCGCTGTTCCCCGACACCGGTTTCAGCCAGGTCGAGATCGACCGCTTCAACCGGGAGACCGAGCAGGAGTATGTCGACATCCGCGACTTCCTGCTGCTGCATTATTCTGCCACCGAGCGCGACGATTCCGAATTCTGGCGCTATTGCCGTAACCTCGAGCCGACCGACGGGTTAAAGGCGAAGCTGGAAATGTTCCGCAGTTCGGGCCGTATCTTCCGCGAAAACAACGAGCTTTTCACCGAGGCGAGCTGGCTCTCGGTCATGCTTGGCCAGGGGATCAAGCCGGAGGCCTACCACCCCGCCGCGGCGCTGCTTGATGAGCGGGAAACGCGCGACCGGCTGGGCCATATCCGCGAAGTCATTGCCAACACTGTCGCGCAACTGCCGACGCAGGACGCGTTTCTGCGCCAGCGCGGCGGTGCCATTGCGCCCGGGGAACTCGCCACCACATGACGACGATCCCCGCTCCCGCGCCGATGAACGAAGCCCCGGGTCCGGTCGATCCGGAGACTTTCGAGGCCATCCGCACTGCTGGTCGACCGATAGTCCTGCGCCGCCAGATCGCGGACTGGCCCGCAGTCGCCGCTGCGCAAGGGGGCGATGCGGCAATGGTTGCCTACCTGACTCGCGAGCCGACTGCGCGGCCCGTTGCAGCCATCGCCGCGGCGCCCACGGAAAAGGGCAGGTTCTTCTACACCCCCGATCTGACCCGGCTCAATTTCGTCCGCGGCAGTGGCCGCCTTGAGAGCTTTCTGGAAGACCTGCTGGGTGTCGCGACCATACCCGATCCTCCCGCCATGGCGGTGCAATCGGAGGATATCTCCAGCCTCATTCCCGGTTTCGCTCGCGAAAATCGTCTCGGGCTTCTGCCCGATGTCTCGGCCAAGATCTGGATCGGCAACCGTATCCGGGTCGGGACACATTACGATGCCAAGGAGAACGTCGCGTGCTGTGTGGCCGGGCGCCGCCGCTTCACGATCTATCCGCCGGACCAGATTGCCGGACTTTACCCGGGCCCCTTCGAACTGACCCCCGCGGGCATCCCGGTCAGCATGGTCGATCCGATGGCGCCCGATCTCGAAAAATATCCGCGCTTTGCCGAGGCCGCTCGTCATGCCCAGGTCGCGACACTCGAGCCGGGCGATGCGCTCTATATCCCCTATGGCTGGTGGCACGGAGTGGAATCGCTCGATCCCGTCAGCATCTTGGTCAATTACTGGTGGACACCGGGGCAGCCCGACGGGATCGCCAGCCCTTACGAAGGATTGCTGCACGCGCTCATGGCGTTCCGGCATTTGCCCGAGGATCAGCGCGCGATGTGGAAGGTGATGCTCGACTATTACGTCTTCGAAACAGCCGGCGACCCCTCAGCGCATCTGCCCGAGCACGCCAAGGGAATCCTCGGCCCTCCCACGCCCCGGCGCTTTGCACAGATGCGCGAAGCTATCCGGCAGGCGCTGCGCTAGCCTATAGCACCGAGCCGAGCCACTGCCTGTACAGCGGAGCAAAACCGACGGCTTGCTGCGACCGGGCGGCAAACTCGGCTCTCGCCCTGTCCTCCGATGCCGGGTCGGCGGCTTGCGCAGCGGTCGACAGGCCCGGCGTGAAGCCCAGCGCCACCATGAGGGCGAATTGCTCTTGCAGTGCCAGCGGGCTTTCTTCGCGGAAAGGAATGCGTCCGCGCCTGGCAAACTGGTCGAGCACCTCCGCCAGCCTTCCGGGCAACGGCAATTCACCGAACATTGCCCGCCCGAGCGGCGAGGCGAAATGCAGCGCAAGAACCTCGTGCACGCCCTCCATCATCAGCACCGAACGGCGGTTGTACTCCGCTCGCTCGAGCGGTTCGATGCTTTGGCCGGGAAGCATGTCCAGCAGCAGCGCCAGTTGGCGATGGGCGAGGTCCAGGTGATAGGGTCCGAGCGGTTCGAACCGCGCCGCCGCATCGCCCAGCGCCACAACATTGCCGAGCCATGGCCGCGCCGCCCTTCCCGGTACCAGCGAAACCACCGCAGCGGCCGGGCAACCCAGTTGCGACAGCGCTGCGCTGCGATCCATTCCAGCAGGTGCGCCGAAGGTCCGATAGAGCCCGTCGCGCCCGGCGATTTCGGTCAGCCAGCCGCCCGGTACGAGCGTCACCCGGTCTTCCAGCACAGCCATGGGCGCGCCGGGCTGGCCGAGATAGACCTGCCGCGTGGGCAGCGTCGCCGACCAGTCGACCGGATCGAATTCGGGATGCGAGGCGAGCAGGCTAGCCTGGGGGCCGCTGCAATCGACAAACAGATCGGCTTCGATCTGCCCCTGCCCGGCAATGCCCACCCCGCGAACCAGACCGTCGGCGCCCACATCGACATTCTCGATCGCGCCCTCGATGTAGTTCACGCCGAGCGCTTGCGCCTGCTCGACCAGCAAGGCGCGATAGGCACCGGGGTTCCAGCGCAGCGCGTAGTCGACGTCCGAAATCGGGGTCAGCTGGTCAGGCGGTGGCGGCGCGAACCTGCCTGCATTGGCAAGGGCTTCGGCCAGCGAGCCGGTCGGTCGCGCTCCGCCGCTGTGTTGCCGTCCGCCGCCCCAATCGCGGACAAAGGCGGTCTTGAGCGCGGGGTCGAGCGTTTCGCCATAGGACAGCACTCCGCCCTGCCCCTCCCCACCCCACCCGATCAGGCGCGTGACGAGCCGGTGGCTGCCCCCGGCGCGAAGGACGAGGGCGCCTTCGTCGATCCCCAGCCGGTCGTGCAGCTTGTTCGTAAACGGTAGCGCCGTGGGTGACCTGTCTGCGAACGACGCCGGCGAAGGTGCCTGTGCGATGACGACCACCTGGCACCCCGGTAACGCGCGCCCGAGCGCCACAGCTGCCAGCACGCCCAGCTGTCCGCCGCCCGCAATGACGATACGGCGCAAGGGCTCGCGCGGATTGCTCACGCCGCCTCGGCGATGCGAGCCGCCTCGCGGGTGAGGTAATCCACGTGGCGCGGCATAGTGGCGACTTCCTGCCGGATCGCGTTGGTCAGGCCCCTCGCCGCCCGCGCCAATTGCTGCGGATTACCCAGCGCCGGGCGCGGATCATACGCTTCGGGCAGCATTCCCTGCCCGACATACACCGCGATCCAGCTGGCATCGTAAAACAGCCCGTCGGAGTACTTCTCGATCCGCCCGGCCTTGCGCCACAGCTCCAGCTTATCGGCCAGACTGTCGGGGACGGTCATGGTGCGAACGTGGTTCCAGAACTCGGAATCGTCGCGGGTGGTGGCGTGGTAATGCAGGATGAGGAAATCGCGCACCCGGTCGTATTCCATGTCGACCAGCCGGTTGAACTCGTCGCGGTCGCGCGGGTCGATGGCGCCGCCCAGCGGAAACAGTTCAATCAGATAGGTGATTGCCATCTGCGCGAGATAGATCGACGTGGATTCAAGCGGTTCGAGGAAACCGCTCGCCAGCCCGACACCGATGACATTGTGGCTCCAGGATTGCTTGCGCCGACCAGGACGGAAACGCAGGATGCGTGGATCGGCCAGCGGCTCGCCTTCGGCAGCGGCACGGATTGCATCGCACGCCGCCTCCTCGCTCAGATGCGCGCTGGAGAAGACATAGCCATTGCCCATGCGGTGCTGCAGCGGGATCTGCCAGCGCCATCCGGCGGGCATGGCCGTGGCGGTGGTATAGGGGCGAAGATCCTCGGTCGCGTGGGTGCAGGGCATCGCGGCAGCGCGGTCGCAGGGCAGCCAGTGGCTCCAGTCCTCCCAGTCGACATCGAGTTCCTGGCCCAGCAGGATGGAACGGAAACCCGAGCAATCGACGAACAGGTTGCCCTCGATCCGCCGCCCGTCCTGCAGCACCAACGCGGTGACTTCGCCACTCTCGCCGTCGCGCTCGACCGAGGTGACGATCCCCTCGTGCCGTTCGACGCCGATCCCGATGCCGAACTCGCGCACGAACGGCCCGAACAGCGTCGCGTCGAACTGGTAGGCATAGCCGTAAGTCGACGCGAGCGTGTCATCCTGTGCCGGGGGCTTGAACCGGTTGGCCAGCGCCGCCTGCACCGCCAGCGAGTAATCGCCCAGCGGGCCGCCCAGTCCATGCCGCTGCAACTCCAGCCAGTAGTGATGGAACCCGACCCCGTGCAGCTCCTCGCCGAAGGAACCGAAGGGGTGAATGAAGCTCTCGCCGATGCGGCCGAAATCGCGGAAGTCGATCCCCAACTTGAAGGTTGCGTGGGTCGCCTTCATGAAACTGGCTTCGTCGATGCCGAGCTTTTCGACGAAGCCGCGGATATGCGGCAACGTCGCCTCGCCCACTCCGACAATGCCGATATCCTCGCTCTCGACCAGCTGAACGCTGGCGAGACCGGGCAGCAGCTTCGCAATCCCGGCCGCCGTCATCCAGCCCGCCGTGCCGCCGCCCAGGACGACGACACGGAAAGACGTGGGACGATCTTCGCTCATTCCATGAAGCCCGCGCTCAACCTTCCATTTCCTCAAGCTCCTTGCCCTTGGTTTCGACGATGAAACGCTGGACCAGGAAGAAGCTGATGACCGCGCAGACGGCATAGAAGCTGTAGCTGGCGGCAAGGCCGATCCCGGCGGCCATCACCGGGAAGCTCTGGGCGATGAGGTAGTTGGCGAACCACTGGAAGAAACCGGCCACCGCCAGTGCCGAACCACGGATCTGGTTGGGGAACATCTCGGCCAGCATGACCCACATCACCGGACCCCAGCTGACGTTGAAGAAGATGACATAGAGGTTCGCCGCCACCACCGCGATGGTCCCGAGCGATGGCGACAGGACAAGGTTGCCCGCCGCGTCGAGTCCGCCCTGGCTAAAGACATAGACCATCACGAACAGCGTTGCCGCCATCCCGGCCGAACCGATCAGGAGCAAGGGCTTGCGCCCGATCTTGTCGATCACGGCGATGGTGATGAAACAGGCGGCGATCGACACCGCGCCGGAAACGATGTTGATCAGCAGGCTGTCGTTTTCGGTAAAGCCGGCCAATTGCCACAGCGTCGCGCCGTAGTAGAAAATGACATTGATGCCGACGAGCTGCTGGAACACCGCCAGCATGATCCCGACCCACACGATCGGCCGCATCCCGAGGAATCCCTTGGTCCCGGCCGGGGCGAGCACATCGCTCAGGCGCGGACGGTGATCGAGAGAGAAGCTGTCGCCGATTTCCTTGAGCTTGGCCTTGGCTTCAGCTTCCCCGAACAGCCGGGTCAGCACGCTACCAGCCTCTACGTTGCGCCCCTTCGAGACGAGGTAACGCGGGCTCTCCGGAATGAAGAACAGCGCCACCAGGAACACCGCCGCCGGGACTGCCTGCATCAGGTACATCCAGCGCCAGGCCTCGATCCCGCCCCAAAACGCGGCGGTTGAATCGCCTGCCGCTGCAGCGAGGAAGTAGTTGACGAGGAAGGCCAGCGTCAGGCCGGTGATGATCATGATCTGCTGGACCGTGGTCATCCGCCCGCGAATGTTGGCAGGGGCAACTTCGGCGATATAGGCAGGCGACAGCACGCTCGCCGCGCCGACCGCTATGCCTCCGGCCAGACGGGCGATAACGAACAGCATGTGGTCCGCGGTCAGCCCCTGGACCAACGCGCCGACAAGGAACAGCACCGCGGCAATCCGCATGACATTGCGCCGCCCCATCTGGTCCGCCAGTGTGCCGGCGAAAAAGGCGCCGATGAAGCAGCCGATCAGCAGTGACCCGACGGTAAAGCCAAGCCCGCCTTCACTCAAGGCAAAGGCCGCCTTGAGGCCAGGCTGGGTGCCGTTGACGGCCCCGCTATCGTAACCAAACAGCAAACCGCCAATCGTTGCGACCGCCACGATTGCCGAAATCAGGGCCATGTTCTGGCCGCCACGCGTGTTGTCCACTTCCGCTCTCCCCCTGGTCGCAAGGTTGCAACCATCCACTTTTATGGTAGCGCTACCTTTCACCGAATTCGGCGCAAAGGCAAGGGGCCTTTTCGCATCTTGAACAGCCACGTGGAAAGGAAAATCGGATGCTGCACGGCAAGAACCTTGTTGCAGGTGAATGGCGCGAGGGGGCAGGAAACTATCTCGCCAAGGCAGCGGCAGACGGGCGCCAGCTTGATCCCCCCTTCCAGCAGGCAACACCGGACGATGTCGCCGACGCCTGCGCCGCTGCTGCTGCAGCCCAGCCCGTCTATGCCGCCTTGCCCCTGTCCGAGCGGGCCGCCTTCCTGCGCCTGGCCGCCGACAAGATCGACGCCCTGGGCGATTCGCTGACCCAGCGCGCCATGCTCGAAAGCGGCCTTGCCGAAGCGCGCCTCACTGGCGAACGCGGCCGCACCGTGGGACAGCTTCGCCTGTTCGCGGGCGAGGTCGAGAACGGCGCATGGCAAGGCCTCCGGATCGACCACGCCGATCCGGCTCGCAACCCGCCAAAGCCGGATTTGCGGATGCGCAGGATTCCGCTCGGCCCGGTGGCGGTGTTCGGCGCGAGCAATTTCCCCCTCGCCTTCTCGGTCGCAGGTGGCGACACCGCCTCCGCGCTCGCGGCGGGTTGCTGTGTGGTGGTGAAGGGTCATCCCGCCCACCCCGGAACCTCGGAACTGGTAGCCGGCGCTATCGCTGAAGCAATCAAGGAGGCGGGCCTGCCCGGCGGCGTCTTCTCCCTGCTTGGCGGGACCGATTACGAACTGGGTGAGGCATTGGTAAAAGACCCGCGCATTGCCGCCGTCGGCTTCACCGGTTCGCGCGCGGGAGGCCTGGCACTGATGCAGCACGCTGCTTCACGCCCCGTCCCGATCCCGGTTTATGCCGAGATGAGCAGCATCAATCCGGTCGTCCTGATGCCGGCCCGGCTCGGTGGCGCGGCCGAGGAGTTGGCGACAGCCTATGTCGCCTCGCTCTCACTCGGTGCGGGTCAGTTCTGCACCAATCCGGGCATCGTGCTGGCGGCGGAAGGTGAAGCGCTCGATCGATTCCTCGAATCCACCGCCGCAGCGCTGGCACCGCTCCCCGCACAGACCATGCTGACGGCCGGTATCCATGCCGCTTTCGACAGCGGCACGGCAATGCTTGCCTCCCTCACCGGTGCGCAACTGGTGGGCTTGGGCAGCGAACCGAACGAAAGGTGCGGCCGCGCACAGGTCTATGCCGTCAGCGGCGCGGACTTTCGCCGCGATGCGGCGTTCCAACAAGAGATTTTCGGCCCAAGCTCGATCGTCGTGTGCTGCGCCGATCTCGCGGAGATCGCCGAGATCCTGCAAGCCATGGAGGGCCAGTTGACAGTGACCTTGCACATGGACACCGCCGACCATGCAGAAGCCGCCATACTGCTTCCGATCCTCGAACAGCGCGCCGGACGTATCATCGCCAATGGCTGGCCGACCGGCGTCGAAGTGACACACGCGATGGTTCATGGCGGCCCCTTCCCGGCGACCTCCGATGGCCGTTCGACCTCGGTCGGTACGCTCGCCATCGACAGATTCCTGCGCCCGGTAAGCTACCAGGACATGCCAGCGGCACTTTTACCCGAGGTCTTGCTCGACGGGAAAAGCCCGGTCGTGCGGCGGGTCGACGGCACATTTGTCTGTTGAGAAGGCCGCGCGAACGCCAGGCCATGGTAGCGGAGGAGGGACTCGAACCCCCGACACGCGGATTATGATTCCGCTGCTCTAACCACCTGAGCTACTCCGCCGTACCAAAGTCGCCCTTGGAGGCATCTGCCAGGCGCATCGACCCTCGGCAGGCGGCGCATTTAGGGCCGGGAATTGCCCCGGTCAACCCGCCATTCAGGCCTTTTCTCGGCCCCGGAAGGCGAAGTCGCCAATATGCAGCCACGGGCCGCCCATGTAGCGGTGCAGACCGAACCCCCGGAAGGCAAATCGGCGGGGTTCGATGTTGCTTGCGAGCGACGCCAGCAGCGCCTTGGCCTCAGCCGGTGACACCCTGTTCTGGATTGTGACATGCAGCCGTGGACGGTGCTGATCCTGTGCGGTGAGCAGGCCGTGCAGATGATCCGCTATCGCCTCCCGCAAGCGCAGGATACCGGGACTCTCGAGCTTGAGCGCTGTCCCGCGTCCCAGCGACATCAGACCGACAAGTTCGGCATCCACCGGCGCGAATGCGGCAGCGAGCCGCTTTAGCACTCCTGCCACCTCCGCCTCGCAATGTGCGGGGATGGCATGAAACACCGTTACATGCGCTTCGAGGTGGTTCCGCTCCGGCGGGAAATGCCGCGTTCGCAGCGCGGTTGCCCACGCGTGCATGTCCTTTGGCAGCAATGCTGTAAGGATCAGCGGAGCACCCTGTCCCGCCGCGCCGCTCACATCTCGCCCCGCTGGCGGCTTCATTTGTTACCAAGCGCCGAGGACCGCCAGTATGGGCCCGACACGCCGTTCATCCAGGCAGGTAGATGCGCAATTACATCTCGCCCCGCTGGCGGCGCAGCTCGTACCATTCGGCGACATTGGCGTTGTGCTCTTCCAGCGTGTCAGCGAACTTGTGCCCGCCAGTGCCGTCCGCGACCATATAGAGCGCGCTGGTGCTGTCCGGATCGAGCACGGCGGCAATGGACTCGCGCCCCGGATTGGTGATCGGGCCCTTGGGCAGGCCGAGCATCGAATAGGTGTTGTAGTCGTTGATCGCGCGCAGTTCCGACTGGCGGATACGGCGGCCAAGCGGCTTGCCCTTGGTGATCGGGTAGATGACGGTCGGGTCGGCTTGCAGCAGCATTCCCGTCTTCACCCGGTTGGAATAGAGGCCAGCGACCATGCGGCGTTCGGACGGCTTGCCGGTCTCCTTCTCGACAATCGAGGCGAGGATCACCGCGTCCCGGATATTGTCGACAGCGATGCCCGGTTTGCGCTTGGGCCAGGCCTCGGCGAGATAATTGCGCATCGCCGCCTGCATCCGCGCCAGCACGGCGGTGCGGTTCTCGCCGCGCTCGAAGGAATAGGTATCGGGCAGGATCGAGCCCTCTTCCGGCACCGGAATCTCACCGGTCAGCAGGTCTTCCGCCATCAGCCTTTCATAGACCAGTATCGAAGGCATCCCTTCGGGAATGGTAATGAAACGATTGATGGTCTCGCCATTCTGGAACATCGACAGGATCGATGCCGGGCTGGCACCGGCAGGCAGCGCGAACTCACCGGCCTGGATGGCATCGCCCCCGCCGAGGATCTTGGCCCGCAGCAGGAACGCCTCGGCAGAACCGATAATCCCTTCCTCTTCCAGCTTCTGTGCCACTGCCGTCAGGCTGGAGCCCTGCGGGACGATAAAGCTGGTATCCTGCTCGAGCGAGCTCTCGCCATACCAGCCGGCGGCGAACCAGCCTCCCGCGCCGAGCACCATCAGGGCAGCGGCGGCCAGCAGCCAGCCAAACGCGCGCATCAGTCGACCTTCTGCATCACCAGCGAGGCATTGGTCCCGCCGAAGCCGAAGCTGTTGTTGAGCACGGCACGGACTTCACGGCTCTTGGCCTTGAGCGGGACAAGGTCGACACCTTCGGTGCCTACGTCGGGATTGTGCAGGTTGAGCGTCGGTGGCACGATCTGGTCGCGCATGGCGAGCAGGCAGAAGATCGCCTCGACCGCGCCTGCACCGCCCAGCAAGTGGCCGATGGCGGACTTGGTGCTGCTCATCGACGCTCCGCCCAGGTCATTGCCCAGCACGCGCTTCACTGCGGCGAGTTCGATGGTGTCGGCCATGGTCGAGGTGCCATGGGCGTTGACGTAGTCGATGTCGGCCGGCTTCAGCCCCGCCTTGCGCAGCGCCATTTCCATGGCCAGCTGCGCGCCCAGCCCGTCGGGATGCGGCGCAGTGACGTGATAGGCATCGCCCGACAGGCCATAGCCGGTCACTTCGCCATAGATCTTCGCTCCGCGCGCCTTGGCCCGCTCGTATTCCTCCAGCACCACCACGCCCGCGCCCTCGCCCATGACGAAGCCATCGCGGTCCTTGTCATAGGGGCGGCTGGCTTCGGTCGGCCGGTCGTTCATGCTCATGTTGAGCGCCCGCGCCTGCGCGAAACCGGCGATGCCGAGCGGATTGACGGTGCTTTCCGCCCCGCCCGCCAGCATCACATCGGCATCATCCATGGCGATCATGCGCGCGGCGTCACCGATCGAGTGCGCGCCGGTGGAGCAGGCGGTCACCACGGCGTGATTGGGGCCCATGAAGCCGTATTTGATGGTGACCTGGCCGGTGATCAGGTTGATCAGGCGGCCGTGGACGAAGTGCGGCGAGACACGGCCCGGGCCGCGCTCGTGCAGAACAATCGACTCGCTCTCGATACCGGGCAGCCCGCCGATGCCCGACCCGATCGAGGCACCGGTGCGGCGCTTCTCGGCCTCGGACATGTCGGTCAGACCGGCGTCTTCGAGCGCCTGGCCGGCGGCGTCGATACCATAGACGATGAAGGGATCGACCTGGCGCTGGATCTTGTGATCGACGCGCTTGTCGGGATCGAAGCCCCACGGGTGGTCCTTGCCCTTCACTTCGCAAGCGATGGTGCACTTCTGGTCGGAAGCATCGAAGCGGGTGATCTGGCCCGCACCGCTTTCCCCGGCGAGCAGGTTCTTCCACGTCGTCTCGACATCACCGCCGAGCGGGGTGACGAGACCGATACCGGTGACAACTACGCGGCGCATGCAATTCTCCAAAACGCAAAACAGGCTCAACCCCGTTCGGGCTGAGCCTGTCGAAGCCCTGTTCTTGCTTCTTGCGCTAGGTCAAAAAGAAGGACTGCCCTTCGACAAGCTCAGGGCGAACGGGCGGCGGGGCTGCTTAGCCCTTGTGCTCTTCAATGTATTTGGTCGCATCGCCGACGGTCGAGATCTTCTCGGCCGCATCGTCGGGGATTTCGACGCCGAATTCTTCTTCGAAAGCCATCACCAGTTCGACGATGTCGAGGCTGTCTGCGCCCAGATCGTCGATGAAGCTGGCTTCCTGGGTGACCTTGTCGGCCTCGACGCCAAGATGCTCGACGACGATCTTCTGCACGCGTTCAGCGGTATCGCTCATTCTGTGTCCCTCTGTTTGGTGGGGTTTGTATGTTGGGTTTTGCCCTAATGAACGCAAGTGGGATAGGCAAGAGGCGACAATCGACCCGCAAGGGAGAATTTCCGGACCCGGATGCCGGCTGGTGCATTGACCAGACATCACCCCCCCACACGGAGATGCCCCATGGCCAGTACCACGTTCAAATCCCTCACCGACACCGTTTTCGACTCCCTCGAAGGCTATCGCAAGGCCGCCGAAAAGGCCGATAACCCGCATCTCAAGCAGGCGCTGATGAGCCGCCTCGAACGGCGCAGCCAGACGCTCGAGGCGATGAATGCCGAATTGCAGCGACAAGGCGACACGCTGGTAACCGAGGGAACCGTGTCGGGCGAACTGCACCGCATGTGGTTGACCATCACCGACATGTTCGAACGCGGCGACGAAGCGGCGGCCGAGCGGGTCGAAGGCGGCGAGACCTATCTGAAGAGCAAGTTCGACGCGGCGCTCGAAGGCGACAGCCTCTCGGCGGAAGAGCGCGTCGTGACCCGGCGATGCTATGACGAAGTATGCGAAGGCGTGCGGTTCGGCACGGCCATCGAGGCCCAGTTCGACTAGGCGCGAAGTCGCGCTCGGAAGGGCGCGGGAATGGAACGAGTCCGTCCCGCGCCCTCCGTTCCCCGTCAGGCTTCGGCCTTCTTAGGCGGTTCGACCACGCGCAGGTGCAGCTCGCGCAGCTGCTTCGGTTCCGGCAGGCTGGGCGCGCCCATCAACAGGTCTTCGGCCTTCTGGTTCATCGGGAACAATGTGATTTCGCGCAGGTTCTGCGCGCCGCACAGCAGCATTACGATGCGATCGACGCCTGCGGCCATCCCGCCGTGCGGCGGCGCGCCGTACTGGAAGGCGCGGTACATCCCGCCGAAGCGTTCGATCACGTCGTCCTTGCTGAGGCCGACGATCTCGAACGCCTTGACCATCGTTTCGGGCTTGTGGTTGCGGATCGAGCCCGAGGCGAGTTCGTAGCCGTTGCAGACGAGGTCGTACTGATACGCCTTGATCGTCAGCGGATCCTGCCCTTCCAGCGCTTCCATCCCGCCCTGCGGCATGGAGAAGGGGTTGTGGCTGAAATCGACCTTCTTCTCGTCCTCGTTCCATTCGTAGAACGGGAAATCGACGATCCAGGCGAATTCGAAGCGGTCCTGGTCGATGAGGTCCAGCTGCTCACCTACGCGGATGCGAGCGGCGCCCGCGAGCTTCCCCGCGTCGGCTTCCTTGCCGGCAGCGAAGAACAGGCCATCGTTCTCGCCCAGCCCCAGTTCGGCATAGAGCGCTTCCATGCCTTCGGTGCCGTGGTTCTTGGCGATGGGACCGCCGAACTCGCCACCCTTCCGGGTGACGTAGCCGAGGCCGGCGAAGCCTTCCTTGCGTGCCCAGTCGTTCATGTCGTCGAAGAACTTGCGGCTCTTCTCATGCGTACCGGGTGCCGGGATCGCGCGCACCACCCCGCCGCCGCCGACGATCTTCTCGAACAGGCCGAAGCCCGAGGTCTTGAAGTGCTGCGACACGTCGGTGATCACCAGCGGGTTGCGCAGGTCGGGCTTGTCGGTGCCGTACTTCAGCATCGCTTCGGCATAGGGGATGCGCGGGAAGCTGCCTGCGGGCGTCACATGCTTGCCCTCGGCAAAGGCTTCGAAGGTCCCGGCGATGACCGGCTCCATCGTGTCCCACACTTCCTCCTGCGTGACGAAGCTCATTTCAAGGTCGAGCTGGTAGAACTCGCCCGGCAGCCGGTCGGCGCGCGGGTCCTCGTCGCGGAAGCAGGGGGCGATCTGGAAATAGCGGTCGAAGCCGCTCACCATCAGCAGCTGCTTGTAGATCTGCGGCGCCTGCGGCAGCGCGTAGAACTTGCCCGAATGGATGCGGCTGGGCACGAGGAAGTCGCGCGCGCCCTCTGGCGAAGACGCCGTCAGGATCGGGGTCGAGAACTCGTTGAAGCCGACCTCGGCCATGCGGCGACGCAGGTCCGCCACCACCGCGACGCGGGTCATGATGTTGCGGTGCAGCGTTTCGCGCCGCAGGTCGAGGAAGCGGTAGGTGAGGCGAATGTCCTCGGGATAGGGCTGCTCGTCGGCGACCGGCAACGGCAATTCCTCCGCCGCGCTCTGGACGGTGACGGCCTTGGCGAAGACCTCGATCGCGCCGGTCGGCAGGTTCGCGTTGACCGTGCCCTCGGCCCGCGCCTTGACCACGCCGTCGATGGTGACGACGCTTTCCGCGCGCAGCTTCTCCAGCACCGGCAATGCCGGCGAGTCGCTGTCGGCCACGATCTGTGTCAGGCCGTAATGGTCGCGCAGGTCGATGAAGAGCACCCCGCCGTGATCGCGCTTGCGGTGGATCCAGCCCGAAAGGCGGACCGTTTCGCCGACTTCTGCCGTCGTCAGCGCTGCGCAGTTGTGGGTACGATAGGCGTGCATCTAAAATCTTTCCATTTTCGGAGCTATGAGGCTAAGGGCGCGCGCGTTCGCGAGCATGGTGAGCCGAGTGGCCCCCTAGCCGGAATTCGCGCGCGCTAACAGGGGATGCACCGCAGTTTGTCAAGTGCGGCGCCTTCCCGGGAATACTCCCGAGTTGCGGTACTCCGCACACCTAAGAAAAGACACATGAAGATACACGAACTGATTACCGATACCGAAACGCTCCGCCAGCTTTGCGAGCGGCTCGCCAAATCCGACTTCGTCTGCGTCGATACGGAGTTCATGCGCGAGAACACCTACTGGCCCGAACTCTGCCTGATCCAGATCGGCAACCAAGAGGAAGCCGCGGCGGTCGATCCGCTCGCGCCCGGCATCGACCTCGCCCCGCTGTGGGAGCTGATGTGCAACAATGAGGACGTGCTCAAGGTCTTCCACGCCGGTGGGCAGGACGTCGAGATCGTCTACAACTTCACGGGCAAGACCCCGCACCCGATCTTCGACACCCAGATCGCGATGATGGCGATCAGCCAGTCCGAACAGATCGGCTATGCCAATCTGGTCGAAACCTGGCTGGGGCTGACGATCGACAAGGGCGCGCGCTTCACCGACTGGAGCCGCCGTCCGCTGACCGATCGGCAGATCGAATATGCCATCGGTGACGTGACCCATCTCGCCGACATCTTCCCGCGCATCCTCAAGAAGTTGGTGAAGACCGGACGCGGCGCGTGGCTCGATGCCGAGATGGAAAAGCTCGCCGACCCGGAAAACTACGCCAACAACGCCGATGTCGCCTGGCGCCGTATCCGCTCACCCGGGCGCAATCCGGCGGTGCTCGGCCGGCTCAAGTCCCTCGCCGCCTGGCGTGAGGCCGAAGCGCAGCACAAGAATATCCCGCGCGGCCGCATCGTCCGCGACGAGACGCTGGCCGATATCGCCAGCCACCCGCCCAAGAAGCAGGCCGATCTCGCCAAGGTCCGCGGCCTCAGCCAGGCCTGGCGCGACAACGACATCGGCAAGCGGCTGATGAAGGCCATCGAGAAGGCCGAGCCGCTGCCGAAGGAGGAAATGCCCGAGAAGACCGGCCATGGCGCGCCGCTGGGCAAGGAAGGCGCGTTGGTGGCGGATCTGCTCAAGCTGCTGCTCAAGATTCGCGCCCGCGAAATCGACATCGCCGCCCGCCTGCTGACCCGCGCCGACGAAATGGAAGCCCTCGCCGCCGGCGTACGCGACCTGCCGATCCTGCAAGGCTGGCGCTACGAAATCTTCGGCAAGGACGCGCTGGAACTGGTCGAAGGCAAGCTTGCCTTCGCGGTCAAGAACGGCAAGCTGACGATGACGCATGTCGATGACATGGCAGGCGTGCTGGGGGAAGCGGCGGAGTAGTCGATCTCTGCAGGTAGGGACCCCAAGAGCTGCGCGACTGCCGGTCCGGCCATCGAGGGTCAGCTGGCTGCGCGCGGAATTACTTGGCGGGGTCGAACCCTGGCCCGCCAGAAACTCCAGCTGGCAAGCAAGCCCAGCATAGTTAGAGCCACGCCTGCAAAAGTCATCGCGAGGCGCCAAAGCAGCCCCCCGACTTTCGCGGCATGGATCGGATAGAACTTCTCCACGACTGCGGAAGCGGTGTCTCCCACAGCCGGATCCTTTACCGCCACCACTTTTCCATTGGCAGGATCAAGCCAGACATAGCTGCGACCGTTGGGGGTCCATTCGAATTCCTGACGGTAGCGTAAGGTTACAGGAGCGCCGGGTTCTGCAGGCATGGTGAGACGCCGGGGCTCGGCACCGGGAAATATCCCGGCGGCGTTGCTCATGATGATTGACCAATCAGTGGAGCCATCGACTTTCTGCAGGCCCGAAGGGAGGCCAGGGTCGGTATCGCTCGTTGCGAGCGGAGCCAGAACAAGGTCCGAAATCGCCGGAAAGACCATCATGGTCCCCGTCGCAGCAGCAAGGATCAACAGCGGGGAAGCAACGACACCGAGATCGCGATGGTGTCGTACGATCGCGCTCTGGGTATAGCGCGCGGGCCAGACGCGAAACCGAAAGGTTTTGCGGGTCCGCCACCAAAGGACAATTCCCGTCAGGCAGAAAGCCAGCAGCAATATGCCGAGTATCCCCGTCACCACCTTTCCGGCTTCACCCAGCAGGAGATAATGATGCAGCTCGAACAACCACAACTCGGGCCTTTCCCACAGGCTCGCCCATCGTTCGATCACTCGTCCGTCCTGCGCAATATAGGCGCCGCTACCATCGCTGTAGATCGCCTGGTGCAGACCAATCTCGTCCCCCGCGAAAGTGATGCGCGAGAGCTCGCTTCCCTGTTCGGTGGCTACAGAGACCGCTCGGGCAAGCGACTGTGGATCGACGGATGCGGTGCTGCCCGCGCCTTCGAGCAGTATCCAGCTGTCTTCCCATAACAGGACGGTACCGGTTAGACCGATGACAGCCAGCAGGATGCCGACCACGCCTCCCGTCCAGCGGTGCAGCTGGGAAAGAAAAGCCATCAGAATTCGCCGCGCCAGCCAATGGTGAATGTGCGGCCTCGCCCAGCAAAAAAGCGGCTGGCATCGGTAACCCGGACCGTATCGCTGTCGTAGGTGATATAGAACTCGTCGGTCAGGTTCTGCGCCGCCAGCGCGATCTCGCCGAATTGGGTGCGATAGGAAAGGAAGGCATCGAGCAGGGTATAACCTTCGAAATCGGTCGCGGTGGAGGCATCGTTGAATTCGCGCTCGAGATAGAAGCGTGCCTGCGCCCGGGCGCTGAACCGGCCGCTGCTGTATTCGGCAGCGAGATTGACCCGGTCCGGTGAAATATTGGCTCCGTCGAGATCCTCGTCGATCAGGCCATCGGCATCGCCATCGGTGCGGCCGGTGAGCGCCGCAAAGCCGCCGCTGAGAGCCAGGCCGGGTATCGGCGTCTGCCAGTCTATGCTCGCTTCGACACCTTCGATTTCGATCGGCTGGCGCTCGACCTCGAATACGCCGTTGCGCAAGACCAGCAAAGAACCGAAATCGCTCGAAGACCAGAAGTAACTCGCCGACGCACTAAGCGTTCCCCGATCCCATTCGAGGCCTAGCTCGCGGTTGTTGGATATGACCGGCTCGAGCGACAGGAAGTCATCCACATCGACTCCGGCCTGGGTGATGCCGCGGAGGATACGCCCGACATCGGCAATCGTGAAACCCTCGGCATAGCTGGCGTAGGCGCGCAGGCCATCGAGCGGCTCGACAATGATGCCGCCGTTCGACAACACGTCTTCGAACGAAGGCGATCCCCCGGCAACGCTGACCGGACCGTAACTTGCCAAGGTGGTGAAATCGCCGACATTGAGTTCGACATTCTCATACCGCAAACCCCCGGCAATCCTGACGAGCCCATCGGCCAAGGCGAGATTGCCTTGCAGGAACGGCGCCAGGCTGCGGAAATTGCTGCGCGGAACCCATACCCGGCCGGTCTGGACCAGTGACTGCTCGGTGCGGTCGAACAGTGCGTCGAAACCGACAGTGAGGACCAGGTCTTCGAACCCGGGCAGAGCGCGTTCATAGCTGACCTTCCCCCCCAACTTGCGCGACTGGTTGGCCGACTGGTCGAACAGCCTGCCACTGGGGTCAATCGCGGGATCCTGGAACACGCCGAAAACACCGCCTCCGAACACGTCGTCGGTGCGGCTGTAGAAGCCTTGCAGGACAAAGGTTCCCCCACCAAGGTCTTCGTCGATGAGCGAGGCCGAGACCAGTTCGGCGGTGTTCGAAGGAGGCGCGCCCGGGGTTTCCCCGCGAATGCTTGAAGCGGGCACGCCAGTCGCGCGATTGCCCGGGACCAGGATGTAATTGGCATTGCCTTCCAGCTCGAACCGGTTGGCCACAAGTTCCAGCCGGGCCCCGCCAGGCAACTCATA
Organism: Erythrobacter sp. SDW2; assembly: GCF_021431965.1. Lineage (NCBI taxonomy): Bacteria > Pseudomonadati > Pseudomonadota > Alphaproteobacteria > Sphingomonadales > Erythrobacteraceae > Erythrobacter > Erythrobacter sp. SDW2. Next base: position 2,126,267 of record NZ_CP090370.1, read on the forward strand.
GCCCAGGCGCGCGAAGACAGACCAGCTGTCACTGTCCTGGATTTCGCCTTGAGTTCCGTCGACACCGATCCGGCTGCCCGTGCCATCGAAGAAAGCACCTCGCCGCTCGACCGTGGCTCCGAAACTGGCGTCAAAGGGGCCCGAGCGATAGCCGAGCAGAGCGCCCGCCTTGGCGCCGATACCCTCACCGGCGAAGCCGTCCGGTAACGTCGTTTGCAGCAATGTTCGCACTGTAGCGCCGTCATTCTTGGGAGCGCCGACGGTCACCTGGTTCACCACACCACCTGTCGCGCCGATCCCCTGCAAAGCATTGGAGCCGTAGATCACTTCGACCCGGTCGATGAAGAAAGGATCGATGGTATAGCCGTCCCTGGAACCGTCGCGAACGGGGGTCGACTGCGGGATGCCGTTGATCGCGTAGAGCGGCGAGCGACCACGAAGGCTCTCGCCGGCACCGGAAAGCTTCTCGCGGGTGGGCGAAAATGACGGGAGAAGCGCGGAAACCGCATCTACCGTTGAACCGGAGATCAGCAATTGACGCTCCAGCGCCTCGCTGTCGATCACGTCGACGGTCAGGGGCAAAGCACTTGCCGGGAGTTGGGTCCGGGTCGCGGTGACGACAATGGTCTCTCCATCAACGCCAACCTGCTCTCGATCGGCCTCGTCCCCGGAGGTCGATTGGGCAACGGCGGGTGACACAGCGACAAGCGCGAATGCGCTGGCGAAATAGCGAAACATGACGGCTCCTTCTGGATTCGAAGGCGTCCCAATTAATGCTATTGCGACTAATTCGCAATAGCATTAATTGGGTTCGGTCTTCGTTGCGCGAGCAATCGGTTCGTAAGGGAGCACATTCCCTTCCCGCCCCCACTCAAACCCGCTAGGTCTCGACAACGATGTCCACCTACCTCCCCACCATCAAGCAGTTGCAGTATCTCGTCGCGCTGCACGAGCATGGGCATTTCGGGCGAGCGGCGGAGGCTTCGTTCGTGTCGCAGTCGACGCTTTCGGCGGGGATCCGCGAGCTGGAATCGCTGCTCGGCGTGACGCTGGTCGAGCGGTCCCGCCGGGTGGTGCGGTTTACGCCGCTGGGCAACCAAGTGGTGGAGAAGGCCCACCGGCTGCTGCGCGAGGCGGAGGAACTGTCGGATCTAGTCCAGGCCGCAGGCAAACCGCTCTCCGGGACGCTGCGCATGAGCGTCATCCCGACCATCGCGCCGTTCCTGCTGCCGCGCATCCTGCCGCGGCTGCGCAGGGAACGGCCCGAGCTCAAGCTGTTCCTGCGTGAGGAAACCAGCCATGATGCGGTCGAATCGCTCCATCACGGCCGGGTCGATTGCGTGCTGCTCGCCCTGCCCTTCGCCACGGGGGAGGTGGAGATGGAGCATATTGCCGACGACGAGTTGCTGGTCGCCTTCCCCAAGGACGATCCGCGCGATCCCCCGGCGATCATCAAGCCCAACATGATCGATGAAGGCCGCCTGCTGCTCCTGGAGGATGGGCATTGCCTCAAGGAACACGCCCTCGCCGCCTGCAACCGTCCCGAACTGCGCGGTAGCGCGACGATGATCGGAACCTCGCTGCATACGCTGGTGCAGATGGTCGATAATGGTCTTGGCCTCACCATGCTGCCACAGATGGCGCTCGATGCGGGGATCCTTAACGGCACTCATGTCGTCGCGCGTCCGCTCAAGTCGGCTGCCGCGACTCGCGAGATCGCGCTGATCTGGCGCAAGAACTCTCCACGGGCAGACGAGTTCAAGCTGCTCGCTGCGGAGCTACGCGCAGGGTAACGGGCCGATACTTGCTCGATTGGGAGCGTTCACGAAATTTTTGTGAATTTGCAACATAGGGGTAGCCCCTAGTGTCACAACAACGAGAAGTCACTGGCCATGCGTTCTTTCAACCGGTTCTCGACCGACGAAGAAATCGACATCAGGATCGACGGCGAGCGTGATGTCGCAACTCTCTACAACCTGTCTTGCGGCGGCTGCATGATCGAACTGCGCAATCCTGCCGCGCGCGAAGGCACGCCGGTTGAGGTCAATTTGCGCGACATGGTTACGGCGCAGGGCCGCGTCGTGTGGCAAATCGATGGCAAATGCGGAATCAGGTTCGGCACGCCGGTGCACCATAAATTCGTGCAGATGCTGGGCTACACCTCGGCCACGGAAGGCTTCGACGCGGAGGATCCGCGCGACCGTTTCGGACTGCCGCTGTTGGGGTAATCTGCGTCAGCGTCAGTCCATGTGCTTGAGGCCGACGCGCAGGTAATCCCAGCCGGTGATGACTGTCAGGACGGCCGCGCCCCACAGGCTCGCCAGCCCGACGAGGTGGATCCACTGGTCCGCCAGCGTGCCGCAATCGGCTGCGACCGAGTGACACGGCACCCCGTGCACCGCCCCTCCTAGGATCAGCGCGCCCAGGCTAAGCAACTGGAAGGTCGTCTTCCACTTGGCGAGCTTCGACACAGGCACCGAAACCTTCAGCGGACCGAGGAATTCGCGCAGGCCCGAGACCGCTATCTCGCGGATCAGAATGATCAGCCCGGCAATCACATGAAGGTCGCCAACATAGGGCCCGCGCAGGAAGCCTTGCGCGGTCAGCACCAGGATGACCGAAGCGACCATGATCTTGTCCGCAATCGGATCGAGGAACTGGCCCAGCTTGGACACGGTCCCCTGCGCCCGAGCCAGATACCCGTCGAGATAGTCGGTGATCCCGATCAAGCTGTAGAGCACGAAGCCGATCGCGTAACCCAGCCGCCAGTCCGGCCACCACAGGAAGAACGCAAGCAGCGGCACCGCCAAGATACGCGACAGGGTGAGGATGTTAGGCAAGGTCAGCATCGCCCGCATCCCTAGCGCACGCGGCTTCGCGGAAAAAGCGCCAGCAAGTGACTATCCCTCGCCAAATTGTCGCTCTAGAGAAAGGCGAGCTGCGGCTTGCCCGCGCCGCCCAGGGGAATCCATGACATCGCTCGACCTGTTGCGCAGCCGCAAGTTCCTGCCGCTGTTCGTCACGCAACTGCTCAATGCTTTCAACGACAACCTCTACAAGAACGCGATGGTGCTGTTTGTTGTCTACAGCATCTACAATTCGGAAGCGGCCGAGGGCGCGTTTAGCGGGATCGCTTCGGGCGTGTTCATCCTGCCCTTCTTCATCCTTTCCGCGCTCGCCGGGCAACTGGCCGACATGCGCGACAAGGCCAAGATCATACGCATCATAAAGTTCTGCGAAATCCTGATCATGGTTGTCGGCTCAGCCGGGCTGGTCATGGCGTGGGAAGGCATCGCAGTGCACAGCTTCGCCATTCCGCTCTTGCTGGTGGCGCTGTTCGCCATGGGAGTCCATTCGACCTTCTTCGGCCCGATCAAATACGCCATCCTGCCCCAACATTTGCCGCGCGAATCCGTATTGGCGGGGACCGGTTGGGTCGAAGCCGGGACTTATATCGCCATCCTCGCCGGGACGATCATCGCCGGGTGGATCTCGGTCGAAGCGGCAGCGGTTGGGATCGTCCTCACGGCAATCATCGGTTGGCTCACCAGCCTGACCGTTCCTCCCGCCCCTCCGCAAGGAGAGGTCGAGCCGCTCGACTGGCACATACTGCGCGCCTCGGTGAAGTTAGTGCGAGAGACCATGAAAATTCGCCAGGTCTGGCTTGCCATCCTGTCGATCAGCTTCTTCTGGTCGATCGGCACAGTGCTGTTTGTTCAGTTCTTCCCGCTGGCCAAGAACGTCATCGTCGCCAGCAAGGAGGTCGCCAGCCTCTTCCTGGTTGTGTTCTCGGTCGGGGTCGCGATCGGTTCAGTGGTTGTCAACCGGCTGCTCAAGGGGGTTGTCTCGGCCCGCTATTCGCCGGCCTCCGTGATCGTGATGGGACTGTTCGTTGTCATCTTCTATGTGCTTTGCAAGATCTGGCAGACGGACGCTCCAACCGATCTGCTCACCGTCCGCGAGTTCATCGCTTGGCCGATGGCCAATGTGCTGCTGCTGTGCCTGCTGGGAATCGCCATCTCCGGGGGCATGTTCGTGGTACCGCTTTATGCCTTCCTCACGACGCGAGTGGCACCCGACAAGACGTCGCGCACTATCGCCGCAAACAACATCGTCAATTCGGGCGCAATGGTGCTGGGATCATTGATCGTGATGGGGATGAGCGTGGCAGGTGTGCCGGTGACCGAGCAACTGCTCTTCACCGGCAGCATGTGCCTGGTCTCGGCATGGCTCGGCGGCTTGTTGCACAAGGCCGAATTGAGTGACCCGGCCTGATCAGAGCAAGAAGACGAGCGCCGCCGCAAGGCTCGCGAAGTATGCGCTGGCAAAGCCGCGGATGTCTTCGCGCGTCACGACCCATGCCGCGCGCAGCGGCTTGTCCGGAGCTTCGCTGCGGACATGCGGCGGCAGCGAGACAAGGAAGGGATGGCGAGCGCCCTCATCGGTGAGGACGAGCGACCGGCGACGCGACTTGGCAATTGTTATTGTGCTCATGGTGGGATGTTAACGAATTGGTAACCAATTCGCTCCCCTGTATTTCAATGTGTAACATCGCGGGACGTTAAGGCTGTCCGTTCATCACGAGGGGGGTGGAAAACTCACCCCGTTGTCGGGCCTTGGCAGGGGCGCTAGAGGCGCACATATGAGCCAATCGCGAACCCCAGATGCCGCCCGCCTGCTGGTCGAATGTCTTGTCGAACAAGGCTGTGACCGCATCTTCACCGTACCGGGCGAAAGCTTCCTGCAAGTGCTGGATGGCCTGCACGGGCAGGCCGATATCGATGTCATCACTTGCCGCCAGGAAGGCGGGGTAAGCTTCATGGCCTGCGCAGACGGGGCAATGACCGGACGGCCCGGCGTGGGCTTCGTCACCCGCGGACCAGGCGCAACGAACGCCACCATCGGCGTTCACGTCGCTTTGCAGGATTCGCAGCCGATGGTCCTGTTCGTCGGCGACGTGGCGCGCGACATGAAGGACCGCGAGGGGTTCCAGGAGGTCGATTTCCCGGCCTTCTTCGGCCCCATCGCCAAATGGGCAGCCAAGATCGACAATGCCGAACGGATCCCGGAATACGTCGCTAGGGCGTGGTCGGTGGCAATGTCAGGGCGACCCGGCCCGGTGGTCCTGGCGTTACCGGAAGACATGCTATCGGACGCAACCGAGGCCAAGCCGCGCCCCCAGGTCGTGCGCCCGGCCCAGCCGCCCTGTCCCGACGCGATGCAGGCCATGCTGGCAATGATCGGCGATGCGGCGTCGCCTGTAGCCATCATCGGCGGAGCGGGATGGAATGCCAAGGCTCGCGATCACTTCCAGAGCTTCGCCGAGCGGATCGGGCTGCCGGTCGCGACGGCTTTCCGCCGTCAGGATGCCATTTCACCGCGCTCGCCGGTCTATGCCGGGAACCTCGGCTACGGGCCCAATCCGAAGCTGGTCGAACGGATCAAGCAAGCCGACCTGATTCTAGCAGTCGGTGCACGGCTGGGTGAAGCGACCACCGATGGCTACACCATCGTCACCCCTGACCATCCCGAACAGCAACTGATCCATATCCACCCCGATCCGAACGAACTCGGCCGGGTGTATCGGACCGACCTCGCGATCTGCGCCGACATGGCCGAATTTTCGGAGGCGGCCGACCTGTGGGAAGACAGTGCGGTAATCCCCTTCGATGCCGGGGCAGAGGCGCATGCCGAATGGCTCGCATGGTCGAAGGCCAAGCCGGCGGACTGGCCGCTCGATCTCGCCAGTTGCGTCGCCTTCATGCGCGAGACCCTGCCGCCCGATACGATGATCTGCAACGGCGCGGGCAATTTCGGCGGCTGGTGGCATCGCTATTGGCAATATGACGGCTATCCGACGCAGCTCGCTCCGACCTGCGGCGCTATGGGTTATGGCGTGCCCGCAGCCATCGCCGCCGCGCGGCGCTTCCCGGATCGCACCGTTGTCGCGGTTGCTGGCGACGGTGATTTCATGATGAACGGGCAGGAGCTGGCGACCGCCGTCCAGTTCGGCGTCGACCTGCTGGTCATCGTGGTCGACAACGGCGCCTACGGCACCATCCGCATGCACCAGGAGCGCGAGTTTCCGGCCCGCATATCGGCCACCGAGCTCAAGAATCCGGATTTTGCGGCCTTGGCCAAGGCTTATGGCGGCTGGTCAGCGCGAGCGGAGACAACCGAGCAGTTCAAGGTGGCGCTGGTCGAGGCAAAGGCCACCAAGGGGCTCCGCCTAATCCATTGTCTGATCGATGTCGAACAACTTGCCGCAAGCGGTGCGACCGTAAGCGGGTTGCGCAACCGCTAGCCTCAACGTTTTATTCTCCGGCCATCTCGAGGATGATCCTCCACTCCTCCGGCCGGATCTCGGCGACCGACAGGCGCGAAAGCTTGATCAGTTCGATGTCGGCGAGGCGCGGCTCGGCTTTGATCTGCTTGAGCGTAACAGGCTGCTTGAGCTTGCGAACGGGCTTCACTTTGACCGCGTTCCACTTCTGCTCTGGGTCGGTCGGGTCCATGATGCCCGCCACGCTGACTTCGCAGATGCCGACGATCTCCAGCCCTTCGCGCGAGTGGTAGAAGAAGCACTTGTCACCCACCTCCATCGCCGCGAGGTTGTTGCGCGCACGGTAGTTGCGGACGCCGTCCCAAGTGCCTTCCTGCTCGGCCACAAGATCGTCCCAGCTGTACTTGAATGGTTCCGATTTCATCAGCCAGTAACGCGCCATGATGGGCTTTCTCCTTGCTTCCCGGGGATTTGGCACCCCACCGCAGGCAGGGTCAAACAGGGTTTTCGCGCGGTAAACAGGCAATTTACCCAATTTTCAACCGGACTGGTCATAAGCAGCATGCACTTTCCCCCGCGACGGGGAAGCAGACAGCCGGGGGCTCATGGTCGAACTGCGTGGCAAGAAGAAAGACGGGCTGGAAAATACCCGTCGCGATGTCGTGGCTTTGGGGATCGCCATTGCTGCGATCATTATGTTCGTCGGTACCGGCAGCGCGGTGCTGCCACAGATCATCCGCCAGTGGACCACCGGGACCGCCAACGGGCCCGACATGGTGCTCAACAATGCCCTGCTGCTGAACATTGCCCTCATCATCTTCGGCTGGCGCCGCTATCGCGAACTGCGCGCCGAGATCGATACCCGCCGCGAAGCCGAAGAACGTGCCCGCCAGCTGGCAGAAATCGATCCGTTGACCGGTTGCCACAACCGCCGCAGCGCAACCCATGAGACTGACCGCGCTATCGCCCGCACCCAGCGCGAGAGCAAGGCCATTGCCTTCATCATGGTCGACCTCGACAATTTCAAGCAGGTCAATGACCTCAACGGACATCAGGCTGGCGACGAGGTGCTGGTCCGGGCGGCAGAGCGGATGAGCGCGCTGTTGCCGCGCGATGCCCTGCTGGCTCGCTTGGGCGGCGATGAATTCGCGGTGGTCTATCCCTATGAACGGAACTCGCCCGACCATGTCGAGCAGTTCGTTTCCCGCCTGATCGACAGCGTCGCGGCCCCCATGACGATCCAGGGGCAACAGATCGAAATTACCTTGTCGATCGGCGTGTCCTCCGGTCTTTCCGGCCGCCACGGCGAACGCAGCGAAGTCGATGCCCAGATGCTGATGCACCAGGCCGACATCGCGATGTACCACGCCAAGCGCCAGGGCAAGAACCGCTATTACTGGTTCGAAGAAACCATGGAAAACGAGCTGCGTTTCCGCAACCAGCTCGAAACCGGCATCCGCCTCGGCATCGGGAAGAACGAGTTCGTGCCTCATTACGAACAGCAGGTGGATATCAACACCGGCCGCCTGATGGGTTTCGAAATGCTGGCACGGTGGAATTCGCCGCGGCTGGGCATGGTCAGCCCGGAGATATTCATCCCTGTGGCCGAAGAAATCGGCGTCATCGGCGAGCTGTCGGAAAGTCTCATGCGGCAAGCTTTCAGCGACGCCAAGGAATGGCACCCGTCGCTGACCATCTCGGTCAACATCTCGCCGGTCCAGCTGCGCGATCCGTGGTTCTCGCAGAAGATCCTCAAGCTGCTGCTAGAATGCAATTTCCCGCCGCAGCGGCTCGATATCGAAATCACCGAGAGCTGCCTGCACGAGAATGTCGGCGTCGTCCGCTCGATGATCACCAGCCTCAAGAACCAGGGCGTGAAGATCAGCCTCGACGATTTCGGCACCGGCTATTCCTCGCTCGCCCAGCTGCGTTCGCTACCGTTCGACCGGATCAAGATCGACCGCAGCTTCGTAAGTGAGCTCAAGGAAGAAGACGCCAATTCCCAGATCGTCGCTGCGATCATCGCGTTGGGGGCGGGGCTCGACATGCCCATCACCGCCGAAGGAATCGAAGACAGCACCATCCTCGAAACGCTAAAGACCATGGGTGAAATGAAGGGCCAGGGCTATCACTATGGCCGCCCCGAATGCGCCGCCGACGTGCGCAAGCGGCTTGAGCGCGAAGGCCTGCTGGTCGCTCGTCCGGATACGACCGACGACGCTGCCAGGGGCAATGCGGTAGCCGAAGAGGCGCGCAAGACCGCCTAACTTCGCATCCGCGGCCCCTTTACCTTGCGGCAGCGGGTCCATAGATGCGCAGGGATGCGCGTCCCCTTCACCAAGATGCACGGCCTGGGCAATGATTTCATCATGCTCGACGCCCGAGAGAAGCCGCTTCCGCCAATGTCGGAAGGGATTGCGCGCGCGCTGGCCAATCGCACCACCGGGATCGGCTGTGACCAGCTGATCGTGCTCGAGCCGTCCGATGTCGCTGACTTCCGCATGCGCATTTTCAATGCCGACGGCGGCGAAGTGGAGGCTTGCGGCAACGCCAGTCGCGCTGTCGCGCTGCTGCACGGCAGTGCTGCGAAGGTCGAGACCTCCGGCGGATTAATCGAAGTCGAACCGACCGATGGCGGCGCGAGGGTCGATATGGGCATCCCCCGCTTCGAATGGGAGGCCATCCCTCTCGCCTATGCCATGGACACGCTGAGCATGCCGGTGGCGTGGGGCGAGCTGGAGAACCCGGCGGCGGTCAATGTCGGCAACCCGCATGTGGTGTTCTTCGTGCCCGATGCCGACGCCGTCCCGCTCGACATGATGGGTCCGGGGATCGAGACCGACCCGTTGTTCCCGGACCGAATCAACGTCAACGTCGCCAGCATTACCGGCAAGGATTCGATCAAGCTCGACGTCTGGGAACGCGGGGTCGGCCTGACCCGTGCCTGCGGTACCGGTGCCTGTGCCACTGCCATCGCCGCAATGCGCCGCCGCCTGACTGGGCGCAAGGTGGCGGTCACCCTGCCCGGCGGCACGCTGACCATCGAATGGGACGCGAATGGGCGGATCATCATGACCGGTCCTGCGACCGAAAGCTTCCGCGGCAGCTTCGACTGGGGCGACTACGCGTGAAGGCGGAAGTGATTTCGCTCGGCTGCCGACTGAACATCGCGGAAAGCGAGCAGATTCGTACGTTACTGGCGAACGAGAGCGATGTGGTGGTGGTCAACAGCTGTGCCGTCACCAGCGCGGCTGTGCGCCAGACACGGCAGGCGATTCGCCAGGCTCGCCGCGCCCGGCCCGACGCACGCCTGCTGGTCACGGGCTGTGCGGCCGAGATCGAGCGCGAGGCCCTCGCCGCCATGCCTGAGGTTGACGGCCTCATTGCCAACACCGCCAAGCTCGATCCGCGCGCCTGGAATGTGCCGGCACAGCCGCTGCCGGTGCGCAGCGAGAAACACACCCGTGCTTTCATCGCGGTGCAGAACGGCTGCGACCATGCCTGCACCTTCTGCGTCATCCCGCAAGGCCGCGGTGACAGCCGCTCGCTCACGGTGGCGCAGGTCCTGCACGAGGTCGAACGGCATCTGGACCTCGGCGCTAAGGAGGTGGTCCTGACCGGCGTCGATGTGACCAGCTGGGGCCATGACTTGGCGGCGTTGCCAAAGCTTGGCGAGCTCGTCCGGCAGGTGCTCGATACCTTCCCCCAACTCGCCCGCCTGCGGATGTCCTCGCTCGACGGGATCGAGGTTGATGGCGACCTGTTCGAGCTGTTCGCCCACCACCCGCGCGTGATGCCGCATATCCACCTCTCGCTGCAGCACGGGCACGACCTGATCCTCAAGCGCATGAAGCGTCGCCATAGCCGCGCCGATGCGGTGGAGCTGGTCAGCCGCCTGAAGGAAGCCCGGCCCGAAATCGCTATCGGCGGGGACCTCATCGCCGGTTTCCCGACCGAGACCCATGTGCACCATACCGCAAACCTCTCCATAATCGAGGAACTCGAGATCGTTCACGGCCACATCTTCCCCTATTCGCCCCGCCCCGGCACGCCTGCCGCGCGCATGCCGCAGGTCGATGGGAGGGCAATCCGCGCCCGCGCCGCTGACTTGCGAGCCTGTGTCGCCCGGATGCGCCAGCGTTGGCTCGAACAACAGGTGGGCAAACCGCAGGTGATCCTCGCCGAAGCCGATGGTTGCGGCTATTCGGAAAGCTACGCCCGTGTCGCTGCACCTGCGGGCACGCCAACTGGAAGCATTGTGACCGTTACTCCCTCCCAACTCGACAAGGGCCTGTTGATATGAGCTGGACAGAGCGCCTGTTCGGCGGCTTCCGCAAGACTTCCGAGCGGCTGAGCGAAAACCTTGCCGTTGCGGTCAGCTCTGCCGAGCCGGTGCCCGTAGAAGAACTCGCACCCGAACCTGACCAGCAGCCCGAACCCGCCGCCGAGCCCGAACAGGCTGCCGCTCCACCGGCACCGGCTCCCGCTCCAACCCCGGCTCCGCTCCCGGCGCAAACGCCCGACCCCCGACCTTCGATGGTCGCCAAAGTCGCAACCACCATGCGCACGGCGCGGCTCGACGATGCCACGCTCGACCATGTCGAAGACGCGCTGATCATGTCGGACCTCGGCCCCGCAGCTGCTGCCCGCATCCGCACCAAGCTGATGGAAAAGCGGTTCGGCCTGCAAATCAGCGAGCGCGAGCTCAAGGAAGCGGTGGCTGACGAGATCGCTGCCATTCTGCGGCCCGTGGCGAAACCGCTCGAGATCACCGCCTTCCCTCGCCCGCAAGTGATCCTGGTCATCGGGGTCAATGGCAGCGGCAAGACCACCACCATCGCCAAGCTGGCGCACTGGCTGAAGGAAGACGACTATGCTGTGATGCTGGCAGCCGGAGACACCTTCCGCGCCGCCGCCATCGCCCAGCTCGCGACCTGGGCCGACCGGCTCGGCGTGCCGATCGTCAAGGGCCCGCAGGGCGGCGACCCGGCCAGCATCGTCTTCGACGGAGTAAAGGCCGGGACCGATCGCGGCACCGATGCGCTGATCGTCGACACGGCCGGACGCCTGCAGAACAAGCGCGAGCTGATGGACGAGCTAGCCAAGATCCGCAAAGTCCTCGGCCGTCTCAACCCGGAGGCGCCGCATGATGTAATCCTGGTGCTCGATGCGACCAATGGCCAGAACGCGCTGAGCCAGATCGACGTGTTCAAGGAAGTAGCCGGGGTTACCGGACTGATCATGACCAAGCTCGATGGCACCGCGCGCGGCGGCGTGCTGGTCGCAGCGGCCGAGCAGTACGGTCTGCCGATCCATGCCATTGGAGTCGGCGAGAAGATCGACGATTTGCGTCCATTCGATCCGGACCTTGTCGCCAAGGTAATTGCGGGGATAGCTTAGTCACCGGCATCCTCCTCGTCATTGCGAGGAGCCGAAGGCGACGCGGCAATCCATGGTGCCGCGCTCACCGACACCACTGGTCCATGGATTGCCGCGCGGCTGCGCCGCTCGCAACGACGGTTTGAGAGAATATGAGCGAAGCAACAGACACGGCGAAATCCTCGGAGAAACCCAGACCGTCAGGCTGGCTCAATGTCGCGGTCGACTATGGCCCGCTGCTGGTGTTCTTCCTCGCCTACAGATACTTCTCGCCCGCCGAGAGCGATGCGATCGGCGAAGTGACAGCGATCATCAAGAGCACGCTGGCCTTCATGGTCGCCTCCGTGATCGCGCTGCTGTTCTCGAAGTTCAAGCTCGGCAAGGTCTCGCCGATGCTGTGGTTTTCCACTGCCCTCATCGTCGGATTTGGCGCGCTGACAGTATTCTTCGGTGACGAGACCTTCGTCCAGATCAAGCCGACGATCATCTATGTCGTTATGGGCGGCGCGCTGCTGATCGGCTGGATGCGCGGCAAGTCGCTGCTCAAGATCTTGCTCGACGCTGCCTTCGAAGGATTGAACGACGAAGGCTGGCTCAAGCTGAGCCGCAACTGGGGCGTGTTCTTTTTCGCGCTGGCAGGCCTCAACGAATTCCTGCGCTGGTACCTCGACTTCGGCGATTGGCTGGCGGCCAAACTGTGGGTGTTCCTGCCGCTGACTTTCCTGTTCACCTTCACCCAGATCCCGATGCTGCTGAAGCACGGACTGGCGATCGAGGACACCGACGAGGTGGTGAAGGACGAGCCGCCGACTGCGGGCTAAATCTTCAACTGGCTCCCCAACTCCACCACCCGGTTGGTCGGCAGGTTGAAGAACTCCATGGCCGTTGTCGCATTGCGCAGCATCCAGGCGAAAATCTTCTCGCGCCAGACCGGCATTCCGGGCTTGTCTCCGGGAAGCAGGGTCTGGCGGCTGAGGAAGAAGCTGGTCTGCATCATGTCGAACTTGCCGCCGCAAGCCTCCATCTGCTTGAGGCCTTCGGGCACGTTGGTCTCCTCCATGAAGCCATAGTGCAGCACGGCGCGATAGATGCCCTGCCCGACCTCAGAGATCTCGCAGCGCTTCGCCGGATCGACATAGGGCTCTTCGGCGATATCGACCGTCAGGATCACCACCCGCTCGTGCAGCACCTTGTTGTGCTTGATGTTGTGCAGCAGGGCGGAAGGAACGCCGGCCGTGCTGGCCGCCATGAAGATCGCTGTGCCGGGCACACGTACTGCGCTGTTATTGGCGGATTTGGCGAAGATCTCGATCGGCAGCGCAACCTCGCTCATCCGGTCACGCATCAGCTTGCGCCCGCGCGCCCAAGTTGTGAGCAGGGTAAAGATCACCAGGCCGACCACCAGAGGGAACCAGCCACCGTCGGGCACCTTGATCAGGTTCGCACCAAGATAGGCCATGTCGACGATGATGAAGACAGCCACCAGCGGCAACGCCTTCCACAGCGGCCAGCGCCACAGCGAAATGAGCACAGCCGCCAGCAGGATAGTGTCGATGAACATCGCTCCGGTGACGGCGATACCATAGGCGGCGGCGAGGTTGCTCGAGGACTGGAACATCAGCACCAGTGCGATCACCATCACCATCAGGCCCCAGTTGATGACCGGGATATAGATCTGGCCGGCGGTCGAGGCGCTGGTGTGCTTGATCCGCATGCGCGGGATGAAGCCCAGCTGGATCGCCTGCTGGGTCAGCGAAAACGCGCCCGAGATTACTGCCTGGCTGGCAATGATCGTCGCCGCCAGCGCCAGGAACACCACCGGAATGCGCACCGCATCGGGGATCATCAGGAAGAACGGATCCTTGATCAGCGCGTAAGCGTCCGTTTCCGGCGACAGCACCATGGCGCCCTGACCCATGTAATTGATCATCAGGCAAGGCAGTACGATCGCGATCCAGCTGAGCCCGATCGGCTTGCGCCCGAAGTGGCCCATATCGGCATAAAGCGCCTCTGCGCCCGTCACGGCCAGCACTACGCTGCCCATGGCGACGAAGGCGCGAAAGCCATCGGTCATGAAGAATGTCAGCGCGTTGAGCGGGTTAAGCGTCTGGAGGATGATCCCAGGCATCTCGACAATATACATGCTGCCCAGCGCTGCCAGCGTGGCGAAGTAGAGCAGCATGATCGGACCGAACAGTCGTCCGACCTTCTCCGTTCCTCGCGACTGCAGCGCGAACAATGCGAACAGGATCGCAACCGCCAGCGGCACGATATAGGGTTTGATGCCCGGGCTGACGTATTGCAGGCCCTCTGTCGCTGACAGCACCGACATGGCCGGGGTGATCATCGAATCGCCGTAGAACAGCGCGGTGGCGAATACGCCGAGCAGCACCAGCGGCGCGGTCCATTGCGCCCCGCGCGAGCGGCGGTTGATCAGCGCGAGCAGCGCCAGGCTGCCCCCTTCACCCCGGTTGTCGGCCCGCATGATGGTCATCACGTATTTGAACGTCACCACCATCATCATCGACCAGAACACCAGGCTCAGCACGCCATGGATGTGGACCGGATCGACCTGAATGCCGGGAACGTCGCCGTGCGAGGCAAAGGTTTCGCGGAATGCATAAAGCGGGCTGGTGCCGATGTCGCCGAAGACCACGCCGATCGCACCGAGCGCCAGCTTGGCAGTGCCGCTTTTGCGATGATGCCCGGCAGCTTCGGGGACAAATTCTGTAGGAGGCGAGGGTTCGCTCATAATACCGGTGTTTCCAACCCTATGGCTGACGGTGCACAGCGCGCTTGGCGCAGCTGGCTTCTCCCGCACCAGTTGCGAGGCGCGCGATTAGCAGGGGTGCAAAGGGCATGCAACAAATCACTCTTGCGGCGCTGGTGGTGCCGAAGCTCCGGCCTGTCGCCCCCCTTGCTGACCCAGCTGCTGCTGCGCCGCCATTGCGTCGACCAGCCGGTCCAGCCCCAGCACGCGCTCCGCGACGAACTCGCGCCCCTCAGCGCCGTCATTCGATTGCTGGAGCCCCTCGACCCACAGCGCCCGCGCCTGCGGCAGGTCACCGCTGCGTAGCGCGTTGACCCCCTCGAAAAAGGCAGGGCCAGGATTGCCGGGCAGCTTGGCTCGCGCCTGGATCATCGCGTACTCGGCTGGCTTGGTCACACGACCCCCGGCATGCTCGACCAACGCAATCCCCAGCGCCAGCCATGCCTCGCCATCGTCGGGGTTCTTCGCCACCGTGCCCTGCAACAGCCGCGCAGCACGCCCAAAATCGCCCTGCCGCGCGAAGCCATCGGCAAAGATCACGAACTTGCTCGGCACGTTCGATGGCGAGAAGAATTCGCGCCGGCCATCGACCAGCCCGACATTGCCCTCAGGCTCGTCGCCGGCGGTCCTTGCAGGTGCCGAGGGGTAGCCGGGCGATCCCTGCCAGGCATAACCAGCCAGGCCGAATACGACCACTGCGGCGAGCAGGGTCCAGAGGCTGCGCTGCTGGCGCAGCATCAACATGCCTGCACCGAGCGCCGCCAGCCCGACAAAGGCTACTCCGAACCAGCCACTCATTGCCGCCGCATCCTGTGCCAGAACAGCCCCAGCGCCGCGAGCAGCAGCAGGACGGGAATCGCGAACAGCGGCCATGTCTGCGCGTTCATTACCGGTTCGTAGCTGATGTAGTCGCCATAGCGCTCGATCATCCACGCGCGGATCGCCTCCGGGTCCTCGCCCGCCGCGATGCGGCTGCGGACCTGGTGGCGCATGTCGCCGGCGATGGCGGCGTCGCTGTCATGGATCGATTGCGACTGGCAGGTGAGGCAGCGCAACGTCGCCATCAGCTCCAGTGCCTCGGCCTCCTGCGCCGGGTCTTCCAGCTGGGTATTGGCATAGGGCGCCTGCGGCATCTGGTCCTGCGCCAGCGCTGGGGCTGCCAGCAATGCCAGCGCGATGAGCAAGGCGCGAATCACTTCGCCTTCTCCAGCTCGGCAAGCAATGTCTCGACGTCGCGCTCCATTACCGGGCCGATATGCTGGTAGCGGATAATACCCTCCCCATCGACCACGAAGGTTTCCGGCACCCCGCCCGCGCCAATGGCGACATGCAGCTGCGAATAGTCATCGCGCACGATCCGGCTGTAAGGGTTGCCGTAACGCTCGAGGAAGATCGCCATGTTCTCCGGCTTGTCCTTCAGCGCCACGCCGACGATGTCGGCGCCGCGTTCCTTCAGGACTTCCAGGAGCGGTGCCTCGGCGATGCAGGGCGCGCACCAGCTGGCCCAGACATTGAGCAGCTTGGGCTGGCCATCGCGGAAAATGGCGTTGGTGGCCATCTGGCCGTCAGGATCGGCGAGTTCGAACGCCGGGACCGGCTTGCCGATCATGGCGCTGCGAACGTTTTCATCCTTTGGCTGGGTCAGCTGGTAGGCAGCAACCCCGACGAAGAAAAGAAACAGGGCCAGCGGCACCCAGATCATCAGCTTCTTCATGCCACACCTTCCCGTCCTCTGCGGATGGCAATCTGGCGCATAACCTCGCGTTTGCGCAGGTGCCCGATGACATGGCCAAGCATGGCCAGCACCCCGCCAAGCGCGATCAGCAGCCCCCCATACCAGATCATCGTCACAAACGGCTTCCACCACAGCCGCAACTGCCAGCGGCCATCCTCGGTCGCATCGCCGAGCACTGCGTAAAGCTGGCCGTTCCAGCGAGTCTCCAGCGCAGCTTCGGTCGTATCCTGCACCGGATCGGTAAAGGTCCGCGCCTGGGGTTTGAGCACATGCACCGCGCCGCCATTGCTGAGCGAGAGACTTGCCTCCAACGCGGTCCAGTTAGGGCCCGCGGTTGGCGTGACGCTGTCGAGAGTCACGATCCAGTCACCGACGACAGTCTTCTCTCCCGGGCTGAGCGCAGCAAGCTTTTCACGTGTGAAAGCCGCCTCGCTCGCCATTCCGAACAGGGACACAGCAACGCCAAAATGTGCCAGCACCATGCCCCAGGTCGGCAGCGGCAACCGGCGCAGGTTGCGCCCGACCAGCGGCTGCAGGCTGGCCACGGCCAGCGCAGCGGCCAGTGCCAGACCGAGGGTCGGCAGGACACCATGCCCGCCCAGCAATCCGCCGAGGACGAGCGCAGCAACCAGAACGGCAGCAGTGAGCGCGACAGGCCTTGTCACCCGGCCGAGACAGTCCTTCCGCCAGCGCAGCAGTGGCCCGACGCACAGCACCAGCACCAGGGGAACGAAGAACACCGCGCTGACAGGATTGAAATATGGTGGCCCGACCGAAACCCGCGTACCCATTGCCTCGGTCAGCAAAGGATACAGCGTGCCGAGCAGCACCACACCGAGGATCGCGCTGAGCATGACATTGTTGAACACCAGCGCACTCTCGCGGCTCGCCATGGAGAAACGTTCGCCCTCGGCAATGCTGCCCGAACGGAGCGCAAACAGGGTCAGCGAACCACCAATATAGATCGCCAGCAAGATAAGTATGAAAAAGCCCCGCTCGGGATCGACCGCGAAAGCGTGGACGCTCGTCAACACGCCGGAGCGCACAAGGAAGGTGCCGAGCATGCTCATCGAGAAGGCGATGACGCCAAGCATCACCGTCCAGGTCCGCAATGCGTCGCGATTGGCCAGCACGCTCACCGAATGCAGCAGCGCGGTTGCCGCCAGCCATGGCATAAGCGAGGCGTTCTCGACCGGATCCCAGAACCAGTATCCACCCCAGCCGAGTTCGTAATAGGCCCAGTAGGATCCCGCCGTAATGCCGATCGTCAGGAACACCCACGCGGCGAGCACCCACACTCGCATCGCGCGGGCGAAGTCGGGCGTCACCTGTTTGGTCACCAGCGCGCCGACCACGAAGCTGAAGGCCACCGAAAGCCCGACATAGCCGATGTAGAGCGTCGGCGGATGGAACGCCAAGCCGATGTCTTGCAACAACGGGTTGAGCCCCGCCCCGGTCAGCGCCGGCGACGGCAGTCGCTCGAACGGATTCGAGGCAAAAAGCAGGAAAGCAAAGAAGCCCAGCGCAACGAAGCCCTGCGCCGCCAGCGTTGCCTGCATGGTCTTTTCAGGCAGGCGCTTCTCCAGCCAGGCAATCGCCGCACCGGCCAGAGCCATCACTGTAACCCACAGCAGCATCGAGCCTTCGTGGTTTCCCCATGCCCCGCTGAGCTTGTAGATCAGCGGCTTGTCGGCATGGGAGTTGGCGGCGACCAGCTTGACCGACAGATCGGTGGTCGCGAATATCCACAGCAGGCAAGCGAAGGCGATGGCGAGCATCAGTCCCTGCAGCATGGCGAGCGGACGGGTCAGATGGCCGACTTCTGCCCCTTCCTCGCGGAGTGCCAGCGCACCGCACAGCAATTGGGCAAGGCTCAGCGCAGCAGCGATCCAGAGCGCGGCAAGACCGGTTTCTGCAATCACGAGGCCGGGGTTTCCTCGAGCGTCGCTGGCGTCTGGTGCCCCTGCATGTCCTGCAATTCGCGCGGGACATAGTTCTCGTCATGCTTGGCGAGGAGGTTGTGGGCGACAAATGTGCCGTTGGCCTGATACTTGCCCTCTGCAACCACGCCAGACCCCTCGACGAATAGGTCGGGCAGGATCCCGGAATAGCGCACCGGCACGGTTGCCTCGCCATCCCCGACCACAAATGCCACAGTGACCCCGTCAGACTGGGTCTTGATGGAACCCAGCTGCACCATGCCGCCCAGCCGTACGGCCTGCGAGGGTGCCGGTTTCTCGACGGTAATCTGGCTCGGCGTATAGAAATAGTTCGCCTGGTTGCGCAGCGCCCATGCCGCCAGCAGCCCTGCGCCGAGCAGCGCAATCAGCGCGATCACGACCAGCACGAGCCGCTGGTGCTTGGCCTTGAGTCCGCTCATTTGCCTCTCACCCTATCCCGTCGCGCCTCGGCACGCTTCATAGCGATCCAGCTCCAGACTACGGTTGCCAGCGTGCCAGCAATGCCCAGCGCATAGGCCGCGATCACGAAGTCCCACTGATCCAGTGCCTCACGCATCATGCGGCCTCCATCGCTCTGCGGCGCAGCCGCGCTTCGGCCTGGATGTCGGCCAGCAGCGCCCGCATCCGTGCCAGCACCACACCGCCGAAGATCAAGGAGAAGCCTATGGTGGCGATTAGCAGGGGCCACAGGAATTCAGGCGCGATGGCGCTCTTGCCCATGGTGATCGATGGCGGCTGATGGAGCGAGTTCCACCACACCACGCTGCGGTTGATGATCGGGATGTTGATCGCGCCTACCAGCCCGAAGATGGCCGGGATGCGCGACGATGCGCCTTCACGCTCGCTCGCCTGCGCCAGCGCGAGGTAGGCGGCGTAGAGGAACAGCAACACCAGCATGCTGGTCAGCCGCCCGTCCCACACCCACCAGGTGCCCCAGGTCGGGCGCCCCCAGATCGATCCGGTGGCAAGACAGATGGCGGTAAAGACCATTCCGGGCACTGCCGCCGCGCGCGCCGCAATGGCCGCGAGCGGATGGCGCCAGACGAGGAACACAAGGCTCGAAATCGCAATCGCTGTCCAGCCGCCCATGCCGAGCCATGCGGCCGGGACATGCAGATAGAGGATGCGAACAGTCTCGCCCATCAGCCGGTCGGGTGAGACCTGCGTCAGCCCCCACCACAGCGCGCCGCCGGTCACCAACAAACCGCTCACGAGCAGCAGCGGAGTCAGCCAGCTGGCAAGCGACAGGAACCGTTTGGGATTGGCGAAAGCGTGCATCTGGATAGGCCTGCGGGGCCTCTACCCCGCCCGCTCGCCGCCCGCAAGCAGGACCGGAGGCGGTATCGTCAACGCCCGATCAGCTGCTGCGCCATCCGGTCGGCAACGACATCCGATGACACGCCGCTGCGCTCGCTTTCCTGCCAGATCTGGACCAGTCGCTCGGGGATCTGGGCGATGCGTTTGCGCACCTCGTTGATCCCGCCGGCGTTGCCCGACTGGCGGTCGAGATACTCCTGCGCCACGCTGATGATGCCGCCAGCGTTGATGACATAGTCGGGTGCGTAAAGGATGCCGCGCGCCGCCAGCATCTCGCCATGTTTGGCGCGGGCAAGCTGGTTGTTGGCGCCACCTGCCACGATCGGGCAGTCGAGCCGGGCGATGCCCTCGTCATCGAGTATCGCGCCGAGTGCGTTGGGGCTGAAGACGTCGCAAGCCACGCTCATGATGGCATCAGGAGCAACCGCATTGCCGCCTAGTTCCTGCGCCAGAATGGCAGCACGCTGCTCGCTGATATCCGCAAGGGTCAGTCTGGCCCCGTCCTTGGCCAGCAGGCGAGCCACCCCGCTGCCGACGCTGCCGGTGCCCTGCAGCGCAACATGGACTCGCGCAACGCTGTCCTTGCCGAGATTGTGCTTCACAGCGGCCTTGATGCCGAGATAAATGCCCATCGCGGTGAAAGGGCCGGGATCGCCGCCCGCCGCGCCTTCGCCCGCGACGGGAAGCCCGGAAACATGGCTCGTGCGCTGCGAGACCGCGACCATGTCAGCCTCGCTGATGCCGACGTCTTCAGCTGTCACATAACGCCCGCCCAGCGCCTCGACGGCATCACCGAAGGCAGCGAGCATTTCCGGCGTCTTGGTCTTGTCCGAATCGGCGAGGATAACCGCCTTGCCGCCGCCCATAGGCAGGCCGGCCATGGCGTTCTTGTAGCTCATTCCACGGCTGAGGCGCAGCGCATCGCGCATCGCCGCCTTCGGCTCGGCATAATGCCAGAACCGGGTGCCGCCCGCTCCGGGACCAAGATGGGTCGAATGCAGCGCGATAATCGCGGTCAGGCCACTGCTGCGGTCGTGCACGAGCTGCACCAGCTCGTGATCGTCGTAATCCGCTTCGGTCCAGAAAGCCGTCATCGCGTTCATTGTCCCCTGCCCCTGATATGGGTGGAAATGACTGTGCAAGACGGGGAGAAATGGGGCGATCGAGGGGTCTCGAACCCCCGACCTCCGGTACCACAAACCGGCGCTCTAACCAACTGAGCTACGATCGCCACATGCCCCGAACAAGCCGTGTAAGGCGGGGCTGTTACGCCGTTCCGGACACCCGTCAAGGCCACCCGAACGCGGGGGCGAGCCTGTTGCACAGAGCGGCTTTGATGTGAAGCGAAAAGTGCATTTACAAGGGACGAGCGCAAGATTCTTTCGCGGGCTTGCGGCAAGCATCGAAGAGGCTAGAGGAACTGCATGCTTCCCGCAGGCGAATCTTCTGCCGAACGCTTGGCGCAGTATGGCGGCGTCCAGCATCTGCCATACGACAAGCTCGAACTGTTCCAGCGCAAGGAGTTCCTGCCGCCCGAACTCTGCGCACAATTGATTGAACTGATCGAGGTGAACCGTCGCCCCTCGACCCTCGCCGATCACAATGGCGACCAGTATTTCCGCACCAGCGAGACCTGCGATCTCGATGCCAACGAACCGGCGGTGCAGCGGCTGGAAGAGCTGCTCCTTGCCTTGAACGGGATCGACCCTTCCCATGGCGAACCGGTGCAGGGCCAGCGCTATGACGTGGGGCAGGAGTTCAAGGCCCATGTCGACTGGTTCAATCCGCACGGACAGGACTGGCAAAAGTATTGCGCCGTCTCGGGCCAGCGGACCTGGACCTTCATGATCTATCTCAACGATGTCGAGGCCGGCGGCGCGACGCGGTTCAAGGTGCCGAAGAAGAACTTCCAGCCGGAAACCGGGAAGCTGCTGTGCTGGAACAATCGCCGGCTCGATTTGACTGGCGACAAGGTCGGCAACGTCAACACCATGCATCACGGCATGAAGGTGCGCAAAGGCGTGAAATATGTGATAACCAAGTGGTATCGCGAAAAGCCGTGGGGATGGTGATGACCGATTTTGCCGAGTTCGAAACCCAGCTGAAAGCCCGCCTTGCCGACCTGCTCGAACGGGCCAATGTGATCGAGGACGATCTGCGCCACCCGCTCGACGCCGATTCGAACGAACAGGCGCAGGATCTGGCCGATGATGAAGCGCTCATGGGGGTCGATGCCGTGCTGCGTGACGAGATCCAGCAGATCCGCTTCGCCCTCGCCCGCATCACCAACGGCACCTATGGCACCTGCGCCAATTGCGGTGAGCCCATTGGCGAAGCGCGGCTGAAAGCGCGGCCGATCGCGACACGTTGCATCAACTGCGCGTGACTCCACGCATCGTCGCGGTTTGTCGTTCCGGCAAGCACCGCTTTTCGAAGCAGCCGTGTAGCGACATCCACGTGATTGCGGGCCTTGGCGTCGAGGGAGATGCCCACGCCGGGGCGCACGTGCAGCATCTGTCCCGCGTACGCGCCGATCCAACACAGCCAAACTTGCGACAGGTTCACCTGATCCACCAGGAATTGTTCGCGGAACTGGCCACGAAGGGGTTTGATCTGCGCCCTGGCGATCTCGGCGAGAACATCACCACACTCGGCATCGACCTGCTCGGACTATCGCGCGATAGCATGCTGCATCTCGGTGGCGAGGTTGTCCTGCGTGTCACGGGACTGCGCAACCCTTGCGCTCAGATCGATGCCTTTGCGCCGGGGCTGCTCCGTGAAGTAGCGTTCAAGACCTCCCAAGGCATCATCCGGAAAGCTGGCATCATGGCAATTGTCGAGCGGGGTGGTCTGTTGAAGCCCGGCGACCTCATAACCGTTGAACAACCGGCTGGTCCGCACATCGCGCTTGAACGCGTGTGAAACGAAAAAGGCGGCCCCGTCGGACCGCCCTTCCCTCGCAGCTTTCGCTGCAAACTGGTGAAGCGCTTACTTCTTCAGGCTGAGCCCGCCGAAACGCTTGTTGAACTGGGCCACGCGGCCGCCTTCCTGGATCTGCTGCTTGCCGCCGGTCCATGCCGGGTGGCTGGTCGGATCGATTTCAAGCGCAAGCGTGTCGCCTTCCTTGCCCCAGGTCGAACGGGTCTGGAATTCGGTGCCATCGGTCATCTTGACCGTGATGGTGTGATAGTCGGGGTGCCCTTCGGCCTTCATGATCTTGGTCCTTCGTAGCTTGTGCCCGGTACCGACCGGGCGCGCTGTGTTCGGAAAGGCGCGCCCTTAGCGGCCTCTCCAATGAATTGCAACAACGGTCAGCGACTAGCTGACCGCAAGGCCGGAAGCGAAGTCGAAGACGCAGCTGTCCAAAGGACACCTGCAAGGCCACCCGCAGCGATTGGGCCGACAGGCCCCTTGAGCGAGGATTTCGCGCGCCGGATGGCGTGCGGAAAAACAAATTACGCAGGCGGGTCGGCGATCATGGCGGTGAATTCCGCCTCGCTTGTCGTCACCCCTTCGACGCTTGCCGTGCCCCTGAACTTGTACACCCGGCTGCGCTTCTGCGTGAACTCGACTTCGAGATCGAGCAGGCAACCAGGCGTCACCGGCTTGCGGAACTTGGCGTTCTCGATGCCCATGAAGAATACCAGCTTGCCGGTGCCGGCCAGCTCGAGCGTTTCGATGCCGAGGATTGCCGCAGCCTGTGCCATAGCCTCGATCTGCAGCACGCCGGGCATGATCGGCGCGCCGGGGAAATGGCCCTGGAAGAACTCCTCGTTCATGGTCACGGCTTTCACCGCATGGATGCGCTCGCCCTTGGTCATCGACTTGACCCGGTCGACCAGGAGCAGCGGATAGCGGTGCGGCAATGCCTTCAGCACCCGCTGGATGTCGTAAGCGCCGGAATCGCTCATGTCCGCTGCCCCTGTCGCCTTATCGCTTAGCGGCCGCTCGGCTGCTCGGCCGGTTGGGCCGGTTGGGCCGGCTGACCCTGCGCCTGTGCAGCGCGGGCAGCCTGCTGTGCAGCAGCGATGATCATCTGCTGGATCGTCTGGTGAATTTCCACCACGTCGCGGCGCGGCTGGTAGTTCGACGGCGGCGTGGTCGTCACGGCCGGCACCAGCGTGTTGAGCGCGGTGAGGATGTCGCCCGTCACATCGACCCCTTCCGAGGCATACTGGAACGCCTCGGGCGTCAGCATGATCTGGATGTTCTTGGCCTGGATGACCTGCGACTGCGCGGCGCCATAACGTTCCAGCAGCTGTTCGAGCACATAGTACTGGGCGAGGACGATCGGCAGCGAAAGCTGGTCGATCTGGTTTTCCTTGGCTTCGTACTGCTGCCACAGAGCCGGTTGGGCGTCAGCCTCGGCCTGCGTAACATTGCGGTCGCCATTGGTGTCGAGCCCCTGCGACAGGGTGTTGAGTTCACCGCGCAGCGTGCTGATCTGCTGGATCTGCGTCGCGAAAGCGGTATTGATCGCACTGTAGGCGCTGATACGCGCCTGCGACTGCAGCAGCACGGCCTCTGGGGCACTGGTGGCAATCCCGGCGACCTGCGCCTGCGCCGGCACTGCCATGGCGCCAGCGGTGGCGACGGCAAGGGCAACTGCGGCGAGCGAGTTCTTGAGTACGGATTTCATTAGAATTGCGTTCCTACATTGAAGCTGAAGAGTTTGGTGTCATCGCCCGGCTGCTTCCTGAGGGCGTAGGCGAAGTCGATCCGGAACGGACCGAACGGCGAATTCCAGTCGACCCCGATCCCGACCGAAATACGCGGCGCAGGACTATCGCCCAGAAAAACTTCCTGGAAAGGCGCGATATTGCTGACCAGCGGATCGTTGTTGGCGCTGGCGAGGCAAGCTGGCGGATTGGGGTTGATCGGGTTCGTGACGGTTGTGATCGAGCCTGGTGCGGTGCCCGGCGTACACACCGGCGTACCGCCGCCTGGCGGGGTCACCAGCGTGGCGTTGTTGATCTGGGTATAGAGTGCCTGCCCATCGGCATTGCGGATCGGGATATCGATGCCGTCGGGGAACGGGCTGCTGTTGAGCAATGGCGTGGTGACATTGAACAGCGCGCCTACATCCATAAAGATTGACGGACGCAAACCAAGGTCGGCCGCCCCGCTGCCCAAAGGAATCTGCAATTCCGCCCGGGCAAGGTAGTAGGCATTTCCACCCAGCGCATCGTCCGAGATACGTTGACGGTCGGTCACCGCAATGAACTTGGTCGGATCGGTGCTGTCGGGATCATCGATCAGCGGCTGGCGCAGCACGCGCGGGCCAATGCCGCGAATGTCGAACCCGCGGATCTGCGGCTCACCGAGGAAGAACCGGTCGTTGAGGCGAACATCGTCAACCCCTGCCCCGCCACGGTCGGACAGCCCCTTGATGTAGCCGCCTTCGGCCGAAAGCGAGAACACGAAATTGCCCAGAACCTGCCAGAACTTCTTGGCGCTGGCGCGGGCCTTGACGTATTTCACGTCGCCTCCCAGCCCGGCAAAGTCCACTCCGAAGGTCACTTGCTCGCCGCGGCTCGGACGATAACGGCTATTGAGCGTGTCGTAGATGAAGTTCGCACCCAGGATAGAGCTGGTGCGCTTGCCGATCACGTCGCACAGATAGCGGCCCGCGAGCAGCGGTTCGCAGGTCCGCACACCGTCGCCATCGAAGTCGGCAAAATAGGTGTTCTGGTCGAGCGAGATATCGTCGAAGTTCAGCGTATAGCTGCCCACCAGCGAGAGATACTCGCTGAGCGGCACGCCGACCCGGAGGGAGCCACCAGTCGTGGTCTGCTCGAAAGTGTTGTTGCGGCTCGACCCGATATAGTTGAAGCTGTTGAGGTCGCGGCGATAGATATCGGCCCCGAGCGAAATATTGCGGTCGAATACATAGGGCTCGACGAAACTGAGGTTGGCCGAACGCGAATAGCGCGACCATTGCACTCCGGCGCCAACCGTCTGGCCGCGACCGCGAAAGTTCTTCTGCTGGATCGACGCAGCCAGCAGGAAGCTCTCGATCGACGAAAAACCGGCCGACAGCTGCAGCTGCCCGGTTGGCTGTTCCTCGACATTCGCCTCGAGTATGATGCGGTCGGGATCGTTCGTTTCCTTCTGCTCGATCTCGAACTGTTCCTGGAAATAGCCCAGCGAATTGATGCGGTTGGTCGAACGCTTGACCGCAAGGCTGTTGAACGCGTCGCCTTCGGCAATACGCATTTCGCGGCGGATGACCTTGTCCTGCGTCAGCGTGTTGCCGTTGACGTCGACCCGCTCGACATAGACGCGCGGCGCTTCGCTCAACACCAGCGTCACGTCCATCGTGCGTTTGTCCTGGTTGCGGGTGAACTGGGGACGGACGTCGGCGAAGGCATAGCCGAAAGTACCGGCCAGCTCGGTCAGCTGTTCGGAAATGTCCTCGATCGTCTTGGCGTTGTACCAGGCGTCCTGCTCGATCTTGAGCTGCGAAGTCATGGTATCGCTGTCGAAGTCGCGCAGGTTGGACTGCACCTTCACGTCACCGAACTTGTAGCGCTCGCCCTCCTCGACGACGTAAGTGATGATGAAGTCCTGCTTGTCCGGGGTAAGCTCGGCCACGGCCGAGACAACGCGGAAATCGACATAACCTTCGGTGAGGTAGAATTCGCGCAGCTTCTGCTGGTCGAAGGCCAGCCGGTCCGGGTCATAGGAGGTATTGCCGCTGAGGAAGTTCTTCAGCCGCGCTTCCTTCGTGACCATCTCGCCCTTGAGCTTGCCGTCGGAGAACACATCGTTGCCGATGATGTTGATCTGGCGGACCTTGGACTTGGGGCCTTCGTTGATCTCGAACACCAGGTCGACGCGGTTCTGGCTCAGCTGCACGGTCTTGGGCTCGACCGTAGCGGCAAAGCGGCCCTGGCGCTTGTAGAGCTCGATAATGCGGGCGACGTCGGCGCGAACCTTGGAACGGGTGAATATCTGGCGCGGGGCGAGCTTGATCTCGGGCGCGATCTTGTCTTCCTTGAGGCGCTTGTTGCCTTCGAGGATGATGCGGTTGATAACCGGGTTTTCGGTTACCTCGATGATCACATTGCCATTGTCGTTGCGGATTGTCGCGTTGGCGAACAATTCGGTGGCGTAAAGATCCTTGAGCGCCTGGTCGGCGTCGATCTGGGTGTAGACCTGGCCAGGACGCAGGCGGATGTAGGTCAGGATGGTATCAGGCTCGAGCCGCTGGGCGCCCTGCACCGAAATGGTCTGGATGACTTCGCCGGGTGCCACTTGCGGTGCGGGCTGGGCCATGCTGGTTGCCGCCCCGCCGTCTTGCGCCATTGCCGAAACCGGCACACCGGCAAGAATGGTCCCTGAAAGAAGGGCGAAGGCCCACTGCGGCTTGCCGCGCGAGAGAGTGCGCGAAACAGGGGTAGAACCCATATCGGTGCCGTTCATTGCGGAAATTGTCCCGTCCAGTTTCTGTCCCGGCCCGGATCCTCACCTGCGAGATAACGCATCGGATGCCGGATCACTTGATCCGCCGCCCTGTGCCCGATGCGTCGCCCCCAATCAAGCAGGAGAGTGCCCATTGGACCCTCTGATGCCGCCCTGTCCCCCACTATCACCCGAACGGTGACAGCGAAACCAGGTCGTTGAAAGTGACGAACAGCATCAGCATGAGCACGAGAGCCATGCCGGTGCGATACGCCCATTCCATCCCACGTGCGCCAACCGGCTTCCTGCGGACAGCCTCTGCCGCGTAGAAAGCCAGGTGCCCGCCGTCGAGGCCCGGGATTGGCAGCAGGTTGATGAATGCCAAGTTAAGCGAAATCAGCGCGGCGAAATTGACGAAGGAGAGCCAGCCCAGACTGAGCTGTTCGCCGGAATACTTGGCAATCTTGATCGGCCCGCCGAGCTCCTTGACCGAGCGCTGGCCAGTCACGATCTGCTTGATCCCGGTGACCATCATAACGGTCATGCGGCCGGTTTCCTCGACCGCAAGCCCGACCGAGCTGAACAGGCCCTGCGGCACGAATTCGGTCTCGGCCTCCGCGGCCTGAATGCCGATCAGCCCGATGCGCGAAGGATTGCCGAAGCGGTCGGTCACTTCCATGCTCATGGTGCGGACGGAAAAATCGAGTGGCTTGCCATCGCGCTCGACCCGCACGCCCAGCACCTCATCGGGATAGGCCATGACGGCTTGCTGCACGTCCATCAGCTTGTCGACGCGCTTGCCTTCGATGGCCACGATCCGGTCGCCAAGCTCGATCCCTGCCTTCCGGGCGGGCGAACCTTCAGGGAATGCAGCAATGGTCAGCTGCTGTTCGGCATCCTTTGCCACGGGATAACCGATCGCCATGAAGAAGCCTGCGAAGATCGCCAGCGTCACGAGAATATTCGCCACCGGCCCGGCGGCAACGATCAGCGCCCGCTTGCCGAGCGAAGCGTGGTGGAAACTACCCTCGCGCTCCGCTTCGCCAGCGGCGGCGATCGCATCGCTGTCGGGCACGCTCGCAGGGTTCATGTCGCCCTTGAACTGGACATAGCCGCCCAGCGGCAGGACGGAGAGCCGCCAGCGGGTGCCGTGTCTGTCGGTAAAGCCCGCGATTTCCTTGCCGAAGCCGATGGAGAAGATATCGGCCTTCACCCCCGACCAGCGGCCGACCAGGTAGTGACCCAGCTCGTGCAGCGTGATCAGCGGCCCCAGCAGCAGCAGGAAGCCGAGGATATACATCCAGAAAGGCGGCGATTCGAACATCTCAGGCAGTCTCCAGCAGTGCGGCGGTGCGCACCCGCGTCTCGCTGTCTAGCGCAAGGACCTCGTCGAGCGAAGCCGGGGCAGAGGATACGGCGGTTTGATTGAGGATCTGTTCCACCGATAGGGCAATGCGGGTGAACGGTATCTGACCGGCAAGGAAGGCGGCAACGGCCACTTCATTGGCGGCATTGAGCATGGCCGGGGCCGCCCCGCCCGCCTGCGCCGCCTCGCGCGCCAGCCTTGTGGCAGGGAACCGCACTTCGTCCGGGGCAAAGAAGGTCAGTTCGCCCAAGGCCACAAGGTCGAGCGGCTTGCACGGCGTTTGCATCCGCCGCGGCCAGGCGAGACAAGAGGCAATCGGCACCTTCATGTCCGACGGGCCCAGCTGGGCCAGTGTCGAGCCATCGCGATATTCGACCATCGAATGGATCACGCTCTGCGGGTGGACCACGATCCTGATCCTGTCGAGCCCGACCGGGAACAGGTGCCACGCCTCGATCAGCTCCAGCCCCTTGTTGAACATGGTGGCGCTGTCGACGCTGATCTTGGCGCCCATCGACCAGTTGGGATGCGCCACCGCCTGCGCCGGGGACACATGGTGGAGTTCCTCCGCCGAAAGCGTGCGCAGTGGCCCGCCGCTGGCGGTCAGCGTGATCCAGCGCACATCCTCGATGGCATTGCCGGCAAGGCACTGGAAAATTGCGTTATGCTCGCTGTCGACCGGCAGCAGTGTCGCGCCATGCTTGGCGACCGCGGCAGTCATCACGTCGCCCGCCGAGACCAGCGCTTCCTTGTTGGCGAGGGCAATGGTGCCGCCCTGCTCGATGGCCGCCATCACCGGGCCGAGCCCGGCACAGCCGACAATGGCAGCGACAGTGATGTCGACAGGGCGCGAGGCGACTTCGCACAGCGCCGCCCTGCCCCCGGCTGCCTCGATCCCGCTGCCCGCAAGCGCCTCGCGCAAGTCCGGCAGGCAAGCCTCGTCGGCCACTACCGCCACCTTGGCGGAGAACTCGCGGGCGAGCGCCGCCAGCTCGGCCACGTTGCCATTGGCCGTCAGGGCCTCGACCTGCCACGCGGCGCGATCCTGCCGGATCAGGTCAAGCGTCGAGGTACCGACTGAGCCGGTAGCACCAAGGAGAGTGATCGAACGCATCGTCTCAGCCGCCGAAATAGCCGAACAGCACGCCGATGACGATGCTTACAGGCAGCAAGCCGTCGACCCGGTCGAACACGCCGCCGTGCCCTGGAATCAGCTTCGAGGAGTCCTTCACCCCCGCCTTGCGCTTGAGCCAGCTCTCGAAGAAGTCGCCGCATTGCGCGACAACCGCAAGGCCCGCGCCGAGGGAGGCGATGGTGAGGAACTCGACGCGGTTCTCCGACAGGATTTCGGACACCGTGCCGAAACCGCCGATGAAGTAGTAGACCGTGCCCAGGATGACGAGGAAAATTGCTGCGCCCGCCATGCCGCCCAGCAGCCCGGCCCATGTCTTGGACGGGCTGATCGCGGGTGCAATCTTCGGCCCACCGATGCTGCGGCCGGCGAAATAGGCAAAAACGTCAGTGAACACGACCGTCCCCACCGCTGCGCCGAAGAACAGCAAGGGCAATTGCAGCATCATCCAGACAGCCAGCCCGATATAGGCCGCACCGGCGATGATGCCCGCGATCCGGAACGAAGGGTTGGCGGTCGCCTTCATCGCCAGCAGGACGAATTCGGCGAAGCACAACGCGCCGACCACCAGCACCAGCCATTGCAGGTAGGGGTCGTTGTTCCAGATCGCCGCGCCAAGGATGGCGAGCATTAACACGGCGGACACCAACCGCACCGGCAGGTCGGACTTGGGCTTTGCCGTCACAACACTAGCGTCCGCCAAAGCGTCTCTCCCGATTGGCAAATTCTCCCAGTGCCTGCGCCAGGTGCGCGGGCGTGAAGTCGGGCCACAGCGTATCGACAAACATCATCTCGGCATAGGCCGCCTGCCACAGCAGGAAATTCGACAGCCTAACCTCGCCGCTGGTGCGGATCAGCAGGTCGAGCGGCGGCAATCCGGCGGAGAACAGGTTGGCCTCGATGCTTTCCTGCGTGATCTCGCCGCTGGCCGCCGCAGCTTTGGCAGCATGGACGATTTCCGCCTGCCCGCCATAGTTGAGCGCGACGGCCAGCGTGCGCGAGCCCTTGGCGGTCTGCTCCAGCGCGTCTTCCAGCATCGCGACGATATCGGGCGCCAGCGCGCGCCAGTCACCGAGGATATGCAGCTTTACATCGTTGGCGATGAATTCGGCTAGGTCGGATTTTATGAACTTGCGCATCAGGTCCATCAGGTCGTCGACCTCTTCCTCCGGCCGCTTCCAGTTTTCCGAGCTGAAGGCATAGAGCGTCAGGCACTCGACTGACGTATCCTTGAGGCCGCGCACCAGTTCGCGCACCGCTTCCACGCCCTTGCGATGCCCCATCGCGCGGGGCAGGTGCTTTCGCTTGGCCCAGCGGCCATTGCCATCCATTATGATGGCGACATGGCGGGCCTGTTGAGCGCCCTCGGTCACAATCTTCCCCCGAATATCACGACGCTCACTGCGTCATGATTTCCTTTTCCTTGGCCTCGGCGGCGCTGTCGGTTTCGGCGACATATTTGTCGGTCAGCTTCTGGACCTCGTCCTCGGCGCGCTTGCGCTCGTCCTCCGAGATTTCCTTCTTCTTCTCGTCTTCCTTGAGCGCTTCGTTGGCGTCGCGGCGGACGTTGCGGATCGCGACCTTGGCCTTCTCGGCATATTGTCCGGCGAGCTTGGCCAGTTCCTTGCGGCGTTCCTCGGTCAGGTCGGGCAGCGGCAGGCGGATGGTCTGGCCATCGATCATCGGGTTGAGGCCAAGATTGGCCTTGGCGATGCCCTTCTCCACCGCGGTCAGGTTCGACTTGTCCCACACCTGCACGCTCAGCATGCGCGGCTCGGGCGCGGAAACGGTCGCCACCTGGTTAAGCGGCATCATCGCGCCATAGACTTCGCACACCACCGGATCGAGCAGGCTGGTGTTGGCGCGTCCGGTGCGCAGGCCGCCAAGGTCGCTCTTGAGGGCTTCCACTGCGCCCTTCATGCGGCGTTCCACGTCCGCCTTGTCATACTTGGCCATTGTCAGTCTTCCTTCTTCACGCCCTTATTTCTTAACAATGGTCTGGGCGCCCTCGCCCGCCAGCACCCGCGCGAGATTGCCCTTTTCGCGGATCGAGAAGACCACGATCGGGATATCGTTGTCGCGGCAGAGCGCCACGGCAGAGGCGTCCATCACCTTGAGATTATCAGCCAGCACCTTGTCGTAACTGACTGTGTCATAACGTTTTGCATCGGGGTTCTTCTTGGGGTCGCTGTCATAGACCCCGTCGACGCTGGTCCCCTTGAGCAGCGCATCGCAACGCATTTCCGCCGCGCGGAGCGCCGCGCCGCTGTCGGTGGTGAAATAGGGCGCGCCAACCCCGGCGGCAAAAATCACCACGCGGCCCTTCTCGAGATGCCGCTCGGCGCGGCGGCGGATCACCGGTTCGCACACCTGGTCCATCTGCACCGCACTCTGCACCCGGGTCTGCACGCCCAGTTGTTCGAGCGCGTTCTGCATCGCCAGCGCGTTCATCACCGTCGCCAGCATCCCCATGTAGTCGGCCTGCGCCCGGTCCATGCCCTGGGCCGCGCCCGCCATGCCGCGGAAAATGTTGCCCCCGCCGATAACCAGGCAGATCTGCAAACCGCGATCCTTGGCCGCCTTCACTTCCTTGGCCAGTTCCATGACAAAGGAGGGATCGATGCCAAACTGCTGGTCCCCCATCAGGACTTCGCCCGAGAGTTTCAGGAGAATGCGTTTGGCGGAGGTGAGCGGCATGGGCGGCGAGAATCCGTGCTGATAAAGGGATGGCGGTTCCCTTAGCGAGCAAGCTACAACCGCGCAAAGGGAAAGGGGCTGCAGGTCCTGTGCAGGAACGGGGGAGGTTCGAGCGATGAAACGTAAGCTGCTGTTCGGGGTCTTGCTGCTGATCGTGGCTGCGGCCGGGCTAACGGTGCTGTTCCAGAAGCAGATTGGCGAGCGGCTGTTCGCGCAAGGTGCCGCCAGCCGGATCGACAATGCTGGCCTGGATCTTGGCGATGGCCTGCATTTGATCCTGTGCGGAACCGGTTCGCCCCTGCCCAACCCCGACCGCGCCGGGCCGTGCAATGTGGTGGTGGCCGACGACCAGGCCTTCGTCGTCGACATCGGCGAAGGCGGCGCGCGCAATCTCAACCTGATCGGCTTCGATATCGCCTCGCTCGACGGGCTGCTGCTGACCCATTTCCATTCCGACCATATCGACGGCATGGGACCGCTGGCGCTGTTCTACTGGACGCAAGGATCGGCCACGGCACCGCTGCCGCTCATCGGGCCGCAAGGGGTGGAGCGTGTTGCCGATGGGTTCAACGCCGCCTACGCGCTCGACCACGGTTACCGGGTGGCGCACCATGGTACCGACATCGTCCCCGAGACCGGCGGCGGGCTGCGCGCCATGCCCTTTGCAATTGGCGAGCAGCCGGTGGTGGTGCTGGAGCGCGGGGGCCTCAGGATCACCGCCTTCCGCGTCGATCACGATCCGGTGCGGCCAAGCGTCGGTTATCGCTTCGACTACAAGGGCAGATCGATCGTGATCAGCGGCGATGCCGCGCGCTCGCCAATGCTGGATCGGGCCGCCAAGGGCGCCGATATCCTCGTCCACGATGCACTCCAACCCGGGCTGGTCGGTGCCATGACCAGTGCGCTGGAAGCCGACGGTCAGGCCAACACCGCCAAGATCACCCGCGACATCCTCGATTACCATGCCTCACCCGAAGATGCGGCCAGAAGCGCACAGGTGGCCGGGGTCGGGCGGCTGGTGCTTTCGCACCTTGTCCCTCCGATCCCCAATGCGTTCTTCTATCCGGCCTTCATCGGCGATGCGGCGACATATTTCGAGGGCGAGATCACCGTGGGTGAGGACGGAATGGTGTTTTCGCTGATGCCAGACACATCTGCAATCAAGCTGGGGAAGCGATTGTGAACCTCACTCGCTGGCTGGGTCTGGCCGCGCTTCTCGCTGGCCTGGTGGGCGGCAAGGCGCTGTTCGATACATTAAGCGATCCCGTGGTAATGCAAACCTCGCTCGGCACACGCGCGCTGCCTGTCGGTGCGCAGCCCGTCACCATAGCACTGATCAGTGACATCCATGTTGCGGGCCCCGATATGCCGCCGTCACGACTGAAACGCATCGTCAGGCAGATCAACCGGTTGCAGCCCGATCTTGTGATGATTGCTGGCGACCTGATCAGCGAGAAGCGTCTCTCCACGCACGTTTACTCAGCCGAAGAGGTTGTCGAGCCGCTAGGCCGTTTGCGAGCTCCGCTGGGCACTGTTCTGGTGCCCGGAAATCACGACCACTGGTTCGACCTGCCTGCCCTCGAAGTCGAACTCATGCAGCGCAACATTCGCGTACTCCGCAACGACGCGCTGCAAATAGGCCCGCTAGCCGTCGGAGGGCTCGACGACGATTTCACCCGCCACGGCGATGTCCGCAAGACTCTGGCGGCGATGGACGGACTCAGGGGGCCGCGCGTGATGCTGAGCCACAGCCCCGATCCCTTTCCCGATATGCCGTCCGATGTCGTGCTGTTTCTCGCCGGACACACCCACTGCGGCCAGATCGCTTATCCGTGGGGCGGCGCGCCAGCCACCATGTCGGATTACGGAAATCGCTATGCCTGCGGCCGGATCGACGAGCGTGGCAAGGTGCTGGTCACCAGCGCTGGGCTCGGAACGAGCCTTGTCCCTGTACGGCTTTTCACCCGGCCGGAAATCTGGCTGATTACCTTGAAGCCTGGATTGCTGGCAGAAGGCGCAACAGCCCGCGAGTGAAGCCACGCGGCGCCACCGACATGTGATCTTCGCCATCGAGGACTTCGGAGTTCAGTTCGAGGCCGGGATAATTCCTGGCTTCGAGCATGCCGGCGAAGGTCGCGTTGTCGGCCACCATGTCGACTTCCTGCATGTAGCGCCGGTCGCCGACGCGTAGTGCCTCGAACTCGCCGACATACATGTAAACGTCGGCATTGATGTTCTGGCGCACACCCAGCAGTGCAGGAGCTGCCTTGATCAGGTGCTTCTTGTCGAACCAGAACGATGGGCTGCCAAGCAGATAGCCGCTGAACATCCCGGGTTGTGTGAGCAGGATCTGCGCCCCGAGCAGTCCGCCATAGGAATGGCCGACGTAGATCCGCCGGTCGGGCAGCGTGCGCCATTTGCCCTCGACGTAAGGCAAGACCGCATCGCGCAGGTAATCGCGATAGGCCAGGCCTTGGCCGTGGACAGCTCCGGCAGGAGCGTCGCTCGCCCCCCGCTCCGATGGCGTGTAGTCGCGGCGGCGGCTCGCCATGGTGTCTTCGCCGACAGCGTAGGACAGGCCGACCAGGATGAATTCCTCGACCTTCGGCCCCGCCCCGTTCATGCGGCGGCCGATGAGGCGCAGCATGGGAAAGCCGTAATCGGCATCGGTGACATAGACGACGGGATAACGCTTATCCGGGTTGGCGTCGTAGCTCGGCGGGAGACTCACGTAGATCTGGTATTCGATCCCGCGCTTGGCATCGTCGATCTGGTGAACTTCGCTGCCGAGCAATTCGTAAGGCGCGCCGCCAGCGCGCTGTGAAGGCGCTTCGTTCGTTCCAGAGATGGCTTTCATGCCGCCGCACGCCAGAAGGCTGGCGGCCAACAGGCCGGCCAAAGCGATTTTTCCCATTTTGCCCCGTCCAGTGATGTTCAACGTTCCGGGCCCGGTTAAAGGCAGGCGCGAAAACGACAACGGGGCGGGTGTGCTGCTACACCCGCCCCGTTCTGTTTTTCGGACGAACCGAGCGGCTTAGCCGGCGACAGCGGCCGCCACTTCCGCAGCAAAGTCGCTTTCTTCCTTCTCGATGCCTTCGCCGAGCTGGAAGCGGACGTAGTCCTTCAGCACGATGGCCGAACCGGCGTCCTTGGCGGCCTGGGCCACGACGTCGGCAATGGTAGTCTTGCCGTCGATCACGAAGATCTGGCTGAGGAGCGCGTTCTCCTTGGCGAACTTCTTGATCGCGCCGTCGACCATCTTTTCCTGCACGTCGGCGGGCTTGCCGCTTTCGGCAGCCTTCTCGGCCGCGATCTTGCGTTCGCGGGCGATCAGGTCGGCGTCGAGGCCGTCGGCGTCGAGCGCCAGCGGGAAGGCGGCGGCGATGTGCATCGCCAGCTGCTTGCCGAGGCCGGTGAGGACTTCGGGATTGGCTTCGCTTTCGAGCGCGACCAGCACGCCGATCTTGCCGAGGTTCGGCGCGGCAGCGTTGTGCATGTAAGGCACGACCACGCCCTGCGAGACCGAAACGGTCTTCATGCGGCGAACCTGCTGGTTCTCGCCGATGGTGGCGACGTTGTTGGTCAGCTTGTCCATCACAGTGCCGCCATCAGGATAGGCAGCGGCCTTGAGCGCCTCGATATCGTCGCCGCCCAGGCCCAGCGCGACTGCGGTGGTCTTGCGGACGAAATCCTGGAACTGCTCGTTCTTGGCGACGAAGTCGGTTTCCGAGTTCACTTCGACGGCGACGGCCTTGGTGCCTTCAACGGCGACGCCGACGAGGCCTTCCGCAGCGGTGCGGCTCGACTTCTTCTGGACGGCTGCGAGGCCCTTGGCGCGCAGGGCATCGATCGCGGCTTCGATGTCGCCATTGGTCTCTTCGAGAGCCTTCTTGGCGTCCATCATGCCCGCGCCCGAAAGCTCGCGCAGTTTCTTCACATCAGCGGCGGTGAAAGCCATGATACAATTCCTTCGTGATCCCCGGGGGGATTATCTGGGGGGGGTAAGCGCCCGGACCGAGCTTCGATCCGGGCCGCTAGAGCGGGTTTGTGTCGCTGCGGCGACGCTCAGGCGTCGACAGCTTCCTCAACCGGCGGGTTTTCCATGTCGCCGACGTCGGCACCGCGACCGCCGTGACGCTTCGCCGCCTGGGCGAAGGCGTCGCAATAGAGGCGCACGGCACGGGCTGCGTCATCATTGCCCGGAACCGGGAAGGCGATGCCGCTCGGATCGACATTGCTGTCGAGGATGCCGACCACGGGAATACCGAGCACATTGGCTTCCTTGATGGCGAGATCTTCCTTGTTGGCGTCGATCAAGATCATCACGTCGGGCACACCGCCCATGTCACGGATGCCGCCGAGCGAAAGGTTCAGCTTGTCACGCTCACGGGTGAGGTTGAGCACTTCCTTCTTGGTCAGGCCGCTGGTGTCGCCTGAAAGCTGCTCTTCCAGCGTCTTGAGGCGCTTGATCGAGCCCGAGATGGTCTTCCAGTTGGTGAGCATCCCGCCCAGCCAGCGGTGGTTGACGAAGTGCTGGCCCGAGGCGCGGGCGGCCTCGGCGATCGGCTCCTGCGCCTGGCGCTTGGTGCCGACGAACAGGACCTTGCCGCCAGCGGCAGCGGTCGAAGCGACGAAGTCGAGCGCACGCGCCATCAGCGGCACGGTCTGCGACAGGTCGATGATGTGGACACCGTTGCGCGCGCCGAAGATGTACGGCTTCATGCGCGGGTTCCAGCGGTGGGTCTGGTGGCCGAAGTGTGCGCCGGCCTCGATCAGTTGCTGCATCGTGACGGTAGGAGCCGCCATA
Source organism: Erythrobacter sp. SDW2 (assembly GCF_021431965.1). Taxonomy (NCBI): domain Bacteria; kingdom Pseudomonadati; phylum Pseudomonadota; class Alphaproteobacteria; order Sphingomonadales; family Erythrobacteraceae; genus Erythrobacter; species Erythrobacter sp. SDW2. Next base: position 2,163,118 of record NZ_CP090370.1, read on the forward strand.
GTCATATTCCTTTCCGGTTGTGCCTCTGGAAAGCTGGAACCGTGCGGGTCTCCCGCTGCGGCACCGGTATGTGTGCTTTCCATGTGGATTTCCGCTGCTGGAAAGTGCGGGATGCACTCGCCGAACTGCGGATGCGCGCGCCCTTAGAGGGCAATGAGGGAAAAATCCAGCACCAATTTGCCGCAGGAAAAACGCGATTCACCTTGTTCCGCGCTTGACAGAGCGGAACAAATCAGGAACAAGGGGATCATTCAGGACCCCGACAGCGTTTCGCTCGTTATCCCTGAGATATCCACAACCTGTCAACAGGCTTGTGGGCAGACCGGAAAGACTGACCATGCTGACTGTTTCGCTCGTGACGCTGTTTGTTCTCGCTGCCGCCGCATCCGTGCTGGTGCTGGCGGATTCTTGGCTCCGCGGGACCTCTGCCTATCGCTCGCTCACGCTCGAGCGCTCGCGCATCGCGGCGCAGGAATGCGCTGCGCGGGTGGTCACCTTTTCGGTGTGGACGGGGGAACACGCCCCCAATCGGGCGGCTATGCGTCCCGCTGCGACGCTTCACGTTGCCGCTTGACCCGGCCATAGCGCACTAGCGCCAGCGGCATGAGGGCAAGGTAACCGATACAGATTACGGCCAGCGTCCACCACGGTTCGACCAGCAGAGCCGCAAATGTGAGGCCTGCAACGAAGATAACTTCCAGCCTGATCGAGCGGCGCGGACGAAGCGAATTCCAGCTGAAGGTCGCCATGTTGGAGATCATCAGCATCGCGATGAGCGCCATCCACGGACCTACCAGCAGCGGCTCGCGGAACGCCTCTTCGCCCGTTGCCAGCCAGAGAAACACCGGCGTAAAGGCCAAACCTGCCCCGGCGGGTGCTGGCACCCCGGTCAGGAAACCGGCCGACTTGTGCGGCTGTTCATCGACGTCGATCTGCGCGTTGAATCGCGCCAAGCGCAAGGCGCATGCGATGGCATAGGCCAGCGCCGCGAACCATCCCAGCCGGGGTATCTCCTGCAGCGACCAGAGATAAAGCATGATCGCAGGCGCCATGCCGAACGAAAGCGAATCCGCCAGACTGTCAAGCTCCGCCCCGAAGCGGCTTTGTGCCTTGAGCAGCCGCGCGATGCGCCCGTCCATGCCGTCGAGCACGCCTGCAATAACGATGGCCATCACGGCCGAGGCCCATTCGCCGGCAATGGCAAAACGGATGCCGGTCAATCCCGCGCACAAAGCGGCGACGGTGATTGCATTGGGTAGAACAGCCCGTAGCGTCAGCCCTCTGCCCCGCCCGCGTACCGGCAGCTCGTCCTCGGCCGACTTGGGTCCGAGACGGTCGCCATCATTGCTCACTGGGCGCAACCCTCGAGCAATCGTTCCTCGCCTACGCGGGCAAGAATCGTCTCGCCGGCGATGACCTTCTGGCCCAGAATAACTTCCGGCCCGGTCCCGGCCGGAAGATAGACATCGACCCGGCTGCCGAACCGGATCAGCCCGATCCGCTGGCCCACGGCAACAATGTCACCCGCTTTGACGAACGGCACGATCCGGCGCGCGACCAGTCCGGCAATCTGGGTGAAGCCGATCCGGAGTCCGTCGGAGCGGGTAACGAGCAGGTGCTGCCGCTCGTTTTCTTCGCTTGCCTTGTCGAGATCGGCGTTGAGGAACTTGCCCGGCACATAAACCAGCCGGCTGACCTGCCCGGCAATCGGCGAGCGGTTGATGTGGACGTCGAACACGCTCATGAAAATCGAGATCCGGGTCAAAGGCTCTGTGCCGAGCCCGGGATTGCCTGCAGCATCCTCGCCCGCCAGTTCGGGCGGTGGCGGTACCACGCTGATCAGCGAGACCAGCCCGTCGGCAGGCGAAACAATCGCTCTCTCGTCCTGCGGCACGACCCGTTCGGGATCACGGAAGAAGGCGAGTACCCCCAGTGTAAGGAAGCCAAGCGGCCAGGCAATCGTCTCCCAGGCGAACAGCGCGGTGATGACCGCGACAATCGCTACGACGATGCCGAATTTGCGCCCTTCGGGGTGGATTGCGGGCCAGCTCCAGCCAGCCTCGCCGCGACCTTTGTTGTCGAGCAGATCTTTTGCCATGGACGTCACCTAGGGTGGTGGAATGTAACCAGCAACCCCTAGCCTGCCTTGCGCACAAACACCGTCCCCGCTGAATAGCCAGCGCCGAAGGAGCAGATCAGCCCGATGTCGCCGACCGCAAGGTCCTGCGAATGCTGGTGAAAAGCGATGATCGAGCCTGCGCTGGAGGTGTTGGCAAAAGTGTCCAGCACCGTGGGGCTTTCGTCCTCGTTTGCCTCGTGCCCCAGCACCCTTTGGGCGATCAGACGGTTCATCCCGGCATTGGCCTGGTGCAGCCAAAGCCGCCGCAGCGAACTCGGCTCGATCCCGAGTCGGCCCGATTCCTCGACGATCATCTGCGCCACCATCGGCACCACTTCCTTGAACACCTTGCGCCCTTCCTGGACGAACAGCTTGTCAGGCGTACCGATCGTTTCAGGTGCTGCGCGGTTGAGAAAGCCGAAGTTGTTTCGGATATTGTTGGAGAAGACCGTCTTCAGCTTGGTGCCGAGGATGTCCCAATGGTCCGCCGGGGCGATCGAGGCGTCTTCGACCAGCACCGCCGTGGCCACGTCGCCAAAGATAAAGTGGCTGTCACGGTCGCGCCAGTTGAGGTGCCCGGAGGTAATCTCGGGGCTGACCACCAGCACGCTCTTCGCATTGCCTGCCCGGATGTAGTCTGCAGCGGTTTGAATGCCGAAGGTGGCCGAGGAGCAAGCGACGTTCATATCGAAGCCGAAGCCGTCGATGCCGAGCGCCTGCTGGATCTCGATCGCCATGGCGGGATAGGCGCGCTGCATATTCGATGCGGCGCAGAGCACGGCGTCGACATCCTTGGCGTCGCGCCCGGCGCGCTCGAGCGCCTGTTGGCACGCCGCGACGCCGATCTCCGCCATGACAGACAGCTCGTCATTGCTCCGTTCGGGCAGACGCGGCTCCATGACATCGGGATCGATGATCGGCGCCTTGCTCATGACATAGCGCGACTTGATCCCGCTCGCCTTCTCGATGAATTCGACCGAGCTTTGGGTCAGGGGCTCAATCTCGCCGGCTTCAATCGCTTCGGCATGAGCGGCGTTGTGCTTGTCGACGAAGGCGTTGAACGCAGCGACCAGCTCTTCATTTGTGATCGATTCCGCCGGGGTAAAAAGGCCCGTGGCGGATATCACGGGTCGGCCTGTGGTTTCCATGCGGGCCTGACTAGTTGCGCGATTTGCCGCCGACAAGCGATTCTGTTGCATCAAACGAAACCGCCATTCACAGAGCGGTGCTGCAACCGGGAAGGATGATCGATGAAGCTCGGCGCTTGCTATTACCCTGAGCATTGGCCGGAGGAACGCTGGCCGACCGATGCCCGCATGATGCGCGAGGCGGGGCTGATCCGCGTCCGTATCGGCGAGTTCGCCTGGAGCAGGATCGAGCCGGAACCCGGCCGGTTCGACTGGGACTGGCTTGATCGTGCTATCGACGTGCTGGCGAATGCCGGGCTTGAAATCATCCTTGGCACCCCCACCGCCACACCGCCCAAGTGGCTGGTCGACCTTACGCCGGACATGGTGGCGCTCGACCGCAATGGTCGCCCGCGCGGCTTCGGCTCGCGGCGGCACTATTGCTTCAGCCACACAGGTTATCGTGAGGAAGCAAAGCGCATCACCCGGGCTGTGGCCGACCGCTATGGCCAGCATCCCGCAGTCGTCGGCTGGCAGACCGACAATGAGTATGGCTGCCACGATACCGTGCAGAGCTTTTCCCCGGCCGCGCGCGATGCCTTCCGGCAATGGCTGGCAGATCGCTATGACGCCATCGATACGCTCAACTGCGCATGGGGCAATGTCTTCTGGAGCATGGAGTACCGCTCCTTCGACGAGATCGAGCTGCCCAACCTGACCGTGACCGAGGCCAATCCCTCACACTGGCTGGCGTTCCGCCGCTTCTCCTCGGACCAGGTGATGGCTTTCAATGCCGCACAGGTGGAGATCCTGCGCGAGCTATCACCCGGGCGCGACATTACCCACAACGCCATGGGGTTCTACACCGGCTACGATCACTTTGCCCTCGGGGCGCAGCTCGATGTGCTCGGGTGGGACAGCTACCCGCTCGGTTTTCTGGAACAATTCCGTTTCAGCGAGGAGGACAAGGTCACCTACGCCCGCACCGGCCACCCGGATATCGCCGCGTTTCACCACGATCTTTACCGCGGCTGCGCGAAAGGCGGGCGCTGGAGCGTGCTCGAGCAGCAACCCGGCCCCGTCAACTGGGCGCGCAACAATCCGGCTCCGCTGCCCGGCATGGTTCATCTGTGGACCATGGAAGCGGCGGCGCATGGGGCCGAGATGCTGTGTTACTTCCGCTGGCGGCAGGCGCCGTTTGCGCAGGAGCAGATGCATGCGGGCCTGCTGCGACCCGATGCCGAGCCTGCCCCGGCCTTCGCCGAAGCACGCCGGTCGTTCGAGGCGCTCGCAGCGCTGGGCAATCATGGCAAGCCGGTGAAGCAGGTGGCCATAGTCTTCTCCTATGATGCCGAATGGATCACCCAGATCCAGCCGCAGGGGCAGGATCTCTCGGCCTTGTGGGCTGCGTTCGAATGCTACTCTGCCTTGCGCGAACGCGGTCTGAATGTGGACTTTGTTGCCCCTGCTGCACCGCTTGATGGTTACAAGCTGGTCGTCGTCCCTTGCTTGCCACATGCTCCTGACGCGATTGTCGCAGCGCTTGAGACGAGCAACGCACAAATCGTCATCGGCCCGCGTTCTGGCAGCAAGACAGCCGAACTGACCATCCCCGAAGGCCTCGCCCCGGGGCCCTTGCGCAAACTCGCCGGGGTCACGGTAAGCCGTAGCGAGAGTCTGCGTCCAGGTCTCGTCCATCGTGGTGATGGTTGGCAACTGACCCGCTGGCTCGACCATGTCGAAGGGTCTGCCGAGGCAGAGCTGGTGTGCGAGGATGGCACCGTAGCCTGTTGGAAGAACGGCAGAATGCGCACCCTCGCAGGCTGGCCCGAGGATTCACTGATCCGGAAGGTGATTGGACTTACCCTTGCCGACGCTGGCATTGACGCTCCGGCCCTTCCCATGGGCCTGCGCCGGGTCACCACGCAGGCCGGGTCATTCTGGTTCAACTACGGACCGCTAACAGTTGAAATCGAAGGAGCAGCTCTCGCCCGGGCGGAGTGGTGCTTCGTGCGAAACTGAGGGATGCGGTGGTGGACAGGGACGGATTCGAACCATCGTACGCTTGCGCGGGCAGATTTACAGTCTGCTGCCTTTAACCACTCGGCCACCTGTCCACATCGCATCATATTCGCGAGGAAATCGGGGCTCCGCGAGGGGCCCCGTTTGCCGAGAGGCGCCCCTTTGGCGAAGCGGCGCTTGCCTGTCAATGGGGCGACTGGCAGGGCGGCACAAAGAATCGCAAGGCAGGAAAGTTTGAATGGCAAAGGGTGAACGCAAGAAGGCCATACGCGGGCGCGCCGGGCGGATGCAGGGCGGACGCGGCAGCGGGCGGCATTCGCCCAACACCGTGCGCCTGTGGGGTCGCCACGCGGTGGAAGCCGCGCTGATGAACCCTGCCCGCTCGCACCGCAAGCTGTGGGCAACCCGCGAAGGGATCGAGTCGCTCGATGGCGAACTGCCAGCCGATTTCCCGGTCGAGTATGCCGATGTGGCCGACCTTGCCCGCCTCGTCGCACGCGACGCGCCGCACCAGGGGCTGGTCCTAGAATGCGAACCGCTCGATGATGTCCACCTCGAGGACGTAATCGATGACGGTCGCCCGGTGGTGATCCTCGACCAGGTGACGGACCCTCACAATGTCGGTGCCATCCTCCGCTCGGCCGCCGCATTCGATGCTGCTGCCATTGTCACGCAGGATCGCCATGCCCCGCCGGAATCCGGCGTCGTCGCTAAGTCAGCCTCTGGTGCGCTGGAACGCGTGCCATGGGTCCGCGTCGTCAACCTCGCCCGCACGCTGGAGGCGCTGGCCGAGCGCGGCTACTGGCGGATCGGCCTCACCGGCCATGCCGAGGCCACCTTGGCAGAAGCCCTTCCCGCAGGACGGGTCGCACTCGTGCTGGGTGCCGAGGGCGAGGGCATGCGTCACAACATCGAAGCGCATTGCGACGCCCTCGCCCGCCTGCCGATCAGTAACGCAATCGAAAGCCTCAACGTGTCCAATGCTGCCGCGATTGCACTTTACGCAGTCTCGACGCGCGATTAGCCTCACGCGGCATCAGGGGAGCACATGATGATTTCGAAGAAAATGAGCGCTGTCGCCATGCTTGGAGCGGCGGCGCTGATACTGACAGGGTGCATGCTCGCTCCTGGCAAGTTCACCTCCGAACTGGAACTGCAACGCGACGGGCGTTTCACCTATCGCTACGATGGCGAAATCTATCTCCTGGCCATGAGCCAGCTGGCAAAAGCAAGTCAGCGTTTTGGCGATGAGGAGAACGAGTTCATTGCCCAGCCCTGCTACGATGAGAGCTGGGAAGGCGAAGATAAGGTGGAACCGCCCGCCGATGAAGCTCCAGCTGCCGAACTTTTCGCCGTGCCGATGGCCGCCTATATCCCCGCCGAACCGGTCATCATTGCGCCCGATGTCGCTGAAGAAGCGGTCGAAGACTACGAGGATGGCTACACCTTCACCGAGCGCGAATGCACCGAGGAAGAGCTGGCCGAGCAGCGCGCCGACTATGACGAGCGGATGGAGCTCAGGAAGAAGCAGGCCGAGCAGCAGGCACAGATGATGAATCTGTTCTTCGGCGGTCTGGACCCGTCCGACCCTGAATCCGCCGACGAGCTGGTCAAGCGGCTGAAGCGCCAGCGCGGCTGGAAGAGCGTCGAGCACCTCGGCAATGGGAAGTTCCAGGTCAGCTTCGAACTGACTGGCACCATGGGCCACGACTTTGTCTTCCCGACCTTCGAACGCTTCCCGATGAACAACTTCCTGCTCACGGCTGCCGTGCGCGAACCGGGCACCATCCGGATCGACGCTCCCGGGTTCGCTGTCCAGGGCGCCGAAGGTCCGATGGGCGGCATGATGTCGGGTATGCTCGGCGTAATGCAGATCTTCGGGGACGAGAAGGACAAGGCCGGGCTGGAGGATCTGCCCGAGCTCGATGGCACCTTTGCCATCATTACCAATGGCCGCATCATGGCCAACAACACCGACGAGGGCCCGGCGGACGTCGATGGGATGCAGCGGCTCGAATGGACCATCAACCCGCGCACACGCACCGCGCCGATGGCCCTGATCGCCCTCGACTGATCCGGTCGGGCAACCACCTAGGAAAAACCCCGCCAACCGTGATGGTTGGCGGGGTTTTTGCTACCCGGCAAACTGCCCGGCAAGACGGTTGGTCTAGTTCACGGAATCCTTGAGCACCTTGCCAGCCTTGAACTTGGGCTGGTTGGAAGCCTTGATCGGCATCGGTTCGCCGGTGCGCGGGTTGCGGCCCATCGAAGCCTTCCGCTTGGCAACCGAGAAAGTGCCGAAACCGACCAGCCGCACTTCGTCACCGTTCGACAGGGCCTTGGTGATGGAATCAAACACGCCCTCTACGGCGCTCGAGGCATCGCTCTTGGAAAGGCCGCTGGCGTCAGCGACGGCGCTGATCAGGTCATTCTTGTTCATGGATGGAAACCCCCTCGGTCGAATTTCGTCACGGGCGTGAATCGCCTCGTTCAAGACTTTCTATTTCACAAGTTTTTGCGTGGGCTGTCTAGGGACTTCTCAGCCAAAATTACCCCGTTCGCCGCAAATCGGCGAACGGGGCTTGGTATCGCCACCGGGATCAGTGTGCCGTAGGGGAAGACGTGCCCCCGACTTCACTCGCCGCCGGCTGGCTGGCGAGATCGTCGGCTTCGCTCCATTCGATCGCTTCCGGCGGCTGCACCAGCGCCAGCTCCAGCACCTGGTCGACATGCGCAACAGGCACAATCTCCAACCCTTCCTTGATGTTGGCTGGAAGCTCGGCGAGGTCCTTCACATTCTCTTCCGGGATCAGCACGGTCTTGATCCCGCCGCGCAAGGCGGCAAGCAGCTTCTCCTTGAGGCCACCAATCGCCAACACGCGGCCGCGCAACGTGACTTCGCCGGTCATCGCCACATCGGGCCGCACCGCGATCCCCGTCAGCGTCGAGACGATCGAAGTGACCATGCCGATCCCCGCACTCGGCCCATCCTTGGGCACCGCACCTTCAGGCAGGTGAATGTGGACGTTCTTGCGCTGGAACAGGTTCGGCTTGATGCCATATGCAGGCGCGCGCGCCTTGACGAAGCTGAAGGCCGCCGCGACGCTTTCGTTCATCACCTGACCGAGCTTGCCGGTGGTTTTGATTTCGCCCTTGCCCGGCGTTGTCACGCTTTCGATGGTAAGCAGTTCGCCCCCGACCGAGGTCCAGGCGAGGCCTGTCACCGCGCCGACCTGCGCCTCAAGCTCGCTGACGCCATGCTTGAACTTTCGCACCCCGGCAAATTCGGCGAGGTTTTCGGGCGTGATGGTGACGCTCTCAACCTGCTTCTCCAGGATCTTGCGCAAGCTCTTGCGCGCCAGCCGGGCGATTTCGCGCTCCAGCGTGCGGACGCCTGCCTCACGGGTGTAGTAACGGATCAGGTCACGCAGACCGTCCTCGGTCAGCTCGAACTCGCCTTCCTTCAGCCCATGCGCCTTGACCTGCTTGTCGATCAGGTGACGCTGGGCGATCTCGACCTTTTCGTCCTCGGTGTAGCCTTCCAGCCGGATGATCTCCATCCGGTCGAGCAACGGCTGCGGCAGGTTGAGACTGTTGGCGGTGCAGACGAACATCACGTCCGACAGGTCGATGTCGAGCTCGAGATAGTGGTCCTGGAACTTGGCGTTCTGTTCCGGGTCGAGCACTTCGAGCAATGCCGATGCCGGATCGCCGCGGAAGTCCTGGCCGAGCTTGTCGATCTCGTCGAGCAGGAACAGCGGGTTGCTGGTCCCGGCCTTCTTGAGGTTGGTGACGATCTTGCCCGGCAGCGAGCCGATGTAGGTCCGCCGGTGTCCGCGAATCTCGGCCTCGTCACGCACGCCACCGAGCGACTGGCGGATGAACTCGCGCCCGGTCGCCTTGGCGATCGACTTGCCGAGCGAGGTCTTGCCCACGCCCGGAGGGCCGACGAGGCACAGGATCGGACCCTTGAGCTTGTTGGTCCGCGCCTGCACCGCGAGATACTCGACGATGCGGTCCTTGACCTTCTCCAGCGCATAGTGATCGGCGTCGAGCACTTCCTGCGCCCTGGCGATATCTTTCTTGAGGCGGCTCTTCTTGCCCCACGGCAGGCCGAGCAGCACGTCGAGATAGTTGCGGATCACGGTCGCCTCGGCGCTCATCGGCTGCATGCTGCGCAGCTTCTTGAGTTCGCTGGCGGCCTTGACCCGGGCTTCCTTGGAAAGCTTGGTCTTCTCGATCTTCTCGGCCAGTTCGGCGAGCTCGTCGCCGTCTTCACCGTCAGCACCACCCAGCTCGGACTGGATCGCCTTGAGCTGTTCGTTGAGGTAATATTCGCGCTGGGTCTTCTCCATCTGCCGCTTCACGCGGCCACGGATCTTCTTTTCGACCTGTAGCACCGACAGTTCGCCATCCATGTAGGACAAGACCATTTCCAGCCGCTTGCGAGGGTCTGTCTCGGCCAGCAGCGCCTGCTTTTCGGTCACCTTGACGCTGATCGCCGCGGCGATGGCATCGGCCAACTGGCCGGCATCGTCGATTTCCTGAAGATCGTCGGTCGCGCCTTCGCCCAGCCGCTTGTTGAGCTTGGCATAATCGGCAAACTGGTCGAGCACCGAGCGCATCAGGGCAGTGATCTCGTTGCCGGAAACGCTTTCCGGGGCCAGCGGCTCGACCTCGGCGATCACAAGCTCGCCTTCGGCACGCAATTTCTCCAGCCGTGCGCGGCGCGCACCCTCGACCAGCACGCGCACGGTACCGTCGGGCAATTTGAGCATCTGCAGGACCTGCGCAATCACGCCGACATCATGCAGGTCGGCGCGCTCCGGATCGTCCGTGCCGGGATCGAGCTGGGCCAGCAGGAAGATGTCCTTGTTGCCTTCCATGGCCGCTTCCAGCGCCGCAACCGATTTGTCGCGTCCGACGAACAGCGGCACCACCATGCCGGGGAACACGACAATGTCGCGCAGGGGAAGGAGAGGAAAAAGCTGGGTCATAATCTATCCGTTCTCGGCCAAAGCCGTCTTGGAACGAATATGGGGACCGGCTCACGCTCCCGCAATGGCCCCGCCGTGCAGAGCTGTGAACATGCAGGTCAAGGAATTACGCCACTGGGCGCAGCGTTCGGCCTCTCCGTCGCAATGTTCGGGCCAATGTCTTTTTTGTGCAATTGCGAGATGTAAATTGGTCACGGCAGGACATGGGCGCCGGCAATTTGGTGCCGCTGTCGATGGCGACTGCATGGAGTCAGGTCATGCTCGAAAGTTTGCGTTGCGGCCTTTCCGGCCACAAGGTCAACAGGCGCCGCGTCTGGAACGACGGCACCCATTTCCGCACCAATTGCGACCGCTGCGCGACCCCGCTGATCCGCGACCTTAAGGGCTGGCGCCCGGTCGAGGCATCGGACCACGCGGTGGAAGAAACGACCATCGCCTAGCCCATGCCGGGCAGGTTGAAGCCCGGCGGCAAGCCGATCCCGCTCTGGATTTTCTGCATTTCCTCGGCCGAAGCGCGGTCGGCCTTGCCTCGCGCATCGTTGAAGGCAGCAGCGACGAGGTCTTCCACCATCTGCTTCTCTTCCGGTTTCATCAGGCTTTCGTCGATAGTCACACCGAGGATGCGGCCCTTCGCGGTGCACCGGACTGTGACCAGCCCGCCACCGGCCACGCCTTCGACTTCAATTGCGTCGAGCCTGACCTGGGCATCGTTCATCTGGGTCTGGATCGTCTCGGCGGCCTTCTGGGCGGCGGCGATCATTTCTTCCATCGACTTCATGCGCTCTTGCTCCATTGCGGACGGGGGTTGCCCGCTTCGTCTTCATTGATGATTTCGGCACCGGGGAACGCGCCGCGCACCGCCTGCACCATGGGATGGCCTTCCAACCGCGCCTGCATTTCAGCGGCCTGCGCCTCGGCCCGCTCGACCAGGCTTGGCGCCGCATCGGGATCGTTGCGCTGTTCGAGCTGCCAGCGCCGCCCGGTCGCTGCAAGGAGGGCATCGCGCAGCTGCGGGACGATATCCTCGCGGAACTGCTGGTCGCGGGCATAGACCAGCCTGCCCGGCGCACATTCGATGACGCGCAACTGCAGCCGCATGATGCTGGCGACGAGGGCATGACCGGCACTCTCGACCTGCGCCACCAGCGCTCCGAATTCGAGATTGCCAGTGGCAATGGGCTCTTCAGCAGGCGGAGCGGCTGACGTTGCCGCCTGAGCCGCGCCGGGCGGATTGGCGGCCAGGCCTTCGAGCTTCTTCGCCAGCCTACCAGGATCAGGCAGCTCGGCCGCATGCAACAACCTCAGCAGCCCCATTTGCGCCGACACCAGCGGATCGGGCGCAGACTTCACCTCGTCATAGGCCTTGAGCAGCAATTGCCACAGGCGGTGCAACTGCCCGGCAGAAAGCCGCCCGGCCCAATCGGTCAGCGCATTGCGCTCTTCCTCGCTCACGGCACCCGGCAGGTCTGCACCCAGCTGGGCGAGCGTGATGCGGTGGACGATTTCCATCTGCGACCGCAACAATGCCAGCGGTTCGACCCCGAGCGAGTACTGGTCCGCGATCGCCGCCAGCAAGGCCTTGGCATCGCCATCGAGGATCGTACCGAGAAGTCGGCGCTGCGCCCCCTTGTCGGCGAGGCCGAGCATGTCGCGCACACGCTCGGCGGTAACCTTGCCCTCTGCATCGAGATCGGCGTGGGCAATGGCCTGGTCGAGGATGGACAGCCCGTCGCGGACAGAACCTTCGGCCGCGGATGCCACCATCGCCAGCGCCTCTGGTTCTGCCTCGACCCCTTCCTCGCTGCATACCCAGCCGAAGTGCTGCTGCAGCAACTCCGCCGGGATGCGCCGCAGGTCGAACCGCTGGGTGCGGCTGAGCACCGTCACCGGCAGCTTGTCGACTTCGGTGGTGGCGAAGAGGAACTTCACATGCGCCGGTGGCTCCTCAAGTGTCTTGAGCAAGGCATTGAAAGCATTGCGCGACAGCATGTGGACTTCGTCGATGATGTAAATCTTGTACCGCGCCGAAACGGCGGCATAGCGCACCGCTTCGATGATCTCGCGCACGTCGTCGACGCCGGTGTGGCTGGCGGCGTCCATCTCGATAACGTCGATATGCCGCCCCTCGGCAATCGCCGTGCACGGCTCGCACTGCCCGCACGGATCGATGGTCGGGCCGCCCAGCCCGTCCGGACCGATGCAGTTAAGCGCTTTGGCGATCAGCCGCGCGGTCGAAGTCTTGCCGACCCCGCGCACCCCCGTCATCAGGAAGGCATGGGCCAGCCGGTCCCGCGCAATCGCATTGGCGAGCGTGCGGACCATCGGCTCCTGCCCGATCAATTGGCTGAATGTCTGCGGACGATATTTGCGGGCGAGGACGCGGTAAGGCTGGTTGACGATGGATGCTGCCGATGGAGGCGGTGGAGCCGCTACCGGGGCCGGATCGCCGAACATGGAATTCTGCCCGGCAGCCTCAAGCTCGGCCGCGCTCGGGGCCAGGGCTTCCTCATCCTCTTCCCACGGCGGAGTGTCAGTGCTGTCCGGTGAATCACCCATGCAAGGCTAGGTAGGCGCTCAAGCGCGCAATGTCATGCCGATGGATGTGGGAAATTGAGGGTTGCGAAGAAGGATCGGGCTGCCACCGCCCAAAACATAGGAGCCGGCCGACCCGTCGCAATCCACCTGGGCTGCTTCCTTCCGGACCTGACCCGGTGAGCGAACGCAAACGTCCGACCGACTCCCGGCGCGCGATATGGCGACGACCGGGAGAAAAATCAATCAGCGAAAATTGTCGGCGTAAGCCTGGAACTTCATTGCTTTGGGCGGCGTCATATGGACGCGGGCGGGAATGCCGTATTTCCCGGCATAGGCCTTGGCCGCATCCTTGGTCGGGAAAGTCAGCACCACCTGCGCCTGCGTATCGCCGCTGCCGGTCCAGCCCATCAGCGGATCGGGCTTGCGCGCCTCGCTCTGCTCGAACTCGAGCACCCATTCATCGGTCCGGGCCTTGCCCGATTGCATCGCGCTCTTCGGGCGCTGGTAGATACGTGCAGCCATGGCGGTGCCCTAATTCACGAATCGCCGCGTGAAAAGGCGTTCTTGGTCTTGAGGCTGGGCTTTTCCGCCCATGGCTGGTCGGGCCAGCGGTGCTTGGGATAGCGGCCCTTGCCAGCCTTCTGCACATCACGCCAAGAACCGCGCCAGAAGCCGGGCAGGTCGCGGGTGGCCTGCATCGGCTTGCCGCCGGGATCGGTCAGCTTGAGGAGCAAGGGCGTGGTGCCGATCATCGGCTGCCGGTCGAGCCCGAACAGAGCCTGCACGCGAACCTCGACGCTCGGTGCATCGTCCCCGGCATAGTCGATGGTGTGGGTTGTCCCGGCAGGCGAGGTGAAATGGCGCGGGGCGACACTGTCGAGCCGCTGGCGCTCGTTCCAGTCGAGCTGGCCAAGGATCGCTTCGACCACCCTGCCCCGGTCGAGATCGAGCGAGCGCTTGCCCTCGAGCAAGGGGGCGAGCCAGAGTGCTGCGGTCTCCTTCAGACCATCGACTGACAGCCCGGGAATACCCGCGAAACGCCCGCGCGCCAGCAGGTCGGCAGGAACATGTTCCCCCAACCTCTCGACACATTTATCCACAAGCAAGTCCACAACTGCCTGCGGGTTGGGCGACGGGTCTGGCCCGCTGCTCAGGACGATTTGCCCGAGCCGCCGCTCGCGGCGGGCCTCGACGCGCTTTTCTGCGGTATTCCAGCGCAGTATCGTCGATTGCTCGATCTTGTCGGCGAGGCCTGTCTCGATTTCGACGGGCGACAATTCCGCAGCCGCGGTGATCCGTGCTCCTTTGGCCTGCCCCTGCGCGTCCGCAATCACCAGCCATTCGGCCCGCGCCAACGAAGATGCCGGGTCGAGCTTGTAACCCCTCCCCCCCGCGGAAAGCCAATCCTCGCCCGAGGCATCGCGCCGCTTCGCCACCATGTCGGGCATGGCGAGAGCGAGGTGGAGGGCCGGTTCGCCCTGCGGCAAGGCAAGAGTCCCAACCAACTGCTCGGCCTTGCGCGCCCAGCGCTCTGCAAGCTTGCGGCTGGCCTCGGCCCGCGGCGAGCGGTCGGCGTTCCACCGATTCAACCGCGCCAGCAGATCCTCGCTCCGGCCACCCAACCCGCGCTCCTGGACCAGCAGCGCCAGCCGCGCGACTGGTTCGGCCTGACCTGCCTCCGCCCCCGAAAGCACCGCAGCCGCGAGGCCGGGGTCGAGCGGGAGGGCGGCAATCTTCCGTCCAAGCTCGGTAATCCGGCCTTCGGCATCCACCGCCGCCATAGACTGCAAGCGCGCCTTCGCGGCTGCCAGCGAAGCCTCCCGCGGCGTATCGAGCCACGCCAGCGAGCGCGGGTCCTGCGTACCCCATTGCGCCAGCGCCAGCAGCAGCGGCGCGAGATCCGAGGTGACGATTTCCGGCGGATCGAACTCGGCCCTCCCCGCGTGGCCGCCTTCTTCCCACAAGCGATAGGCGACACCGGGTCCCTGCCGAGCCGCGCGGCCAGCGCGCTGGGTGGCGGAGGCCTGGCTGGCGCGGCGGGTGACAAGATGGGTGGTGCCTGCCGCCCGGTCATACTCGGCGCGGCGCGTCAGGCCGCTATCCACCACCACCGATACGCCGTCGAGCGTTAGCGAGGTCTCCGCAATCGCGGTCGCGAGCACGATGCGCCGCCGCCCTTCACAGTCGCGGCGGATTGCGAGGCGCTGACCCTGTGGCTCGACCTGCCCGTGAAGCGGCAGGATCGGCACCTGCGGCAAGCGTGCCTCCAGCCGCTCGCGCACGCGCTCGATCTCGCGCACGCCGGGGAGGAATGCGAGGATATCGCCCTTCTCGCCTCGCCATGCCGCCAACACCGCCTCGGCGACATGATCCTCGACCGGCACCGCAGGATTGCTGCCGAACCATTCGATCCGCAGCGGATAGCTCTTGCCCTCACTCTCGATGACCGGGGTGCCATCGCCCAGCAGCCGGGCGAAACGCGTCCCGTCGATGGTGGCAGACATCACCACCAGCCGCAGGTCTTCGCGCAGCACCTGCTGGCTCTCGATGGCGAGCGCCAAGCCCAGGTCACTGTCGAGATGCCGCTCATGCGCCTCGTCGAACAGCACGGCGGAGATCCCCGCCAACTCCGGGTCCTCGACGATACGATTGACGAAGATCGCCTCGGTCATGACGAGAACGCGGGTCCGCGCCGAGGCCTTGCTGTCGAGCCGTGTGAGATAACCCACGGTCTCGCCCGATTTCTCGCCCAGCATTTCCGCCATCCGCTCGGCAGCGGCACGGGCGGCAACACGGCGCGGGCTGAGCAGGATGATCTGCCCTTCGCACCACGCCTCTTCCAGCAGGGCCGGAGCCACCGCCGTGGTCTTGCCCGCACCGGGAGGCGCGATCAGGACAGCGCCGCACGCATCGCGCAGCGCTTCCCGCAATTCGGGCAGGACGGCCAAGACGGGCAGATCGGTCACGCCGCGTCCAATAGCGGTTTCACCCCATCGGGTAAGGGATTTCCTTGGTGACCTTGTGGATCGCCTTCATCGTATCGGGACCGAGCTCCAGATCGGCCGCTGCGAGGATCGGGGCAAGCTGGTCGAAGCTCGACACTCCGACGATGGTCGAAGCGACGAAATCGTGCTGTTTCGACCAGGCAACTGCCATGGTCACCGGATCGAGGCCGGCCTCCGCCGCGATGGCCATGAAGCGCTCGGTCGACGCCAGCGAGCGTTCGTTGACGAAGCGCTGCCCCATCGCCGCCTGGCGCCCTTCCATCCCGAGATAGCGGCTGAAACGCGCGCCCTCGGGTCGCGCGCCGCCCTGGTATTTGCCCGACAGCACCCCGCCCGCAATCGGCGAATAGGGGATCAGGCTGACCCCTTCCTTGCGGCAGACCTGCGCCAGCTCGTCCTCGAACCGGCGGTTGTTCATGCTGAAATTGTTCTGGATCGTCTGGTAGCGCGCGACGCCCAGCCGCTCCGACGCGGCGAGGGACTTCATCAGGCCCCAGCTGGTCTCGTTCGAGCAGCCGGAGATGCGGATCTTGCCCTCGCGCACCAGCTCGTCGAGCACTTCCATCGTCTCTTCATAGGGGGTGTCGTGGTCGGGCCAGTGGGTCTGGTAGAGGTCGATATAATCGGTCTGCAGCCGCGTGAGGCTTTCCTCGATCGCGGTGCGGATGTTGCGTCGGTCGAGCGCGGTCATGCCCGAACGCTTGGGGCTGCGGAACCAGACATGGCTGGGTCCGCTGACCTTGGTCGCAAGGATGATGGCATCGCGCGGCTTGGTCTTGAGCCAGCGTCCGACAATGTCTTCGGTCCGGCCAACCCATTTCGCGTCAGGCGGCACGGGATAGCCCTCCGCGGTGTCGTAGAAATCGATCCCGGCATCGAAGCAGGCGTCAAGGACGCGGAAGGCCTCGGCTTCGTCGGTCTGACTGCCGAAGGTCATAGTCCCCATGCAGATATCGGACACGACGATGGCCGACCGACCCAGACGCTTGTGCTGCACGTGCTTCTCCAGATTTGGGTTGTGTCAGTAGCCCCGCGCGACCGCGAACATGGCGGCTTCGGCCATGGCCTGACGCGCCTTGCCGTCCGGGAAGATCGATATCGCATCGATCGCCCGCTGCGCGAAATGGCGCGCACGGGCCCGCGTATCCTCGACCGCATTGTGCCGCCCGATCAGGGCGATGGCATGTGCCAGGTCCTGGTCCGACGAGCGATGCCCCATGATCGCAGCCTTCCAGAAGCTGCGCTCTTCCTCGCTGCCCCGCGCATAGGCGAGGATCACCGGCAGGGTCATCTTGCCTTCACGGAAGTCGTCGCCCTGGTCCTTGCCCATCTGCGCCGCATCGGAATCGTAGTCGATGGCGTCATCGACCAGTTGGAAGGCCACGCCGAGATTGCGGCCATAGTCGTCAAGCGCCCGCTCCTGCCGGTCGTCACATTCGGCAACCACAGCCGCGATCCGGCTGGCGGCAGCAAACAATGCCGCAGTCTTGGCCCCGATGATTTCGAGATAGCGATCCTCGCTGGTCTCGATCTTGCGCTGGGCACTGAGCTGCGCGACCTCGCCTTCGGCAATCACGGCGCTGGCGTTGGAGAGGATCTTCAGGACCTTGAGGCTGCCGTCCTCGGTCATCAGTTCGAACGCGCGGCTGAACAGGAAATCGCCCACCAGCACGGTTGCCGGATTGCCATAGATGATATTGGCCGCTGCCTTGCCCCGGCGCATTTCGGAGCCGTCGACAACATCATCATGCAACAGTGTCGCGGTGTGAATGAACTCGACCGCGGCGGCGAGCTTGTGATGCCGCGTGCCCTGATAGCCGACCAGCTCCGCGCCGGCGAGCGTCAGCATCGGCCGCAACCGCTTGCCGCCGCCAGAGATGAGGTGACCCGCCAGTGCCGGGATCAGCGGGATTTCGCTTTGCATGCGGTCGAGGATGACGCTGTTGACCGAGTTCATCCCCGATGCCGTCAATTGCAGCATCGGTTCGAGGGTTGGTGCAGGCTCTTCGTCCCGCCGCTTCAAAGGGATAATATCGGCGCTCATAGCAGCTATCCCTTGGCCCCCGCCCAACCGCTTGGCAAGACGGCATTTGGTGCTAGCCTTTGCGTTCTTTGCGAGCGGGACAGAAACTGACGTGACCGACAATTCGAATGAAGACCCGGTACTGGCGGGCTATCGCCGCTCGATCGACAATATCGACGCGGCGCTGATCCATATGCTGGCAGAACGGTTCCGTATTACCCAGGCCGTGGGGGCCTACAAGGCGACCGCAGCCCTGCCTCCGGCCGATCCCGACCGGGAGAAGCGCCAGGTTGCACGCCTTCGCAAACTTGCCGAAGAGGCGCATCTCGATCCCGAATTCTCGGAGAAGTTCCTGCGCTTCATCATTGACGAGGTGATCCGCCACCACGAGCGGGCGCGCAACGGAAGCTAGCGCCGAGCCGGGTGTCGATAAACCATTTTCCTACACCGGTCGCGGACTGTAAAGTTCGCGGTGGTTTGTTGAAATCGTTAGTCGCAAATTCCCGTACCCGTCCCATTGCACTGTTGGGTTTTGGTGTGGACTTTGAGTGAACTTTCGGGTTGCCTATTGCACCCCATAACGCGGCAGGATCAGGCGCACGAGCAATCCGCCAAGGTCTTCGCTTTCGTCGAGTTCGACTGTGCCGCCATAGATTTCCGCTACATCGCGCACGATGGCGAGCCCTAATCCCGTTCCGGGCTTGCCCGTATCGAGCCGCGCCCCGCGATCGAAGATGCGCTCGCGCTCCTTCTCGGGAATGCCCATCCCGTCATCCTCGATCCAGATGACGCATTGGGGCGCCTCCGGCTTGGTATCGATCGTTACGAACACACTTCCACCGCCATATTTGGCAGCGTTCTCGATCAGATTGCCGAGAATTTCGTCGAGGTCTTGCCGTTCGATACCCACGACGGCATCCTTGTTGCCGTCAAGGTCGAAGCGGGTATCGCCATATATCCGCGTGACCGCGCGCAGCACCGATTCCGCGCTTGGCCAGACCTCCGCCCGGGCGAGACCGGTCGAACGACGACCCACAGCCCGGGCCCGGGCCAGGTGGTGCTCGACATGGCGCTGCATCGTCTTGGTCTCGCGGAACACCAGTTCAGCCAGCTTGGGATCCTTGGCGGTCGCGGCATTGGTCAGCACCGTCAGCGGTGTCTTTAGCGCATGGGCAAGGTTGCCGGCATGGGTGCGGGCCTCTTCTGCCTGGCGCTCCGAATGTTCCAGCAAGGAGTTGAGTTCCTCGACCAGCGGCTGGACTTCCAGCGGAAGGGGATCGGTTACACGGTTCCTGCCAGTCGTCCGGATGCGCTGGATCGCCAGCCGGACCCGCCGCAGCGGACGCAGGCCATAGTAGCTCTGCAGCGCGGCCAGCATCAGCAGGCCCAGCGCCAGCACTACGAAGCTCCAGAACAGAATCGACTGGATGCGCCTGATCTGGGCGTCGAGCTCGCCGCGCGCCGATGCAACCGTGAAAGTCCAGCGGACATCGCTGCCGGGCAGGATCACGGTCCGCTCGACCACCCGCAGCGGTTCATCGGCGAACTGGTTGCTGTTGTAGAAATGCGGCTCGTCGTCGATATGGTCGCCCTGCACCGCCAGGCTGCGGTCCCACAGGCTCCGACTGGGGAACGACTCCCTCCCTTCGCCGCTGATCTGCCAATAGACGCCACTGTTCGGTTCAAGAAAGCGCTGGTCGCCCAACGGGCGATAAAGCTGCACGTCGCCCCAGTTGTCGATCTCTGCCGAGGAAAGCAGCGCGGTCTGCACATACTCCAGCTGTTCGTCGAAATTCCGCTCGACGAGGTTGGTCAGCGTCCGGTTTAGCGCGATGCCGCCACCCAGCAGCAGGACGAAGATCCACGCCGCCGAAATCAGCATCATGCGGCGCGAAAGGCTTCCCGTATGGGGTACCTGTTGCTCCTCGGCACCCGGCCGCGCAGGTTCCTCGGCCTGCGCCGAAGGACCTCCCGCCGGTCCTGCCTGATCAGGCGCGGGGGACGTCGGCGGGGTCGTCGAGGCTGTAACCGAGGCCACGGATCGTCGTTATCACATCGGCACCCAGCTTCTTGCGGATGCGCGTTACAAAGACCTCGATCGTGTTCGAATCGCGGTCGAAATCCTGATCGTAGATATGCTCGATCAGTTCGGTCCGGCTGACCACCTTGCCCTTGTGGTGCATGAGATAGCTCAGCAGCTTGTATTCCTGTGCCGTCAGCTTGACCGGCTCGCCGCCCAGCGAAACGCGGCCCGAACGGGTGTCCAGCCGGACATCGCCGGCGGTCAGCTCGCTGGAGGTATTGCCCGAGGCGCGACGGATGAGGGCGCGCAGGCGGGCGATCAGCTCTTCGGTCTGGAACGGCTTGGCAAGGTAGTCATCCGCACCAGCGTCGAGACCGGCGACCTTGTCGCTCCAGCTGTCGCGCGCGGTCAGGACCAGCACCGGGAAAGTCCGGCCTTCCTTGCGCCACATGCCCAAGACGGTCAGGCCATCGATCTCCGGCAGGCCGAGATCGAGAATTACCGCGTCATAGTCCTCGGTCGAGCCCATGAAATGGCCGTCTTCGCCATCGGTCGACAGATCGACCGCATAGCCATTCTGTTCCAGCGTGTTCTTGAGCTGCTGGCCGAGGGTCGGTTCGTCCTCGACAATCAGGATGCGCATGGTGTTCAGGTCCCCTGAAGTTCTTAGGCGAAGCGTATTGGCGGCAAAGGCGTTCCCGCGTCAACATGAACAGGAACGCTACACCCGGTTACCGCTAGCCCGTTCGGCGCAGGACCCTGCCGGTGCGGGCATCGACATCGACGAACATCACCCGCCCGTTCTTGATGAACTTGAGACGATAGGCCATCGCCGCCGAGTCATAGGCAGGGCCGAGATATTCGGCATCGCCCATGGTCGGCAGCACGCGCCGCTCGATCTCGCGCAGCGACAACACATTGCCGGCGCGCATCTCCTTGCGCGCCGCACCTTGCGGATTGTCTTGCGCCTGCGCTGCGGCAGGAACGGCAAGGCCGGTACTTGCCACGGCAATTGCGATAAGGACCTGCTTCATCATGCCACCATGCCTAACCCCGATGCATTGAACAACCGGTGAATATGAACGGCGCGCGGTGTTCAGGCGGTGCTGGCGCCTAGCGCACCATCTCGTAGGTCAGCTGGATGCTCACCCCGGTTTCGACCATACCCGGCTCGATCGGAGCAACATCGGCGGCCGCCTCGGCAACGGCCTTGTAGGCCGTCCCGCGATCCATCGGCGCGGCCTCGACCATGATGTTCTCGCTCACCTGTAGCAGGCGGACATCGGCATAGCCCGCCGCCCGGGCGTACTCCTTCGCCTGTGCGAGACCGCGGGCCATCGCGCGCTTGCGGGCTTCGGCCTTGGCCGCAGTATCGTCGGAGATCGAGAAGTTCGGCCCGTAGACATTGGTCGCTCCGGCCGAAACCAGTGCATCGAGCACTTCGCCGGTCCGCTTGATGTCGCGCAGATTGATGCTGATCTGGTTGCTGGCCTGGTAGCCGCGGAACACCGCCCGACCGCTTTGTCCGTCGTAGTCGTACTGCGGGTTGAGGCTGATCCGTGCGGTCTGGATGTCGCGCGGCTCGATGCCCAGTTTCTTCACCAGATCGACAACGCGCTGCATCTCGGCCGAGTTCTGGCGCAGCGCCTCCGAAGCTGTCGGCGCGGTGGTTTCTACCCCGGCCGAGATCGTCGCGACGTCGGGCTCGACCTTGACCTGCTCGTAGACGCCAAGCTCGATCACGGGATTTGTCGCAGCGATGTTGACCTGCGCCGCCTGCGCAGGGGCCAGCGGCAAGGTAGCGGCACCAAGGGCCAGAACTGCGGGAGCAAGAGTGCGAATGGTCATGACAATATCTCCTTTGCGTTGGCGCTTTCCGCTTGTCACGGTGAAGCGCGGATGAACTGCAGCATCGCGCTTCCACTTGCCATTCCAGCGGGCTAGGCCATGTGGATCTAAAAGGGGAGTTGGCATGCGTTTGTTCCGAACCGTTTTGATGGCGCTCGCTGCACTGTGGGCCGCGCCGCTGCTTGCGCAAGGAATGGAACGGGTGCCGGATCGCCCCGGCGGCGAAGGCGAAGGGCCGTACGCGACGCTGCTGATCAAGGGCGCGAACCTGATCGACGGTACGGGCGCGCCACCGGAGGGGCCGGTCGACATCCTCGTCCAGGGTAATACCATCGCCCGCATTGCCCGCGGCGGGAGCAATATGACGGCGGATCGGGTCATAGACGCCAGCGGAATGTGGGTGCTGCCCGGCTTCGTCGACGTACATGGCCACAATGGCGATCCGGACAAGGCCCCGCAGCCTTCCTACGGCTTCAAGCTGTGGCTGGCCCATGGGGTGACGACCGTCCGCGGTGTCGGCTTCGGCTGGGGCTCGAACGATCCCTCGATCGACCTCAAGCGCCGTAGCGAGGCCAACACCATCACCGCCCCGCGCCTGTTCGCTTATGCCGTTCCGGGCGATGTCTGGCCCAATGGCAATGTCACGACGCCCGAACAGGGCCGCGCCTGGGCGCGCTGGGCCAAGGCCAATGGCTACGACGGGATCAAGTTCTTCAACAGCGAGGACGCGGCCACGCTCGCAGCCATCCTCGACGAAGCGGAGAAGATCGGCCTCGGCAGCGTGGCTCACCTCGGCCAGCGCGGTTCGGGACAGATCAACGCGCGCAAGGCGATCGAACTGGGCCTCGACGGCGTGACCCACTTCTACGGCCATTTCGAAAGCCTGCTCGATGGCCGACAGGTCCCCGACTACCCGCCCGACTACAACTACCTCGACGAGCAATCGCGCTTCGCCACTGTCGCGCGGCTTGAGGCTCAGGCCGTGGAGCCGGGCAGCACGAAATGGAACGAATATGTCGATTTCCTGGTGAAAAGCGGCGTGACGCTGAATCCCACGTTCAACATCTACTCTGCCAGCCGCGACGTGATGCGGGCGCGTACGCTTGAGTGGCACGACAGGTACACGCTGCCTTCGCTGATGGCCTTCTACGAGCCCAGCCTGACCAACCACGGCAGCTACTATCACGACTGGTCGAGTGAGGACGAGGCGGCGTGGAAGCGGTTCTACGCCAAGTGGTTCGCCCTGATGCGCGACTTCAAGGACAAGGGCGGCGTCATCACCGCGGGGTCCGATCCCGGCTACATCTACCAGACCTGGGGCTTCGCCTACATCGCAGAGCTGGAAATGCTGCGCGAGGCGGGTCTCACACCGATGGAAGTGATCCAGGCCGCGACCCTCAACGGCGCGCGCGAGATCTATCGCTCCAAGGGCACCGAGCCGCCGTTCGGCAGCATTCGCGAAGGCAAGCTGGCCGACATGGTGATTGTGCCTGGCAATCCGCTGGAGAACCTCAAGGTGCTCTACGGCACCGGGCACAAGCGGCTCGACCGCGAGAGCAATACGATCGAAGTGGTCGGTGGGGTGCGCTGGACGATCAAGGACGGCATCGTCTACGACGCGCCCAAGCTGCTCGAGGATGTCGCCCGCATGGTCGAGGAGCAGAAAGCGGCAAAAGCTGAGCAGCCATAACACCCTCTCCCCTTGCGGAGAGAAGCCCCCTCCCCTAGCTGACGCCGCCTATGGCACAGCCACCGATCTTGAGCTGGGAGGGACTCGGCCTGCAACAGGGCGGGCGCTGGCTGCTGGGCGGGCCGGAGCGCGAGGATATCGACCTCCACATCGGGCCGCGGGACCGGCTGGCGCTGATCGGCCGCAACGGCGCGGGCAAGACCACGTTGTTCCGGCTGATCGACAACCGCATCGAGGCCGACCGCGGCCTGCGCAAAGTCAAGCCGGGCCTACGAATCGTGGTGCTGGAGCAGGACCCGCAAGTCACCGGCCATGCCACGCTGATGGACTGGGCGCTCGACGGCGAGAACGCTCCCGAGCGGCACGAAGTCGAAGCCATCGCCGGTCAGCTCGGGATCGACATGACCACCGCCGCCAAGGGTGCCAGCGGGGGCGAGCGCCGCCGCGCCGCCATCGCCCGGGCGCTGGCGCAGGACCCTGACCTGTTGCTGATGGACGAGCCGACCAACCATCTGGACCTCAGCGCCATCGAATGGCTCGAAGGCTGGCTCGATCGCTATAAGGGGGCATTCGTGGTCATCAGCCACGACCGCACCTTCCTCAAGCGGCTGACGCGGGCGACGCTGTGGCTCGACCGCGGCATTATCCGGCGCAAGGAGGTCGGCTTCGGCGGCTATGAGGCCTGGGAAGAGCAGGTCTATGCCGAGGAAGCCCGCGCGGCCGAAAAGATGGACGCCAAGCTGAAGCTGGAAGCCCACTGGCTCGAACGCGGCGTGACCGCCCGGCGCAAGCGCAACCAGGGGCGGCTCGAAGCGCTGTGGAAGATGCGGGCGCAGCGCGCGGCGATGATCGACACTTCGGGCACCGCCAAGCTCAAGCTGGAGGTCGAGCAGGACTTCAAGTCGAAGTCGGTCATCGTCGCCGAGGGCATCTCCAAGGCCTACGGCGACCGTACCGTGATCAAGCCGTTCAGCCTGCGTATCCAGCGGGGTGACCGGATCGGCATCGTCGGTTCCAACGGTGCGGGCAAGACCACGCTGCTCAAGATGCTGACTGGCGAACTCGCTCCCGATACCGGCAAGGTCGATATCGCCAGGACACTCAGCGGAGTGATGATCGACCAGCAGCGTAGCCTGATGGAGCCTGACCGCACCGTCCGCCAGGTGCTGGCCGAAGGCGGCGACTGGATCGATGTGCGCGGCATTCGCAAGCATGTGCAGGGCTATCTCAAAGAGTTCCTGTTCGATCCCAAGATCGTCGACACCAAGGTCGGGATCCTGTCGGGCGGCGAGCGCAGCCGCCTGCTGCTGGCGCGCGAATTTGCCCGCAAATCCAACCTGCTGGTGCTGGACGAGCCGACCAACGATCTTGACCTCGAAACGCTCGACCTGCTGCAGGAGGTGATCGCCGACTATGATGGCACGGTGTTGATCGTCAGCCACGACCGCGACTTCCTCGACCGGACAGTGACGCTGACGCTTGGCCTCGACGGCAGCGGCAAGGTCGACATAGTGGCGGGCGGCTACGAGGACTGGGAAGCCAAGCGCACCAAGCGCGTCGTCAAAAAGGACCCACCCCCAGCCCCTCCCGCAAGCGGGAGGGGAGCGAGACTTGCCGAGCTGCAAGGCGAGGCTAGTCGTAGCGGGGTGGGCAAGCCCAAACTCTCCTACAAAGACCAGCGCGACTACGAGATCCTGCCGGCGAGGATCGAGGAACTGGAAGCCGCCATCGCCAAAGGCGAAGCGATCCTGTCCGATCCCGATCTCTACACCGCCGATCCGCAGAAGTTCGCCAATATCTCCAAGGGCATAGAGAACGCCCGCGCCGAAAAGGAAGCGGCCGAGGAGCGTTGGCTCGAACTTGCCGAACTGGTCGAAGGGTGACCCTGCACGAGGAGATTGCCGCCTGTCGCACATGCGCCGCAGTGCTGACGCACGCACTGCGGCCGGTGGTACAGTTCTCGCCTTCCGCCAGCGTGCTGATCATCGGGCAGGCCCCCGGGTCGGCGGTCCACAACAGCGGCATCCCGTGGGACGATCCGAGCGGCGACCGGCTGCGCGAATGGACCGGCCTGACCAAGGTCGAGATGTACGATCCGGGCCGGGTGGCCTTGGTGCCGATGGGGTTCTGCTACCCCGGCAAGGGCAAGAGCGGCGATCTCCCGCCGCGCCCTGAATGCGCCCGCCAATGGCACGACCGGGTGCTCGCTGTGCTGCCGTCCGACCGGCTGACCCTGCTGGTCGGGAGCTATGCCCAGGCCCATTACCTGCCGAACCATCGCAAGCTGGGGCTGGCCGAGCGGGTCCGGCGCTTCGCGGAGTTCCTGCCGCACTGCTTCCCGCTTCCGCATCCCTCGTGGCGCAGCACCCTGTTCATGCGCGCGAACCCTTGGTTCGAGGAACAGGTCATCCCGGCCCTTCGCCGCGAAGTGCAGCGGCGGCTGGGTGCTTGAAGAACAGGGCATGTCACACGTGTCACACTGTCCTGAGGCAAGAACCGGGCCTCATCCGATCCGGTAGAATTCCGCCACCCGGTCGAGCGCGATCCGCAGTACCAGCTTGCCGGAGCGCGCGGGCCATTGCAGGCCTTTCTCCGCATCGGGCAGGCTCTCGCCCGCACAGACCACGCGCCAGAGGATTTCCGACAAGCCACGCCCCGCCTCGGCGATGGCGCCGTGGAAGCGGTCCTTGGCCGCAATCTGGCGTTCGGTGGGATTGAGGCCGGCATCCGCCCCGCCCTTGATCCGAACCGGGTCCCACCGCATCGTCACGCTGGGAGCCAGTTGGGCCCGCTCGTAGTCGGCGCGCAGTCGCTCGCCTGCGTCAAATAGCCGGTCATCCAGATGGCCGCGAGCATGCAGCCATGCGATAGGGCTCTCGGCGAGGTTGACCGTAACCGTGCGCCGCCTGCCTTTGGCGCCGCTACCCCGCAGCGGACCTTCTTCGGTCAGTTCGCGTTCGACGAGTTGGCGCTGCATGGCGGATCTCCTGTGCTGGATTGGGCCACAGGGCTTGCCAAGAAGCGGTTATTGTAGGAAAGTATTTTTACCAATTCGGTTACAGGACGCGTCCCATGATCAACCGCATCCGCGATATCCGCCGCGACAAGGGCATGACCCTTGCCGACCTGGCCGAGGCCTGCAATCCGCCGACGACCGCCCAGACCATCGGCCGGCTCGAAACGGGCATGCGCAACCTCTCGCTAAAGTGGATGGACCGAATTGCTGCCGCGCTGGGGGTCGATCCGGAAATGCTGGTCCGTTCCGAAGCCAATGAGCAGGCGCAGGTTGTCGCGACCCTCGGCGCGGACGGGCCTGAAGCCATCGCCAAGCCGCGCGACGCCCTGCTCCCGACAGAGCTCGGCGGCGCCATTGAAAGCGGGGGCCCTCTGCTGGTTCTCACGGTCGAGGCCGCAACCGGCCCCTACGTGCCCGGCGACCAACTCTGGCTGCGACAGATCGCGCCAGAAGATGCGGCCCGAGCCATCAACCGCGATGTGCTGGTGCCGCGCAAGGGTGGTCGCTTCGCCTTCGGCAGGCTGATCGACCGGCAGGGCAAGCTCGTCGGCCTGCTTCCGCCCGGCACCGGTCAGAAGCAGCAGGTGGTGGATGATCCGGCCTGGATCGGCGTTGCGGAAATGCTGGTGCGCAGCTTGTGAAACGCGTCCTCTGCATCTCCACCCTCTACCCCAACCCGGCCAAACCGCGTCTCGGGACCTTTGTCGCGCGTTCGCTCGAGGCGCTGGCGGCGATGGGGGATTGGGATGTCACCGTGATCAACCCCATTGGCGTGCCGCCCATTGTCTTCGGGCCTTACCGCGAAGCTGCCGCCTCGGCGGTGGATGGCGAGGAGCACGGGGTGCATGTCCATCGCCCGACATTTACGTTGATTCCGAAGGTCGGAGGACGGCTCAATCCCGGGGCGATTGTCCGCGCGGTTTTGCCGCTCGCGAGGCGGCTCCACGCTCACAAGCCCTTTGACGTGCTCGATGCGCAATTCTTCTATCCCGACGGCCCTGCGCTGGCGAAGATCGCCCGCGAGCTGGGCTTGCCGTTCTCGATCAAGGCACGCGGGGCGGATATCCATCATTGGGGACACCAGCCTTATGCCGGCAAAATGATGCGCGACGCGGCCGCGAAGGCCGCAGGCTTGCTGAGTGTCTGCGAGGCGCTGGCCGAGGACATGGTCGAGATCGGCCTGCCGCGGGAAAAGATCACCATTCACTACACCGGGCTGGACCGCGACAGGTTCCGTCCGCTGCAAAGCCCAAACCTGCGCCCGCGACTGGCGCAGGAACTTGGCATCCCGCTGCGCCATGATGACAAGCTGCTGGTGACGGTCGGCGCACTGATTCCGCGCAAGGGGCAGGAATTGGTCCTTCGCGCGCTCCCGCAGCTGCCCGACACGCGGCTGTTGCTGGTCGGCAAGGGCGAGGACGAGGCTCGGCTGGAGGCGCTGGCCGGCGAGTTGGGCATCGCAGAGCGGGTCCACTTTCTCGGCCTGCTCGATCACGACCTCTTGCCTCTCGTGTTGTCCGCCGCCGACGCGATGGTGCTGCCATCCGCCAGCGAAGGTCTTGCCAATGCCTGGGTCGAGGCTCTGGCTTGCGGCACGCCGCTGGTCATCACCGACGCCGGCGGCGCGCGCGAGGTGGTAACAGACCGCGCGGCAGGCCTGATTGTCGAGCGGACGGCGCAGGCAATCACGCACGGGATCGAGAGCCTGCTGAACGATTCCCCCGCGCGTGCAGAAACCGCCGCCATGGCCGAGCGATTCGACTGGAAACTCAACGGCGCGCGACTGGCAAGGTATTACGCCCGCATCGCGCAGCGTTGACTACCCCTCGCCGCGGGCAAGCTTTTCCTGCTTCTCGACTTCGTCCTCGCGGGGCACGAAGCTGTCGCTGGTCACGCCCAGCCAGATCAGGATCGGCGCGGCCATATAGACCGAGCTGTAGGTCCCCACGAACAGCCCCAGCGTGATCGCCGCCGTGAAGCCGAACAGGCTATCTGGCCCGAAGATCAGCAGCGGCACCAGTGCAATCAGCAAGGTAAGTGACGTCATCACCGTGCGCGCCAGCGTTTCGTTGACCGACAGGTCGAGCAATTCGGGCACCGGCATCTTGCGGTACTTCTTCAGGTTTTCGCGGATACGGTCATAAATGACGATGGTGTCGTTGAGCGAGTAGCCGATAATCGCCAGGATCGACGCCACGATGGTCAGGTTGAATTCGAGCTGGAACAGCGCCAGCATCCCCATCGTCAGCGACACGTCATGGACCAGCGCGAACATGGCGCCGACCCCGAATTGCCATTCGAACCGGACCCAGATGTAGATCGAGATTGCGATCATCGCGAACAGCAACGCCTGGAACGCGGTCTGCCGGAATTCGCCCGATACCTTGCCGGAAACCGAATCCACCCCGTCGATGCGCACATTGGGATGATCGGCCTTGAGCGCAGTGGTGATCGCGGTGGTCACCCGATCGGTATAGGCCTTGTCGCCCTCTGCCTCGGGCGGCAGCTTCACCCGGATCGAAACCTCGTTGGGCGCGCCAAAGCGCTGGATCACCGGATCGCCGATCTCCTCGATGCCTCCCACTGTCTCGCGCAGTCCAGCGACATTGGCCTGTGCTTCCCCGACGAAAGTGGCGCGGATTTCCTGACCCCCGGCGAAATCGACGCCGTAGTTGAGCCCCTTGGTCATGACCAGACCCCAGCTCGCCGCCACCAGGATCAGGCTGACGACATAGAACGGGATGCGCCACCGCAGGAAACGGATGTTGGTGTTGTCGGGGACGAGTTTGAGCAGTTTCATCGTCCGCTTCCTTACAAATTGATCTCGGTCGGCCGGGCGCGGCGCAACCAGTTGGCGACCCACAGCCTGGTCATGGTGACGCCGGTGAAGACGCTGGTGAACAGGCCGATGATCAGCACCACGGCGAAGCCGCGCACCGGTCCGGAGCCGAACAGGAACAGCAGCACGCCGGCAATGAAATTGGTTATATTGGCATCATAGATCGCGCGGCTCGCTTCCTTGTAGCCATTTTCGATCGCGGCGATCACCCGCCGCCCGCGTTTGCGTTCCTCGCGGATGCGTTCGTAGATCAGCACATTGGCGTCCACGGCGGCACCGATGGTGAGCACGAAACCAGCGATACCGGGAAGCGTCAGCGTGGTGTTCATGACCGCCATAATGCCCAGGATCATCAGCACGTTGAAGATCAGCGCGGCCGTGGCATAGATGCCGAAGCGGCCATAGGTAATGACCATCAGCACGATCACCAGCAGCGAGCCCACCGCCATCGCGATCATGCCCTTGCGGATCGAGTCCGCCCCCAGGTCCGGCCCCACGGTCCGCTCCTCGACAATGGTGAGGTCCACCGGCAGCGCCCCCGAACGGAGCGAGATCGCCAGCTGGTTGGCGCTTTCGGTGGTGAAGCTGCCGGAGATCTGTGCCTGTCCGCCCAGGATCGGCTCGCGGAAATAGGGTGTGGAGATGACCTGACCGTCAAGGATGATCGCGAACAGCTTGCCCACGTTCTGGGTCGAAAGCTGGGCGAAGCGCTGGCCGCCCTGGGCATCGAACTGGATGCTGACGACCGGCTCGTTGGTCTGCTGGTCGACCGTAGCCTGCGCCCCGATCAGATTGTCACCCTTGATCCCACCCAGGCGGCGGACCGCTACATTGGCTCCCTGGCCATCGGCAAATGGGTAGATTTGGCTGCCCGGCGGAGCGATGCCCTGCTCGACGTCGCTTGGCAGAGCGTTTTCGTCAACCAGTTTGAATTCGAGCTTTGCGGTCTTGCCGATCAGCTCCTTGAGAGCCTCGGGATCTTCCAGACCGGGAACCTGCACCACGATACGGGTGTCACCCTGGCGGATGATGGTCGGCTCGCGCGTTCCCAGCTCGTCGATACGCTTGCGCACGACCTCGGTGGCACTGTCCATGGCATCGGTGACCGCGGTATCGATGGCACCCGCCGAAGGGGTGATGACCATGCGATTGGTGTCGATGACGCTGAGGTCCCACTCGCGCGTCATGCCGGTGCCGTTGAGAATTGGGGTGATCGCTTCACGCGCGCGGTCGATGTCCGCTGGATTGTCGAGCAGGAAGCTTAGCCGCCCCCCGGCAGTCGATACGTCGCCGATACGGATGCGCGGCTCTGCCTGGCGCATCGCGTTGCGGACAGCCTCTTCCATGTTTTCCAGTCGCTGTGCCGCAACCTGGTTCGTTTCGGCTTCGAGCAGGATGTGGCTCCCGCCGGCAAGGTCGAGACCGAGATTGACGGTCGGATTCGGCAGGCTATCGGGCCAGCGGATCGATGTGCCGGACAGGATGGATGGCAGCGCCAGCGCGGACAAGACCAGCGTAAGGCCCCAAAGCCAAACCTGCTTCCAGCGGGGAAATTCGAGCATCTCGGGTTCGCCTTATCAGTCGTTTGCTGCGTCGCCGCCCGGCGGGATCACTTCGCCGATGGTCGCCTTGACCGCCTTGACCCGGACATTCTGGCCCAGTTCGAGATCGACGTAATGTTCGTCCACCTTGACGATCTTCCCGACAAGCCCGCCCGCAGTGACAACCCGGTCGCCCTTCTTGAGGCCGGCGACTTTTTCCTGATGCTCCTTCTGCCGTTTCATCTGCGGTCGGATGATGAGGAACCAGAAGATCAGTGCCATGCCGACGAACGGCAGGATCTGGATCCAGAACGGCGGTGCTGCAGCAGTGGCGGCGGCGGAAAGAAGATCGATCATCGGTGTTGAAACCCTGTCGGAAATTGCGAAGCCCTCGCAGGTTTGAAAACGGCAGGTGGTGTCTCACCCAGCCCTCGCCAAGCCTTCTGGCTCATGATGGCGCGCCGCCTAGCAAGTGTGGTGCATTTGGGCAACGCGAATACGCGAGAATTCAGGGCATGTGAGTGCTTGCCTATACAAACGCGCTTGCCTATAGGGCGCGCCTCCACTGATCGGGAAGTAGCGCAGCCTGGTAGCGCATCACACTGGGGGTGTGGGGGTCGCAGGTTCGAATCCTGTCTTCCCGACCAGTGGAATTCTCCCCCATTGCCGTAACCGCCCCTTCCCATAGCTTGCGATGCAGCTATCCTGCGCATTCTCCTTGCGGGCTGGAAGGTTGATCCGAATTTGAACCACTATCAGGCCTGCGGTTTCGCCATCAGCGCCGACCTGCCCCTGCCGATGATGGCGGTCGGGCAGGCCGAAGGCACACCCCTGGCAATGGTCGCCGGAACGGTGCCGGACAGAGGGGGCGAAGTGATTGGACCATTCACGCGGGCCGGCACCGACTGGATAGCCTATGCTGTTCCCGGCGTTGCACAGTTCCACGTCACGCCCGATACAATTCGTTGGCAGGCAAGCCCCGGCGTCGATGAAGCGAGCATCGCGACTTTCCTTCTGAATAGCGCCCTGCCCTGCGCTGCCATGCTCGCAGGGGTTTTGCCGGTTCGAGGGAGCTGCGTCGACCTGGGCGAAAGCGCGATCCTGCTTACCGGTGCCCCGGCCGCCGGCAAAAGTGCCGTCGCCGCAGAACTGGTCCGGCGAAAACATTCGCTGATGTCAGACGGTTTCGCTGGTGTCGAAAGCGATGGCACTGCCGTGGCCGGCGTGCCGAGCCTTACCCTTTCCCGGGATACGGCCGACGCACTGGCGATAGATCTGGCCGACCTTCAACCGACGCGCCCAGGTCTCGAACGCTATCATTGGCCGCAAGCCCTTCCCGCCCTCCGGAAACCCGTTGGCGGGGTCTACCAGCTCATCGTCCATACCAGCCCCGAGGTACGTTTCGCCGACATCCGCGGGGCCGATCGGCTGGCGATGCTGCGCGCCAACTCGTTCCGGCCGCTGGAGCACCAGCGTTTCGGGCTCAACCCCGCCATGCTGCAAATGGTGGCGGCTCTTTCGGCCAAGGCCCGCTTCCGCCGCGTCTGGCGTCCGGTCAAGGACCTGCCGATTGCAGTGCTCGCCGACCACATCCTTGCAGATCTCGATCTGGCGGAAGCGCCATGAGTTCGAAGATCCACTGGCTCGCGTCCTACCCAAAATCGGGCAACACCTGGCTGCGGCTTGTCCTTTCGCACCTGATGCGCGAGCCGGCGCAGGAGACCTCGCTCAATGATATCGCCGGCGGGACCATTGCGACCGACCGGATGTGGATCGATCGCGCTTTGGGCTTTCCCACCTCTGAACTTCTGCCTGACGAGATCCTCGATCTGCGGCCGGCCGTGTATCGGTGGACCGCCGACAAGGCCGAACGGGCCCAGTTCCACAAGATCCATGATGCCTGCTTGTCGGCTGGTGGTGGCGGCTGGCTCCCATCGGTCGAAGCCAGTGGCCCCGGCGTTTACCTCGTGCGCAATCCGCTAGACGTCGCTGTTTCCTTTGCCAGCCACCTGGGACGGACCATTGACAAGACCATAACGGCGATGGAACCTCCGGGCATGGAGATGGGGCGCAGTCCCCAAGGCGGGATCACCGTTCACCTTCCCCACGTCTTGCCGGGCTGGTCCGATCATGTCGTAAGCTGGATCGACAACCCGCACTTCGACATGCTGCTGGTCCGCTACGAGGACATGCTGGCACAACCAGCGGAATGGTTCGGCCGGATCGCCCGCCACCTGATGCTCGATGCCGCGGAATCCGATGTGGCACAGGCCATCGAGCAGACCAGGTTCGAGCGCTTGCAGGAGCAGGAGGCTCAGGAACCGTTCAAGGAGAAGCCGCTGGCGGCCGAACGGTTTTTCCGCAAGGGGATCGCCGGTGACTGGCAGCAAAGCCTCAGCCCGGCGCAGGTCGAACGAATTGTCGCGACCCATCGCCCGATGATGGAGCGGCTTGGCTATTGCGATGGCAATGGCAAGCCGCAGGTGATGTGATGGGCAACGCAGCGCCGCTCCTGTCTCGCAACCCGAAGCTCTCGCCGGTCGAAATGGATGGGCGGCTCGTGATGATGGACAGTGAACGGGGAGTGTACTTCGCGCTCGATGCTGTCGGCAGTGCCGTTTGGGAGATACTGGAAGAACCCTCGACATTGGAAACGGTCACCAGGCATGTGGCGCGTAGTTTCGATGCGCCCTGCCGCGAGGAATTACGTCGGGATCTGGAGGAATTCATCGCCGCCTTGATCGACCAAGGGCTGCTGTTGCAAGGGGGGACGGCATGAGCGCCCTTCTCCCAACGTTGCGCCGCAAGCTGGCGGGGTTGCGCGGTTATAGCGCATCAGAGATCACCATGGTCGCGCCATCACTCGTTCTGCTCGGATTGGCACGCCTGGCGATTCTGTTCCTGCCGTTCCGCTTTTACGCGCGGGTGCTTGGGACGGTAGCGAGTCAGGGGTTGCCGGCTCCGCCGCTTACCGCCGGACTCGACAACAGGGCCCGCTCCATCGGTCGCAGTGTTCGCGCGACGGCGCGGATAACGCCGTGGAAGTCTGTTTGCCTGCCGCAAGCCATGGTGGCGAGCCTATTGCTGCGAGTCGGGGGCGTCCCGCATGTCGTGCATTTCGGTCTCGCTCCCGGCGATGCCAAACCGGACGCTGCCCCGATGCAGGCCCACGCGTGGATCGTCGCCGGAAAGCGGATCGTCACCGGTGCGCCGGTGCTACCCGAATACCGGATCGTTTCCTCCTTCGCCTCGCCTCCGCCTGCCACATGATGTTCGGCGGGATAGTCGTACGCCAAGCCGGGCATGATCCGCGTGAGTGGATTGCGCCGGAGCGGCTGGAAGCGACGCTCGATCCCTATCGCGTCGCCGACCGGACCGGGCACTGGTGCAGCAACACCGCCTTGCTGGCACAGGCTGCCCGGTGGAACACGCCCGGGAGCTGCCACGCCCAGACACCGGAGCGCTGCGTCGAAACAGGACGGGTTTTGCTTGGCTGGATCCGGCTCGATAATCGCAGCGAACTTTGCCGCTCGCTGGGACTCGAAGAACGCGAAACATTGACAGATGGGCTACTGGTCCTCGCCGCGCACCGCCAATGGGGACGAGATGCAGCCCCGCAACTGCAGGGCGAATTTGGCTTCGCCATTCATGACCCCGCCAGCCAGTCCACCTGGTGCGTGCGCGACATCATGGGCACGCGGCCGTTCTTCTACTACGCCACGCCTCGCCTGTTTGCTTTTGCCAGCACGGCTGCGGTGTTTCCGGTTCTCAAATGCGAGGACATCGGTCCGTCCGACGGATGGATGGCCCGCTTCCTGCTCGGCTATTCGCATGATCACATCCGCACTGCCTTCGACGGTGTCTTGCGTCTGCCGCCAGCGCATGACCTGCTTGTCGAACGCGGCAGTCTGCCTGAACCGCGCCGATACTTCGCCTTCGAAGATCCGGAACCGGGTATCGGCGAGCCCGATCCGGACCGGGTCGAAGCCTATCGCGCGGCGCTCGACAGCGCGGTCGCAGGTGCACTGCGCAGCACCTATCCGATCGCCGCCGAATTGTCCGGCGGCCTCGACTCCTCCGCGATCGTCGCCAGCGCCCGCCTGCTACTGGCCGAAGAGGTGCCGCTGCATACAATCGGACTCGAGATGTACGAGGAGGACAAGGCAGCACAGGCAGCGGTCGTCGCCCACTGCGGCCTGAAGCACCATCGCGGGATAACGCCCGTGGCCAATGAATGGCACCGCGCTACGCAGGAGCGTGCCAATGCCGCGCTAGGCTTCCCGCTCGAACATCCCAACGCTGGATACCATTTCCAGATCTATGAGCATTGCCAGCAGCTCGGCGTGCGCACCCTCCTGTCAGGATTTGGCGGGGACGAGATCGTCACCTCGGGCGGGCGCGAAGTTTGTGACGAGCTGTTCGCAGCCGGTCGCCTGTCCGACTGGTGGCGGTCGCTGGCCGGTTCCCCGGCATCCCGGGCCAGGCGCGCCGTGCGCTTCCTGCGCCAAAAGGTCGTTCCTCTTCCCGCTCTCTTGCCGGCCCAGGCCGTGTTTCTTTCCCAGCTCAACGCGACCCCGCTGCGCGACGAGGTCATTGCGGAGCATGGGTTGGTCGACCTACAGCTGCAGCGGGGTAACATCTTCGTTGGCCAAACGCCGAACGAGACAATCCTGCGCCGGGCCTTCCGCGCCTACGTATCGGGTCGGTTCGAATCCTGTTCCGCCGTCGCCGCAACCTATGGCATCGAGTACCGTTGGCCTTTGGTGCAGCGGCAACTGGCCGAGGCGTTTCTGACCGTCCCTTCGATTGAAAGGCACCGGGTCGGAATCGGTCGCTATCTTCATCGACAGGCCAGCGTCGGTCGCTTGCCGGACAATATCGCCTGGCATGCCAAATCGATGGGAGCGGTGAGGCCGGAGGTACATCCGTCGGCAAAATGTCACATCTTGCAAAATATGAGCTTGCTGTCTCCAGCGCTCGCCTATATCCTCGATCCTGTAAAATATCTCAAACTGGGCGAATCTATTAGTCTGAGGTCGCAACCTGGGGCCCATTTTGGAAGAGTAGGCGCCTATAATTTGGGCCTGGTCCGCAGGATTGACTTGTTATCGGACTGGCTCATGTATTTGCGCCCATAGGCCTTGGGGGATTTATGACCGATAATACCAGCAAAGATGTACCACCGGACGGGGGCAAGCGGCCCTACAGCAAGCCAGTCCTCCAGCGCATGGACGCCAGCGAGACTGAAACGGGGACCGCTGTCTTCACACAAGAGGTGCTGGTCTACTACACCCCGCCATCCTGAACACATCGACGGTGCAATGGCGCCAACTGCCAAAATCGCAAGGGCCCGCAGCCGGATCGGCGCGGGCCCTTTCTTTTGGCTGAGGTGATTTAGCTACGGCTCGGATATATGCCGTAGAGCGCGATAATGTAGTTGACCCCGAGATAGGGGTTCACGGCATAGAACGACTGGTTGCCGCCGGCAGGTGTCATGTCCTGCGACAGGGTGACCGTATTGGCATGCATCAGTATGTCCTGACGCGTGTCGTCCACATCGTGGTAGATGTTGGTCCCTGGAGGCGTGAGCGCAAAGACATTATCCCCCGGCGCGTTCTCGTCCCCTAGCCGAGGTTCGGCATGGACGGACGCAAGGTGGCTATGGGGATGGCTGTGTGTCGGCAAGTTGATCGGGCCGACAGCCTCGTATTCCAGCCCACCCTGTTCCCCCAGCCTGACATTGCCGAGGCCTGGTCCCTGCCCGGCATGACGCGGCACGCGGCTGCGGAGATCTGGCAGGCCGAAGGTGGTCCTGCCATCGCCGCCGAATGTTGTCCCGAGAATCGAGAAAAGCGCCGAATTTTGCGAAATCGGCAACAGCTGGCCCTGACACAGGGCAAAGTTGCGTGGAGCAAAATCGCCAGCGAACATCTGGATTTCGCCGATGGTTGGTTCTGCGAAGGACATGGTCGCGCCTCCTTAGTTGCGGCTCGGGAACATGCCTTCAAGCGCGATGATGTAATTCACGCCAAGCCACGGATTAAGCACGGTGACGGGCTGGTTACCGCCCGCCACGGTCGAATCTTGCGAGAGGGTGACCGTGTTGGCATGCATCAGGATGTCTTGCCGCGTATCGTCAATATCATGATAGATATTGGTTCCTGCAGGAGCCAGGGCAAAGACGTTGTCTCCAGGCGCATTCTCGTTCCCCAGCCGCGGTTCCGCATGGACGGAGGCGGTATGCGTATGGGGGTGAGAATGGCTCGGCATGTTGGCCACCGTCAAAGTGACCTGTTCAATCCCGCCTGCTTGACCAAGCGCGACGGGGCTCAGGCCCGGACCGGTGCCAGTTCCGCGCGGGGTACGGCTCTGCAGGTCGGGAAGAGCAAAGGTGGTCCGCCCGTCGCCGCCATAGGTGGTGCCGAGGATGGAAAAGAGAGCGGTGTACTGGCTGATGGAAAGGAGCTGGCCATTGCAAAACGCCCAGCTACGCGGAGCGAAGTTGCCACCGAACATGGTGATTTCGCCAATTGTAGGATCACTGATCGACATATTTGCCCTCCCCGAGAATGCCGGAGAATTCCGGCCTGAGGTGACAATTATGAACAGTATGACGTGCCAGAAATAGGACATAAGCGCCACGCGGGAAAACAATTCCCGCATGGCGCTGCTGTTTCTTCGGTCAACTTACTGGGTTTGACCGCTGGCGCGGGGAGATCTCGCTACGCCATTCGCAGCCCGACCCGCCGACAGCGCGAAAATCGCCAGCAGCAGATAACAGACAGCCGGCACGATAAACGCAAACGCATAACTGGTGGCGTCGGAGACCGCCCCCACCAGCAAGGGCACGAAGGCCCCGCCGATGATGCCCGTGCACAGCAGCCCCGAAGTGGCTTCCTCGCTGGCGCTCGACCGTTCGAGTGTCAGAGTGAATATTACCGGGAACATGATCGAGTTGAACAGCCCGATCGCCAGGGCGACGTAACCCGAGGTGACGCCGCCGACCGCAAAGACATAAAGGCACATGGCGCAGGCAATGCCCGTAAATATGGCCAGCAATCGCGAAGCGTTGAAGAAATACAACAGGACCGTCCCCGCAATCCGGCCGACGAACGCCCCGCCCCAATAGAACGAGACAAGCGCAGCGGCATCCTGCAGCGGCATTCCCCATGTAGCATCGCTGTTGAGGAACAATGCCATCTGCGTGCCGATCGCGACTTCGGCGCCGACGTAGAGAAAAATCGCCGCCGCGCCGAGTACTGCCCAGCGCGAGCCGAAGGCGTCACGGATCAGTTCGGCCATCCCCTTGCCCGACCCGATCGGTGGCGCCGCCGCCGCCACTGTGCGCCGCGCCAGATAGAAGAATGCCAGCAAGGCGATGAGCAAGCCGCAAATCCAGAAGTATGCCCGGTCGATGCCTCCCAGCGCATTCGCCCGCACTTCGTCGGTCAAGGCAACGCCATCGGCAACTTCGACCCCTGCCAGGAACAGGCTGGCGCCCAATGCCGGACCGATGATCGTGCCGAAGCTGTTGAAGGTCTGCGACAATGTCAGGCGGAAGTGGCTCTTCTCAGGAGAGCCGAGTGCTGCCGCCAGCGGGTTGGCCGCAACCTGGAGAATGGTAATCCCGCTCGCGAGCACGAACAGGCCAAACAGAACGAGGTTGTAGTTGGCGATATTGGCCGCGCCCAGCATGATCAGGCAGGCGACGACCATCATCGTGAGCGCGGCCAGGATCGAGGGTACCGCCCTCCATTTGGCGATCAGTGCCGCTGCCGGGAAGCTCACCACACCATAGGCAATGAAGAAGGCGAAAGCGGAAAGCTGCGCCTGCGTGTCGCTGAGTACGAAAATGCCCTTAACCGCCGCCACCAGCGGGTCGATCAGCGAAGTGATGAAGCCCCAGGCGAAAAACAGCAGGGTAACCGCGAGAAACGCGGCCATGATCGTACCCTTGTTACCCGTGGGTGCCGCGCTTGCGTGAGGCGCGGTGTTCGGTGCCATTGCCATGAAATCCTCCCAGTTCCGCCTTTTCGGCGGCTATTGCCCAGGCCTAACGCAAAGCTGCGCTCGGTCCATGCGAATTCGAATGCACGAGCCCCTTACGACCGTGCGTCAGAACGAACACTCGGCCCCTTCAGGCAATGCCTGGCGCTCGATCCTGGCGACCTGCAGCACCAGCGGCGCATCGCTGCGAAGCGTGATGCTGTCGCCCAGCCCCGGCACACAGGCGCCGGTGATGATCATCTCGCGCCAGCCTTTGCCTGCGCTCAGTTCCAGCTGGCGGGTGATATCGATCTGCGTATCTCCGACCGTGACTGTCACCTTGCCCGATGGCGCGGTGGCGAGGTTGTAGAGAATGCGATAGTCGCCGCTCCCCCCGCCGCTCTGGGCCAGCGACAGCGAAGCACCAGGTCCGAAAGTGATCTCGCGCGCATCTTCCTGACGGTCCTTGTCGACCCCGCGGGCAACGATTCCGCCGCCTTCGCCGCGAAGGTTCGGCAGGTTCGCGGTTCCCGCACGCGCCACGATCCCGTCAGAGAGGCGACCCATATCATACCAGGCAGCAGCGGCGGGCTGGTCGAGGTATCCGCATGTTTCATCGAG
Organism: Erythrobacter sp. SDW2; assembly: GCF_021431965.1. Classification (NCBI taxonomy): domain Bacteria; kingdom Pseudomonadati; phylum Pseudomonadota; class Alphaproteobacteria; order Sphingomonadales; family Erythrobacteraceae; genus Erythrobacter; species Erythrobacter sp. SDW2. Next base: position 2,202,510 of record NZ_CP090370.1, read on the forward strand.
CTCGGCTGTCGGCGTCGTGTCGCGGAGTGAACGCCCATATCCGCGATCGAACAACGCTCCTTCCGGACCGTTGACCGGCGCTCCGCCGCAATCGGCAGGCCAGCTGAACGAAAGGCGGCCGGTCGCCTCGACCTTGCCGAACAGGACGTCTGCCACACCGCCACCCTCGCTCCCGGGTAGCCAGCTGGCGACAAATGCGTCAGCCGCGTTGATCTCGCGGTTCATCCACATCGGACGGCCCGAGAGGAATACTGCCACAGTCGGAATGCCTTGGGCCTTGAACTTGCGTAGCAGTGCGAGCCCTTCTTCGTCGCTGAAGACCATCGTCTTGCGGTCTCCGGCGAACTCTGCATAGGGCTGTTCGCCAAAGACGACGACGGCGGCATCAACCGGGCTTGCCGGGACCGAGCCATCTTTCGACAGGACGGCTGTAGCATTGATCTCGCGCGCAGCCTCGGCAATGCCCTGGTAGATCGAAGTCGCCCCCGGGAAATAGTCGTTGGTCAATTCGCGACCGCCCTGCCAGGTCAGCGTCCACCCACCTGAAGCCTGGGCGATGCTGTCGGCAGCAACCCCCGCCACAAGGATCGTCGCGCCTTCCTTCTGCAATGGCAACACGCCGTCGTTCTTGAGAATGACCTGCGACTTGGCGACCGCTTCGCGCGCAATCGCGCGGTGCTCGGGCGAACCGAGCAGAGCCATATTGCCGGCATTGGGTCGCTCGGATGGCTTGACCGCATCCTCGTCGAGCAAGCCCGCACGCAGCTTGACACGCAGCACCCGTCCGACAGCCTCGTCGAGCCGCGCCAGCGGGATCGTGCCGTCCTTCACTTGCGCGACGAGGTTTTCCAGTAGCGGTTTCCACTCGTCCGGCACCATGTAGATATCGAGCCCGGCCAGCAACGCCTGCGGACAATCGGTCACCGTGCAGCCCCGGACCTGGCCGTGACCGTTCCAGTCGCCGACCACCAGCCCATCGAATCCCAATTCACCGCGCAGGTAGTCGGTCAGCATCGGCTTGTTGCCGTGCATTTTTTCGCCGTTGATCGAGTTGAAGCTGGCCATCACGGCCTGGACCCCGGCATCGACCGCCACCGGATACGGCACGGCATGGATTTTCTTGAGCTCTTCGATGTCCCCATTGACGTCGCCGGTATCGATACCCTGCTCGGTACCTCCATCGCCGAAGAAGTGCTTGGCCGTGGCGATAACCCGCCCGGCGCCCAGGAAATCCTTGCTGCCGGGCGTACCCTGCAGGCCTTCGACCAGCGCCTTGCCAAGCTTGGCGACCAATAGCGGATCTTCCGAGTAGCTCTCGTAGGTCCGGCCCCAGCGGTCATCCTGTGCGATGGCGACGGTAGGCGAGAAGTTCCAGTCGATCCCCGTGACTTCAATCTCGGTCGCGGTGGCCGCGCCGATCCGCCGGACCAGGTCGGCATCGCCTGTCGCCCCCAACCCGATGTTGTGCGGGAAGATGGTGGCGCGCACGACATTGGTGTGGCCATGGACCGCGTCGGTGCCCCACATGGTCGGGATCACCGGCTCACCGCCGGGCAGAGGCCGGACCGATGCCTCGTACATCTCATCGGCAAGTCGCAGCCATTCGCCTGCCTCGGCGAATTCGTCGCCATAAGGGCCGCCGTTGCCACCGTTGAGATAGCTGCCGAAGCGATACCGCTCCATATCCGCAGCGGTGAAACTATTGATCTGTGGCTGGATCAGCTGTCCGACCTTGCGCTCCACGCTCATGCGCGAAAGGATATCGGCAATCCGCTCGTCTTCCGTTTGCGGTACAGCAACTGCGGTTTCCACAGGCGGCGCACCGGCGCACCCGGCCAGCCCCGGTGCCAGCGCCAGCGACGCACATGCTGCAACAAGCCAATGACGGCGAACCATTCCACTCCCCTTTACATCCCTGTTGGGAACGTTCTCAACGTTAGCGGGGTGAAACCGGATTGCAAGCCGGAAATTACCCCGCCCTTGGAAAACGGGCGAGACTTACCAGGAGGATGGCCGCGATCAGAGCAAGCATCGCCAGCAGCCAGAAAAGGCCGCCAAAGCCGAACAACGGCACCATCTTGAGTGCGAGCCAAGGCATGATCAGCGACGGCACCGTATTGGTCAGGTTGAACAGGCCAAGGTCCCTGCCCCGGCGCCGTGCTCGCGGCAGCACCCGTAGCGTCTGCGCGGAATGGAGCGAGAGGAACACGGAGGCGGCGAGGCCGAACAGCACATAGCCTGCAATGGCAATCTCCAATCCCTGCGAGACTGCCATCACCACCAGGCCGACTGCCGTGAGAACCGCACAGCACGCCAGCGGCAGGATCGGCCGCGCCCGCCGGTCCGACCAGCGACCGACAACGATCGCCAGCGGGACCGCCAGGCCCAGCACCACCGCAAAGATCCGTGCGGTGTCGCTATCGCGAATGCTGTCGTCGATCCCGGTGAACCAGAACAGCAAATACGCGAACAATGCCGCTTCCGCGATCTGCACCAGCAGTCGAGCGAGCCACATCCGGACAACGGCCGAGCGCGACTTGAGCGCCACGGGGCGTTCCTCTTCGAAGCCCGGAGCCAAATCTGCCATCAGTTGTGGCATGGGTTCCGGCCTGCCGACCAGAACAGCGGGCAGAACCATCAAGGCGACCAGGAACGCTACGATCCACAGCCGCATTTCCGGCCCGGCAAGATCGGGAATTGTCACGAGCGCCCCGGACAATGCTCCGAGCGCCGGAGCGAGGGCCAACAAGCCGCCCAGCGTTCCCTTCTGGCTGTCAGGTACGCAATCGCCCGCCCACGCCGCGAGCGGTGCCAGCATCATGTTGAGTCCGATTTGCCACAGCACGATCATTGCGGCGAGCATCGGAAAGCTCTGCGCCAGCGGCATCGAGACAAGCAGCGCGCAAGACAGCAGCAATCCGGCTATGACCCAGCCTCGACGATGCCCGGTGAGGTCGCTCAGCCAACCGAACAGGATATTCGCGGTGCTCGCCGCCAAGGCTCCGCCAAGGGTTATGTAGGCGAGAGCGCCAACGTCGGCCTCGCCGCCGGACATGGCGGTGATCCGAACCGGCAACAGCACTGTCAGGAATGGAACGTAGGCGACCGCACCGCCCGCCGCAGCAAGCGCATAGAGCAACAGGAACCGCGTCGACTGGCGCTTGCTCGCGTCAGCCATGGTGCGGGTCAGTCATTGGCGTGCTGGCGCGGTGGTGCGGTCGAGCCCCGCTCGATCAGGGTGCCGCGAACCCGGACAGGCTCGTCCGGCCAATTGCCCTCGCGGGCCGCATCAATCAGCAGTTCGACGGCGCGCGAGGTGGTTTGTGCGATGGGCTGGTCCACTGCCGTCAGCGCTGGCTGGGTGAAATTGACGATCGGGGTGTTGTCGAAGCTGATCAGCGACAGGTCGGCCGGGACATTAATGCCCATGGCGCGCGCGGTGTCGAGGGTTGCCAGCGCCATCTGATCGCTGCTGGCGATGATCGCCGTCGGTCTTTCGGGCAGTTCGAGCAGCTTGCGGGCAGCGGCCAGGCCAGAGTCATACCCGAAGTCGCCCTTCTCCAACAAGCCGTCAACCTTGAAGCCGGCCCGGGTCATCGCTCGGGTCCAGCCATCGACACGCCATCCGCTGAGCGAATACTCCGACGGTCCGGCGATGAATCCGATCCGCTCATGGCCAAGCCCGATCAGATAATCCGTCGCCATTGCGGCGTTATGCTCGTCCCCCATGGTCATGGCGATGCCCGGTCCCCCGGCGACTGAACCGATCCGGGCGAAGGGGATAGCTTTCTCGGCAAGGAACCGGGTGATGTTCCGGTTTTCCGAGTGCGGCGGGGTCAGAATTACCCCGTCCGGCTGCAGCGAAGCAATCGTGCCGGCCAGTTCCCGCTCGACATGGTCCACATGGGTATCGACCAGTTCCACCATCATACGGTAGCCATATTTCCCGGCCGTCAGCATGCCGCCGAGGAGCATCTGGTTGACCCAGTCGCTGCCCTGCCGCGCTTCCCATTCGGCAATGGTACGCTCGCGATCATTAAGCGCGAGGATGAGATAGGAATGCGACCCGCTCATCCGCTGGGCAGCGATCGAGGGGACATAGCCCAGCTTGTCGATCGAGGCCTGCACCCGCTCCTTCATCTCGGGGCGAACGTTGGGACCGTCGTTGATGACACGGCTGACGGTCTGCAGGGACACCCCTGCATCTGCTGCCACGTGCTTGATCGTGACCGCCTGACGCCGTCTTGCCATGTTAATCATCCCTCCCGAGGATGCAGGACCTGCCGGTAGCGGTGTCGTCGGCGCATTGCCAGACCCGGACCCAGTCGACCAACATCCGCTTGGGGAAACCGCTCTCATCCACGCCGCCCAGGGCCCGTTCTTCCGGCAGCCCGCCGCCAATGGCTAGGTTGAGCAGCAGGTGGAAACGCTGGTCGAACGGCGCATCGGGATCGTCTGTGGAGGTTGTGTACCAGTCCTCCGCCCGCTTGGTGGCATAAACCTGCCCATCCACGCTCCAGGTGATAATGCCCTCGCCCCATTCGATGCCGAAGGTGTGATACCCGCCGTCGAGCACTGGGGGATAGGGAATTTCCGTGCTGGTCAGCGCATTATCGGGCCAACCGCCACCGAAATGGAGCGTGCCAAGGATGGTGTTCTCGCCGCCTTCCTCACAGCCCTTGTCCGCCGGGCATTCAACGCCGAGATTGACGGCCTCGAGGATGTCGATTTCGCCCGACCGGGCCCAGCCGCCATAGACATTGTCTTCAGGCAGCATCCAGATGGCGGGCCAGGTGCCCTGCCCTTGCGGCAAGGCCGCGCGGACTTCGATCTTGCCATACTTCCACGACGCTTTCCCTCGCGTCACCAGGCGCGCGCTGGAGAAAGGCTTCGTCGCCTTGGCATCGGGGTCTGCCTGCCCGGCAGCGATGCTTGGCGGAAACGCCGGCCCGGTGCTCTTCTCCTTGCGCGCGGTGATCACCAGCGCGCCGTCCTCGACCGAGGCGTTGCGCTCGCTGTCGGTATAGCACTGCCGCTCGTTGTTGCCGCCGCCCCAGCAGTTGATGTCGAAGTCCCACTTGCTGCGATCAATAGCATCGCCGTCGAACTCGTCCGACCAGACCAGCGTCCACCAAGAATCTTCGCTGGCCGGAGCCGGCCCACTAGCAGTCGCACAGCCCGCAAATGCGAAAGCCGCCGACCCTGCCAACATCGTCCTCAGTGCACTCGAGATCATTGCCCAATCCCCTTACAACGCCTTGCCCGCAAAGGAAAAGGCGGGTTCCTGCCGAAACAGGAACCCGCCCTCATCCCAATACCCTAACGCATCGATCAGAAGTCGAAGCGCGCCAGGAAGGTGAAGCGACGGTCGTTGCGGAAGGCCGAGCGGGTGATCCGCGTGCCGTCGAAATCGACCACCTGGGTCGTCCGGGTAACCGAGTCGAGCAGGTTGACCCCCTGGACGCCGAGCTTGATCTGGTCGGTCACCGCATAGAAGATCGACGCATCGAGCTGGCCCGAAGCTTCCTGCCAGATCGGCGAGAACGGGAAGATGTCGTCGCGCGGCGTGATCAGGAAGTCCGAGCGCCAGTTGTAGGCGGCACGGGCCGCGAACGGTCCCTTCTCGTAGAAGATTGTCGCGTTTATTGTGTGGTCGGAAATCCCCGCCAGCGGCTGGGCGGAAGCAAACGGACTGCGCTGGGCGCCGCCAACCTGCGTGTTGATGAAGTCGCCACCGTCGACATAGGTGTAGGTCAGCTGGGTCCCGAACCCGCTCAGCAGACCCGGCAGGAAGTCGAAGGTCTGCTGGTAAGCCAGTTCGACTCCCTTCAGCGTGCCGCCTTGCGAGTTGATCGGGCCGTTCACTTCGACCGGGATCGTCGTTCCGCCCGGGCTGGTGTATTCGACGACATCGGCACCGCCGCTGACGATACCCTTGATATCCTTGAGGAAGAACGAGGCGGTCAGCGAGCCGACATCGTCGAAGTACCACTCGGCCGACAGGTCGTAGTTCCACGATTCGACCGGGCGGACGTTGCGATTGCCGGTAAACAGCTGGAACAGCGGTCCGGTTTCAAGCGTGCCTTCCGCGCGCAGGTCGTTGGTATTGTCGCCGATGGCCCCGCCAGCAGTGAACAACTGCAGATCGGGCCGGGAAATGCCCTTTGACACCGCAGCGCGGAAAAGAAGGCCATTGCCGATGTCCAGTTTGACATTGAACGCCGGCAACCAGTGATCGAAGGTGATGTCGCGATCGTCGATCAGGAATTCGCCGGTGAACGCATTGGCGAACTCCTGCTGGCGAGCGGCCGACAGGCTGCAGTAGCCCGGCAGGGTCTGCCCCGGCGGGGTCTGGTTACATTGTCCCACGATTTCCACGACTTGTACGATGCCGTCGCCGTTACCGGCCGGGCCGTTGTCGAAGAAGAAGCCGTTGGGGAAACCGATCAGGCCCGCAGTACGCACCTTGGTCTGGACATAGCGCAAGCCGAAGTTGCCATCGATGTTCCAGCCATTGTCCAGATCCTTGCCGAAATCGACCCGGGCATAGGCGGCCTTGGTCGTTTCGCCGACCGTCGAGACTTCGGGCGGACAGAACGGATCGCAGGGGACGACGGTGCCGTCGATCTGAGTGAATGAACGGTCCTGCACCCCGAAGAACGGGTTCGGCGTCTGCGAGAAGGTATTGATTTCCCGTGCCTGGCGGGCCGATTCTCCCGAAAGGTATTCGCCAAGGAAGTCGTCACCACCGAAGAACCAGGCCGCGCCGTTCTCGATCGGCGTCGGCGCATTGCCGCGCTGGAAGCCGTCGCCGAAGGGGTTGCGGACCTGCGAATAGTTCGGGAAATCGTCGGTGTAGGCGCCGCCTGCGATGGCGAATTCCTGGCCGGGTAGGCCGGTGTAGAACCGGCCGGGCTGGAACGGGCAATTCGGACCCGATCCCCACGGAGCGCAGCCCGCCCGGCCCGCCCACGGAGCCGACAGGTTGCCCCAGGTGCTGAAATTGGTGTTGCGGTTGGTCCGCTCGCGATCGCTCCACCGAACCCCGAAGCGGGCCTTCTTGAAGAAGCCATCGTCGCTGATGTCGTATTCGCCATCGAAGCGGAGCGTGTCGAGGTCGCCTTCGTTCCGCTCGAGACTGTCGAGCAGGAACCAGTAATAGGTATAGAACCCGCTGGAGAAGTAGTCCGCCGGCGAACCGGCCGGGGCGAGGAATTCCACCAGGGGCGTATCGCCGCTGGCATCGATCGAGACATCGGCCCAGGTGTTCATCGCCCCGATGATCGAGTCCCGCGACAGTTCGGACTCGACGCGCTGCGCCTCGAAACTCAGCCGCAGCCGGTCGGTCACCGACCACTTGAGATCGAACGAGAAATCCTGCGTGATCGACGTGGTGTCGCGCTGGAAGCGCAGCGATTCCATCGGGATACCGCCACGGCCGAAGGGCGTCGCATAGGCGTCGCCGGGCCTCTGCGTCAGTATGCCCCGCTGGAATACGCCGTTATCGTCGAACTCCCACGTGCTGCCCGCGCGCGGGACCGGGAACAGGGCATCGTCGTTGACCTGTGCCAGGATCGCATACTCGTCGGTGTAAAAGGAGGTTTCGGACCGCAGCCATTCGAAGGTGACGACGAAGTCGCCGGTCGGATCCTCGTACTGGACCGTTCCCGACCATGCTTCGCGATCGCGCTCGAGTTCCGTGGTGCGGACACCGGCGCCCTTGGGAGAGATGACAGTTCCCGGCGGCGGGAAGTTCGATTCATCGAAGTTCGGCGTGCCGCCGATCCCGCCCGACCCGACCGGCAGGACGCGCAGACAGGGACCGTCGAGCGTCGCCGCACGGTAGCAAGGGTCGGTCAATTGCGATGCATCGGTGCGGCTGATCAGCTCCGAATTGGCATAGCCCAGCTGGACACCGAGCCGGCCGGCATCGTTTTCCCAGACATTGGAAGCCAGAACGGAGAATTCGGGCGACCATTCCTCTGCCATGTCGCCGAAGTTGTAACCGACCGTGCCGGCGATCTTGAAACCATTCGTGTCGAGCGGCTTGCGCGTGACGAGATTGACGATGCCGGAAATACCGCCCTCGACCATGTCGGCGGTGACGTTCTTGAACACCTCGACACGACCGAGAAGCTCAGGCGAAACGTCGTTGAAGCTCAGCACCGTGCCGCCATTGGCGGAGAAGATGTCGCGCCCGTTGAGTTCCGAACGGACGAACGGAAGACCGCGCACGATGACGCCGGTGCCTTCGACCGAGAAGCGATCCGGGTCGCTGGTTTTCTCGAACCGGCCGATGTTCACCCCGGGAACGCGCTGCAGCGCTTCGGCAACCGAACGGTCGGGCAGAGCGCCTATGTCTTCCGCGGTGATGACATCGACGAAGGTGTCGGCGTCACGCTTGATGCCCTGCGCACTCTCCAGAGAAGCGCGGAAGCCGGTCACCGTAATGATGTTCTCGGCCTCGGCAGCAGGCTCCTCGGCGTCCGGCTCCTCCTCCGCATCCTGCGCAAAGGCAGGCTGCGCCATCATCGCGCACAAGGCGATGCTGGATGCGGTACCGAGCGCCAGAACGCGGCGCGAGATGGAATTCGTATCAGTGGTGCGGCGTGACGACATAAAGCGTGACAAGGCCCATCCTCCCTAAGCATCCTTCCTGCGCCAGTGGCGGCACCAGGAACCCCACGGACCACATTCGTATGCGTTTCCGTAATTGTCGGCTAGCTGAAATTGAGAGCGTTCACAAGTCCGAAAATGAACGTTCACAATTCTCCTGTTGCATGCTAGCAACAATGGCGCATCCGGCAGGGCGGTGATGGTGGGCAAGCTGGCCTTTGGGCTCATGTTGCTTCCCTCCTCCACCGGCGATAGCCTGACATGACAAGGGACGGGACCGAAAGACATGGCAATCAGGCAGATCGTTATCGTGGGTGGCGGCACCGCAGGCTGGATGGCGGCGGCAGCGCTCTCGCGCCTTAAGACCAACAACCTGGTCGACATCACCCTTGTCGAGTCGGAAGCCATCGGCACTGTCGGCGTCGGCGAGGCGACCATCCCGCCCTTCGTCAATTTCAACGAGCTGCTGGAAGTGGACGAGAGCGAAATGTTGTCCGCCGTCCAGGGCAGCTTCAAACTGGGCATCCAGTTCGTCAACTGGGGCGAGATCGGCGACAGCTACATCCACCCGTTCGGCGCCTACGGCTACACCATGGGCGGCATATCTTTCCAGCACGTCTGGCACCGCCAGCGCCAACACGGCGACAAGCGACCACTCCAGGTCTTCAATGTCGAGACCATGGCCGCATATTTCGGGCGCTTCAGCCGGACGCAGGATTACACCAAGAATTTCGAGCGCGAGGACCTGCCCCCGGTCAACTACGCCTATCACATCAACGCTACCGCCTATGCCGCCTTCCTGCGCAAATATGCCGAGCAGCGCGGCGTCGTCCGGCAGGAAGGCAAGATCGTCGATGTGACGCTCGACGGCGAAAGCGGCGATGTCACATCGGTTCAGCTCGACAGCGGCAAGGAGATCGCGGGTGACCTGTTCGTCGATTGCTCCGGTTTCCGCGGCCTGCTGATCGAACAGGCGCTGCAGACCTGCTACACCGAATGGACCCACTGGCTGCCATGCGACCGCGCGGTTGCCCTGCCCTGCAATCGCGACGACGGCAGCCCGCCCCCGCCCTTCACCCGCGCCACCGCGCACAGTGCCGGGTGGCAATGGCAGGTCCCGTTGCAACACCGCAACGGCAACGGCCATGTCTATTGCAGCAGCTTCATGGAGGCCGACGAAGCGCACGATATCCTGGTGAACAACATCGCCGGCAAGCCCACGGCAGACCCGAACCACCTGCGGTTCGTGACCGGCCATCGCAACAAGTTCTGGAACCGCAATGTCGTCGCGGTCGGCCTCGCCGCAGGCTTCATGGAACCGCTGGAATCGACCTCGATCCACCTGATCAACACGGCGGTCGACAAGCTGATATCGATGCTCTCGCTGGACGGCATCACCGATGCCCAGCGCGACACTTTCAACCGCCTCACCGCGCGCGAATATGCCCGCATCCGCGACTTCCTGATCCTGCACTACAAGGCGACCGAGCGGACCGATTCCGAGTTCTGGAATTACTGCCGGACCATGTCGGTGCCGGATACGCTCACCCAAAAGATCGAGTTGTTCAAGGCGACCGGCCAGATCTTCCGCGAGGAGGACGAGCTGTTCACCGAGACCAGCTGGGCGGCGGTAATGATGGGCCAGCGTATTCCGATGATCGGGCACAACCCCGTCGCCGACACGATGGACCTCGTCAAAACCCGCAAGGAACTCGACGAGATGGAGCAGTCGATCCGCTACGTCGTCCAGAATATGCCCAGCCACGAACAGTTCCTGGCGCAATATTGCCCTGCCAGGGAAGCAGCTTGAAAGACACAAGTTCGCCCTTCCGGGCCGGGAAACCGGCCCCTTCCGGCGAAACAACAGACAGGTCGGGAAATGGCGGAGAGGGAGGGATTCGAACCCTCGATACGGTTGCCCGTATACCGCATTTCGAGTGCGGCGCATTCGACCACTCTGCCACCTCTCCGCGAAGCTGTGCGAGCGCGCCGTTCTGGCGCTGGTCGTTCAGGAAGCGGCGCTACTAGCGTTCGCCCCCGCCCTTGCCAAGCCCGAATTGCGCGAATTCGGGGGACCGGGTCTTTGGTCCCATTGTGCGGCGCAGCAGACGCCCTATATTTGCCCGATGGACCGCGCCCTCTTCTTCTCACCCCAGGCCGGCCGCGAGGTCGAAGCGCCCCGTCGCGTCAGCGCCCGCTTCGCGATCGGCGACGTGGTGCGCCACCGCATGTTCGATTTCCGCGGAGTCATTTTCGACATCGATCCGGTCTTCGCCAATAGCGAAGAATGGTACGAATCGATCCCTGAGCATATCCGGCCGCATCGTGACCAGCCCTATTATCACCTGTTCGCGGAGAACGAGGAATCATCCTACGTCGCCTATGTCAGCCAGCAGAACTTGCTGCTCGACGGCGATCGCGGCCCCGTCGACCATCCGCAGGTGACCGAGCTATTCGAGGATTTTGCGCGCGGTCGCTACCGAATGCGGCGCAAGCTGACGCACTGATAAGTCTTGGGGCTTCCGGTCAGTCCTTGATCTTCCAGCCGGACCTCAGCACGCGGTAAACCACCAGCGCCAAGAGCAGGTTGAACACGCCCAACCCGATCGCAGCGAAAGCGATCTGGCCGCTGCCCCCGGCAATATCGCTTTCCGCCAGGAAGCCATACCGGAACCCCGAAATCACGTAGAAGAAGGGGTTGAAGTGGCTGATCGTCTGGAAAACACCGTGCAGATTGTCGATCACGTAGAACGTGCCCGACAACAGGCTGAGCGGTGCGATCACGAAGTTGGTGATGGCCGCGTTATGGTCGAATTTCTCCGACCAGATCGAGGTCATCAAGCCCATCAGCGACAGCAGCACTGCGCCCATCAGCCCGAACCAGACGATCGCCCAGGGATGCGCTGCCGTCAGCGTGACGCCCGGCCACAGCAGCATCGCCAATGCCACTGTCAGGCCCACCAGCACGGCCCTGGTCACAGCCGCACCGACGATCCCCGCCATCAGTTCGCCTTCGGATAGCGGCGGCATCAACAGGTCGATGATCGTCCCCTGGATCTTGCCCGAAAGCAGCGAGAAGCTGGAATTGGCGAAAGCATTCTGCATCATGCCCATCACGATCAAACCGGGAGCCACAAAGGTGGCGAACGGCACACCCAGCACCATCCGCCCCTCCCGCCCCAGCGCGACAGTGAAGATCACAAGAAACAGCAAGGTCGTCACCGCCGGTGCCCAGATCGTCTGCGTCTGGACCTTCATGAAGCGGCGCACTTCCTTCAGGTAGAGGCTCCACAGGCCCAGCCAGTTGACGCCGGTGAAGATCGGCTCGCCGCGCGGGTGGAAGGAGACGGGATTTGCGCCAGTGTTTGCTTGATCGCTCATCCCTGCGCGGGTAGGCGCTCGGCTCGGCACTGGCAAGATCGCCCCGCGATCCCTATATGGCCGCTGAACACCCATTTCCGCACGAATTACGGACACCGAGCATCCTATGAGTTGGACCGAAGAACGCACCGCGACCCTCAAGAAGATGTGGGAAGGCGGTGCGACCGCGAGCCAGATCGCCGACGAGCTGGGCGGGGTCAGCCGCAACGCGGTCATCGGCAAGGCCCACCGCCTCGGCCTCAAGTCGCGGCCCTCGCCGGTCAAGGCCAACGAGAAGAAGCCTGCGCCCAAGCCCGCACCGAAGCCGGTGGCGAAGAAGCCTGTGGCCAAACCTGCCGCACCGGCACCGCGGCCGGTTGCTGCCAAGCCTGTGGCCCCGTCCGGTCCCGCTCCTGCCGCGTCCAGCGGTGCGAACGCGCCGATCCCTTCGCAACCGCTGCCCAATGCCGGCCAGAACGACTTGCCCAAGATCGTCTCGGTCGGCCCCGGCGGCTTCCTGCGCCAGGGTCCGGGCGACCAGCAGGCACCGATCCCGCCGGCCCCGCCGCGCCGCCTGGTGCCCGCCAAGCCGAGCCCGGAAATTGCCGACAAGACCAGCCTGCTCGACCTCAACGACAGGGTCTGCCGCTGGCCGATGGGCCATCCGGGCGAACCAGATTTCCACTTCTGCGGCGAGCAGGTGAACCCGGGTTTTCCCTATTGCGTCGAACATTGCGGGCGGGCCTACCAGGCCCAGCTGCCGCGCGGCGCACGCCGTCCCCCGCCTCCGCTACCCTTCGGCGGCCCGCGGGTGCGCTGATATCGACAAACGTGCGGCCCGGTTGCTCCCCAGCGACCGGGCCGTTCTCTTTGAGGAGAGGAATCCCCATGGCCCTGACACTCTACGATGCATTCGTCCCCAGCTGCCGCCAGATCCTTGGCGGAATGCATGGCGTGATCGCCAAAGCCGAGGCGCATTGCACCGAGCATGGCATCGACCCGGCCGAACTGGTCGAGGCCAAGCTGGCCGACACCATGTGGAACCTGCCGTGGCATGTCCGCAGCACCTGGGTGCATTCGGCCTATGTCATAAGCCTGCTGCCGACCGGCGAGTTTTCGCCCGATTTCACCGAGCTGCCGGGCGATTTCTCCGCCATGAAGACCAAGATCCAGCGCACGCTCGACGAGCTGGCGCAGGTGACGCCCGAACAGCTCGAAGAGGTGCAGGACAAGACCGTCGGCTTCGTCCTTGGCGGGCAGCGGCTGATGGAGTTCAGCGGCCAGAACTTCCTGCTCGGCTTCAGTCAGCCCAACTTCTATTTCCACGCCACCACCTTCTACGACATTCTGCGGATGAAGGGCGTCCCGCTGGGCAAGCGCGACTTTATGGGCAACCCGATGGCGCGCTAGCGCTTGAACTTGTCCGCCAGGAGGAACACGACATAGCCCTTGAAGTTCGGGTCGCTCGACAGGTCGGGCGGGGCCTCCCATGCCCCGCCTTCGACCAGAGCCACGCGGTAGGGCATCGGCAGGCGGCGAACTGCGGCGATATAGTCGGCATATTCAGGGATAGTCGTGCTGCCCTGGTAGGTCTGGATCACGATTTCATCGAGCGCGCCTGCCAGCGCGGCCAGGTCGGCCTTGCTGGCATTGGCAGGCCAGTCGAGCAGCCCGGTGGCCGATAGCTTGAGGCCGTCCGGCATGCGCTGGCGCAGCCGTGCGAGGAACGCCGCATAGCCGCGCAGTTCGCCGGTGCTGGAATCGAAATCGATCTGGATACCCGTCAGCCGCCCGTCGCGGTTCCACCGACCGGCCGCCGCGAGAAGCTGGCTGTAGGCTCCATCGCCCCAGTCGGTCCGTTCGGCCCGGACGACAAGCCAGAGCTCGCTTGCCCGACCTTGCGGGACCCCTTGGAACAACACTTCGCTGCGGTCGGGATCGGCCTTCCGCAGCTCGCCCCACAGAACATAAACCGCGTCAGCCCCTTGCATTTGCGGCACCGGTTCGACCCCGGGCCACAGAAAGAAGGCACGATAATCCGCCGCATCGACCGTGCCTGAAGGCGATGCTTGCTCCTGCGCTCCGCATCCCGCCAGCAGCAGGGCCAGCAACGCGGCGAGCCATCGCCTACCAATAATATCTGAGCTCCTTGGCCCATTTGGTGCCAGCATAGCGCGCCTTGAGCCGCTTGAACCAGGCAATGCGGGTTTCGATTTCCACCCCTTCACCGCCGCAGCTGTTGTTACCGCTGGGGGCGTAGCAGCGGATCGCCCGGTAATGGGCATAGGCTTGCTGATCCCGGGTTGCCGCGGGATCGGACATGATCGCCGTGTAATAGTCGTGCCGGGGCACCGCCTTGCCGGGATAGTGGTTTATGGTGCCGATCTCTCCCGTCAGATCCTGTTCCGGCCAGCGTGACATGAAGGCCAGGTCGTCGAAGCCATTGAGACGGAAGAAATCGCCCAGGCACAGCAGTGCCCCGGCATCCTCAGGCTTCGCCGCAAGGGTTCGGACGGTCTGTTCCAGCGCAGGGCAAGCGAATTCGTCCTTTGTCTGGCCCGTCGCAAAGACATTGGCAGGCGCTATCGGCTCGTCGAGCAGGCCCCACATGCCGTAGTAATCCTCCCCGGGCTGGTACTGCGCCGCGAGCGGCAGGTCGTCGAGGAAACCCTTGTACTCCTGATGCTGGAGCTGCCGCCACAGCACGGTGAAGGTGGCAAAGCTGTTTTCGCCGGCAGGCGCATCCTTGGCCCGTGCCTGTGCCTTGAGAATACCCGGCCCGGCCGACATGCCGAGCAGGATGCGGCGAATGCGCGCATCGCGTATCGGGGAACCGGCGGCAAAGGCCTTGGCGAGTTCGCCCTTCTGTTCGAGCACACGGGCCAGCGCGAGCTCGACCGCCGGACGCTGCCAGATGCCGTCCGCACCGCCGATCAGCTCGCGCCAGAAGCCTTCCTCGTTGCGATCGTCCAGCGCATGCAGCGCCAGCCCGCGCAAATACTGGCGGCTGAAAGTAAGCGGCGTGTAGCTTTCCTGCCGCGCATCGTCGGGCAGCAGATCGCGGACCCGATTGTAGTCCTTCTCGACATAGAAGGCGTGGCTGGCCTGGAGGAAGACCCATAATTCGGGCTGGTCGGCGAAGACCGATGCCTTTGCCTCCAGCTGCTCGCGCGTCAGCTGCGGCGAGTTATAGTCGAAACCTTCCGGGCGCATTCGCAGCAGCAGGTTGGCGGCGGTCAGCAACGCATCGCTGGTTGTGCCGGCCGGATCGCGCACCAGCAGCTTGTCGTCCACTTCCTCGATCAGTCGGCCGGTCTCTTCGGCGTCGGGATCGGCCTTGGCCAGAGCTGCGGCATAGGCCTCACCCAGCCGCGCATAATCGCGCTGGAGCCACAGTGACTTGCGGATCAGCCCGCGCGCCGAATTGGCATAAAGGCCGTCAGGGTAAGCGCCCAGATAGCCTCTGAATGCCACTTCCGCCTGCTTGGCCACCGCCTTGTTGGCCCGCTCGAGCTCGAACCAGCCCCACTCGTCCTCGGTCTGCTCCTGCGCTTCGTTGAGGAGCGTCCGGGCGGTCATGTATTTCGCCGTCTCGGTCAGCCAGTCGTCAAGCCTGGCGTTCTCCAACATGGCGTAATACTGCTTCGCCCGGCCCCATTCGCCGCCATAGAAGCTGGCCGAGGCCTCGAGATAGGCCATGAACCCCATCGGCGTATCGCCGATGCGGTTGACGCCGATATTGACGAAATAGCCGTTTTCGCTGGGCAGCTTGACCGAGCCGGGTCCGTCTTCGCACAACTCGCCAAACCGCTCGCGCGAAGTGACGAGCAATTCGCGATCGTCATCCTTTATCCCGGCAACCGACTTCAGCGCATCGAGAAAGCTGCGTTTGCCGCTGCCGACGGTCTGGCAGCGACCGTAACCGCCGTTCCAATCGTCCGCCGTATCTTCTTCCGGGGCTGGCGGCTGCGGGTACCAGGCTGCGGAAATCTCGTTCCAGCGCAGGAAGTTGCGGCCGTAATAGGCCCGCCAGCCGAGATCAGGATAGGCCTTGCCCGCGCCATTGTGGCCGGCGCGGTCCTGCAGCAGCAGGAACAGGTTGATGCGGGAGTCATTGCCCGGCGCAATCGGAATCGAACTGACGCAATCGAGGTCGGGGTTCTCGGGCTTCCATTGTGGCTGGCAATAGTCGCCACTCGCCATCGCCGGACCGGCACAGCCGGCACCCACCAGCAACGCAGCAGCAAACACAGATTTCCGCACTGGATTTCCCCCGTTCAAACGAATCCCGATGCGACCTTTTGCGCAGGTCTCACACAATCCGGATGAATTGCGCAAGAACGGGACCGAACAACCCGGTGAGCGAGATCAACGAGCCTTGATGGCGAACCAGATGGTGTGATGCGGACCCTTGTTGCCCGGCCTGGCGCGGACGGTCTGGACGTCGACATGGAAGCCCGCGTCCTTGAGCCGGCCGGTGAACTTGTGGTCGGGCGCGGCGGACCAAACCGCCAGCACGCCGCCCGGGTTCAGGGCATCGCGCGCCCGGCCCAAGCCGGTGCGGGTGTACAGCCGCTCGTTGCCCTCGCGCACGATCCCGTCGGGGCCGTTGTCGACATCGAGCAGGATCGCGTCATAACGGTCGGTGGTGCCGTCCACCGCATCGTCGATCAGCGCTGCCACATCCGCCAGCACGATCTCGCCGCGCGGATCCTCCAGGCAATCGCCGGTGAGAGCGGCAAGCGGGCCTTCAGCCCATTCAAGGATTTCGGGGACCACCTCGGCCACCACCACCTGTGCCCGCTCAGGCGCGGCGGCGAGCGCGGCGCGGTAGGTGAAGCCCATGCCATAGCCGCCGATCAGCACACGCGGAGCCTTGGCCGAAAGCCGCGCCAGCGTCAGCTGCGCGAGCTGCTCCTCGCTGAACTGCATCCGCGTGCCCATCAGCTCGTCACGGCCGAGCATGATGATGAAATCGCGCCCGTGGGAAACGAGCGTCAGCGTATCGCCACCGGGGATCTGTGCCGTGGCCAGGGTTTCGCGGGGAAGCATAGGTGTGTCCTAGATACGAAAAGGGCCGCCCTGTCGAGCGGCCCTTCCCTGTTTCTGCCGTCATCCCAGCGGAAGCTGGGATCGCTCACCACGAAGGCCGAGCTTGCGGCACGAGACCCCAGCTTGCGCTGGGGTAACGCGCTGCGTCAGTCCTTCAGGAAGTCAGGCACGTGGCCTTCACCACCGCCGTCACGGTCACGGCGCGGGCCGCGATCACGGTCGCCGCCACCACGCGGGCCACGGCCGCCGCGGCGGTCACCGCCACCGCCGTCACGACGCGGGCCACGGTCGCCGCCCCGATCACCTCTGGGTTCGCGCGGTTCGCGGGGCGGACGGGTGTCTTCCAGCTCTTCGCCGGTTTCCTGGTCGACGACGCGCATGGACAGGCGGACCTTGCCGCGCTGGTCGATTTCGAGAACCTTGACCTTCACGTCCTGGCCTTCGCTGACGACGTCGGTCGGCTTCTCGACGCGCTCGTTCTTCATTTCGCTGACGTGGACGAGACCGTCCTTGCCGCCCATGAAATTCACGAAGGCACCGAAGTCGACGATGTTGACGACCTTGCCGTTGTAGATCTTGCCGATTTCCGGCTCCTCGACGATGCCGAGGATCCAGGCCTTGGCGGCTTCGATCTGGTCGAGGTCGCTCGAGCTGATCTTGATCGTGCCTTCGTCGTCGATGTCGACCTTGGCGCCGGTTTCGGCGACGATCTCGCGGATCACCTTGCCGCCCGTGCCGATAACGTCACGGATCTTCGACTTGTCGATCTGGATCGTCTCGATGCGCGGGGCATGCTTGCTGACTTCGGTACGCGCGGTGCCGAGAGCCTTCTGCATTTCACCCAGGATATGCGTCCGGCCGGCCTTCGCCTGCTCGAGCGCCTTGGCCATGATTTCCTGCGTGATGCCGGCGACCTTGATGTCCATCTGCATGGTGGTGATGCCGGCTTCGGTGCCCGCAACCTTGAAGTCCATGTCGCCCAGGTGATCTTCGTCACCCAGGATGTCAGACAGGACCGCAAAGTCCTTGCCTTCGAGGATCAGGCCCATGGCGATGCCGGAAACCGGGCGTTCGATCGGAACGCCGGCATCCATCATCGACAGACAGCCACCGCACACCGTCGCCATCGAGCTGGAGCCGTTGGACTCGGTGATGTCGCTCAGGACGCGGATCGTGTAGGGGAAGTCCTCATGGCTCGGCAGCACATTGTGCAGCGCGCGCCAGGCCAGCTTGCCGTGGCCGGTGTCACGGCGCGACGGCGCGCCGAAGCGGCCCACTTCACCGACCGAATAGGGCGGGAAGTTGTAGTGCAGCATGAAGCGTTCGTAGCTAAGGCCTTCGAGACCATCGATCATCTGCTCGGCGTCCTTGGTGCCGAGGGTGGTCGAGCACAGCGCCTGCGTTTCGCCGCGGGTGAACAGCGACGAACCGTGGGCGCGCGGCAGCACGCCGACCATCGCTTCGATCGGGCGAACCTGGTCGAGCTTGCGGCCGTCGATGCGGGTGCCGTCCTTGAGGATCGCGCCGCGCACGATGTCGGCTTCGATCTTCTTGGTCAGCTTGATCGCGGTCATGCGCTGCTGGCCGTCGAACTCGTCCGAGGCGTAGTGCGCCTTGACCTTGTCGCGGGCGGCATTGAGCGCGTCCGAACGAGCCGACTTGTCGGTCAGCTTGTAGGCGGCGGCGATATCGTCACCGATCATCGCCTTGATGGCCGACTTCATGTCGTCATTGCCGTCCTGCGAAGCGACGTCCCACGGATCCTTGGCAGCCTGTTCGGCAAGATCGATGATCGCCTTGACGACCGGACGGATGCTGTCGTGGGCGAATGCCACCGCGCCGAGCATTTCCTGCTCGGTCAGTTCCTTGGCTTCCGATTCCACCATCATCACGGCGTCATGCGTTGCGGCGACGACGAGATCGAGGCGGCCATCGTCGGCCAGCGCAGTCGCCTGCTTCGGGTTGAGGATGTATTCGCCATCCTTGAAGCCGACGCGGCAGGCGCCGATCGGGCCCATGAAAGGCACGCCCGAAATGGTCAGCGCGGCCGATGCGGCGATCATCGCCAGCACATCGGGCTCGCACTCGCCATCATAGCTGAAGACCTGTGCGATGACGTTGATTTCGTTGTAGAAACCTTCGGGGAACAGCGGACGGACCGGACGGTCGATCAGGCGGCTGGTCAGCGTTTCCTTTTCGGTCGCGCCACGTTCACGCTTGAAGAAGCCACCCGGGATACGGCCGGCCGAGGAGAATTTTTCCTGGTAGTGGACGGTCAGCGGGAAGAAATCCTGACCTTCCTTGACGCTCTTGGCGGCCGTGACCGCGCAGAGCACAACAGTTTCGCCGTAAGTGGCGAGGACCGCGCCGTCAGCCTGACGGGCAATGCGGCCGGTTTCCAGAGTGAGGGTCTTTCCGCCCCACTCCAGCGATACGGTTTTCGTGTCGAACATTGATTTTCCTTTTCGAACCCGCGGGGCCACATTGCCGCGCGGGGCCTACAGTGCCGGGTAGTCCGTCCCGGTCCGGTGTGGGGCTATTCGCGCCCCGTGTTGCCGCCCCTGCACCGGATTGTGCGGGAGCCGGATAAACGAAGCGGCCCGAGTTGGGCCGCTCCGAGAAACTCTTACTTGCGAAGACCCAGCTTCGCGATCAGCGCGTTGTAGCGAGCCACATCCTTCTTCTTGAGATAGGCGAGCAGGCTACGACGCTTGTTGACCATCGCGAGGAGACCACGACGCGAGTGGTTGTCCTTGTGGTTGCTCTTGAAGTGCTCGGTCAGGTTGCGAATGCGCTCGGTCAGGATCGCGACCTGGACTTCCGGCGAACCGGTGTCGCCATTGGCCTGTGCGTTGTCCTTGATGATTTCCTGCTTACGCTCTGCAGTCACTGTCATAGTCTTTACTCCGCGACATCGGGAAGGTTGAAACCGCGCACGACTTTCATCGTGCCGCCGCTGAGATCCACAAGCGCGACCGGAACACTTTCCAGCTTCGCAAGATAGAGCCCGTCGGCCAAAATCCCATGGGATCGCGGCAGTTCCGATATGACCCGGCCCTGGCGGACCGCCTGCGCGCTATCGGGATCGAGTTGCAGAGCCGGGATGTCGTCCAGCCCCGCCTCGAGCGGCAGGAGGAGGTCTTGAAGTGGCGCGCCCTTACCGATTTCGTTCAGATTGTCCAGCGAAATCGCCTGTTCCTCACGGAACGGGCCGGCCTTGATGCGCCTGAGATAGGTAACGTGGCCCAAGGTTCCAAGGGCATGGGCAATATCGCGGGCGAGACTGCGGATGTAGGTCCCTTTGGAGACATGGGCGACCAGTGTGACACTGTCGGCCAGTTCGAGCGGAGCCGCTGGATCGAACGGATCCGGACGGCCGGTAGTGGTCTGGAAAGTGGAGCGCAAACCAGCGTCTTCTCGCTCACCTGCGAAGGCGAGGGAGTAGATCGTCACCGCGCGGGTCTTGAGTTCGACCTGTTCCCCGGCCCTCGCCAGGTCATAAGCCCGCTGGCCGTCGACCTTGAGCGCGGAATAGGCGGGCGGGACCTGCTCGATGTCGCCGGTGAAATGCTCCAGCACGGCAGCGATGGCAGCCATGGGTGGACGGTGATCCGACGTCGCCACCACTTGGCCTTCGGCATCGAGCGTGTCGGTCTCTTCTCCGAACTGGATCGTGAACGCGTAAATCTTGCTCGCATCGAGCATCCGCCCGGCGAGCTTGGTCGCCTCGCCCAGCGCGATGGGCAGGACCCCCTCCGCCTCGGGATCGAGCGTGCCCCCATGGCCGACCTTGACCTTTCCGTAGCCCGCCTCGCGCAGGTTACGCTTCACCGCCCCCACCGCCTGGGTCGAGCCCATGCCGCGCGGTTTGTCGAGGATCAGCCAGCCCGAAACAGGGGGAAGCGGGTGGGGTTTGGTGTCGGTCATGCCCCGTCAGGCTGGGGGCTACCGCTGCCGAATGCAAGCGTGGCGCGATTGCCGAACACCACGCGGTTGGTCAGCAGCGCCACCGCGACCGAAGTCACCAGCACGAACAGCATCACGTCGATGTAATGCACCCAAGGCAGGCCGATGGTCGCGTACCAGCTCACCCCGCCGAAATTCTTGGGCACATAGAGATAGAAGGTGTGGCAGGCATAGAGGCCGAAGCCCCACACCAGCCCCGCCACCGCCGCCCGGGCGTCCATGTTGCGGAACATCAGCGCGGCGATGAAGGCCGAAAGGATCGGCATGGAGAGCAGCCCGTTCAGTTCCTGCAGCAGGTTGATGATGCTCGTCGCACTGGCATAGAGCGGCACCAGCGCGACCGAGCCGACCATGGCGATCAGGCCGACAATGCGGTTGAGCCGGGTAACATCCACATCAGGATTGATGAAACGGCGGTGGAAATCGACCGACCACAAGGTGATCGTGGCGTTCATCACCGCCGCATAGGTCGTCAGCACCGCCGCCGCGATCATCGCCGCGAACATGCCGCTGGTCCAGCCCGGCAGCACCTCGCCCACCACCATGGCATAGGCCCGGTCGTCGACATCGCCGAACAGCTTGTAGGCGACGATGCCGGGAATGACCACAATCGGTGGCACGATCAGCAGGCGGATCACCGCCGCCGCGATCACGCCCTTCTGCGCTTCCTTCACGTCGGGCGCGGCAAGTGCCTTCTGGGTGATGTTCTGGTTGGTCGACCAGTAGAAGATCTGGATGAAGATCATGCCGGTGAAGAGGGTGTGGAAAGGGATCGGACTGTCGGTCGCCCCGATCATCGTCAGTCGCTCTGCCGGCACACCGCTGGTAATGTCCCAGCCGACCGCCTGCATGGCGAGAAAGACAACGACCAGCGCCAGCCCCAGCACGCCGACACCGCCATAGGTATCGAGCACCGCCACAGCCCGCAGCCCGCCCAGGATGGCATAGGCCGCACCGACGATGGCGAACAGAGCAGCGATCGTCACGATCGACGCCTCAACCCCGAACAGGGTCTGCATGAACAGCGCGCCGGAATAGATCACGGCGGGCAGGTAGATCACCAGATTGCCGAGCAGGAACAGGCCCGAAATAACCGTTCGGATGCTGACCCCGTCATAGCGCTGTTCAAGCAATTGCGTGATCGTTGTGCAGTTGTTGCGGTAGTAGATCGGGACGAACACGAAGGCGAGCAGCAGCAGGCCGATAAAGCCCGCCAGTTCCCACCACGCGAGCAGCAACATCTGGTTGCCGTTCATGCCCACCAGCTGGTCGGTGGAAAGATTCGTAAGGGTGATCGCCCCGGCGATGAAGAACCAGCTCAGCCCACCCCCGGCGAGGAAGATCTCGCGATCGGCCGAAGCATGGCTAGCGGCCCGGGCCGAGGCGACCTTGCGCCAGGTCAGGAAGGCGAGAAGCGCCATCAGGCCGGCGAACACGCCCAGCTGGACAAAATCGATCATCGGCAACCCTTTCCCCGCGCGAATACGTATCCTGCTAGCCTGCTTTCCCGCCGCATACCAATGGGCAAGCACGGGAATCCCCGATAGGGAGAGGGCATGAGCGACAACCTGCAATCGATTGGTCACGACGCTTCGGGCCGCCCGATCCACCGCCGCGACTTTGCCAAGGCCGACGGGCGGATATTGCGGCTCTATGGCCACTCGCCACACGACCTGCCCCCACAGCAGCAAGAGGCCGACGACATCGCGCTGGGCGGCGAACTGCGCTTCCACCCGCTGCGGCGCGAGTGGAACATCTATGCCGCGCACCGCCAGAACCGGACCTTCAAGCCGGCCGCCAGCGCCGACCCGCTCGCCCCGACCCTCCCCGGCGGCCCGGCGACCGAGATCCCCTTCGAGGATTTCGAAGTGGCGATTTTCGACAACAAGTTTTCCGGCCTGCATCCGCAAGCCCCACAGCCGCCTGCGCTGGATGGAATCGACACCGCCCGCGCGCTCGGGGCCTGCGAAGTTGTGGTCTACTCGCCCGAGGCCGAAGGCAGCCTCCAAACCATCGGGCAGGCGCGGCGCGAAGTCCTGCTGGCGGCCTGGCAAGACCGGATGTCCGCGCTGTTCGAGGCGGGCTGCGAATATGTCCTGCCATTCGAGAACCGGGGCGACGAGGTCGGCGTAACCCTGCCCCACCCGCATGGCCAGATCTACGGCTTCACCAAGGTACCGCAGGTGCAGCAACATGCCATCGATGCCTTTGCCGCCGGATACGATCTCGCTGCCGAGATCGATCGAAGCTTGCCCGATTACGGCGTGGCCGAAGCAGGTGGGGTTGCCGCCTTCTGCCCACGCTTCGCCCGTTTTCCCTACGAGGTCTGGATCGCCCCGCGCGTGGCGAGGCAGGGCCTGCACGACATGACCGACGAGGAGAAAAGCGGGTTCGCAAACCTGCTGGGCGACATCACCCGCCGCTATGACGCGCTGTTCCAGCGGCCTGCCGCGACCATGCTGGCGCTCCATGCTGCGCCGCGTGGAGGATCGGAGGGTTATCATCTGACGGCGCAATTCTATCCGCTGCTGCGCGCGCCCGGGCGCGTGAAATATCTTGCCTCGGTAGAGCAGCACACCGGGGTGATGACAGTCGATGTCATGCCCGAATCGGCGGCCGCTGCCCTGCGGGAGCTATGAGCATGGAAACCGTTACCGCGACCGTTCCCGGCCGGGTCAACCTGATTGGCGAGCATACCGATTACAACGGAGGAATGGTGCTGCCAGCGGCCCTATCCGTCGCGCTCACCGTCGACTTGAGGCCGCGTGAAGACCGCAAGGTCATCGTTACCGCAGAGGGCTTTTCCGGCTCCGCCGAGCGCACACTCGACGGTCTCGCAACCGAGCACTGGTCCGATCCCGCAGTTGGTGCCTTGCGCGAGGCAGTGAAGCTGGGATTGCTCAAGGGTGGTGCCGACTTGTTGATTCGCTCGACCATCCCCGCAGGCTCGGGCCTGTCGTCCTCCGCCGCGCTGATCGTCGCCATCCTCAAGGCCGCGCGCATTTCGGCAGCCAGCGGTATCAGCGATATCGACCTCGCGCTCGCCGCGCGCCGGGTAGAGAACGAATATCTCGGCGTGCCCTGCGGCATCATGGACCAGGTGGCAGTGGCCGTGCCCCAGCCGGGCCAGGCGATCGCGCTCGATACGGCGACGCTGGACTACGCGCTTGTCCCCTTGCCCGCCAGCTATGCCATGGTCGTCATCCATTCGGGCCACTCGCGCAAGCTGAGCGACGGGCGTTACAAGGAACGCAAGGAAGAATGCGATGCGGCGCGCATAGCCTTCGGGCGCGACGATATCTGCCTGCTCGATCCAGCCGACATCGAAGCGGTCGCTGAAGTGGACGAAACGGTCCGCAAACGTGCCCGCCATTGTGCCAGCGAGCATCGCCGCGTCCTCGCCGCGCGCGAAGCGCTGGCGATTGGCGATATCCCCGCACTCGGCACCCTGATGAACGTGAGCCACGCATCGATGCGGGACGATTTCGAAGTATCGATCCCGCCGATCGATGCGCTGGTCGCAGATGCGGTGGAACTGGGCGCAGCAGGTGCGCGGCTGACCGGCGGCGGCTTTGGCGGCTGCATCGTCGCTTGTGTCGCCAGAGACCGCCGCAACGCGTGGCTAGCCGCCCTGCTCGAACGACACCCGCAAGCCCGTTACATCGACGAAGTCAGCGGCTAGCCGCCAAACAGCCGAGCCACCGCGTAAAGCCGCTCCATCGCCCAATCCACCGGGGGACCAACCAGCTTCTCGATCAGCCCCAGCTGCGGCGCGAACCAGGTCAGGGCAATCAGACCGATGAACAGCAGCATCCCGAACGGGCGCAGCTTCTCATACCCCTTGGCCAGCGATGGCGACAGCAGCCCTTCGACGATATGCGAACCATCGAACGGCGGGATCGGCAGCAGGTTGAAGAAGGCGAGGAAGACGTTGATCAGCAGGAAATAAAACAGGCCATTCGCCAGCAAACTGCCTGTTTCCACATTGCCGAGCCCGACCATGCCCAACACGATGGCACCCAGCAAGGCCAGGACGAGATTGGTAGCAGGCCCGGCCGCAGCCACTGCCATCATTCCGAAACGCGGATTGCGCAATCGCTCCTTGACCACCGGAACAGGCTTGGCCCAGCCGAATACAGGCCCGCTCACGGCCAGCATGAATCCCGGAAGCAGCAAGGTCCCGACGGGATCGACATGCCGGATCGGATTTAGGCTCAGCCGCCGCTGCTCATGTGCCGTCGGATCGCCCAGCATCCGCGCGGTCCATCCATGGGCGACCTCGTGGAATACAATCGAGACGATCAGCGCCGGGATCAGGACCACGGCGAGTGTTACGGTGTCACTCATGACGGATAGATAAGCAGCGTGCCGGTGCTACGCCAGCGCCTGCATGAAATGTTTGCGGCACAAAGCGGTGTAGCGGTCATCGCCTCCGATCTCGGTCTGCGCGCCCTGCTTCACTGCCTTGCCATCGGCGTCGACGCGCAGGTTCATCGTTGCCTTGCGCCCGCAGTGGCAGATTGCCTTGAGCTCGACCAAGGCATCGGCAATGCCCAGCAATGCGGCTGAGCCGGGGAACAGCTTGCCCTGGAAGTCTGTCCGCAGGCCATAGCAGAGCACCGGCGTGCCGGTTTCATCCGCCAGCCGGGCGCATTGCCACACCTGCTCCTCCGTCAGGAACTGTGCCTCGTCCACCAGCACGCAATCGACCCGACCTTCAGCGTGTTCGCCCAGCACGAATTCGAGGATATCGGTGTGTTCGTTGAATCGGTGTGCATCGCTGGCGAGTCCAATGCGGCTGCTGATGGCACCAAAGCCCGGTCGATCGTCGAGCGCAGCGGTCCACAGCGACACTTTCATCCCTCGCTCGCCATAGTTGAAGGCGGTCTGCAGCAGGGTCGAGCTCTTTCCCGCATTCATGCTGGCGTAGTAGAAATAGAGCTTGGCCATGGGGCGCGACGCTATCGCGTAACAGCTGTGGAGGCCAGCCGTTCACCGGGGCGACAGGCGGCATTGGCAATGCTAGTCCACAACAATTGCACAATCACGGGGGCGAGTTCCAGATATGGCTGATGGCATCGCGAAGGCGGAGCAGAAGGGTATTCTCGGCTGGATCGAACGGAGCGGCAACAGGCTGCCCGATCCGGTGTTCCTGTTCTTCGGGCTGATCGCGGCGCTGGTGGTGATTTCCATGATCGCCAGCGCGACGGGGCTGTCTGCAGCGCACCCGACGGAAATCGATCCCGATACCGGCGCCGCCAGGATCATCACCGCCACCAGCCTGTTGAGCGCAGAAAACCTCCAGAAGCTGTGGGTCGAGATGCCCAAGACCTTCACCCATTTCCACCCGCTGGGATATGTGCTGGTGGTGATGCTGGGGGCCGGGGTGGCCGAGCGTGCAGGCCTGTTCGGCACCGCCATGCGCGCAGGCGTGAGCAATGCGCCCAAGAGCCTGCTGACCCCGATCGTGGTGGCGGTGGGCATGATGGGCAACCTTGCCGCCGATGCCGCCTATGTCGTGCTGATCCCGCTCGCCGGGATCATCTTCCACGCTGCCGGGCGCCATCCGGTTGCAGGCATCGCTGCCGCCTTTGCCGGGGTTTCGGGCGGCTTTTCCGCCAACCTGCTACCCGGCCAGCTCGACGCGCTGTTGTTCGGTATCACCGAAGCTTCGGTCGAGACGGTGTTCGGCGACTTTACCGCCAACATCGCCGGCAACTGGTACTTTATCGCGGCGATGTTCGTCATCTTCCTGCCGGTGATCTGGTACGTCACCGACCGCATCATCGAACCGCGCCTTGGCACCTGGATCGCCGCCAATGCGGGCCGCGACGAGAGCGAGGAACAGACCGACCGACCGTTGAGTGACGGGGAACGCAAGGGCCTGCGCTGGGCCGGGCTCGCCGTTCTGTTCGTCGTCGGACTGTGGCTGGCCATGACCCTTGGCCCGGGCACTCCGCTGATCGACGAGACGGCCACCCCCGAGGCGCAGCTGACGCCATTCTACCAAAGCCTTGTCGGCGGCTTCTTCCTGCTCTTCCTGCTGGCCGCGTGGGCCTATGGCAAGGCGGCCGGGACCATCGGCAACCACCGCGACCTGGTGAAAATGATGGCCGGTTCGATGGAAGACCTCGCCTATTACCTCGTGCTGGCCTTCGCAGCGGCACATTTCGTCGCGATGTTCGCGTGGTCCAACCTCGGCCTGATCCTGGCGGTCGACGGGGCGGATTTCCTCGGCAATTCGGGCCTTCCGGCCTGGGCGCTGTTGGCGGCGATCATCCTGGTTTCGGCAGCGCTCAACATCTTCATCGGTTCAGCCAGCGCGAAATGGGCTCTCCTGTCACCAGTACTGGTGCCGATGTTGATGCTGCTGGGCGTTTCACCGGAGATGGCTACCGCTGCCTATCGCGTGGGCGACGGGGCGACCAATATCATCACCCCGCTAATGGTCTATTTCCCGCTGATCCTGATCTTCTGCCAGCGCTGGGACAAGGAATTCGGGCTTGGGAGCCTCGCGGCAACCATGCTGCCGTATTCCATTGGCCTGCTTTTGAGCGGCCTGGCGCTGACGATCGGCTGGGTCGTGCTCGACCTGCCGCTCGGCCCAGGGGCGGAAGTGTTCATGGAGGTGCCGGCAACGGCACCTGCCAACTAGGGGCGCTGCCGCCATGGCCAGCCGCATGATCGAGAGACTTCCCAAACCGTTGTTGCTGGCTTCTGCTGCCTTGTCCCTGACAGCCGCAGCGGCCGGCACCGCATACACCGTCGACAGCGCAGGCAGCAATGTCTCGGCCAAGGTCGCTTTCCTCGGGCTCGGCAGCAAGACCGCGGATTTCCCCGAACTTTCCGGGACAGCCCGCCTGTCACCCACCGATCCGCAACAGATCGACCTCGATGTGAAGATCGATGCGCGCGCCCTCACCGCCCCTGACAAGACCACGCGTGAAAGGCTCAAGGGCGAGAAGTTCTTCTGGGTCGAGAAATACCCCACCGTCCGGTTCCAGGGCAGTCGCATGGTGCTCAAGGACGGCATGACCGGCACGGTTCAGGGCACTCTGACCGCACGCGGAGTGGCAAAGCCGGTGACGCTGGCGATCGCCTTCGATAGCCCGCCGGCCAAGGCGAAACCGGGCGAGGTGATTACGCTGACCGGCACGACCAGGATCAACCGCTACGATTTCGGCATGAAGTCCTATTCGCTGATCGTCGGCAAGACCGTGAACATTACCCTCAAGGCGCGGCTGCGTCCGGCGGGTTAATCCTCGCCGTCGAGATCACGCGCGACCTTCGGATCGCTCAGCAGGCGTTCGATGCGTTCTGCCTCGTCGAAGCTTTCGTCGGCGCGGAATTGCAGCTTGGGCGCGAATTTGAGGCCCAGCCGCTTGGCGACTTCCTTTTGCAGGAAGGCCGTGTTCTGGCGCAGCGCCTTGACGATGGTGTCCTCGTCCTTGCCGAGCAGGGGCTTCACATAGACGCTGGCGTTGCGCAGGTCGGGCGACATGCGCACTTCGGTCACAGCGATGTTGGCGGCGCTGACGGTATCGTCATGCACCTCCTGCCGTGCGAGCAGCTCGCTGAGGATATGTCGCACCCGCTCGCCCACCTTGAGGACGCGGACCGAGTGCTGCTCGGGGGTGAATTGCTGTCGGGCCATCAGCTTTTCCCTGTGGGTCGCGGCGTAGGAATGGCAGTGCTGGTCGCGCGGGCAAGCAGCGTGCCGTCAGGACCGAACAATTCGCCTTCGAGGAAGATCGCCCTCCGCCCGCGCCGCAGCACCCGTCCCTTGCCGAGCAGCGGACCGGCGGGAACCGGCTTGAGGATCGTCATCGTCAGGTCGAGGTTGAGCGGAGCCTCGGCATGATCAGTGGCCCAGACATGTGCCCAGCCCATGACCTCGTCGAGGAACCCGGCAATCAGCCCGCCCTGCACGCTGCCGCGCGGAGTGATGAAGCTGTCAGGCGCGCGGAAGCGCAAGGTGATTTCCTCGCGCTCCCGGTCAAAGCCGTCGAACTCGACGCCCATCAGCTCTGCATGCGCGGCGCCGAGGGCGTGCTTTTCTTTCCTCATACCCACAAGATCCAAGGCAATGCCGCAATCAATAAAATTGACGGCAGGCATCCAGCTGTAAGACCACTATCGACAAAGCGCCGGTTGCGCGCCCACCACCCCTTCTTGACAGGTGGCAGGGAACTCCGTTGCTCGTTTCGACCGCGGCTTACCGGCATCGTGTCCTTTCCCTAGCTCGTCGAGCTTCGATGAAACTTTAGAGAGTCCGCTCACGCTCCTCGACTTCGAAGACTTCGAGCTGGTCGCCCGGCTTGATGTCGTTCGTGTCGGCCAGCACCACGCCGCATTCGAGGCCGGTGCGGACTTCGTCCACGTCGTCCTTGAAGCGCCTGAGCGACGAAATGGTCGTCGCCGAGACAATGACATCGTCGCGGGTGAGACGCGCGTGGAGGCCCTTGCGGATAACGCCTTCCTCGACCAGCAGGCCGGCCGCCTTGTCCTTCTTGCCGGACTTGAAGACTTCCTTGACCAGTGCGCGGCCGACGACGTGCTCGATCCGCTCCGGACCCAGCTCGCCCGCCATCTCCTTGGCGATTTCCTCGGTCAGGTGATAGATGACGTCGTAATACATCATCCGCACGTTATCGCGCTTCACCAGGTCGCGCGCCTTGGGGTTCGGACGGACGTTGAAACCGAGGATCGGCGCGCCCGACGAAGCCGCCAGCGTCACATCGCTTTCGGTGATGGCGCCCACGCCCGCATGCAGCACGCGGACCTTGATGTCGTCGTTCGAAAGGTTGTGCAGCGCAGTCACGATCGCTTCGACCGAGCCCTGCACGTCGGCCTTCACCACCACCGGGAATTCGATCACGTTCGAGGCCAAGCCCGCGAACATGGTGTCGAAATTGGTCGGGGCAAGCGCGGTGCGCTTCTCGGTTGCCTTCTGCTGGCGGAAGGAGGCGACCTCGCGGGCTCGCTGTTCGTTCTCGACCACGGTCAGCTGGTCACCGGCACGCGGCACGCCGCCGAGGCCGAGGACCTCGACCGGCATGGACGGACCGGCTTCCTTGATCTGCTTGCCCTGGTCGTCGATGATCGCGCGAACCTTGCCGCTTTCGGTGCCGACGACGAAGGTGTCGCCACGCTTCAGCGTACCGCGGTTGATCAGCACCGTCGCGACCGGGCCCCGGCCCTTGTCGAGCTGGGCTTCGATCACGGTTGCTTCCGCATCGCGGTCCGGATTGGCCCTGAGCTCCAGCAGTTCGGCCTGCAGTTCGATGGCTTCGAGCAGCTTGTCGAGCCCGGTCTTTTCCTTGGCCGAGATTTCGACATCCTGCACATCGCCCGACATCGCCTCGACGATGACTTCATGTTCGAGCAGGCGGGTGCGGATGTTGTTCGGATCCGCCTCCGGCTTGTCGATCTTGTTGATCGCCACGATCATCGGCACGCCGGCCGCCTTGGTGTGCTTGATGGCTTCGATCGTCTGCGGCATCACACCGTCATCGGCCGCGACCACCAGCACCACGATGTCGGTCACATTGGCCCCGCGCTGGCGCATTTCGGTAAAGGCGGCGTGGCCCGGCGTGTCGAGGAAGGTGATCTTCCCGCCGGACTTGGTTTTCACCTGGTAGCTGCCGATATGCTGGGTGATCCCGCCGGCTTCGCCCTTCACGACATTGGCACCGCGCAGCGCGTCGAGCAGGCTGGTCTTGCCGTGGTCGACATGGCCCATGATCGTCACCACCGGCGGCCGCGGCTTTAGCGTCTCTTCCGGATCGGTGTCGGTCGAGGTGTCGATATCGACATCGCTTTCCGAAACGCGGGTGATGTTGTGGCCGAATTCCTCGACCAGCAGCTCGGCCGTGTCCTGGTCGATCGTCTGGTTGACGGTGACCATCATGCCCATGTTGAACAGCGCCTTCACCAGGTCGGCGCCCTTTTCGGCCATGCGGTTGGCGAGTTCCTGCACGGTGATCGCTTCCGGCACCACGACATCGCGCACCTGCTTCTCGCGCGGCGCAGCGGGACCGCCGTGCAGGCGGCGTTCCTTCTCGCGCGCACGCTTGAGGGCGGCGAGCGAGCGGGCGCGGCGGCCTTCGTCCTCGTTGAGCGCCTTGGTGACGGTCAACTTGCCGGAGCGGCGCTTGTCCTTGCTTTCCTCGGCCGGAGCAGCGCGGCGCTCTTCCTTCTTCTTCTTTTCCGGGCGCTTGGGCTCAGGCCGTTCAACGGGCGTGAACTTGCGGGCAACGCTCGGGGTCGTTTCGGCTTCGGCAGGAGCTTCAGCAGCAGCCGCTTCCTCCACAGGAGCCGGGGCAGGCTCTTCCGCCTTGCGCTTCTCGGCCTCTTCCTCGGCCTTGCGGTTTTCTTCGGCGCGCTTCTTCTCTTCCTCGGCGGCCTTGCGGGCTTCCTCGGCTTCGCGGGCGGTCTGCTCGGCCAGCGTGGCGAGACGTGCTTCTTCCGCTTCGCGCTGCAGGCGGGCGACGCGTTCCTGCGGGGTTTCCCCGGCGGGCGCGGCCTTCTTGGGCGCGGGCTTCTCGGCGGCAGGCGGCGGCGGAGGGGGCGGCGGAGGCGAGGGCGGCGGCGGCGGCGCGACCTCACCCGGCTTGCCGACCAGGCGACGACGCTGCTTCACCTCGACCACCACCTTGTTGGTGCGGCCGTGGCTGAAGGTCTGCTTGACCTCGCCGGCATCCACGCTCCGCTTCAGGCCAAGCGGTTTGCGGGTGCGGGGGGTTTCGTTTTCGTCGCTCATAAAACTCGTTTCTTCCTTCGATCTCAAATCGTCTCGCCGACGGGGCGATCGCTCGTTCCGCCGGTATCGGGCGCATCCGCGGATGCTCCTGCAAAGTGCAACAGGCGTGACAGGGCCTGTTCGACCCGTTCGGCTGCCTTGAAGCTGCCAACGCCCAGGTGGACGACATTGTCGCGGCCCAATGCCACAGACAAAGCGTTGCGGTCCAGAGGCAAGCGGATGCCCCGCTCGCCCGATCCTTCCATCTCCCGACCCACGCGCCAGGCCTGGTCGAGCTTCTTCGACCCGTCCTCGCTGGCATCGGCGGCATGGAGCAGCAGTTCGAGCGCCCCGCCCCGGGCATGCTCGGCAATCCGGTCAGACCCCAAGATAAGGTGCCCGGCGCGCATTTCGAGGCCCAGCCGGTCCAGCAAAGCCTTGCGCAGCGCATCCTCGATCCGCTGCGGCAGATCCTCGGGCACGGTCAGCGGCGCGCCCCCATGAGAACGCGCGTAGGCCCGCGCCAGCGCGCCCTTGAGCTTGCCTTTTGCCATGGCGGCTTCGAGCTCGGCACGGTTGACGCCGAGCCAGGCGCCCCGACCCGGCGCGCGGGCGAAGACATCGGGCAGCACCAGACCGTCAGGCGAGATCGCCAGCCGGATCAGCGCATCGCGCGAGCCATGCTCCCCGGAGAGGATACAGCGGCGCTCCGGCTCCGAACGCGGGGTCCGGGCCGAAGTGCCGTCAGAGATGTCGGACGCTACGCGCTCATTGGGTGGAGTCCGCATCGGCGGCCTCCTGGGTTGCTGGTTCCCCGTCCGCGGAGGCGGACATATCGTCGTCGTCTTCGAACCAGTGCGCGCGGGCGGCCATGATGATCTCGTTGCCCTGCTCTTCGGTCAGGCCGTACTCGCCCAGTACGCCGCCCTTGTCCTCGGCGCGCTGGTTGCGGCGCAGCGGCGGTCCGTCGGCATTGTTGCGGCGACGCGGCGCTTCGCGCTTCTTGGCGATGAGTTCGTCGGTGGCGAGATCGGCCAAATCGTCGAGCGTCTTGATGCCGCCCTTGCCCAGCGTGACGAGCATCTGCTCGTTGAGATGCGGGATGTCGGCCAGCGCGTCCTCGACGCCGAGCGCACGGCGCTCTTCGCGGTAGGCGGCTTCCTGCCGGTCCAGCGCTTCCTTGGCGCGGTTCTGCAGTTCCTCGGCCAGTTCCTCGTCGAAGCCCTCGATGCCGGCGAGTTCGTCGAGCGCCACATAGGCGACTTCCTCGAGCTCCGCGAAGCCTTCGGCCACGAGCAGCTGCGACAGTGTTTCGTCGACGTCGAGCTCTTCCTCGAACATCTTGGAACGGGTCGAGAATTCCTTGCTCTGCTTCTCGCTCGCCTCTTCCTCGGTCATGATGTCGATCTGGTGACCGGTGAGCTGGCTGGCGAGGCGTACGTTCTGTCCGCGGCGGCCGATCGCGAGCGAAAGCTGGTCGTCCGGAACGACGACTTCGATGCGGCCTTCGTCCTCGTCGAGCACGACGCGGCTGACGGTGGCGGGCTGGAGCGCGTTGACGATGAAGGTCGCCTGGTCTTCCGACCACGGGATGATGTCGATCTTCTCGCCCTGGAGTTCCTGCACCACGGCCTGGACGCGGCTGCCCTTCATGCCGACGCAGGCACCGACCGGGTCGATGCTGCTGTCATGGCTGATGACGCCGATCTTGGCGCGGCTACCCGGGTCGCGGGCGGCGGCCTTGATCTCGATGATGCCGTCGTAGATTTCCGGCACTTCCTGCGCGAACAGCTTCTTCATGAATTCGGGATGCGCGCGGCTGAGGAAGATCTGCGGACCGCGGTTGTTGCGTTCGACCTTGGTGATGATCGCGCGGACCCGCTCGCCGGTACGGGCGGCTTCGCGCGGGATCTGCTGGTCGCGGCGGATCACGCCTTCGGCGCGGCCGAGGTTGACGATGACATGGCCGAATTCGACCGACTTGATGACGCCGGTGATGATTTCCCCCGCGCGGTCCTTGAATTCCTCGTACTGGCGCTCGCGCTCGGCATCGCGGACCTTCTGGAAGATCACCTGCTTGGCGCTCTGCGCGTCGATACGGCCCAGATCGACCGGCGGCAGCGGATCGACGATGAAGTCGCCAACCTTGGCGCCCGGCTGCAGCTTTTCTGCCTGCTTGAGATCGACCTGCTTGAAATAGTCCTCGACCTCCTCGACCACTTCGACAACGCGCCACAGGCGCAGGTCGCCGGTCAGCGGATCGAGCTTGGCGCGAATGTCGTTTTCCGCGCCATAGCGGTTGCGCGCGCTCTTCTGGATCGCTTCTTCCATCGCCTCGATGACGATCGCCTTGTCGATCATCTTTTCCGAAGCAACCGAGTTCGCAATCGCGAGCAGCTCGGCCTTGTTGGCGGAAATTGCACTGGCCATCAGTCGTCAGCCTTCTCTTCTTCGTCTTCGACAATGTCCTCGACACCTCCAAGGTATTCCTCAACCCCGGAGTCGTCGATGGGTCTGGTGGCAGCGATCAGCTCGTCCGTCAGGACCAGCTTGGCGCTGTGAATCTGTTCGAGCGGGACGGCAATCGTCCCCGCCTTGCGGTCTTCGATGGTCACCACGTCGCCCGCGATGCCATGCAATATACCACGAAGGTTGCGGTGACCCTCAGCCTTTTCGCTCAAGGCAAACTTGGCCTCATGCCCCGCCCAGTTGGCGAAATCCTTGGGCCGGGTCAGCGGGCGGTCGATGCCGGGGCTGCTGACTTCGAGGTGATAGGCGCCCTCGATCAGCACTTCGGCTTCCTCGGCCGCATCGATCACGTCCGACACGCGGCGGCTGAGCGCAGCACACTGGTCGATCACCAGCTGGCCCGTGGCCGGGTCCTCCGCCATGATCTGCAGCGCCATGCCGCCATCACCGGCCTCCGAAGGCATCATCTTGACACGCACGAGCTCGAAACCGAGCGCGGTCGCTTCGGGTTCGATCAGTGCGGTCAGGCGTACCAAATCGGCCATCGGGTCTCCATCAGGTGCGATATCATCGGGCGAAGGCGTCTGGTGCCGGCCCCTTGCGGCGCCAGCCCCTCCAAAGTCTCGACGATATCGGGATGGCGGCCAGATAGGCCTGCCTCAGCCGGAATGCAAGCGCTAAGGCGCGCTATCCCCCGCGCCGCTTGAACCAGGGTTCATCGGTGCGATCGAGAGCAAGCTTGCCCTGGTAGGGGATACACAGATCATAAGCCTCGGACGGCGTGCCTCCTAGCCACCGGTCCCAGCTCTCGCGCGCCAGAATAACCGGCATCCGGTTGTGAACAGGTGCAACTTGCGCGTTCGCGTCAGTCATCAACATCGAGCAGACTGCGCCCCATTCGTCGCTCTCGCGCCAGATCCCGGCGGTGGCGAACAGCGGCGCATCGGGCAGCGAGAACCATGTGCGGGTCATACGGCCCCTCTCCCCCTCTGCTTCGGCGAAGGTCGAAACCGGGATCAGGCAACGCCGGTTCTCGAAGGAATCACGCCAGAAGAAGCTCTTCACTTTGTCGGTGCGGGTATTGTTGACCGGCCTGGGCTTGAGCGGCTGCCCCTTGGCCCCGGTCTGGGCGAGCGGAAAGCCCCAGACCATCGAATGCAGCCTGCCGTCCGCCACCACTATGGTAGGATATCCCGGGTAGATTTCTTCCGGCGTGTTGGTTCCGAAATCCTCGGCAACGGCATCGAAGAAGTCGGCGACCTCGGTGTGCGAACTCTTCACCTTGTAGAGATTGCACATGGCGTGCCTCAGCTCTCTGCCTCTTCCATCAGGCCGTGCTTCTTGATGCAGTGGCGCAGCTGATCATAGGTAAGGCCCAGCGCCTTGGCGGTCTGGCGCTGGTTCCAGCGGTGCCTGCCGAGCGCGTGCTCGACGATCTTGCGTTCGTGTTCGTCAACTGCGGCGCGAAGGTCGTCGATGCTCTCGAGATCCAGCGTCGGGCGCGCGGTCGACCGGACAGCGTCGCGAAAATCAGTGCCCTGGGTCCGCTTGGGCCCCTCGCCCACCAGCGGCTTCCACGGGCTCTCGAATGGATCGAACTGGACATGGGCGATCGGTTCGTCCCAGGCGTCCCAGCGATAGACCGCCCGTTCGATGACGTTGCGCAATTCGCGGACGTTGCCGGGCCAGGGATGGTCCTCCAGCTGTTGCTGGACATGGGTGGCAAAACCCGGCCACCCTTCCCATCCCAGCTCGGCCGCCATGCGCCGGCCGAAGTATTCGGCGAGCACCCCGATATCGCCCTCGCGCACCCGCAGCGGGGGCAAGGTTATGACTTCGAAACTGAGTCGGTCGAGCAGGTCGGCCCGGAACTTCCCTTCCTCCGCCATGCGCGGAAGATCTTCGTTGGTCGCGCCAACGATCCGGACATCGACCCGGATCGGGCGCGAGGAGCCGATGCGGGTGACTTCGCCATATTCGACCGCACGCAGCAGCCGTTCCTGTGCCGCCATCGACAAAGTGCCCAGTTCGTCGAGAAAAAGCGTCCCCTTGTCGGCTTCCTCGAACCTTCCCTCGCGTGCTCTGGTAGCACCGGTGAAGGCACCCGCTTCGTGTCCGAACAACTCGGCCTCGATGAGGGTTTCCGGGAGCGCCGCGCAGTTCATGATGACGAGCGGCTCGTCCCAGCGTGACGAGAGACGATGGAGACGTTCGGCGATCAGTTCCTTGCCCGTCCCGCGCTCGCCGATGATCAGGATCGGGCGCTGCATCGGGGCCGCGCGACTGGCCCGTTCAACCGCATCGAGGAAGGCTGTCGATTGGCCGACGAACTGGCTGTTGCGCTCCATGCCCGATATATAGTGAAAATTCCCAAGGCTTGGCAATCATTACCATATGTCGTTCGTCGAGAACTTCGCAAACCCGCAGAAATCCGCCAGTTTTGCAGTTTGGCACACCCCTTGCTGATAGATGAACATACCCGCCGGGACGACCAGCGGAGAGAGTTTTCAGGAAGGAACCAGACCATGTACAACCGCGCATTCTTCCGGACGAAGCTGGGACAGGCCGCTCTTGCCAGCATCGCTGCGATGACCGCTTTTGTCGCGCTGAGCACACAGATGCAGGTTTCGCCCGCTTACGCCGCAACCCCTGCATACCAGCAGGTCGAGATCGCGTGAGCAAGCCCGGCAACCCCCTCGGACCGGAGCCATCCAGCCCCCAATCGCCGCGCGACTCTAGCGCCGGCGCGGCTCCGGTCCGTCCCCAGGGCATCGCCCGTGGCCTCTCGCGCCTTGAAGCCGAGGTCGAGAAGCTGCGCCGCAGCCCGACGCCGATCATTGACCAGCCTTCTTCGCCTAAGGACACTTTCAACCTCGGAGCACCCTTCATGGGCATTTTCAGCCGGACCCGCGATATCATCGCCGCCAATTTCAACGACATGCTCGACCAGGCGGACGATCCGCAAAAGATGATCCGCATGATCATCCTCGAAATGGAAGAAACGCTGGTCGAAGTCCGCGCCAGCGCTGCGCGCACGATTGCCGACCAGAAGGAAATGCACCGACACACTGTCAAGCTCGATCGGCTCCAGGCCGACTGGTCCGACAAGGCCCAGCTGGCGCTGAGCAAGGACCGCGAAGACCTCGCCCGCGCAGCCCTGGTGGAGAAGAAGAAGGCCGCTGACATGAGCGAGCAGCTCAAGCAGGAAATCGCTGTGCTCGACGATGCGCTGCGCGCCTATGAACAGGACATCCAGAAGCTGCAGGGCCGCCTGCGTGAGGCTCGCAGCCGCCAGACCGCCATCGCCGCCCGCCTCGAAAGCGCGGAGAACCGCGTCAAGCTGCGCAGCCTGATGACCAACGAGCGGGTCGACGATGCGCTCGCCCGGTTCGACCAGCTCGAACGCCGGGTCGACTATGCCGAAGGCCGCGCCGATGCGCTGCAGATTGCCGATGGCACGGGCAAGCCGAGCCTGGCCGACGAAATCAACGCCCTCGCCGGCGCCGACAAGGTCGACGAGGAACTCGAAGAAATGAAGCGTGCGCTCGGCATGGGCGGCGACAAGAAGGAGGGCTGAGCCATGGAAGAGGTACTTGCAATCGTTGCGATCTTCATCGCACTTCCGTGGATCGTACTCCACTATATCACGAGGTGGAAGACCGCTGCCACCATCACCAGCGACGACGAGGCCCTGCTTGAAGAGATGTACAATCTCGCCAAGCGGCTCGACGAACGGATGGACACGGTGGAACGCCTGGTCGCGCATGACCATGCCGACTTCAAGCCCGCCCGCCTGGTGCAGAATTCCGACGAAGACAATGCGCAGCTGGCCGAGCTCGAAAAGCTCGTCGCCGAGAAGAAAGGAGCACGCTCGTGAACACCCCCCGCACGACTCTTTACCGCGACAAGCAGAATGCCAAGCTGATGGGTGTCTGCTCCGGAATTGCCGACTACACCGGCGTCAACGCGCTGTGGGTCCGGCTCGGCTTCCTGGTGCTGCTGTTCGCCGGGA
Organism: Erythrobacter sp. SDW2; assembly: GCF_021431965.1. Classification (NCBI taxonomy): domain Bacteria; kingdom Pseudomonadati; phylum Pseudomonadota; class Alphaproteobacteria; order Sphingomonadales; family Erythrobacteraceae; genus Erythrobacter; species Erythrobacter sp. SDW2. The sequence continues at coordinate 2,240,726 of NZ_CP090370.1, forward strand.
TGGGCATGATCCTGCCGGTCTATTTCATCGCCGGGCTGCTGCTTAACAAGAAGCCGGCACACCTTTACGTCGACAAGCAGGAGGAGAAGTACTGGCAGCAGGTCCGCCAGAACCCCAAGCGCACGGTGCGCGAAGTACGCGGCAAGTTCCGCGATATCGACCGCCGCCTGGCCGAAGTCGAGACCTTCTACGTCTCTTCCAACCCGCGCCTCAACGCCGAGATCGAGCGGCTGCGCTGAGCCACTGAACCAGAGGAGGGAGTCGCAAGATGGAACCGACCGTTGTCGCAATGATGATCTTGTTCATGTCGATGAGCCTCTGGGGGATCATCCACACCGTGCTCGAACACAAGCGCAAGATGGCCGAGATCAAGTATGGCCGCAGCGACCGCGAGACCGCGCTGGTCCACGACAAGGCGGAGCTGAAGGAAACCGTCGCCATGCTGCAGGACCGCCTGGCGGTGCTGGAAACCATCGCGACCGATCCGGCCCGCCGAACGGCCGACGAGATCGAAAAGCTGCGCTGAGGGCGCGGAAGGGAGGACTGACATGGACGCTGGAACTCTGGGAGTAATGATACCGATCATCGCATTGATGATTCCGATCGTCGCGATCTGGACCAAGCACCAGCAGAAGCTGGCCGAGATGCAGATCGGCGCCACAGCCGAACATACCGCCGAAAAGGCCGCGCAATACGCCAGCCAGATCCAGCGGCTGGAAGACCGGGTGCAGGTGCTCGAGCGCATCGTCACCGATGGCGGTTACGACGTCGCGACCCAGATCGAGGCCCTGCGCGATACGCGCCGGGTCGAGGACGCCGGCGTGCCGCTCAACATCAAGAACGAGGAGCGCGCCTGATGGACTGGGGTGGACCAAGCTTCGTCGTCGCCATCATTGCGCTGAGCATGGGCGGCTGGCTGATCAACAACTGGATCCGCGCCAAGCACGGCTATGCCCTGGAAGACGAATGGGGCGGGAAGACCGAACGAACCGACAGCGCCGAGACCAAGCGGCTGCGTCAGGAGAACCGGCAACTGCATGAGAAGCTCGATGCCATGCAGGACCGCATGATCGTGCTGGAAAAGATCGTTACCGACCGCGGGTATTCGCTCAGCGAAGAAATCGAAGCTCTGCGCGACACCGGCAACGGCGTCCCGCTCGATATCGGCAAGAAGGAACAAGTGTAATGGACCCCGCAGTTGCCCAGTTTCTCCCCCACCTGCCATGGATCATCGGCGGTGCGCTCGGCATCGGTCTGATCAGCACCTTCGGCTGGATCCACACCACCAAGCTCAAGATCAAGCACGGTTACCCGCTGGAAGGCATGTGGGGCCAGTCGCTGAAGCCTTCGACCGACGGCCAGACCGCAGAGCGGGTCAAGTTGTTGACGCAGGAAAACGCAGAATTGCGCGCCGAACTGGGCGCAATGAAGGATCGGCTCGCCAATGTGGAGCGGATCGTGACCGATAGCGGCTATCACCTGGGAAGCGAGATCGAGGCGCTGCGCGAGCGGGCCCTGGCCGCATCAAAGCCTGAAGGAAACGCCTGATGGACGGCGATCTCGTGCTGATCTTCGGCTTCATCCTGACCGTGGTGGTCATCACCGCCTTCACGATCAGCCGGATCGTATCGCGGGTGTACGATCACGCCGAATGGAAGGAGCTGCACAAGAGCGGCAAGAACTCGGTTGCGAGCGACGAGAAATATGCCCTGCTGGAAGAGCGAGTCCGCGTGCTGGAACGCATCGCCACCGACGGCAATCCCACGCTGGCTCATCAGATCGATCAGCTGCGGGACTTGCAGGACAATGACCGCATTCTCGCCAACCGGGAGAGTGCGCGATGAATTGGCCGACCGCAGTCGTCATCATCGTCATGGTGGTCTGTGCCGCCAAGGTGCTGAACGCCCGCTACCGTGCGCGGCATGGCATCATCGAGGATATGAACGGCAACCAGAGCTACATCTCGCGGGGGAGCCAGGAGAAAGACCGCGAGCTGGAGGAATTGCGCGAGCGGGTGAAGGTGCTGGAGGCAATTGCCACCGATCCGGCACGCCGCACTGCCGAGGAAATCGAGAGACTGCGCGACGAGCGCTGAGCAGGAAAGGACCGGGTGCGCCGGAGGCGGCCCTTGAGGAGGAATGTTCGAGATGAGTGACCCCACATTCGTCATCGCAGTGACCGCACTGGTCGGGCTGACCGTGGTCGTGGCCGCCTTGCTGCGGGCCTGGCACGAATGGCTTGCGCTCAAGCGGCAGGAGCTCGACAAGGGCCAGCCACGCTTTGCGGTGGAAATCGAAGGCGGTGCCGGCGAAGGCGCGGCGCGGATCGAGATCGCCGACCTCAAGGAACGCATCCGCAAGCTCGAAGCCATCGCCAGCGGGGTTGACCTCTAGGCACCATTGCCCGTCCCCCGAATGCGAAGGGACCGGAGGGCGACGCGGCAAGCCAAAGCTGAACTGGTCGAGTTGCTGTGACGCCTGACCACGGATTGCTTGCCTGCGGCTCGCAAAGAGGAGGCTCTTTCGTTTTGTCCTCCACCTCCCTAACTGCACGTCATGCGCACACTGTATGACATCCAGGAAGAGTACGAATTTCTCGAAGGCGATGAACGCTATCGGTTGCTGATCGAGCTGGGGCGCGAGCTTGACCCTATGCCCGATGCGCTCAAGACCGATGCCACGCTGGTGCGCGGCTGTTCGGCCAGCGTCTGGGTCTATCCCACAGGTGACGACGAAAAACTCCACTTCCTGGCTGACAGCAACGCGGCGATCACCAAGGGCATCGTCGCCTTGGTGATTGCCGCGGTGCAGGACCAACCGGCCGAAACGATCGCGCGAATGGACATCGCCGAAGCGCTTGCCCCGTTCGATCTCAAGAACCAGCTGTCCTCAAACCGTACGCAGGGTGTGCCCAACATGATCGCGCTGGTGCGCGAGCACGCCGCACGGATCGCGGCCAGCGCCTGACGCCATGCGCCCACTTTACCTTGCGGGAGGGATTCTCAGCGTCGGCCTGGGCGCCGTCGGCGCGGTATTGCCGATCATGCCCACAGTGCCCTTCCTGCTGCTGGCGGTGTTCTGCTTTGCCCGCAGCAATCCCGAATGGGAGCAGAAGATCCTTGCCCATCCGCAATGGGGCCCGCAGATCCGCGATTGGCTGGAGCGGCGGGTGATCCGCCGTCCCGCCAAGATTGCCGCAGTCACCGCCATGAGTGCGGGGGTAATTTTCACTGGCCTGACACTAGGGGTTCCGTGGGTCTATTTGTCGCTCGCAATCCTGATCCTCGTCGGCGGCTGGATCATCACGCGCAACGAGTAGCATCCCGACTCGCTTTTCCTGCGTCCGGCAGGCATTATCCCAGCCGGACCCGGGGGGAATACCGAATGCGCGAGCACGAATTACGACGGCAAGTGGTCGGCGAGATGCACTTGCGCCGCTGGCCCAGCGTGCCGGTGCCGGGGGTCATCCTGCAGTGGGTCACAGAAGTCGAAGCCAATGAGCGCGACGAAGAGCTTGCGGTGCTCGACCGGCACAGCAATCTCACCGGTGACGATGCCCACCCCCGCCACCGCGAAGGCACTTTGCCCAAGGGGGTGCGCTTCGCCTGGGAACGGCACAGCGAAGGCAGCAGCCTGACGCTGTTCATCGCTTGCACCGAATGCGACGCCTTCCGCGCCCCGCGCGAGCAGGCCGACCTCCAAGGTCCGCTGGCCTGGGTCGACAGCCTGCCCGGCAAGATTATCCGTGCCACTGCCATCCATCTGGTCGAAAGCGAAGCAGAGGCCGAAGCGATCGTGCCGACCTTGGCCTTTTCGCCTTCCGAAACCGTTTCGTGCCGCCTGCAGGGCACCGCGCGGATGTGGTCCGATTTCAAGCTGTGGCCGGATGGCTTCGGGCGGCTGCTGGTGTCGGCAGGCGAGACCGACCGGCGCGATTTTACCCGCTTGCTGCAGCGCCTTCAGGAGCTCGGCAATTATCGCAACAAGGCCCTGCTCGGTCTGCCAGAGGCGCAGGCTGTCTGGCCCCGGCTCGATGCGGCGGAAGAACGGCTCGCCACCCTCTCGCAGCGCGTCACCAACGCGCAGGAAACCGACGATGCGCTGCTGCAGGAATTGTCCAACCTGTCGCTTGAACTGATGGCCGTCGCCGCATCGATCAACTACCGCATGAGCGCCACCGCAGCCTATGCCCGATTGGTCGAGGACCGGCTGGAGCAATTGCAGATCACACCGATCAACGGGTTTGCTTCGCTTGAGGATTTCACCGAGCGTCGCTTCCTTCCGGCGATGCGCACCTGTAGCGCAGTGGTCGAACGCGAACGCCAGCTGGCCCTGCGCGCCAGCCAGCTCTCGTCACTGCTGCGTGCGCGGATCGACACGCGGATCGAGAACCAGAACGCCGAGCTGCTGCGTTCGATGGAGCAATCGAGCAGCCGGCAGCTGCGCCTGCAGCAACTGGTCGAAGGCTTCTCGGTGGTGGCGATCACCTACTACCTGCTCAGCCTCGTCGCTTATGGGCTCAAGGGGGCAGGACATGCCTGGCCCGGCATCGATCCGGAACTGGCGGTCGCTATCCTGGTGCTGCCGACGATGCTGACGATCTGGCTGGTGCTGCGGCTTGTGAAACGGCGGGTTCTGGGGGGTTAAATCTCAATCGTTTCTGCGATCCGTGCGCCCTGCTCTTCACTGAACTCGATCTCGCGGAACATCTCAAAGACTCCGCTCATGGACTGCAGACTCCATACCCCGGTTAGGGTCTGACCATCGGATGAAAGCTGGCCGACGTAGTCGACCGGCTCCTCATATCCCACTGTGTGACCGAGGTAGACTTTGGTAAAATCGACCGCGCGACCCGAGCGATGCCCGATGACGGTCGCCTCAAGTGCGTCTGACAGGCCATAGACCATGTCCGGTTCCAAGATTGCGCCGCGAAAAGCTCCACCCGTTTCGGACAGAACCGCAACAAAGGGCGTCGCCGGACCTGCTGTTCCCGGGTAAGCATAGGTACCATGCCATTGCCCGGTCAGGTCGAACGAACCTGCCTGGGTCACGCCCCGGCGCTCTCCCGCACCACGGCAATCCCGGCTTCGCGCTGGGTCTTCAGCTCCTGCTTCAGCTTGGCCGGATCGCGTGCGATCACGAAGCCGAAGCTGACCCCGCCTTCCTTGCCGATCGTCGCATGGTGCAGCTTGTGCGCCTGCACCAGCCGTTTGGCATAACCGCTCTTGGGCACCCAGCGGAAATAGCGCTGGTGGACCAGCCCGTCGTGCACCAGCGTATAGACGATCCCGTAGAGCAGGATGCCGGCGCCGATCCAGGTCGCGGGAGGCCACGCCGCCTCCCCCGCCACCAGCGGGCTGCCAAGCATGAACATCGAGATGCTCATCGCCGCGCCGACCACCCCGTAAAGATCGTTCTTCTCGAACATGTTGTCATGCGGTTCGTGGTGGTCGCGGTGCCAGGCCCAGCCCCAGCCGTGCATGATGTATTTGTGGCTGCTCCAGGCGACGAACTCCATCGCGAAGAAGGTCACTACGATGATGGCGAGAGGGACGAACCGGTCAGTCATGCCGGTGGCTATAGGTTAGTTGGCGTCGGGAAAAAAGAACTCGCGCAAGTGGTCCCCGATACGGGCCGGACGCAGCGTGGTCGCATCGATGCAGCACCAGCTCGACTTGACTTCGGCCAGCACTTCCTCGCCGCGGCTGATGACCGTGTGATAGAAAGCCCGCGCACCCTGGAAGTGTTCCAGCACGGTGCGGGCCACCACGTCGTCTTCGAGGAAGGCCGGCTTGCGATAAGTGATCTCGTGCTTGAGCGCGACCCAGGCCTTGCTCGCGACTTCCTCGGCCGGGGCCAACTTGTTCCAGTGCGCCAGCACCGCATCCTGCACCCAATTGAGGTAACGTGCGTTGTTCACATGCCCCATGAAGTCGATATCGGCGGGCAGGACGCGGATCGGAAAGGTGAAGGGCTTTGCTGACATGGGTGTAAGTTAGGGACGAAAAGCTTTCTTTTCCATGACACCGCAATTGCTTTTCGCACATCGCCTTGCCTGTGTTGCGCAAAGGCCGCAAAGCTCCGCGCCATGCCAGCCCCTGCCCGAACCCTCTACGAGAAAATCTGGGATGCGCATGTCGTCGACCAGCGGCCCGACGGCACTGCGCTGATCTATATCGACCGCCATCTGGTCCACGAAGTGACGAGCCCGCAGGCGTTCGAGGCCCTGCGGGCGAACGGGCGGAAGGTCCGTCGCCCGGACCTGACTCTGGCGGTCCCGGACCACAATCTGCCGACCACTGCGCGGCTGGACGCCTCCGGCAACCGCCTGCCCATCGCCGACCGCGAGAGTGCGCAGCAGCTCGCCGCGCTCGAACGCAACGCGCCTGCCTTCGGCATCCGCTACATCGATGCGACTGCGCGCGAGCAAGGCATCGTCCATGTCGTCGGTCCGGAACAGGGCTTCTCGCTGCCCGGCACCACCATCGTCTGCGGCGATTCCCATACGGCCGCGCATGGCGGAATCGGGGCCCTTGCCTTCGGCATCGGCACCAGCGAGGTCGAGCATGTGCTGGCGACCCAGACGCTCCAGCTCAAGCGCTCCAAGACCATGGAGGTGCGGGTCGATGGCGCGCTGGGTGCCGGTGTCACCCCTAAAGACCTGATTCTGCACATCATCGGCGTGATCGGCACCGCAGGCGGTACCGGCCATGTCATCGAATATCGCGGCAAGGTGTTCGAAGAGATGAGCATCGAAGGCCGCCTGACGGTGTGCAACATGAGCATCGAAGGCGGAGCGCGGGCCGGGCTGATCGCGCCCGACGATGTCACCTTCGCCTATCTCAAGGGCCGCCCCTATGCCCCCAAGGGCGAGGAATGGGAGCATGCCGTCGCCTGGTGGCGCTCGCTCGCCACCGACGATGGGGCACAATTTGACACCTCGGTCCGCATCGATGCCTCCGCGATCGAGCCGACCGTGACTTGGGGCACCAGCCCGGAGGATGTCGTGCCGATCAGCGGCATAGTTCCCGCGCCCGACAGCTTTGCCGATCCCTCGAAGCAGGTCGCCGCCGCGAAAAGCCTCGATTACATGGGCCTCACGCCCGGCCAGCGGATGCAGGACGTCGCCATCGAGAACGTCTTCATCGGCAGCTGCACCAACAGCCGGATCGAGGATCTGCGCGCCGCCGCCGCAGTGCTGAAGGGCCGCCGCAAGGCCGCGGGCGTCAAATGGGCCATCGTCGTCCCCGGCTCCGGCCTCGTGAAGGCCCAGGCCGAGGTGGAAGGTCTCGACCGCATCTTCACCGAGGCCGGGTTCGAATGGCGCGAGCCGGGCTGTTCGGCATGCCTGGCCATGAATCCTGACAAGGTCCCCCCCGGCGAACGCTGTGCCTCGACCAGCAACCGCAATTTCGTCGGCCGCCAGGGCCCGGGCGCGCGCACCCACCTGATGAGCCCCGCCATGGCCGCCGCCGCCGCCGTCACGGGGCGATTGACCGATGTTCGTGAATTGGCTGGCTGATCCCCCTTGCGGGAACCCGTTGTCGATACCAAAGCAGATAACATGACGAAGAAGATCCCCACCAAGACCATCGCCGGAGCCATCGGTTCCGCTGCCATCGCCGCCGCCCTGCTCTATGCCGGCAAGCGCAAAAAGAAGAACGAGCCCAAGCAGCCCGGCCCCATCCCCTCGGGCGAAAAGCCGGAGACGGATTGATGCAGCCAGTGAGCCAGGTCCAAGGGCGCGCCATTCCCTATGGCGCCAAGAACGTCGATACCGACGTCATCATCCCTGCGCACTGGCTCAAGACCGTGACCCGCGAAGGGCTCGGCAGGGGCGCGTTCGAGACGGTCCGGGCGGACCCGGACAATCTGTTCGACAGCGACGAATTCAAAGGCGCGCCGATCCTGATTGCAGGCGACAACTTCGGCTGCGGATCTAGCCGCGAGCATGCCGCCTGGGCGCTGCTCGACCTGGGTATCACCGTGGTGATCGCGCCCAGTTTCTCCGACATCTTCAGCGGCAATGCGTTCAAGAACGGCATACTCACCGTCGCCTTGCCGCAAGACCAGATCGACCGATTGTTGGCGGTTGCGCAGACCGACCCGATCACGGTCGATCTCGAGACCCAGACTGTCACTACCCCCTATCAGGATCGCTTCACTTTCGAAGTCGATCCGTTCCGCAAGCATTGCCTTGTCGAGGGGCTGGACGAGATCGGCCTGACGCTCCAGCAGGCAGATGCTATCGAAACATATGAGAAGCAGCAGGCATCGGTGATGCCATGGCTGACACGAGGAACGGAGATTGCCGCATGAAAGCCCTTAGATCACACGCCGTTGGCGGGCCTGAAACACTGACACTCGACGAGATCGACGCACCGGTGCCCGGCAAGGGCGAGGTGCTGGTGGCGGTCAAGGCCTGCGCCATCAACTTCCCCGACACACTGATCATTCGCGACATGTACCAGTTCAAGCCGCCGCGACCCTTCGCGCCCGGCGGCGAGATCTCCGGTGTGGTCGAAGCGGTCGGCGAAGGAGTCGAAGGTTTCAAGGTCGGGGACAAAGTACTGGGCGGTACCGGCAACGGCGGGCTGGCCGAGAAGGTCATCATGCCGGCTGCGCGCCTGTTTCCGGTACCCGAAGGCGTGCCGTTCGAGAAGGCGGCTTCGCTGCTGATGACCTATGGCACCACCATCCATGGCCTGAAGGACCGCGGCCATATCAAGACTGGCGATACCGTGCTGGTGCTGGGCGCTGCGGGCGGCGTTGGTCTGTCGGCGGTCGAGCTCGCCAAGGCTTTCGGCGCGCGTGTCGTTGCCGCCGTGTCGAGCGAAGCCAAGGGCGAAGTGGCCCGCAAGGCCGGGGCCGACGAGGTCGTGATCTACCCGCGCGAGGCGATGGACAAGGACGCCTCCAAAGCGCTCGCCAATGCGTTCAAGGAAGCCTGCGGCCCCGAGGGTGCCAATATCGTCTATGACATCGTCGGCGGGCAGTATTCCGAACCGGCGCTGCGTGCGATCGCGTGGGAGGGACGCTTTCTGGTGGTCGGCTTCCCCGCCGGGATCGCCAAGATGCCGCTCAACCTGACGCTTCTCAAAAGCTGTGACATCGCCGGCGTGTTCTGGGGTGCCTTCACCGCGCGCGAGCCGGTCAAGTACCGTGAACAGGTGCAGGAACTGTTCGACCTGATGCGGGCCGGCAAGATCGATCCGCTGGTGAGCGAGACCTTCCCGCTCGAACGCGGAGCCGATGCCATCGCCAAGCTGGAAAACCGCGAGGCCGTGGGCAAGCTCGTCGTGACCATGGGAGACTGACCGATGCGGAACTTCGTCTTCCTTGCCGCTTTGGGTACCTTCGCGCTCGGCGTCGCGGCGCAAGCGCATGAGGACCACCAGCACTCGACAAACCCGCTGGTCGATGCCCGGCAGGGCGGGATGACCATGCTGGTCGCCAATATGGGCGCGCTGAGCCGCGCCGAGAGCGCGCCCGAGGCCGACGCGATCACCCGCGCCGCCTTCCCGGCCAGCGGCATCGCCGCCTTTGCCCGCTCGCTCCCCGCGCTATTCGCGGCGGAGACGAAGGACGTTCCCGGCACCCGCAGCCTTCCTGCTGTCTGGGAGGACAGCGAGGGTTTTGGATCGCAAATCGCGGAATTCCAGGCCGCCACCGCCGGGCTTGAAGCTGCCGCCCGGACGAACGACAAGGCTGCGTTTTCCGAATCCCTTGCGAGAACCAAGGCCGCGTGCCAATCGTGCCATACGGCCTTCCGGGCCGAGGGCTGACACCGCCCTCCCCCGCAACAACGATCCAGGACTGAACCAATGACCGATTTCAAGGACCGCGAACGCGCCGAGGAAGCCAAGTTCGCGATGGACGAAGACACCGCCTTCAAGGTCGCGGCTCGCCGCAATCGCCTGCTCGGGCAGTGGGCTGCCGCGAAGATGGGGCTCAACGAAGAAGAGACCACATCCTACGCCACTTCCGTCGTCCAGGCCGATTTCGAGGAAGCGGGCGACGAGGACGTGATCCGCAAGGTGCTGGGCGACCTGACCACTGCCGGGGTCGAGATCGACGAAGCCGGTGTCCGCGCCGCGCTCGAGGAAATGGCCGTCGAGGCCCGCCGTCAGTTCATGGCCGGAAGCTGAGGCTCATCCCATGCCCATGAGTGGTGCAGAAATCGAAGGCATGATCACTGCCGCGTTGCCCGGTGCGGTGGTGGAGATGAGCGACCTTGCCGGTGACAACAATCACTGGGCGGCAAAGGTCACTGCCCCGCAGTTCGCCGGCAAGACCCGCGTGCAGCAGCACAAGCTGGTCTACGACGCCCTTGGCGGGCGCATGGGCGGCGTGCTCCACGCCTTGCAACTGACCACCGCCGTGCCCAAGTGAGGGGCTGACACTTTTTCATCAGGGAACGGGACCATGTCCGATACCAACACCCGCATCGCCGATATCGTCGGCAGCAACGACGTCGTGCTGTTCATGAAGGGCACCCCGCTGTTCCCGCAATGCGGTTTCTCCAGCCGCGCGGTGGCGATCCTCGACCATTGCGGCGTCGCCTACGAAAGCATCGATGTGTTGCAGGACATGGAAATCCGCCAGGGGATCAAGGAATACTCCGACTGGCCGACCATCCCGCAGCTCTATGTGAAGGGCGAATTCGTTGGCGGCAGCGACATCATGATGGAAATGTTCGAAGCCGGCGAACTGCAGCAGATGCTGGACGAGAAAGCCGTCGCCCGCGCCAGCTGAACTTCTCTCTTGTCGCCGGAAACGAAAAGGCCCGCTCGATTGGCGGGCCTTTTTCGTGCGGGTCTTCGGGGAGGCGGGGTCGGGAGACCAGTGACCCCGCCTCGTTTCGAAGACTTTCGTCGGGGTACGTGGGTAACTTTGCATACCGCGTGCCAGTTTGCGAAAGCCGCGAATTTCCGAGAATCAGGATGGTAAACGCACCTTTCACAATTCCGATTGTGTAAAGTGGCCCGACACCCTCGGCAGCAGCGGCAAATGGCACCTTGGCAAGTGAGCCCGCCCACGCCAGAACAGTTGCATGAGCGAACCGAACGAGACTCCGCAATCAGAGGGCATCCCTGCCGCCACCGTCGTTATCTTCCGCAATGGTCCGGCAGGTTCCCCGCCCGAAATCCTGATGACGGTGCGCTCGCGCAACATGGTCTTTGCCGGGGGGATGGCGGTATTTCCCGGCGGTCGGGTCGATCCGGCCGATTTCGCGCTGGCCAAGGCGGTCGACACGACGCTCGACCTGGACGAGGCCGCGCACCAGATCGCGGTTGTCCGCGAAACGCTGGAGGAAACCGGGCTGGCGGTCGGTCTGGTGGGCGAGCTGACCGCCGAAAGCGCCGCTGCGGCCCGCGCGCTGCTGCTGGAACTGGGCGAGCTCGCACCCGTACTCGATGAATTCGGCTGGTCGCTCGATCTCGCCCAACTGACGCCATTTGCCCGGTGGTTCCCCAAGAACGAACGCATCCCTCGCGTTTATGACACCCGTTTCTATCTCGCCGACCTTGGCACCGGCGCGGTCGATATCGCGGTCGACAATTCGGAAAACACCCACCTGTTCTGGACAAGCGCCCAAGGCGCACTCGACATGGCCGAGACAGGCGAGATCAAGCTGATCTTCCCGACCCGCCGCAACCTGGAGCGGCTGGCGCTGTTCGGTTCATTCGCCGAGGCCAAGACGCAGGCCGAGGCGATCCCGGTTCGCACCATCACCCCGTACATGGGCGAACGCGGCGGCAAAGGCTGGCTCGAAATCGGGGCAGAACATGGATACCCGGTGACTGGGGAGCCGCTTGATGAGGTGATGCGGGGCTAAGCTCGAGGCCGGAAAATTGGCGCGCCCGGCAGGACTCGAACCTGCAACTCCAAGCTTAGAAGGCTCGTGCTCTATCCAGTTGAACTACGGGCGCGCGCTGGGGGCCTGTTAGCGCGCTTTTCGGTGCGGCAAAACAGCGATAAGGCGCTGGGCCATGGAAAACAGCGCTCCAGCCGATCCCGCCGCCGCGTTTGACCGCGATTCGACCGACGGCATCGTCGCCACCAGCCGTGCGCCGGTGACCTTCCGCCATTACGATCTCGTGATGGCGGCCTTCGTTGCGATCCTGCTGCTGTCGAACATCATCGGCGCGGCCAAGCTGACTTATGTGGATGTGCCGTTCTGGCCAGAAGGCTGGTGGCCTGCACCCGATGGAATCTTCATCTACGGCGCGGGCATCCTGTTCTTCCCGTTGGGCTATGTTATCGGTGACGTGCTGACCGAGATCTACGGCTTCGCCAAGGCGCGTCGCGTGATCTGGGTGGGGACAGCGGCAATGCTGTTCCTCGCCTTCATGTCATATGTCGTCACCGCCCTGCCTGCCTTCGACGGGTGGGAGTGCAGCGCGAGCGGCTTCGGCGGCCCTCGCCCGCTCACCTCCAGTGCCGATCCGGCGATAACCGGTGGCGCAATTTGCCAGCAGACCTATGAAAGCGTGTTCGGCAGCACATGGCGGATCGTCGTCGCATCGATCACCGCCTTCTGGGCTGGCGAGTTCGTCAATTCCTTCGTGATGGCAAAGATGAAGGTCTGGACCAAGGGCCGCGCGCTATGGACCCGCACCATCGGCTCGACCTTTGTCGGCCAGGGCGTCGACAGCCTGATCTTCTACCCGGTCGCCTTCTATGGCATCTGGACTACCGAAGCGGTCCTGACCGTGATGGTCACCAACTGGGCACTGAAGGTGGTATGGGAAGCGGTGCTGACCCCGGTGACCTATTTGGTTGTGAACCGCCTCAAGGCGGCGGAAGGTGTCGATCTCTACGACATCGACACCGATTTCTCGCCCTTCTCGACCACCAAGGTGCGCTGACTTGGCAACGAAAAAGGGCCGACCCGAAGGCCGGCCCTTCTCCTCTCCCTGACGTCTATCGCGTCAGAATTCGATGCCTGCCGCGATGCCGTAGCGACGCGGATCGAGCGTGAAGATGTTGGTGAACAGACCCGACGATGCATCGGTGACATAAAGGCCGGTGACCGAGTCGCTGTCGAAGATGTTCTGGACGAATGCGCGGACATACCACTTGTTGTCCGGGCCATTTAGCTGGATCTGGGCGTTCGCCTGGACGAACGGTTCGATCCGGTTGACCCGGCCGTTGAAGATGTTGCCGTACTGCTCGCCGGTGTATGCCAAGTCGAAGCGCGGAACCAGCGACATGCCATTGTCGAAGTCGGCGGTGTACTGGACACCGACCGAAGCCTTCATCTCCGGAGCCTGGGGCAGCTTGTTACCCTTCAGGTTCACTTCGACACCCGGGCTCAGCACCTGGATGCCACCAAAGGCGGCACCGATCGCCGCCGCCTGTGCGGTCAGCACGTTACAGATGCTGAAAGCGCCGGAGGACGCGATGTTGCCGTCGGCCGGGAACTCGGTCGTGCCCTGCAGGCCCAGTCCCGGATTGATCGCATTGACGAAGGCATCAGGGCCGCCCGGGGCAGCCCCCGTGACCGCGCACAGCGCACCGTTGGTGATGTCCTTGATGATGACCGCGTTGGCATCGCCACCGCCCGGATCACGCGGGTTGGAGAAGAACTGATCCCCGGCAACCTCGGCATTGAGGTAGCTGAAGTTCATATTGATCAACCAGTTCGGGTTGGGAGCGATGAGACTTTCGAGCTCCACGCCCCAGACCTTGGCATCGATGGTATCGTTGACCGAGGTCCGGGCGATAATACGGCTCAGCTGCAGGCCCTTGTAATCATAGTAGAATGCCGTCGCGTTCAGCTGCAGCGCGCCATTGGCGAAGGTGTTCTTGCTACCGATTTCGAAGGCATTGATCGTTTCCGGTCCGAAGCTTTCCGGCACGGCGAAGATCGGCTGCAACGGCGGGTTGATACCACCCGACTTGTAGCCACGCGAGAACGAAGCATACAGGATGTTGTCCGGCGTGATCTGGTAGTCGAGCACTGCGCGACCGGTAATCTCGTTGAACGCCACCGCGCGTTCCTGCCACAACTGGTTGCCTGGCGTGCCAGGATCGGCATCGAAGCTGCCGACGAAGGGCGACGCGAAAGGATCACCATTGTTGCTGTAAGGATTGAGGAAGCTCGCAAGTGTCGAACGCGCCCGCACGGTCTTCTTGTCATCATTGTAGCGCAGGCCGAGAGTAAGCTTCAGCTGGTCCGAAATGTCCCAGTACGCTTCCCCGAAGATACCGTAGCTCTTGAGCGTGAAATCGTCGGTGTTGTTGCGGAAGAACGAAGTCGCAAGATAGCTCGGCGGAAGTCCTGCACCCAGCGAAGTGAACGAGCCCAGAACGCTGACGACATAGTCGATCGCAAAAGCGTTCACGTAATAGCTGTTCTCGCTCAGATGCGCATCGGCATAGGTCGCGCCCAGCAGGAAGTTGAACGGTCCGTCAAAATCCGAGCTGACGATCGCTTCGACCGACCACGCATCATTGTCGGAATTGGAGCGGTCGAACTGGGTGCCGTCAGGTGTACACAGGCGCGACCCTTCGAAAGCGCCGGTGTTGTCCAGATTGGTTTCCGACACGCACAATTCGTTGCCGTTGAACAGGGCTTGCACGATCGGCTGGAAGTAGGAAGCTACGGCAGGCCCGACAGCGAGCGGATTGGCGAAGGTGTTCAGTGTCGCGAACGCCACTGCCTCGTTTGGAATCTGCCCCACACCGTTGTTGTAGTCCTGCCGGGAATCGACCCGCGCCTTCTGGTAGATCCCCGAAAGCGAAAGGTTGATCGCCCCGAAGTTGTGATCGATCAGTGCCTGCAACTGGAGTTCGTCCGAGAAGTACTCGGGCGTGAACTGCGTGCTGACCTTGCGTACATCGGGAGATTCGACGAAGTTTGCGTAGGCGTCAGGACCGTACAGACTGTTGAGACCGAAGGTCGCCGGAATACCGTTCAGCGCCAGGAACTCACGCGATCCCAGCGTGCCGGTGAAGGTCGAATTCGCGTTGGTCTTCGCAAAATCGCGGCGATTGTTCAGACAGCCGAGAACACCGGTCGGGTCGCGCTGGCACTGCTGCTTCTGGATACGCATGCGATTGTCTTCTTCACGGAAGTAATATCCCATGAGATCGATCGTGGTATCCGGACCCGGCTCGAACCGGAGCGAACCACGAATGGCATACATCTCGCGGTCGTCGATATCCTGGCCGTTGAATGTGTTGGTCGTATAGCCATCACGCTTGAGATAGAAGCCGGCGATACGGGCGCCGATGCTCTCGCCAATGGGCAGGTTGACCATGCCCTTGGCGGTGATGCTGTTGTAGTTGCCGTACTGGAATTCCGCCTTGGCGCCGAAGCCGGAGAGATCCGGCTTGGCCGTCACGACGTTGACCACGCCCGAGGTCGCGTTGCGGCCGAACAGGGTACCCTGCGGGCCGCGCAACACTTCGATGCGCTCAAGGTCGAAGTATTCGGTTTCGAACAGGCGGGTACCGAACAGTGGCGATCCGTTGGTGTGGATCGCGGTCGCGCTGTCGCAGGACACGCCGACGCAGAGGTCGCCGATGCCGCGGATGGTAAAGCTCGAACCGGTGAAATTGCCCTTGGTAAAGGAGACGTTCGGGAGCGTCAGCTGCAGGTCGCTGGCATTTTCGATCTGCTGCGCTTCGAGCGCTTCGGCCGAAAAGGCGCTGACCGCGATAGGCACTTCCTGCAGGCTTTGCGCCTGGCGCTGTGCGGTCACGACGATGACCGGCGTCGCGCCTTGCTGCGGCACTTGCGGTTCATCGGTGTCCTGAGCGTAGGCGGGTACAGCGATCGCACCGGCACAGATGCCGGCCATCAGGGAAGCCCTGATCCTCATAGATTTTCTCCTCTCCCTAGTGCCGCTTTTCCGCAGCATCTGGGTAAGGAAACTAAACCGGAATACGTATGCCTTGCAACAGGATTGCGCGTTTGTCCGCATTTTGTGGGTTTTCGGTTACTGCCGCTCAAAGCCAGGAGCTGTGGGTCGATGCCGTTTACGTTACGTCATCCTGCAATTCGGCAATCCGCACGCAAGGTTCTAGCCCCAGCCAATCGGCCAGCAGCTTCAGGTCCTTTTCGTTGGGAAGCCCGTATAATGCCGCATGGCTCGCTCCTAGCGTGAGGACCAGCGACTTGCCTTCTCGCACAAGTTTCGTGCGCTGGAGCGACTGGCGCGACTGTGCGCCCAGCCGCCGGCACAGCCGGATGGCCAAACCCCAACCGACCGCGCGGTCGAGGTCAGCCTTGCTGGCCAGAGCCGTCACTTCGCCCGGCAGGTCGAGATGGTTGCCATTGGCGCAGATGGCTGCAGCGAGCATCGCCCGTCCTCCCGGGGCAAGGGCGATCCAGCGCTTGTGCAGCGCCCACTCTACGCCCACCCGCATGCGCAGGTTCGGCTCGACCTGCATGGTTGCCAGCGCGAGCATGGTCGCCGCCAAGCGCCGCCGTTCGGAATTGCTCCCGCCTTCGGGCAAGGCATCGACTGTCCAGCTGGCAATGCGCGTCGCCATGGTCGGGCTTGCCCCGCGCGAAGCAGCGAAAGTCGACACCCCGGCGATGAGCGGATCCTGCGCCCGGGCGTGCGGCGCCAGACCGGAAAAAAGGATGCCTTCTCGCAGGCCCCAGGCCGAGACGACGACATTGCGCGGCTCGAGCCGCTTGACCAGCACCTGCAGCAGAACCGCAGCATCGGGCATGCTGGCCGACCGCATGGTGGAAATCCGGGGAGAGGCGCGCAGTTCTTCGGGGTCTCGCCTGGCGAGGTCCTTGGCCAGAGCCAAGGCGTCTTCGCGCGGCAGGCTCATGCCATGGGGGTCGGTCAGCGGGTAGCCGCGCTGCTCCATCGCATGGACTGCGATAGCACGCCATGTCCCGCCGACAAGGAACAGGTCACCCCCTTCGGCAGGCGATGTGCCCGTCTCTTTCAACGCGGATTGCAGCGCCTTGCGAAGCTTGTCAGGATCGCCTTTCTTCAGTTCCGGTAGACGCAAGGTTCCTATGGGCAGGCTGATCCCCTTGCCTGGTTCGCTCCGCCCTTCCGCTTCGCCGATACGAACCAGTTCGAGACTGCCGCCGCCGAGATCGGCTACTGTCCCCTTTCCCTTGGGAAAGGCACCGATCACGCCCCAGGCGCTGAGGTTGGCTTCTTCTTCCCCCGACAGGAGTCTTGGCGCAAAGCCGATGGTCCGCAGACGGTCGAGGAACTCAGGGCCGTTGCTCGCCTCGCGCACCGCGGCTGTCGCGACGACATCGACCGCTTCGATCCCCAGGTCGCTCAGCAACAGCGCATAGCGTTCGAGGCCGCGCATCGCGAGAGCGACGGATTCTTCTCCCAACCTTCCGGTGGTCGTGAGTTCGCTTCCGAGCCGGGCCGCGACTTTCTCGTTGAGCAGTACGGTCGGCGCGCGCGGCGAGCCACCATAGACGACCAGGCGGACCGTGTTGGAGCCAATGTCGATGATCGCGCGATGCGGCGTAGTGCCGGAGAACAGCCCCTCGCGATCCCTGTTCCGCCCCCTCAGCGCCATTCAGACCGCGCCCCGCCGCAGCGCCAGCTTGGGCACCGCCCCTGCCTCCAGCGCCCCACCCCGCCCGGAAAGCGAAGGGTTGGTCATGAAGTAGCGGTGGCAGTTGAACGGTTTGTCGCCCGTGGGCACGCGGGTGTAGCCGCCGTCCGGCTGGAGCTCCCAACTTTGCTCGTTGTCGAGCAAATTGGCGAGCAGCACCTGCTGCAACACCTGGTCATGCACCGTGGCATTCTCGATCGGCACCAGCTGTTCGACGCGCCGATCCAAATTGCGGTTCATCAGGTCCGCAGAGGCGATGAAGACCTTGGTAAACTTGCCCGGGATTGCATGGCCGTCTGCGAAAGCGAAGATCCGGCTGTGCTCAAGGAAGCGACCGATGATCGACTTGACGCGGATGTTTTCCGACAGGCCCGGTACGCCCGGCCGCAGTTCGCAAATGCCGCGTACGATCAGCTGGATCTCGACCCCGGCCTGGCTGGCGGCATAGAGCCGGTCGATCATGTTGACATCGGCGAGCTGATTCATCTTCATCCAGATCGCGGCAGGCTTGCCCGCCTGGGCATTGACCATCTCGTTATCGATCAGCGCGTAGATCGTCTCGCGCAGATTGACCGGCGAGATTGCCAGCGCCTCCAGCTCACGCGGCTCGACATAGCCGGTGACGAAGTTGAACAGCTTGGCGGCATCGCGCCCCATTCGCGGGTCGGCAGTGAAATAGCTGAGGTCGGTGTAGATCTTGGCCGTCACCGGGTGGTAATTGCCTGTCCCGAAATGACAGTAAGTGCGGAAGCCCTCTTCCTCGCGCCGCACGACCATCGAAACCTTGGCATGGGTCTTCCAGTCTACGAAACCGTAGATGACCTGCACGCCTGCCCGTTCGAGCTTGTTGGCCCAGTAGAGGTTCTGCTCTTCGTCGAAACGGGCCTTGAGTTCGACCACGGCGGTGACGGACTTCCCGTTCTCCGCCGCCTCGACCAGCGCATCGACCACTTCCGACTGGTTGCCCGCGCGGTAGAGCGACTGCTTGATCGCCACCACGTCCCGGTCGCTCGCCGCTTGGCGGACGAAATCGACCACCACGTCGAAGCTTTCGTAAGGGTGGTGAATGATGATGTCTTTCTCGCGAATGGCGGCGAAGAGGTCACCATCATGCTCGAGCACACGTTCGGGATAGCGCGGGGAATAGCTGTCGAACTTCAGGTCCGGCCGGTCCTCGCTGACGATGACGCCCAGTCCCTCGATCCCCAACATCCCGTCGGTCTTGACAATGGTAGCACCGGCCGTGTCGAGCTTTTCCCGTAGCAGCGCCTCGGCGGTAGGATCGAAGTCGCCTTCGATCTCGAGCTGGATGACTTGGCCGCGTCTCCGCCGCTGGATGGCGCTGCGGAAAGTCCGGACCAGGTCCTCGGCTTCTTCCTGGATTTCGATGTCACTGTCACGCAGCACCCGAAACGCGCCGTCGCCGATCAGTTCGAAGCCGGGAAAGATATGCCCGGCAAACCGCGTGATAAGGCTTTCGATACTGATGTAGAGCGCGTCCTCGCCCGGGACGCGGATGAAGCGCGGCAGGGCCGAGGGAATGAGGATCATCTCGACCAGTTCTTCGCCATTGCGGCGCAGGGTGAACAACAGCCCCAGCCCCTCGTTGGCGACAAAGGGAAACGGGTGCGCCGGATCGAGCGCCTGCGGCGTCAGCAGCGGCATGATCTCGGTATGGAAGTGCTCACGCAGCCAGGCATAAGCCTCGGCATTGACCCGCTCTTCCGCCGCGACATGGATGCCCGCATCACCCAGCAGCGGGCGCAATTCGCGCCAGATATCCTGCTGCCGCTCGTTGAGCTGCTTCAGCCGGGCGGTGATGGCCGAGAGCTGCTCCTTGGGTGTCCGGCCATCGTCGGAAGGTTTCTCGATACCGCGCTGCATCTGGCCGACCAGGCCCGACACGCGAATCATGATGAACTCGTCGAGATTGCTGCCCGAGATCGACAGGAAACGCAGCCGCTCGAGCAGCGGATAGGCATCGTTGCACGCCTCGGCCAGCACGCGGTCGTTGAACTCCAGCCAGCTCAGCTCGCGATTGAAATAGCGCGCCTGCGGCTCCACCGGTGTCTCGACATCATTGTCCTGCGTGATCGGCTGGCTGCCCATGCATGCCTCTATAAAGGTGCGAAGCTAACAATTGCTAGCGGGTCAGACGAGATCCTTGGCCAGCGCAATCTCGCTGATGCCGCGCTTGCCTTCACCCGAGCGGCCCAGCTGGACGATGACATCGATGACATTGGCGGCATACGCCTTGGTATCGCTGCGCGTGAGGCCGATGCCGGTCTGCATCACCATCAGCGACAGTTGCTCGAGCGCGCCGGCAATCGAATTGGCGTGGATGGTCGAAAAGCTGCCCGGGTGGCCGGTGTTGATGGCGCGCAGGAAACTGACGGACTCCGCCCCGCGCAATTCGCCCAGCACGATCCGGTCGGGGCGCAGGCGCAGCGCAGCCTGCAGCAATTCGTTGGCGGTAACCTTGGCTTCGCCCAACTCGCCCTTCACGGCGACCAGCCCGACGCCATTCTCGCCCGGCAGGCGCAGTTCGGGCGTATCCTCGACCAGCACCACGCGCTGGTCGCGCGGGATTTCGCCGAGCATGGCGTTGAGAAATGTCGTCTTGCCGGTGCTGGTGCCGCCGGAGATCAGGATCGTGCGCCGCTGGCGTATCGCCTCGCGCAGGAAGGCGATCGGCTGCGCCTGTGCATCGGGCATGGGCTGCTCGTCGGGCGGGCTGAGCGGGCCGGAATCATAGGCATCGAGCGGGAGGTCGAGCCTGCGATGGCGGCGGATTGCCATGACCCAGTGCTTGCGACTGGCGGGAGGCCCGCAGAACTGCACACGCGCACCGTCAGGCAGCGTCGCACCCAGCAGGGGGTGCTCGCGATTGATGCCCTGGTGGCTGACCCGGGCGACCTGCTCGGCCAGCCGCTGGACCAGCCGGTCGTCGATCTCAGGCGTGTCGATCCGCTGCATGCCCGGGTTGCTGGCATCCTCGATCCACACCTCGCCAGGCCGGTTGACCATGATCTCTGTCACCGTATCGCGGTCGAGCCAGCGCCGGAACGGTTCGAGATAGGCGTCGAGATAAACGCTGCGATCCGCCGTGCTGGCTTCCTGTTTGGCGAAGGGGTGGACGTCGGCGGCCATCGCTCTCGCCTACATCACCGGTCCGAAATCGAGATCGCGCGCGGTGAATACACGGATAGGCTCCCCTTGCCGCACGCGAATGCGGGGGGCGACCTGGCCGCCCTGCTCAACCGCCGCGGCGGCAGCCGATTGGCCCGCCCCTCCAACGATGACCGAAGCACCGCCGCTGGCAAGCGCGCCGATGCCGCCGACCAGCGAGAGCAGCAGGCCCGAGCCGAAGCGCTGGAAGAAGCGGCTGTCGACATCGCCTTTGAGGCCGGTCGTCCCGTCGAAACCGATGGCGGGAGACTGGAGGTTGACCGAGGTCCCGTCAGGCCGGATCAGCCTGGTCCAGATCACATAGGCGCGCTTCTGCCCGCCCTGCACGCCTGACTGGTACTGCCCGATCAGACGGCTGGAGCGCGGGACCAGCACGTTCTTGCCGTCGAAGCTGCGCACGTCCTGGCTTACCACGGCACGGACATAGCCGGGCACATCGGTATCGATGGCGGTTTCGAGGATCGCCGGAATCAGCGTCCCCTGCGTCACGGTTGTCGCGGGATTGAGCGAACGCGTGGCCGCGGCCGTCCCTCCCCCAACTCCGCCGATGCTCGCGGCAAAATCACCCGCAGCTCCCGCAGCGGAGGTACCGCCGCCCATCGCCGATGCGCTCCCCGGCGCTCCTGCCAGTTCAGGCACTGTGACCCGGGCACTCTGATCAAAAACCAGCGACGGCGCGCCATAGGGATTGAGAACCGCCGGCCCGGCAAGAATGCCCGGGTCATTGGCAAGCACCGGCGCCGGGGCCGGATCAGGTTGTGTAGCCACCACAGGTGCAGGAGCGGCGGCCTCCGCCGGTGCGGGAGCTTCGGCACCCACCGGCGGCGTGGCCTGGGCAGGGATCGCCGGATTGCCAACCCCTTCTGGCGGTGCAAGCCGGGCCGAGTTCATGCTCCACAAGGTCACTGCACCCAGTGCCGCAACGACCGCGATCCCCGCCACCATCCCGATCGCATCGGACTTGCCGTTCTTGGCCGCGACGGTCGGATAGGCGGTGCGCGACGCGAGGTCGGTCACATCGCTGTCGAGCCTCTCGCGCGGGTCGGTATCGTTGGCAGGGCCGCTGGCCCCACCCTTTTCCGGAAGTCGCATGGCAAGACGCATGGCTCGGTTCCTTCAGTCTCTCTACCGCCTCAGCGGCCCTGCTTCGCCAGCGCGGGCGATGTCTGGTTGATCAAGGTCGCAACTTCCTCGCCCGACCGCAGCACGATTTCCGCCGGCACTCCGTCGACGACGATGGTGTTGCCGCGAACGGTGAAATTGACCGGACCTTCGGTGCCCTCGAAATCCTTCACCAATATGGCAGGGATCGGAATGCCCTCTTCCCATTCGAGAAAGGTCGCCTCGCCGTCATCGAAGGCGGCCTTGGGGAACAGCTTGGCGGATCCCTGTTTGGTCCAGGCGAAATTGAGCGCCGTGGGATCGACCACGGCGTAAGGATCGGTCGCTGCCGCCACTTCCACGGCATTGGCACGCATCGGCGGAGCCGCGGCCATTTCCTGTTCCATCGCCTCTTCTTCGGGATAGGTGAAGCTGAGGAAATAGAGCGTCTTGGCCTTGGGACTTGCGACGAGGTCGAACAGGTAGGTGTACTTGTTCGTCACCACCGTCATGTTGGTCTGCGCCAGCGGAGCCAGCGGCTTCACGAACAGCAGGTTGGCCCGCTTGTTGGGGGTGATCTGCCATTCTGCGGAATCGCCCACTACGACATTCTCGATCGATTCGTCCTCGCCGAACTGGATCGTCGTCGCAACCTTGGCGCGGCCTTCGATCACGACCACCCGGCCGGCATCGTATTCCACCTCTACCAGGCGCGAATCCTGTGCGGCAGCGGGAAACGCCGAAAGCAGGAGGGCAAGCGCGGGGATCAGGCCTGCGCGGTTCATTTCACATTCTCCGTAGAACGAGCCAAAGAGCGGGCCAAGGAGGGAGGTGGCGCCGCCTTGAAACGGTTGCCGATGCCGCGCGTGCGCGAAGTTGCGGCGTTAGCGGTGACCGGCTGTCCGTTGGCTGAAGCGGTCCCCACGATCCGCGTCTCCCGCGTGGACGACGCACCCCCGCCGGTATCGTTGGCGGCGATGTAGGGCATGGCCGCCGCGACTGCCGTGCGTCGGGCGCTGGTGCCACTCGCGGCGGCAGGAGCCTGTGCTGCCACACCCTGCTCGCTTCGCACTGTGGCGGCAGGCGGAGAAGCGGTGACAGGAACCTCGTCCCTGTCGGCCTGCTCGTTGGCGAGGCCAAACACCTTCCAGCCGGCTACCATGGTGCCAGCGACCTTGAGCACCATCACCATCAGCGCGACATGGACCGCGCCCACCATCAGGAATGCCATCGCCGGGCGTGCCGGAATCTCGCCCGAGGTCTGCGTCAGCGCGGACAGGATCGGCACCGAAAGTTCCAGCATGATCCCGCCTGCCAGCACCGCGAACAGCGGCGTCAGCGCCAGCATAACGACGCCCTTGAGCCAGCCGGTGAACATTCCGCGCGTGCCGTTGAACAGCACCATCACGATGAACACCGGGCCGAGCGCGATCAGCACCGCCAGGGCGATCCGGGCGGTCACCAGCACGCCGACAGTGCCGAGCATGAACAGCAAAGCGCCCAGCCGCAGCATGCCGGGGGGCGAGAAAGCCTCGATATCGGTCTGCCCGGCCGACGCCTGCTCGACCGCCTGGAACACGATGTCCACCTTGGCAGCAAAGGTCATGGTGGCCGAGCCGCGATCTCCGGTCAGTATGCCCGCCAGCCAGTCCGGCGCGCCGAGCGCGAGGTTCCACACGATGCTTTGGTATGCCGCCCAGCTGGTCGAGAAGGTCAGCACCAGCCCGACGAGGATGATGCGCGGCAGCATCGCCCGGACGCTGAGATTCGAGCGGCCGGTCATCAGCGCCATGGCGAAGAAGATGACGTAGAGCGTCAGCAGGATGGTCAGCACCGTCGCCATTTGCCCGCCCGGGGCGAACAGCTTGCCGAAGGCGCTACCGGTCATTTCGGCAGAGACGCAGTCGACAGCCTTCAGCGCGGTGGCAATGCCCCCGGCGGCCTCGGACATCGCGGCGTCGCACTGCGCGCTCATTCGGCGGCCTGCTTGAACGAGACGATCTCTGCCACATCGGGTTCGCGCGCGGTTTCCACCGGCCAGGCATGGCCGGTGAGCGCGGGGAACCAGTCGGCCGGATTGTCGCCCACCGCATCGCGCAGCATATCGAGGCGGCGCACGGTCCCTTCGCGGCCCGACAGCACTGTCAGCACTTCGGGCGCATTCGACAGGTCGAGCCGGACCACGACGCTGGCGTCGGGCTGGCGAACGAGGAAGCAGCGGCTGTGCGCCGGGAGCGATCGGATCAGCGCCAACTCGTGGCTGGTGAGGCCGAAACCGTCGCAATAATCCTCCGCCCGGGCGCGGCTGTTGGGCATGAAGACCATGGTTGCGGTCTGCTCGACCAGCGCAGTCGAAATACGACTTTCGAGCGCGTCGGCGGCGCTCTGCGTGGCGAAGCCGACCAGAGCATTGCGTTTGCGCAGCGTCTTGAGCCAGTCGCGGATGCGCGCTGCGAAGACCTCGTCGTCGAGCGCCTTCCAGCCTTCGTCGATCAGGATCATCGTCGGCTTACCATCCAGCCGCTCGTCAATGCGGTGGAACAGATACATCATCGTCGGCGTGCGCAGCTTGGGGTTTTCCAGCAGCGCGGTCATGTCGAAGCCGAGCACGCGGTTGTCGAGATCGAGCTTGTCGCGCTCGTTGTCGAACAGCCAGGCATTCTCGCCCTTGTTGATCCAGGCCGAGAGCCGGTCTGCCAGATCGCCCGCCTCGGGCCGACGCGAGCCCGACAGCAGCTCGCGGAAATGGCGCAGGCGGCGCAGCGAAGCGTCATTCTCGTAAGCGGCATCCACCGCATGGGCGATCATCTGCAGCTCTTCCGGGCCGTCAGCCTTGAGCAGCACACCGAGCCAGTCGCGCAGGAAAGCGCGGTTGGCGGCGGTATCGGGCAGCGCGAGCGGGTTGAAGCCGGTCGGCTCCCCGGCATAGATCCGGTCATAGCGACCGCCGATGCCGCGAATAAACAGCTCGGCCCCGCGATCCTTGTCGAACAGGATGGTGCGCGGGGCGAACTTCTGCGCCTGTGCGGCGAGGAAGTTCATCACCACCGTCTTGCCCGAACCGGACGGGCCGATGACGGAGAAATTGCCTAGGTCGCCCCCACCTGCAGCGTGGAAGTTGAAGAAGAACGGCGTCGCGCTGGTGGTTTCCAGCAGCGTCACCGCATCGCCCCAGTGGTTGCCCTCGGCTTGACCCAAGGCGAAGCCGTGGAGCGAGCCGAAGCTGGCCATATTGGCGCTCGAGATCATCGCCCGGCGCACGGCATAGGCTTCGTTGCCGGGGAACTGCGCCCAGAAGGCAGGCTCGAGATTGGTGTCCTCGCGCACCACGACAGCGCCCGTGTCGGCCAGCGCAGCGGCACAAGCGGCGCTGGCATCGTCGAGCTTGGGCAGGTTCACTTCGCGCACCAGCACGGAGAGGTGATGATCGCCGAAGCCGACGCCGCCATTGCCCAGCGCGTCGCGCGCGGCCAGCATATCGGCCCGTTCGGCGGTCGCTTCCTCGTCGACCGAACGCAGACGGCGCAGCGACAGGTCGATCCGCTCGCGGGCGGTGGTCCGTTCCTGCGGGGCGTAGGTCTCGGTGACAACCATCTCGTAGGGCAGCCGCAGCAGGCCATCGAGCAGGCCGGGCGACGTCGCCTCGGGATAATCCTTGAGGCTGAGGATGCTGGCAAAGTCCGGGTCCCCTGCCCCGCGCTGCTCCATTGCGTCGAGCCCGAAGGAGGTGCGGCGATAGGGCAGCATGAAACCCACATCCGTATCGTCCGCCGGGCGGCGCACCGGGCGCATCTCGCCATTGTAGAGCGCCGAAAGCAGTTCGAGCAGCTCGCTGTTGGTGCTGCCCGACGGCCCCTGGTATTCGCCGAGTACGCTGGCGCCATAGGCCTGAAGCGAGGCCAACAGGCCGTTCACCGCTGCCTTGAGCGAGCGCAGGTCGCGCGGGTCGGCCTCCACTTCCTTCTGCCCACGGCGGCTCCACATCTTGCCGAGCCGTTCGGCCAGCCCCGCCTTGCCGCGCGCCGGACGGCGGATCAGCGTCACGAACTGGTCGTTGATGAACAGCGAGCCCGAACCCAGCCGTTCCTTCCACCGCGCATCGATATGGCGGCTCAGCGGATCAGGAAAATCGGCATCGAGCGACACCGCCACCCGGCGGCGGATGACATGGTGATAGAGCACGAAACGCGAATCCAGCGTCGAACGCAGCACCACTTCGCGGGTCGCAGCATGGGCGTTGAGCGCTTCGCTGTCCTCGGTCTCGAACAGCAGGCCGGGGACCTGCAGCGCCATCATCAGTGAGCCGTCGCGCAGCAGCAGCGTGTTCTCGTCTTCCAGCCGGGCATAGGGCAGCCGGTCGCCGGCACGGGCTTCCTTCTCGCTCCAGGCCGCAGGGCCGATCCACTTGCTCATCGCATCAATCTTTCTGCGTCAGGGCGCATAGCTGTTGCAGCCCCAGCGATTGTAGTTCTTCACCCGCGGACACATCGAAACCTTGGTGATCCACAGGTCGAACACGCGCGGTTCGCGCAGCGATACGAAATAGCCGATCGCGTGGGTGAATATGGGCACCGGGATAATCCAGAAGCTCTTCAGAATCAGGAAGGCGATCGTCGTCACCATCAAATTGATGATGAAGAAATTCATCGTCACGCCGGCAAACATCTGCGGCCTGGTCAGCGCGCGATGGACGGGATGGCGGACGAGATCGGTCACTCCGCTTACCCTGCCGCGCCCTGGATACCGGCGACAATGGTGGTCGCACCGAACAGGATAAACACGCCAATGATCACCGTCGCGCCGAAGCGCCAGTTGATCCGGCCCGTCAGCATCATGAAACCAACCGCGGCAACCGCCATCACTGCCACTGCGGTC
This sequence comes from Erythrobacter sp. SDW2, assembly GCF_021431965.1. NCBI lineage: Bacteria > Pseudomonadati > Pseudomonadota > Alphaproteobacteria > Sphingomonadales > Erythrobacteraceae > Erythrobacter > Erythrobacter sp. SDW2. Next base: position 2,267,452 of record NZ_CP090370.1, read on the forward strand.
GCGACCGAGCCGAGCAACGTGCCCTGCAACCAGGCCAGCGCATTGACGACCGGGCCCGAGCCCTGCGGATCGGCGGCCTGGCTTTGCGCCAGCGCGGCGGTGGGAGAAAACATCGCTGCAATGGCAGCAAGACGTGCAAGCGAACCCATATTGTTAGATTACCTTCCTGGAATGATCCGACAAGCGGCCCATGATTGCCGCCACATATATCCTGGTCTCGCGGATATTGGGAATGCCGCCGGCATCGATCACCCGGCCGGGCCCGGCGTTGTAGGCCGCCAGAGCCTTTTCAAGGTTGCCATCGAAGCGGTCGAGCTGTTCGCGCAGGTAGCGCGCCCCGCCTTCGAGGTTCTGGAACGGATCATCCGGGTTGACCCCCAGATAGCGCGCCGTGCCCGGCATCAGCTGCGCCAGCCCGCGCGCCCCGGCGGAGGAAACCGCGCCTTGCCGCCAGCGGCTTTCCTGCCACACCAGCGCTTCGATCAGGCTGGGGCTGAGGTCGAACCGGCGCGACAATTCGAGCACCGCCGCCTGATAGGCAGGCGGAATGCCCATGGCATTGAGCGTGGGATCGGAGATGATGTGGGTGGGCAGGTCGCCGCTGTAGGGACTGCCATAGGCAATCTCGAGCCCGCCCGCAGTGTAGTTTGCCGACAGCTCGTTTGCCGCAGGTACAGCTTGCGGCCCGCCGGACACCCAGCGCGCACCGTCCTCACCAATTTCGAGCACATCCGCCCGCGCAGGAGCAGATGCCGAGGCCAGCAAAGCAAAAAAGGCAAGCCGGCCCGATCTAGCTAGAATCACCGAGCCCTCCATATACGTCCCATTGCCACTCTAAATGACACAGCGGTGACAGCAAGATGAATAGAGGCGAGCAGAGGGAACAAAGAAAAACGGCCTGCCCCGAAAGGCAAGCCGCTCCTCTCCCGTCATTGCGACAGTCTATATCGGCGCCCGCAGCGCGTTACTGGCTCGAAGCAATCAGCGTCTGCTGGTCGCGGCGCTCGATGGCAAGCAAGCCGCGACGGGCGATTTCTGCCGGATAGGCCCAGGTCCCCTGGTTGGTTTCCAGTTTGAAGTCCGCCGGTGCGGCAATGACTTGCCGATACAGCGCCCGTGCTGCGGCATAGTCGCCCTGCTCCGCCAAGGCGGCCGCGCGGTTGAGCATAGCAGCCGGATCTTCGCCCTTTGCCGCAGCCGGAACTGCCACCGCGCCAAGGGCAATGGCGAAAAGGAATGCTGCTTTCATCGAACTCTCCCTGCGGCGCGAGCCAGCGCGTTATGTGACTCAAATATTACAATCTACGTCATCCTGCAATATTTTTGTAACGTAAGAGGAAGTCCCCGGATCCATTCGGATATTTTCGCCAATGCCTGTGGACAGTCACAAAACAGCAAAACACTGACACAAACCGTCACCGGCCACCCCTAGCGGCCCGACTCGCGACAGCGTTTCGCGCTTTTTTCCAACCGATTCTTTCGGCCAATTCAGGGGACCGTTTGCTGTGAAAACCTTCCACCGCTCGCTCATCATCGGCTGCAGCGCACTGGCACTTGCCGGCTGTGGTGCCGACGAAGTCGTCACGCCTGGCACCGGCGGCAACATCATCATCAACAACCCGACCCCTTCGCCGACTCCGACGCCTACGCCGACAAGCACGCTTGTGACTCCGGCTGCCGGCTGCCCGACCATTGCCAACCCGGCCCAGCTCGTCGACGCCGGCACTATCAGCGGCCCGACCGGCGAATGGCGCGTCTGCCGACTGCCGACGAGTTTCACCGCCTCGACCACCCTCACTCAGATCGCCGGCCTGCTCTACCAGATCGATGGCCAGGTGAATGTCGGCGCCGACGGCGGCCCCGCCCCTGATGCCTCGGACGGCGCCAGCGACACCAATGTCGTGCTCACCATCCAACCGGGCGTGATCCTGTTCGCCTCGGGTTCGAGCTTCCTCAACATCAACCGCGGCAACGACATCCAGGCCAACGGCACGTCCACCCGCCCGATCATCTTCACCAGCCGTGATAACGTCCAAGGCCTCAACAACTCGAACTCGTCGGGTCAGTGGGGCGGCGTGATCATCAACGGCCGCGCGCCTGTCACCGACTGTTCGGCAGCAGGGGCAACCCCCGGCACTGTCGCTTGCGAACGCCTCGTCGAAGGGGCCACCACGCCCCCTCGCTACGGCGGTGCGACGACCAATGATAACTCGGGCTCGATGAAGTTCGTCCAGCTCCGCTATTCGGGCTTCATCTTGTCGAACGGTGACGAACTGCAGTCGCTGACCACCGGCGGCGTTGGCAGCGGGACCACCTTTGAAAACATCATGAGCTATAACAGCTCGGACGACGGCGTTGAGTTTTTCGGCGGCGTCGTCAACCTGCGCCGCTACATCGTGGTCGGCTCGGAAGATGACTCGCTCGATACGGACACGGGGGTCAAGGCCAGCATCGACCAGATGATCGCCGTCCAGCGTGCCACTGCCGGTGACACGATCATCGAAGCTGACTCTTCGAACACCCTCGAAGAAGACACTCCGCGCCAGAACACGCGCATCACCAATGCCACCTTCATCGGCAACAGCGCCACCGGCGACCAGTTGATCCGCATTCGCGGCAAGGCCGATTTCGCCATCGTCAACTCGATCCTGTTCGACCAGAAGGCCTCGACGCCTTGCCTGCGCATCGACGGTACCGACACGCTGGACCGCGCGGCCAACGCCGGCCTCGATGAAGCTGGACCGGTGCGGTTCGAATCTTTCGTACTCGATTGCGCGACCGATTTCCGCAACAGTTCGGGCGGTGTCACCGCTGCGGCCATCGAGGCGCGCTACAACGCGGGTTCGAACAACAATGCGGCCTTCACCAATACGCTGAGCGCGCTCGGCGGGGCTCCGTTCATCAACGGCACCAACGAGAACGGCCGCGCGGTCTTCAACCCGACTGCCCTGTCGACCTACTTCACTGTCGCACCGACCTTTATCGGCGCGGTGCAGAACACAGCGGGCAACTGGGCAGAAAGCTGGACCTGCAACTCGCCGACCATAACGCTCGGCACCGCCAACACCGGCGATTGCGCGAGCCTGCCGGTCTTCTGATCGGTCCAAGCGGGAGGGCGGCACCCTTGATCCGCCGTCCTCCCCGCTTCCCCGATCGCAGCACCCGGTCCGGCATTCGGACCGCTCGCAAGGGTGCACACGGAAATACTCTCATGACGGGACCACGTACCATGTCCATTGGCAAGCAGCTGGCAGGATGGCTGCTCATCACGACCGCGCTCACCACCCCGGGCGCGGCTTTTGCGCAAGATCAGGGCCAGTCCGAAGCAGAAGCCGCTGCCGAAGAGGCAATGGAGGGGGCTGGGCCTGACGAGACCACGCCGCCTGACGAGCTTGTCACCGACGATGAGGGACCCGACGTTTCCATCCCTGGCGGAGGCAATCTGATCACCGTAACCGGCCGCCGCGGGCCGCGGGATATCACGCGCAGTTCGACTCAGGTCGTCTCGGTACTTTCGACCGAGGACATCGCCCGCACCGGGGACGGCGACATTGCCAGCGCGATCAGTCGGGTCACCGGTCTGTCGGACAATGGCGACGGGCGCGTCTTCGTCCGCGGCCTCGGCGATCGCTATTCGCTCGCCCTGCTCAACGGCCTGCCGCTGCCTTCGCCCAACCCGCTCAGCCGCGTGGTTCCGCTGGACATCTTCCCGACCGACATCGTCGCCTCGAGCCTGGTCCAGAAGACCTACTCGGCCAACTTTCCGGGTGAATTCGGCGGCGGCGTAATCAACCTCACCACCAAGGCCGTGCCTGACGAAGGCTTCGTCAAGATCGGCGTCGGCATCAGTGGCGACACCATCACCACTTTCAGCAACTCGATCCAGTATTACGGATCGAGCCTCGACAAGTTCGGCTTCAGCACCGCACGGCGCGATGCCCCGCCCGCGCTGCAGGCATTCTTCAACGGCGATACCCAGCTGTCCGACCTGCCGCTGGCCGAGCAGCAGGCCATTGCCAAGCAGCTAAACCAGCCGAACCTCCTGCTGGTGCAGAATGTGCCAGAGACGCAGCCCAACCTGTCGGGCGGTATCACTGCCGGCACCGCGATCGACATCGGCACCGCACGGCTCGGGGTGATTGCCACGGCCAATCTCAGCAACAGCTTCACCACCCGTATTGTCACATCGCAGACGCCCGACGATCTCGACCTGAACCTGCGGACCGACTTCACCGATTTTGTCTCAAACAACCGCATTACCGCCAATGCCCTGCTGGGCTTCGGCCTGGAACTCGACGAGCATCGGTTCCGGTGGACCAACCTCTACATCCGCGACACGCTTAAGCAGGCGGTGATCTCGCAGGGGCAGAACCTCCAGGACGGCGACGACGAAATCCAGCAATCGACCGGCTGGTTCGAACGCCAGCTGATCGACAGCCAGTTCATTGCCGAACTCGAGTTCGGTGACCTCGGCGTCGATTTCCGTGGCGGCTATGCCCAGACCGACCGCGAAAGCCCTTACGAATATGACTTCGAATATGTCCGCACCAACAATGTGGGTGACCAGACCGGCGACATCTTCGTCAATCCGCTCAACCGTATCCGTGGCGACCTGGCGCAGGTGGCCTTCTCCGACCTGACCGAGAAGCTGTGGTACGGCGGGCTCGACATCAGCTACCCGGTCATTCCGGACCTGCTGAGCGTGACGGTCGGCGGCGCCTATTCGGACACCAGCCGTATCTCGTCGTTCCGCCAGTTCCTGTGGGATTCGGACTCGGACTTCCCCTCGGGCGTCGGCGGGCTGCGGCCCGACCTGCTGCTCGGCGATGCGATCATCGAGTATTTCGGTGTCGGCCTGTTCGAAACCTCGCAAACCTTCCCGGTCTTTGCCGCCGACCTCGAAATCAAGGCAGGTTACATCAAGGGCAATCTGACCCCTGTCGATGGCGTCTCGCTTGACGTCGGTGTGCGGTACGAAGACGCGACCCAGACGGTTTCGCCGGTGCAGGTCTTTGCCAACCAGCAAAACCTCGACTCGGTCACCAGCCTCGCCAACGACTACTTCCTGCCCGGTGCAACGATTACCTGGGAAGTGGCTGACGGCTTTCAGCTGCGTGCCAGCGGGTCCAAGACTATCGCCCGTCCGCAGTTCCGCGAGCTGATTTTCCAGCCCTACACCGACCCGGAATCGAACCGCACCTTCGTCGGTAATCCGGCGCTGCAGGATTCAACCCTGATCAACGCCGAACTGCGCGGCGAATACTACTTCGGTTCCGGCAGCCGCTTTGCGGTGGCCGGTTTCTGGAAGAAGATCGACAACCCCATCGAACCCTTCAGCGGCTTCACCGACAACAGCCAGACCACCCAGTTCGCCAATGCTCCTGAAGCCACACTATGGGGCGGAGAGGCCGAACTGCAATGGAACTACGATCTGCTCGACTGGGGCGGCTGGTTCGAAAGCAAGCGCGCGGTCGTCATCGCCAACTACACCTACACCCAGTCGAAGCTGAAGGTTGGCCCGGACGATGAAACCTTCATCTTCACCCCGGGTGTCGGTTCGGTCCCCCGGCCGGCGTCGAGCTTCTTCTTCGACGGGCGTCCGCTGACCGGCCAGTCCGACCATATCGCCAATCTCCAGCTGGGGATCGAGGATATGGACAGGCTGCAGCAGGCCACCTTCATCATGTCCTATGCCAGCGAACGGGTTACCAGCCGCGGCGCAGGCGGCCTGCCCGACATCCAGGAAGATCCGGGTTTCCGCCTCGATTTCGTGGTCCGGCAGGGGATTTCGATCGCCAAGGTTCCGCTCGAACTGAAGTTCGAAGCCCGCAACCTGACCGGACGCGACAACTTCGAATATCTTTCGACCGGAACAAACCGGATCGAAATCAATTCCTTTGAGGTCGGGCGGAGCTTCTCGTTCTCGATCTCGGCCGAATTCTAGAGCTTAAAACAGAACATAACCGCTTGCGGCCGCTCCTTCGGGGGCGGCCGTTTTTCTGTGCAGAGGCGGATCAGCGCGCGGCGCGGGCGCTGGCGCGTTCGACCAGGGTGACAGAGACCCGGCGGTCGCGGTCGTCATTCGCCCCGCCGAGCGCAGCCTCGACAAGGTTCAGGCCGGCTTCGGCAAAATCGGGCTCGATCGTAGTCAGCGGCGGCGAGGAATGCGCCCCGACGCCGAGCCCGTCGAAGCCGATCACCCCGACTTCGTCCGGGACCGATACCCTAGCCTCGCGCAATGCAGCCAGCGCGCCCAGTGCCATCGCATCGCAGGCGGAGAAGAGTGCGTCGAACCCTGTCTCATCCTTCCGAAGCGATGCAATGGCCCCTGCGCCTTGCTCCTCGCGGGTACCGCCGGGCGCCGTGACGGGCTCGAAAACCGGCAGCCCGGCCGCTTCAAGCGCAGCCTTGTATCCCTCGTAACGCTCGCGGAACTGACGCTGCGCTCCGTCCGTCTCGCCGATGAAGGCGATCCGCTGATACCCGCCCGCGACCAGCCTTTCGACCGCCAGCCGTGCACCCTCATGGTTGTCGGAGCGAACGTAACCTTGCCCGTCGAACGGTGCGCCCCAGAAGGCGAGATTGTCCTGCTGCTCGCGGTAATCGCTGAAATAGCGCCACGCTTCGCGGTTGGTCGCTGTCCCCAGCACCACTACCGCATCGGCCTGCCCACGCTCGATGAACTGGCCGAAGAATTGCTCCGGCTCCGACTGGATCGAGACCAGCGACTGGTAGCCGAGCGTCGCCGCTGCGGTGCAGACGCTGCCGAGCAGTGAGTAGTAGAACGGATTGACCGCCGCGGCGCCCTGCCCCGGCCGACCGATGACGACCACCGCCACAGTCTTGCTGATTCCGCTGCGCAGGCGTGCGGCGCGTTCATCGACGACGTAGCCAAGCTCGCGCGCGGCCTCCATGACGCGGAGCCGCGTCGCCTCGGTTATGGTGGGCGAGCCTGACAGGGCGCGCGACACGGTCGATTGCGACACGCCGGCGCGCGCTGCCACGTCGAAGGAGGTCAATCGCCTCTCGTCCCTGCTCACTGGTGGTTCCTCGCCCCAATTTCTGGTGCCTGATTGGCCGAAATGGGCAGGTCAGGTCAATTGGCTAGCGTCGCCATTGCCGGATTGTACGGCGCAAAGTTGCGCGCGCAGGCATCGAGCATGCCCTCGACCCCTGTCAGATCCGCCACCCGCGCCTGTGGCGGGGCGGGGCGGAGCTTCTCCTGCGGCGGGAAGGTGCCGTAACCGGCAAACAGGCAATGCCAGCTGGCGTTGGCGTAATAACGCTTGCCGCCATAGGCTTCGTCATTGGCGGCGCTCAGGTCCTGCTGCCGGAACCATGCGGTCATCATCGCCTTCAGGCCCTTGGACAGATTCTGGTTGGCGGCGTTGTCGCGCCAGTATTGTGTATCGGTCCGCTGGTTGAGCCGGTAATGCGCGACGATGTAGTCGCGAATGCCCTCGTAGCGCGCACCGATCGACGCATTGAAAGCATCGCGGTGCAGCGCCCCGAAGCCGCCTGCCTCATAGGCCTGCGCGAACTCCAGCGCGGTGACGATGACGATATGCAGCGCCGTCGCCTCGAGCGGTTCGAGGAAGCCCTGCGACAGCCCTACCGCGAGGCAGTTGCGGTGCCAGCTTTCCGCCACCCGCCCGACCTTCATCTTGAGGAAGCGCGCTTGCGGCCCGTCCTCGCCAACTCCCAGCGCTGCGCGCAGTTCGCTCTCGGCGTCCTCGTCGGAGATATACTTCGAGGAATAGACATAGCCATTGCCGACGCGGTTCGTCAGCGGGATGGTCCAGCGCCAACCGGCCTTCATGGCGGTGGCATCGGTCTGTGGTTTGAACGGTGCAACGTGGCCGGTCGGCATGACGACCGCACTGTCGTTGAACAGATTATCTGCGAAGGGCAGGAATTCGACACCCAATTCCTGCTGCGCCAGCATCGAGCGGAAGCCCGAGCAATCGACGAAAAGCGTGCCTTCGACCCGCTCGCCCCCTTCGCACAGCAGCGCGGCAATATCGCCCTCTGCCGTGCGTTCGACTGACTCGACCTTGAGCGGAAGGTGCCTGACGCCGCGAGCCACCGCCCAAGCGCGCAGGAACGCGCCGATCGCATAGGCGTCGAAGTGATAGCCATAGCTCGGTGCGAAAGGGAAGTTCTCGCCCGCCTGCGGCCCCAGGCCGCGTTCGCTCAGCAGCGTGGCGAGGAAGTACGGATCGGGATGCGCCGGTACGTCGAGACCGTGCCGCGCCAGCGTGCAATTCTGGATGAAATGCGGCTCGCTATGCAGGTCCACCGGGCCGGGGAACGGGTGGTAATAGCTCTCGAAGCCGGCTCGCTCGCTCCAGCCGTTGAAGCGGATGCCGAGCTTGTAGGTGGCGTTGCAGGCCGCCATCCACTCGGCCTCGTCCACCCCCAGCATGTCGAAGAAAGCCTTGAGTTGCGGGGTCGAACCCTCGCCCACGCCAATGATGCCGATCTCGGGGCTCTCGACGACGATGATCGACCCGCCCTTGCCCGCCCATTCATGGTGCAACAGGCAGGCGGTGATCCACCCCGCGCTGCCGCCGCCGAGGATCACGACATCGGGTGCTTTAAGCTCGCTCATCGCTCCGACAGTAGCCAGCCGAAAATTTCCGGCAAGCGGGCGGCCCAGGCGTTTTCCTCATGCTCCTTGCCTTCATAGACCTCGGAGCGGAAATCCTTGCCTTCGGTCCATCCGGCTTCGCGGAAGCTCCGGTCGATAACCTGCTGGTAGGGCGCGTAATAGCTGTCGAGCGTTGCAGTGCCGTGATCCATCCAGATGCGGCGGCCGGCCGGTCGGCCCAGCTTCTCGCCCAGCCAGTCCTGCCAGATTCCGAACACCTGCGCCCGGTCGGCCTCGGCTTCCTCGGGCAAGGCGATCGGCCAGTGCGAGCTGACGCAGGCCGCTCGGCCGAATACATCGGGCCGCTCGACGATGGCATAGCAGCTCATGATCCCGCCCATGCTCGACCCGGCAATGGCCGTATGCTCGGGACCAGTCAGCGTGCGATAGTCGCAGTCGATCTGCGGCTTGAGCTCGTCGGTGATCCACGCGAGGTATCGGGCAGATACAACGGGCCCGCCATTGCTGTTGTCGCGGATGCTGGCGGCGATCCCGCCAGTCGCACGCTCGGCAGTAAACTGCGGCAAATATTGCCGATAGCGATCCGGCCCCGGCGGCCACATGCCCACGATGATATGCGGTTCGACCTTGCCGGTCGCCATTGCCGCCCGCATAGCCTTGTCCGCCGCCCACACCTTGTTGAAGTTGGACTTGGCCGGATCGAACAGATTGTGCCCGTCGTGCATGTAGAGCACCGGATAGCGCCGGGTGCCGCTGTCATAGCCCGGCGGCAACCAGATGCTCAACCGCTGGTCGGGTAGCCCCTCGACCACGATCTTCTCGACTTCGACGAAGCGGCCCGTATCGGTCACGTCAGGTGCCTCGGCTTGCGGGGTCATGCAGCCCGCAAGCAGTAGCCCGAGCAAGGCCGCCAGCCACCTCACTTGTCGGCTTTGAGCTGCATTGCGAGGCCACCACCGGGTGCGAGGCGGACGGTGTAGGTATCGCCCTTCTTCACAGTCAGAGTATCATAAGCGATGTCGTGGCGCTTCTCGGTCAGATAGGTCGCTTCCGGGCCATCCTTCCACACCTTGACCTTGTAGGTCTTGCCTTCGTCGAGGAAGTCGAAGGTCAGCGTGACAGTGCGCTCGGTCGCGTCGTTGACGCCCCCGGCGTACCAGTCTTCGCTGTTGCGATCCTTGCGCGCGAAGATCGCATAGTCGCCCACCGCACCGTCGATCAGGTGGCTTTCCGACCAGTCGGCCGGGACTGCCTTGATGAACTCCAGCTCCTTCGGATGGGCTTCGAGGCTTTCGACGAAGTCCGCCGCCATCTGGATCGGCGAATAGATCGCGAGATACAGCCCGAGCTGCTTCGCCAGTGTCGAGGCCATGGGATAGTTGTTGTCGCCCACCAGCCCCAGCACACCCGGCGTGTAGTCCATCGGGCCCGAGAGCATCCGGGTATAGACCAGCGTCGGCTCGTGATCCGGCCCGTTGGCAAAGGCGCCCCAGGCATTGTATTCCATACCGCGCGCACCCTCGCGGGCGACCCAGTTGGGATAGGTCCGCCTGAGGCCGGTGTCCTTGACCGGCTCGTGCGGGTTGATGGAAATCCCGCGCTCGGCCGCTTCCTTCACCACCTTGAGGTGGTGCTGGACCATGCGCTGGCCATCGTGCCATTCGAAAATCTCGTCGCCGCAAGGGTCGGAGATATCGGCGTTGCAGGAAATGATCCCGCCCGCGTCGGCGACATAGCCGGTCTTGACCACATCGACACCATTGGCGGCATAAAGATCGAGCGCATCTTCGAGCTGTGCCTCGTAAACCTCGATATTCCCGCCGGTTTCGTGGTGGCCGATAATGTGAACGCCCTTCTGTTTGGCGTAGGCCGTCACTGCCTCGAAGTCGAAATCGGGATAGGCCTCGGTGAAGCTGTAGTCGCGGCCGTTACCGAACCAGTTGCCGTCCCAGCCGACGTTCCAGCCTTCGATCAGGATACCGCGGAAGCCGTGCTTGGCGGCAAAATCGATGTATTGCTTGGCTCGCTCGGTCGTCGCTCCGTGACGGTCGCCCTGCGCCCAGGTCCAGCGGTTGGAGATCATCCCCCACCAGATGCCGATATACTTGGCGGGTTTGAAAAAGCTGACGTCGCCCAGTGCGTTTGGCTCGTTGAGGTTGAGTTCGAGATCGCTCTCGACCAGCCCGGCGGCATCATCGCTGATGCGGACGCTGCGCCAGGGCGTGGTGAAGCTGCCCTTGCGCACCACCTTGGGGCCACGGCTCGATGGCGAAAGGGTCGCACGGAAGCGCTGTCCGTCGAACCGCTTGAGCCACATGGCCGAATAGTCGACCAGCGCCGCCTCGTGGAACGACAAGTGCTGGCCATCCTCCAGCCGCACCGTCATCGGAGTGTGCGCGGTAGAGACGGCCTCGATCGGAGTCTGGTTATAGAGATATTCGTAGCGGTTGAAGGCCCCGGCGTTGATCCACCACGCCGTGCCCCTGGGCGCGATGACGAACTCCGTCAGCTCATCGGCAATGTTGGTGACCCGGTCGGCCGGACGGTCGAACTCGTAGCGGAAGCCGAAGCCGTCATCGAACACCCGCATCCGCACCGTCAGCGCCCGCGTGGCGGTTTCGCGGTTCTCGCGGAAGGTGATAAGCAGTTCGTTGTGATTGTCGCGGACGAAGCGACGCTCGCCCCACGGCTGTTCCCAGGTGGAATCCGCGCTGCGCTTGCTTTCGCTCTCGACCACGAAATTGCGCCGCATCGGCTCTTCGTCGGTGAACAGGAAGCCGAGGTCGCTCTCGGCGATGATCTCCTTGCCGTCACGCTCGACACGGTAGAACGGCACCCCGTCGCCATCGACGTCCAGCTCGACAGTGATACGGCCATCGGGCGAGGAAACTTCGGCCGCTGCCAGGGGGGTGGCAAAGGCCAACGACGAAACGGCGGCGAGCAGCAAGCGCATGGGTCAGTTCTCCAGAATCAGCGCGCCAAAGGGCGGCAGTTGGTCGGGGGTGGCGTTGTTGGCGGCGAGCAGGACCTTGCCCTGGACCCCGGCAAGCGGGCGCGGGTCGGCGCCGATGTTGAACAGACAGCGCACGGCTTGGCCGTCAGCCTCCCGCTGCAGGTCGAGCAGCGGGCCGTTGGCGTGGCATGCCGTCACCGCCCCATGGCGCAGGGCCGGATTGGCCGCGCGCAGGGCAATGGCCTTGCGGTTAAAGGCCAGCAGCGATGCAGCGTCGCCATCCTGCACGTCGACCGCGCGGGTGAAGTTCTCCGCCCCGACCGGGAGCCATGGATCGGTCGAGCCGAACCCGGCGCAGGTGGCTTGCGACTGCCACGGCATCGGGGTGCGAGCCCCGTCGCGCGACAGGGTCAGCGGCCAGTTGGCGATGGCTTCGGGGTCGTGCAGCTGGTCGAACGGGATATCGACCTGCGTCAGTCCCAGTTCCTCACCGTAATAGATGATCGCATTGCCGCGCAGGCTCATCAGGAGCAGCGCCTTGAGGCGGGCGAAAGCGTCGCGATGCTCGGGTGCGCACCACCGCGACAGCGCGCGCGGCGCGTCATGGTTCTCGAACGCCCAGCTCGGCCAGCCGACGCCCTGTTCGTCGGGCCATTGCGCGAGCGCGCTGCACACCAGACCGGGTGTCAGTTGGTCGGCGTAGAGGAAATTGAAACCATAGGCCGAATTGAGATGCGTCTCGCCCTCGGTGAAGGCCTTCATCTCCGCTTCGGCTTCGTTGCCGCCGACTTCCGCGACGGTGAAAATCGCCTGATATTCGTCCGTCACCTGCCGGATGCGGGCGAGGAAAGCGGGAATGTCGGGGTGCGACATGTTGTGCTTCTGCAGCTGGAAATCGAACGGCCTGGTGCGCTGCTTGTCACTCGGCGGCGCCGGTGGATTGTCGCGCAGTTCCGGATCGAACATCAGGAAATTGAGCGCATCGATGCGATAGCCGTCGACCCCGCGATCGAGCCAGAAGCGCGTCACCGCCAGCAGCGCGTCCTGCACTGCCGGGTTGTGGCCATTGAGCTGCGGCTGGCTGCTGAGGAAATTGTGCATGTAGTACTGGCCGCGGCGGGCATCCCATGTCCACGCCGGGCCACCGAACACGCTTTGCCAGTTGGACGGAGGCGACCCGTCGGGCTTGGCATCGGCCCACACGTACCAGTCCGCCTTGTCGTTATGTTTGCTGGAGCGGCTCTCCGCGAACCATGGGTGTTCGTCGGAGGTGTGGGAATAGACCTGGTCGATCAGGACGCGCAGGCCCAGCGCATGGGCGCGGGCGACCAGCACATCGAAATCCGCGAGCGTGCCGAACAGCGGATCGACGTCGCAATAATCGCTGACGTCGTAACCGAAGTCCTTCATCGGCGACTTGAAGAAGGGCGAGATCCAGATCGCATCGACGCCGAGCGAGGCGACATGCTCCAACCGTGCGGTGATGCCGGGCAAGTCCCCCACCCCGTCGCCGTTCGAATCCATGAAACTGCGCGGATAGATCTGGTAGATCACCGCGCCCTTCCACCAAGGTCGTGACGGGGCCGGATCGGCCGCAGGCTGGGTCATTGTAGCCATTGCGATCAGTCTTCCTTCCCGAAGGTCAGCTCGCAGGCTGCATAGCCGAAGGCCGGGATCGTCAGTTTGACCGCGCCGGGAGCGGCGATGCCAGCGGGACAATCGCCCAGCAAACCGGAGATGCCGGTGGCGCCAAAATCGACCTCGACATTGCGGGTGATGGCCTCTCCCGAGGTGTTGAAGGCGACCAGCACGCGGCGGCCGCTTTCGGGATCGTAGCGTTCGACGGCGAGCAGGCCCGGTCCCTCGTGGTCGAAATTGCGCAGCTTGGTGAGCCCGCGCATCAGCGCCGGATTGCCCAGCCGTACCTTCGACAGGTCGCCCATCAGCCGGTAGAGCGGATGTGCGGTGTTGAAATTGTCGTCCGCCGTGGTCTGGTCGGTGCCGAGCAGGTCGTTGTCGTTGTAGAGCGCGACCTTGCTCGGGAACATGTCCTCGCGCGCCAGCTGGTCGTTGCCGTCGGACACGAAGCCCTGCTCGTCGCCATAGTAGATCGTCGGCACCCCACGCAGCAGGAACATCATCGCATGGCCCAGCTTGACCCGCGCCAGCAGTTCCTCGGGCGTGGCGCCCTCCGCACCCTGCTTCACGAACATCGAGAAGCGCCCGAAATCGTGGTTGCCGAGGAAGGTCGGCAGCCCCGTCGCCGTTCTGGGACCACCGGGGTAGATCGAGTCCTGCTCGAGGAATTCGGCCATGGTCCGGGGCCCGGCCTTGCCGCTTACCACCAGCTGCGCCGCCGCAGCGAAGCCCATATCGAGGCCATAGGGCAGGCCGCTGTCTGCCATGACCCGCGCATTGGTGACCGCATCGGGACTCTGGTAGGCGATCTCGCCGAAGATATGGAAATTGGGAATGCCCTTGGCCTCGGCACGCTCCAGCATGGCCGGGACGAAGGCTTGCCAGAACTCCGGATTGACGTGCTTGGCGGTATCGATGCGGAAACCGTCGATGCCGAAGCGGTCGATCCAGCTGCCGAAGATCTCGATCATACCGGCGACCACGCGCGGGTGCTCGGTCGCGAGATCGTCGAGCCCGACGAAATCGCCATAGACACTGCTCTCGCCGATCCAGAAGCTGTCGCCACGGTTGTGGTAATAGAGCGGATCGTTGAGCCAGGCCGGGACCTTGATGTCCTTCTCTGCCTCGGGAACCACCGGTGTATAGGCGAAGGCGGGATCGGTCAGCCTGGCCCAGTTGGCCTCGCTCGGATCGTCGTCTCCGGCAAAGCCTTCGTTGATCCGTTTGCCGTCCGGCCCGCCCCTGGTCGAGAACGGATAATCCGCCTTGCTGCGATACTGGTACTCGTCCTCGGCATAGCGGATGACGTCGGCGGTGTGGTTGGTGATGATGTCCATATAGACCTTCATCCCGCGCGCATGGGCCGCATCGACGAAGGCCTTGAAATCTTCATTGGTGCCGAAGTGGGGATCGACCTGGGTGAAATCGGTCACCCAGTATCCGTGATAGCCGGCGCTTTCGTCACCCGCCGGGCCCTGCACCGGCTTGTTCTTGAAGATCGGCGCAAACCATATCGCGGTCACGCCCATGCCCTGGATATAGTCGAGCTTCTCGGTCAGACCCTTGAGGTCGCCGCCATGGTAGAAGCCCTTGGCTTCCGGATCGAAGCCCGAGACCAGCCGGTCATCCTGGTAGCCGCCTAGATCGTTGGCGGTGTCGCCATTGGCGAAGCGGTCGGGCAGCACGAAATAGATCACCTCGTCGGTCACGGGCCGCGCCCGCAGATCGGCCCCGGCGACCGATGCGGTCTCCTGCGCGATCGTCGGCGTCGTGGCACAGGCGGACAGCGCCAGGGCGACGCCGGTCAGGGCGGACAGGTGGGTGCGCATCAGGCGGATTTCCTCTCTCTCGCGGGATCGATGTAAGCGCGCAGGAACGGCGCATGGGCGGGCATGGCTGCGACCAGCCGCCGGTTGGTTTCGGAAATTTGGGCCAGCATGGCCTCGAGCTCGGCGTCGGGCATCGCGTCCGCGATCGGGTTCCAGCTTTCGGGCATAACCCCTTGGCCGACAAGGACCTGCAGCCAGCCCTGCTCGGTGAAGAGCTCTTCGTGTTCGCGGTGGATATAGCCGGCGGCGCGGAACGCCTCGATCTTTGCGGTCAGGGTTTCGGGCAAGTCCATTGCCCGGCAGCGGTCCCAGAACGGCTCGCCTGCACGGCCGTTGGCCCAATAGTGCAGGATCAGGAAATCGCGGATGCGACTCCACTCGAAGGCGGCCTGCCGGTTGAATTCGTCGCGGATTGCCGGAGCCACCGCGTTTCCGGGAAGCATCTGCAGCAGTCGTGCAATCGAACTCTGGACCAGGTGAATGCTGGTCGATTCGAGCGGCTCCATGAAGCCGGCGGCGAGCCCCAGCGCGAGGCAGTTATGCGACCATTGCTGCCGCCGCATCCCGGTCGTGAACTTGAGCACGCGCGGATCGGCGGTAGGCTCGCCATCGAGGTTCGCCAGCAGGATCGCCGTGGCCTCGTCCTCGCCCATGAAGTCCGAGCAGAACACATGACCATTGCCGATCCGATGCTGCAGCGGGATGCGCCACTGCCACCCGGCCTGGCGCGCGGTTGAGCGGGTGTAGGGGGTGAACTCGCCCTTTGCCTCGCACGGCACCGCCACGGCACGGTCGCAGGGCAGCCAGTGGCTCCAGTCGTCGAATTCCTCGCCAAGTGTCTCGCCCAGCAGCAGCGAACGGAAACCCGTGCAGTCGATGAAGAAGCTGCCTTCGATCCTGCGATCCCCGTCGAGCAACAGCGCGGTGATATCGCCGTTCCTGCCATCGCGCTCGACGCTGGCGATGATGCCTTCGACCCGCTCTACCCCATGTGCCTCCGCATGGCGGCGCAGATAGGCGGCGTAGAGCGACGCATCGAAGTGATAGGCCCACGGCATGTCGGGCACCGGCTGGCCCGGTTGCGCCTGCCAAATCTGCATCTTGCCCGCGCGCGCCGCGCCATCGTTGAGGCAATAGTCGGACAGCGGCTTGGCATGGCCGACGGCTTTTGCTCGCAGCCAGTAATGGTGGAACGGCAATAGTCCGGCCCCGTGGCCGACATTGCCGAAGGCGTGGAGATAGCTATCGCCCTCGCCGCTCCAGCCGGCGAACTCGATCGCGAGTTTGAAGGTTCCCCGCGTCTCGCGCAGGAATTCGGCCTCGTCGATCCCGAGCGCGGCATTGAACAGGCGGATCTGCGGAATCGTCGCCTCGCCCACCCCGACCGTGCCGATGGTGTCGGACTCGACCAGCACCACCTTGCGGCCGGAGAAACGCCCCAGCGTGGCTGCCGCCATCCAGCCGGCGGTTCCGCCGCCGGCGATGACTATGGGGGAAGAGGCCTGTTTCATAAGCAACAACCGTCGATAGCTGCCGGGATCGGTCCCGGCGAGCCTATCGTATCAGTATGCGCAGGAGGGCGGGAGCAATCCGGCATGCCGTCTGCTCCCGCCCATACGCCCCTTAGAAGCGGAACGTGAAGCCCGCGAGGAAGCGGCGACCGTAGATCTGGTAGTCGATCACCTGGTTGCCATTACCGCCAACCGAAGCGAAGCGCTCGTCGGTCAGGTTCTGGCCCTGCAGGTAGAGCGACAGGCCATCGAGCGCGCTGCCGTCCGGGAAGTCGTAACCGATCTGCGCGTCGACGATGGTCTCAGCGAGCGCCGTCCGGCGGGTTGGCGAGCCGCCGAAGCCGGTGAAGTCGCCGAGGAAGGTCGAACGATAGCGGACGCTGGTGCGAGCGTTGAAGCCCCACTTTTCGAAGTATGCGGTGCCGTTGACGACCCACTTCGAATAGCCCGGGATTGTGGTCTCGTTGCCATTGGCATCCTGCACCTTCGATTCGGTCAGGCTGGCACCACCGGTGATGCCGAAACCTTCCAGCGCCGGGATCAAGTTGCCGAGCGGCATGGTGACCGCGAGTTCGGCACCATAGAGATCGCCGCCGCCGGTATTGATCGGCGCGTCAAGCGTACCGACGCTCGGCAGGTTCGGGAACGCCGCCGCACCGGTTGGGTCCGGGAAGCCCGAATAGTCGAAGTCGAAGCGCCCGTTGAAGACGAAGCTCTTGATGTCCTTGTAGAACAGCTGGAGCGCAACCACCCCGCCCTGGCCGAAGTACTGCTCGATGTTGAAATCGACAGCGTTGGCGCGATAGGGCCGCAGGAAGGGGTTGCCGCCGCCACCACGGATCAGGCCGCCGGGGACCGAGGCATCAATCCCGTAACCGATCGAGAGGCGCATGTCGTCAAGACGCGCACGCATAATCTCGCGCGCGGCGGCCACACGGATGACGGTGTCGCTGTCGAGACGGAGCGAGAGGTTACCGCTCGGCAGGATGTCCCAGTAGTCGTCGCCAATGGTCAGCTGGACGGGACCGCCCGGTGCGAAGACGAAGCCGGTCGACTTCTGGTTGGTATTGATGGCCTGCACACCGATGTTGCCGGTGATCGTGCCGCCACCGATTTCCTGGAAGATGTTCGCCTGGAAATAGGCAGTCAGCAGGTCTTCGTTGACGGTGTAGCTCTTGCCCAGCACGTCGTTCGCAGCACCCGGCCCCGAGGTCACACGCGGCTCAAGCACCAGCACGCCGGCGTCGATCAGGGCGCGGGCATCATAGCTGATGATCGGGCCAAGGCCGAGATAGGTCAGGTCGGTCGAGCGAAGCTGGAACTGCGAGGGGAGCACAGCCGTGGTGGCGGTGCCCGGCAGGCGGACGAAGGCTTCGTCCGGGGTCAGGCCCTTTTCACGGGTGGTGTAGTTTGCGCCGACCTGGATGCTTTCGATGAAGCCCCCATCGAATTCCTTGCCGACTTCGACGCGGAACTGCTTCAGCTCGTCCTGGATGATGCGGTTGTTGTAGTAACCGGCCTGCGGCACGGTGCCGCCACCCCAGCCGAGCGGGTCGGTGAGGAAGATGCGGCTCGGATCCGAATAGTTGAGCGACGGATTGAACACAGTCCCGGTCGGGCCCGACACGAAGCCGATCGTCGCGGCTGCGCCATTGCCCGTATCGTCACCGTTGAAGCCGGTGCCGGCATAGCTTTCGAGGCTGAGTTCGTTGCGGTCGGTCTTCGACCAGCCGAAGTCGAACATCGCGCTCCAGCCATCGTCGCCTTCATGCTTGACGTTGAGGCCGAGCGAGTACTGGTCGGCCTTGCGCTGGAAGATGTCGTTGCGGACAACGCCGCGAACATTGTTGAAGGTACCCGAGGTTGCGAAACCATCCTCGACCGTACCGATGGTGGTGGTGGTACCGAAGGCGCCGAAGCCGAGCGGCAGCTCGATACCGCGCTTCGACTGGTCGTCGTTGAAGTTCGAATAGAAGCCGTCGACGGTCACCATCACCGTGTCGGTGGCCCGGGCCTGCAGCGTGCCGTTGAGGCCGAGACGCTTGAGCCGGGTCGAGGTCACGAAGCTCTTCGAACCGCCGATGACCGACGGTGAAGCCGCAGTGCCGGCACCGGCATAACCCCAGGCGTTGAATTCCTGCAGCTGGTAGGGCTCGTCCACGTAAGCGGCGGCGAGCGAGATGCCGAAGGTGTCGTCGGCGAACTGATCGACGAAAGCGGCGTTGACGCGGAAGCCAAGGTCACGCGAACCGGCATTCAGCTTTCCCAGGTCGGCGTATGAGCCGCGCGCACCGATGGCGAGCACGCTGTCGCTGGTTTCGAGCGGACGGACGGTGCGGATATCGACGGTGCCGACCAGGCCCTGGCCGACCAGCGAAGCGGTCGGCGACTTGTAGACGACAACCTGGTTGACGATTTCCGACGGATACTGGTCGAGCTCGACGCCGCGGTTGTCGCTGGTGGTTGTCTGCTCGCGCCCGTTCAGGAGGGTCTGCGAGAAGTCCGGGCCGAGGCCGCGGATCGAGATGACGTTGGCGCGGCCGTTGAGGCGCTGGGAGGTCAGGCCCGGCAAGCGGGCGATCGATTCACCGATCGAGGCATCGGGCAGGCGGCCGATATCTTCGGCGGTCACCGATTCGACGATCTGGTCGCTGTTGCGCTTTTCGGCGACGGCGCTTTCGAGCGATTCACGGAATCCCGAGACGATGATGATGTTGCCCTCGCCCTCTTCGCCCGCGCCTTCCTCCTGCGCAGCAGCATCTTCGTCGGCGTCCTGTGCCATAACGGCTTGCGGGGCCAGGACAAACGTCATGGCCAGGCCACTGATACCAGCGGTCAAAAACTTGCGGTCAATCACGATGTGCTCTCCCATTTCCGCCCCGCCCTGGTGTCGGCAGGTGTGCGGCAGTCCACTAAACAATTAGGGTTGCCTCTCCCGGCGCACGACCCCCGCACGCCTCTGAAGCCTTGCTTACGCCGCGATGAACGGCAGCGCATAGTCGGTATACGTATGTTTGTGCGCTGCAGCATTCAGTGCGGGAGCCGGTGTGTCGCACAAGTGCAACAATGCCGCGAAAGCGTGCGGGGCGGGTGATTACCGCCCTTTGCCCTAGTTACTTTGCCGCCCTTCCCGCCTAATCTCGCGCCCGGAGAGTATGCATGGGGCGCGCACCGACAGGGAAGCCGACCAGCTTCGACATTGCCTATCTGGCGGGGGTTTCGCAGCCCACCGTCAGCCGTGCGCTGCGCGGGGATCGCTCGGTCAGCGCCGCCACGCGCGAGAAGATCGAGCGGATCGCCCGCGAACTCAATTACACGGTCGACAAGAACGCGTCCTCGCTGCGGACCCAGCGCTCGAACACCATCGCGCTGCTGTTCTTCGAGGACCCCACGCCCGATGACAGCATGATCAACCCGTTCTTCCTCGCCATGCTCGGTTCGATCACGCGGGCGGCGGGCGCGCGAGGCCTGGACCTGCTGATCTCGTTCCAGCGGATGGAAGACGACTGGCACACCCGCTATCAGGACAGCCACCGCGCCGACGGGCTGATCCTGCTCGGCTATGGCGACTACACGCTCTATGAACAGCGACTGGAGGAGCTGGCGCGGCAAGGCACCCATTTCGTGCGCTGGGGCAGCGTGCGCGAGGATAATATCGGCGCCACCATCGGCTCGGACAACCTTGGCGCGGGTCGGACGGCTGGGGAGCACCTCCTCGCCCTCGGCCGCAAGCGGGTGGCCTTCCTCGGCCAGGCGGACGAGCATTACCCTGAATTTGCCGGACGCTATCTGGGCCTCTGTGCAGCGCTGGAAGCGGCGGGTATCGCGCCCGATGCGACGTTGCAGGTCGACGCGCTGACCGGCGAGGAAGAAGGCTATGCCGCCATGCGCCGGTTGCTGGATGCGGGCGCTGAGTTCGATGCGGTGTTCGCCGCGAGCGACCTGATCGCGATCGGCGCGATGCGGGCTCTGGCCGAGGCCGGGCGCTCCGTGCCGGGCGATGTCGCGGTGATCGGCTTCGACAATATCCCCGCCGCCGCGCTCACCGCCCCTCCCCTGACCACAGTGATGCAGGACATGCGCGGCGCGGGCGAAGCGCTGCTAGAAGCGCTGTGCGAGCAGATCGAGGGCGGCGCAGCGAGGTCGCGTACCCTGCCCGCCACGCTGGTCACCCGCGCTTCCACCGGGACCTAGCGTCCGCACAACATTCGTATGCGGCTTGCAGGCCACGCCCAGCCGTGCCAGCCGTGCTCCATAACGAGCGCGACGGCCCGCAAGAGGCTTTGCCGCGCCGGGGAGAGACAATGACCAGCATCACCGCCAAGCCGCGCCAGTCGTTCTGGGGCCTGTGGAACATCAGCTTCGGTTTCTTCGGCATCCAGATCGGCTTCGCGCTACAGAATTCGAACATGAGCCGGGTGTTCCAGACGCTGGGCGCGAGCATCGACGATCTGCCTGCGCTGTGGGTCGCCGCACCGCTGACCGGGCTGATCGTGCAGCCGATCATCGGGCATCTGTCGGACAAGACCTGGAACCGGCTGGGGCGGCGGCGGCCCTATTTCCTGGTGGGGGCGATTTTCTCCGCGCTGGCGCTGTTCGCCATGCCGCTAGCGCCGACGGTGGCGGCCCCGCTGTTCTTTGCTGCGGCGATGCTGTGGCTGCTCGACGCCTCGCTCAACATCTCCATGGAGCCCTTCCGCGCATTCGTGGGGGACATGCTCGATACCGACCAGCACAGCGCCGGTTACGCCGTGCAAACCGCCTTCATCGGCGCGGGCGCGGTGGTGGGATCGATCTTCCCGTGGTTCCTCGAGCATCTCGGCGTCAGCAATGTCGCCCCCGGCGGCGGCCTGCCCGACACGGTCAAGTGGAGCTTCTGGGCCGGCGGCCTCGCGCTGTTCGGGGCGGTGCTGTGGACGATCCTGACGACCCGCGAATACTCGCCAGCGGAGATGGCCGCTTTCGGCGAGGAAGCCGAAGTGGACGACGGCGTGACCTTGCGCGCGCTGGCGGCGAAGTCCTATCTCTCCAGCGCGGCCTGGGTCGCTGCGGGTGTCGCGGTCGTATTTTCGGTCGATGCGCTCGGCCTGCAGAAGGAAGTGCTGCTGCTCGGCGCACTGCTTGGCGCCTACGGTTTCCTCAGCGCCATCGCCATTTCCATGGCCAAGCAGGGCCGCGCGGCCAACATGCTGTCCAGCATCGTCGGCGATTTCTCCGGCATGCCAGAGGTGATGAAGCGGCTTGCGCTGGTGCAGTTCTTCAGCTGGTCTGCGCTGTTCATCATGTGGATCAACACCACCCCGGTGGTGACGCAATATGTCTTCGGCTCGAGCGACACCGCCACCGAGGCCTACAACCAGGGCGCGAACTGGGTGAACGTGCTCTTCACCGTCTACAACGGCGTGGCCGCGGTCGCCGCCCTCGCCCTGCTGCCGTGGCTCAGCCGCACCTTCGGGCAAGTGAAGACGCATTCGATCTGCCTGACGCTGGGCGCAGCGGGCTTCCTGATGTTCTTCTTCGTCCGCGACGCACAGACCCTGCTGCTGGCCGAGGTCGGCATCGGCATCGCCTGGGCCAGTATCCTTGCCATGCCCTACGCCATCCTCGCCAGTAATTTGCCGCAGGCCAAGCTCGGCATCTACATGGGGCTGTTCAACATCTTCATCGTCGTGCCGCAGCTGCTGGTGGCGACGGTGATGGGCAGCATCATGCAGGCCTTCTTCCCCGGCGAGCCGGTGTGGACGATGCTGTTCGCGGCGGCGAGCTGGCTGGTCGCGGCGGCGGCGATGCTGCGCGTGCAGGCGGCCCTACCCAAGGCGTGAAACCCGCGCTAACGCTGCGCACATGACAGAGCCCACAACTGCCCGCTCATGGCTGTTCGCCCCCGGCGACAGCGAGAAGAAAATGGACAAGGCCGCCGCGAGCGCGGCCGATATCGCGATCTTCGACCTCGAGGATGCGGTCGCGCCGGAGCACAAACCACTCGCCCGGCAGATGGTGCATGACCGGATCGCCCGCGAGGACGACGCCACCAGGGCGAGGCTGTGGGTGCGGATCAATCCGCTCGATAGCGGCATGGCGGTGCAGGACCTTGCCGCGGTGATCCCGGCGCAGCCCGGCGGCCTGCTGCTGCCCAAGTCGCGCGGGCGCGGCGATGTCGAGACGCTCGACAACTACCTCACCGCGCTGGAGGTTGCTCACGGCATCGAGCCGGGCAGCACCCGCGTGCTGGTGCTGGCGACGGAAACGGCGGGCGCGATGTTCCACTGCGGCGACTATGCCGGCGCGCCGCGCGTCTGCGGCCTGACCTGGGGGGCGGAGGACCTGTCCGACGCGCTCGGCGCCAGCGACAACCGCGCGCCTGATGGGCGCTATGACCCACCTTACGAACTCGCCCGCACGCTCTGCCTGCTCGGAGCGGCCCACGCCGGGGTGCAGCCGGTCGAAACCATCCATGCCGACTTCCGCGACCTCGACGGCCTCGAAGCCCGTGCCCGCGATGTGAAGCGGCAAGGCTATCGCGGGATGCTGGCGATCCACCCGGCGCAGGTACAAGTGATCAACCGCGTCTTCACGCCGTCTGAAGAGGAACTGGCCGAGGCGCAGGCGGTGGTGGATCTGTTCGCCGCCAATCCGGGTGCCGGGACGATCGGGCACGAGGGGAAGATGCTCGACCGGCCGCATCTGGACCGGGCGAAGGGGTTGCTGCGGGCGGCGGGGAAGCTTGCTTCTTAAGTACCAAGCGATCCCAGCTTTCGCTGGGATGACGAATGGAGAAATACGCCAAAACATAAAAGAACGTCATCCCAGCGAAAGCTGGGATCTCTATCCTCCCGCCGAGCACCCGCGCATTCAAACCAACTGCTCGAACAGATCATCCCACGCCGGATTGAGGCTCTCTATCAACTCAACCTTCCATGCCCGCTTCCACGCCTTCATCGCCTTCTCGCGTGTGATCGCTTCATAGATGTTTTCGTGTGGCTCGGCATAGACCAGCAGGTTCAAGCCATATCTGCGGCAGAAAGATGAACCATGACCAGTCCTGTGCTGCAGGATCCGCGCTGGCAGATCGGAGGTCACGCCGATGTAGAGCACACCGTCGCGTTTGTTGGTCATGATGTAGACCCAGCCACCCATCCACGATGGGGTAGCACCAGGAGGCGCGAGATCCCAGCTTTCGCTGGGATGACGAACCGATAACGAAATCCGGTCATCCCAGCGAAAGCTGGGATCTCCGTCGTCAATAGAGCTACCCCTCCACCGGCCGCTTCAACTGCAAGCCCGACCGCTTGCAACTCCCCACCAGATCGCCGTGCTGGTTGTAGGCCCGGTGCTCGAACGTCACGATTCCCGCATTCGGCCGCGACTTGCTTTCGCGCAGGTCGACGATCTCGGTCTCGATCCGGATGGTGTCGCCGTGGAACAGCGGCTTGGGGAAGCGGACCTCGTCCCAGCCGAGGTTAGCGACCGCCGTGCCCAGCGTCGTGTCATTCACTGAAATCCCCACCATCAGCGACAGGGTCAGGCAGGAATTGACGATCCGCGTGCCGTAATCGGTGCCCTTCATATATTCTTCGTCGAGGTGCAGCTGCGCCGGATTGTGCGTCATGCAGGTGAAGAACACATTGTCCGCCTCGGTGATGGTGCGGCGGATGGGGTGCTGGATCACCTGACCCACTTGCATGTCGTCGAACCAGATCCCGGCCATGGCGCTCTCCTGAAAATGCCTTTGACCGGGCGATAGCCGAGCGCGCGGCGGTGGCACAAATGTTTTCCTACACGAACCGATATGGTTATGTGCGGAAGTCCCGCTAACCGCAAAGGACTCATCCCATGGCCATTCTCGAAACCCTCATCGGCCCCATCGCCTCGATCATCGACAAGATCATCCCCGACAAGGAGGCGCAGGCCAGGGCGAAACTCGAACTGCTGCAGATGGAAGGCACGCAAGAGCTGAAGGCGATCGAGGCCCGTCTCGCCGCCATCGTCGCCGAGGCGCAATCGCCCGATCCCTGGACCAGCCGCGCCCGCCCCAGCTTCCTCTATGTGATGTATGTCATCCTGCTGTTCGCCCTGCCGATGGGCGTGATCGCGGCCTTCTCGCCGCATTCGGCCATTGCCATCGCCGGCGGCATCAACGCCTATCTCAATGGCTTGCCCGAACCGCTCTATGCGCTCTTCGGCACCGGCTATCTCGGCTACACCGCCGCGCGCCAGTGGGGCAAGGTCAAGGGGGTGGAGAAATAGGCCTGCATTTCTCCCTCAGGACAGTGTGACATGTGTGACATGGCCCGGCTCTTTCCGCCCGCAAGCGAAGCGGCTAGAGCCGGGGCATGGACACGGTTTTCATCCTCAACGGCCCCAATCTCAACCTGCTCGGCACGCGTGAGCCGGAGATTTACGGGCACCAGAGCCTCGCCGATATTGAATCGATGTGCGAAATCCGCGCCGCCGCGCTCGGGCTCGCCATCGACTTTCGCCAGAGCAATCACGAAGGCGTGCTGGTGGACTGGCTGCACGAAGCCAGGGCATCGGGGGCGAAGGCCGTGCTGCTCAACGCGGCGGCCTATACCCACACCTCGATTGCGCTGCTCGATGCGATCAAGGCCACCCAACTGCCGGTGATCGAGGTCCACCTGTCCAACCCGTACGAGCGCGAGAAATTCCGCCACCTGTCCTATGTCGGCATGGCCGCTGCCGCTACGGTACAGGGGCTCGGCGCGCAGTCCTATATCGTCGCGCTGGAGCGGGCGGCGGAATTGTAAAGCGGTTGGTGACTGTCACAAAACTGCCCCAATTGATGCCTTGCCTTGCCGCGCGCCCCCGCGCATAGGCGAGGGTCTTCGGGAAAACCAACAGGGACATTATGCCTGAGAGCAAAAGCAATTCGCCTCGCAACGGCGGGATGAATGTGGATACGAAGCTGGTTCGCGAACTCGCCGAACTGCTGGCTGAAACCGGCCTCACGGAAATCGAAGTCGAAGACGGCGATCGCAAGGTCCGCGTCTCGCGCGGTGGCGGCGTGGCTGTTGCAGCCGCACCGATGATGGCCGCGCCTGCCGCGCCGACACCTGCCGCTGCTGCCCCCGCTCCGGCGGAACCGGCTGCGCCAACCCATGCCGATGCGCTCAAGTCGCCGATGGTCGGCACCTGTTATCTCGCCGCCGAGCCCGGCGCGCCCAACTTCGTCAGCGTCGGCAGCTCGGTCAAGGAAGGCGACACGCTGCTCATCATCGAAGCGATGAAGGTGATGAACCCGATCACCGCCAACAAGGCCGGCACGGTCAAGGCGATCCTGGTCGAAAACGCGCAGCCGGTCGAATTCGACCAGCCGCTCGTCGTAATCGGGTAAGCAATGGCTATCAAACGCATCCTGATCGCCAACCGCGGCGAAATCGCGCTGCGTATCCACCGCGCCGCGCATGAGATGGGGATCGAGACCGTGGCGGTGCACTCCACGGCCGATGCCGATGCCATGCATGTGCGGCTGGCCGACCATGCCGTGTGCATCGGTCCGCCGTCTGCGACCGACAGCTATCTCAATGTCGCGGCGATCATCTCGGCAGCCGAAGTGAGCCACGCCGACGCGATCCACCCGGGCTATGGCTTCCTGTCCGAGAATGCCAAATTCGCCGAGATCGTCGAAGCGCATGACATCGCCTGGATCGGCCCCAAGCCCGACCATATCGTCACCATGGGCGACAAGGTCATGGCCAAGAAGACCGCCGGCGCGCTCGGCCTGCCGCTGGTGCCGGGTAGCGACGGTGCGGTGTCCGATCCGGCAGAAGGCCGCAGGATCGCCGCCGAGATCGGCTATCCGGTCATCATCAAGGCTGCATCGGGCGGCGGCGGACGCGGCATGAAGGTGTGCGAGAGCGAAGACCAGCTCGAAACGCTGATGCAGCAGGCCGGGAGCGAGGCCAAGGCGGCGTTCGGCGATGCCACGGTCTATATCGAGAAATATCTCGGCAACCCGCGCCACATCGAATTCCAGGTGTTCGGCGACGGCCAGGGCAACGCCATTCATCTCGGCGAGCGCGACTGTTCGCTCCAGCGGCGGCACCAGAAGGTGCTCGAAGAAGCACCCTCCCCGATCCTGTCGCCCGAAGAACGCCACCGCATGGGCGAAGTCTGCGCCGATGCGATGCGCAAGATGGGCTATCGCGGCGCAGGGACGATCGAGTTCCTGTGGGAGAATGGCGAGTTCTACTTCATCGAGATGAACACCCGCCTGCAGGTGGAACATCCGGTTACCGAAGCGATTACCGGCGTCGACCTGGTGCGCGAACAGATCCGTATCGCAGAGGGCAAGCCGCTGTCGGTCACGCAGGACGAGATCGAGTTCAAGGGCCATGCCATCGAGTGCCGCATCAACGCGGAAGACCCCTTCACCTTCGCCCCATCGCCGGGGCAGGTGACCTATTACCACGCGGCCGGCGGCATGCATGTCCGGGTCGATAGCGGGCTCTACGCCGGCTACCGCATCCCGCCCTATTACGACAGCATGATCGCCAAGCTGATCGTCTATGGCCGTACCCGCGAAGGCTGCATCATGCGCCTGCGCCGGGCGCTGGAGGAGATGGTCGTCGAGGGCGTCAAGACCAGCATCCCGCTGCACCAGGAACTGCTGCGCCAGGACGATGTCCTCAACGGCGATTACAGCATCAAATGGCTGGAGGAGTGGCTGAAGCAGCGCGAGGGGTAGGCTTTACCCCAGCGGCACCCCGGGCTCGTGCTTGGCCGTGCGGATTGTCAGGCTCGTCTTCACGCTCGCCACATTCGGTGCCGGGGTCAGCTTGCTGGTCAGGAACTCCTGGAAGCTCTGCAGGTCGCGGCTGACGATCTTGAGGATGAAGTCGATCTCGCCGTTGAGCATATGGACCTCGCGCACCTCGGGCAGGGCGCGCATATGATCCTCGAACTCGCGCAATGCATCCTCGGCCTGGCTCTTCAGGCTGACCATGGCGAAGACGGTGATGGCAAAGCCGAGCTTCGATGGCTCCAGCTCGGCATGATAGCCGCGGATCACGCCCTCGTCCTCCAGCGCGCGGACGCGGCGCAGGCACGGCGGGGCGGTCAGGCCGACGCGCTGGGCCAACTCGACATTGGTGATGCGGCCTTCGTTCTGCAATTCGGCCAGCAACCGCCGGTCGATATCGTCGAGATTGGCCATATGCCCTGCCCCTCTTGTCACTTCTCGCAAGGATGCGAAACTCTCGGCGCAACGAATGGCCTGTCTCGCTAATATTATTGTTCATGACAGCAATTGTCCCGCTTTGCAACGCGTCACGCAGCTGTGGTTCTTAACCTTTCGGAAACTGTTAGAACGGGCGGAGATGCCGCATTTTACGGTCATCCCCGATTCAGCCGGAGCAGCGCACCGCGCACCATGCATTTCGACGACCGCCTTGCGACAGTATTGCGCCACCGCGCCGGTGGCGGGCGGGCAGCGCGTACCCAGTATCGCCAATTGCTCGACCTGCTTGGCCAGCGGCGCCACGGGCGCGACGAGAGCCTGCTGGCGGCGGCATGGCTGCGGCTCGGCGCGCTGGGCGAGAAGATACCGGCGCAGGATCGTGCCGCAATCGTGCGCGAGCCCAGCTCGCGGTTCGAGAACCCGGAACTTGCCGCGCATCTGGCCGAAGACGAACCGGCGGTCGCCGCCGCTGCGCTGGCAGCCGCCCGTCTGAGCGAAGACGACTGGGAAGCGCTCATTCCCCGCCTGCCTATCCGCGCCCGCGGATTCCTGCGGCTGCGTCGCGACCTGCCGGACGGCGCCAACCGCATCCTCGACCGACTCGGTGTGAGCGACCGCGCCCTGCCCTTGCCCGTCGCCGAGGAACCGCTGGTCCTGTCGCAAGAAGCGCCGG
The DNA here is from genome assembly GCF_021431965.1 of Erythrobacter sp. SDW2. Lineage (NCBI taxonomy): Bacteria > Pseudomonadati > Pseudomonadota > Alphaproteobacteria > Sphingomonadales > Erythrobacteraceae > Erythrobacter > Erythrobacter sp. SDW2. The sequence goes on from NZ_CP090370.1 coordinate 2,295,864, forward strand.
ACACGCCGCCGGAGATGTCGGCAGAACGGTCCGAAGCGGTCATCATGCCCTTCCCCGCCAGTCCGGTCCCGGCCAACGATGCCGAAGATGGGCCGGAACCCGCACAGCCGCTGGCTGAACAACCCGATGCCCGCCCCACTGCGATTGCCGCGCTGGTCGAGCGGATCGAAGCGTTCCAGCGCAACCGCAGCGAGGCGAAGGAGCTTCCGGCCGGTGAGGACGACGGTCATCCGCCCCTGCCTTTCATCGAGTTGCAGGAAGCAAGGGGTTCGGCCGAACAAGGCGGCGTGGTCTTCACCACCGATATCGAAGGCCGGATCGACTGGGCCGACGAGGCTCTCGCCCCGATGTTGCGCTACCTCGTCCTGCAGGATGCGATGGAGCGGGAAGCGCAGCAGGTTATGCAGCGCCGCTTGCCGCTCGCCGCGGCCAAAGTCACGCTCGAAGGGGCACCGCGCATCGCCGGCGAATGGTACTGCGATGCAGCACCACGCTTCGATCCGCTGGGTGGTCGCTTCATCGGCTATGCCGGCCGCCTGCGTCGCGCCAGCGACCCGGCCACTCGCCGCGAGGAAGGCGATGAAAGCGACCGCATTCGCCAGTTGCTGCACGAATTGCGCACCCCGGTGAATGCGATCCAGGGCTTTGCCGAAGTCATCCAGCAGCAATTGTTCGGCCCGGTCCCGCATGAATACCGGGCGCTGGCAGCCAATATCGCCGGCGATGCGGCGCGGATCCTGGCCGGCTTCGACGAGCTCGACCGCCTGGCCAAGCTCGAGAGCGGTGCGCGGGAAATGGAGACGGGAGAAAGTGATTTCTCAGCCGTCGTTACCGGCCAGTTGCGCCAGCTCGAGGCGATCCTTGCCCCTCGCGAAGCCGCTTTTGTGGCGCGGATCGACGATGGTTCCACCATTGCGCTGGCACAAGCCGAAGCGGAATCGCTCAGCTGGCGCATCCTCGCTGCGCTGGGCGCCGCCCTTGCCCCGGGCGAGCACAGCGCGATCAGCCTGGTACAGACAGCCACAGCCTTGACCCTCGACGTCCATCTTCCCGTCAGCCTGCAAGCACGCGAGGACATCTTCGCCGCGGAGACCCAGAAGCCCGGCGGTGCGGGCATGCTGACCCCCGGCTCCTTCGGTAGCGGCTTTGCCCTGCGGCTGGCCCGGGCCGAGGCCCGCTCTGCAGGGGGCGACCTTGCAAGGGTGGATGACCGGCTGGTGCTGACTCTCCCGCTCTTGACCGCACAGGAGGTCGATTCTAGCCCGGAAGGAGGACTGCAGGAGGCCGCGCGACCGGGATTAACCTGAATGCGGTAAACGGGAGTTACACCGCTTTGCATGCTTGATCTGCCGCTGCCGGGCCAATTCGCCAGATTCGCCGATGGTTTCGCGCCGCGGGTGCTGCTGACTGTCGATACCGAAGAGGAATTCGATTGGGACAGCGAATTCAGCAAGACCGAACACGGGCTCGACCATGTCCGCCAGCTCGGCAGGTTCCAGGAGTTCTGCGAGAATCTCGGCATCTCGCCGGTCTATCTGGTTGATTGGCCGATCACGCAGTCGGCGATGGCACAGGATGTGCTGGGTGACGCCTGTGCGCGTGGCAAGGCCGAGATCGGGATCCAGCTCCACCCCTGGGTCAATCCGCCGTTCGAGGAAGAGATCAACGCGCACAATTCCTACGCCGGCAATCTGCCGACGGACCTGGAACGCGAGAAGCTGCTGCGGCTGCGGGATGCGATTACAGAGAACTTCAAATGCGCACCGCAGATCTACCGGGCCGGGCGCTATGGCCTGGGTCCGTCGAGCGCGAAGCTGCTCAAGCAGGCAGGTGTGGCGGTCGATACTTCGGTCCGGTCGGGCTTCGACTATTCGCCCGGCCATGGGCCCGACTATTCGCGCCATCCGCTCCGCCCGTGGTGGGTCGGCGAAGAGCAACGGCTGCTCGAACTCCCGGTCACAACGGTGTTCTGGGGTATGCTGCGCCAGCAGGCTAAGTCGATCTATCCCATGGTCGCACGCAGCCGCCTCGGCCCCGCCCTGCTGGCGAAACTAGGCCTGCTCGAACGCATCGCCATGACCCCCGAAGGCGTTTCCATCGAAGAGGCGCTGCGGGGGGTCGATATCGCGGTGGACGATGGTTTGCCGGTGATAGTGCTTTCGTTTCACAGCCCCTCGCTGGCCCCCGGCTATACGCCTTATGTCAAGAGCGAGGGCGATGTGGACGGTCTCTACGAATGGTTCCGGCAGGTGATCGGCTATCTCGGCCAGCGCGGCGTGAAGCCAACCACCGTGGCAGAGATCATGGCCAATGCGGTCATCTGATTGCGATGCCGCTTGCCCTTTGCCGTCTGCCAAGCTAGCGGCGCTGGCGCGGGATGCCCATCGGGCGGGCCTGTAGCTCAGTTGGTTAGAGCTGGCCGCTCATAACGGCTAGGTCGCGGGTTCGAGTCCTGCCGGGCCCACCAGGGGCACCGCATGAAATCGGTCGGGGAGTGGCGCAGCCTGGTAGCGCACCTGTTTTGGGTACAGGGGGTCGCAGGTTCGAATCCTGTCTCCCCGACCAGTTTTCCAGTTCTCGGGAACATCCGGGGGATGGTCCCGGCCGAAAACCTCCAAAGCGACGCGCGAGTACCGGCATTTGCCAGCACAAACCTGTCATGACCGTTTGCGCCGCGTTCAGCTACGCTCCGTTACCCACCCTGACCTGACAAGACGCAGCAAAAAGGTGCACAACGGCGGCATGAGCGCGATTGCGACAGCCCTCAACCGGTTCGGACTCGGCGGCAAAGGCGGTGAACAACCGCCGGCCGACGCGCGGCGGTGGCTGCTCGACCAGCTTCGGCGGTTCGATCCTGCACCATCGGTGATCCGCGCGCGACCAACCGGTGTGCAAACGGTGAAGCGGCTGGTCCAATACCGCGCCGATCTCGATCGGGCGCGCAAGCTGGCAGGCGCGGCATTCAGCCCCGGCGAACCGACCGAGCGGACCCGTGCGATCCTGCTCGAATACAACGAGAGCGGACGTGCCAGTTACATCGACGACGTCCTCGCCCGCGGCCAGGTGGCAGTGGCGAGCGAGACGCCTTTCGTGGAGCGGCTGGTCCATTTCTGGGCCAATCATTTCACCACATCCATGGCAAAGCTGCAGGCGATCGCCTTTGTCGGCCCGCATGAGTTCGAAGCGATCCGCCCGCATGTTCTGGGCGACTTTCGCGGGCTCCTGCGTGCCGCAGTGTTGCATCCGGCTATGCTGACCTATCTCGACCAGCCGCAATCGGTCGGCCCGACGAGCTTTGCTGCGACATCGCGCAAAAAGCGCGAAGGCGTGCAATCCGGCCTCAACGAAAACCTCGCGCGCGAAATCATGGAACTGCATACGCTCGGCTCCGATGGCGGCTACAATCAGGCCGATGTCACAGAATTCGCCCGCGCGCTGACCGGGATCACCTATTCGGGACTGGCGACGATCCGCAACGCCAGCGATCTTGGCAATGGTAGCGCCTTTGCCCCGGACCTGCACGAGCCGGGAGTGCGCGTGGTGATGGGTCGGCGCTACCCGCAACAAGGCAAGGATCAGGCGCTGGCGATGCTCGACGAATTCGCTCGCCATCCGGCAACCGCGCGGCATATCGCCACCAAACTCGCGCGCCATTTCGCCGCCGACGACCCTCCCGCAGCCCTTGTCGCTCGGCTGGAGAAGGCGTTCCTTGCCAGCGATGGCGACTTGCCGACCGTCTATCGCGCACTGGTCGACGCACCCGAAAGCTGGTCGCTCGGCCAGCGCAAGTTCCGCACCCCGTGGGAGTGGACCATCGGCGCCATGCGCGCCATCGGTACGCCGCCAACGGAGGCACGGCGGTTCCAGGTCCTGCTCGACCAGCTCGGCCAACCTGTGTGGGCGGCGCCGTCGCCGCTGGGCTATGCCGACAGGGCCAGCAACTGGGCCGCGCCCGATGCGCTTGTTCGCCGGATCGAGGTTGCCGACAAGATGGCGCAAAGCATCGTCCCGCCCAAGGCGATCGACCTCGCGCGGGACCTTTTCCCCGATGCGCTGAATGACAGCACGACGACCGCTCTGACCGGTGCCGCCAGCCCGACGCAAGCGCTTGCGCTGCTGCTCGCCTCGCCCGAAATGATGCGGAGATGATGCGATGACCATTAGGCTAAACCGTCGCGCTTTCTCGCTGGGTTCCTTTGCCATCGGCGGCATGGTCCTGGCATCGCCCGGCAGCCTTTTGGCCGCTGCGACCGGCAACAAGCGGCTGCTGTTCGTGATCCAGCGCGGCGCAGCCGATGGCCTTGCCACCCTCGCCCCGACCGGAGATCCCGATTGTGCCCGGCTGCGTGCAACGCTGCTGGAGGACTACACCGATGCGCCGCAAGTCGGCGACTTCTTCCAGCTGCATCCAGCCTATGCGCAGGTGGCGGCAATGGCGGTGGCCAGACAGGCGCTGTTCGTTCACGCGGCCGCCACAACCTATCGCGAACGGTCGCATTTCGATGGCCAGAACCTCCTAGAAAGCGGCGGGGCGAAGGCCTACCAGTTGCGCGACGGCTGGCTCAATCGGCTCGTCACTCTTCTTTCCGGAGAGAAGCCGAGGGCCTTGGCGCTGTCGCCCTCTGTGCCACTGGCGCTTCAGGGGCCGGCCCATGTTTCGAGCTACGCCCCATCAGCCTTGCCCGGTGCCCGCGAGAGCCTGCTCCAGCGCGTCGCAACGCTTTACGAAAGCGATCCGCAACTCTCGCAGCTTCTGGCCGACGCAGTCAGCACCCGGGCGATGGCGGGCGAGACCGGCCTTCGCAACCTGCGCAACGCCGAGGATACCGGCACCCTCGCCGCCTCGCTCATGAAGGGCCCGAAGGGCGCGCGGATCATGATGGTCGAATCCGGCGACTGGGACACGCATTTCGGGCAAAGCGGCCAGTTCTCGATTGCTGCCAAGCGGCTCGACGCGATGCTGGGCGCGTTCCGTACCGGCATGGGTGCCGACTGGAACGACACTCTGGTGCTGGTGGTGACCGAATTCGGCCGCACCGCTGGACTCAACGGCAGCGGCGGGACCGATCATGGCACCGCCTCGGCCATAATGCTGCTCGGTGGCACGGTCGCTGGCGGCAGGGTGATCGCCGACTGGCCCGGCCTGCGCCAAACCGACCTCTTCGAAGCGCGCGACCTGCGCCCGACCATCGCCACCGAGTCTGTCATTACCGGCGCCATTGCCGGCCATTTCGGACTCGATCCGGATGAGGCAATGCAGACCCTGTTCCCTGGCCGCGGCAGACGCGCGACCGAGGGCTTGCTGCGCACCTGAAACTTACTTCCCGGTCTGGATATCCTTGGGCTCGTTGGCGAGAATGCCAACAACCTGGGTCCACACAGCGACGTTCTGGCGCAGCTGCACCGGATCGATCTTGTCGAGCGTATCATCGGGCGTGTGATGCAGGTCGAAATAGCGGGTGCCGTCCTGCGCCAGGTCGATGATCGCGCCCTTCTGGTCGCGCGAGATGTTGATGTCTGCTCCGCCGGTGGCAACATCCATGCCCGCCGAAACGCCGAACCGCGCGACCGCGCGGGCGATGCGTTTGTGCAAGTCGGGGTTGCTCTCGCGGAAGTTGCTTTCGAATTTCCAGATCCGGTCGGCCCCGAAATCGCTTTCGAGACCCACGGCGATCCTCTCGTCGAGATGGGCTTCGCTATAGGCCTTGCTGCCCCACAGCCCAGTCTCCTCCGCCCCTGCCATCAGCACGCGGATGGTCCGCAGCGGCTGGCCGACATGGCGCACATGCAGCGCGGCGGCGGCGACGATGCCGCAGCCCGCGCCGTCGTCGAAGGCGCCCGTGCCGTTCCACCAGCTGTCGATGTGACAGGCGATCAGCACTGGCGGCAGCGAGGGGTCGCGGCCGACGATCTCGCCCACCACATTGCCGCTCATGGTGGTGCCGAGGTCCTGCGGGGTCAGGGTCAGCTTCATGGTGATGGGTCGACCATTCGCGCGCTCGAACATGCGCTCGAGATTGGCTGCGTCGGGCAGGCTGAGCGCACCGGCCGGAATCGGGTTGGCATCATCCGCGAAATCGGTACCGCCGGTATGCGGGTTGCGGTGATAATCCGTGCCGACCGACTTGATTACGGTCGCCACGGCACCCCTCTGGGATGCCAGCCGCGCACCGACCCAGCGCGCCGGCCCGGCAAAACCATATTGGCTGCCGTCCTGCGTGCGCGTCATGGCGTGGCTGACATAGGCGATCTTGCCCGCAAGGCTGCCCGCCGGCGCGGCGCGCAGATCGTCGACCGTGCGGAAGAACACCACCTCCGCCGTAATCCCCTCCGGCCCGGTCGAGGCGCTGCCGCCGAGCGGCTGGACCACCAGCGGCTGCGGGAAAGGGCTGACAATCTCGGCCTTGTGCACCTCGCCCGGCACCCAGGTCTGCATCTCGAACGGCTCGTCCTCGACGTTCTCGAATCCCTGCGCCTCAAGCCAGCGTACCGCCCATTCGCGACCCCGCGCCTCGGCCTCGGTCCCCGCCTGACGCGGACCGACCTCGGTGGTGATGCCTTCGACGAAATCCCAGGCGAAGGTGTCCTGCGACAGGGTCGCATCGGCCATGGCCTCCAGCGTCATCGGCTGGTCCTCGGCGGACAGGGTTGCAAGGGGGAGCGACAGCGCGATCAGCGCGAGCATGGACTTGTTCATGGCGCTGCCTGCTATCGTTCCCGAGTGGCCAAGTCCAGCTTGCCCAGCGCCGCCCTAGCCCCTATCTGCGCGCCAACACTTCCCACTCCTCGATTTACGCCTTGCGAAGGATCCGCGATGTCCGCCCAGTATGCCTATGTCATGAAGAACATGACCAAGAGCTTCCCCGGTGCCCAGAAGCCGGTGCTCAACAACATCAATCTCCAATTCTACCAGGGCGCGAAGATCGGCATCGTCGGCCCCAACGGTGCCGGCAAATCGACTCTGATCAAGATCATGGCCGGGGTCGATACCGACTTCACCGGCGAGGCCTGGGCCGGCGAAGGCATCACCGTCGGCTATCTCGAGCAGGAGCCCGAGCTCGACCCGACCAAGACCGTGCTGGAAAACGTCAAGGACGGCGCGCGCGAAACCGCCGACATGGTCGAGCGCTTCAACGCCATCGGCATGGAAATGGCCGAGCCCGACGCGGATTTCGACAAGCTTGGCGCCGAAATGGCCGAGCTGCAGGACAAGATCGACGCGGTCGACGGCTGGACGCTCGACAACCAGCTCGAAGTGGCGATGGAGGCCCTGCGGTGCCCGCCGGGCGACATGGGCGTCGAAAGCCTTTCGGGCGGTGAAAAGCGCCGCGTCGCGCTCACCCGCCTGCTGATCCAGAAGCCCAGCATCCTGCTGCTCGACGAACCGACCAACCACTTGGATGCCGAAAGCGTCCAGTGGCTCGAAAACCATCTCAAGGAATATGCCGGTGCGGTGCTGATGATCACCCACGACCGCTACTTCCTCGACAACGTCGTCGGCTGGATCCTCGAACTCGATCGCGGGTCCTACTACCCCTACGAAGGCAACTACTCGACCTATCTCGAGAAGAAGGCCAAGCGTATGGAGCAGGAAAGCCGCGAGGAAAGCGGCAAACAGAAGGCGCTCCAGCGCGAGCTCGAATGGATCCGGCAGACCCCGGCCGCGCGCCAGACCAAGTCCAAGGCGCGTATCCGCAAGTTCGAGGAGCTGCAGAACAGCCAGGACAGCCGCCAGGTCGGCAAGGCCCAGATCGTCATCCAGGTGCCCGAACGTCTGGGCGGCAAGGTGATCGAGGCCAAGAACCTGACCAAGGCCTATGGCGACAAGCTGCTGTTCGAGAACCTCAGCTTCATGCTGCCCCCCGGCGGCATCGTCGGTGTGATCGGGCCGAACGGCGCGGGCAAGTCCACCCTGTTCAAGATCCTGACCGGCAAGGAAACGCCTGACAGCGGCACGGTGGAAATCGGCCAGACCGTGCACCTCGGCTATGTCGACCAGAGCCGCGACCATCTCGATGGCAGCAAGAACGTGTGGGAGGAAATCTCCGACGGGCTCGATTACATGAAGATCAACGGCCAGGACATGAGCACGCGGGCTTACGTGGGCGCGTTCAACTTCAAGGGTGCGGACCAGCAGAAGAACGTCGGCAAGCTGTCAGGCGGCGAACGCAACCGCGTGCACATGGCCAAGATGCTGAAGGCTGGCGGCAATGTGCTGCTGCTGGACGAACCGACCAACGATCTCGACGTCGAAACGCTGGCGGCGCTGGAAGACGCGATCGAGAACTTCGCCGGCTGCGCCGTGGTCATCAGCCACGACCGTTTTCTTCCTCGACCGCCTGGCAACGCATATCCTCGCCTTCGAAGGCAACAGCCATGTCGAATGGTTCGAAGGGAACTTCGAGGCTTACGAGGAAGACAAGCGCCGTCGCCTGGGCGATGCCGCGGATCGTCCGACGCGGTTGGCTTACAAGAAGCTGACGCGTTGATTTAGAACACCCGGAATCCTTCGCGCCGTTGTCGCTGCTCCCGTCATCCCCGCATCTACCGGGATGAGGGGCAAGCGATCTTAGCCCTCTACCACCCGCACCGACTCCCGTTCGACAATCTCGAACGGCACCACCACCTGCTCGTTCGGCAGGCGCGGGTTGCGCAGGCGCGCGGCGATGAGTGTCGCGGCCGCCTCACCCATCGCTTCGCACGGCTGGCGGACCGTCGTCAGCTGCGGACGCACCTGGGTCGCCACGGCGTTGTCGTCGTAGCCGACCAGCGAGATGTCACCCGGGATGGCGATGTTCTGGCGCGCAGCCGCATCGATGATCCCGGCGGCCATGTCGTCGTTGCTGGCAAAGATCGCGGTTGCCCCGGCGGCGAACAACTTGCCCGCTTGAGCCCGGCCCGATTCGCGGGTGAAGTCACCCTGCACCACCAGCGCCTGGTCCACCCGCATCCCCTTGGCGCCGAGCGCGTTGGCATAACCGTTGTAGCGCCGCATGCTGACGAGGTGGCTGCTTGGTCCGCGGACTATCCCGATCCGGCGATGTCCGGCGGCTGTGAGAACCGCAGTGACGGCAGACGCGGCCTCGAACTCGTCCATGCCCACTACACACCCACGCTCCGGATCGAGCAGCGCGGCAATGCGGACAAAGGGAATGCCGCTCGCTTCGACGTGCGAGAGGAAATGGCGATCATCGGACACCGGCGGCGTCACGATGAGACCGCCATAGTGCGTAGGATCGAACACCTCCTTGGTAGTTTTCCCCTGGCCATGGATATTGATCGAAACGAGTTCCGCGTTCTCGCGCCCAAGCATCTTCGCCGCCCCTGTGCGAATCCGCCCGACATAGTCCCAGCCCGGATTGTCCGATAGCAGCAGCACCCTCTTCGAGGCCGACATCTCCTATTCTCCCCAATGAAGCGCCTTTATGGTAGCGCTATCAGACCTCGGATAATAGAATTTGACAACTAAGAACAGGTCAACGAGGCCGTGCATCCACGGGGATGAATGTTAGGGCGTTACCCAATTGCCCCGCCATGCCCCGGCGGTGCGGACGAATTGAGCCCGGCGGTGGCCGGTGTGGGCGAGAGTGAACCAATCGAGTTCATCGATGGTCACCAGCAAGATCGCGAAGTTCTCGCGCGCAGGGAGCAGTTGCGCATCGTCCGGTTCGACGCCTTCGAACTGGGGCGGCAATCCCGAGCTTGGTCCATCGGCGACGCTGCCCGGCCCCTCGCCCAAATAGCAGCGGCGGGCGAAGTTGGTGCTCTCCGCCCAGGCGGCGTCGACCAGTGCCCCGGCCCGCTCGATTCGCCCGCTGCCGCGGGTGCGGATCTGCAACTTGGCCTCGCGGTCATAGAACAGCACGCCGACCGGGGCTCTAGCGCCTATCACGCCGGCCTTGGGGGCGCGGGAATCGGTGTGGAAGCGCAATGTCATGGTATCGGGATTGAAGGCCCGCAACACCATGACCCGCGTATCGGCATCGGCGGTGGCGACGACCGGCGTGTGCATCGCGCTGCGCCGGTCATTCGCCGCTTGCGCTAGGCGGCTGTCGATATCCTCGCGGATGGCTTCGAGCGTCGCAATCATGGACGTCCCTTCACCGCGGGGTAGCATTTCGTCAAGCTCCGGTTCATTCAGCAAATCCTATTCAAACATTAACAGAGGGCGATCATGGCGGTTCAGAAACGGCTCAGTTCGCCTCTCATATTCTGCAACTTACCGTCAGGGCCGATGTGGTGGGCAACGCGGCAACAGGAAGGAACCAGGTACCCATGACGATCAAGCAACTCCTCAATGCCAGCGGCATTGGCGCCTTGGCCGCTGTGCTCGCATTGAGCGCTGTCCCGGCACAAGCTTCTGCCAATGATGACATGCAGCGCGCCGAGGGTGGCGAACGTGGAGGCAGCCGCGATGGCGTGAGGGCACCGCGCTCGCAGCCGGCTTCCGAGCCGCGCGAGGTTCCTCGCCCGCAGGTCCAGCGCCCGCAGGGGCAGCCGCGGGCCCAGGAACGCCGCGAATCTGCGCCGCCGCCGCCGCGCCGGACCGAGCGCCCTGCCTATACGCCGCCTGCACCGCGTGCCGGTGTCGAGCGTCCCACTCGCGTCGAACCCCGCTTCGAGCCGCGTCGTGCCGAAGCGCCGGCCCCGCGTGCCGACCGCGAGGCTCGCGGTGACTGGCGCCGTGAAGTCGCCCGTGCCGGCGAGCGCCGCGAAGAGCGTCGTGGCGGTCCGGTCGGCCGGATCGAAACGCCGCGCGCTGCTCCCCCGGTAACCTCGGGCCGTGATGACCGCCGCACCGAACGGCGCGGGGAATGGCGCGCTGACGACCGCCGCACCGATCGCCGCGAAGATCGCCGTGATGAATGGCGCGATGGACGTCGGGGCGAATGGCGCGATGGCCGCCGTGCAGAGCGGCGCGAAGATCGCCGCGAGTGGCGGGATGATCGCCGTGCAGAGCGTCGCGAAGATCGCCGCGAGTGGCGGGATGATCGGCGTGACCAGCGTCGGGACTGGCGCCGCGACCAACGCCGCGACCGTTACTATGATGGCCGTCGTTGGCACGACTATGACCGCTGGGACAGACGCCACTGGCGCAGCGACCGTCGCTATGACTGGTACGGCTATCGCGCGGGCAACCGCAGCCTGTACCGGATCGGACGCTACTACTCGCCCTATCGCTCGCATCGCTACAGCCGGCTCAGTATCGGGTTCTATCTCGACAGCCTGTTCTTCGGCAGCCGCTACTGGATCTCCGATCCGTGGCAGTACCGCTTGCCGGAGGTCTACGGCCCCTACCGCTGGGTCCGCTATTACGACGACGTGCTGCTGGTGAACATCTACACCGGCGAAGTGGTCGACGTGATCTACGACTTCTTCTGGTAAGGCGTTACATCGCTGATCCGCCGGGCCGATGGGGGTCTGCCCGGCACCGTGAAACCCCCGCCCCGGTTCCTGCCCGGGCGGGGGTTTCCATTTGTGGTTACGCTTTCCCCCACGGCAGCATGCGGGCAAGCCCGCCGCTCTTGTCGTAAAAAGTGTGCTTCAGCGCGCCGAGGATGTGGAGGCCGATCAGGTAGATCATGATCTCGCCGCCGGTCTTGTGGAAGCCGATGATGGTCTTCGCCATGTCGAGGTTCTGTCCAACCGGTAGCGCGGGAACAGCGAAGGCGCCGAAAAACGAGATGTCCTTGCCCGCGAACGACCCTGCCAGCCAACCACCAAGCGGCAGGCCGACCAGCATGACATAGAACATGGCATGGACAGTGCGCGACAGCACCCGTTCCCATTTCGCCATCGTATCGGGCAGCGGCGGGACCTTGTGGCTGAGGCGCCAGGCCAGCCGGGCAATGGTCAGGGCCAGAATGGCAATGCCGATTGCCTTGTGGTTGCCGAGCAGTGCGGCTTCGTCGACTTCGCTGGCATGCTCCGCCGCCTCGACAATGCGCCAGTTGACGATCACCAGTACGGCGATCAGCCAGTGGAAGACCATTGCCCCGGTCGAATACTTGCTGCGTCCCGTATCAGTCATACAAAGCCTCTTCAGAAAGACCCGCTGGCAAAGCTAGCACCGCGCCTCAGCTGCTGCTAGCATTCCCGTCATGGCTACGACTACACTGGTTCCCGACAAGGATGCCCTGGCCCGTGTGGGTCGCATGGTGCGCAAGAAGCTCGACAGTGATCCGCGGGTCAACAAGCTCGTCACCGACAAAGCGGAAATCTACGCGATCCAGGAATTCGTCACCGGCGAAGAGTGCAAGAAGCTGATGATGATGATCGATGTTGTCGCCCAGCCCAGCCAGCTTTACGAAGGCACCGAACGCGAGGGATTCCGCACCTCTTACTCAGGCAATTTCAATCCGCATGATCCGCTGGTGAAGGACATTTCCGACCGGATCGACATGGCACTCGGTCTGCCGGCCCAGCTTGGCGAAACTATCCAGGGGCAGCGTTACGCAGCGGGCCAGCAGTTCAAGCCGCACCATGATTTCTTTCACACCACCGAAGCCTATTGGCCACCGGAGAAAAAGCGCGGCGGGCAGCGCAGCTGGACCGCGATGCTCTACCTCAACCAGGTCGAGGCGGGCGGGGCGACCGCCTTCGTCAATGTGGGGCTCAAGATTCCGCCGAAGCCGGGGGTTCTGCTGATCTGGAACAATGCCTCGCCCGACGGGGTCCCCAACTTCGACACACTCCACGCCGGGACACCGGTCGAGCGCGGGGTGAAATACGTCATCACCAAGTGGTATCGCACCCGCAAGTGGAAATGACGTCAGGCGGGCAGTTGCAGCGCGATTGTCACCCCGAGCCCGGTCGCGGCGAAGCTGCGGGTCACCTTGCCACCGAAACTGGCCAGCATTCCGTCGACCAGCAGGGTGCCCGTCCCCTTGCCGACGTCGGCTGAGGGTTCGAGCGACGGCCCGCCAAGTTCCCGCCACTGTAGCCGAAGGTCCCTGCCTTGGCACTGCCAGCGGATCGAAACCCGGCCCGCTGCGACGCTGAGGGCACCGTACTTGATGGCGTTGGTGGCCAGTTCGTGCAACGCAAGGCCCAATGCGGTGACCATGCGCGATTCGAGTGCGACTTCTGGCCCTTCCATCGTCACACGGTCGGGGAAGCGGTTGCGATATGGCTTCATGACCGCGTCGACCAGGGCGCCCAGTTCAGCGCCTTCATTCCCGTCTGCTTCCGGGAGTGTCACCTTGTGCGCCGCAGCCAGTGCGGCAAGCCGTTCGCTGAGCTTCTCGGCATAGGCCCGCACGTCGTTCTCGCGCCGTGCGGTCAGGCCGACGATGGCGTTGATGACCGAGAAGATGTTGTCCGTCCGATGCTTGAGCTCGCGTGCCACCAGCGCCTGCATCGCCGTGTTCTGGCGTTCACCCATCAGCTCGGTGATGTCCCACTGCGAACCGTAGTAATAGGCCAGCGCGCCTTGCTGGTCATAGATCGGCCCCACATGGACCGCGTTCCAGAACGGTGTGCCGTCCTTCTTGTAGTTGAGCAGATCGACAACCGTGTAGCGGCCGGCCGCAATGCCATCCCTAAGCTTTACGACACTGGCGCGGTCGGTGGCAGGCCCCTGCAGGAACCGGCAATTGCGCCCCAACACTTCCTCGCGGGCATAGCCGGTCAGGTCGAGGAAGGCCTGGTTGACGTAGACAATCGGGCAATCGGACTCATGCGGGTCCGATATGGCGATAGCCATCCGCGTCTGCTGGGTGGTCTCGATGAACAGATGTGCCGGATCGATCCGCAAATCGCGCGGATCGAGCACACCGCGCAGGTCCATTTGCGCTGTATCGAATTCCCTGGCGGCTTGTGGGCTTATCTCGCCGCGGGGCGGAATGTCCGACGTAGTCGGCTTGTCACTGCTGTCGTTCACTCGAATCCATTCCGTTGGCAGCGAGAGCCCCACCCTCGTCCCAGCAGTTTCCCAATCAGGCCTTTTCGAGTGCCTGAGCGATGAGCTTACGCGTGTTATCAATACCATACAAGCGAATGAAACTGCCCATGCGCGGCCCCTGGTCGCTGCCGAGCAGGGTCTGGTAGAGCGCCTTGAACCAGTCGCGCAGGTTCTCGAAGCCATATTCCTCGCGCTTGCCGATCTCATAGACTTCGGTCTGCAGATGTTCCGCACTCATCGACGGATCGGCGCTAGCCAGTACCGTATCGAGCGCCTTCAGCGCCGCGGCCTCGTTCGCGGTCGGGGCACGCTTGCTCAGCGTCGGGGCGATGAAATCGCGGGTATAGGCCACCGCCGCTGCGATCATCCGGTCGAGCACCGGCCCGCGCGGGACCCCGCCCAGATAGGTGTCGAGATAATCCGCCAGATTGGCCTCGGTCGCCTCGGTCCCCAGCACGCTGGCTAGGTTGAGCAGAAGGCCGAAGCTGACGGGCAGCGCATCGCCCTCGCCCGGCGCTTCTTCGGCGTCCCAGCCGCCATTGGCGCGCAGCAGGTTCCACACCGGATTGCCCAGCTTCTTGTCGAGTTCCTGCGTCGGGATGGCAGCGCGGAACTGCCAGTAATCGTCGACCGCACGCGGGATCACGCCGACATGCAGCTGCTTCGCGCTCTTGGGATTGGGGAAGATGTAGAAACCCAGGCTCTCTTCGGTGCCATAGGTCAGCCATTCCTCGATCGTCAGCCCGTTGCCCTTGGACTTGGAGATCTTCTCGCCCTTCTCGTCGAGGAACAGCTCGTAGATCAACCCTTCCGGCTTACGACCACCGAGAGCCTGGACGATTTTGCCGGACTGAATGCCGCTGTCGGTCAAATCCTTGCCGTACATCTCGTAATCGACTCCGAGCGCATACCAGCGCATCGCCCAGTCGACCTTCCATTGCAGCTTGGCCATGCCGCCCAGCGCGCTCTGCTCGACGATCGTGCCGTCCTCGTCGGTGAAGCGCACCGTGCCCGCTTCGGCATCGACCACTTCGACCGGCACCTGCAGCACCTTGCCCGTCACCGGACTGATCGGCAGCACCGGCGAATAGCTCGCCGCGCGTTCCGCCCTAAGGGTCGGCAGCATGATGTCGAGGATCGCCTGATTCTTGCGCAACACCTGCTTCAATGCCTCGTCGAAATGACCCGAATTGTACATGTCGGACGAAGCGACGAATTCGTAATCGAAGCCGAAACGATCAAGGAAGTCGCGCAGCATGGCATTGTTGTGATGCGCGAAGCTGGCGTGCCCGGCCTCGAACGGGTCAGGAATGCGGCTGAGCGGCTTGTGCAAATTGGCCTCGAGCACTTCGCGGTTCGGAACATTGTCCGGCACCTTGCGCAATCCGTCCATGTCGTCGCTGAAGGCGACCAGCCGGGTCTTGCCGTCTTCAGGCCGTGCCCCGATCATCGCTTCGAAGGCGCGCCGCACCAGCGTAGTGCGGAGAACTTCCTGGAAGGTGCCGATATGCGGCAGGCCGCTGGGGCCATAACCGGTTTCGAACAGCACAGGGGACCCGTCAGGCTTTGTCCCGTCGGGATAGCGCTTGAGCAGCCGCTGCGCCTCCTGGAACGGCCAGGACTTGGAGACACGGGCGGCGGCGATCAGGTCTTGCATGCTCATGGCACTGGCCCTTTGCGCATGGCCCGCGATGTTGCAAGCGCGAAGGAACGCTCACGGCGCTGATGAGAGTGTGGCAGCCGCTGGCAAAAGCGGTGTGCAGACAAACCCGGATAACGGGACATCCGGTGGATGTTGCCAGCCCCATTTTCGCACTCGAGAGGGATCCGCGGTCCTGTTGGTGGTACCGACCGCATGCTCGCGGTGACCGGTTCGAATTCCACGCCGCCTGATCGGTTGTTGCGGATGAACAAGGGAAAGACCGGACACACCGTTTCCACGGCATGCCCGGTCTCCCGTGCGAGGACCATGCGACCCTGGGTGGGGTGCGGGTGGAGAGTCCGGCCCGCAGGTGGGGTTGGCCCCCGCCGGGCCTGTTATCAGCCGTAAGCCGGGGTCATCGCGCCGAACCCACTTTCGCGCGAAGCCAAGAGCAGGCGGGCGCGCCGACGACGGGCCTTTCGCGTGCGGAACGGGTTGGCATCGTCCGGTTCGGCATCGACCATCCGTTCGATCATCCGGCTTCGCGCCGAGGTGTTCTCCGGGGCGGGGTTCTGCACATCGTCAGATGGCACTTCCGGCTCATCATAGCGCGGTTCGGTCCGGGCCTGGCTGGTTGCACGCTCGACCAACGCCACGCCGCCACCGAGTGCCATTGACGGCCGCGGATCGATAGCAGGCGACATCACCGGACGCGGTGCGTTGTCCCGGGTGAAGAGCGGCGCGCGAGCCGGCTCGGGCTCGATGGCCGGCTTCGACGGTTGGCTCCTGCTTACTACGGTCGGCTGAGGGGCAGCTGCAACCGGGCGTGAGCGGCGGCGCCACCACACGACTGCGGCAACAGCCAGCCCGATCGGGATCAGGTCTGCCAGCGCAGCGGCGAGCAGGCCGACAAAGCCGCTTTCGCCGGCATTTTCCAATTCGTTCGTCTGTACTGCGGTATTGTCTGTCGGCAGCGGCAGGGTCGGATCATATTCCGCAATTGGCGGACTGGTTTCCCTGCCGAGCGACTCTTCAATCGGATTGGATTCTTCGGTCGGGACAACGGGAGTGCTGGCCACGGGCGAAGCGGGGGTGCGGGTCGGCACCACAGCGCTGCGAGCGGCGACGGGCGTAGTGTTCGCTGCAGCAGTTGTTGTCGGCTGTGCCGCCGGTGCGTCAACCTCGGCCGTTGCCGCCGGCGAAGGTTCGGGTGTGTCCTGCACCTGCGGGTTCGACACGTACCGGCGCGCCGTATCCGGGCTGTTGGTCGTGACCGGCGCAGGGGCCGGAGCGACCGGGCTCTGCATGATCGGCGGCGACGGGAAGGTCGGGCTCGGGGCCGGAACCGAAGTCGTCGTCGGCATCGGCGCAGGCATGCTCTGGGCATCCTGTGCAAAGCCAGGGGTGGGTCCAAGCGCCAGGATCGCGGCTATCGCAACCGGGGCGCAACGAGCGGTGAGTCGAGTGTTGGTCATAACACGCTAAAAACCCGCCGCTCTCCGAGCCGGTTCCTGTAATCCGGCGTTCAGAAAGCAATAAGAGTTTGATTTATTTGCTTTTCAGAGACACGAGTTGCGGCAAGAGCCGCAGGGCTTGCGACGAAACGAAGCTGCGTTCGGGGCGATTTCGGGTCAAACTTTCCGGTTCTGGGGATCGGCAAGGTGGCTCGCGCGGCACGATCTCATTCATAGCTGACTACCTCGAATTCGATGCCATCCCAGTCGAAGAAATAGAACCGCCGCCCCGGCTCGTAATCGCCGTGGCTGAAGGGGGTAAGTCCGTGTTCGATGACCACGCCCTCGGCCGCATCGAGATCGTCCACCAGCACTCCGACATGGTTGAGAGGGACACCCTTCTGGTAGCCACCCCGGGCGGCCTCATTGGTATAGATCGCCAGATAGGTCGTCTCGTCCCCGACATGGATGGTCCACCCGCCCATGGCCGATGGCCCGCGCCAGCGTTCGTGCCAGCCAAGCAGTTGCTGGAACAGCGCGGAGCTGCGTTCGGGATCGGTGACGGTGATATTGGCGTGTTCGAGTTGGCCCTTCGGCATGGTGCATCTCCTGTTGCGATGCACAGCTTTTGCAATCTCAAGCTAACTTGAGGTCAAGTATTATTTTCGCTACCAGCATGGCCGATGAAAGCAGACGATCTCTTGCCCATCGGCGAACTCGCCCGCCGCACCGGTCTCTCGGTCTCGGCCATCCGCTATTACGAAGATCAGGGGCTCGTCACCGCTCTGCGAACCGGCGGCAATCAGCGGCGCTTCCTGCGCGGGGACATCCGCCGGCTTAGCTTCATCCTCATCGCCCAGAAGCTCGGCCTGTCGCTGGGCGAGATCGAGGCACAGCTCGCCCGCCTGCCCCAGGGCCGCAACCCTACGGCTGCCGACTGGAAGAAGATCAGCGGTTCCATCCGCACGCGCATCGACGCCCAGATCGCCCGGCTGGAGAAGGTGCGCGAGGATCTCGACGGCTGCATCGGCTGCGGCTGCCTGTCCTTGAAGAAATGCGCCCTCTACAACGCCGGTGACACTTGGGGCGAAAGCGGCAGCGGCCCGCGCGTGCTGCGCTAGCTGCCGTCGGGCCCCAGCGCCGGGTCGAGATCGCGCGGGCGGGTGAAGTGGACCAGCGTGCCGTTCTCGCCGCCAAGCTGGTCCCAGCTATCGATGGCGAGCTCGATCACCGCGAAGGCGGCAGTCGGGAACTTGGTGCTCGCTTCGTCGAACAGGGCGTTCTCGTTGGCGGGGGCAATCAGCCGCAACAGCATTTCCTGCAGGCCCGGGTTGTGGGCGCAGATCAACACGGAGTCCGCATCCCCGGCCTTTTCCTGGATAACGTCGATCATGGTGTCGGCGCTGGATAGATAGAGGCGCTGGTCGAAACGCGGCGAGAGGCCCAACTCGGCAGACTCCAACGTTTTCTTGACCCGCTCCGCCGGGCTGGCGAGCAGCATGTCGAAGGAATAGTCGCTGCCCCGGATATGCGCGCCCATCAGCGCCCCGCCGCGGCGGCCACGGTTGTTGAGCCCGCGGTCGAAATCGCGTGTCGACATATCGTCCCAGTCGGATTTCGCATGCCGCAGCAGGCCCAGGGTTTTCATCGGTCGTGCGATTCCTCTCGCGGTGCCGTAGCGGCATCGTCGCTGTCCCTATTCACCTTCGGCGGCCCGGCTGCAACCCGCTTCAAAGCCTCATCCAGCGTCAGCCGTATGACAGGCGTTCCCGGCGGAAAGGCGCTGAGGAGCCGCGTGGGAAAGGCGGACGACAGCACGACAAAATGTCCGGCATCCTCGCGGCTGCGGATCAAGCGCCCGAAGGCCTGCGCCAGCCGCGCACGGATGAGGCGGTCGTCATAGGCACCGCCCCCGTTCGCAGCCCGACGTGCCCGGTGCAGGATCGTCGGTCGAGGCCAAGGCACTGCCTCCATCACCACGCAGCGCAGGCTTTCGCCCGGCACATCGACTCCGTCGCGCAAGGCATCGGTGCCGAGCAGGCTGGCCTTGCGGTCATCGCGGAAAATATCGGTCAGCGTGCCGGTGTCGATCGGGTCGACATGCTGGGCGTAGAGCGGCAGCCCGGCCCGCGCCAGCCGGTCGGCAATGCGGCCATAGACCGCGCGCAACCGCTTGATCGCGGTGAACAGGCCCAGCGCGCCGCCTCCCGCTGCCTCGATCAAGCGGCCGTAAGCCCCCGCCAGCGCCGCCAGGTCGCCGCGCTTGATATCGGTCACGATCAGGACCTCTGCCCGGCCGGCATAATCGAACGGACTCTGCGCGCTGGATGTCAGCGGTTGCAGTTCCAGATGCGGCGCGCCGCTCGCTTCGATCGCGGCCTGCCAGTCCTCGCCGGTTTCGCCCCGGTCTGTCAGCGTCGCGCTGGTCAGCATCACGCCGTGCGCGGGTTCCAGCACGACATGGGCGAAGGGCTTCATCGGGTCGAGCCAGTGGCGGTGGATGCCGATGTCGAATTCGCGCATGTCGCCCCGTTCCACCGCAAACCAGTCGACGAAATCGGGATCGGCCGGTCCGCCGAGCCGCGCCAGCAGCGATTCCCATGCAGCAAGCAGGTCGATCCGCCAGCGCAGCGAGTGCCGCGCGCCCTCGATCCGCGCCCGGCCCTGCCCGTCGAGCCAGTCGGGCGCATCCTCCAGCACCGCCTCCAGCCGCCCGGCGAGCTTCATCAGCGGCGCACGGATCGCCGCCAGCGCCACCCCAGCATCCTGCGCCGCCTCGATCAGCGCACCCGGCAGCGAGGCCACCTCGGTCTCGATTCCGTAGCCCGCATCCTGCGCCCCGCTTTCGTCGCGGGCATAGGCGAGCGCGCGGACGTGGCCGAGCAGGGCCTCGACCGGGCCGAAGGGTTGCCCCTCCGCGATCCGCCCCAGCCAGCCATCCGAGGGCAAGCGTCCTGCCGCCTCGACGGCCGCCTCCACCGCTTCGCCGCCAGCATCATCATAGCTCGCAACATCTGCCAGCCGCGCCGCCAGCCCGCGCCGCCGCCCACGATTGCCCTTTTCCGGCCCCACGATCCAGCGGCGCAGCTCGATCGCCTCCGCCCCGGTCAGCGCAGCGGCAAAGGTGCTGTCGGCGGCGTCGAAGACGTGATGGCCTTCGTCGAAGATCACCCGGGTCGGCGGCTGCCCCTGGTGCCGACCGCGCGCGGCATTGACCATCACCAGCGCATGGTTGGCGATGACCAGGTCGGCCTGAGCACTCGCTCGCGCGGCGCGTTCGATGAAGCACTTCCGATAGTGCGGGCAGCCGGCATAGATACACTCGCCGCGCTGGTCGGTCAGCGCCGCAACCCCGCGCTTGCGAAACAGCGTGCCGAGCCAGCCGGGCAGATCGCCACCGATCATGTCGCCATCGGCGCTATAGGCGGCCCAGCGGGCCACCAGTTGCGCCAGGATCGCCGGGCGACCGGCAAAGCCGCCTTGCAGCGCATCCTCCAGATTGAGCAGGCAGAGGTAGTTCTCGCGCCCCTTGCGCACCACCACCGGCTGCGAACCGTCGGCGCGCTGCGCGGGCCATGCCCGGCGGCTCTCACGCCGCAGCTGGCGCTGGAGGTTCTTGGTGTAGGTGCTGACCCAGACTGTGCCTTGCGACTTCTCCGCCCACAACGAAGCCGGGGCGAGATAGCCCAGCGTCTTGCCGATCCCGGTGCCCGCTTGCGCCAGCAGTACATGCGGCAGGGCGCGCTTGTCCCGCGGCGCAAAGACCTTGGCGACGTCCTGCGCATAGGCTCGCTGGCCCTCGCGCTGCTCGGCTCCCTCACCCGTCAGACGCTCGAGCTGCGCCGCGACCTCGGCTTGGCCCAGCATCACCTGTGCCGGTTGCGGGCGCTCGGGTGCTTCCTCCCACTCGGGCAGGCGCGCAAAGAGCCATTTCTCGGCCTTATCGGGTTTGGCTACGTGGGGTGCCAGCACTCCCGCCCAAGGCCAGCGCAGCCGGGCCAGCGATTGCAGCACGCTCCATGCACCTTCGCGCTCGGCCCATTCCGCACTTTCGCATCTTTCCAGCAGTTTGCCTGCGGCTCTTTGCAGCAGTTCGGGCACTGCCGCGTCATCACGTGGCTCGTCCAGGTCGAGCGCATGCGCCAGGCCCTTGGGCGTCGGCACACAGAACTTGGCCGGATGGACGAAGGCAAACAGCTCCAGCAGATCGAGCCCGGAAAGATCCGGATATCCCAGCCGCGTCGCCACCAGCGGGGCGTTGAGCAACAGCACCGGCGTATCCGCCGCCGCGTTGATTGCCTCGCCTTTCGAGCACCCGCGCGTATCCCGGTTGCCGTCCTTCAGCCAAGTCCCGGCGTGGCTCGCGTGCAGCGCTGGAAGGGGGATCGCGGGCATCGGTTATGGTGTTGGGGAAACCGGAACGAAAAGTAAACACTGCAGGGGTCGTCATCCCAGCGAAAGCTGGGATCTCTGACGGCCAGGCGCCACTTTGTCGAAACCGATCCCAGCTTTCGCTGGGATGACGGATGAGGTTATGCGTTCCCCACCACGAAGCACGCCGCTGCCATCAGCGCCCCGGCCCAGCGGTTCGAGCGGAACCGCTCCAGCGGGTTGGCAGGATCGGCCGGGTCGAGCGTCACCACCTGCCATGCCAGATGTCCGGCCACCGGCAGCAAGGCCAACAGCGCGATCCAGTCCGCTCGCAACAGCCAGATGCCGAGCGCCCACAGCGCCACTGCCCCGGCGTAGAACAGCGCCACGCCTGCCGTGACGCTCTCACCCAGACGCAAGGCGCTCGACTTGATGCCGACCATCGCGTCGTCCTCCCGGTCCTGCAGCGCGTAGATCGTGTCGTAGCCGATCACCCACAGCGCCGAACCGCCATAGACTGCCGCCAGCGCGGGCAGCTGGTCCAGCCGGAACTGCGCCCAGCCGACCAGCAGCCCCCAGGTAAAGACCATCCCCAGCCACGCCTGCGGCCACCAGGTGATGCGCTTCATAAAGGGATAGGCTGCGACCAGCGCGAGGCTCGCCAGCGCCACCAGCTGCGCCTCGAACCGCAATTGCAGCAGGACGAGGAGCCCGATCAGACAGAGCGCGAGCAACCACCCCCACGCCGTCTTGCGCGACACCCGCCCGCTCGCCACCGGGCGGCTGGCGGTGCGCGCCACCTGACGGTCGAGATCGGCGTCAACGATATCGTTATAGACGCACCCCGCCCCGCGCATGGCGATACTGCCGAGCAGGAGCCAGCCGAGCATGGCCAGCTGCCATCCTGCCCCCGCCAGCCATACGCCCCAGACGCAGGGCCAGAACAGCAGCCACCAGCCAATCGGACGATCGAACCGGGCGAGCATTGCTAGATCCCTGGGTACCTGGGGCAGGCGCGCGACCAAGCCCCGATGCTCGGAATCTGGGACGACATCGGTCGGGGCAGCGTCGGACATGGCTTGCTCCTACCTAACTCGTCATCCCAGCGAAAGCTGGGATCGTGGGCCTCCGGACCCCTGGTTGCCGATAGCGATCCCAGCTTTCGCTGGGATGACGGATGTGGTTTAGGAACTCCCATGCCCGCAACGCCCGCCTGGCCGCCCCGCTCCGCCCCGCGCCTGTTCGTGCCGCAGCCGGTGACGGCTGGCGCCCCGGTAACCGTCGACGGGAACGCCGCACATTACCTGGGCAAGGTGATGCGGATTGCGCCGGGTGACGCGGTGATCCTGTGCGACAACGAAACAGGCGAATGGGCCTGCAAGGTGCTCGACGCCGGCAAGCGGCAAGTGATGCTGGAGCCGGTCGAGATGCTGCGCCCACGCGAAGAGGTGCCAGATTTCTGGCTCGTGCCTGCCTTGCTCAAGAAAGACCGCTTCGACCTGGTGCTGGAGAAAGCGACCGAGCTGGGCGTGCGTGCAGTCCGGCCCGTCGTTACCCGCCGCTGCGTCGCCGATAAGCTCAATGCTGATCGGGCGCGGATGATCGTCACTGAAGCCGCCGAGCAATGCGCCCGCACCGCCCTGCCCGACCTCGCCGAGCCGGTGAAGCTCGATAGCTTGCTGCGCGCCTGGCCGACGGACCGCGCGCTGTTTTTCGCCGACGAACTCGGCGGCGAACCGGCAGACCAAGCCTTCCGCGCCAACACCGGCCCTGCCGCGCTGCTGACCGGCCCCGAAGGCGGCTTCGACGAGGCCGAGCGCGCAGCCATCCGCGCCTTGCCCCAGGCCCGTGCCATCACCCTTGGCCCGCGCATCCTGCGCGGCGAGACTGCTGCCATTGCCGCCACCGCGCTGTGGATGGGCACGGTCGGCGACTGGCGGGCTTAGGTTACAGACATCGCCCACAAGATTTGCGGTTTCATCTGGAAACCGAAATTTCTTTCCCTTGCCATTTTCGCGGCCTAACGGCGACTTCATGAGCACTCGGGAGGAGAGCGGGGCCGAGGACCCCATCATCGAATCGCGCAACCAGCTGGTCGCGCCGATGCAGCGTGGCGAAAAACCCAAGAGCGACTGGCGCATCGGGACCGAGCACGAGAAGCTCGTCTACAAGCGCGAGGACCACCGCGCCCCGTCCTATGACGAGCCTTGCGGCATCCGCGACATGCTCAAGAATCTCGAGCGCTTCGGCTGGTCTCCGGTCGAGGAAGGCGGCAACGTGATCGCGCTAAAGGGCGAGGACGGCGCGGTCAGCCTCGAACCTGCCGGGCAGCTCGAACTGAGCGGGGCGCCACTCGAGAACCTGCACCAGACCTGCAACGAGACCGGCCGCCACCTCAGTCAGGTGAAGGAAGTGGGCGAGAAGTGCGGGATCGGCTTCCTCGGGCTCGGCATGTGGCCGGACAAGACCCGTGAGGAACTGCCGATCATGCCCAAGGGCCGCTATGACATCATGCTGCGGCACATGCCGCGCGTCGGCACCATGGGTCTCGACATGATGCTGCGGACCTGCACCATCCAGGTCAATCTCGACTATTCATCCGAAGCCGACATGGTGAAGAAGTTCCGCACCAGTCTCGCTCTGCAACCGCTGGCGACCGCCCTGTTCGCCAATTCGCCTTTCACCGAGGGCAAGCCCAACGGTTTCCTCAGCTACCGCTCGCACATCTGGTCGGACACCGATCCGCATCGCACCGGCATGCTGCCCTTCGTGTTCGAGGACGGCTTCGGCTACGAACGCTGGACCGACTACATGCTCGATGTGCCGATGTACTTCGTTTACCGCGAAGGCAGATACATCGATGCGGCGGGCCTCAGCTTCCGCGATTTCCTCGACGGCAAGCTGTCGGTCCTGCCGTGCGAGAAGCCGACGCAGAGCGATTGGTGGGACCATCTCAGCACCGCCTTCCCTGAAGTGCGATTGAAGAGCTTCCTCGAAATGCGCGGAGCGGACGGCGGCCCCTGGAACCGCATCTGCGCCCTGCCCGCCTTCTGGGTCGGCCTGCTGTACGACGAGGCCGCGCTCGACGCGGCATGGGAACTGGTCAAGGACTGGACGATGGAAGAGCGCGAGGCGCTGCGCAACGCGGTGCCCAAACTCGCGCTCGATGCCCCGATCCCCGGCGGCCACAGGCTGCGCGATCTGGCGAAGGATGTTCTGAAGATCTCGCGCCAGGGCCTCGCTGCCCGCGCCCGGATCAACACCGGCGGCGACAACGAGACCGGCTTCCTCGAACCGCTCGACGAGATCGTCGCCAGCGGCAAGGTGCCGGCCCAGCGCCTGCTCGACCTCTTCCACGGCGAGTGGGGCGGAGACATCGCGCGGGTTTACGAACACAGTTTCTGAGCGTTTGCAGTTTTGGGGGGAAGAGAACAGATGATCCAGATCAACGGCACCATCCGGCTGGCCCCGGGCACGGTTGCGAACAACCCGGAGACGGTCGAAGCGATCAAGGCCATGGTTGCCGCCAGCCGCGCCGAGGACGGGTGCTACACCTACACCTTCGCGCAGGACCTGTCGGACCCCGACGTGCTGATCATCTACGAGCGCTGGCGCGACCGCGAAGCGCTGGCCGCGCATGGCGCGTCTGCGCATATGGCCGAGTTCCAGAAGGTTATGGCCGCCAACCCGCCGGTCGGGCGCGACCTGCGCATTTACGAGACCGACGACGGGGCGCCGCTCTAGCGCTTACTCGGCGGGTTCTGCCAGCACCGGGCGGCTTCTGCGAACCCATTTGCCGAGCCGCACCAGCGGCGCGGTGATAAGCCCGTGCTGCTCCATCCAGTCGGAATAGGCGCGGTACTTCGGATCTTCTGCCAGCAGGTGCGCTTCCTCGGTCTTGGCGCGCCAGTAGTAGATGCCGCTAACGACCGCGAGGAAGAAGCTGTTGCGGATTACGTCGACCAAGCTGCCATCGGGCCCGACCATGAAAGGCAGGACGGAAAGCCACCAGAACAGGTTCTTGGAGACATAGGCCGGGTGCCGGGTGAAACGATACGGCCCGTTCGTCAGCACCCCGCGATAGGTCAGGTTGGAGAAGCGGATGCCGAAAGCAACCGTGGCCCAGGCATAAATCGCCGTCAGGAACACCAGCACTGCGCCCCACAGGCTCAGCAGGACCGGATTGGCTTCGAACCAGTGCACCCAGCCGGGCGTGTGGACCTCGTACGCCAGCAGCCCGTCGCCGCCCATGAAGCCGAATACGAAGGGCGGATAGCATAGCAGCGCCGCGACCCAGCCGCCGAGGAAGGGATTGCCGCTGCGGATATGCGCATCGAGCGGGCGGAACGTGACGAGATAACCCACCGTGCCGATCTGCACATCGACCAGGAACAGCAGGGTGATGAGGAACCAGGCAAACTGCGCCGGGTTCTGCCCGAACGCGACAAGGTCTGCCTCGACCACTTGCTGGAACCCGCCCGGCAGAATCGAGATCATGAAGGCACCGAAGAAGCCCTTGATGATCCATGCCCGCCAGTGCTTCTTGACCTCGTCAATCTCATACGGCTCGCGACCCAGCAGCATGGCGCCGAAATGCCAGCAATGGTCGCGCGGCTCCACCATCCGTCGATCGAGCCACAGCATGTAGGGAACCGACAGCACGAGCATCGGTACGAGCGCCACGCCCAGCACCTTCATCGCGAACAGGTACTGCCCGTCCCAATACCATCGCCCTAGGCAATAGAGGCCGGCGATGATCGCCCAGGTCGCCCACAGACCGGTGATCTTCGTGGTGGAAATTGCGCCGGTCTCAATGGCCGGGCGCGGATTGCTCCAGTCGATCCCGGTCGAAGGGCGCATGTGGACCTTGTCCACCAGCAGCGACCAGACGATCATCGGTCCGGCGGTGAACAGCATTGCTGCCAGCGAAGCAAAGGGTCCGGACAGTGGAGCACGCGGGCCGCCGATATCGAGCGCATCGGCGATCGGCGCATAGTTGCGGCAAAACAGGATCCACGCGGCCAGACCCAGCAGGCCGGCAAAGCCGACACCGGAAGAAACATCACTCCGGGGTAGCTGCGGGGAATCCACGGCAGGGCGAGACGTTGCGCGCATGGTATTGCCTTACCCGCAAAGGGTTAAGGCCGTCCCAAAAGCATTCGCCCCGGTACCGCTTTGGAGCGGCCCGGTGCGAAAAGGTTAATTCGTTCCTTCGGCTTAGCGGAACGCGTGCAGTTCGCCACTGTCGTCGAGCACATAGAGCGTGTTGTTCGCAACGATCGGCGGCACGCTGACCGGCTGCTTGAGGTCGGTAAACAGCTGCGCGCTGCCTTCGCCCACGCTCAGGCGCCAGATCTCACCTTCGCTGCTGGCGACATAGAGCGAATTGCCGGCCAGCACGGGGCCGGTCCAGAAGATCGGGCCCTGCTTGTCCTTCACGTCGCGCCATCGCGGCAATTCGGTCATCCATCGGACCTTGCCGCTCGATCGTGCAATGGCGAGCATCTTGGCATCGTCGGTCAGGGTGAATATCCACTCGCCGGCAATGGCGGGGGTGGAAATGCCGGCCAGGCTCAGTTCCCAGATGCGCTGGCCGGTGACCAGTTCATAGGCCGCCATGCGCCCGCCCTGGCCCAGCGCATAAACGCGGCCTGAATCGATGATCGGGTCGGCATCGATGTCGGTCAAAGAGCCGACCGCCGTGCTGATCGAAGTTCGCGCCAAAGCATCGGACCACAGGGTGATCCCGTTCTCGTAGCGATAGGCCACCAGCTCGCCCGAGCTGTAGCCTGCGACAATCGAGCCCTGCCCGGCCGCGGGCGAAGCGACGCCGAACACGCCGGCTTTGCCCGATGCACCCGATTCCTGCCACGCCACGCTGCCATCACTGGCTCGCAAGGCGATAATCTGGTTATCCTGCGTCATCACGATGACCAGGTTGAAAGCGAGCGTCGGCGCATCGCGCAGCGGCCCGGCGGGCTTGACCTTCCAGATCTCGGCCCCGGTATCGGCATCGAGAGCGACCACCTCGCCGACGCCATTGGTGGCGAAAACCCGGCCGCCCGAGTAACTAACCCCGCCGCCGAAGGCCGAACTGCGCGAACCCTTGTCGACTTCGATCTGGTGGCTCCAGACCTTGGCACCGCTGGCCGCGTCGAGAGCATTCACAGTGCCTTCGGTGTCGACCACGAACAGCTTGCCGCTGCCCACCACAGGTGCGGCGCCAAAGCGCGCCCGTTTGCTGGCGCCGGCAATGCGGGCCGACCAGGCTTTCGAAGGGTTGTCAGCCAGCGCGAGGTGGCCATAGCTCTTGCTCGGCGTCCCGCTGGCCATCGCCCAGTCGGCATTGACCTGCTGCGGCGGCAGCACGACGGCGATCCCGGCCAGTGCGGGATCGATCGACGCACCGGTCTCGATCTTCGACAACACCGGCTCGCGAATGCCCAGCGTCGGGGTCTTCTTGGGACCGTCGCCACCGCCGAACAGACCGCCGGAGCAACCGGCCACGCTGGTGGCCAGCACGGCTGCGGTCGCTGCCTTGAAAGCCCAACCGTTTCGCGAGAAATGCATCAATCCCATCCGTTCTGTGTCCTCTGTCCGCAGAGTCCGTCCAATGACCTATTCGGCCTTGGTCGAGGTCGCGTTCTTGTCGGCGTTCACTTCGTCGAGCACCTTGTCGACGTCTTCGATTGCATCGATGCCGAGCAGACCGGCCATCTGTCGTGCGCGCGACCGCAGGGTTTCCGGCACATCTTCATCCTTTGAAATCTGGCTGAAGAGTGTGCCGGCCTCGTTCTTCTTGTTCTGGTCCAGATAGGCCATGGCCACCAGTTCACCGGCCCGGCCGAAGAAGGCATTGTCGGGAACCGCAAGGGCCTTCAGTCGGCTCACCACTTCCTCGGGCTGCATCGTATCGTATTGCGCCTCTACCTGGCGGATCAGCGCAAGGTCGCGATAGGCCTGCGGGGCTTCGCTGTCGGTCGCCAGCTGGCCGAACATCTTGGCCGCGCCCGGCTTGTCGCCCTGCTGCATCAACACCGCGCCTTGCAGCATCAGCGCCGAAGCGCGGGTGCCGACATTGTCGCCCTTGGCCAGCTCGGCAAGCGTCTCGCCGCCGGACCCGAGATTGCCGGCTGCGATCTGGTCCATGGCCGAAACGAGCTTCTCCGACGAAGCCTCCATCGCAGCTTCCTGGCGGCCATCCCACCACAGGTAGCCGCCAAAGGCAGCCAACCCGCCGATCACCAGGCCGAGCAGCGGGCGACCGTATTTCTGGCCGAACTCGGCCATTTCGTCCTGCCGCACGGCCTCGTCGACTTCGCGCAGCAGCGCTTCGTCCTGGGCAGCGGCGATCTTGGCCTTCTTGTCGTCTTTGTCGGAGGAATTGCTGGGTGTCAGGGCCACGGAGGCGCATCTTTCTTGTCGTGGATACTCGGGTGTGCGGGTCTTTAGGGTTGGCTGGATGCCAAATCAACACAAGCTGGCGTGAACGGGAGGTGAAGTTGTGGACCCTTAGCCGGGGAGAGCTCTGCCGATGGCACCGCCATAGAGCCGCCGATAGGCCGCGATCATGGCGCTTTCGTCGTAACGCGCGCGGGCCAGCAACCGGTTCGCCGCGCCGATGGCGACACGGCGGTCGGGATCAGCGGCAAGCGAAAGCAGCGCCTGCTCCAATGCGGCCTCGTCACCAGGCTGGCTGACAAGCGCGGTGTTTTCCTCTGCCACCATGTTGGCAATGTCCCCGACGGCTGGGGCCACCACGGGGAGGCCCGCCGCCATCGCTTCAACCACGGATATGGGAAACTGCTCCGAATTGCTCGACAGCGCAAAGATGTCGAACAGGCCGACATAGCGCGACGGGTTGGGCGCAAAACCGGGCAGCAACACGCGAGCGGCGATGCCCAATCGCCCAGCCTCTGCCCTGATCGTCGCTTCCTCCGGACCTTCGCCGACGATCACCAGTTTCCACGGCTCCGGCATGGCAGCAAAAGCTCGGACCAGCCGGGGCAGGTTCTTGACCGGGCGCAGTCCTGCCAGCGTGCCGACCCACAGCTCGCCATCGCCCTTTTTCAGTCCCGGCAAGGCGTTGCGCGCCGGAGTCTTGGCGAAAGCCATGGTGTCGATGCCGTTGGGGATATTTGCGACCCGTCCAAAGGGCTGCTCCCACACCTCCAGAGCAATCGCCTCCAGCGTCTGCGACGGCACCACCAGCCGGTGGGTCTTGCCCAGCGCCAGCTTGTGATAGAGGTTGCGGCTGGGCTTTAGCCCAAACTGTTCGTCCTCGTTGAAGCCGTCGGAATGGTGTACCAGCGGCGGCAAGTCCAGCGGCCCGCTGAACAGCGTATGCGCCATCACGGCATCCATCGCGCCCCAGTTGTAGGTCAGGACGAGGTCATAACCCTTCATCGCCTGGGCAAGGCGATGGAGCCGCCACGGCCATGGCTTGCCCTGAAGCGAGGGGAAACCGTCCGGAAAGCGAACCCGCGCGCTCTTGGCAATGTGCTGGGCCGCACCGGTCGCGCCGGGAACGCCGGAAACGATGCTGTGCTCCACTCCCGGGCCGAAAGCGTTGATCAGCTGCACGCAGCGCAGCTCCTTGCCGCCTGCGGAAAAGGTCGAATGCAGATGCAGGAAGCGGACCGGGTCCGCCTTTGTCTGCTTCATGGCACATGGCCCAGCAACCGGTCGATGGCGACCAGCACATCGGGCTCACTCAGGAGCGGCGCATGGCCGGTGTCGGCTACGGTAACCAGCACGAGCTGCTTGTTCCGCGCCTGCATTTGCATGGCGGTAGCGGGCGAGAGAATGTTCGACTGCGCCCCCCTCACCAACACCACCGGCGCAGTCGCCAGCGCTTCGAAGGCGAGCCACATGTCGGGTGGCGCAGCATTGCTGGGCGCAGCGCTGAAGGGCTCGGCAATGGCCATGTCGTAGTCGAACACGATGCGCCCGCCCTGCCCCAGCACCATCACCCGCTTGGCCATGGCCAGCCAATCCTCGATCCCGAAAGTCGGGTGAGCGCTGCCATGTACATCCTTGAGCGCGCGGGCAGCATGCATCCAGGTCTGGAAACTGCGCCCCTGCCCGACATAGCCACGGATCGCTTCCAAACCATCCTCGTCGATCACCGGACCGATATCGTTGAGCACCGCGCCAACGATCCGTCCGGGCCTGGTCGCGGCAAGCAACATGGTCATCAAACCGCCCAGCGAAGTGCCGATCGCGACGAACTGCTCGATCCCTTGCTCGGCCAGCAACAGCTCGACATCCGCAGCATATTGCACCGGGTTGTACGTGCTGCTGTCCTTGGCATAGTCGCTGCGGCCCCGCCCGCGCATTTCCGGCACGATTACCCTGCGCGACGGTGCAATCCGCTCGGCCAGTTCGGCAAAATCGCGCGCATTGCGGGTGAGGCCGTGCAGGCACAACACCGGTGCCTTGTTCGCATCGCCGGGGTAATCGCGATAATGCAGCTTGAGCCCGTCGGCGCTCTGCCAGTGGCGATGGGCCCAGGCGCGTTCGGTGTCGGTCGGGTCGGTCAACGGCGGTGGCTCTCGCAAGGTTCGGCAGGTTCCGCTTGTGAAGCGGTGCGCTTGGCCCCACTTACGCTTTATGCGCTCCGAACCGCAAGCCGCGAGCTATCGCCCTGACCCAGCGATAGAAGATATTGCACCCTGGCTCGCCGATCCGGTCAAACCGGCAGATTTCCCGCAGGCAACCCTGCGCTTCCGCAACGACCGACATGCTGCGACCGTCGGGCTCGACAAGCTCTCTGACGAGGAGTGGACCAGCCACTTCGCCCGCTTCGATCCCCTGCCCGGCAACTTGCCCCAGCCGCTGGCGCTGCGGTATCACGGACACCAGTTCCGCGTGTACAATCCCGACATCGGCGACGGGCGCGGGTTCCTTTTCGCGCAGCTGCGCGACAGCGCGGATCGCTTGCTCGATCTCGGCACCAAGGGGTCGGGCACCACACCCTACAGCCGCACCGCCGACGGGCGGCTGACGCTCAAAGGTGCGGTGCGCGAAATCCTCGCCACCGAATTCCTCGAAGCACTGGGCGTGAACACTTCCAAGACATTCTCCGTCATCGAGACCGGCGAGGAACTGGAGCGCGGAGACGAGCCCTCGCCTACCCGCTCGGCCGTGATGGTCCGTCTTAGCCATTCGCACATCCGCATCGGCAGCTTCCAGCGGCTGCTGGTGCTGGAGGAGCCGGGGCACATGGCCGCGCTGGTGGATTATTGCCTCGCCCGTTACCCCGGCCCGCCCCCGCCTGACGATGCGCCCGGTCGCGATGAGCCGGCCGTGAAATTGCTCCACCAGGTGGTCGAGCGGATGGCCGACCTTGCCGCCAGCTACATGGTCAGCGGCTTCGTCCACGGGGTGCTCAACACCGACAACATGAATGTGACCGGGGAAAGCTTCGACTACGGCCCATGGCGCTGGCTGCCCAGGTGGGAGCCGGGCTTCACCGCGGCCTATTTCGATCACTCCGGCCTCTATGCTTTCGGTCGCCAACCCGAAGCGCTGCATTGGAACTGCGGCCAGCTGGCTATCGCGCTAAGAGCGCTGGCCGAGGCCGAGCCGCTGATCGCGGCCATGAACCGTTTCGGACCGCTCTACGCCCAGGCCATTGCGCGCCGCTGGTGCTGGCGACTGGGTGTGGAATCGCGGGGCCTTGAGGCTGACAGCGCGCTTGTTGCGGCGTGCGAACGCGAATTGCGCGATGGCGCATGGCAGCCCGATGCGTTCTTCCATGCCCATCGTGGAGGGCGCGGCGAATTGGCTGCCCTGGCAAATTACACCCCCGTCGAAGGCGCGCTCGACCACCCCTATTGGCATGAAGGCGCGCCCGAAAGCATGCTGATCGACGAGGTCGAAGCGCTGTGGTCGGCCATTGCCGATGGCGACGATTGGCAACCCCTTGAAGACAAGGTCGCCTGCCTCCGCCGCGCCGGCAAGGCACATGGCGAGCTGCTGCCACCGCCGGGTCATGTAAAATACGCTTACACTTCGTCTCCCCCGAATTGACGCATAGTCCTATTCCGCTAGATACCCCGCCAGGCCGCACGGAGGGGTCGCACCTTCCCGTCCAGAGATCGAACGCAAAACCTTGAGCCAGAACCAAATCATCTCTTACGATCCGTCGACTGGCGAAGAGCTGTGGCGCGGCAAGACCGGTGACGTCGATGCCACGGTGGAGCGCGCACGCCGAGCCTGGCCCGAATGGGCGGCCAAGCCGCTGGCGTTCCGGATCGAGACCTGTCGCCGCTTCGTCAACGAAGTGCGCGCGGTCAGCGACAAATTTGCCGAGCTGATCGCCAAGGAAACGGGCAAGCCGCTGTGGGAATCTAGAACCGAAGTCGAATCGGTGATGGCGAAGGTCGATATCTCCGTTTCGGCCTATGCCGAGCGGACCGGGCAGAAGAAGCTCGAGAGCGGTCTCGGCGGCACCGCTGCCGTTCGCCACAAGCCGCACGGCGTGATGGCGGTGCTCGGTCCCTACAACTTTCCGGCGCACCTGCCCAACGGCCACATCGTCCCCGCGCTCATCGCAGGCAATGCGGTGATCTTCAAGCCAAGTGAAAAGACTCCGGCGGTCGGCGAACTGCTGGTCAAGTGCTTCCACAAGGCCGGCGTCCCGGCAGCAATCATCCAGCTGCTGGTGGGCGGCCCGACCGAAGGCCAGGCACTGGTCGCCCATCGCGGTATCGACGGCGTGCTGTTCACCGGCTCGGCCCAGGCGGGGATCGCCATCAACAAGAAGCTGGCGACCAATCCGGGCAAGATCCTGGCGCTTGAAATGGGTGGCAACAACCCGATCGTCGTCGCCGACACACCTCTGATCACCGATGCCGCGATTCTGATTGTCCGCTCCGCCTTCACCAGTGCCGGCCAGCGCTGCACCGCCGCGCGGCGCCTGATCGTGGTCGAAAGCATGTACGACGCGATCGTCGCCGAGGTAAAGAAACTCGCCGACCGGCTGATCGTGGGTGAACCCTTCGCGGATCCGCAACCTTTCATGGGCTGCGTGATCGACAACAACGCCGCCGACCAGCTGGTCGAAAGCTTCCTCTATTTCCTTTCCCACGGGGGCAAAGCGATCAAGCACATGACCCGGCCGGACGACAATCTGCCGTTCCTGAGCCCGGCGATCATCGACACCACGAAGATCGAGAACCGCCCCGATGTCGAGCTGTTCGGGCCGTTGCTGCAAGTCATCAAGGTGCCGGATCTGGCGGCGGGCATTGCCGAAGCCAACAACACCCGTTTCGGGCTCAGTGCCTCGCTGATCGGCGGAACCCCCCAAGACTACAACAGGTTTTGGGCCAGCGTGCGCGCCGGTATCGTCAACTGGAACCAGCCGACCAGCGGCGCTTCGTCAAAAGCACCCTTTGGCGGGCTTGGCCTGTCGGGCAACCATCGCCCGGCGGCCTATTACGCGGCCGACTATTGCGCCTATCCGGTGGCAAGTGCGGAGATGGACCAGCCGCGCGCCACAGTGGGCGTCGGTTTCAGGGACGGCTAGAAGCCACTTGTCACCAGCCCCACTTCGCTGATGCCCGACTGCCGGCGACGGACATAGATCGCATAGCGGCTGGCGCCCTTGCCCCCCTCCACCACCTCGATTTCCCCTGCCCGCGAGTAACTGGCATTCAGCCCCGCCTTGCGCGCACTGGCTGCATAGAAAGCCAGCACATCGGCGCGGGCGACCGGAGTCAGGAAACGCACCGCGCGCAGCTTGCAGCCACCGCTGTCGCTACCCGCCGCCTCGATGGTGTTCCCGCGAGGATAGATCGGCAAGGCAGCAGGCATCCTTGCGGCCCATCTGGCGGTGAAACTGGCCTTTTCGGCACACACTTCGGCACCCGTGGTCAGCTTTGCCAGTTCCGTGACGGAATAGAGCGCTGCTTCGGGCAGTGGCTCCGCCGCTTTTGGCTCGCTCAGCTGTCGCAAGTTGGCCGTTCCGCCGACCAGGTCGGCCGCTTCCAGCTTGGCTCCCTCGATCGCCTCGCGCGTCGCAACGACCGGCGGCAGCGAATGGTCGCCATTTCCACTCAATGCAGCGTTGGCTTCGTTCTGCTGCGAGAGGTCCGGGTCGACCATGATCTGGTCGTTGAGCGCCTGGGTCGCCATCGGGTCGCGCTCAGGCACGATGCCCGGCTCGTCCGCTTCGCCAGAGCAAGCGGCAAGCAGCACCGGCAAGAGGAAAACGGCAAGGCGCATGGGGCCTTGTAGCGCCGCGCTTGTGAAAAGCGCATCGATTCTCCGGCTGGTTCCACAATTAAGGATGCCCTGCCCCGAATGAACGGGAGCAGGGCATCCTCCGCGGCTTGGTGGGGTGCCGCGCCCTGGCTTCGCATGCGAAGCCAAAGGTCGTGATCTGATTAGCGGCAGCGGCTCCCGCCGCGATCGACTTCGCGGCCGAGCAGGGCACCGGCGACACCGCCAAGCAGCGCCCCGAGCGTGCGGTCACCGCGGCCGGCAACTTCACGGCCGATCAGCGCACCCGCAGCGCCGCCGATCAGGAGGCCGGTGGTGCCGTCGCTCTTGCGGCAGTAATAACGGCCATCGTCACCGCGCCAGACGCGGGTTTCGCGATAGACGGGCTCGTCATAACGATCGTAGCCACGGTCGTAGCGTGCATCGTAGCGACCACGGTCGTAGTAGCGGTCACGATACTTGCGCTTCTTGCCGTGCTCGGCAACGTCGGCCTGCCACGCAGGCACGCCGTAGGTCGCTTCAGCCGCAGGGGAATGCTGCGAGAAGGGAGCTGCGGCGATCGGCGTGGTCACCATTACGGCGGAAGCGGCGACGGCAAGGGCGGTAGTCTTGAACGGGTTGGGCATGGCGACTTCCTCTGATTTCCTGACTGGTTGACCGGGCGTTCCCACCAGTGATTGCGTCCGATGTGTTCATAAATAACCAACCCATTCTGAACGGACTGCAACGCCGCTGTCAGAATCGCGTTAATCGACGAGCCGACAGGATTCAGGCGACGAATGGTTGCTTGCAGGCGCATTGGGGCCAGCCTAGGGGCCGCTGATGAACGCCGAACCCGATCACAAGCCGTCCGGCCTGCCGCCAGCGCTGGGCGCCTATCTGATCTGGGGTTTCCTGCCGCTCTACCTGCTGCTGGTGAAGGTCGTCCCGCCGTTCGAATTCGTCGCCTGGCGGATCATCTGGACGCTGCCGGTCTGCCTGCTGATCGTGTGGTTCCGCCGGCAATGGCCCGAATTGCGGGATGCCTTGGGCAATCCCAAGGTGATGCGGGTGCTGCTCGCCAGCGCCATCCTGGTGGCGATCAACTGGTTCGTCTATGTCTGGGCGATCCAGAACGGCGAGGTCTATGCCGCCAGCCTCGGCTATTACATCAACCCGCTGGTCAATGTGCTGCTGGGCACAGTGCTGCTGTCGGAGAAGCTTTCGCGCCTGCAATGGATCGCCGTCGCCATCGCCAGCGCCGGGGTGGCGGTGCTGGCGACCGGCGCGCTGACTACACTGTGGATCAGCCTGACGCTGGCGATCAGTTTCGGCACCTACGGCCTGCTGCGCAAGCAGGTGCCGGTCGGGTCGCTCCCCGGCCTGACCATCGAGAGCGCGATCCTGCTGCTGCCATCAGCCGGGATCGCCACATGGTACGCGGCGAGCCCTGCCGGTTCGAGCTTCGACGATTCGCTGGGTCTCAGCCTGGCAATTGTACTTGGCGGGGTGCTGACGGCGGTGCCGCTGCTGCTGTTCGCCATTGCTGCGCGGCGGATGGATTACTCGACGCTCGGTTTCACTCAGTTCCTCGCCCCCAGCATCGTCTTCGTGCTGGGGCTGACGGTGTTCGAAAAGCCGCTCCACCAGGCCGAAATCATCAGCTTCGCCCTGATCTGGACGGCATTGGCGATCTTTGTCTGGGACTTGCTGGCGAAACGCCGGGCCGGGGTCTTCTCCACTCACGTGGAAGCGGCACCGGCCCGCTCCCCCACCCGGCCACCCACAGAGTAACCTTGGTTGAGGGGCCGGGTGGGGGAGCGGGCCGGTGCCGCGTCGTTTCAGTGCAGCTGAAACAAACTTCGGCTATCCCAGTCGCCAGTTGAGCGTCTGGCCCGCGTGCCAGGGCACGACCGGGCCGCCCGCTGTCTCGATCACCTCGGGCACTTGCTGCGACTCGCGTACCAGAGTGATGCTCTCTTCATTCACCGGCAGGCGGTAGAAGGCCGGACCGTGGAGCGAGGCGAAGCCTTCGAACTGCGCCAGTGCCCCCTCATCCTCGAACACCGCGAGATAGCTTTCGAGCGCATGCGGCGCGTTGAAGATGCCGGCACAGCCGCAGGCGCTTTCCTTGGTGTGCTTCTCATGCGGGGCGCTATCGGTGCCGAGGAAGAACTTCGCCGAGCCCGAGGTCGCCGCCGCACGCAGAGCCAACCGGTGCGTCTCGCGCTTGGCCACAGGCAGGCAGTAATTGTGCGGCTGGATCCCGCCGACCAGCATGGCATTGCGGTTGATATGCAGATGCTGCGGGGTGATCGTCGCCGCGACATTCTCGCCAGCGACTGTCACGAAATCGACGGCATCGCTGGTGGTGATGTGCTCGAACACAATCCGCAATTCGGGCAGCCGCGCATGGAGCGGCGCGAGGGTCCGGTCGATGAATTCCTTCTCGCGGTCGAACACGTCGATATCGGCGTCGGTCACCTCACCATGGACGCAAAGCACCATGCCGGCCTCGGCCATCCGTTCGAACACCGGCATCAGCCGCGCCACGTCGGTCACGCCGTGGGCGGAATTGGTCGTGGCATTGGCGGGATAGAGCTTGGCAGCGGTAAAGATACCTTCGGCATGGCCACGGACCAGATCGTCGGCATCGGTCTGGTCGGTGAGGTAGGCTGTCATCAACGGCGTGAAATTCATCCCCGCAGGCACCGTAGCGAGGATCCGCTCGCGATAGGCTGCGCCGAGCGCGCTGGCGGTCACCGGCGGCGAGAGATTGGGCATCACGATGGCCCGGGCGAACTGGCGCGCGGTGAAGCCGACCACCCCAGCCAGCATCGCCTCGTCGCGCAGGTGCACATGCCAGTCATCGGGGCGGCGGATCGTCAGTGTCTCGGTCATCGCGCGCATCCCTAGAGCGCTCGGCGCGCTCTTTCCAGTAGCGTTTGCGGCGCGTAGAGGCGGGCGCCATGAACGTCGCTTTCCTGACCTGTCCGGGCACCCACCCCGGCTCCCCCACCCGCCGCGCCGATGCTTTCGAGCATGATCTGATGGTCGCAGCGATCCGGCCCGAGCTGGCGACGCGCGGTCACGGGCTGGTCGAGATCGACTGGCGCAGCCCGCTCGAAGCATTTGCGAACATGCCGCTGGTGCTGGTCGGGACGCCGTGGGACTATCAGGACAGCGAAGAGCAGTTTCTCGCCAAGCTGGAGGCGTTGGAGGCGGCGGGCCATATCCTATGCAACAGCGCCGCGACGGTGCGCTGGAACGTGCGCAAAACCTATCTGCGCGATCTCGCGGCGAGCGGCGCGGCGACGATCCCCACGCTGTGGATCGAGGCCCCGACCGCCACTGATATCGCCGCCGCGATGGAGCACTTCGGCACCGGCAGCGTTGTCGCCAAGCGCCAGGTCGGCGCGGGTGCCGAGGGCCAGTCGATCCACCACCACGCTTCGCTCGATACCGATTGGCGCATGGCGCATCCGGCCATGTTGCAACCCTTTCTCCCGCAAATCCAGCGAGATGGGGAATACTCCTTCCTGTTCGTCGATGGCCGGTTCTCGCACGCGCTGCGCAAGCGGGCGGCGGCGGGCGATTACCGCGTGCAGTCTATCTACGGCGGGACCGAGGAAACGCTCGAGCCTTCCCCGGATGATATCGCGACCGCCCAAGCGGTTGTCGATGCCGTGCCGCAGGGCATGCCGCTTTACTGCCGGATCGACATGGTCCGGGGAAGCGACGGCACCCTGCTGCTGATGGAGGCCGAGATGATCGAGCCCTTTCTCTATCCCGAACAGGGCCCGCAATTGGGCGTACTGATGGCCGAAGCGATCACGCGCCGCCTTGAAGCCCTGACGCCGGTCACCACTTAGCTCGGATGGCCACGCTCCTTTCCAATCGCGCCGTGATCCGGCTCTCGCCGCTTGATGGGAGCGAGGATGTCGCCGACTTCCTCCAGGGCCTCGTTACCAACGATGTGAAGCGCACCCTGCCCGCCTACGCTGCGCTGCTGAGCGCGCAGGGCAAGGCGATGTTCGACTTTATCGTTTGGTCGGACGGGGCGGACGTACTGCTCGACTGCGAAGCGGTCTATGCCGACGAGCTCGCCAAGCGGCTCAGCCTCTATCGCCTGCGCCGCAAGATCGCGATTGCGCGGGACGATACGCTGGCAGTGCACTGGAGTCGGGAAGGCGACCTGGGAACCGCCGACCCTCGCCTCGCTGCCCTTGGCCACCGCTGGCTCGCACCGGCGGAGAACGAGGATGCGGCGGACGCCGAATGGCTTTCCCACCGCCTGTCGCTGGGTGTGCCGGAGGGACGCAAGGAACTGGGCGATATCCTGTGGCTGGAGACCAATGCGGTCGAGCTGAACGGCGTCAGCTTCACCAAGGGCTGCTATGTCGGGCAGGAGAACACCGCGCGGATGAACTGGCGGCAGAAAGTCAACCGGCGGCTGGTGGTGGTCCCGCTAGCCCAGGCCGACGAGAAGCGGACCAAGGCGCGGTACCAGGCAATGGGCCTGGCGGTGGTGCATCAGCGGACCGAGGATATCGATCCGGCCGATGTGCCGGAATGGATGCGGCTGGAGAGCGAGGAAAGCTAGCGCGCTAACACCAAGCCCGTTCGGGCTGAGCTTGTCGAAGCCCAGGCACAAGGATCTCGGGAAGGGAGCGGCTGCCCTTCCACAAGCTCAGGGCGAACGGAGGTTGAGTAAGGCGGCTGGCCTTGACCCTAAACCTCTTCCGCGTGGCGCCCGACCAGGTCCTCGACGATCATCCGCTCGGCGATATCGCGGGCGACCGATTCGGGGAGCGCCAGCGACTTGGCCAGTGGCCCGCCGATCAGCGACTGGCCCAGCGCCAGCAGCACCACTGTATGCGTCACCCGGTGTGCGGCCATGGCGTCGATATGGCCTTGCTCTTCCGGATTCAGATCGTCGACCATCGAATGGATGGTTTCGACAAAAGGTTCGATTGCGTCTTCGTGTCCCGTCGCCAGCATCCAGCTGACCAGCGCGCCGCCGCCCTCTCGCTCGAACGCGTCGAAAGCGATATCGACTATCTCGCGCGGACTGCCCAGCCCCGCCCGAGTCGCGCGCACCGCTTCGGCCACGCTTTCGCACACCGTCTGCGCCAGATGGGCGGCGAGATCGCGCTGCAGGCCCGCTGCCGAGCCGAAATGGTGGAGCAGATTGGCATGGGTGCGCCCGACCTTGGCCCCGACCGCTTTCAGTGTCACTGCCTGCGGCCCGGCCTCGATCAGCAACTGGCGCGCCGCTGCGAGCGCGGTGGCGCGCGATTCCTCAGGCGAACGGCGTTTGCGATTGGGCATGGCAGTGCCTTGCGAAGTCCCTGTTTTTGCGATCCGTCAGCCGGACGCTAGCCCCCCCGGCTCCCTGCGGCAAGCAGTAACGCGAAGCTTATTGACACCAATGTCAGTAAGCGATACTTACATCAATGTCAGTAACGAATCAGGGCCTCAAGCAATGAACGCTCCGACCACTTTCCCCGTCGATGCCGCCGCGAAGACCCCCACCCCGGCCGACCTCGCGATCACCGTCCGTGATCGCCGCTTCGGCCGTGGGCTCAAGTCCCGCCGCTGGTGGCTCAATGGCGATCCGGTTGCCAGCGCCTGGATGAACGCGCTCAGCGCGACCTTTCCGCGCGGCGAAGCCTACTTCATCGAATCGGTGAAGGCCTTCCGCGAGGGTGCCGATGCCAAGCTCACGGCTGAAATCCGCGCTTTCGTGAAGCAGGAGATCAACCACACCCGCGAACACGTCGCCTTCAACCGTCTCGCCGAAGACCACGGCTATGACATCAAGGCGATCGACCTGCGGGTGAAGGAACTGCTGGCCCAGCTCGAAGGTCGCCCGCAGATCCTCAACCTCGCCGCGACCATGGCGCTGGAACACTTCACCGCCATGCTCGGCCACGAACTGCTCAAGAACCCGGCGCACCTCGAGGGCGCTGATGGCGACCTGGGCGACCTGTGGCGCTGGCATTCGGCCGAGGAAGTCGAGCACAAGGGCGTGGCATACGACACCTGGCTCCACGCCACGCGCGACTGGAGCCGGTTCCGCCGCTGGCGCGTCAAGAGCCTGATGATGCTGCTCGTGACCGTGCGCTTCATCAAGCACCGCTGCGAAGACACCATGGAATTGCTCGAACAGGACGGTCTGACCGGCTGGAAGTGGCGCCTCAAGCTGGCGCACTACCTGCTCGTCAAGCCCGGCTTCCTGCGCCGTATCATCCCCGGCTGGCTGGCCTACTTCATGCCCGGCTTCCACCCGTGGAACGAAGACGATCGCGCCCTGATCAACCTTTACGAAGGCGACTTCGAAGACGCGCTGCTGCCCGCGGAATAGCTCTCCAGCCCCCCGCTGCGCACGCGCAAAAGAAAGGCCCCGCAATCACTTGCGGGGCCTTTTTGTGTTGTGATCGAGGATCATGCTGCTTGTGGCAGCTCCATCGCGGTCTCGCCGAGGTCGAGTTCGAACTCGACCGATGCGACCTCGCCGCCGCGCGCCAAGCTGTGACGCTGGCGGGTCTGACCCGTAGGCCGGAAACCGATCTTGCGCAGCACCTTGCCCGATGCAGGATTGTCCACGAAATGCCCCGCCGTCAGCCGGCGGTGACCCAGCGAGCGGGCTATCTCGACAATGGCGCGGCCGGCTTCGGTGGCAAAGCCACGGCCCCAATAGTCCCGCCCGATCCAATATCCGATCTCGGGCTGGCCATCATGCTCGCCCAGCCCGGCGCTGCCGATCACGCCGACCCCCGGCAAGGTGACGAGGAAGTGCGGCAGGCGCGGGTCCTGTTTCATCGAGGCGAAGCTGCGGGCATCGGCTTCCCCATAGGGCCACGGGGCGCGACCGAGATTGCGCGCCACGCCCTCGTCGTTCAGGCGAAGCAAGATCGCCTGCCAATCCTCGGGAAAGGGCGGCCTCAGGAACAATCGTTCGCTGCGATGGAACATGGGTCTTCTCCTCTTCGCCCCGCGCCGGGCTCCTAGTCCGGCCGCGTGACAATTGCGTGGCGGCGCAACGAAGTTACGCCAAACGGAGAGGGAGAAACGACAAGAGGGAGACGGGTCGGCCCCATCTCCCTCTACGTCTGCCGGTGGTTATCCCGGCTGGGACCGTCCCGTCTGGACGACCCCGTTATCGGATCGTCCGGTTATTCGGCGGCTTCCGCCAGCGCATCAACCGAAACGTATTTGCGGCCGAGCTTGCCCGAGTGGAATCGCACAACGCCATCTTCGAGCGCGAAGAGGGTGTGGTCACGCCCCATCCCGACATTGCTGCCCGGATAGAACTTGGTGCCGCGCTGGCGCACGATAATGTTGCCCGCAACCACGCCCTGGCTGCCGAACTTCTTCACGCCAAGACGACGACCGGCCGAATCACGACCGTTACGCGACGAACCGCCTGCTTTCTTATGTGCCATGGTCCGTGCTCCTTACTTCTTGTCAGCTGCCTTGGGGGCAGCCTTCTTTGCCGGGGCCTTCTTGGCAGCCGGCTTCTTCTCGGCGTCAGCCTTGGGCGCGTCGGCCTTGGTGGCAGCCTTCTTGGCCGGAGCCTTGGCTTCCTTGGCCGGTGCTTCTTCCTTCGCCTCGGCGGCCTTCTTCGGCGCAGCCTTCTTGGCTTCACCGATGTCGGTGATGCGCAGCAGGGTCAGCTGCTGGCGGTGGCCGTTCTTGCGGCGATAATTGTGGCGGCGACGCTTCTTGAAGACGATCACCTTCTCGCTCTTCGCCTGGGCAATCACCTCGGCCGAAACGACGACCTTGCTGGCGTCGGCAATCGAATCGCCTTCGCCGGCCAGGAGGACGTCACCCAGCGTGATGGTCTCGCCGGCTTCACCCGCCAGCTTTTCGACCGCGATCTTGTCTCCGGCGGCAACTCGGTACTGCTTGCCACCCGTGCGCACTACTGCGAACATCGGTTCAACTTC
This sequence comes from Erythrobacter sp. SDW2, assembly GCF_021431965.1. Classification (NCBI taxonomy): domain Bacteria; kingdom Pseudomonadati; phylum Pseudomonadota; class Alphaproteobacteria; order Sphingomonadales; family Erythrobacteraceae; genus Erythrobacter; species Erythrobacter sp. SDW2. The sequence goes on from NZ_CP090370.1 coordinate 2,338,395, forward strand.
CATTCGTGTTGCTGTGCCGCTCTCTCATGACAACGGCGCGACCGGCTGCCCGCCATGGCGGGGCCGGAAAGAAGCGTGCCGTTAAGGGAACCTCTGCGGAAAGTCAACGCGCATCGGGGGCTTTTTATGGCTTCCCGCCCACTCGCCGGGCCAAGGGGTGTGGCACCAGCCGCTGTCCGTGATATGGGCACGCCATGGCTCATACAATGCCCCTGCGTCTTGCCTCCCTGCTTTTGCCGCTGCCGATCGCAGCCTGCGCGGCGCCGGATGGGGGCTACCCTTCGCTCCAGATCCGCGCTGCCGAGCGATTCGATCCCGCTGCGGGGCAAGCCGAACCGCTCCCTCCCGCACCGATTCCGCCGGAGCTGCTCGCCCAAGTCGCGCGCCTGAAAGCGGAAGCTGCAGCAGCCGACGCCGCGTTCCAGCGCCTCTTGCCAGCGGCGACCGCAGCTGCGCAGGCTGCCCGCGGCGCGGCGGTGGCGAGCGATCGCTGGGCCGACGCGCAAGTGGCGATCGCCGGTCTCGACATGCAGCGCAGCGAAACCGCCAGCGCGCTGGCCGATCTCGAAATTCTCTATGCCGCCAGGGCGCTGGCCCTGGAAACGCGCGACGAGATCGACGACGCGCGACAAGCCGTGGCGAGCATTGTCGCGGGGCAGGACGCAACGCTTGTCCGGCTCAAGGGGATCATCGAATGACAGCGCTCGCCTGTGCCCAATGTGCCGTCCGTGACAGCGCCGCCTGCTCGGTCCTGACCGAGGAGGAGCGCGCCGCGCTTGCCCGTGCCGGCCGGTCGGTGGTGCTCAGGAAGGGCGAGATGCTGTTCGCCGCCGGCGATGAAAGCCACGCCTGCGCCACGCTTGTTACCGGTGCACTCAAGGTCACATCGCTCGACCGCGACGGCGAGGAGCGCATCCTCGCCCTGATCCACCCCGCCGGTTTCGTCGGCGAGATGTTCCAGCCCTTCGCCCAGCACGATGTCGTCGCCCTGACCGATTGCCAGCTGTGCGTCTTTGCCCGCAGCGAGATGGAGCAGGCGCTCGACAAGCACCCCGCCCTCTCGCGCGCGCTGCTACGCCGCTCGCAGGACGATCTCCATGCCGCGCGCGAATTGCTGGAACTGACGGGCAAGCAGGATGCGGCGACGCGGATTGCCGGGCTGATCATGTCGCTGGCCCGGGCGGCGAGCGATTCGCCGTGCCACCCGGCGCGCGATTTCGACCTGCCGCTGTCGCGCGGGGAAATGGCGCAGATGCTGGGCTTGACCATCGAGACCGTCAGCCGCCGCATGACGCAGTTCGAGAAGAGCGGCATGATTGCCAAAAAAGGTGCGCGCGGGATCGAACTGGTCGATCCCGCGCGGCTTGCTTCCCTGGTGGGAGTGGGCCTCTAAACCAGGGCAGCAATTACAACACAGGCGAGCCCCCACAGAACGATCAGCACCGGCAGGACCAGCACCTGGGCCAGCGCTTCACCGGCGGGCAGGTGCCCGGTCAGCGTCATGATCCCGCGGCTCTTGAACTGACCCCAGGTCAGCGCCTTGTTGGTGCCTTCCGGCGATTCTTTCACGAACAGCACCGGAATGCCGTAGAAGCCGGCCAGGAAAACGCCGCAGATCGCCATCGGAATGCCGAGCGCGGGATTGCCGAAGCCGACCGCCATGGTAGCGAGGAAGGTGACGAAGCAGCCCAGGCTGGCGGCATAGACCCCGGCAGGCAGTTCGAAGGTGTGATTGGAAAATGCCCGCGGCGCAGCGGAGCCGCTCGCCACCGGGTGGGCTTTGTGGACAATCGCCTTTTCGGCAACCAGTTCGTGATTGAGCATCTGGGACATGAGGCCACTCCTTGTTTGTGAGAGCCTTGTGCCCGCCGCGATGGCTAGCAGCCTTGATGCAGATCAAACCCGGGAAATTATTCGTCCCAGCGGGCGCGGTCGGCGTAGTCATCGGCGCGCGGCTCGATCCAGCGCCAACCATCGGCACGCTTTTCGCGCTTCCAGAACCAACTCGCGCTCTTGAGATGGTCCATGCAGAAATCGACCGCGTCGATCGCGTCGCGGCGGTGCTTGGCGGCAGCCGAGACGCAGACGATCGGCTCGCCCGGCATCAGCATGCCGATCCGGTGGACCATCAGCAGGCCCATCAGGTCGAACCGGCCGAAAGCGCGGTCGGCCAAGTCGTGCATTCCGGGCAAGGTCAGCGGTTCGTAGTGCTGCAGTTCCAGCGCTTGAGTGCCACCGTCGCCGCGCACTTCGCCGACGAAAGTGCAGACGCCGCCAAGGCCGGGATTGGCCCGGGTGAATGGCCCGATCAGCGTGCCGGGAATAAACATGGTTTCAAGCAGGCGGATATCACGCATCGCCCTACCCCCCGCTAACGGGCGGCAGCAGCGCGACTTCGTCGCCATCCTGCGCGGCGAGTGTGGTCTTGTCGGCCAACACGCGCCCGGCACAGGCGACGTTGACGCGGTCCTGCTGCAACTGCTCGGCAACTTCAGGTCCGACCGCAAGGAGCAGCCCGGCCCAGTCGAGCGGTGCCGGAACCGCGCGCTCGCCCTCCCCCGCGAGGTCGCGCAAGGGGCCTAGGAAGATGATTGTCACTGGCATAGGCCAAAGTCCACTCCGTCATTGCGAACGCAGCGAAGCAATCCATGGACAGTACCCTGGATTGCCGCGTCGCCCGCGGATCCTCGCAATGACGTGATCAAGGACCTAGCCCCCCGTCATCGACATATGCCGCGCAACGGCGGGAGCTTCGCCCTCACCAATCCGGAAATGGTGCCGTTCCGGCTTGATCCGAAGCGCGGTATCGAACGCGGCCGACAAATTCGCTTCGGGATGGTCCGAGCGCAGCGCCGCGCGCAGATCGACCTGCTCCCCGCCGCCGAGGCAGGGATAGAGCTGGCCCGTCGCGGTGACGCGTATACGGTTGCATCCGGCGCAGAAATTGTTGGTCAGCGGGGTGATGAAGCCGAGCCTGCCGCCGGTCTCCCTCACTTCGACGTAGCGCGACGGGCCGCCGGTGCGGTGGTCGCTCTCGGTCAGCGTCCAGCGTGCTTCCAGCGCCTCGCGCACGGCCACCAGCGGCAGGAACTGGCCGGTGCGGTCCTCGTCGATCGCCCCCAGCGGCATGGTCTCGATCAGGGTCACATCGTGCCCCTCGCCATGCGCCCATTCGATCAGCGCGGGGATTTCATGTTCGTTGACGCCCTTCATGGCGACAGTGTTGAGCTTGATCTTGAGCCCTGCCGCCTTGGCCGCCGCGATCCCGCCCAGAACGCTCGCCAGCGCATCGCGGCGCGACAGGCGGATGAAGGTTTCGCGGTCCAGCGTATCGAGCGAGATGTTGATCCGCCGCACGCCTGCATCGGCAATTTGCTGGGCGTGTTGCGCCAACTGCGTGCCGTTGGTGGTGAGGGTCAGCTCGTCGAGTCCGCTCCCGACATGTCGGCCCAGAGCCCGGATCAGGTCCACGACATCGCGCCGCACCAGCGGCTCGCCCCCGGTCAGGCGGATCTTGCTGATCCCGCGCGCCATGAAGCCAAGCGAGAGATCGCGCAGTTCCTCGAGGCTGAGCACATCCTTGCGCGGCAGGAACTCCATCCGCTCGGGCATGCAATAGGTACAGCGCAAATCGCAGCGGTCGGTAACCGACAGGCGCAGGTAGGAAATGCGCCGCCCGAAGCTGTCGATGAGGCCTGTGTCGCTCATGTCCCTAGCCTAGCGCATCCCCGGCGCCGGTGCCATCCAGCGCGAGATACTGTCCGGTTAAGCCGGGCGCCCTGGCGAGATATTCGAGCGTCGCCGCAGCATCGTTACCGCCCACGACATTGACCCGCCTGGGCGCATGCGCCCGCGCCAGATCCCGCGCGACAGCACGGCGCCAGTCGGCATGGTCATAGGGGGCGGGCGGCATCACGATGACGAGGCTCTCTGCCCCGTCAAGCAAGCCGGCAAGCTGTGGCAGATAGTCGGCATGGAACCGCGCCGCCGCCTCCAGCGCATTGCCCGGCAGCGCGCAGCAATCGAGCACGACTTGCGCCATTCAGCGCCGCTCGCGCCGAAGGGTGATGCCGATCTGCTCCTTGCCCGTGGCGATCGCCAGCTTCACGATCTTGACCGTGACGGCAAGCACCTTCGCATCCTGCACGAACAGCGTTTCGCAGATGTGCTCGGCCACCGACTCGATCAGCTTGAAATGCACCCCCTCGGGCAGCGCCTCGGTCGCTGCGAACTTCAGGTCCATGTAGTTCTTGCTCTCGGAGAGCGGTGTGTCAGGATCGTAACGGTCGGCGACCTTGTATTCGACCGCAATCGAAATCCGCAGCGGCTGCGGCCGCCCGGTCTCCTCGGAATAGATCCCGGTCAGGACGTCGTGTTCGATATCGACGAATTGCAGGGTCAACGAATCGGCCATGGCGCCCTCTAGCGCGGATTCGACCAGCGCGCGAAGATCGCGGTAGGCAACAAACGCCCGCTGCCCTGCTCCTGCACCGCCAGGTCGCCATATTCGACCTTGCCGGGAAGCCCGGCGAAAATCTCGTCGAGCAGCCCGGCGAGCGACAGGCTGCTCATCCGCACGGCATAGACGGTGAGGAACAGGAAGCGGCTGTCGCCATCGAGCAGCGCGCGGCAATCGTGCACCAGCGGGGCGAGCCCCTCCTCGATGCGCCAGATCTCGTTCCCCGGCCCGCGTCCGAACTTGGGCGGGTCGAGGATGATGCCGTCATAGCGCTTGCCGCGGCGGACCTCGCGCGCAGCGAACTTTGCGGCATCATCGACCAGCCAGCGGATCGGGCGGTCGGCCATCCCGGCAAGCTCGGCATTCTCGCGCGCCTGTGCGACCGATTTCTTGCTCGCATCGACATGGGTCACGGGGCCGCAAGCGCTCAGCGCCTGCGACCCAACACCCGTGTAGCCGAACAAGTTAAGCGTCTGCGCCTCGGCCTTCCCCTCCAGTTGCGCGCGCATCCAGTCCCACACCGGGGCCATGTCCGGGAAGAAGCCAAGATGCCGGAACGGCGTGCAGCTGGCGGTGAAGCGGGCGTCACGCCACTCCAGCGGCCAACCGTCGGGCACTTCGCCCGACAGGTGCCAGCGCCCGCCGCCGTCCTCGTCCGCGCCGGGGATGAACTCGCCGTCGGCCTGCCAATCGGCGCTCTGCGGGGTCCACATCGCTTGCGGTTCGGGGCGGATGAAGCGGTAGGGGCCGAAGCGCTCGAGCTTGCGCCCGTCACCGCTGTCGAGGAGGGCGTAGTCGTCCCACCCCTCGCCCACCATCAGCTGCGGTTCGCGGACCAGCCCGGCCATCAGTCGCCCTGGGCCGCGTGCTCGAGGATGAAGCGGGTTAGCTCGTCGTAATCGCCCGAGAGATCGGTGCAGCGTTCCGCGCGTGCGAACAGGTCGCCGACGCGGGTCGGCAGCGGAGGCCGAATGCCGGTCGCCCGCTCCACCGCATCGCGGAACTTGGCCGGATGCGCCGTCGCCAGCGTCACCACCGGCACATCGGCAGGCAGGTCCACCGCATAGGCGGCGTAGAGCCCGATGGCAGTGTGCGGGTCGATCACTTGGTGCGAATTCTCGAAGGCGCGGCGCATGGAGTGCGCCATCGCGTCCTGGTCCACCCGCACGCTGGTGAACAGCTCGGCCGCGCCATCCCGCTGGGCGTTGGTCAGTCGCATGGCCTTGGTCGCTTCGAACCCGCGCATCTGCTCGGCCATGGCGGCACCGTCACGTCCACCGACATCGAACAATAGCCGCTCGAAATTGGAGCTGACCTGGATATCCATGCTCGGCGCCGCAGTAGGCGTGACCGTGCCCGCCGAATAATCGCCTTCGCTCAGCGCCCGGTGGAGGATGTCGTTGACGTTGGTGGCGACGATCAGCTTCGCCACCGGCAGGCCCATCTTCGCCGCGACATAGCCGGCGAAGACATCGCCGAAATTGCCGGTCGGCACGCTGAAGGCAATGGCGCGGTCGGGTGCACCCAATTGCACTGCGGTTGTGAAGTAATAGACCACCTGCGCCATCAACCGCGCCCAGTTGATCGAATTGACCGCGCCGAGCCGCAGCTTGCCGGCAATGGCCGGGTCGGTGAACATGCGCTTCACCGCCGCCTGCCCGTCGTCGAAGCTGCCCGAGATGGCGATATTGTGGACATTGGGCGAGAGCACCGTGGTCATCTGGCGGCGCTGGACGTCGCTGATCCTGCCCTTGGGGTGCAGCATGAAGATTTCCACGCCCTCGCGCCCCGCCACCGCGTCGATTGCCGCGCTGCCGGTGTCGCCGCTGGTCGCGCCCACCAGCGTCAACTGCTCGCCGCGCCGGGCGAGGAAGGTCTCGAACAGCTGGCCGAGCATCTGCAGCGCAACGTCCTTGAACGCCAGCGTGGGGCCGTGGAACAGCTCCATCAGCCAGCGCCGCTCGTCCACCTGCACCAGCGGCACAACAGCCGCGTGTGAAAAGCGGCCATAGGCACGCGCGGTCAGTTCGCGCAGTTCCTCAGGCGACAGGCAATCGCCGACAAAGGGCGTCATCACCCGCGCCGCGACCTCGGCATAGGGCAGCCCGCAAAAGGCGCGGATCTCGTCGGCGCAGAGCGTGGGCCACTCTTCCGGCACATAAAGCCCGCCATCGCTGGCGAGCCCCGTCAGCGTGACCTCCTCGAAGGAGAGCGTGGGCGCAGAGCCGCGGGTCGAGATATAGCGCATCGTGGCGCGCGGGTTAGCGGCGCGGGTGGACGGGGGCAAGCAAGACAGCTTTGGCGCGGCTAAACCCCCTCCTCTTTCGAGGAGGGGCAGCGAGACTTAGCGAGCCAACGGCGAGCCTAGTCGCAGCGGGGTGGTGCCCGACGCCGAGCGCGACGCTATGCGTCGCGCCACCACCCCCAACCCCCTCCTCTGAAGAGGAGGGGGCTATTCCCCACGCTGTTTGCGCTTCAATGCCAGGACATAGATGACCAGCGCCGTGGCCGCGAAGATGAACCACTGCACGGCATAAGCCAGGTGGTTGTTGGGCAGGTCGGTGGGATCGGGCTTGGCCAAAGCCGCGAGACCCGCTTGTGGCGGATCAGCGATCAACCGCGGACCGGGTGCAATGACGCCCGTGACCTCGCCGCCGTCCCAAACCGGGAGCTTGACGTCGCGGCTGAAACCGAGGTCCACGACCAGCGGCATGCCAAAAGCACCCTCGCTGCATTGCGCACGCACGGTCAAACCCTTTTCCCCCTTCGCCGACGTTCCTGCGACGGTGCTGAGTTCGAGTACCCGCCCGCAAGTCAAACGACTGCGGCGAAACCAGTTGTGGTCGGATTTGTCCTCGGTCGGGAAGGCGACCTCATCTGAGCTGTTGGCAGCCGCCTGATAGCGACCGATCAGCGCCTCCTTTTCCTCCAGCCTCCCGAGCTGCCAGAAGCCCAGCGCGATCATCGTCGCGACGGCGGCCAGCACCACTATGGTGGGAATCAGGGGAAACCTCGGCATAATTACAAATCCTCGAGACCCGCCTCGCGGGCGCGGTTCCGGTATTCGCTGGCGAGCAGTGCGGCCTTGGCCAGCCGCAATCCGCCGAGCGTGAGCCCGATGGTCAGCGGCAACCACAGCGCCACATGCAGCCACCATGGCGGATCGGCGCTGACTTGCAGCCAGACCGCCAGCCCTGTCACCAGCGCGCCAATCAGCAGGATCAGAAACGCCGCCGGGCCATCACCGACGTTAAACTGGTCGAAATCCAGCCCGCAGGCAGGACAGCGCGGGGCCAGCTTGATCCAGCCGGCAAACAGCGTGCGCTCGCCGCACTGCGGGCACAAACCGAAAAGGGCGGCCTCGCTGAGTGCGGGCCGCCCCTTCGTGTTCTCCGGCGAACCCGGCTCCATCAATGAACCGGTGCGCCCCAGCCGCCCCAGATGTAGACGGCGACGAACAGGAACAGCCACACCACGTCGACGAAGTGCCAGTACCACGCAGCCGCTTCGAAGCCGAAGTGCTGGCGCGGGGTGAAGTGGCCCTTGTAGGTGCGGACGAGGCAGACGATCAGGAAGATCGTGCCGACCAGCACGTGGAAGCCGTGGAAGCCGGTCGCCATGTAGAAGGCCGAGCTGTAGGTGTTGCCACCGAAGGCGAACGGCGCGACGGCATACTCATAGGCCTGGATGCAGCTGAACAGCACGCCCAAAGCAATCGTGGCCCACAAACCCTTCTTCAGGCCGTCGCGGTCGCCATGGATCAGCGCATGGTGCGCCCAGGTGACCGTCGTGCCCGAGCACAGCAGGATCAGCGTGTTGAGCAGCGGCAGGCTGAACGGATCGAGCACCTCGATGCCCTGCGCCGGGAAGGTTGCGAGCGCAGCGGAACCGTCCTGGCCGATGAGGTTTTCCCACAGGTTGTCGCTTACTTCACGGATCGGTGCCGGGAACAGCGCGAAATCGAAGAAGGCCCAGAACCAGCCGACAAAGAACATCACTTCCGAGGCGATGAACAGGATCATGCCGTAGCGCATGTGGAGCTGCACCACCGGGGTATGATCGCCCCGCTGCGCTTCCTTCACGACATTCGACCACCACGAAAAAAACGTAGCGATCAGGCCGGCGATGCCGAGGCCAAGGACAATCTGCCAAGGCATGTCCCAATCGGCGCGGTGCATGAACATGACCATGCCGGTGGTGAAGATCAGCGCCGACAGCGAGCCGATCAGCGGCCAGATGTCGGGTTCGAGAATGTGATAATCGTGGTTCTTGGCACCAGCCATGATCATTACCCTGTAACGCGTGTTTCGTGCTGCCCTTAATGCCCCCGTGGCAGCGGGTCTAGGGGGCTTGAGCCGCTATTCGCCGCTCTCGATCTTCTTGTGAAAGGTGTAGCTGAGGGTGATCTGTTCGACCCCCTTCATGTTCGGATCCTCCAGCGCCGCCGGATCGACGAAATAGAGCACCGGCATGCGCACTTCCTCGCCCGGCTGCAGCGTCTGCTCGCTGAAGCAGAAACACTGGATCTTGTTGAAATAGACCCCGGCCTGCTCCGGCTCGACATTGAAACTGGCGACACCGGTAACGGGCACGTCGGAATTGTTCTTCGCCGTGTAGAATGCAAGCGCGCGCTGGCCGATCTTGACGGTTTCCGTGGTCTTCTCCGGCGCGAATGTCCACGGCAGGTTGCGGTCAATGGACCCGTCGAAGCGGATGGAGATCGGCGGAGCATTCGCGGCGGCAAGCGCGGCGGCCTCGGCCTCGGCTTCGGTCGCGACCTGGGTCGTCCCGCCGAAACCCGTCACCCGGCAGAACAGGTCGTAGAGCGGCACCGCCGCATAGCCGAGCCCGAGCATGAACAGCGCGCCGAGGATGGCATAGAGCCCGACCCGGGCGTTCCTGCGGTCAACATCTAGAGGGGCGCTTGCCATGGCTCAATCCCCCATCCGGACGATGGTGATGGCATAGAACAGCACGACGAAGAACAGCAACACCGCACCCACAACAAGGTTGCGGCTCTTCTGGCGGCGGCGATATTCGGCTTCTTCTTCGGGGGTCATAGCCATATTCAGACACTCATCAGGGGGGTGAGGAATCGGTCGGCAACCAGCGCCGCGAACAGCGCGAAGAGGTAGAACACACTGAAACCGAACAGGCGCTTTTCCGGCAGCATCTTGTCGCCTTCGACCGCCCGGCGGGTGGCGACCGGGACGGAGAACAGCGCAAAGGCGATGGTCAACGCCGCCGCCGCAATACCATAGATCGCACCCGTTCCGCCAATCCACCACGGGGCGACCGCGACCGGCACCAGCAGGATCGAATAGGCAAGAATCTGCCAGCGGGTGCTCGCTTCACCCTTCACCACCGGCATCATCGGGATGCCGACATTGGCGTAATCGGTCTTCACGAACAGCGCGAGCGCCCAGAAATGCGGCGGCGTCCACATGAAGATGATGGCGAACAGCAGCACCGGCATCAGCGTGATGTCGCCCGTGACCGCAACCCAGCCGATCATCGGCGGGAAAGCCCCGGCCCCGCCGCCAATGACGATGTTCTGCGGCGTGCGCGGCTTGAGCCAGATGGTGTAGATCACGGCGTAATAGAAGATCGCCACCGCCAGGATGATCGCCGCGAGCCAATGGATGGCGATCCCCATGATCCCGACCGACGCGAATGACAGCAGCAGGCCGAAATCGCGCGCGTCGTTGGCCCGCATCCGGCCCTGTGGCAGGGGCCGCTTGCTGGTCCGCTTCATTCCTGCATCGAGATCGGCTTCCCACCACTGGTTGAGCGCAGCCGAGCCGCCCGCGCCCATCGCAATGCACAGGATGGCGGTGAAGCCCAGAATGGGATGGATGCTGCCCGGCGCTGCGAGCAACCCGCAGATGCCGGTGAAGATTACCAGCGTCATCACCCGCGGTTTGGTCAGCGCATAGAAATCGCGCCAATCGGCGGGGAACACAACCTGTTGGGCGGCAACGCTCATGGTGTCAGTCTTGGTCTTTCTTGGCGAGAGGGGCGCACCATCGCTGGTACGCCCCCCGCTTTGTCTGTTTCCAGCAGGCCGGCAATCCGGCCCCGGGCAGGCCTAGGCCTTCACAGGCAGCTGGTTGTGGTAATCGTGGTGGTCCTCGATCACCGGCAGGGTTTCGTACTGGTGGAACGGCGGCGGGCTCGACAGGCTCCATTCCAGCGTCGTCGCACCCGGACCCCAGTAGTTCGCTTCCGCCTTGCGCCCGGCCATGAAGGCGTAGGCCAGGTTGGCGAAGAACACGAGCATCGAAGCGGCCATGATGATGTAGCCATACGACGAGATCTGGTTCCAGTACGCGAACGCCTCGGCATAGTCGGGATAACGGCGCGGCATCCCGTTCATCCCCAGGAAGTGCTGCGGGAAGAAGATTACGTTCACCCCGATGAAGAACATCCAGAAGTGGACGTGGCTGAGGAACTCGCTGTGCCAGCGGCCGCTCATCTTCGGGAACCAGTAGTAGAACCCGGCGAACATCGAGAACACCGCGCCCATCGACAGCACGTAGTGGAAATGCGCCACCACGTAATAGGTATCATGCAAATTGTCGTCGATACCGCCGTTGGCGAGCACGACGCCGGTCACGCCGCCCACAGTGAAGAGGAAGATGAAGCCCATCGCCCACACCATCGGGCTCTTGAACTCGATCGACCCGCCCCACATCGTGGCGATCCAGCTGAAGATTTTCACACCGGTCGGCACGGCGATGACCATGGTCGCAGCGGTGAAGTACATCTTCGTGTTCACGTCGAGGCCGACGGTATACATGTGGTGCGCCCACACGATGAAGCCGACGACACCGATCGCGACCATGGCGTAGGCCATGCCGAGGTAACCGAACACCGGCTTGCGGCTGAAGGTCGCAACGATCTGGCTGATCATGCCGAAGCCCGGCAGGATCATGATGTAGACTTCCGGGTGGCCGAAGAACCAGAACAGGTGCTGGTAGAGGACCGGGTCGCCACCGCCCGCAGGGGTGAAGAAGGTCGTACCGAAATTACGGTCGGTGATCAGCATGGTGATCGCAGCGGCCAGCACCGGCAGCGCCAGCAGCAGCAGGAATGCGGTAACCAGGATCGACCACACGAACAGCGGCATCTTGTGCAGGGTCATCCCCGGTGCACGCATGTTGAAGATGGTGGTGATGAAGTTCGTCGCCCCGAGGATCGAGCCGGCGCCTGCAAGGTGCAGCGAGAAGATCGCGAAGTCGACCGCGGGACCGACCGATCCGGTCGTCGACAGCGGAGCGTAGACAGTCCAGCCCACGCCCGCCCCCATGCCGGTGCCGCCCGGCACGAACATCGAGAACAGCAGCGAGCAGAAACCCGCCACGGTCAACCAGAACGAGATGTTGTTCATGCGCGGGAAGGCCATGTCCGGCGCGCCGATCATCAGCGGCACGAACCAGTTGCCGAAGCCGCCGATCATCGCCGGCATGACCATGAAGAACACCATGATCAGGCCGTGCGCCGTGATCAGCACATTCCACATGTGGGCCTGCTGGTCGAAGGACGAACCGTCGCCGCCCAGCATGTTGACGATGTCACCGAGGTACTGCAGCCCCGGCGCCGCCAGTTCGGCGCGCATGGCGCCCGAAATGACCCCGCCGATGATCCCCGCGATGATCGCGAAGATCAGGTACAGCGTGCCGATGTCCTTGTGGTTGGTGGACATGAACCAGCGGGCGAAGAAGCCCGGCTTGTGATCGGCGTCATGGGCGTGACCGTCGTGGTGAACGTCGAAGCCTTCAGCGGTGGTAGCCATGTTCTCTGGTCTCTACTTTCGCGAAAATATCTGTTTATTCGGCGGGCGTGGCAGCTGCGGCCGGTGCGGCGGCGGCCGGTGCAGCAGGCTCGGCAGCTGCGGGGGCGGCTGCCGGCGCGTCTTCAGGGAACGAACCGCCCTGCGAGCGGACCCAGGCCTTCCACTGTTCCAGAGGCACCGCCTCGACAGCGATCGGCATGTAGCCGTGACGCGCACCGCACAGTTCCGAGCACTGGCCGTAATAGATGCCGGGCTCGTCGATCTGGAGCATCTTCTCGTTGATGCGACCGGGAACGGCGTCGAGCTTGAACCACAGCGACGGCACAGCGAACGAGTGGATCACGTCGGCAGCCGTGGTCTGCAGGCGGATCGGGACGCCGACCGGCACGACCATGCGGTTGTCGACCGCCAGCTGGTGCGGCTCGCCGCTGGCCTTGGCCTGCTCCTCGGTCAGCATGTTGGAGACAAACTCGCCCACGCCCTGGTCGGGATAGGTATAGCCCCAGTACCACTGGTAGCCGGTCAACTTGACGGTCACGGCATCGGCGGGCGGGCTTTCATACTGGCGCGCCAGCAGCGTGATCGAGGGAACAGCGATGACCAGCAGGATGATGATCGGGATCACCGTCCACACCACTTCGATCAGCGTGTTGTGGGTGGTCTTCGAAGGCTCCGGATTGGCGCCCCTGCGGAAGCGCGCGATCACGAACAGCAGCAGGCCGAGCACGAACAGGCTGATAACGGTAATGACCGGCAGCAGGATCGCGTCGTGCATCCACAACGCATATTCACCGAGCTCGTTGTGCTGCTCCTGGAAGGTCATGCTGGCCAGAGCATCGTCCTCGAACGCGGTCGGCTGCCCCTTGATCATGTCCGGCCCAAGCGGGGTGTAGCCCGAAGCATCGGCAGGGGCGGGAGCGTCGACCGGGGCCGCTTCAGTCGCCGCAGCGGGCGCTTCGGCTGCAGGGGCTTCGACAACCGGCGCAGCGGCAGGCGCGGCGATCGCCGCCTGCACGCCGAACGCGAGGACGAGCGCGGCGAACAGCAGCGCGATGGAACGGGCATTTTCACGGAGCCAGGTGGCAGACATCATCTTGTCGACGCTTCCCTATTGCAGTCTTTTGCCACCACTACGGCAGCCGGATTCAGCCCCCGAGGGGCCCATTTGCGGCGCGCTATACGCGCGCTTGCCGCAGGTCACAAGCGCCCCTAGGGAGAAAAATGCACAAGCTTGGTTGACCTCGACGCAACCATGCATAACTCGCCTCGGGCCAACAGGGAAATACCGCTTTTCAGCCATGACCGACGAAGAAGTCCTGTCCGAATTCCGCAATAGCGAAGCCTTGCTGGAGGGTCATTTCAAGCTCTCCTCGGGCCGCCACAGCGGTTATTACCTGCAATGCGCCCGCGTCCTGATGAACGCCGAGCGCGCCGGGCGACTCGCGCTGGCTCTGGCACAGAAGCTGCCGCGCGAACTGCGCGGCCAGATCGACGTGGTGGTCTCGCCCGCAATGGGCGGGCTCATCATCGGCCATGAGATGGGCCGCGCACTGGGCAGGGACGCGATGTTCCTCGAGCGGCCCGATGGCGTGTTCCAGCTGCGCCGCGGCTTCCGCCTTGAACCGGGGGCCAGGGTACTGATGGTTGAAGACGTCGTGACCACCGGCCTTTCCAGCCGTGAAGCGATCGAGGCGGTCAAGGCCGAGGGCGGCGACGTGCTGGCCGAAGTGGCGCTGGTCGATCGTTCGGCGGGCGAGGCGGACCTGGGTGTGCCGTTCTACCCGCTCGTGGCGATCAACTTCCCGACCTATGCCGAGAACGAGATCCCTGCCGAACTCGCAGCGATCCCTGTGACCAAGCCCGGCAGCCGCTCCAAGTGACGGCCCCCCTGCGCCTCGGCGTCAATATCGATCACGTCGCCACCATCCGCAACGCGCGCGGCGGCGACCATCCCGATCCTGTCCGCGCGGCAGAGATCGTCGCGGCGGTCGGCGGCGACGGCATCACCGCCCATTTGCGCGAGGACCGGCGGCATATCCGCGACGAAGACCTCGCCCGCATCCAGGCGGCGACCAACCTGCCGCTCAATTTGGAAATGGCCGCGACCGAGGAAATGCTGGCGATCGCCCTGCGCCACAAACCCCACGCCGCCTGTATCGTCCCCGAGAAGCGCGAGGAGCGCACCACCGAAGGCGGGCTCGACGCGGCGGGGCTGCACAACACGCTGGTGCCGATCGTCGACCGGCTCAAGGATGCGGGCATCCGTGTCAGCCTGTTCATCGAGGCGAGCGAGCGCCAGCTCGACGCCGCGCTGCGGCTCGGCGCTCCGGTGGTCGAATTCCACACCGGCGAATATGCCCATGCGCATCTCGACAGCGACCGCGAACGGGTGGCGAGCGAGCTCAAGCGCATCGCCGACATGGCCGCGCTCGCCGCCAAGAACGGCATCGAGCCGCACGCCGGGCACGGGCTGACCTACGAGAATGTCCAGCCCATCGCCGCCATCCCCCAGATCGCCGAGCTCAACATCGGTCACTATCTGATCGGCGAAGCGGTGTTCGTCGGGCTCGAGAACGCCGTGCGCAGGATGCGCGAGCTGATGGATGAAGCGCGGTGAAACGTTCGCTGGCGACACGATACCCAACCCCGTCACCCCGGCCCCCGAGCCGGGGTCCCGCTTTCTTGACTGTCGCGGGACGGAAAAGCGTCACCCCGGATCACGTCCGGGGTGACGGTCTGGGGGAACCGTCATGATCATCGGTCTCGGCTCCGACCTTTGCAATATCGAGCGGATCGCCAATTCGCTCGAGCGGTTCGGCGAGCGGTTCGAGAGCCGTGTGTTTACCGAGATCGAGATCGCCAAGGCCCGGCGGCGGCCGTTCACCATTGCCGGGACCTATGCCAAGCGGTTTGCCGCCAAGGAGGCCTTCAGCAAGGCTGTCGGCACCGGTTTCCGGCGCGGCGTGTTCATGAAGGATATCGGCGTGGTCAACGCCCGCTCGGGCGCACCGACGCTGGCGCTGACCGGCGGGGCGGCGTTAAGGCTTGCGGAACTGACGCCGGATGGCCATGAGGCCACCATTCATCTTACCCTCACCGACGATCATCCATGGGCGCAAGCCTTCGTGATCATCGAGGCGCACCGGATATGACCCCCAATCCACCCGAATCCCTGCAGGCCAGCGTGACCGACAACCAGACCCCCGAAAAAGCAGCCGTGAAGACCGACGAGAAGATCAACTGGATCGCCGAACTGCGCGGCCTCGCGCTGATGCTGCTGGCGGTGCTCGCTTTCCACAGCTTCATCGCCAAGCCGTTCTACATCCCCTCGCAGTCGATGATGCCCAACCTGCTGGTGGGCGACCGGCTGGTGGTGAGCAAGTATCCCTACGGCTACAACTGGTCCTCGGTCAGCTTCCACCTGCTGCCGCGCGGCGACTGGCGCATCTTCGGCAGCACGCCCGAATATGGCGATATCGTCATCCCGGTGCATCCCGAACGCAGCGAGGACTATATCAAGCGCGTCGTAGGCTTGCCGGGCGACACGATCGAAGTGCGCGGCGGCCAGATCGTCCTCAATGGCAAGCCGGTGCCGCAGGAAATGGCCCCGTCGCTCGACATTCCGATCGATCTCAACAACCCCTGTGATGAAGCCGATTTCCTGCAGGTGATCGGGCCGGACGGGCAGAAGATCTGCCGGGTCCCGGCCTACCGCGAGACGCTGCCCAACGGCGCGACCTATCTGATCATCGATTCCTCGCCCGACCAGATGCTCGACAACTATGGGCCTTACAAGATCCCGGCCGATGCGGTCTTCGTGATGGGCGACAACCGCGACCATTCGGCCGACAGCCGCGCCCCGGTGACCCCCATCGGCGGTGGGCTGGGCGATGCGGTGCCGCTGGCCAATATCGGCGGGCGGGCCGAATTCATCACCTTCTCGCTCGACGGCACAGCCAACTGGAACCCGTTCAGCTGGTGGGGCGCGCTGCGCGAAGGTCGCGCCTGGAACTCGCTGCGCCCGGCCAAGACCGACAAGCCACTTGCCCGGCCGGAACCGGCGCCCGCCCCCGCAGTTGCAACTGAATGAGCGAACGGGACGCGCCGCCTCCTCCAGCACATGACGAGGACCCCGATCTCGGGGCCAGCCCGTCCTATATCGACAGCCCCGTCCTGCGGCTGGAAGCCTACAAGGCGATGATCTGGGTCGGCGTCGTCGGTATTGCGGTCCTCGCAGTCTATATCTCGCAGTCGCTGCTGGTGATTTTCGGCGGGCTGGTGTTCGCAGCGATGATCGATGGCGGTTCGCGGTTGATCGGTCGCTACCTTCCCCTGCCCCGCACCGTACGTATCCTGATGGTGTTGCTGGCCACAGTCATGTTCTTCGTCTGGCTGACCGGGTTCGCGGGCGACCAGATCGCCCGCCAGGCCGCCGAACTGCCGACGATCGTGCAGGGCCAGGCGGAAATCCTGTTCAACTGGGCCCGCGCTAACGGACTGGGCATCGAGGTCGCCGGCCTGCAGTCGATCCTCGGCCAGGTGCTGAGCGGCGTCGGTACGCTGACGCGCGTGCTCTCGGGCATCGCCGGATGGGCGACCTCGATTTTGCTGATCACCATCATCGGCCTCTATGTCGCGCTGGAGCCCAATCTTTACGAACGGGGCGTCGAGTGGATGGCCCCACGCCACCAGCGCAAGAATCTGCGCATTACCCTTACCCGCATGGCATCGACCCTGCGCCGGCTGATGGCCGGGCGGCTGGTAGGCATGCTGTTCGAGGGGGTTTTCACCTATCTCCTGCTGACGGTGGGCGGGCAACTGATCGGGGTGGGCGTCGTGCCGATGGCGGCGCTGCTGTCGATCCTGACCGGACTGCTCGCCTTCGTGCCCAACATCGGGGCCATCATATCCGGCGTGCTGATGATCACGGTCGGTTTCTCGGGCGGCACGGAGATGGGTCTCTACACCGTATTCGTCTATTTGTTCGTCCAGAATTTCGACGGCTATGTCGTGGTGCCGATGATCGCCAAGAAGACGGTCGACCTTGCCCCGGCGCTGGTGCTTGGGGCGCAGCTGATCATGGGGCTGCTGTTCGGGATCCTCGGCCTGTTCCTGGCCGACCCGTTGCTGGCGATGATCAAGGTTGCGCTGGAACGACGTTCCGAACGCAATGCCGAACTCCAAGAAGCCGCCGCGCAGCGCAAGCTGGCCAAACTGATGCAAGGGAATTGAACCAACAATGGCGCGCAAGTTCCTCTATGTGATCGCTTTTTTCGCAGTTATCGTGATTGCGGGCGGTTTCGCCCTGAGCATCTGGGGCCGCCAGCTGACATCCCTCGCGCTGGTGCCGAGCGCCGAGTTCGTCGAGCAGGACCCGCTCGCCGCCAATGCCTACCAGGATCCCAAGATGTGGATCTCGCGCCCGGGCATGGGGACCAAGGACCCGGCCCGCTGGCAACCCGCGATGCAGAGCGACCGTGGACTGGTGCCGACCCCGGCAGAACCGAAACCCGAACCGTTTGCCGTATTCTTCGTCCATCCGACCAGCTACATGAACCGCGCCAGCTGGAATGCCCCGCTGGAGGACAGCGAGGCCAATAATCGTGCCCGCCTGTTCGTGCGCGGCCTTGCCAGCCCGTTCAACCAGGCGAGCGAGATCTGGGCCCCGCGCTATCGCCAGGCGACCGTCGGCGCGTTCCTGACCGACGCGCCCGAAGCGCAGCGAGCGCTCGATGCCGCCTATGAGGATGTCGCACAGGCATTCGCCTTCTTCCTCGACAGTGTCGGCGATGACGTGCCGATCGTGCTGGCCGGGCACAGCCAGGGGTCGCTGCACCTGCTGCGGCTTCTTCGCGAGCGGGTTGCCGGGCAGCCGGTCGAGCAGCGGGTCGCCGTGGTCTATGCGATCGGCTGGCCGATCTCGCTCGAGCATGATCTGCAGGAGCTGCCTTTCCCCGCCTGCGCCACGGCTGATCAGGCCGGTTGCATCATGAGCTGGTCGACCTACGCCGAACCGGCCGACCCGAGTGCGCTCTTCGAAACCTATGCCAAGTCCGTCGGTTTCGACGGCAAGCCGCGCGGGCAGAGCAAGATTCTCTGCACCAATCCGCTGACCGGCGGCATCGGCGGTGAGGCGCTGATCGAGCGCAATCTGGGTACGCTGGTACCCGAGGCCGACCTTGACGGCGGCGCGCTCGTTCCCGGCGCGGTGCCTGCCCGCTGCGACCGGCGCGGGCTGCTGCTGATCGGCGAGCCGCCGGAAATGGGCTCCTACGTGCTGCCGGGCAACAATTACCATGTGTACGACATCCCGCTGTTCTGGCGGAACCTGCAAGCGGACGTCGCCCGCCGGGTCGAGGCATGGCAGAAGCCAGCCTGATCACCGAGAGCGCGCTGGAGTTCGGCGACGCGCTACCCGAAGGCGGCGCATTGCTGGCGCTTGACCTCGGCACCAAGACCATCGGCACCGCCACGGCCGATGCCGGATGGCGCTTTGCCACGGCGGGCAAGACCATCCCGCGCGGGCGTTTCGGCAAGGACCGGGCCAAGCTGGAAGAGATCGTCCGCGAACGGGCGATCCGGGGCCTTGTCCTCGGATTGCCGCGCAATATGGACGGCAGCGAGGGGCCGCGCGCGCAGGCCAGCCGCGCCTATGCCCGCAACCTCGCCGGCGCCTTCGCCCTGCCCGTGCTGCTGTGGGACGAGCGCTGGTCGACCCAGAGCGCCGAGGCGGCGATGATCGGGCAGGACATGAGCCGCGCCAAGCGCGCGGAGCGGATCGACAGCCATGCCGCCGCAGTGTTCCTGCAAGGCGCGATCGACGCGCTGGCGGGTGGCGGCCTCAGCACTGCCTTGTAACTCCGCGCAAGTTTGGCCAAGGCCGAACCATGAGTTTCGTCTTCGATCCCGCGCGCGCTGCCAAATTCGTGCTCGGCCACGGCCATTCCGGTTGGCTGGGGCTGCAGTTTCGCGGTCATGGCGATGACTGGGCCGAGCTGGAGCTGCCGTGGCGAGAGGATCTGATCGGCGAGAGCGACCGTCCCGTTCTCGCCTCAGGCCCGATCATCAGCCTGCTCGACATGGCCAGCGGGCTTGCCATCTGGACCCGGATTAAGAACTTCCAGGCCGTCGCCACGCTGGACCTCAGGGTCGACTACCAGCGCCCGGCGCGCGAGCGGCACAATGTCATCGGCCGCGTCGAATGCTATCGCCTGACAAGGTCCGCAGCCTTCGTACGCGGCGTGGCGCATGATGGCGATCCGGACGATCCGGTGGCGCATATGGCCGGCGTGTTCATGTCGATCCCGGGGGTCTCGCGCGATGGCAAGTGAGGCGCTGCAACTAACCCCCTATGCCCGTTCGCTCGGCATCGCCGTTGACGGGATGGAGGACGGCGCGCCCGTCTTGCGCGCCGGCGGCGAGGAATTCACCGAGGGGCGTCCAGGCGTCTATCACGGCGGGGCCATCAGCGGGCTGCTGGAGACCGCCGGCTATGCCGCGCTGCGGCTGGCGCTGGACGAGGCGGGGCGCACGGCGCGGCTCAAGCCGATCAACATCACCGTCCAGTTTCTCGCCCCCGCCAAGGCCGCGCGGCTCTATGCCAAGGCGCGCATCCTCAAGCTGGGCCGCCGCAATGCCAATATCGAGGTCGAGTGCTGGCAGGACGACCGCGACCGGCCCCGGGCCACAGCGGTGATGAACGTGCTGCTGGCGGAGCCAGAGGCCTAGCGCTGCGGCTCCGGCTCCGGCTCTTCCTCGCGGCGACCGGGCTGCACATTGACGCCTTCCGGCCCGATCCGCACATCGATCGGCACGCCCCCGATGTCGGTGTCCACCCTCACGCCATCTTCCTCGATCCGCAGACCTTCGGGCAGTTCGAATTCCTCCGGCGGCGGTATATCGAGCGGCTCCACCGGGCCAGACGGGTCAGCCTTGGGCCGCGTAGCCGCAGGCGCCTTGCCGGTCGCCTGGAGCATGAAGTCCCGCCACATCCGCGCAGGCATGCCGCCGCCGTAAATGCCGTTCAGCGGGGTGTTGTCGTCATTGCCGATCCACACGCCCACCACCAGATCGCCCGCCCAACCGACGAACAGCGCATCGCGGTTGTCCTGGCTGGTGCCGGTCTTGCCGAAGTTGGCAATCGGCAGCATTGCCGCACGCCCGGTCCCGGCATTGACCGCGCGGCGGAGCATTTGCGCCATGTCCTCGCTGACCCGGCCGGGGTAGCTTTCCGGCCCGTTCCACATCCAGTCCCACCAGCCCTGTTGCGCCACCGGCAGCGGCGTCGGCTTGACCGGGAAGGCATTTCCCGCAATCCCGGCATAGGCGGAAGTCAGTTCGAGCAGCGTCATGCTGGCCGTGCCCAGCGCTACGCTGGGATCTCCGGGGGTGAGCGTGCTGGTGATGCCGAGTTCACGCGCGGTGGCGATCACCGCTTCGTCCCCGACGGACTGGTAGAGCCGCACCGCCGCGACATTGCTGGAACGGGCAAAAGCCTCCTCCAGCGTCAGCGTATCGGAGTAGCGGCCGGCGGCGTTCTTGGGCCGATAGCCACCTTCCGTGATCTCGCTGTTGTCGATCGGATCGCTCGGCTCGGCCCCGGCCTTGAGTGCGGCGAGATAGACGAAGGTCTTGAAGGTCGAACCCGGCTGGCGCTGTGCCTGGGTCGCGCGGTTGAACGGGCTCTTGCGATAATCCTTGCCACCGACCATCGCCACGACCTCGCCGTTGGGCCGCATCGCCACCAGCGCCGCCTGCGCTCCGCCCAACCCTGCACGCTGCACGATCCGCGTCGCGATCCCCTGCAGCCGCGCGTCGAGCGTGGTGGTGATCGTCTGCGCTTCGTAGCTGCGTTCCGACCCCTGCCGCAGGATCGGCAGCGCCCAGTCGGCGAAATAGGTGCCCGTCGGCAGCTCGTTCCTGGTCCGCACATCGAGCCTGGGCGATGGCAGGTCCGCCTCCTGCTCGGTCAGGTAACCCGCCGCAACCATGGAACCGAGCACCAGCCGCATCCGCTTTTCCGCGCGTTCGTAATGCTTTGTCGGTCGAAGTGCAGACGGTGCCTGAACCAGGCCTGCCAGCATCGCCGCCTGTGCGGTCGTCAGCTTCTCCGGCTGGCGGTAGAAATAATGCAGGCTCGCCGCGCGCAGGCCGTACACATTGTCACCGAAATAGGTGTTGGACAGATAGCGTTCGAGGATCTGGTCCTTGCTCAGCCAGGCCTCGAGCCAGAAGGCGATCAGCATCTCGCGCGCCTTGCGCGTCAGGCTGCGTTCCGGCGTCAGGAATGTGAACTTGGCGAGTTGCTGGGTAATCGTGCTGCCGCCGCCGACCCCGGTCCAGGCGGCACGCGCGATGCCGCGCGGATCGACGCCCCAGTGGCTGTAGAAGCGCCGGTCCTCGATCGAGATGAACGCCTCGACCACATGCGGCGGCAGCTTGGCCACCTCGACCGGGGCATCGGTAATGGCCCCGTTGCGGGCAATCGGCGTGCCGTCGGCGGCGAGGATCGTCAGTTGCGGCGGCACCACGGGTTCGAGCGATTTGCTCAGCGGCGTGGTGACCGCGAGGAAGCCGACCGTCAGGAAGAACAGCAGTAGCATGGCCGAGACCGCGCGGACCGCCCACCAGCGCTTGCGCCGCCCGAGCCAGAAGGCCCGCTGCCACCACTTCTGCCGCTTGCGCTCTTCCAGCGCGACCGCATCTTCGATGCGGCTGATGCGGTCTTCCCACTCCTCCTCGTCGGGAAGCACCGCGCCTGCAGGCTCGCCTTGCGCGAAATAGCCCGCATAGGCACCCTCCGGCTTCCCCGAAGCGCCCCGCATTCGTGCTAGACTGTCAAACCACCGGAATCCCATCGCGCGGCTGTGTTATCCAATTAATACAGCGAAGGCGAGCGATAATGTGCGGTTCACGTCAGGGTCAATCGACTTCAAAAACGGACATCGACTTGGGCAGCAAGCAGCATCTCTTCAAGCTTCCGAATTGCCTGTTTCGCATCGGCTAACTCTGCGTCAATCTTGCTTGCCTTTTGATCGCGAACAGCAATCTGTGTACTTGACCTAGACAGCTTTGATCGCAGGGCTTTTGATTCAGCCCGACATCGATCAATTTCATTCTCAAGAAGCTGATTTCTCTGGTTCAATGAGGCATTGCTCTCAGCAAGCTTTGCATTCTTCTCGTTGAGGATTTTCAGGTCAAATTCAAGGTTGGTCACGCGGGAGCTGACATTCATCAGGCGCATTGCAATCGGTTGAGACGGATCGGTCAAAAGCTCGCTTAGCTTTTGCACCAAGTTTCTAAACTCGGGGATCGCGCCGTACTGTTGCTGCTCAGGCAGTTGCCCTGCCTCAAGCTTGCGCATGAGCTCGTGAACATCTGACTGGTGTCGTTCAAGGATATCCTCAGAATACGAAACATATCCCATCACCAGTTCTCCAATCTGCCCCTACCCCTTGCCGACAACACTTTCAGGCAAGTCCACCCCGAACACGCGCTGGTAGTATTCGGCCACCAGCATCCGCTCGGCCTCGTCGCATTTGTTGAGGAAGCTCAGGCGGAAGGCGAAGCCGACGTCCTTGAAGATCGCCGCGTTCTGCGCCCAGGTGATGACGGTGCGCGGGCTCATCACGGTCGAGATATCGCCGTTGATGAAGCCCTGGCGGGTCAGGTCGGCGACCTTGACCATATCGGCCACGGTCTTGGGGTCGGTGCCCGGATTCTTGGCCGAGATGATCGCCTGCTCGGTTTCGGCGGGCAGATAGTTGAGCCCGACGACGATGTTCCAGCGGTCCATCTGGCCCTGGTTGATCTGCTGCGTGCCGTGATAGAGGCCCGAGGTATCGCCGAGGCCGACCGTGTTGGCGGTGGCGAACAGGCGGAAGTTCGGATCGGGCCGGATCACCCGGTTCTGGTCGAGCAGGGTCAGCTTGCCCTCGGTTTCCAGCACGCGCTGGATCACGAACATCACGTCCGGGCGGCCGGCGTCATATTCGTCGAACACCAGCGCCACCGGATGCTGCAGCGCCCAGGGCAGCAGACCTTCGCGGAATTCGGTCACCTGGAGCCCGTCACGCAGCACGATGGCATCACGGCCGATCAGGTCGATACGGCTGATATGCGCGTCGAGATTGATGCGGATGCAAGGCCAGTTGAGGCGGGCCGCGACCTGTTCGATATGGGTCGACTTGCCGGTGCCGTGATAGCCCTGCACCATGACGCGGCGGTTGTGGGCGAAGCCGGCCAGGATCGCCAGCGTGGTGTCCGGGTCGAACACGTAGTTCGCGTCGAGATCGGGCACGCGTTCGTCCGCCTTGCTGAAGGCGGGGACCTGCCAGTCGATATCGATGCCGAAGGTCTCGCGCACATCGATCGTGGTGTCGGGCGCGGCAAGCGTGGTCTTGGCGGAAGGCTCGAAGCTCTTGTCGGTCATATCGTTCATCTCGGGCGGTGGCCTAGACGCGCGTGCGGCGACTCGCAAGCGCGACGAAAGACGACATTTCCTTTCCCCGGCCCACGCCCTAGTTAGGACGAATGCCGCCTCCGTCACCCAGCGAATTCCTGCGACAGCAGCTCGTCGGGCGGGTGCGCGCGGTGTTCAACGATGTGTCTGCCGGACAGGAACCCGTGCCGGTCAGCGACGAGGCGCTGTTCGAGAGAGATTCGCCGATCCGGCTGGTCCACGCCGATGTCGTCGGCATGATGGTGGGCGGCATCCGCAGCCTGCTGTTGCAAATGCTCCATCCGCAAGCGCTGCAGGGCGTGCTCGACCACTCGAACTTCCGCGAGGATATGCACGGTCGCTTGCGGCGGACGGCGCGGTTCATCGCCATCACCACCTTCGGCCACCGCGACGAGGCGATGAAAGCGATCGAACGGGTCAACCGGATCCACGCCCGGGTAACTGGCACGCTGCCGGACGGCAGGCCCTATGTCGCGACCGATCCGCGCACGCTCGCCTGGGTTCATGTGGCCGAGGCGCAGAGCTTCCTCGCCGCCTATCTGCGCCATGTCCGCCCCGATATGCCGGGCCATGAGCAGGACGAATACTACCGCCAGTTCGCGGTCATCGCGCGGGCGCTGGGGGCCGATCCGGTCCCGCTCGATCGCAACGAGGCGGAGCTGCTTTTCCGCGAGCTGCGGCAGCATTTGCAGGCGCGGCCGGAAGCCCGCGAGATCGCCCGGCTCGTGCTCAGCCAGAAGCCGCAGGGCGCACCGGTAGCGGTGCAAGCCGTCATGGGAGCGGAAGCGGTCACGCTGCTGCCGTCCTTCGCCCGCTCGATGCTGGGGCTGGAGCGGCCCGGCATCGGCGCGCTTCCCGCGCGCGCGGCGACCTGGGGCATGGGCAAGACGCTGCGCTGGGCTTTCCGGCAGAACTAGGCCGGCAGAACCAGGCCTTCCGCACTGGGCCTTCCGAACTGCGCCGTCAGGGCTAGGCGAGCGGTTCCGGCAGGCTGAAAAGCGTGACATATCGCAGCGCCAGATCGCGGTCGCCATCGATCCGCAGACCGGCCTCGCGCTCGAGCTCGTCCCACGGCACGCCCGCGTAGATCCCGCCCGCGAGTACGGCTGCGACAGGGGCATGGAAAACCGCGTCGGCACCGGCGATTTCTGCACGCCTGATCGGCAACCGGCCTTCGCCCGGCTCCGCCACGAAACTGTCCTCCCCGATGACGAAGCCGATCCGCTGGCCGGCGAATTCGTCGATCCGAGCATGATCGACCATGGTGCGCATCGACAGCATCAGCGACACCGGCGACAGCGGCAAGGTCGGATCGTGCGCGCTCGACTGCGCCGCCCAGCGTCCGGCCTCCTGGATCAGCGCTTCAGCGGCGTAGCCCCATTGGGTGAGTTCATAGACCTGCACTTTCGCCGGCGGCGGCAACTGCTTGCGGGCAAGCACCCCGGCTTCCTCCAGCGATCCGAGCCGTTCGGTCAGCACCTTGGCCGAAATTCCGGGCAGGCTGGCGCGCAGGTCGGAAAAACGGCGCGGCCCGAGCATCAGTTCGCGAACGACGAGGAGCGACCACCGCTCGCCCACCATTTCCATGGCGAACGCCGTTCCGCAGGCATCGCCATACCATTTACCGTGGGTGATAGTTTCTTTTGGTAACTTCATCGTTGACTTATGTAACTTGCGAGCGCAACCTTCGCAAGTGTCGAGTCGGCATCGAGAATACAATCGAGAGAGGAGCAAGCCATGTACATCCAGGGATTTCTCGTCCCCGTTCCCGCAGACAAGAAAGACGCATACCGCGAGGTTGCGGAAAAGTTCTGGCCGATCGCCCGGGACTATGGCTGCACCGCCCATGTCGAGGCGTGGGAAGCCGACATCAAGGACGGCCAGCACACCGACTTCCGCCGCGCAGTCGACCTGCAGGAGGGCGAAAGGGTCGTCTTCAGCTGGATGATATGGCCCGACAAGGCGACCGCCGATGCCTCGCACGACAAGATGATGGCCGACGAACGGATGAAGGAATGGGGCGACGGCAGCGACATGCCCTTCGACGGCAAGCGCATGGTGTTCGGCGGGTTCGATGTGCTGATGCACAAGGAGGCATGAGCCATGGCCAATTCCCCCGGCGATTTCATCTGGTACGAGCTGATGTGCCGCGACGCGGATGCCTCGGCGCGGTTCTACGAAGGTCTGCTCGGCTGGTCGGTGGAGGGCCAGGCCGACTACCGCGAGATCAAGGCCCCGGATGGCGAATACGTAGGGGGAATCTTGCCGCTCTCTCACGAGATGCTGGCAGGTGGTGCGATGCCGGCCTGGCTCGGCTACATCCTCGTTGCCGATGTCGACCAGACCGTCACGGCGCTGCTCGACGCCGGGGGCAGCGTGTTGATGCCCGCACGTGACATGGAGTCCGTCGGCCGCATGGCCATGGTCGCCGACCCGCAAGGCGCACCGTTTTACGTCATGACGCCCGCCCCGCCTGCCGACCGGCCCGACGCCGAAAGCACCGCCTTCGCGAAATACGCGCCGCAGATCGGCCATTGCGCATGGAACGAGCTGCTGACCGCCGACCCCGCCGCCGCCGACGAATTCTATCGCGGACTGTTCGGCTGGACCAAGGGCGAAGCGCTGGAGATGGGACCGATGGGCACCTACCAGATGTACAACCATGGCGATTACGGGCTCGGCGCGATGATGCGGAAACCGGCCGAAGTGCCGGTGTCGTCGTGGGCGTATTATTTCCGCGTGCCTGAAATCGACGCGGCGGTTGCATATGTGAGCGCCAATGGCGGGCAGATCGCGGTCGGCCCGATGGCAATTCCGGGTGGCGATCACGTGCTCCAGGGCTTCGACCCGCAAGGCGCGCTTTTCTCGCTCATCGGCAGCAAGGAAGCATAGCACATGACCCGAACCGGCATAGCAACCTGCCTGTGGTTCGATGGCGGCGCAAAGGACGCGGCTGACCTTTATTGCGGACTGTTTCCCGACAGCGCCATCACCCGTATCGACACTGCTCCCAGCGACTATCCCGGTGGCAAGGCGGGCGACGTGTTGACGGTCAGTTTCACCCTGCTCGGCCAGCCGTTCATGGGCCTCAATGGTCGTCCCAAGCTGGACAACGCGAACGGCTTTACCGATGCCGTCAGCTTCCAGGTCTTCACCGATACGCAGGAGGAGACCGACCGCTATTGGTCTGCGCTGACCGGCGATGGCGGCGGCGAGATGGCGTGCAGCTGGTGCTACGACAGGTTCGGAGTACGCTGGCAGATCGTCCCGCGCGTGCTGATGGACGCACTCGGCCATGACGATCCGATGGTCCGTGCCCGGGTGTTCGGGACGATGCAGCAAATGATCAAGATCGACCATGCCGCAATCGATGCGGCGATTGCCGGATAGCGAGACGGGTGATGCTTGAACTGCATGGACACCTGTTCTCATCCTACACCTGGAAAGCGCTGATTGCGCTTTACGCCAACGGGACGGAGTTCGTTTTTCGCGAGATCGACCAAACCGTGACGAAGTTCGAAAGCTTTACCGGCAAGGCCCGCCCTTACCGACCCTATTTCCCCTACGGCGCGCCCGACCGGGACTGAAGAGGACCAGCCAACATGCACGAACTCAGCATCACCCGCTTCATCGCCGCCCCGACCGACAAGGTGTGGGACGTGATGTCCAACCGCATCGAAGAGTGGTTCTGTCCCAAGCCCTGGCGTGCCGAATTCGCCAATCTCGAGCGCCGTGCGGGCGGGACGTCGGATTGCACCATGTATGGGCCCGATGGCGAAGTGCAGCCCAACCCCGGCACAGTTATCGCATGGGACGAAGGCCGGCGGTTCGCATTCACCGATGCGCTGGTGGGCGATCTGGAACCCAGTGGCCCCTTCATGGTCGGCATCTGGGAAGTCGAACCCGCCACCGAAGAGGGTGTCGCCGGCACACGCTATACGGCGCGCGCACGGCACTGGACGGAGGAAGCGTGCCAGCAGCACGAGGAAATGGGCTTCACCGAAGGCTGGGGTGCCTGTGCCGACCAGCTCAAGGCATTGGCGGAGGCTGACTGATCCGGTCTACTCGAACCCGTCGTCCAGCGCCACGACCTTGAAGACCTTGCCGCTGCCCTGCGTGTTGCAGACCGACACCGTGTTGCTGCAGACTTCGTCGCCGAGCAGTTCCTCCCGGCACAGTCGCAGGCTTTCCTGCCGGGCGCCTTCCAGCGTGTCGGCAATCGCCCAGCCAAAGGCTGCTTCGGGTCCGGCGCTGTGAAAGGAACCGCAACCCTTTCCGCCGAAGATCAGGACCACCTCGCAGCTGTCCCTGTCGCATTGCTTCAATGCGTCATAGCTGGCTGACCGGGGGGTAGCCTTGTCCGAACTGGTGAAAGCGCGATAGCCTCCGGCATTGTCCTCGACCAGCGCGCCGTAGCGCTCGACGCCTTGGGTGTAGGCCTGCGTGCTCCAACCCGCCGCACCCATTGCCAGCACTGCCACAACAGCCAACCGCTTCTTCATCCGTCGCCCCCAAGCCATGCACGCCAGAACCTGTTCTCCGACCATATCAGCGCAGCATTGCGGCGCAACCGACTGCTGGCACCGATCAAGCGAATACGCGCGATTTCCTGAGCAACTGATACGCTTCGACCACACGGTTGAGCCGGTTCTCGTACTTGCGATCCCCGCCGTTGCGGTCGGGGTGGTAGCGGCGGACAAGCTCCGAATAGCGCTGGCGCAAGCGGCGGCGGTCGGTATCGAGGCCGAGGCCCATGGTCTCGAGCGCCTGCGCTTCGTCGCGGCTGAAACGGCCGTCCATGGCCATCTCCGCCTCGCGCCTTGCGCGGCTCTTGATGCCGCTGGCGCGCGCCGCAATGGCGTCGAGCGGATCGGCGAAATCGGCCCAGCGCGGCAGGCCGTCGATCCCGGCAGTGGGGCGGAAGGTGCGGCTTTCGGTCTGCCAGCCGGCGGCGGGCGACTGCGCGGCGAGGATTTCGTCGGCGCTCATGCCGTCGAACCAGTCGTATCCGCTGTTGAACTCGCGCACGTGGTCGAGGCAGAACCAGCGCCACTGGCCAGGGCCGTCGAAGTTGTTACCCCCAAAACCATTGGCGCCTCCAGGCGCGCGGAATTCGCCCGGTTCGACACATGCCGGGTGTTCGCAGACTCGCCCTTGGGCTTCGTATCGTCCATGGAAGCGGTCTGCGGGCATAGCGCTTAATGATGGTAAGCCATGCCGGAGATTGAAAGGGCGAATTTGTGGGAACTGTCCAGGCAGAGATGGAAAAATTGCTGACGGAGGCTTTCGCCCCGGTGCGGCTGGAGGTCTTCAACGACAGCGGCAAGCACCACGGCCACGCGGGCGACGACGGATCGGGCGAATCGCACTTCACCGTGGTGATCGAAAGCGCGGCCTTTACCGGCGTTTCGCGCCTGCAACGCCAGCGGCAGGTGATCGCGGCGCTGGGCGATATCGTCGGCCAGCGGGTTCATGCGGTCGCGATCAAGGCGAGCGTGCCCGAAGAAAGCAGGTGCGAATGAGCGAAGCAGCCGTCGCCAAACGGATCAGGCGCGCCGCCCGTCTGATCGTGCTCGATCCGCTGGGGCGGGTGCTGCTGTTCCGCTACGACGTGCCGGGACGGCCGCCGTTCTGGGTCACCGTCGGCGGCGAATGCGACCCCGGCGAAAGCTTCGAGGATGCGGCGCGCCGCGAACTCCGGGAGGAAACCGGCTTCGAGGCCGAACCCGGACCGCAGATCTGCCGGATGACCCCCGAATTCGTGACCGTCGAGGGAGAGCCCGTGCAAGCCGACGAGCG
This sequence comes from Erythrobacter sp. SDW2, assembly GCF_021431965.1. Lineage (NCBI taxonomy): Bacteria > Pseudomonadati > Pseudomonadota > Alphaproteobacteria > Sphingomonadales > Erythrobacteraceae > Erythrobacter > Erythrobacter sp. SDW2. The sequence continues at coordinate 2,367,909 of NZ_CP090370.1, forward strand.
CTTCTTCCGGGTCCATGTGCGCCATACCGATGTCGATATTTCGGGCCATACCGAGCTGGAGCAGCGATTGATGAAGGAGCACCGCTGGTTCACTCGCGCAGAGCTGTCCGGCTGGCACGAGTATATCTACCCCCGCGACCTCGCAGAATTGATCGAGAAGGACCCCCAACCATGATCGAGCAGACCATCACCCCCGTCACCCACGATCTCGGCCAGTTCCAGGTTCGCCGCGCCATCCCCAGCCGCGAGCGGACCATGGTGGGGCCCTTCATCTTCGTCGACCAGTTCGGCCCGGCGCAGCTCGACATCGGGGCCGGAATGGACGTGCGGCCGCATCCGCACATCAACCTCGCTACGGTCACCTGGCTGTTCGAAGGGGCGATCGACCACCGTGACAGCATCGGCAGTTTCGCCACCATCCGCCCGGGGCAGGTGAACCTGATGACCGCCGGGCGCGGGATCGTCCATTCGGAGCGCAGCCCGCAGGACGAACGCGCCGAAGGCCCCAGGCTCTATGGCATGCAGACATGGCTCGCCCTGCCTGACGGGCAGGAAGAGATCGATCCCGCCTTCGAAGCGGTGAAGGACCTGCCCGTGATCGAGGACCAGTGCGCCAAGGCTTATGTCATCATGGGCCAGCTCTGGGGCCAGCGCGCCGCGACCACCACCCATGCCGACACGATCTATGCCGAGATCCTGCTCGCCCCCACAGGTGCCCTGCCGATCGAGGCCGGGGCCGACGAGCGCGCGGTGATGCTGGTCGGCGGCGAGGCGACGATCGACGGCCAGCCGCTCGGGCTTTACGAATTGACGGTACTGGCACCGGGCAAGGTCATGACCCTCTCCTCGGAACGCGGCGGGCGGATCATGTTGCTGGGCGGCGAGGCCTTTGCGACGCGGCGCCATGTGTGGTGGAACTTCGTCAGCAGCAGCAAGGACCGGATCGAGCAGGCCAAGGACGACTGGAACAACGACCGGTTCGCCAAGGTGCCCGGGGACGAGGAGGAGTTCATCCCGATTCCCGGCGGCGAACCCAAGACGGTCAGCTATCCGTAAAACACGAGGAGAGGACATGAGCTACGAGGGACAATGCTGGTGGATTACCGGCGCATCGAGCGGCATCGGCGCGGCGCTGGCCAGGGAACTGGGCGTGCGCGGGGCGCGGGTCATCCTGTCGGGCCGGGACGAGGCGCGGCTCGCCGAAGTGGCCGAGGGGATTGCGACCGAGACGCTGACCCTGCCCTTCGACGTGCGTGACGAGTCGGCGATGCTGGCGGCAACCGACAAGGCGATTGAATGGTCCGGAGGCATTGACGGTTTCGTTGCCAATGCCGGGGTCTCGCAGCGCAGTCGGGCAACCAAAACCGCGATGGAGGTCTATCGCGAGATCATCGAGATCGACCTCGTCGCCCAGATCGCCGCCACGCAGGCGCTGCTGCCGCATATGACGGCACGGCAGAGCGGACGGCTGCTCTTCATCAGTTCCATCGCCGGCAAGGTCGGAGTGCCGATGCGCACGGCCTATTGTGCCGCCAAGTTCGGGTTGGCCGGCTATGCCGATGCGCTGCGGGCCGAACTGTCGATCGACGGGATCGGTGTGCATGTGATCTACCCCGGTTCGATCGCGACCAATGTCAGCCGCAATGCGCTCAATGCCGACGGGAGCAAGCGCGGACGCAGCGATCATGTGATCGACAACGGCATTGCGCCCGATGAGGCGGCGAAGACCATGCTCGACGCGGTCACCCTCAACCAGCGGGAAATTATCGTCGCACAGGGAATGGAGGAAGCCATGGGCGAAATGCGCCGCACCCCCGACCAGTTGCTGGACCAGGTCGCGGCGATGGTCGCCAATGGCTATATGGACAAGATGGAAGCGGACGGCTGACGCGCACGGAGCAGGTGCGGGTGATCCTCGCCAACGGGATCGAGCTGGATGTTGTGGACACCGGCCCGCTTCGGGGCCCACGCGACGCGCCGGTGCTGGTCTTCCTCCATGGCTTCCCCGAAAGCCACCGCACCTGGCGGCACCAGATCGCGCATTTCCGTGATCGCTTCCGCTGCATTGCGCCCGACCAGCGCGGCTATCGCGGTTCGTCCAAGCCTCACGGTGTCGAGAGCTACAAGCCAGCCGAGCTGGTGGGCGATGTGTTCCTGCTGGCCGATGCACTGGGGGTGGAGCGTTTCACTATCGTCGGCCACGACTGGGGCGGCGCGCTGGCGTGGGCCGTCGCGATGAGAGGGCAAGGGAGCCGGGTCGAGCGGGCGATCCTGTGCAACGCCGCGCATCCGGTGATCTACGCCCGCCTGCTGTGGACCGATGCCGCCCAGCGCGCCGCAGGGCAATATATGCGGGTCTATCGCGACACCTCGCGCGACGAGGAAATCCGCCAGGAAGGCTTGCTGGCGCTGGTCGGCGGGACCGGCAATGGCACCGGCGCCCTGCCCGAGGACGATCCGGAGGAGCGCGAGCGCATCCTCGCCGACTGGTCCGACGGCGAAGCGGCGCTGGCGATGGTAAGCTGGTACCGCGCGACCCCCATGGCGGTCCCGCCCGCCGATGCTCCGCTCGAAATCCCGCCCGACGCGAAGCTGCCCAGGGTGCCGGTGCTGACGATCCCGACGCTGGTGGTGTGGGCGCTGGACGATCATGCCCTCTCCCCCGGCAATATCGAGGGGCTGGACGAGTTCGTCGAGGACCTGACGCTGGTGACCATCCCGGACTGCGGCCATTTCCTGACCTGGCAGGCGCCCGACAAGGTCAACGCGGCGATGGAGGGGTTCTTGGCGCGGACGGCCTAGCCCGCGATCCACTCCACATCGGCCCCATGCGGGTGCGACCAGGCCAGTTGCACATCCTCTACCCCGCCCGGCCAGTACCGGACCCTGAGCATGTGCCGGTGCACCGTCCGGTCGGCCTCGACCGAAACCCACGCCAGCGGCCTATCCGCCGTCGCCTTCGCGCCCGCAGCCTCCATCGCGGCGCGGACGCGGTCCTGCTGGTCTTTGGGGACATATTGCCAGACGATCGAGTGCATCAGCATGCGGGTGGTACCGCTGGCCTGCGGTTGAACCAATTGTGCCTCGACGAAATCGGCCGCGTTCATCTTCACGAGGTCCGGTTTGCGCTCGCCCGCCGCCTCGATCGCCGCTTCCATCCGCTCGAACCGCACGGTGTGCTCGGGCCAGATATAGGCCTTGAGCCGCAAGGCCTGCGCCGGATCGGTCAGGTCGACCGGTGCGACATCGCAGCCCTTGGTGCTCACAATCTCGATTGCGTGAGCAGGCGGCGGTGTGCCCTTCCACACGGGCGCAAAGTGCATCGCGGCATCCTCCGGCCCCACCATCACCCCGCCCAGATCGTAGCGATAGCGATCGAGCATCAGGTTGATCCCCGCGCTCGAACCGATCTCGAGGCATTCGAAACGCGGCGGCAGGCCCTTCTCCGCCAGCCACAGCATGGCGGCAATGAAATTGGCCGAGCGCCCCGCCTCGTTGGTCTGCGGCGGTCCGTCGAGCCAGGGCAGCAGCGGCGCCTCATGCGCCCGCATCACCGCGCCGAGTATCCCCACATCATCCGCCGGGATGCCGCGATAGATCGGGGACAGCTCGGGCGCGGTGCCCGCCAGATGCAGCGAATGCACCCCGCCCGCCACCCGCAAGGGCAGCGCGTCAGCCAGCGGCGCGCCCTGCCAATGGCGAATCCTCTCGATCAGCGCGTTGCTCGCATCCGAACGGAGGACCTCGGCAATCGCGCCCACCACCCTGGCCGTGATATGCGCCCCGGCATTCTCGCAATAGGCGACCTGGTTGGCGAAGGCGGTCTCGACCGCGCCCTCACCTTTCGTGTTCATGTCGACGAATTCATAGGCCGGTCGCTGTTTGTCTTCGCCCATTATCGTTGCCCTTTCGCCGTCCAGTGCCTAAGTGCCGCGCCGCTATGGCAAGCCAACTGACCTTCGCAGTACCCAAGGGCCGCATCCTCGACGAGGCGCTGCCGGTGATGGCGCGTGCCGGCGTCGTGCCCGAGGACGCCTTCCACGACAAGAGCAACCGCGCGCTCAGCTTCGCTTGCCAGAGCGACGACATGCGGCTGATCCGCGTGCGCGCCTTCGACGTCGCCACCTTCGTCGCCCATGGCGCGGCGCAGCTGGGCATTGTCGGCTCCGACGTGATCGAGGAATTCGACTATTCGGACCTATATGCTCCGGTCGATCTCGACATCGGGCATTGCCGACTGTCCGTAGCCGAGCCTGCGAGCGGAACGGTCGAGAGCGCCAGCGCCAGCCATTTGCGGGTCGCGACCAAATACCCCAACCTGACCCGCCGCCATTTCGAGCGGCTGGGCATCCAGGCCGAATGCGTCAAGCTCAACGGCGCGATGGAACTCGCGCCTTCGCTCGGCCTCGCGGGACGGATCGTCGATCTCGTATCGACCGGGCAGACGCTCAAGGACAACGGCCTTGTCGAGACTTCGCGCATCCTCGACATTTCCGCGCGGCTGATCGTCAACCGCGCGGCACTGAAGACCGATCCCCGCGTTGCGGCCCTGGTCGAGGCGTTTCGCCAAGACGCGGAAGCGCGCTCAAGCAGCGCCAGCGGTAGCGCGGACAAGGACGCAGCGTAGTGAAACGCTACAATATCACCGACGCCGATTTCGAAGATCGCTTCACCCGCCTGGTCGAGGCGCGCCGCGAAAGCGCCGCCGATGTCGGGCGCGATGTCGCCGAGATCCTCGCCCGCGTCCGCGCGCTGGGTGACGACGCGCTGGTCGATTATACCATGCGCTTCGACAAGCATGCGCTGGGCGAGAATAGCGACGGCTGGCAGATCGCGCCGGAGGACTGCAAGGCCGCCTATGACGCGCTCGACGCCGATCTGCGCGACGCGCTGGAACTCGCGGCAGAGCGCATCCGCGCCTATCACCAGGCACAGCTGCCCAATGATCGCGACTACACCGATGCCGTCGGCGTGCGGCTGGGCGCCAAGTGGTACCCGGTCGAGGCAGCGGGGCTCTATGTCCCCGGCGGCCGCGCGGCCTATCCTTCCTCGCTGCTGATGAATGCCATTCCGGCAAAGGTCGCGGGCGTCGAGCGGCTCGCCATCGTCACGCCTACTCCGAACGGCGAGACCAACCCGCTGGTGCTGGCTGCGGCGCATATCGCCGGGGTGGACGAGATCTGGCGCGTCGGCGGGGCGCAGGCCGTCGCCGCGCTCGCCTATGGCACCGAGCGGATTGCCCGCGTCGACGTCATCACCGGCCCCGGCAATGCCTGGGTGGCGGAGGCCAAGCGCCAGCTCTACGGCGTGGTCGGCATCGACATGGTTGCCGGGCCGAGCGAGATCCTCGTCATCGCCGATGGCAAGAACGACCCCGACTGGATCGCCGCCGACCTGCTGAGCCAGGCCGAGCATGACCCGACCAGCCAGTCGATCCTGATCACCGACGATGCCGCTTTCGCCGGGCAGGTCGAGGATCGGGTCGATGTCCAGTGCTCGATGCTGGCGACGCAGAAGGTCGCCCGCGCCAGCTGGGACGCGCATGGGGCGATCATCATCGTCGAAAACCTCGAACAGGCCATCCCGCTCGCCAATCGCCTCGCCGCCGAGCATGTCGAACTGGCGGTGGACGATCCCGAAGCGCTGATGGCCGGCCTGCGCCATGCCGGCAGCGTGTTCCTCGGCCGGATGGTGCCCGAGGCGGTCGGCGATTATGTCGCCGGACCCAACCACGTGCTCCCGACCGGGCGCCGCGCGCGCTTTGCCAGCGGGCTGTCGGTGCTCGATTTCATGAAGCGGACCAGCTTCATTTCCATGGACAAGGCCGGGCTCGACGCGATCGGGCCTGCCGCGGTCAAGCTGGCGCATGCCGAAGGCCTGCCCGCCCACGCCGCCTCGATAGAATTGCGACTGAAGTAATGACCCAACGCTCCCAATCCCGCTCCGCCGCCCGCCTCGCTGCGGTGCAGGCGCTGTACCAGAAGGACATGGAAGGCACCGCCCTGGCGCGGCTGCTCGACGAGTTCCACCAGCACCGCCTCGGCCGCGAGATCGAGGAAGGCGAGCAATACGCCGAGGCCGAGGTCGCCTTCTTCGACGATGTCGTGCGCGGGGTCGATGCCCGGCGCGAGGAGATCGATGCGCTGATCACCGGCCGGCTGGCCGAAGGGTGGAGCATCCGGCGGCTCGACAAGACCATGGTCCAGGTCCTGCGCGCCGGCACCTACGAACTCCTCGCCCGCGCCGATGTGCCGGTGGGCAGCGTGATCAGCGAATATGTCGACGTAGCCAAAGCCTTCTTCGACGACCGCGAGGCGAAATTCGCCAACGGCGTGCTGGACGCGATCGCGAAGGACGTGCGTCAGTAAAAAATTAGTATTGCCACTGTTGATTCTAGATCAAAGTGACAATAGAATCGCCTAGTCGCCAAAATGGCGATTTTGGGGGGCAATATGTCTGATTCAGAAAATAGCGGCGCTGACAAGGGCGGCGTGTGGGAAGGAGAGGCAACGCCAACCGATGCAGAAGCATCGTCTGGCGGTCTGAAGCAACGATTCAGTTCTGCGTGGCAGAAGATGGAAGGTCCCGCTCAGAAAGTCGAGGCACGTTATCTCTCTGCGCTCCGATACTGCATGCTCGCCGGTGCGACCCTTCTCCTCGTTGGGGCGACTATCTATCTTGCCATCGGCCTCTTCAAACAGATAGGCTCTTCCGAGATCACTCCCGAACCGGTCACGATCGCCGTCTCGGACATTGCGCCTTCGCCTAGCGAGGAACAACCAGCAGCCGAAGCAGCAGCTGATGGTGAGTACAAGGGGCCAGACAAGGATCTGCGCGCGAGAACCTTGGCGGTTTACAGGGCAAGCTTCGCCAAGTTCGAGCGCAAGGGTGAAGCTGCGAAGGACGAAGCCGTAATCGATGCCGTTTGGCCCGAGGAACGGTATGCTGCGTTCGAGCAGTTGCCCGCGTCAGACATTGTCGACAGCCTTGGAACGCCCTTCGAAGGCGCCGCAGACTTGCGAGAACACTCGATCACCCTGGCGGGCAAAAGCGTAGCGGAAGCCGGTATGTCCAAGGCCCTCCAGTCCTACCGGGATGCCAAAAAGGTCAGGGTTTGCCGCGATGTCACGCGGCAGCGCAAACGCGAAGTCAGCTACTGGAACTCCAATTCTACGTCCTGCTACATGTGGTATACTTACCCGTATGGCTGCTCGGATACTCGCACCGTATCAGAACCTTACACCGATACGGTCTGCGAGATGCGTTTTCCCGACGACCTCGAGAGCCCGGCTGAGGCGATGGGAACAGCAGTCGAGAATTACCTCATGGTCGCCGCTCGCAAGATCGATACCGCGGGTTACGATGCAGAGGAAAAGCGGAGCGAGATATTGGCCAGCAAAGTCGAAGGGCGAGCGCAGATTTCCGATGCGGGCAAACTCTTCTTGGCCTTTCTGGGTGTAATGTTCCTTTACCTCCTGGTGGTCATGGAGAGGCACCATCGGGCGCTCAATCGTTTGATCAAGGAGCCTCCGAGCGACTAAAGGCGAAGGCATGGTTTCTGCCTCGTCCGAGTTCGACCTCCTCGCCCGGCTGCGTGCGCTGGCCACCGATCCGGCGGCGCGGGGGCTTAATGATGATGCGGCGGTGCTCACCATCGGCGGGCAGGAGCTGGTCGTCACCCACGACATGATGGTCGAGGGGATGCACTGGCTGACGGGTGCGGACATGGCCGATGTCGCGTGGAAGCTGGTGGCGGTGAACCTGTCGGACCTTGCGGCCAAAGGCGCGCAGCCGATCGGCGTGATCCTGGGCCAGATGATGGGCGCGGACGACGACCGTTTCCTCGAGGGGCTGGCCGAGGCGCTCAAGGCCTTCGCCGTGCCCCTGCTCGGCGGCGACACGGTGGGAGCCACCACCGGCCCGCGCGCGCTCGGCCTGACCGCGTTGGGCAAGGCGAGCCATTCGCCGGTGCCCGGGCGCGACGGGGCGCAGCCGGGGGATTTGCTCTACATCACCGGCCCGGTCGGCGGGGCGATGATGGGGTTCGAGGCGCTGCAAACGGGTTCTGACGCAGACAGCCTCGCTTTCCGCCGCCCGCAGCCGCTGCTCGCCGCAGGCACCGCGCTCGCCCCGCATGTCACCGCGATGATGGATATCTCGGACGGGGTGCTGCTCGACGCCTGGCGCCTCGCCACCGCGAGCGGGGTGACCCTTTGCATCGCCAGCGAGGACATCCCCCTCGCCGCCCCCGAAGCCCGCCGCGCCGAAGCCCTGCGCTGGGGCGACGACTACCAGTTGTTATTTACGGCCTCGCCCTCAGCCGAGCTACCGGTCAAGGCCACGCCCATCGGCACGGTCGAGGAAGGCGAGCCGCCGCTGTTGCTGGACGGGCTGGCGGTGTGGGATGCCGAGGGGTTGGGGTATCGGCATTGAGGGGGTGGGAGGTCACCAACTAGTAGTGCGCCTCGCTAGGTCGAAACTGATGAACTGAGTTTGGGATATGCAAATGGGCTACGTTCCATTTCGCCAAGTGCAGTCAAACCTAGAGGTAAGTGCTCGTTTCCTTCGGGCAGTCGATTCCGCGTGTCGGAGTAGGCACCAAGATACGCACCGATAGCCGAACGAACTTTTTCATCGACTGCTCGGAATAGCTGTCGGTCATTGCAAAACCAGTAGTGTTTACCCCAACCATCTATCATTCCGTCGATGCGCTTTAGCGTAGCGATAAGAGCCAATTTCGGATCGAGCTTATGACCATGACGAAGACCCGTGATTGCGGTCTTGCTTGCATTGAGTTGGGTGTCGATTGACGCGAGAAATTTGATGCGTGCCCTCTTCGCGGGGCGAACAAAACCTGGCGATATCTCGATTCCTAGAAACTCAAAGCTCTTACTGACTTCATGCGCCTCTCGCGACGATTTCTCAGGAGCGAGTTCCATGTCGAACTCCTCCAGCAGCCCCTTGGCCTTCTTGAGACGAGCATTAGCCGCTTTCTTTGTTGGGGCCAGAATGATGAAATCATCGATGTATCTTATGCAGCGGCAATCACCCTCGTTCATTGCCTTATCAAATGCCGCAAGGAGGATGTTGCCGAGCAAGGGGGACAACGAATTGCCTTGCGCAACTCCAATGTCTTCGATTGGAAACTGATCCCTGAATTTTTGCAACTCACTCAAATTTGCCAGTTCAACGCTTATGGCATCCTCCAGCAGCGCCATCAAATCATCATCTTTAATGGCATCTCGAATAATCCCTGCCACCGTTGATTTGGGAATTTTGGTAAAGAATCCAGTGATATCTGCAGCTGCGATCCACCTTGCTCCTCGCCCGATCTCATCCAGCACTGCTTTGATTGCAGCGGGTACTGCCGAGAGGTCGTCGCCCGTAGTTTCATCACGGTTGCGAACTCTACGGAGTCCGCCAAAACTAAAGGGCGTGTTGGCGAATGGCTTGAGTGCCGGAATTTCGACCAATACATTGAGAATTGCCCTTTGCACAATTCGGGCCTCAAGTGATGCAATCACAATCGGGCGGATTTTTCCCGTTGGCTTGCCCTTTCCATCACGCTTTAGGATCGGCGCGCCTCTTGCCTTCCCGAAATCAAAGGTCCCACGCGAAAGGCGGCTCTGTATTGATCGCAGATTACCCGCCGGATCTTCAGAGAAGCGCTCGATTGCTTGCCGAACATCCTCAGAGTTCGAAGACTTGCCGTTACGGTAGATAACGCGCCAAGCGTCTTCAAGGTTTGACGACTTGTGAACGGCTTTACGGAGCTTTGAAAACACGTCTTAGGGGTCCTGTCGGTAAGCCAGACCCATCTGACGGAGCGCTAAACCTCGCAGCGGTTCCAAATGGCCCGTGCCGCGCATACTTGGCGTCAACCTGAGTCGTCGCCTCGCCGTGGCAATGAGTCATGGTCACAACGGACGCGCCGCCTGTCCCGATCACCGCCAAAGTCAGTCCGACAAGAAGGCGGCGAAGATTCCGCGCCCTCTTGGCGATCCGTGCCGACAAGTTGGCACGTTTTTGCATGTCCTTCGCATGTTCTCACCTTTCACCTGATGCTACCCTTTTTGGGGGCGCTGGCAAGCGATGAGATCGCGCAACCGGCTTCCGCCCGCCCTCCAAATTAATGCTACTAACTGCCCGACAGATACCCGATGTGGTAAAGGTTACAGTTAGCTCAAATTCGTCAGACGGATCGGCGCTAAACCTCGCAGCGGTTCCAAATGGCCCGTGCCGCGCATACTTGGCGTCAACCTGAGTCTTCGCCTCGCCGTGGCAATGAGTCATGGTCACAACGGACGCGCCGCCTGTCCCGATCACCGCCAAAGTCAGCACCAAGAATATGATGGCCCGATTGCAAGAGTTCAAGACTGCGCTGTGTATAATGCGTTGGCGCGCGAATGCAGTTCCAATGCGGCTGCAAACAATCCATTTTCCTACACGCTAACGCCCCGCTAGTCTCGCCTCGGCCCCTCATCATGCGCAGGGCAGGCTTCCATTGTCAGACTCCGGGCAGGCTCTTTCCAATCGTCGATCAGCGTCCGCCGCACACAGGCAATCGAGAACTTCACTCTGCCATCCGCAAATGGGCGAATTTAGTGAACTTCCCCGCCACCGCGCGCTGTTGGATTTTGGTGTCACCTTAGTGTCACCTTCCAGCCCGCTCCGCGCCTCTCTAAAGCGCCGAACAGTCCACTCCGCGCTTCTCCAGGATCGGCTTGAGCGCAAAATAGGCCTGCCGCGTTCGGTGGTTGGGAATGCCCGGATAGAGGTGGTGGATCAGGTGGGTTTCCATGCACATCGACCAGAAATGGCCGACCTTGCTTTTGAAGATATAGGCCTGGTCATAGCGGCCCGTATGCCCTTCGCGCGGGTGGTGCGGGGCCCAGCTGAGGAAGAAGCGGATCCAGCTGAGGCCCAGCTGGCGCGGCAGCCACCAGCACACGGCCGCGGCGATGGCATAGCCGTTCCATGCCATGGTGAAGAGCGTGGCGAGATAGACCAGCTGCACCATCAGCGTCTGTTTCAGCGCGGTGCGCGATTCCTCGGTATCGAGCTGCTCGCACACGGTCTTGTAACGGTTGATCGTCCCGTCGACGCGCGGCTGGCGGTTCCACCAGGTCTTGTACCAGGCGGCCAGCATATTGGGCGCCTCGTCGGTGTAGTCCGGATCCTTCTCCGGATGGTTGCAGTGCTTGTGATGCTCCAGATGCGTCACCCGGCCCATGCTGAAGGGCACCGCGATGGGGAGCAGCGACACCTCGCCGACCCACTGGTTCATCCAGCGGTGCTTGCTGCCGCGCGGGGCGATATTGTCATGCATCGCCTCGTGGCAGGTGACATAGCCCGCCACCGTCAGGAAGGTCGAGACCGCCAGCGTCACCAGCGGGTGGACCACGCCGAACATGGTCAGCGGGAACAGCGCCAGCCACAGCGCGAAGCCGCCGAAGGCCGCCGCGACATAGCCCCACATCGGCCCGCCATGGAACCGCGCGGCAATCTCGCGCTCTTCCTTCAGCAGTTCGACCCGGGCGTATCTGTCGAGCCCGTCGCCCGGGCCCAGCGGGAGGGCACGGGCGTCTGTTTCGACCGCCTCATCCGCCGGGCCGAGGTCGAAACCGTACTGCCGTTCGTCGAGGTCGGGGCGGTCGGTCATATCCAGCGCCCCCGGATGGTTGCGTAGAGCCCCCAAACCCCGCCGACGATCAGCCCGAGCGTCAGCGTGGTCAGCCCCCATGGCGCTTCCCAGCCCCACAGCCGCATCGTCTGGTCAATCAAGGGTGCAATAAAGCCGATGCCGAACAACAGCGGCATGATGAGAAACAGCTTCTTTATGGCGATCTGCATGGCCGTTTACTTATCGCTAACCATGGAATCCGGCAAGAGTCCGCGGTTTGGCCCTCTGCCCCGCCCCATTTCGGCACGCGCTGGACTCCGCTGGGGAGAGGGAGGTCGACAGCGGCGGAAAGGCTTGCCTTACGCGCCCCTGCCCTCTAGCGGTTCGCCCCACATGGGTCCCGTCTCGGCGGGGCCCACGGGTCTGAAACGCAAGAAACAAACAATCGTGGGGGAATTTCAGGTCATGGACCTCGTACTCATAGCTATTGTCCTGGGGCTGCTGGCCGTCGTTTACGGCGTCTTCACCAGCCGCCAGGTTCTCGGCGCCGATGCCGGGAACGCCAAGATGCAGGAAATCGCCGGCGCCATCCAGGAAGGCGCGCAGGCCTATCTCAACCGCCAGTACACCACCATCGGCATCGTCGGCGTGATCGTCGCCGTGCTGGTCGGGGTGTTCCTCGGCACCGTGCCGGCAATCGGCTTCGTGGTCGGGGCCGTGCTCTCGGGGGTCGCGGGCTACATCGGGATGAACATCTCGGTCCGCTCCAACGTCCGCACCGCGCAGGCGGCCAGCAAGGGCTTGCAAGAGGGTCTGACGCTGGCCTTCCGCGCCGGGGCCATCACCGGGCTGCTCGTGGCTGGCCTCGCCCTGCTGGCGATTGCAGTGTTCTACTGGTACCTGACCGGCCCGGGCGGTTACACCGTTGGCGGTGAAGACCGCACGGTGATCGACGGCCTCGTCGGCCTCGCCTTCGGCGCATCGCTGATCTCGATCTTCGCCCGTCTCGGCGGCGGCATCTTCACCAAGGCCGCCGACGTCGGCGCCGACCTCGTCGGCAAGGTCGAAGCCGGGATCCCGGAAGACGATCCCCGCAACCCGGCCGTGATCGCGGACAATGTGGGCGACAACGTTGGCGACTGCGCCGGCATGGCGGCCGACCTGTTCGAAACCTATGTCGTGACCGTCGGCGCCACCATGGTGCTGACCGCGCTGCTGATGAAGGGCCTCGGCGATCTGCTGCCCAACATGATGGCGCTGCCGCTGCTGATCGGCGGGGTCTGCATCGTGACCTCGATCATCGGGACCTACTTCGTCCGCCTCGGTGGCGGCACGAATGTCATGGGCGCGATGTACAAGGGCTTCCTCGTCAGCGCCGTGCTGGCCGTTCCCGCCATCTGGTTCGCTACCAGCTATGCGCTGGGCGGCATGGAAGCGACCTTGCCGGGCACCGAGTTCAACGGCCGCGAGCTGTTCTACTGCTCGCTGCTGGGCCTGGTCATCACCGGCCTGATCATCTGGATCACCGAGTACTACACCGGCACGGCCTACCGTCCGGTCCGCTCGATCGCCAAGGCTTCGGAAACGGGCCACGGCACCAATGTGATCCAGGGCCTCGCCATCAGCCTTGAATCGACCGCGTTGCCGACCATCGTCATCGTCGGCGGCATCATCATCGCTTTCCAGATCGCCGGGCTGATCGGGATCGCCTATGCGGCGACCGCGATGCTGGCGCTGGCCGGCATGGTTGTGGCGCTCGACGCTTACGGCCCGGTGACCGACAACGCCGGTGGCATCGCCGAAATGGCTGGTCTCGACGACAGCGTGCGCGAGAAGACCGACCTGCTCGACGCTGTCGGCAACACAACCAAGGCCGTGACCAAGGGTTACGCGATCGGTTCGGCCGGTCTCGCCGCGCTGGTGCTGTTCGCTGCCTACACCACCGACCTCAGGGAGTTCTTCCCCGATCTGACGGTGAACTTCAGTCTCGAAAATCCCTATGTCATCGTCGGCCTGCTGCTGGGCGCGCTGCTCCCGTACCTGTTCGGTGCGATGGGCATGACCGCGGTCGGCCGCGCTGCCGGTGACGTGGTGATCGACGTGCGCGACCAGTTCGCCAACGATCCGGGCATCATGGCCGGCACCAGCCGTCCGAACTATGCCCGCACGGTGGACCTCGTCACCAAGGCTGCGATCAAGGAAATGATCATCCCGTCGCTGCTGCCGGTACTCGCGCCGGTGGTGGTGTACTTCGTTATCACCGCGATCGCGGGCCAGGAAAACGGCTTTGCCGCGCTCGGTGCGCTGCTCCTCGGCGTGATCGTCGGCGGGCTGTTCGTGGCGCTTTCCATGACCGCCGGCGGCGGCGCATGGGACAATGCCAAGAAGTACATCGAAGACGGCAACCACGGCGGCAAGGGCTCGGAAGCCCACAAGGCTGCCGTGACCGGCGACACCGTGGGTGACCCGTACAAGGACACCGCCGGCCCGGCCGTGAACCCGATGATCAAGATCACCAACATCGTCGCGCTGCTGTTGCTCGCGGCATTGGCGACCCACTGATCGTCTGATACCAGACACCTGGAAGGGGCGCGGGAACTTCGGTTCTCGCGCCCTTTTTGCTGCGTTAACCGCTCCTAAGCGCTTGGCCGCTAGGATCTCTGCCGTCGGGACGGACCGAGGGTTAACGAATGACGCAGCACGACGGGGCATTGCTGGCGCAAGCGGCGCAGAAGCAACTGCGCCTGCTGGTACAGCACTGGCGCGCGGCGCATGTGCTCGACAACGCATGGGACTGGGATGCACTCGCCCGCCGCGCTTCCACCCCCAACCCGTTCTTCGAGCGCTGGGCCCTGCTGCCCGCGCTGGAGAACTTCGCCGCCGAGCATCCCGTCCGCCTCGTCACTTTCTATGATCAAGAAACACTGGTCGGGCTGATGCCGCTGGCGCTCAGCCGCGACTACTACGGCAAAGCCATCCCGCATGTGTCGTGCTGGCTGCACCACAATGCCTTCTGCGGCGCGCCGCTGGTGGCGCAGGGATACGAGATCGCTTTCTGGTCAGCGCTGCTCGACTGGGCCGACGATTGCGGCAAGGGAGCGCCCTTCCTGCACCTGGCCAAGATGCCGGCCGACAGCGCGCTGCACACCGCGCTCCGCAATGTACTGGCGCTGCAACAGCGGCCCGCAACGGTGGTACAATCGGTTGAACGCGCCCTGCTTGCCTCCGACCTCGCTCCCGAGCCCTATTTCGAACAGTCGATGAGCAGCAAGAAGCGCAAGGAACTGCGCCGCCAGCAAAACCGCCTGTCCGAAGAGGGCGCACTGCGCTTCCACCGCAGCGAAGGCAGCGAAGGGATCGAGTCCTGGATCGATGCCTATCTCTTCCTCGAGAAATCGGGCTGGAAGGGCGAACGGGGCACCTCCCTCGCCGACCGTAGCGATACCAGCGAGTTCTTCCGCGCTGCCATCGCCGGGGCTGCCGAGGCAGGGCGGCTCGAACGGCTGACGCTGACCCTCGACGGACGTCCCATCGCCATGCTGGCGAACTTCCTCACCCCGCCCGGTGCCTACAGTTTCAAGACCACTTTCGACGAAAGTTACGCCCGCTTCTCCCCCGGGGTCCTGCTCCAGCGCGAGAACCTCGCGCTCCTCGCCCGCGACGGTATCGAATGGGCAGACTCTTGTGCCGCAGCGGATCACCCCATGATCGAGCGAATCTGGCGCGAAAAGCGTGCGGTAGCGAGCTGCAACATCGCGCTCGGCGGCGCGATCCGGCGCGGCACCATGCGGGTGCTGGCGCGGCTCGAGACCGGTTCCTTCCCGAAAGGCATCTGACGAATGGATTTTGTACAGTCCCCGACGAGCCATGACGCTGACCGCGCGGCGGATGTCCCGCAGGATGTTTTCCCCGACGCCTCGCGTAACCTCTTCGCGGCCAATTATCCCGAAGTGCCGCATATTCTGCGCCACTCCCTGGAACACCACGATCTCCTGACGCTCGCTGCGCTGGCTGACCTTGCCGGCAAGCTCCCCGCCACTTCTATCGAATACAATCGCGGCGACATGCCCATCGGCGTCGACGGCAAACCGGGCAGCACCGGCATGACCATCGAGGAGACCATCCTCCACATCGCCACCAGCAACAGCTGGGCCGTGCTCAAGAACATCGAGCAGATCCCGGCCTACAACGCATTATTGCTGCGCCTGCTGGGCGAGCTGCGCGCTGAGATCGAGAACAAGACCGGTGCCATGCTGCGCCCGCAGGGCTTCATCTTCATTTCCAGCCCCAACGCGGTGACGCCCTATCACTTCGACCCCGAACACAACATCCTGCTGCAACTCAAGGGCAGCAAGGTGATGACCCAGTTCCCGGCCGGCGATCCGACGTATGCCCCGGACGAGATCCATGAAGGCTATCACTCCGGCGGGGCGCGCGAGCTGACCTGGCGCAACGAACTGGCTGCGGGCGGAACCGAGTTCCCGCTGCAGCCGGGCGACGCGCTGTTCGTGCCCGTCATGGCCCCGCACTTCGTCCGCAACGGACCGGACAGCTCGATCTCGCTCTCCATCACCTGGCGCAGCGACTGGAGCTTCGAGGAAGCCGATGCGCGCGGGCTCAACCGCCTGCTGCGCAAGGCCGGTCTCACCCCCACCGCTCCGGGCCGCTGGCCCGCCAGCAACAAGGGCAAGGCCTACGCCTATCGCGCGCTGCGCAAGGCCGGTCTCGTCGGTTGACGAAATCTCCCTGCCGCCGCAGAGGCGGTGCATGAGCGATACCATACCTCCAGAAAAAGTTGTCGGCAGCCTCGTCAAGCTGCTGACAGTCCAGAAGCGCGCCACCGATGTCTACCAGGGACCGCCGCAAAAGGACGGCATCGGCCGCGTGTTCGGCGGGCAAGTGATCGCCCAGGCGCTGCAGGCGGCGCAGGCCTCCGTAACCGACGGCAAGCAGGCCCACTCGCTCCACGCCTATTTCCTGCGCGGCGGCAAGGAAGGTCCGCCGATCGAATACCGCATCGAGCGCGACTTCGACGGGCGCAGCTTCGCCAACCGCCGGGTGGTCGCGAGCCAGGAGAACGAGGACGGCACCAGCACCCCGATCCTCAACCTCACCGCCAGCTTCCAGGCGCCCGAGCCGGGCCTCGAGCATGACGACGCGAGCATGCCCGACGTGCCCGACCCCGAGAGCCTGCGCAGCGACATGGAGGTCCGCCGCGAGATCGCCGACAAGCTCGGCGAGAGGATGAGCGAGACCCAGCGCGCCATGATGCTGCGCCCGCGCCCGATCGAGATGCGCACCTGCGGCCGGCTCCACTGGATGAACCGCGAGCCGAGCGAGCCCGCTGCGCAAAGCTGGTTCCGCACCGTCGCCCCGCTGCCCGACGATCCCGCGCTGCACCGCGCCGTGATCGCCTATGCCAGCGACTACACGCTGCTGGGCACCAGCGCCCTGCCCCACGGCCTCAGCTGGTTCCGCGGCGAGCTGGTCGGTGCCAGCCTCGATCATGCGATCTGGTTCCACCGCCCCGCGCGGGCCGACGAATGGCTGCTCTATGCGACACAAAGCCCGTGGAGCGGCGGCGGCCGCGGCATGAACCTGGGCCGCATCTTCAACCGCCAGGGCGAACTGGTGGCGAGCGTGGCGCAGGAAGGGATGATGCGGAAACGGGTTAAAAAGCCAGCCTAAGGGCTAATCCCCCAGCGCCTCTTCGATCGCGCCTAGCGGCACCAGCTTGAAGTTCTGAGCGCTGGTCCCGTTCCAGCCGTCCTGTGCGATGAAGATCCCGCCCGGATAATCCGGTCCGAAATCGCCGCGCTTGGCCTCGATCCCGTCGGTTTCCTCGGCCGCGCCGACAGTGCCTGCAGCGATGCGGAACCGCCCTGCGGGGGTCATATCCGGCAGCGCGAAACGCATGTAGGTGTTGTCGCCTTGGCTCGAGGCATAGAGCCAGCCGCCGCTCGCCCCCTCGGGCACCAGCGCCAGCCCCTCGACATCGGCCACCAGCAGCCTGTTGTCGATCGGCGCGACCATCTCGCCGGCCGTCCGGCCTGCCCTGAAGCGCCAGATGCCGGCGTCTTCCTCTGCGATATAGAGCGTGCCGTCACGGGTATCGATGGCGCAGCCTTCGGGCTGGGTCGGCACCCGCATAGTGCGCAGCAGCTCGGCGGCGGGGGCCGCGCCAAGCGTGATGCGGTATTCGCCAATCACACCCTCTTTGGGCACGGCATAGGCAATCAGGTCCCCGCCCCGCTGCCACACGCAGACTCCGTAAGCCTCGCCCGCACCCGAGGCGACGCGGCCCAGCGGGACGAGCTGCGCGGCGGCGGTATCGAGCCGGAACAGCGCGAAGTGCGCATTGGCAAGATCGCTGCGGTCGCTGGCAACGACGATGATGCCGTCTGTCCCCATATCGACGAGGTCGACATTGTTGAGCCCCGCGGCGGCGACGAAATGCTTGGTCGCCCCCTTCAAGTCATAGACATAGAGCCCGCCCTTCTTGTCGGTGGCGACGATCAGGCTGGCGGCAGGGTCTGCCGCATTGCGCCAGACCG
This sequence comes from Erythrobacter sp. SDW2, assembly GCF_021431965.1. NCBI lineage: Bacteria > Pseudomonadati > Pseudomonadota > Alphaproteobacteria > Sphingomonadales > Erythrobacteraceae > Erythrobacter > Erythrobacter sp. SDW2. The sequence continues at coordinate 2,386,086 of NZ_CP090370.1, forward strand.
CCGGATCGTCCGCCGCATCCTCGTTGTTGGTCCCGACGGGCACTGTTTCGGCCACGGCAAATACGGGTACGGCTGGGTCGCCGGTGATCGGAACGCTGGCACAGCCAGCGGCCGCCACCAGCAATGCGAACATGGCAGAAGTGGAGAGCAACCGCATCAGAACGCATACCTCGCCACCAGCTGGAACACCGGACCGGCGCGCTCGCTTTCGAGCTCGTACTCGTCGAAATTGCGGTCGAGCTGGTCGTCTAGATTGTCGAACTTGTTGAACACCTCGTCTTTGGTACCGTCGAGCAGGTTGGAGCCGACGGCACGGATGGTGAAGTTGTCGCCGAAGCGCTTTTCGACGAAGACTTCGAGGTCGGCACCATAGGTGGTCGTCACTTCCTCGGCGACCACCCGTCCAAAGGCCTTGCCCTGTTTGCGGTAGGTCGCGCCGAAAGCCGCGCCGAATTCGGGCAGGTTTTGGATCGCGCCGAAATTGTAGACATATTTCGACTGGTCGTTGAACCGCCGTTCGCCGGCGAAATCGGTAATATTGCTGTCCAGCAAGGCAAGATTGCCGAACACGCCGGTGTTGCGCAAACCGATGAAGGCGAGGCTGAAGGAGGCATCGAACTCGATCCCGTAGACCTCGCCATTGCCGGTGTTCTGCGGCTGGAAGACGAAAGTGCCGGGGCCTTCGGATCCTTCCACCGGGTCGCCGGTAACCGGGTCGAGCACGGTGTTTATCTCGGTCAGATTGCTGACGTCGCGATAGAACACGTTGACCCCGATCACCCCGTCGCGGCCGATGCGGTGCTCATAGCCGAGGTCGCCGCCCCAGGCGGTTTCCGGCAGCAGGCCAGGATTGCCGAGGAAGTCGCTGTCGCCGACTTCTTCCTCCAGCAGCACCGGCGAAAGATAGTCCAGTCGCGGACGGCGCAGCGTGCGCGCGACCGAGGCGGTGATACGCCCACGCCCGATCTCGTATTTGAGCGAAGCCGAGGGCAGGAACTCGTCATATTCGCTGCTCGAGCGGGCGAGTGCCGGATCGACCGTGAAGTCCTCGATATCGACCGAAGTATTCTCCCAGCGGATGCCGACTTCGAAGCTGAGGTCGCCGGCTTCGCCTTCGATCAGGGCGAACAGATCGGTCCGGTCCTCGCTGATGTTGTTGACCCCACCGGGCACAGGTTCGAACGGGTCGAACGGCCCCACCAGGTCCAGCGGATTGTCGCTGAACTGGTCCCAACCGTGGAAGGAGGCATCGAGATCGGCCTCTTGCTCGGCCACCGCCAGATTGGTCTTGCGGTCCTTGAACTGGAGGAAGCCGCCGACCACGAAATCGATGCCGGGTGCGAGCGGGAACTCATGGTCGAGCTGGAACGACAATTCCTCGTCGGCAATGTCGGTCAGCAGGTTCTCGCCCTCGAATTCCGGCTCGTCATTGTCGAAATCGATCTCGTACTCGACTTCATCCTGTTCGTCGCTGAACCGGGCGAAGGTGGCGCGCAAGGTCGTCTCGCCCAATGCCCATTCCTGCTCGAGCCGGGCCGAGACCGCGTAACTTTCCTGCTCGATCTCGTTGATGTTTGCATTGTCGGTCAACAGATTGCCGCCGGTGAAGACCGAACCGCTGATAGCGGTGGGGTCGTCATATTCGAACGAACGTTCGGTCTCGCTGCGGTCGGTCCGGACGTAGTTGCCCGAAATCTCGAACTCGGTCATGCCTGTCTCGATGCCCCAGCTGGCATTGAAGGCATAGTCGGTGCCGTCACGGGTATCGGTCTGGTCCTCGCGGTTGTCGAACTCGTTGGCAAAGAAGTCGGGATCGTTCTCGGGCGAATCGCCGAAGCGCAGGCTGGACTTTATCTTGGGGTTGTAGCGACCCTGGATATTGGCCCCGATCAGCACCCGCCCGCCGGCCAGTTCGCCGCCGTAGTAGAAGCCTCCCGATGGCTTGAGCTCGCCGTCGTCGAACAACAGCGCCCCGCCGCGTACGTATCCGCCATCGAGCGAATATCCGTCGCGCAGCACGATGTTGAGCGAACCCGCCACCGCATCGCCGGTGCGGCGCGCGGATGAGGAACGCACGATCTCCACCTGCTGGATCAGCTCGGCGGGAATGCGGTCGAGGAAGAACGACCGATCGGCGTTGGATCCGGGCACCTTTTCGCCGTTGACGAGGATCTGGGTATAACCGGGGTCGAGCCCGCGCAGGCGGGCCCCGTCGCTTTCGATCACATCCGAAAGGAAGGTGACGCCCGGAACGCGCTTGAGCGCATCGCCCGCGGTCAGCGGTTCGAAGCGCTGGAAGTATTCCTCGTCATAGACCAGCACCGGCTCGGCTTCGTCGCTGCGGTTGCGGAAGCCGATCGAACCCTGCACGACAATCTGGCGTGCGGTCTGGACATCCTCGCTGTCCTCGCCCGCTTCGGCTCCTTCAGGCTGGTCCTGCGCCATGGCAGGCGCAGCGAGCACCGTGGACAATGCCCCAAAGGCACAGGCAAGAAGAAGACGCGATCGGATCATGACATGGGCCCCTGTTGACCGGTTGGATTGAGGGGCGGTTAGGCGCGGTTGATTGCAGCGTGGCGTCCTTGGCGCGGCTGCTGAATGACGATTGTTACGCTTTGCGGAACACTTGCCCGCTTGCGCCGGGACGTCATGCGCCTAGACTGTTCGAAGGAGAGCCAGATCCGATGCACATCACCCGCCAGCCGCCGCTGCGCTATACGCTCGAACCTTCCAACCACCCCTATCTCTCGGGCGCGTGGACACCGCTCCACGAGGAAGTCGACGTTGCCGAGCTGGAGGTGCTCGAAGGCGCGATTCCCGCCGACATCGACGGCATCTATCTGCGCAATACCGAGAATCAGGTGCATCAGCCATTGGGCCGGCATCATCCGTTCGATGGCGATGCGATGATCCACCAGCTCAGCATCAGCGGTGGGAAGGCGAGCTATCGCAACCGCTTCGTGCGCACCCATTGCTTCGAGGAGGAGCAGATCGCCGGGCGCAGCCTGTGGGGCGGGTTGATGGACCCGGTTGGCACTTCGCTGCGCCCCGGCTTCGGCGCGCATGGGGGGCTGAAGGATACCGGCAGCACCGACATCATCGTCCACGCCGGGGTAGCCTATGCCACGCTCTACCAGTGCGGCGAGGCGTGGATGCTCGATCCCGAAACGCTGGAGACCCTCGGCAAGGCGCCGTGGGGGCCGCTGGACGGCATCTCCGCCCATCCCAAGGTGGACGAGGGCACGGGCGAGCTGATGTTCTTCAACTATTCCAAGCACGCGCCCTACATGCATTACGGCGTGGTCGACCGCGCGGGCAAGCTGGTGCACTATGTCCCCGTGCCGCTCCCCGGCCCGCGCTTGCCGCATGACATGGCGGTGACGCCGAACTGGTCGATCCTCAATGACATGCCGCTGTTCTGGGACGAGGACCTGCTGGAGCGGAGCATCCACGCTGCGCGGCTGCACGAGGGGCTGCCGACCCGCTTCGCGCTGATCCCGCGGCATGGCCTGCCGGACGAGATCCGCTGGTTCGAGGCCGAGCCCACCTTCGTGCTGCACTGGACCAATGCGTGGGAAGAGGGCGACGACGTGGTGCTGGAGGGCTATCACCAGTCCAACCCCATGCCCCAGCCGCTGGAGGAGTTCGGTCACTACGCCCATATGATGGCCTATGTCGACGAGCACAGCTTCGGCTGCCGCCTGCACCGCTGGCGCTTCAACCTCAGGACCGGTGAGACCCGCGAGGAGCGCCTGACCGACCGCATCGTCGAATTCGGCACGATCAACCAGCGCTATGCCATGCTGCCGAGCCGCTATGTCTGGTCGACGACCAGCAAGCCGGGCTGGTTCCTGTTCAACGGCTATGTCCGCCACGACACGCTGACGGGCGAGGAGCAGGTCTATCGGTTGCCCGAGGGCGTATATGCCAGCGAAAGCCCGATGGTGCCGAGACACGGGGGTACTGATGAGGATGACGGCTGGTTGGTGACCTTTCTGATCGACGAGAACACCGGCACTTCGCAGGCCGCGATCCTCGACGCTTCGGACATCACCAAGGGTCCGATCTGCCGCCTCGCCCTGCCCCACAAGCTGTGCAGCGGCACCCATTCGACCTGGGTCGAGCGCAGCCAGCTGGAGGCGGAAAAGGCCTGGCGGCGCGCGCGGATGGCGGCCTGACGCCACATCAGACACCGGCCCGGCGGGGCCCTCTCATTCCCGCCAGGCCGATGCCTTACTCCCCCGGAATCGTGGTCTAATGCGCCATGAACAGCGGCACCTTGACCTCGGTCAACATATCGCGGGTGGCACCGCCGAAGATGCGTTCGGCGAGGCGCATGTGGCCGTATGCACCCATCACGATCGTGCCGGCATGGCGCCGGGCGGCGGCATCGCGCAGCACCTCGGCCACGCGCCGTCCTTCGCGTGGAAGCTCCACCAGCTCGCTTTCGATGCCATGGCGCGAGAGGTATTCCGCGCCCTTCAGCGGCGGCAGGTCATAGTCATCCTCGCCGTCAACGCGCTCCTTGACGCAGGCGAGCGTGACCTTGGCGGCGCGCGCCAGCAACGGCACCGCCAGCCGCAGCGCGCGCGATGCCTCCGGCGAACCGTCCCACGCGACCAGCACGGGCGCATCCGGATCGATGCCCTCCTGCCCTTCCGGCACCACCAGCACGGGGCAGCGCGCGTGCAGCGCAAGGTCGCCGACGGCCTCCGACGGTCTGCGCGCGGCAAACTGCGGCTCGCTCGCGCCGACCACGATCAGGTCGCTGAGCGCCGAATGCCGCAGCAGCACGCTGGATGTCATCCCCGCCCCTTCGATCCAGTTCCAGGGCACGTCCTCGTTGGCGAGATCGGCCTCGGTCTTTCCTCGCAGCCGCTCTGCCGCCTCGCGCCACACCGGGCCCATCGAGGCAAAGGTCGCGCCGTAGAAATCGGCCGGCATCCCGGCATCGATCGGCATCGGATAGACAAACGTGACATGCCCCCCGAACGCCCGCGCCAGGTCGAGCGCGACCTGCAGGCGGGAGTCGAAACCGGCGTCATCGTGAGCGTGAACAGTAATGCTTTTCATGGCCCGTCTCCTTGCGAAAGCGGCGATGGTAGGGGAAACCACCGCCCTTGGGCAGCATGTGACATGGCGTGGACGCGGCTGCGTTGATGTGGATCAATTCCAGCAATGTCCGTGCAACCACCTCCATTTTGTCACAGCAATGCGGGGAGAGAAAGGTATGAGTCTTTCGGGCTCGTGGGATGCCCTCCGACGGGGCAAGAGGCGAACACTGCAACGGCTGCATTCCTAGCCATGCAGAATACCTCCGAACCTACCCGCCCGGAGGCAGCAGCAATAAAAATCCCGTAGATGCGTATGGCAATCGACTTGGCTATGCGAACGGCTTCCTGAACGGGAGAGCCTGCATAGTGACCAATAAGAGCATTGCCGGACTAGCTTTCGATGTCGGGGTATTCCTGGCAGCAACTTCCGCAACATGGCTGGCGCAACACCTCGAACGTCCCATTACGGCCGTGCTGGCTTATCTCACCGGCGTGATCATGATCGCCGTCTATTCTGGTCTCGCACGAGCTATGGTCGCTGCAGTTTGCGCCTCAATAGTCTATAATTTCTTCCTCAGTGAGCCAGTTTTCCAGTTCGGCATCACCACTGCTGACGAGACTGTCCCCCTCATTGCCTTCAACGTCAGCGCGCTCGTCGCTGGCTTTCTTGTCGGTCGGTTGCGCGACTTTGCCAATGACGCCCTCGCCGCTCGTCAGGAAACCCAATTCCTTCTCGCAGTCAGCGACCACCTTCAAAAAGCCATAAGGGTCGAGGAAGTCGAAGATGCCATCCGGAAAATCCTGCCCGCACAGGGCCTCGAAGACGTGAAGGTGTTCATCGCGCACCAAAATGCCTTTGTCAGGCCGGCGAATGGCGAAGTCGAGCTCAACCCCCTACAGCCTCTGCTGGAGGATACGGCCCGGATAATCGGCAGCCGTCGCTGGAGGATATGCGAGTTGCAGGGAGCGAGAGGTTCGCTGGGTATGGCCAAATTCCAGTTGGCCGACTTCGATCCGGTCGTGGCTAAGCCCGAACGCCTGCAATCGCTCGCTGCGTTGATCGGTGTCGCAGTTGAACGCTGCTTGTTGCTGGATGAAGTTGCCGAGGCCAGGACTGCTGCGCGCAGCGAGGAACTGAAGGATGCAATCCTGTCATCTGTCTCGCATGACCTGCGAACGCCGATAACCGTGATCGAAACTGCAGCAGGCGCGCTGGCCTCGCGGGATGTAGTACTGAAACCGGTAGAACGCGATGCGATGTTCGCATCCATTCTTGAACAATGCCGCCGGCTCGATCGCTATACCAGTCAGTTGTTGGATGTCGGCCGGATCCAGGCCGGAATTTCCAAGCTCAGGACCGAGACGGTCGATGTAGCCGAAATTGCCCAGCTGGCCATTCGCCATGCCAAAACCGCCCGACCCGATTTGGCCGTCGAGCGTGAATTCCCCGACGAACGCCAGTTCGTTCTCGCCAATGCCGGTATGCTGGAACATGCTTTGTTCAACTTGCTCGACAATGCAGCCAAGTTCGGTGCGCGCGATTCAGCCGTCAAAGTGGTGATCAAGCGCGAAGGTGAGCAAGTAGCCATCGCTGTTGTGGATCGGGGGCCGGGCATTCCCGAGGTCGAGCAAGACAAGATTTTCGACCGTTTCCACATGGGCCAGCGTGACGGGAAAGGGGCCAGCGTGGGGCTTGGCCTGTTCATCGCCAAGGGTTTTGTCGAGGCTGCGAACGGACGGATCACCGTCACCTCGCCGGTCCACGAGGGACGCGGCACCTGTATCGCAGTGCGATTGCCGGTATTTGAGTCGCCAGAAGAGAAGGCCGTGCCACAATGAAGATACTCATTGTCGACGACGAGCCTTCGATTATCGAGGCGTTGCGGCCGATCCTGGGGGCCAAGGGTCACGATGTGTTTGCCGCCCACGATGGCAAGTCAGCCCTTGAGTGCGTGGCATCTCATGCGATCGACCTAGTCCTGCTTGATCTCGGGCTGCCCGATGTCGACGGCGGTGACCTGATTGCTCCGATCAAGTCGACCGCGGATGCGAGCATCCTTGTCCTCTCGGCTCGGCACCTTGAAAGCGACAAGGTCCGCGCGCTCGACGAAGGAGCGGACGATTACGTCGACAAGCCGTTCGGGACAGACGAGCTACTGGCCAGGATCCGAGTCATCGAAAGACGCCGCGCGGCAGAAAGGGGAGCGGCCCCAAGACGTTTGGTTTCAGACCTGCTGACCTTCGATGTCGAACGGCGCGAACTGGTCCTGATGGGAGAGCCCGTGCATCTTTCGCCCAAGGAGTTTGCTTTGTTCGAAGTACTGGCTCGCAACGCCGGGCAAGTCGTCACCCAGCGGCGACTAATGATCGCGGGTTGGGACAGCACCACCGTCGATAGCCAGTATCTGCGAAGTTATATCGCGTTGTTACGGGACAAGCTTGAGGCCGACCCTTCCGATCCCGAACTGCTGTTGACCGAACCCGGTGTCGGCTACCGGCTAGCACTAAGCCTTTCTGCTGAGGTATGAGCCGGCGGGCGCCTGACGCAACGGGGGGAAGTGCGCGCCCGCCGGCTGCGGGTTGTCATCGGAAGGGACTGTTTGCTCTCATCCGACGTGACCGTTTACCATGAACCCGCACATACCGTTCCAACGGCATTTTTACGGCCCAGATTTGCCATAGGTGCGTGAAAATCGCGTGGGAACGGTCGAAAGACAGAGCGGCTATCCGGACTGCATATTCCTGACTGTGCCAAATATCCGGAGCATAAATCATGCCACGCCTCCTGACCCTCGCGCTTGTTATCCCCATCAGCCTGTCCATGGCTGCGTGCGGCAAGAAGAAGATAGACCAGCTACCGCCGCCTCCCGGCGGAACTGCGGCCGAGACAACCACTGGGGCGCCGTCCACAATCCCCGGAAGCCAGGCCGATTTTCTCCAGCAGATGGCCGGCAAGGATGTGATCTACTTCGACACCGACCGCTACAACATCGACTCGGCCGATGCCGAGGCCTTGCAGCGTCAGGCGCAGTGGTTGCTGCGCTATCCGGGCAAGCGAGCCACCATTGAAGGGCACTGCGACGAGCGGGGCACGCGCGAATACAATCTTGCCTTGGGTGAACGCCGTGCCAACGCAGCCAAGAACTACCTTGTCTCGCTGGGCGTAGATCCCTCGCGGTTATCGGTCGTCAGCTACGGGAAGGAGCGCCCGGTCGCGCTCGGCAGCACCGAATCAGCATGGGCCCAGAACCGCCGCGCGGTGACTATCACAATCGAATAAGGCCTCGCAAAGAGCGCCCTTCGGGAGAGAGGCAGCCAGCGCGCTGTCTCTCACCCCCCCGCATGGTAGAAATCATACACCTTGCGGGCCACCGCATCGCTCACGCCGGGCGCACGTTGCAAATCCTCCAGCGCCGCTGCCCGCACCTTGCTCGCCGTGCCGAAGTGCAGCAGCAGCGCGCGCTTGCGGGCCGGGCCGATGCCGGGGATCTCGTCCAGCGGTGAGGCGGTGATGGCGCGGCTGCGTTTGTCGCGGTGGGCGCCGATGGCATAGCGGTGGACCTCGTCGCGCAGGCGCTGCAAGTGGAACAGCAGCGGCGAATTGACCGGCAGCGTCTTCTCGCGCCCGTCGGGAAAATGGAACACTTCGCGCCCCTCGCGGCCGTGGTCGGGACCCTTGGCGATTGCGATTAGCGGGACATTCTCGATCCCCATTTCCTCCAGCGTGTCGCGCACCGCACTCATCTGGCCCTTGCCGCCGTCGATCAGGACGAGGTCGGGCCAGGTGTCATGGTGGGTGCCCTTGCCCACCCCGCTGCGACTAGCCTCGCCTTGCGGCTCGGCAAGTCTCGCTCCCCTCCCGCTTGCGGGAGGGGCTGGGGGTGGGTCTCCATCCTCACCCTCCTCGGCCAGCTTGCGGAAGCGGCGCTGCATCACCTCGCGCATCATGGCGAAATCGTCGTTCGACTGGGCCTCGCGGATGTTGAACTTGCGGTACTGGTTCTTGAGGAAACCCTCCGGCCCCGCGACCACCATCGCGCCGACCGCCTTGGCACCCTGGATATGGCTGTTGTCGTAGATCTCGATCCGTTCGGGCGGTTCGCCCAGTTCGAGGAATTCGGCCAGTTCGCGGTTGAGCCTGGCCTTGGTGCCGGTCTCCGCCAGCCGCCGCTCCAGCGCCTCCACCGCATTGCGCTGGGCCTGCTGCATCAGTCGCCGCCGGTCGCCGCGCTCGGGGATCGAGAGGCGCACCTTGCGCCCTGCCAGCTCGCTCAGCGCCGCCTCGATCAGCTCGCTTTCTGGCAGCGCGCGGTCGACCAGCACGGTCGGCGGAGGGGGCACTTCCTCGTAGAACTGCAGGATCACGTCGGCGAGCACCTCGTCGTCCTCGATCTCGCGCGTGTGGCTCGGGAAGAAGGCGCGGTGGCCCCAGTTCTGCCCGCCGCGGATGAAGAAGCTCTGGATGCCGATCACCCCGTTCTTGTTGGCGAGTGCGAAGACGTCGGCATCGCCCACCCCTTGCGCGTTGATCGCCTGGCTGCCCTGGATGAAGGTCGCGGCGCGCAGCCGGTCGCGCAGGATGGCGGCAGTCTCGAAGTCGAGCTCCGCCGCCGCCCTGGCCATCTGCTTCTCGAGGCCCTGCTGCACCTGGCTCGACTTGCCGCCGAGAAAGTCCTTCGCCTCCTGCACCAGCGCGGCATAGCCGTCCTTGTCGATCCGCCCGACGCAGGGTGCGCTGCAACGCTTGATCTGGTAGAGCAGGCACGGCCGGTCGCGGTTGGAGAAGAAGCTGTCCGTGCAGGACCTTAGCAGGAACAGCTTCTGCAGCGCGTTGATGGTGGTGTTGACGCTGCCCGCACTCGCAAACGGCCCGTAGTAGTTGCCCTTCGCCCGCCGCGCGCCGCGATGCTTCATGATGCGCGGGAAGTCATGCTCCGCCCGCAACAGGATGAAAGGGAAGCTCTTGTCGTCGCGCAGCAGCACGTTGAACGGCGGGCGGAACCGCTTGATCAGCTGCGCTTCGAGCAGCAGCGCCTCGGCCTCCGAATTGGTGACGACGATTTCCATGCTGCGGCACTGGCTGACCATGCGCTGGAGCCGGCCGGAGAGCTGCTGCACCTGCGTGTAGTTCGCCACCCGTGCCTTCAGGCTGCGGGCCTTGCCGACATAGAGCACGTCTCCTCTGGCATCGATCATGCGATAGACGCCGGGGCGCGGCTTCAGCGTCTTCACCGTCTCGCGGATCGCCTCGACGCCCGCCTTCAGGTCCGGCTGCGCAGACGCGACGGTATAGGCCGCACGCTCCTCGTTGAAGCGCTCGGCACCGCGTGGGTCGTGGGGAGTGCCAGCAGGTGTTCGGGCCATGGTCGGGCCGATTTAGGGTGCCGTGTCGCTGTGGGAAACCCCTCCGTAGGGGAAGCTGTTGACGGGGACGGCAGCTTGACGCCGCGCCGTCACCTGTTACCCCATGCTGCAACAGACCTGCAAAAGCAGGCTCCGCCGCGCAATTTTCGTTCGGAAAAGAGGGTGGCCGGCACAACAGGAGGATGCCTTTGCGCCAATTGCAGGGGATGGACGCGTCGTTCGTGGCGTTGGAAAGCCCGACCTCGCCGATGCATATCGGCTCGATCCTGATCTACAATCCGGAAACGGCGCCGGGCGGGTTCGTCCGTTTCAAGGATATCCTGAGCTTCTTCGCCAGCCGCATGCAACTTAGCCGGACGATCCGCCAGCGCATGGTGCGCGTACCGTTCGACCTCGACTACCCCTACTGGATCGAGGACCCCGACTTCGACCTCGAGTACCACGTCCGCCATATCGCCCTGCCCAAGCCGGGCGACTGGCGGCAGCTCTGCATCCAGGCGGCACGCATCTTCGCCCGCCCGCTCGACCTCCACAAGCCGCCGTGGGAATTCACCGTGGTCGAGGGGCTGGACAATATTCCCGGCGTGATGCCCGGCAGCTTTGCCATGGTGACCAAGGTCCACCATGCCGCCATCGACGGGATGAGCGGGATCGACCTGATGGAGGCGATGCACACGCTCGACCCCCATGCCCCGCCGCCCAACGCGCCCGACGAGTGGAAGCCCGAGCGCATCCCGAGCGCCGCCGAGTTGCTCGGCAAGGCCTATATCGGCGCCATCGCCAATCCGGTGAAGCAGATCGAGGTCGCTGCCAAGGCTGCGCCGGGTCTGGCCAAGGCGATCAAGGGTCTGCTGGCGCAGGACTTCAAGCTGTCGAGCGACATGGTCGCCCCGCGCACCCGCTTCAACCGCAAGGTTTCCGCCCACCGCGTGGTCGAGGGGCGCAGCGTGCCGCTGGCCGACATCAAGGCGATCCGCGCGCTCGATCCGGGCTGCAAGGTCAACGACGTGTTCCTCGCCATCATCGGCGGGGCGCTGCGCAAGTATCTGCTGGCAAAGGACGATCTGCCCAAGGCGACGCTGACGGCGATGGCCCCAATCTCGGTCCGCGGCAAGGACGAGAAAGGCGACATGGGCAACCAGGTGGCGGCCATGATCGCCCCGCTCGGCACCCATATCGAAGACCCGGTCGAACGCCTCCGTTACGTCCATTCCAAGACCACCAATTCCAAGGCCATGACCGACGCGATGGGCGCGCGGAACATGACCGAGATCAGCAAGGTCTCACCCGCGCTCTACATGTCGCTGGGCGCGCAGCTCTATACCCGCCTCGGCCTCGCCAACCGCGGTGTAGGGCCGCCCTTCTCGACCGTGGTCACCAATGTCCCCGGCCCCCCGGTGCCGATCTACTCCACCGGGGCGCGGCTCGAGAGCATGATGGGGCTGCTGTGCCTCAACGACGGGCTCGGTCTCGGCCATGTGGTGCAGAGCTATTGCGCCGAAGCGACCATCAGTTTCACGGCCTGCCGGGAACTCCTGCCCGATCCGGAGTTCTATGTTCAGTGCATCGAGGACAGCTTCAACGAATTGCTGGCTGCGGCCAAGGCATTGGACGCAGCGTCAGCGCCCAAGGCGGCCGCACCCAAGGCGGCGGTCAAGCCCGTGGCCAAGGCGGCCCCGAAACCGCCCCCGAAGCCTGCTGTAAAGAAACCTCCGACGCGCAAGGCCAGGGCGGCCAAGGTGCCGGCCTCCAAAGCGCTGACCAAGCTCAAGACCACCACAAAACCGGCGACCGCCAAGAAGGCGGCGTCGCCTCGCAGGAAGCCCTCGGGTAGCAAAGGGAACACCAAGCCATGACCGCAGCCACCATGACTCTGGACGGAGACGCCTCTATGGCTCGCCCCCCGCACAAGCTCCTGACCCTGGCCGAACCCGGCCGGGCGCTGAGCGAACTCGCAGCCTTCTACGCACTGCGCCCGCTGCTCGGCCAATTGCCCAAGGGCGACGGCCACGGGGTGCTGGTGCTGCCCGGCTTCATGGCCTCGGACGGGTCGACCGCGCCGCTGCGCTCGCTCCTCGACGATCTCGGCTATCGGACAGCCGGATGGGGCCTCGGCCGTAATGTGCGGGTCGATAACGCCCGCATCGACGCCATGGCCAACTGCGTCGAGGAACTGCACGATGCGTCTGGCGGCAAGGTCTCGATCGTCGGCTGGTCGCTGGGCGGCGTATTCGCGCGCGAACTGGCCAAGCTCATGCCCGAGAAGGTCCGCTTCGTGATCAGTCTCGGCAGCCCGATTTCAGACGATCGCAACCACACCAACGCCCGCCGCCTGTTCGAATTTCTCAACGGCAAGGAGCCCGAGCCGATGCAGGGAGGGAGGTTCCTGGACCTGGGCAAGGCTCCACCGGTACCGACCACCTCGATCCTGACCAAGACCGACGGCGTGGTTCACTGGCGCGGCTCGGTGCAGGCCGACGACCACCCGCACTGCGAGAACATCGAGGTGCACGCCAGCCATTGCGGTATGGGGGTCAATCCCCTGGTCGCTTACGCCGTGGCCGACCGACTGGCGCAGGCCGATGGCGCTTGGAAACCCTTCGCGCCGCGCGGACTGGCCTCCCTCGCCTTCCCGAAGGGCAAACTGAACTAGGCGGGCATCGCCTCAGAAAAGCTTGCGGAATTCGATCTCCACGAAGCGGCCGACCGGATCGATCAGCGCCGGCTGGTAGGCCAGCGGCACCGTACCGGTGTCGTCGGTCACGCGCTGGCGCGAATCGAAGATGTTGTCGACCCGCAGCGACAAGCGCGCGCCCTTGAAGAACCCTGGTTCATCGCCCACCAGCCATTTCTGCTGGTCGAGCGCCATGAACGCGCGCAGGTCGAAGGTGGCAAGATCGCCGAAGCGAAGATCGCTGCTGCCCGGCAGGCCGCTGCCGTTCACGGTCGTTGCCGTGCGGTAGTTGCCCGACAGGCGAAACCCGATCCCGCCGAGGAACATGCCGCCCTGCAATTCGAAAGCGTTGCGCGAGACGCCACCGCCCGAACCGGTGGCATCGCCATCAAGCAAGTCGAGGAAGGGCCCGCCCGGGGCGATCAGCACCGAATTGGTCAGATTGATGGTGTGAAAGAGCGACAGGCTCCAGCGGCCTTGCCCATCGCCGCCAAATCCGCCGGGGCCGCCGCGCGGTGCGCCACCGCGCGAAGCGCCAGAGGGCGCGCTTGCTGCGGCTGCCGGGGGAGGCGCCTCTCCCGACGGCCGTGGCGTTGCGGCCGCAACCTGGGCTTCGCCGCCCTCGCCATCGCCGTTCGAATCGCCCGGAGAACCACCGCCTGAACCCGCCGCGGCACCGCCAGGCAGCAAGTCGCTCGGTTTGATCGCGCAGACGCGCTCGCGGAATTCCTTCAGGCGGGCCGGATCGATTTGCCCGTTCGGGCCCTTGAGCTGTTCAAGCACTTCGGGCGGGACCAGCGACAGGTCCGGCGTCCCGCCCGGATCGTCGCAATGCAGACCCTTCTGCATGTCGAGGAACACCTGCAAGTCCATCGGACCGACGCCACCCGGCGCCGGTGGAGTGCCGGGTGCACTTGCAGCGACGTCGACACTGCACATCCGCTGGCGCGCCATGGCGATCTTGGCGGGATCGGGCTGGCCATCGGCGCCATTGAGCCGCTGTGCCATCTGCGGCGGCAATTGCGACAGGTCGGGCATCTGGCCTTCAGGCGTGGTGCAGAACTGCTGCTGGATTTGCTGGAAACGCTGCGGATCGAACCCGCCACCGCCCGGCCCGCGAGCTGGCGCGGGCGGACCGGCCGCACCATCTGCCGGTGGCTGGGGGGTCGGTGACGGAGCACCGCCGCCACCGCGTACCATGGCGCCGAAGGGACCACTTGCTGCGGCTTCCGGATTGGGCTTGCCGACGCGGCCGAACATGTTGAAGCCATAGCGGACGCGGCTGCTGCGGGTTTCGGCATAAGTCACCGGTCGCACATCGATGGCTGTCAGGACCCCATTGCCATCACGGGTCACGCGCGACGAGAACGCAGCTTCGGTCGCCGCAGTCAGTTGCGGGAAACTCGACGAGACATCGCTGGAGCGGTTGGTGTAATATTCGACAACGAGATTGGTCCGGTCGAAGAACGGCAGGTCGAGATTGGCCGACAGCTTCCAGTCGCGCTGCGTTTCCGCCAGCAGCGCCGGATTGCCGCCACTGGTCTGGGTTACCAGCACGGTCGTGCCGGTGGCGAAATCGAAATAGGGCACGTTGAAGCTGTCGATGATCGGCGCGCCAAGCTGGGTCAGGCTGGGCGCCTCCTCGCGATTGACATAACTGGCCTGGAGCGTGAGCGGCTCCAGCGGCTTCCACGTCAGTCCCGCGTTCCAGTTCGACAGCGCTCCGAAGTCCGAGATATCCTCGATCCCGCCGCCCAGACTGAGGGTAATGTCGCCGATCGCCGCGCCAGAACCTTCGCGGCGACTGGTAACGGGTATGCCGAGCGCGACATTGCCACGCCAGCGCCTGCGGTCGAGCGAGAAGGCGGGCGTGGCGCTGCGCGTGTCGGAACTGTCGATGCCGTTGAGCCGGTAGCCGGTGCTGAGAGTCAGGCTGACGTCGCCGCCGGGCAGGCGGACGAGATCGCCCTTCAACGTGGCAAGGCTATCGACCGTGTAGGTCTTGTTGTCGGCGATATCGATGCCGGCTGCTGCTAAATCCGGCAAAGCTCCGTCGATGGCCAGCGTCCCCGCCGCAGCCGCCTGGACGAGCACGCTGGTGTCCCGCCGGCGGTCGATCCGCGTGCGCGAGATGCCGCGTGCAGCGTCGACCGTCAGTTGCAGGTCGAATGCGCCAAGCCCGGTCGAGAGCCCGCCACCGAACGAATAGGTGTCGCTCTTGGTCCGCCGCGCCAGCGGATCGGCATCGAGCGTTCGCAGCGCGGTCGCACCGCCGGGAGCCGTAAGGACAACAGTTTCGAGCCCCGACAGACTGCGGCTGATGCTGTGGACCCATTCGCCATTGATCGTGAGCTGCGTGCTCGAACCCGCCCCGCCCAGCGTCCTGGTGGTCGTACCGTTGGCCCTCAGGGTCTCGTTCCTGGCCACCAGCGTCCGGTATTGCGCGGGATCGGGATCGGTTGCGACGGTCGGCACGCTGCCGGGCGTCTGGATCACTCCGCGCTCGGCCTCGGTCAGCGGCGTGGTGTTGTTCCACTCGACACTGAGATTGGTGCGCTGCGGCCCGCTGATGGTCAGCAGCGAGGCGCCCACTTCCGTCGTGCCATAACCGCCGGCGGTGGGCTGGCCGTATTCCAGCTCCAGCTCCTCACTGCTGAAATTGTTCTTGAGGACGAAGTTGATAACCCGCTGATCCGGCTGTGCGCCGTATTTCAGGGCGACCTCTTCCGGCAGGACCTCGACCATCCGGATCGCTTCGGGCGGATAGCGGCGGATTTCGCGGAAATTGGTGATGCGCTGGCCGTTGACGAGGAACAGCGGGAAGCCGCCACGGCCGCGCCCGGCACCGATCTGCGGCGCGAGCTGAGACACCAGGTCCTCGATCGAGCGAGCGCCGTAGGATGCGACCTGCTGCTCGTCGAGCTTCACGATCGGGGCCGCATCGGTTTCGACCTGACCGGGAAGACGATCGGCGGATACAACGATCACCGGCGGCTCGGCCTGCGTCGGCTCGGGTGCCGGCTGCGGCTCGGCAGGCGGCCGGGCCTCCTGCGCCACTGCGGGGGCAGCAATGACCAAGGCAACGAGCGGAAGGAGGGCAAAACGACGCAAGCTCTTCAAACCTTTTGCAATGTTCCCCGCCCGCGGGCCGCCTTGGCGGAGATGTACAACACTGGCAACACAGACCTTGGTATCGGATTGTCGCACATCGTCAGGGATGGACCGCTGGTCGAACAAGGCGCTGCACGCCTTGGGGTTCCCTTTTGCCTCGCACGCGGGTAAAGGGCGCGCCTCTCTGCAACACCACTTACGGAAATCCTGACTTTATGGCGAAAGAAGAACTCCTCGAAATGCGCGGCAAGGTGGTCGAACTGCTGCCTAACGCGATGTTCCGGGTCGAGCTCGAGAATGGCCATGAAGTGTTGGGCCATACCGCCGGCAAGATGCGCAAGAACCGCATCCGCGTGCTCGTGGGTGATGAAGTGCTGTGCGAGCTGACCCCGTACGACCTGACCAAGGCGCGCATCACCTACCGCTTCATGCCGGGCCGTGGCGGCCCCGGCCAGAACGCGGCGCAGGGCCCCGGCCCGCAGTAATCGCCGGTGGCGACACCGAACCTCGTTCCGCAGCTCGTTCTGGCCAGCTCCAGCCCGCGTCGGCGCGACCTGCTCGCGCAGATCGGCGTGGTTCCCGCGCGCGTGCAATCGCCCGATATCGACGAGACCCCGCACAAGCGCGAACAGCCGCGCCTCTATGCCGAGCGCATGGCGATCGAAAAGGCGCAGGCCATCCCCCGCGCCGAGGGCGAGATCGTGCTCGCAGGCGACACCACCGTGGCTGCGGGGCGGCGCATTCTGGGGCAGGCGCAGTCGCCGGAGGAAGTGACGCGATTCCTTGAACTGCTGTCGGGGCGGCGGCACCGGGTCATTTCGGCGATCGCGCTGGTCGATAATGCCGGCTCGCTACGCAGCCGCGTGGTGACCTCGCAGGTCCGCTTCAAGCGCCTCAGTCCGCTGGAAATCGCCGACTATGCCGCATGTGGCGAAGGCATTGGCAAGGCCGCCGGTTACGCCATCCAGGGGCAGGCGGCCGGGCTGATCGACTGGATACAGGGCAGCTATACCGGCGTCGTCGGACTGCCACTGTTCGAAACGCGAGCCCTGCTCAAGGCGGCGGGGATGCAGATTGCCTGAGTGGCTGGTCGAGCGCGGGATCGGGGAGGCGCGCGCAGTCCTGCTGGAGCGCGGTGCCATCGTCGCCGCGAGGCTGCGCTGGAGCGGGCGGCTGGCGTATGGTGCCGTTGTAGAAGGGGTCGTCGCCGACCGATTCCCCGGCACGACAAGCGGCATTCTCCGCTTTTCTGACGGCACAGAAGCCTTCACCCGTCGCCTGACCGCATCCGACAGCGTCGGTCGTCCGGTCCGGGTGGCCATCGAACGCGAGGCCATTGCCGAACGGGGTCGGCTCAAGCGGGCACAGGCAGTCGTAACGGCAGCGCCGCTCGCGCCCACCCCCTCGCTCGCCGACAGCCTGCGCGCAGAAGGCCACAGCGTCAGCGAAGTCCACCGCTTCCCCGCCGAAGCCGATTGGGAAGAACTTTTCGCCGAGGCCTGGGCCGGCGTGACGGAATTCTCCGGTGGCAGTCTGCTGTTCGCCGATACCCCGGCGATGACGGTGATCGACGTCGATGGCGGCCCGCCCGAGGCGATCTTTCACAACGCCGTGCCTGCCCTCGCCATGGCGCTCCAGCGATTCGACATCGGCGGCAATATCGGGATCGATTTCCCCACGCTGGCCGACAAGGGCGATCGCCGTGCGGTGGACCAACGCCTCAGCGAGGCGCTGGCCGACTGGCCGCACGAACGCACGGCCATGAACGGCTTCGGCTTCGTCCAGATCGTCGCCCGGCTGCGCCGTCCCTCGCTGCTGCGGCTGATCGGCCAGCACCGCGTCTCGGCAGCAGCGCGCATATTGCTGCGGCGAGCGGAGCTGGTCAGTGAGCCGGGCGCGCTCCTGCTGACATTCCACCCAGCGATTCAGGCCCGGCTCAAACCCGAGTGGCTGGAGGAACTCGCCCGCCGCACGGGCCGCGAAGTGCGGATTGCGACCGATCCGGGGCTTGCCTTGAACGGTGCCTTCGCGCAGGCGGTGCCGCTATGACCCGCAAATGCCCGATCTGCCGCAAGCCTCGCAGCGAGGAGCATAGCCCGTTCTGCTCGCAGCGTTGCAAGGACCGCGACCTCGCCCAATGGCTGGGCGATGGCTATGCCGTCCCCGGCCCTCCAGCGGCACCAGAGGATATTGTCCCGGAAGACTGATTCCCCCCTTGCCAAGCGCCGCCCCCTTCGCCATAGGCGCGCACTCATTCGCTCGCCGGGCCGTTTCGGCCTTGCTCGCAGAGGGAATGCCTCGGTAGCTCAGTTGGTAGAGCATGCGACTGAAAATCGCAGTGTCGGTGGTTCGAATCCGCCCCGAGGCACCACTCTTTTCCTAGTCCTGTTCGAGATGCCCGATCAGCTGCGCGCCGACATCGGATAGCTGCGCCAGGTCCGCCGGACGCGTCAGCCGCCATACCGGCACACTCGCCGCGATACGCGCGGCATGGACCGCCTGCTCGGCCAGCCGGCCCATCGCTTCGAGGAACAGCGGGCGATAAATCGTCTCGCGCAGCACCGACGTCGCCGCTTCCGCGCCGGTGAGGCGCTCGATCCTGAACGAATCGCCGAAATCCAGCGCATAGATGCCGACCAGCGGCACCGGCAATTCGACCGGCACACTGGTGCTGCTTTCAAGGTGGAACTTGTCGGCGCGGAAATAGTCCTGCACCCGCTCGCGGTCTGACAGCCCCAACCTGTCGATCGCCTCGTCCCACAGCTTGTGGCGCGTGCTCGAGGGCCATAGCCGCGTCGGCTTGTCCGCCCGCCCCGGCTCGACGCGGCTGAGGTCATCACTGACCAGCGGCAGGCCTTGCTGCGCCAGCGCGGCCGCCATGGTCGACTTGCCAGCACCTTGCGGCCCGCAGAACAGCACCGCGCCCTTCGGTCCCAGCACCGCGCTGCCGTGCAGCATGGCCCAGCCGCGCTGATAGCCGAGCGTGCCCCATGCGCTGCCGAGTGTGAACAGCCGAACCTCGATCGAGGCCGGATCGCCAAAGGGCTCGATCTCGATCAGCCGACCACCGCTGATGCGCCATGTCCCGACGTCGGGCACGGAAAAGCGCAGCGCTTCGCCCTCCATCACCGGCGTGTGGTTGGGCGGTGCAGCCTTGCCCAGCGTAGGGGCGAAGCGGATGGTGACGTCAGCTTCGCCGCCGTCAGCAGCCACGAAAGCATGCCATTCGGGCAATTCGAGCGCGGATTCGACCAGCAGGCCGGAATGGCGATAACGGAAAGGCCCCATGGCCCCGGCGATTACCATCCCAGCGGACAATTGCTATCCCCGGCGTTCCCCTGTAAGCAGAGCAGGCAGCCCCGGCGCGGCGAAGCTTCACGCTTTGCAGGCCGGGGCCAAGTGTTTCAGCCTGAGGAATTCCCGCCATGTCGCGTCGCCGCCAGATCTACGAAGGCAAGGCCAAAATCCTTTATGAAGGTCCGGAGCCGGGCACCATCATCCAGTATTTCAAGGACGATGCCACCGCCTTCAATGCCGAGAAGAAGGGCACCATCAGCGGCAAGGGCGTGATCAACAACCGCATCAGCGAGCATGTCTTCACGCGGCTGTCGCATATCGGCATCCCGACCCACTTCATCCGCCGCCTCAACATGCGCGAGCAGCTGGTGCGGCAGGTCGAGATCATCCCGATCGAAGTGGTGGTGCGCAATGTCGCCGCCGGTTCGATCAGCAAGCGGCTGGGCATCCCCGAGGGCGAGCCGCTGCCGCACACGCTGATCGAATATTACTACAAGGACGATGCGCTGGGCGATCCGCTGATCGCCGAGGAACACATCGCCTGCTTCAACTGGGCGGGCCCCGAAGAGATGCAGGACATCGCCAGCATGGCGATCCGCATCAACGACTTCATGGCCGGGATGTTCGCCGCCATCGACATCCGCCTGATCGATTTCAAGCTGGAATTCGGCCGCATCTGGGACGGCGACTACAGCCGCGTGATCCTGGCCGACGAGATCAGCCCCGACGGCTGCCGCCTGTGGGACATGGCCACTGGCGAGAAGCTCGACAAGGACCGCTTCCGCCGCGACCTCGGCGGCGAGAGCGAAGCCTATCAGGAAGTCGCCCGCCGCCTCGGATTGCTGCAGGAAGACGACGGCAACAGCCCCGGCGAAGTGTTCGACATGAGCGTCCACCGCAGCCGCCTGCGAGGCGCGCCCAAGCCCAAGAAGTAACTCCTGCGCCTCAGGCGAGATAAGTCAGCACCGTCCCGCTTGGCGCGATGGCGTAGGCGCATTCCGGCATGTGGTCGCCGTCAACTTGCACCGGGCTGACACAGCGGTCGAAGGTCACGCGGCGAGCGCTGCGGATCGTGGCGAAGCCGAAGCGGTCGACCGGCAAGCGCAGCATGGCAGCGATCACGAAGGCGAGCATCCCGGCGCGGCTGGCGCGCTGCAGGGTGATGATCTCGATGGCGTCGGTCGCCAGCCCCGCACGCGGGCTGAGCTGGAACGGTCCGGCATAGAGCGCGGCGTGGGAAGCGATCACGGCTTCGACTTCGTCCTCGAACGTCGAACCGTCGGCCATTTCGCCCTTCACCGTCATCGGGCTGCGCGGCCATTCGCGCAGCAGGCTCAGCATCGCCACGGCATAGGCGAGCCGTCCGATGCGTTTCTTGAGTGGCCCTGAAACCCGCGCCACCGCGGCGCTGTCGGGTCCGATGCTGAGGCAGGAAACAATCGGCATTTCGCCCAGCATGAACAGCGGTGAGCGCACCCAGCGCTCGGGGCCTCTTTTCCACGCCGCCGCGACTTGCGCGGCGAAAGTCTGAGGCTTGCCGGGATAGCCCAGCTCGCGCGCGACAAGGTTTATCGTGCCTGACCGTGCGATGCAGATCGGCACCCTTCCGGCATCCGCACCCATAGCGCGCACGACATCACGCAAGGTCCCATCGCCGCCATGGACGCAAACGATATCGGCCCTGCCGGAAAGCTCCACGCCATCGATCCGGGTCGGCACCATGGACACGTCGAATCCCTCGCCTTCCAGCGCGCGGACCAATTGCGCCAGCGTAGCTTCGCGGAAGCTGCCTGCGGCAGGATTATAGACGAGGTCGATCACGGCCATGATCGCACTCTAATCCCACAATCCTTGCCAAACCATACGCTTGCGGTTGCCATGCCCCACCAAACTTGCCACGTTGATGGGCATGAAGGGTCTCGCATTTACCGCGCCGTTGGCGCTGGTCCTCGCCGTGCCGCTGGCGGCACAATCTACTCCACCGGCTGAACAGGTCGAAGCTGCCGAGCCGGTCTGGGCGTTCGAACAGAGCGACCTCGAGCCGGAAAAAGGCTATATCTTCGGCGTGCTCGACAACGGCATGCGCTACGTCATCCGCGCCAACGCCACGCCCGCAGGGACGGCGCTGGTGCGCATGGAAATCGGTGCCGGGCGGCTCGACGAAGGGGACAGCGAACGCGGTGCCGCGCATTTTGTCGAGCACATGGTCTTCAACGGCAGCACCAATGTGCCCGAAGGTGAGATGGTCAAGTTGCTCGAGCGACTGGGTCTGCGATTCGGGGCGGACACCAATGCCGAGACCAACATGGGTTACACCCAGTACAAGCTCGACCTGCCCAACACCTCGCCCGAGCTGCTCGACACCGCGCTGTTCTTGATGCGCGAAGTCGCCAGCGAAGCAGTGTTCGATCCCGCAGCAGTGGATCGCGAGCGCGGCATCCTGCTCGCCGAGCAGCGCGACCGGACCAATTACAGCTTCCTCAATGTCTACGACCTGTTCTCGTTCGCGGCCCCGGATTCGCGGCTGGTGGCGCGTTTCCCCGGGGCCGGTCGCGAAGATCTCGAAGCGCTCGACGCAGCGACCCTACGCAGCTTCTGGGAGCGGAATTATGTGCCCGCCAAGACGACCCTGGTCGTGGTCGGCGATTTCGATGCGGCAGAAGTCGAAGCCAAGATCAAGGCGCGCTTCGCCGACTGGAGCCCACGCCCCTCCGCCCCCCAGCCATCGGCTGGTCCGGTTGATCCCGCACGCGCTGGCGAGACCGACATTTATCTTGATCCCGCGCTCAGCGAGCAGGTTTCGATCAGCCGAACAATGCCCTGGAGCAGGACCCCCGATACCCTCGCCGCGCGCGAGGACGAGTTGATGCGGGCGATCGGGTATGACATCCTCGCCCGGAGATTCCGCCGCGCAACGCAAGGTGAGAATCCACCGTTCCGCGGTGTCAGCTTCAGCACGGGAGAAGCGTTTGACGCTCTGCGCGAGACCTCGCTCGGCATCGCCGCCATCGACGGTCGCTGGGCCGAGGGGCTGGCGGCTGCAGTGAAGATCTACCGCCAGTTCCTCGAGTTCGGTGTCAGCGAGACCGAGATAGCCGAGCAACTGGCCAACCGCCGCACGGCGCTCGAGAACGCCCTGGCCGGGCAGGATACCCGCAGTCATTCAACCTTCGCAGAACGTGCCATCGGCCTCATTCGCAACGGCTCCGTACCCACATCCCCGGCGGACAATCTCGCCATGCTCGAAGCCGTCGCCGACAAGGCAACGCCGGAGGCGGTTATTGCGGCGCTCAAGGCGGATATGATCCCTCTCGACAATCCACTGATCCGTTTCAGCGGCCGAACCGCGCCGGAAGGCGGTGCCGATGCCCTGCGTGCAGCATGGGATGCCGCCCTCGCCGCTCCGGTCGTAGCGCCGGATCGGGCCGAGGCGGCGCAGTGGGCCTACACCGATTTCGGCCCGGCGGGCAAAGTCGTGTCGGATACCATGAGCGCGCAGCTGGATATCCGCCAGGTGGTTTTTGCCAACGGCGTGATGCTCAACCTCAAGCAAACCGACCTCGCCAAGGACCAAATCAGCGTGTCACTGGGCATCGATGGCGGAAACTACCTCGATACTCGAGAAGCGCCGCTAAATACCCACCTGACCGCCCTGCTCGCGGGCGGCGGACTCGGCCAGCATTCGCTTGACGAACTGCAGACTATCCTCGCGGGTCGCAGCGCGAACTTCTCGCTGAGCGCCGCCACCGACCGCTTCACCATGGGCGCGACAACCACGCCGCGCGATCTCGAGCTGCAGTTACAGCTGATTGCGGCCTATCTCACCGATCCGGGCTACCGGCCGGAGCCGGTCACGCGGTTCCGCAACGGGCTGGACGATTATTTTGCCCGCCTCACGGCCACGCCGGGCGGAACCCTGGGCGCATTCGCGGGCAAGATCCTGTCAGACAGCGACCCGCGATTCACCACACCCGAAGCGGACGCCCTGCGCGCGCTGGACTTCGACGGATTGCGTGCGGTCATCGCCGACCGTTTGCAGAACGGCGCGATGGAAATTGCGCTCGTGGGCGACTTCGACGAGGAACGGGCTATCGCGCTGGTCGCCCGGACACTGGGCGCCCTTCCCCAGCGGGAGCAGGCCTTCAGGGATTATCCGGAAAGCCGCCAGCGAGGCTTCACCAGCCAACGCGGCAGCTACACCCTGTTCCATGACGGTGAGGCCAACCAGGCGCTGGTCAACTTCACCTGGCCGACCCGCGACTATGACGATCCGCAAGCGACGATAGAACTCAACCTGCTGCGTGCGGTGGTCGAACTGGAAATGACCGACGCGCTGCGCGAACAACTGGGCAAGGCCTATTCGCCCGGTGTGAGCAACAGTCAGTCACGCTTCTACGATGGCTACGGCGTGTTCAGCCTGGGCGCCACGGTCGACACCGGCGAGGTTGCTGCGACCCGTGACGTGATCGACTCGCTGATCGAACGCCTGCGGACGACGGCCCTTCCCGACGATACACTTGAACGGGCGCGCCAGCCGATCCTGCAGGACTTCGACAACGCGCTGAAGACCAATGCCAGCTGGATGGCCTACACCGCGCGGGCGCAATCCGATCCGGAACAGATCGAACGCTTTCTTGCCGCTCGCCAGCGATACCTTGAAGTTACGCCGGAGCGTCTGCGCGAAGTGGCAGCGCAATATCTGACCACCGACGGCGCGGTTACCTTCCTTGTTCTGCCTCGGCCTGCCGCGCCGGAAGTGGCCGCGGACTAACGCTGCACGCAGAAGGGGCGCCCCTCACGGGACGCCCCTCCACTATCCGCTCGAAGAAGCGATCAGTAGTTGAACGTCGCCGAGACGCCGATGATGCGCGGCTCGTTGACGAAGGCGGTGTTGTTGTTGAAATCGATACCGCCGCGGACATTGTCCTCGTCGGTGATGTTGCGCGCGAACAGCGCCACTGCCCAGCGATCGTCGACCGGACCGTAACCGATGCGCAGGCCGCCTTCGATCTGGTTGTTCGAATTGAACTCGCGGCTTTCGTAGAGGAAGAAGTTGGTCTTCCCCTGGTACTGCCAGTCGGTGAAGACGAATATCTTGTGATCGTCGCCCATCGGGATGTTGAGTTCAGCGGTGATGTCGGCAGTGAATTCCGGGGCGTTGGGGAACGGGTTGCCATCCACCAGCGCGCGGGTGGTGCCCGCTATCACAGTCGTCGGATCGGTAACGGTGCACTGGGCGCAGATGCCCACCGCCAGCGCGTTGTCCTGGATCTCGGTCTTGTTCCAGGCGAGGCCGGCGGTCACGGTGAAGAACTCGCTCAGCTGGAAAGCGCTGTCGAGTTCGAAACCATAGCCGACGCCCTTGTTGGCATTGACCAGCTGAACCAGGTTGCCGGCGCCGCCGACTGCGGAGAATTGCGGATCATCGACCGTGTAATAATACACCGCGCCGTTGAGCCGCACAGTGCGGTCGGCCAGCTCCGACTTGAAGCCGGCTTCGTAGGACATGATCTTCTCGCTCGTCGCGATCGACGGCGGCGAGAAGAAGGCCACGTCGCGGCCCTGGATGGTCGGAGCACGGAAGCCGCTGGCGACGCGGGCGTAGACGCTGGCATCATCCGAAACATCGGCAAATGCGCTCAGGTCCCAGGTCACCCGCGAGTCCTCGACCGAGCGGAACTGCGGGCCGAACGAACCCGAAACGACGCGGAAATTCTTGTCGTCTTCCGTGTAGCGCAGACCGCCGGTCAGGCGCACGGCCTCACCCAGCTGGCTCGTCACCTGGCCAAACACCGCCCAGGCATCGTTGCCGTGGCGAACAGTAACCGGGGGCGGGAAGGGGAAACCGACCGTCGTCACATCGAACTGGCTCCAGAAGCCGTATCCGCCGACCTGCCAGGTCAATGGGCCTTCGCCATTGGAAGCCAGCCGCACTTCGTGGGTCGCCTGCTCAAGCTCGATCGAGTCCTGCGTGTCGGACGGGAAAGGAATGAAGCCGGGGCCCATCACCGGCAGGAACGAGGCGCCAAAGCCGCCGTCGATGTCGCCGCGGCTCGAACCGTCGCTGTTGTAGTAAGACGTGATCGAGGTCAGCGTGACGGCATCGGTCGCCCACTCCAGCTTGCCGCTGAGGCCGAAGGTTTTGTATCGCGCCTGGTTGTCCGCCCCGGCATCGTAAAACACGGTGTCGCGGTCATAATTGGCATTGAGGTTGTTGTTGCCCGGACCAAGGATGTTGGCCCGGAACAGGGTCGAGGTGCCGTCGAGGTCGCGATACTGGGCATTGACCAGGAACGAGGCGTCCTCGGAAAACTGGAACAGCAATTGGCCGCGCACGGCGATATCGTCGAACCCGCCCAGTGCATTTTCTTCACCGGTAAAGCCGTTGTCGACCCAGTTGCCTCGATGCTGCCAGAGACCCGACAGGCGCACGGCAATCTTTTCCGGCTCGAGCACGATGTTGGCCCCGAAATCGAGTGCGACCGAGCCGAGCGTGCCGACGCTGAGCGAAGCGCTGCCATCGGTGTCGAAGCCCGGCTTGCGGGTGTCGATCTTGACGATACCGGCCGGGGTGTTGCGCCCGAACAGCGTACCTTGCGGGCCGCGCAGGACCTCGATCCGTTCGACGTCGAAGATCGGGAAGCTCTTCAGCGTCACGTTTTCCAGCACCACGTCGTCCATGATGACGGAAACCGGCTGCGAGGCGGCGAGATCGAAGTCGGTGTTGCCGAGGCCGCGGATATAGAAACGCGGCGCGGCGCGGCCATTGGAGCTTTCCACGAACAGGCCCGGGACCTGCCCCGACAGGGCGGTGTTGTCCGTCCCGCCGGCGAACAGAGTCTGGACCCTACTATCGTCGAGCGTTGCGGCAGAGATCGCCACATCCTGCAGGTTTTCCTCGCGGCGGTTGGCGGTCACGACGATGACATCGAGCCCGCCGCCCGAGGTTTCTGCGCCGGCCTCATCCTGATCCTGTGCAACGGCAGGGGCGGCCATGGCCAACGCGGCAATGCTGGATGATGCCAGCGTGGTACGGAGAATGTTCTGGAAGGTGCTCATCGGTTCCTCGCGGCAAGAGTTGCTGGACTCAGCGAATTATTGGGCACGTGGGAATACTGAGGCGCTACATGCCCCGAATTGCCTAACAGGGCGAGAACGCGGAGAGGTTCGCCCCCCAATTCATTGCATTTCGCCACCGTTTGACGAGCGAGTGTAGCAGGAATGTAACGGTAACATCCGTCCGGGGCGGGAGATGAAGCGGGAAATGCCGCTAGCCCGGGATTGCGGCGCGGCAAGGTATCGCTATAGGGACCGGGCTCCAGCCAAGCCGCCACTTATCGCTCCGGAGCTCCTGCCATGAAAATCCGCGTCCACGTCAGCCTCAAGCCCGGGGTGCTCGACCCGCAAGGTCGCGCGGTTCATCACGCGCTCGAGGGTCTTGGTTTCGAGGGCGTGGACGACGTCCGCATCGGCCGCCTGATCGAACTCGACGTGGCAGACGGCACCAGCGACGCGGACCTTACCGAAATGTGCGAGAAGCTGCTCGCCAACACAGTGATCGAAAACTACCGTATCGAGAAGGCCTGACCCCATGAAGACCGCGGTCATCACCTTTCCCGGATCGAACTGCGACCGCGACATGGCGGTGGCGCTGGAACAGGCCAGCGGAAGCCCTCCGCTGCGAGTATGGCACGGCGACAGCGACCTGCCAGAGGGGCTCGACTTCATCGCCCTGCCCGGCGGTTTCTCTTATGGCGACTACCTGCGTTCCGGCGCGATGGCGGCCAGAAGCCCGATCATGCGTGCCGTGATCCGCGAAGCTGGTCGCGGCGTGCCCCTGCTGGGCGTGTGTAACGGCTTCCAGGTGCTGACCGAAGCCAATTTGCTGCCCGGCGCGCTGATGCGCAATGCAGGCCAGAACTTCGTTTGCCGCACGGTCGAACTCAAGGTCGAGAACAGCCAGTCGCTGTTTACCGGCGGCTATGACGCGGGTCAGACCATCGCGATTCCGATTGCCCACCATGACGGCAATTACTTTGCCGACGGGGAGACGCTCGACCGGCTCGAAGGCGAAGGCCGGGTGGCCTTCCGCTATCTCGACAATCCCAATGGTTCGCAGCGCGATATCGCCGGGATCCTCAACGCAGCGGGCAATGTGCTGGGGATGATGCCGCACCCGGAGCGTGCGATCGAACCCGCGCATGGCGGAACTGACGGGCTGCCGCTTTTCAAGGCCGCGCTGGAACGGCTCGCGACGGCCTGAGCCGACCCCTGATAGGTCAGGCGATCATCCGGTCCTGACGGTCGAACAGGGCGCGTGCTTCGCGGCTCGGCATCGGCCTGCCGAAGTAGTAACCCTGGATCTTGGTGCAGCCCATCTCGCGGATCATCTTCGCTTCTTCGGCGTTCTCGACGCCTTCGGCGGTGGTGGTCATCTCGAGACTGTCCGCCATCGCCACCACCGCACGGATAATCGCGACGCTTTCATTGCTGCCCTGCGCCGCGCCCTGGACGAAGCTGCGGTCGACCTTGATAGTCGAGAAGCGCAGCTTGCGCAGGTAGCCGAGCGAGGAATAGCCGGTCCCGAAGTCGTCGAGTGCGACCTGGCAGCCCAGCGCCATGACCTCCTCCAGCGCCCCGCGCGCGACATTGGCATCGCGCAGGAAAATGCTTTCGGTGACTTCCAGCTCGAGCCGGCTGGGCTCCAGCCCGCTGACGGACAGGGCACGCACCACCGTGGCGGCGAAATCCGGTTCGACCAGCTGTTCCGGCGAGACATTGACGTTGACCTTGATCGGCGCGGGCCAGCCGGCGGCCTCGATACAGGCCTGTTCCAGCACCCATGCGCCGATCGGAACGATCAAACGGGTTTCTTCTGCCAGCGGGATGAACTTCACTGGGCTGACAAAGCCATGTTCCTTGCTGTCCCAGCGCAGCAGCGCTTCGAAGCTGACGATGGTCTCGGTGTTGGCATCGACCACCGGCTGGAAGTGCAGCAGCATCTCGTTGTTATCGAGCGCCTGGCGGAGCGAGAATTCGAGCTGGCGGCGCTCTTCGGCTGATTTGTGGAGCGAAGGTTCGTAGCTGCAATGTTCGGTCCCGCCGAGGTCCTTGGCGCGGTAGAGCGCAAGGTCGGCATTGCGCATCAGTTCCTCGACGCTCTTTCCATCGCGCGGCGCGACAGCCGAGCCGACGCTGGCACCGACATAGAGTGTATGGTGATCCACTTCATAGGGCTGCGACAGGCGGTGGATGATCCTGCGTGCGACCTGTTCGACGTGGCCGCGGTCCGATGCATCGCGGATCACGATGGCGAATTCGTCTCCACCGAGCCTGCCGCACATCTCGTTCTCGGTCATCAATTCCTTGAGCCGCGCCGAGACCTGCGCCAGCAGCCGGTCCCCAACCAGGTGGCCGAGTGAATCGTTGACCGATTTGAACCGATCGAGGTCGATCATCAGGAATGCACAGCGCGACCGCCACTGGCGGGCATAACGCATGGCTTCACCCAAGGCTTCGTTGAGCATCAGGCGGTTGGGCATTTCGGTGAGCGTATCGTACCGTGCGAGATAGGCGATCTTCTCCGAGGACTCGCGTTGTTCGGTCACATCGGAACCGACACCGCGGAAGCCGACATGCTGGCCCTTCTCGTCGAGGATCGGCGTGCCGGAAAGCTCCCACCACCGGTTTTCGGAACCAATGGTCACCTTGACCAGCAAGTTGGAGAAACTCTCGCGGCGTTTCAGGCGCTCGGCGAGATCGTGCAGGCTGGTGGGGAACTGCCCGGTGTCCCAGGCTTTGCCGGCGATGAGCTGGAGGAAAGGTTTGCCCTCTGCTTCCTCGGGCTCAAGGCCAAGCGCGAAAGCAAATCGCGGGCTGGCCGAGCGGACCTTGCGGGTCGTGTCGACTTGCCACAGCCAGTCGGCCTCGTTCTCTTCGAATTCGCGCAGCAGCAGCGAGACGACCTCGTTGCGCTCGGCCATGCCGGCCTCGGCAACGGCACCGCGCAGGAAGGATTGTGCCCGTGTTATGAGCCCGAACCCGATCAAGCCGCCGATCCAGATGGCACTGGCTGCCACCGCGTATTGACCGGCGATGGTCAAAGTGACCAGGCCCGTCAGGCATATGACGATGAGACAGGCGAAAGCTCCCAGCGGAGCGGTGCCGATCGTGATCGCCGCCACCAGTGGGACGATCATGACAATCGCCCATACCCTGACGATATCGGCAGGAGTTCCCGCCATGGTCGCAAGCAAAAGCGGTACTGCCCAGACAGCCGCCACAATCGAGGCGCCCTTGGCATGTTTGATGGCATCGGCCCGCTCGAGCGTACGACCGTCGAGACGGGTCAGTTCCACGTCTCGCATGGTCAGGTGAACGACCGCGAGCGCCAACCCGCCCGCCCATCCGGCCAGCCACAACCAGGGAATAAACATCCAGGTAGCGCCCACGAGCAGCAAGGCAGTGACGATGTGCGAAACGACGCGCAGCTTGGTAATCTCGCCGAGACGCGCATATTGCATTGCCCGCAGACGCGGCCAGTCGACGCCTTCGGAATCCTTGAGGCCCACGAGCGCAAGCAAGGGCAATTTCGCTGGCAAAGACAGCGTTTCGGTTCGGTTCTCGCTCACGATGGCGAGCGTTAGGTGTAAAAGGTTATTTCCCCGTAAAGCAGGGCGGCCATTTGGAAGCCGCCTTGCTCATTCACCGGAATCTATTCCACCGTGACCGACTTCGCGAGGTTGCGCGGCTGGTCGACATCGGTGCCCTTGACCACGGCAACGTGATAGGCCAGCAGTTGCACCGGCACGGCATAGACCAGTGGCGCGATCAGCGGGTGGACCTTGGGCATCTCGATAGTCCCAAGACAGCCCTCGCCTGCTTCCTCCAATCCCTCGGCATCCGAAATCAGCACGATCTTGCCTCCCCGCGCACGTACCTCCTGCATGTTGGAGACCGTCTTCTCGAAAAGGGGGCCTGACGGAGCGAGCACGATCACCGGCACCGCCTCGTCGATCAGCGCAATCGGGCCGTGCTTCATTTCGCCCGCGGCATAACCTTCGGCGTGGATGTAGCTGATTTCCTTGAGCTTGAGCGCACCCTCCATTGCCAGTGGATAGTCCGGTCCGCGCCCGAGGTAGAGCACATCGCGCGCCGGTGCGATCAGCGGCGCCATGGCGGCGATATCGTCATCATGGTCGAGCGCAGCGTTGAGCGCGGCGGGCGCCTCGATGAGGTGGCGCACAACCTCCTGCTCTTCTTCGCGAGTCATGCGCCCCTTCTTGACTGCAAGATGCGCCGCAAGTGCGGCCAGCACGGCCAGCTGGCAAGTGAAGGCCTTGGTCGAAGCGACGCCGATTTCCGGACCGGCGTGGGTCGGCAGCAGCAGGTCGGCCTCGCGCGCCATGGTGCTGGTCGGCACGTTGACGACGGCAGCGATGGTCTGGCCGTTTTCCTTGCAATGTCGCAGCGCCGCCAGCGTATCGGCAGTCTCACCACTTTGCGAGATGAAGATGGCGAGGCCTCCGTCTTCCAGCACCGGATCGCGGTAGCGGAACTCGCTGGCAACATCGATATCGACCGGGACGCGGGCGAAGGTCTCGATCCAGTATTTCGCCACCATCCCGGCATAGAACGAGGTTCCACAGGCAACGATGGTGATACGCTTGATCGCGGACAGGTCGAAGTCGATCTGCGGCAGCGCCACGCTCTCGTCTGCCTGGCGGACGTAGGAGTTGAGCGTTTGCGCGACCACGGTGGGTTGCTCGAAGATCTCCTTCTGCATGAAGTGGCGGTAATTGCCCTTCTCGACCGCGGCAGCGGAGGCACCCGATGTGACGATCTCGCGCATCACCGGATTGTTCTCGAGGTCGAAGATTTGCGCCCCGGCGCGGGTGATTACGACCCAGTCGCCCTCGTCCAGATAGGCGATCTTCTGGGTCAGCGGGGCGAGCGCCAGCGCATCCGAACCCAAATAGGTCTCGCCGTCACCATAGCCGACCACCAGCGGCGAGCCGAGGCGAGCGCCAATCAACAGGTCGGGATACTGGCGGAAAGCGATGGCCAGGGCAAAGGCTCCGCGCAGGCGCGGCAGAACGGCCTTTACCGCCTGTTCGGGCGATGCGCCCTTCTCCACTTCGGCCGAGACCAGGTGCGCGACCACTTCGCTGTCGGTGTCGCTTTCGAGCCTGCGCCCGGCCGCTTCCAGTTCGGCCCGCAGCGGCTTGAAGTTCTCGATAATGCCGTTGTGAACCAGCGCGACCTCATCTGTCGCATGCGGGTGGGCGTTGTTCTCGGTTGGCGCACCGTGGGTGGCCCAGCGGGTGTGGGCTATGCCTATGGTGCCGGGTGCAGGGCTGCGGGCGAGTTCGCCGGCCAGGTTCGCCAGCTTGCCGCTCGCCCGGCGGCGCACCAGCACGCCGCCGTTGACGGTGCAGACGCCGGCACTGTCATAGCCGCGATATTCCATTCGCCGCAGGCCATCGACCAGCCGGTCCGCAACCGGTTCCTTGCCCACAATTCCGATAATGCCGCACATGGATTTTCGCTTTCGTTACAAGATGTAGGGGACACGGATGCCAGGCATCTCTGCCGGGAAATCCTTGGTATTTCGTGTAATGAGCACCCGGCCGCGCGTTTGCGCCGTCGCCAGTATGATCGCATCCATCGCATTGAGGCGAGTTCGCTCGCGCCGCAAGGCGGCTGCGCGCTGACCTATCTCGGCGTCGATCTCGTCCACGCCGAAGCCCGACAACAGGATCTCGGCGCGCCTGAGGCCCTCACCCTCGCCCTTCGACATGACTTCGATCCAGACTGCCCGGCTGATCCATGCGCGGGCGCCGAAGTCGGTCGCACGGTCGATCTCGGTGTGGGCCAGGTCCAACCCGGCCAGCGCATCGATGATTATGTTGGAATCGAAGGCAAAGCCGCTCATTTGCGAGAGGGCTTTTTCGGCGTGGGATATTTGCCCGCCAGCATGTCCAGGTGAATCTGGCGCTGGCGATCATCCTCCTCGTCGAAAAGGTCGGGGAATTCAGCCCTGACCTCTTCGTAGTCATCATCCCACGGGCGCGTTGAAGCAGCACGTTCTCGCCGCTGCCATTCGACCGCATCACCCAGATCTGTGCGCTCTTTCCACGCGCCAAAGCCGACGGAAAGCCATTCCTTGGCCGCCGCCGGGGTCGTTTCCGCGCGGTACTCCGCCACCGCTTCCCGTAGAACCTGCGCGCGCGACTTGCCCTGCTCGGCAGCGAGCTGGTCAAGCCACTTGATGTCGTCATCGGGCAGGTCGGCGAGGATTCGGGTCATTGTTGATATACTGATATCATATCATGATATCATGTCAAGTAGGTGCTTCGGTGACTTCCATCTTTCGCGTGTTGTCGCGCCACAGGTAGAGCCCGGCACCGATGATCACTGTTGCTCCCAACATGGTTACCCCGTCCGGCCGGTCGCCGAACCACCACCACCCCAGCGATACCGCAACGATCAGCTGGACGTATGTCATCGGTGCGACAATGGCGGCACCTGCCCGCGTCGTGCCGTGGAAGATCAGCCAATGCGCCGTACTGGCGGTGACCGCCACAATGCCGCACCGGAGCACGACATCGATGGAAGGCGCGCCCAAGGCAAACATCGGCGACCCTGATGTCCCGCCGGCAAGTGCTGCCAGCCAAAGGACGGGTGCCGCAACAAGGGCCATGTATACCTGCATCGACAGCGGGCTGCCCTGCCCGGCAGAAGCGCGGTTCGCGAGCATCAGCAGGGCCATGCAGCAGGCTGCCCCTAGCGGCAGCAAGGCCGCCAGTCCGACTTCGGCCAGGTTGGGCCGCAGCACCACTATCACCCCGACGAAAGCAATCGCCGATGCCACGAAGGTCGCCGGACGGACCTTTTCGCCCAACACCGGCCCGCTCAGCAGAGCGGTCAGGATCGGAGCCAGAAACACCAGCGATGTCGCCTCCGCCAATGGCATCACGAAAATGGCGCTGAAGAAGGTAAGGGTCGCACCGCACAGGCACAGTCCGCGGCCCAGCTGCAGCAAGGGGTTCTTGGGGCGGAATCCTGCCCTGCCTTCGCGCATCGCCAGCAAGGTCGACAGGCCCGCCGCGCCGATCGTGAAGCGCAACGCCGCCACCGCGATGGGTGACCACATCCCGGCCATGGACTTGATAACGGCATCACCGAACGCCAGCACCGCAAAGCCGGCCAGCGCAAGCAGGATGCCGCTGCGTTCGCTTTGCTCCATCGAGTGAACCTGTATGTTGCTGTGAGGCTGCTACGTTTGCGAGGCGCGGTAGGGGGCATCCCTCACGCTGTCAAAGGCCATTGGGACGCGACCGGCAGATGGTTTACGCCCGCTTAACGCGTTTCTGTTAGCGATCGACTGACAGCGGGTCGCCGGGACAGGACAGGCCATGCCGCGCAAGGACAGAACAATGGACGACAATCGACGAGCGCAGCGCCCATCGGCTGCACCCGGTGCCTTGGTGCGGCATCTCGCATCCATGAACCGGATGGATCGCTTGTTCGTGCTGGCTCTGCTGCTGATGGCGCCTGTTTTCGGCCTCGTGACGATGGAGACGGTCTATGCCAAGGCGGCGCTCCGGACCTTCTCGGTCCCGATCCTGGTGGCCGAAGTCACTATGCTGGTTGTCGCGGCAAAGGCCCTCGCGAGCCGGAATTGGGCCGGTTTCGAACTGTCCTCGACCGCCAAGATCCTCGGCGCGCTGTGGGCCACATCAATTACCATAAGCCTGCTGGGAGCAGAGTTCCGACCGGGTGAAGCCCAGCTTCGCTTCACCATGACAATCCTGCATTTCTGTTTTGGCGTCATCGTTTGGGGCTATCTGACTCAGAACCCTGGCATGAGGCGTGATTGCCTGGTGGCCGCAGCCGCAGGGCTAGGACTGCTTTTCGTACTCGCCTACTGCTTCGGGCTCTGGAATTCGGGCAACAGTGAATTCAGATGGACCCTCTTCGGCGTCGGCGTGTCCAATATCCGTCATTACGGCTACCTGTCGCTTGTATTGACCGGCATTGCCGGTGGCCTCTGGTTGAACGCACCTGATCGTACGGACGAAGCGTGGCCTGCGTTGCTGTTCTTCCTCGGTGTCTTCATGATCATGTGGACCGGCGGGCGCGGGGCTTTCATCGCGCTGCTCGTCCAGTTGAGCGTCTTGCTGGCGATCGGCCCGTCGGGCCGACGCCTGGCCTTTGCTGGCCGTGCCCTTGCGGCGCTGGCAGTCGCCACTCTGCTGGCCGCCGCCTGGGTGCCGGCCCAGCATTTTGGTCCCCTCAACATTTTCCTGCGGCTCGATACCGGCACCTTGCCGGGAGAAGAATACACGACGGGTCGGGCAGAGATGTGGCGCCAGACCGCTGCGGCCATACCGGAGCATCCGTGGTTCGGATATGGCGAGGCGCAGTTCCGCAAGGCAATACCCGCCGCTCGCGGGTTCTCCAACCATCCGCACAATCTGATCCTGCAGCTGCTGCTGCAATGGGGCGTGATCGGTACCGGCTTGCTCGCCGCCATCCTCGCCCGCCTTGCCTGGAAAGCCCGGTCCCTGCTCAAGTCGCCGACGGAACTGACCTACCCATGCGTGGCTCTCATCACCGGGCTGTTGGCCGTTTCGATGGTCGACGGGCCGTTCTTCTATGCCCTGCCGACCGTGCTGTTCCTTCTCGCGCTTGCGATACTCTTGGCAGAGGCTGGCAACGGCGGGACCTTCAGAAAATGATAAGGTTTCCGCATTATTCACCAAATTTCAGAAGGTGGCCTTGGGCAATCGATACCAATGGCCGTGAACGGTTTGAGACAGTTTCCTCGGAGGACGCGGGATGAGTGCATTCGGACGCAAGAACGGGCCAGGGGGAATGGCACCCGGTGCACGTCCGGCATTCGGTGTTGCGCGGCCGATGAGGGGCGGCGCAGCGACGCCTCGCGACCAGGCCCCGCCCCCGGGCGGCGACCAATTCCCGCCTCTGCCCGGTGAAGAAACGGCACCTGCAGCTCCTGCTTCGTCGGCTCCGAACAAGGACGACGCGCTTACCCGCCTCACCGACCGCGCCAATGCGGTCCACGAGCAGCAGGAAGTTGGCGGCTTCGAAGCCAGCGTCCACAAGATCAAGGAGCAGGTGCTGCCGCGTCTGCTCGAACGAGTCGATCCCGAAGCGGCCGCCACGCTCTCCAAGGAAGAGCTGTCGGAAGAATTCCGCCCGATCATCATGGAAGTGCTGGCCGAGCTCAAGGTCACCCTCAACCGTCGCGAACAGTTCGCGCTGGAAAAGGTGCTGATCGACGAACTGCTCGGCTTCGGTCCGCTCGAAGAGCTGCTCAATGACCCGGACGTGTCCGACATCATGGTCAACGGGCCGGACCAGACCTACATCGAAAAGAAAGGCAAGTTGCAGCTCGCCGGGATCCGTTTCCGCGACGAACAGCACCTGTTCCAGATTGCCCAGCGCATCGTCAACCAGGTCGGCCGCCGCGTCGACCAGACCACGCCGCTGGCCGACGCCCGCCTCAAGGACGGCAGCCGCGTCAACGTGATCGTGCCGCCGCTGTCGCTGCGCGGCACGGCGATCTCGATCCGCAAGTTCTCCGAAAAGCCGATCACCATCGACATGCTCAAGGACTTCGGTTCGATGAGCGAGAAGATGGCGACCTGCCTCAAGGTCGCCGGCGCCTGCCGCATGAACATCGTCATCTCGGGCGGTACCGGTTCGGGTAAAACGACCATGCTCAACGCCCTGTCGAAGATGATCGACCCAGGCGAGCGCGTGCTGACGATCGAAGACGCGGCCGAACTGCGTCTGCAGCAGCCCCACTGGCTGCCGCTCGAAACCCGACCGCCGAACCTCGAGGGCCAGGGCGCGATCACCATCGGTGACCTGGTCAAGAACGCTCTGCGTATGCGTCCTGACCGCATCATCCTGGGCGAAATTCGCGGCGCGGAATGTTTCGACCTGCTCGCGGCGATGAACACCGGCCATGACGGATCGATGTGTACGCTCCACGCCAACAGCCCGCGCGAGTGCCTGGGCCGTATGGAGAACATGATCCTGATGGGCGATATCAAGATCCCCAAGGAAGCCATCAGCCGCCAGATCGCCGAATCGGTCGACCTGATCGTGCAGGTGAAGCGCCTGCGTGACGGTTCGCGCCGCACCACCGAGATCACCGAGGTGATCGGGATGGAAGGCGACGTGATCGTGACCCAGACCCTGTTCAAGTTCGAGTATCTCGACGAAACCGACGACGGCAAGATCATTGGCGAGTTCCGCTCGAGCGGCCTGCGTCCCTACACGCTGGAAAAGGCCCGCCAGTTCGGCTTCGACCAGGCTTATTTGGAGGCCTGCCTGTAGGGCAGGCGACTTCAACCGCCGGGCGCGGCGCGGTCGCGCTTGCGGCGCTACGCGCGGTGCTCAGCAGCCACACAGATGCTGTTCCTAGCCGCGCAGGATCGACGGCACCGCGATCATCAGCAAGCCGCCGCCAATGAGCGTTGAGGCCATGAACAGGCTCAGCCACGGGACCCAACCGACCTGGTCGATCCGGGCGCGGCGTACGCGGCGGCGTTCCATGTAGTTGGCGAGCAGGCCAAGCAGCACCAGCCCCGCCCCGATCATGGCGAGCAGTTCGGCATCGCCGGCAAAGATCAGGCGGTGAAGAAATTCCATCGCGCCGCCATATGGGCACTCGGCTGCGGTTGGACTAGGGGCAAGGCATGGATGGCTCCGTCGCCCGCCCCCGCCCGATGCTCGCGCTGCTGCTGCGGCTCGTCACCGCACTCTGTCTTTCGACCATGGCGATGCTGGTCAAGGTGGCCGGGACGCGCGGGGTCGAATTGCCCGAACTGATTTTCTGGCGCCAGTTCATCACCATGCTGGTGATAGGCGGGTTGATGGCGGTGCTGGGCAAGCTTGGCGAGTTGAGGACACAAAGGTTCGGTGCGCATGCCCGGCGGGCAATCTACGGCATTAGCGGCATGTTCTTTGTCTATGGCGCGGTGATGTTGCTGCCGCTGGCCGAGGCGACGACGCTCAGCTTCACCACCCCCATGTTCGCCGTGCTGCTGGCGCTGGTGCTGTTTCGCGAGAAGATCGGCATCTATCGCTGGAGCGCGGTCTTCCTGGGCTTTGCCGGGGTGCTGATCGTGATGCAGCCGGGCAGCAGCGGCGAGGTCGACCTGTGGGGCGTGCTGGTCGGGCTGGTTGCCGCTTTCATGGTGGCGCTGATCTCGTTCCAGATCCAGGACCTCAACAAAACCGAGACACCCTATGCCATCGTTTTCTGGTTCACGGCCCTTACCGTCCCGCTGATGGCGCTGGCCCTGCCCTTCTTCGTCAAGGCGCATGACCCGCAAACCTGGCTCGTCATCCTGGCGATGGCGCTGAGCGGTGCCGTCGCGCAGATAGCGCTGACCAACTCGCTCCGCTTCGGCTCGGCCGCGACCATCATCGTCATCGACTACACCGCGCTGATCTGGGCAGTGACATACGGCTGGGCGATCTTCGACCGCGTCCCGCCCCCGACATTGTGGCTCGGCGCTCCGCTCATCATGTGCGCGGGTCTACTCGTCGCATGGCGGGAGCACCGGCTGGGCCGGGCGATTTCGGTACAGGAACGGGAAACCTCTCCGCTCGTATAAAAGTCGATCATCCAGGATCAGGAGAGTTGAAATGACCAAGAAGATCGCTCTTGCCTTCGGCATCGTCGCGATGTCGCTGGCGACGACGGCCTGCAACACAGTCAAGGGCCTCGGAAACGATATTGAATCGGTCGGCGAAGCCGGCGACCGGGTGATTTAACGTCTGAACTGCCGCAATGGCGATTCGCTGGTGCGCGGGCCACGCCAGCGCTCGCGTGCCAGCAGCCATACCAGCAGGCCGACCGGCCCGGCGATGAAGGTCGCGAGCAGGACTGGTGCCTGCCATAGGCGCCCCACGCCTTTCTGGTCCGCGTCGCGCGCGATCCATAGCCCCACGAACAGGTCGAAAGCGAGGTAGTGGGTCCAGCCCACCGTAGTTCCGCCTTGCGAGGCGAAAATCGACTGCACGCCTTCCAGCGTGGTGAAGTCGACCCCCGCATCAGCCGGCCCGACCGGGTCGAGCCACCCTGTCAAGATTCCGACCAGCCCGACAGCATAGACCAGGCACAACATCCCGATGCCCAAATAGAGCACCACTGTCAGCAGCAGTTCCTTGCGCGGCAACAGGATCAGGATCACCCAGGCCACAATTGCGGCGATGTTCACAAACGAAAACAGCGAAACCCACATGGTGGCTCTCCTCAGTCCGCGCTATCGAGCTGGGGCAGCATGCCCCCGGCGCGGGCGATGGCATCATTGTCGTGCGTGTAGCGCCCGCGGGTTTTGCGCAAGGCCAGCGCCAGCGTGGCCGTGGCGACGGTATCGGCCTTGATCGCGCGATACTGGCGGTACCTGCCGTGGAGCAGCAGGTTCATGACCGGGCTGGCGACAATACCGAGCCGCTCGGCGGGGCGACGATCTCCGGGGCGCTGGCCGACCAGCAGGCCCGGGCGCAGGATGTCGAGCCGGTTGAAACCCGCCTTGGCCAGTTCCGCTTCGGTTTCGCCTTTCACGCTGAGATAGAAGTTCTTCGAATGCCGGTCCGCACCCACGGAACTGACCGCGACCATCCGCCGGATGCCAGCGGCGAGAGCTGCGCGGGCGGTGGCGATGACCAGCCTGTGGTCCACCGCACGAAACGCATCCTTGTCGCCGTTGACCTTGGCAATCGTGGTGCCGAGCGCGCAGATCAGCGCATCGGGCTTTACCGCTTCGAACACCTCGCCCCACCGGTCGGGCTCGGCGACGAAGACCTCCATCCGCGCGCCCGGCGGCAATGGCACTTCGCGGCGGGCAATCCCGATCAGCCTCAGGTCCTCGCGCCCGACCGCCTGGCGCAGGATCGACTGGCCGATCATGCCGGTGACTCCGACAAGGGCAATACGGGCGGCTTTGGGCATCAGGCGGGTTTCGTTAGTTGGTGTTATGCCCGGCCCTTAGGCGGCATGGCGGCAAGAATCCATGGCCCTCACCGCAAGCGCCTCACCGCCCGCCGCCGCTGCGGCTCCACAGCCCGGCAAGGAGCGAACCGATCACTACGTGATAGACCGAGGAGATTGCGCTCGGCACCGGGGCCAGCGCTGCCTGCAACGGATTGGCGAACTGCGCGGCAAAGCTCGGCTGCGCTGCAAGACTGGCACCCAGGCCGCTGTTCTGCATGCCGACCTCGATGCTGATCGTGCGCTCCTCTGCCCGCCCGAAACCCAGCAGGCGCGGCGCCAGCCACCCCAGCGCGAAGCCCGTGGCATGAAGCACAAACACCGCCAGCAACAGCACGCCGGCATGCTCGATAATCAGAGTTTTCGAATTGCCGACAATCGCGCCGACGATCAACACGATCGCCAGGATCGAGACCAGCGGCGACCAGAGCGCCACCTGCCGCGTGGCGTGCGGGAACAGCGTGTTGAGCAGCACGCCCGCCACCACCGGGATCAGCACGATGGCGACCATGTTGCGGAACAGGCTCCACTGGTCGATCTCGACATAGACCCCGCCCAGCCATCCGGTCAGTAAGGGCGTCGCGACGATGGCAACCAGCGTCGAACACAGCGTCATCGCCACCGACAGCGCGACATTGGCGCGGGCAAGATAAGCCACGACATTGGACGCGGTGCCGCCAGGGCAGCAGGCGACGAGGATGATCCCCACCGCCAGCCCTTGCTCCAGTCCGAACGCCCATGCCGCCAATACGCCCGCGAGCGGCATAACGGTGAATTGCAGCGCCACCCCTGCCGCAACGCAGCGGGGCATCGCCAGCACCTTGCGGAAATCCTCCAGCGTCAGCGTCAGTCCCATACCCAGCATGATCACGCCCAGCATGACCGATATCAGCGGCTGCCCGGCAATTTGCGACCCGGTGATCCATGCAAAATGCCCCGGAACCAACCACGCCCAGGCCACGCCCAGCACGGTCCAGACCGCAAACAGATTGGTCGCCAGCGCAATCCAGCGTGGCTGGCCAACTGGTTCAGACATTGCTGAGGTCGCCCGGCACCAAGCCGTAGATCTCCTGGCATTGCTTCAACGCGAAGCGGTCTGTCATTCCGGCGATATAGTCGACGATATGGCGCGTCCGATCCGGCTCTGCCGCAGGTGTCGCTTTCGCCCACCCCTCGCCCATCAGCGCAGGTTCCTGCTCGTAGGCGGCATAGAGCCGGGCCACCACTTCCCGCGCTTTGTCGGCAGCGGCGACCTGTTCGGGGTGATAGTACAGCCGGTCGTACATGAAGGCCTTCAGCTGTCGCTCCTGCTCGTGCATCGCTGGCGAGAAGCCCGCCAGCATCCGGCCAGCCGCCCGAACCTCGTCCGCCGAGGCAAGATCGCGGGTCATGGCGCGGGTATGTTCGATCACGTCATTGACCATCAGCCCGATCTGATTGCGGACGAGTTCGCGCAGCAAGCGACTCCGCTCGACCCGGGGATACTGCTGCTCGACCGCACGCCAGCCATCGGCGACCCAGTCGACCGCCAGCAAATCATCGAGGTGCAGGAAACCGGCGCGCAGGCCGTCATCGATGTCGTGATTGTCGTAGGCGATGTCGTCCGCCACCGCCGCCACTTGCGCTTCGAGCGAGGACCATTGCGGCAAGTCGAGCGCATAGGCGGAATCGAGCTCGGCCAGCGCCGGATGGGCATGGGTCACGGGGCCATTGTGCTTGGCCAGCCCCTCCAGCACCTCCCAGCTGAGGTTGAGGCCGTCATGCGCGGGATAGGGGCTTTCGAGCCGCATCAGCGTGCGCAGGGTCTGCGCATTGTGGTCAAACCCACCCTGCCGGGCGCTCGCCTCGTCGAGCGCCTTCTCGCCCGCGTGGCCGAACGGCGGGTGGCCGATGTCGTGCGCGAGGCACAGCGCCTCGGTCAGGTCTTCGTCGAGGCCCAGCGTCCGCGCCAGCACCCGGCCGATCTGCGCCACTTCGAGGCTGTGGGTGAGGCGGGTACGATAGTGGTCGCCGTAAGGGGCGACAAAGACCTGTGTCTTGGACTTGAGGCGGCGGAAGGCGATCGAGTGGATGATCCGGTCGCGGTCACGCTGGAATGCGCTGCGCGGTCCGCGCGTCTCGCTGGCATTGTGGGCAAATTCGCGCCCACGGCTGAGGGCTGGATCGGAAGCGAGCAGCGAGCGGACCATCTCGCTGCCTTATTGGGAGCCTTGCGGGCCGACAACGGGAACAATCGGGCAACACGGACTGCCGAAAGCGAAAGGCCGCGCTTCCCGAAGGAAACGCGGCCTTGCCTAGCGGCTCTAGCCGCTCAGGCGATCAACGAATGCCGATGGTATCCGCATTGCCGTCGGGATCGCCCGATACGGTCCCGCCGCTGCGGATCGAGCCGA
This sequence comes from Erythrobacter sp. SDW2, assembly GCF_021431965.1. NCBI lineage: Bacteria > Pseudomonadati > Pseudomonadota > Alphaproteobacteria > Sphingomonadales > Erythrobacteraceae > Erythrobacter > Erythrobacter sp. SDW2. Next base: position 2,428,014 of record NZ_CP090370.1, read on the forward strand.
GCAGCAGCAAGCCGGCTGCATGCGGCGCGGCCATCGAAGTGCCTGAAAGCGTGGCATAGCCGCCGCCCTTGTAGGTCGAGTAGATCGAGGACCCGGGCTCCGCGAAGTCGACCGGCGGATTACCGAAGTTCGAGAAGCTCGACCAGACGTCGCCATTGGCGAAGGACGAGATGGTGTAGATGTTCGGACCATTGGCCGAGGCCGGCGACTTGGTCGTGGCGCTGGTGCTTTCGTTACCGGCGGCCAGGGTGAACTTGAGCCCGGTCGAGGCCGCTGCAACCACCGCATCGTTGAGCGCCTGGCTGAATCCGCCACCGAGCGACATGTTGGCGACGTCGCCGTTCTGAGCGATCGAAGCAGCATAGTCGACCCCGGCGATCACGCCCGAAATCGTGCCCGAGCCGCGGCGGTTGAGCACCTTCACCGCAACGATTTCCGTCCCCGGAGCGACACCGACGACACCGATGGAGTTGTTTATCGCAGCGATCGTCCCGGCGACATGCGTGCCGTGGCCACTGAAATCGTCGCTGCTGGAATCGCTGCTGAAATTCGCCCCGAGGGCCGCGTTGACATTGAGATCGGGATGATCGGCCTGGACACCCGAGTCGATCACGATGGCCCGGCCCGCAGCCGTGGTGGTGCCACCGCCAACACGGGTAATGCCCCATGGGGTCACTTGCGCCGGAGCCGTTCCGCCGCCACCGCCGGGTTTGCCCTTCTGGACCGTGGTCACCACCTGGTCTTGCTCGCAGAATGCGATGTTGGGATTGTTGGCAGCAATGCGCGCGGCGCCTTGGGCTGAAATGGTGGCCGAGAATCCGCGAATGGTATCATTGTAGGTCAGCTTGACCTGACCGCCGTTGCCCCGGGCCAGTTCGCTGGCCTTGCGGCTGACAGCGCTCTTGGCGACAGCGTCCTTCTTGAACACGCAGATATAGCTGTTCTCGATTTTCTGCGCAGCGGCGGGAGTCGATATGAGCGCTGCCCCAAACACGGCAGCGGAGATGGCCACTAGGCGGCCGGCGACTTTGATTTTCATTGGACTTTATCCCCCTCGGATGAAGTGAGGCGAGCAGAGTGACACCAATCCGGTGCAATGCAAGCGTCGATTTTTACTTAATCTACACCTTAACCATCAGGAGCAACGGAACAGCGCGATTGTAAAATTCATTTGGCGCAGATCCAATCCACCGCGGCTTCGCAATGAATGCGGCTGCTATCGAAAATGGGCAGCACGTTGGCGCTGGTGTCGACGACCAGGTTGAGTTCGGTGCAGGCCAGCGCAACCGCACCGACCCCATCCTGCTCCATCCGGGTGATCATGGTCTTGAAGTAGCGTTCGGCATTGCGGGTTACCTGCCCGGCCATCAATTCCTCGTAGATGATCCGGTCGGTCTCATCGACCTCGGCCATGTCGGGAGGGACAAGATCGACGCCCTTGGCCACCAGTCGGCGGCGATAGAAGCTTTCGGTCATGACATTGCGCGTACCGATCAGCGCAGCCGACTTGACGCTTGCGGCTGCCATCCGGTCGCCCATGCAATCGGCGATATGGAGGATCGGCACGTCGACGGCTGCGGCAACCCCGTCATAGACGCGGTGCATCGAATTGGCGGCGATCACCAGGGCATCCGCCCCGGCATCGGCGAGCCGTTTGGCAGATACCGTCAACACCTCTTCCGCCCGGCTCCAGTCGCTTGCCTCAACCAAGCCATAGAGCTGGGAGAAGTCGAGGCTCTCGATCAGCAGGGGCGCGCTGGCCATCGGGCCGACGCGCTTCTGCACCTGCCGGTTGATCGTCTCGTAATACATCCGGGTCGAAACCCAGCTCATGCCGCCGATGATGCCAAGCTTGCGCAAGGTGAAAAGCCCCCGAATTTCTGCCGGTCAAAGTGGATTGGTAACGTGGCATCGGGCCTTGGCAAGCCCGCGCGCGATCATTCCACTGCTCGGGCTTCGGGCTGCGGGGCCAGGATAGCGGCAAGCCACTTGCGCAGGTCAGCCGCGCTGCGCTCGGCGGCCTCCTCCTGCGGCAAGTGCCCGACCCCGCGATAATTTGCGAGCGTCCCCTGGGGGAGATACTGCATGTACCAGTTGGCCGCCTCATAGGGGATCAGCGCATCCTCCTCGCCCCACATCACCAGCGTCGGCACCTGCACCTTGGCCACATCCTCGGCCGTGAAGGTGCGATAGGGCATGCTGAACCGCGCCCGGGTCGCAGCGCGATTGCCGGGATAGCGGGCCATATCATAGTAGCGATCGACCATTTGCGGCGTCACAATTGATTGAACCGAGACGCTCTGCTTCAGGCTCTTCTCGATTATCGAGCGGGGCAGCATCTGGCTCAGCACCGGCCCGAGCACGGGATTGCGCGCCAGGGTAAAGGCCAAGTTGCCGCCACCCTCGCGCCGGATCGGAGCGCCGCCGGCGTCGACCAGCACCAATCCGCTCAGCCGCTCGGGATGTTTCATGGCATAGGCCATGGCGATTGCGCCGCCCATCGAATTGCCCGCCAGAACGAATTGCTCGAGGCCCAGCTTGTCCGCCACCTGATCGACGCTTTCGACGAAGCTGTCGGGGCTATAGTCCTTGTCCTTCGCCGCGCCGGTCAGGCCGTGGCCGATCTGGTCGAAACGGATCACGCGATAGTCGCCGCGCAAAGTCTCGGTCCATGGCTGCCAGGTCGACAGGTCGGCGTTGGAGCCATGGAGCAGCACGATGGCGGGCGCATCCTTCGGCCCCTCGTCGCGCAGATGCACCTCCTGCCCATTGGCCAAGGTCACGAATTGCGACGGCGCAGTGGCATATTTGGCGCGCATCTCCGCCGGATCGGTATCGGGTACGCGCAGGAACAGGAACGCGATCGCCAGCAGGGCAGCTATCACGCCGAGAATCTTGACCAGTTTCTTCATTCTCGTTCCATCTCCCTGATCCAGCGCTCAATCAGCGCCAGCCCTCCGGCATCGACAGTCGACTTGCCAAGCTCGGGCATGGCGATGCCTGGCTCGTTGCTCCCCATGCGAAAGGTCAGGATCGAACGCTCAGGGTGGCCCGGCAGGATATCGAACGCGAACCCGCCCGAGCCGCGCCCGGCAGCGACGGGCCGCTTGCGCACGCCCAGCTTGACAGGATCGTCCTGCTCCCACCGCAGGTCGAGCCCGGAGTTCGATGCTGCCGCGCCGGGGCGGTGGCAATGGGCGCAATTGACGTCGAGATAGGCCCGCGCAGCCATGGCGACATCGGCACCGCCCCGCTCTTCCCACAGCGGCATGACATCCGCCCCGGCCGGATGCAGTCCCAGCATCGCCAGCCATTCGCGGTCGAGATTGCGCGCCTTGGGACCGATCGGCACCACCGCACCCTCCAGCCTGTGGCATTCCTTGCACTGGTTCTTGTTGGGGATGCGATAGGAGATCGCCTCGCCCGCCGGTGTGGTCAGCTCCACCCGCCCGCCTGCCAGTACCAGCGTGGCATCGGTCTGCTCCTCGTTCCAGCGATAGGGCAAGGCGACCCAGCCCTCGGCACGGTGGAGCAAGACGCGCGTCTCGATCAGGCGGCGCGCCGCCCCCTCGCCAAAGGCGAAGGTCTTGATCAGCGCGCTGCCGACCGGGAATTGCAGCAGTCCCGCCCCGTCGGCGAGCGGCTCCGACCCCTTGGGCAGATAGACGAAGCGCAGCTTGTCCGCCCCGTCCGAATAGAGCGGCATATTGAGGCGGTATGGCCACACGCGCGGGATCGGCTGCTGCGAATCCATGTCGGCGAAGAAGCGATAGTCCGACAGCTGCCGCGGCAAATCTTCGCCCATGATCGCCGCATCGTTGACCGTGATGACAGGCAGGCCGCTGGCGCGCACCATCACTGTCCCCGCCAGCGCCAGCAAGGCCGCAACCAGCAGGGAAAGGCTCCGTGTCATCCGGCAATCCGGGCGAACAATTCATCCGGTGCCCCGATCTCGCAGAAGTCCCACGGCTGGCCATAGGCTGGCACATCGAGCGGAGCTGGCTGCGCTTCGGACAGGGGCTGGCCCTGCCGGGTCAGGCCCAGCGTCCAGCCGCGAATCTCGGGCGTGGCCAGCAGCGCGGGCGTGTCCTCGTCCTGGTTCAGCCCGTCCCACATGATCGGCGGCAAGGCCCCGCCGAAGGCCGCGAGCAGCATCTCCTTGCCCTCGATCTGCGGGTCCTTGCCGCCCTCGTCGACATTGTTGCCCGCGATCACCACCTCCCTCGGGTAGGGGTTATAGCGCGTATCGGTGAAGGGGAGGACATAGGCGACCACCATGAAAGGAGCGGTCGGATTGTCGCGAACGATATTGTCCTCGATCCATACCTTCTCGTTCGCCATGACCATGATGCCGGTGCCGCGCCGCACCCCGGCGACGATATTGCCGGGCGGGGCGAAATTGGGCGTGGTGTTGCCGATCACCAGGTTGTTCTTGATGATCACATTGCCGCCGCCCATCACCGGCAGATCGGGCAGGTCGAATACCAGGATGCCCCCGGTGTTGCGGGTGACGTAGTTCCCCTCGACGATGGCATCGCGGCTGTTCTCGATCTCGATCCCGGCGACATTGTCGGTCGCGACCGAATTGCGCACGGTGATCTTGCTCGACTGGCCGACATAGATGCCAGCGTCCGACGCGCCGGAGACTTCGCTATCGGTCACCAGCACGCCGGTGCTTTCGACCGGATAGATGCCGTAGGCCCCGTTGGTAGGTTTCGGCCCGCCGGTCCAGGTCACGCGGATTTTGGCATAGACGATATTGTCCGCGCCCTTGGACTTGATCCCGTCGCCCTTGGGGTTCTCGAGCGCGAAATCGCGCAGCGTGACGCCATCGGAGGTCACCAACAGTCCCTCGCCCGCGCCCTGCTGTCCGGTAAAGTCGAGCACGCTCGCTTCCATCCCCGCCCCGCGCACAGTGACGCCATCGACGTCGAGGCTGAGCCCGTCGGTCAGCACGAAGCGCCCCGGCCCAAGCACGATCTCGTCGCCCGGCTCGGCCAGGATCAGCGCTTCCTGCAGCCGCTCCTGCGCGCCCTCGCCCGGTTCGACGGTGATGGTTCCGGCCCAGGCCGGGCCCGCCAGCGCCAAAGCCGCTACGCCGAGCAGATATCGTGTCATGATCTCTCTCCCTCTCGCCGCACATAGTGCCGAGGTGCGCGCGCTTTGCAAGCGTGGAGCGTCATCAGGTCAGCAGCTCAAGCGACGTAGCCGCCATAAAATGCTCGCACTAAGAAACTAAGCCACAAAGGGAAGTGCGCTGTGATCTATCCGGACCAAAATCTTAGTGGCTTGGTGTCTTAGTGCGAGATAACTGCGGCGTTGCCGCAAGGCTGATCGCTACCCGCCCGCCTCATCCGCCAGCCCGGTCGCGCACAGCGCCGCCGAACTGGCGGTCACGGCGAGCACTTCGCTGTCCCCCACCGCCCGGACGCGCTCGACGAACTGTTTCAGCGTGCGCGGCTTCATCGGTTCGCCCTTCTTGCCGCGCAGCTTCTCCAGCTTGCGCAATTGCGCGATGGTCAGCCGGTCGACCATCCGCTCGGCCATGCAGTCGGCATTGCGCTGGCTGAGGCCGGCCTTGAGCAGCGCGCTTTCCACCCGGCTCTCCGCGATGACCGAGACACAGCCGGACAGCAGCAGCGCGGCACAGGCCGCCGCCGCAACGCGGAGCATCAATCCAGCGCCTTCACGATTTCCTCGACCATCTTCTTGGCGTCGGCCAGCAGCATCACGGTCTGGTTCATGTAAAACACGTCGTTATCGACCCCGGCATAGCCAACGCCGCCCATGCTGCGCTTGATGAAGAACACCTGCTTGGCCTTGTCGACGTCGAACACCGGCATGCCGTAGATCGGCGAGGACTTGTCGGTCTTGGCGGCCGGATTGACCACGTCGTTGGCGCCGATGATGAAGGCGACATCGGCCTGGGCGAACTCGCTGTTAATGTCTTCCAGCTCGAAAACCTCGTCATAGGGGACATTGGCTTCGGCCAGCAGCACGTTCATGTGGCCGGGCATGCGACCGGCGACGGGATGGATGGCGTATTTCACCTCCACGCCCTTTTCCTTGAGCACATCGGCCATTTCGCGCAGCGCGTGCTGCGCCTGCGCCACCGCCATGCCGTAGCCGGGGATAATGATGACCTTCTCGGCCTGCTCGAGCATATAGGCCGCGTCTTCGGCGCTGCCCGACTTGTAGGGCCGCTGTTCGCGTGCCTCGCCGCCGCCGCCGGAGCCGCCGTCCGCGCCGAAACCGCCCGCGATCACGCTGATGAAGCTGCGGTTCATGGCGCGGCACATGATGTAACTGAGGATCGCGCCGGAAGAGCCAACGAGCGCCCCGGTGATGATCATCGCCGTGTTGCCGAGCGTGAAGCCCATCGCCGCCGCCGCCCAGCCGGAATAGCTGTTGAGCATCGACACCACCACCGGCATGTCCGCCCCGCCGATGGGGATGATCAGCAGGAAGCCGATGAGGAAGGCGAGCACGGTCAGCGCGATGATGAGCGGCATGGTCTCGGCCGGGGCCGCCATGGCGAACAGCGCGGTCAGCACGATGATCGCCGCCAGCGTGCCGAGGTTGATCAGGTGTCGCGCGGGCAGCAGGATCGGCGATCCGCTCATCCGGCCGGAGAGTTTGAGGAACGCGATGACCGAGCCGGAGAATGTGATCGCACCGATGGCGATGCCGAGGCCCATCTCGATCCTGCTGACTGGCTCGATGACCAGCAGTGTACCGAAGCCGAATTCAGGAGAAGGCGCTGCAATACCGAAGGCACTTGGGTTCAAGTAGGCCGCCCACCCCACCAGCACGGCGGCGAGGCCGACGAGCGAATGGAACGCCGCCACCAGTTCCGGCATCGCGGTCATGGCGATGCGGCGCGCGACCACGAGGCCGAACGCGCCGCCGATCAGGATCGCAACGCCAATCTCGGCGATATTGGCGATATCATGCGTGACGAGCGTCGTTGCCACCGCGATCAGCATCCCGGCCATGCCGAAACGGTTCCCGGTCCGGCTGGTGGCGGGGCTGGAAAGCCCGCGCAGCGCGAGGATGAAGAATACGCCCGAAACGAGATAGGCGAGCGCGACCCACGGGTTCACTGCCTCACCGGTGGAGGCAGAGGCGGGGGTGGCCGCAAAAGCCGCCAAAAGAGCAGCCGTCACCCCGGACTTGATCCGGGGTCCCGCTGCCTTGAGTGCGGTGCCAGAAGTAAGCGGGACCCCGGCGCGGGGGCCGGGGTGACGGAGAAGAGGAGCAGTGCCCGTCATCACTTCTTCTCCTTCTTCTTGTACATCGCCAGCATCCGCTCGGTCACGGCAAAGCCGCCGAAGATATTGACGCTCGCCAGCACCACGCCGAGCAGCCCGAGCCACTTGGCTACCGCGCTCCCCGCCTCAGCCGAGGCAATCAGCGCGCCGACGATGATTACGGACGAAATCGCATTGGTCACCGCCATCAGCGGCGTGTGTAGCGCCGGGGTCACCGACCACACCACGTAATAGCCGACGAAACACGCCAGCACGAAAATCGAAAGTATGCTGATGAAATCCATCGGTGGCCCCTAGCTCCCTGTCCGCATGAAAACGGCCTTGCGCAATCTCACTTCGCCCAGTTCGCGCACAGCGAGGACAATCTCGCCCTCCATCGCGCCGACCAGCGTTTCGACTTCGGTCACCGACCTGTCCGTCAGTGCCTGCCCATTGGCGTGGGTGATAAGCATCCCGACCTTGAGGCCGGCCTTTTCGGCGGGCGAGCCGCTCGCCACGTCATTGACCTCGATCCCGCCCTCGACAATCCAGAAGCCCAGCCCGAGCGACGGGCGCGCCTCGGTCGCCCCAACACTTCCCTCGCTCGCCTGCGCCATGACCGCGACCTGCATGGTCGCCATCATCAGCGCTGCGGCGAGCAGGCGCTTCACCCACTCAGCCTCTCGTTGACGACCTTGCCGCCCTGCGTCAGCCGGATCGCATTGCCGATCTCCTCGTCGAGCACCGGCCGGCCTGCTTCCTTGTCCCAGAAGGCGGAGAGGAAATTGTAGTGGTTGCGCGCAAACAGGGCAGAGGCATCGGGCGCGAGCGCGGCGGGAGTGTTGGCATAGCCCATGATGGTCACTCCGTGCTTGACCACCAATTCGTCGGCCTTGCTGCCCTCGACATTGCCGCCCTGGGCCACCGCGAGATCGAAGATCACGCTGCCGGGCTTCATCGTGGCAATCTGCGCGTCGGTGATAAGCCGGGGAGCAGCGCGCCCAGGAATCAAAGCAGTCGTGATGACGATATCCTGCTTGGCGATATGGCTGGAAACCAGCTCGGCCTGGGCTTTCTGGTATTCCTCGCTCATTTCCGTGGCATAGCCGCCGCTGCCTTCGCCTTCGATCCCGGCGACATTCTCGACGAAGATGGGCTTGGCCCCGAGCGACTGGATCTGCTCCCTGGTGGCCGAACGCACGTCGGTGGCCGAAACCTGCGCGCCGAGCCGCTTGGCGGTGGCGATCGCCTGCAAGCCCGCTACGCCGACGCCCATGATGAACACCCGCGCGGCCTGCACCGTGCCGGCGGCGGTCATCATCATCGGGAAGGCGCGGCCATACTGGTCGGCGGCGGCGATGACGGCCTTGTAGCCGGCAAGGTTCGACTGGCTGGACAGCACGTCCATGCTCTGCGCCCGGGTGATGCGTGGCATGAACTCCATGCTGAGCGCCTCGAAGCCCGCCTTGGCATAGGCCTCGACCCGGTCCTTCTGAGCGAAGGGATCGAAGGTAGCGGCGACCCATGCGCCCGGCTTTGCGCCCTTCAGCAGCGCCAAATCGGGCGCCTGCACGCCGAGCACGATGTCGGCATTCTTGACCACCGCGTCGGCGGTGCCGACTTGGGCCCCGGCCTCGGCATAGGCGGCATCGGAAATAGAGGCGTGTTCGCCCGCTCCCGATTCGACCGCGACAGTGGCACCAAGGGCAGCGAATTTCTTCGCCGTCTCGGGCGTCAGCGCAACCCGGGTTTCCCCGGCCGCGCGCTCCTTTAGGGCCGCTATGCGCAACGGATCATTCGGCAATCAGGACGACGACGACCAGCGTGATCAGCGCGATGGTCGGGAGCGAGATCTTCACCATGGAAATGAAGCTCGCGTAGGTCTTTTCTGCCGACTTCATGTCATTGGCGGCCATGGTACGATTTCCCCGTTTGGTGTTTGTCTCTGCCGCAAATCCCTATCGAGCAGGGGCGCGCTTGCCAAGGGGATTGAGTCCCCTTCCCCGCACCCGTCCAACAGCCTTAATCTGACCTTTACTCCTCGCCCTTATTCCAAACCGCTGTGCCGCGACGGGCCGGTATCGGGGAATTATGGCAGAAGACGACACACGCCTGCTGATGCTGATCGACGACGAACCGGCCCAGAGCCGGTTGATCAGCGCACTCGCCGCACGCGAGGGCTGGCGCACGCTCGTCGTCCGCGATTCGGATACCGCCATTGCCACCCTTGGCACACGCCAGGGGATGCAGCTTTCGGCCATCATCCTCGACCAGTGGGTGCCCGGCGACGACGCCTGCCAGTTGATCGAGGAACTCAAGGCTCGCCGCCCGGCGATGCCGATCCTGATGCTCACGCAAAGTGCCAGCCCGCTGCTGGCGGTCGAGGCGATGCGTGCCGGGGCGACCGATTACCTCATCAAGCCGGTCGCACCCGAACGGCTGATGCGCGCGCTGCGCAGCGCGACCAAGCACGAAGCCCCCAAGGCCGAGCTCCAGCCGCTGACCGAGAAAATGCCGGCAGTGCTCGATTTCGACGCCATGATCGGCACCGCGCCGGCCTTTCGCACCGCTCTCGCCCGCGCCGCCAAGGCGGCACGCGGCCACGGCCATGTCGTGATCGAGGGCGAAAGCGGCACCGGCAAGGAAATGCTGCTGCGCGCGATGCACGCCGCCAGTCCGCGCGCCAAGACTCCGTTCCGGCTCATCAACATCGGCGGTATTCCCGCCAACTCGGTCGAATCGGCGCTGTTCGGGCATGAACAGGGAGCCTTTCCCGGCGCGTTCGACCGCCAGATCGGGGCACTCCAGTTCTGCGATTCCGGCACGCTGGTGATCGACGAGATCGACCGGCTCGTCCCCGATCAGCAGGAACGGCTGGCCCAAACCCTGTCCGAAGGAATTGTCCGCCCCATCGGGGCCCGTCACGGTTTCAAGATCGATGTGCGCCTGCTCACTGCCAGCAACCTGCCGCTCGCAGACCTGGTCGAGGCGGGTCATTTCAACGCCGAATTGCTCAAGCAAATCGGCGCGACCCACATCGCTCTCCCGCCACTACGTGACCGTGCCGGCGACATCCCCGCCCTCGCCCGCCACTTCCTTGGCCGCATCGGCGACCAACCGGGCCTGAGGCACCTGTCGCTGGCCGATAGTGCACTTTCGATCCTCACCGCTTTCGACTGGCCGGGCAACGTCCGCCAACTGCAGGCAGTCCTGTTCCGTGCCGCCGTCTTCTGCGAAGGCGAAGCGCTGACCGCGCGCGACTTCCCGCAATTGTCCGAAATCGTCGGCGACCTGGGCGAAACCGGCGCTTCGCTGCAGGAAGCGGTCGGCGTCATGCTCTACACCGAGGATGGCAATCTGCGTCCGCTCGACGAAATCGAGGCCGACGTGATCCGCCTCGCCATCGGCCATTATCGCGGGCGCATGACCGAAGTCGCCCGCCGTCTCGGCATCGGGCGCTCGACGCTCTACCGCAAGCTGTCCGATCTCGGGATTGAAAGCGCGGCCTAGAGGCTGGTAAGCTGCCGCGATGCAGCAACCTCCGAGACTTGCCGGCAAGCTCTGCGTCGTCACCGGCGGCGCGCGCGGGATCGGGCGCGCGGTATGCGAGGCTTTCGTACGCGAAGGCGCCGAAGTGATCCTGACCGATATCGACGTGGAAACAGGGCAGGCTGCGGCGCGCGCAATCGGCTGCCGCTTCCACAAGCTCGACGTCACCGAGGAAGTCGACTGGGAATCGCTCGCCCGCGTCGCGCCGGCCATCGACGTGATGGTCAACAATGCCGGGATCACCGGGTTCGAGGATGGCGCGGCGGGGCCACACGATCCCGAACATGCCAGCCTTGCGGAATGGCGACGGGTCAATGCGGTCAACATGGAAGGGACCTTCCTCGGCTGCCGCTATGCCATCGGTGCCATGAAGGCGGCGGGCACAGGCTCGATCATCAACATGGCCTCGCGCTCGGGCGTGGTCGGCATCCCCGGCGCGGCGGCCTATGCCGCGAGCAAGGCGGCGATCCGCAACCACTCCAAGTCCGTCGCGCTCTATTGCGCGCAGCAGGGCTGGCAAATCCGCTGCAATTCGGTCCAGCCCGCCGCGATCCTCACGCCCATGTGGGAGGCCTTGCTCGGCGATGGCCCCGATCTGGAGGAACGCAAGGCGGCGATGGTGGCCGATACCCCGCTCAAACGCTTCGGCACCGTCGAGGAAGTCGCGGCGCTATGTGTCTATCTCGCCAGCGACGAGAGCGGCTACATGACCGGGAGTGAACTGACGCTCGACGGCGGGCTGCTCGCAGGCAGCGCCGCGTCGCCGGGCGACTGAACCTTATTCGACAGGTTCCGTCACCGGCTCTTCCATGATCAGCGGCGCGTCGCTGATCGGCGGGTCCCAACTGAAGCTTTCGCTCGCGCGCTCCTCGCCTTCGCTGCCGAGCAGCTTCATCGTCACCTGTTTGGCCTGCCAGTCGATCTCGACCAGGCCGAAGTTCTCTTCCGAGATAAAGTCGGTCAGGCGGCGCGGATCGGGTTCGCGGGCGGTGTTGCTGGCGGTGTCGGCAAAGGCGCGGTTGAGCGAGGAGCTGGTGAGCTCCCACAGCTGTTCGCCTGCAGCGATCGGCGTATCGGTATAGATGCCCCCGGCGTGGCGATCCCCCGACAGGATCACCAGTCCGCTTTCCTCGCGCGCCCCCAGCACTTCGTAGAGCTTTCGCCGTTCGGAGAGCATGGTCTCCCACGCCTCATAGTCGTGCGCGTCGGTCAGCACCTGGATCGAGCTGACGAGGATGCGCAGGTCGGCAGGCTTGGCCAGTTCCTGCTCCAGCCAGGCCCATTGCGCTGCGCCCAGCATCGTCTGGCCCTCAACCTCGCTCGCCGGGTAATTGCCGAGCGGGCGGCGCTCGTCCGCATAGGGATAGCGCTCGAGGTCGGACCGGAAGAACCGGGTGTCGAGCATGATCACCTGCACGCTGCGCCCGGCATTGCCGAACATGCGGCTCTCATAGACCCCCGGCCGCGCGCGCACTGCGGGCGATGCATCCCAATAGGTCTCGTAAATGTCCTCGGCCCAGCCCTTGAAGGCGAAGCTGGCCCCGCCGTCGTTGAAGCCGAAGTCGTGATCGTCCCAGGTCGTCAGCATCGGAACGGTGGCGCGGAAGTCGGCGAATTCGGGATGGCTCGATTGTAGCGCATAGGCGTTGCGCAAGGTCGTCAGCGCGGCATCGCCGGTCCACATCTGGTCGCCATAGACGTTGTCCCCGATCAGCAGGAACAGGTCCGGGCCGGTTGCCGCGATCTTCTCCCACATGTGCTGGCTGCCGTTCTGGTGGTTGCAGCTGCCGAAGGCGATGCGGCTGATCGTAGCGACGGTCGAGGGCATCGGCGCGGCGGGCGGCGCGACAGGCAGCGTCACCTGATCGCGCAGCTGGTCGTAGTAGCCTTCGAGGAAGTCGGATGGGCCGGCCTCGACGGTGGCATCCTGCGCGGCGAGCGGTGTCGCGAGCAGCAGGGGGATGGCGGCAATGAGCGAGCGCATGGTTGGTCCTCTAGCTTTGGTCCCAGTGTCAATAACCGTTCGGGCTGAGCTTGTCGAAGCCCCGCGTCGGCCTTCGCGGCAAGCTTGCGGCTGCCCTTCGGAAGCGAAGCTGTTGCGCAGCAACACCGGCTCAGGGCGAACGGGGTCGGGTGCGAAGGTGAACAGGCCCATTCACCCCGGCAAATCGCTGAAGTCCGTCAGCGCCGCATCCCTGAGGCCCCGCCACACATTGCGCGCCTGCACTGTCTCGGCCACGTCATGCACCCGCAGCAATTGCACCCCCGCGTCCATTCCCGCCATGGCCAGCGCGATACTGCCGCCGAGGCGCTGCTCCACCGGGGCCTCGTTGCTGAGCGCGCCGATCATCCGCTTGCGGCTGGCGCCGAGCAGGAGCGGATGGCCGAGCGCGTGGAACAACGGCAGCGCGTTCACCAGCGCGGTGTTGTCGGCCAGTTTCTTGCCGAAGCCGAGGCCGGGATCGAGCAGAATCCTGTCGGGCGAAATCCCTGCCGACACCGCCGCATCGCGCCGCGCGCGCAGCGCATCGAAGACGTCGAACACCACGCTCTCGTAATCGCCGTTCTCGTGCAGATCCTGCCCCTTGCCCGGCGCATGCATCAGCACCACCGGGCAGCCGCGCCGCGCCACCAGCTCGGCGCTGCGCGGATCGTACTGCAGGCCGGAGACATCGTTGACCAGTGTCGCGCCTGCATCGAGCGCGGCCTCCATCACGCCTGCCCTTCGGCTGTCGATACTGACCGCCGCGCCCATGGCGGCGCAATATTGCACGGCGGGCAGGATGCGCTTGATCTCTTCTTCTTCCCAAACCGCCGCCGCGCCGGGCCGGGTGCTCTCGCCGCCGATATCGATGATCGCCGCGCCGGCCTCGAGCATCTTCGCCGCCTGCGCCTTGCCGACCTCCGGGTTGTCCAGAAACTCGCCGCCGTCGCTGAAGCTGTCGGGCGTGACGTTGAGTATGCCCATCACTTGCGGCTGGTCGAGCCGGACAGTCCGCTCCCCCAGGCTCAGCGGCGGGTGGACGATCTTGAGATTGGCCCACTGCGTCTCAGCCTCCTCGCCCAGCGTGCCGGGCAGTTCGCCGATCACTTGCGCGATATGCTGCGGCGAACAGGTCCAGCGTTCGGCCACCTGGCCATCACGGCGCAGCACCACCGCGAACCGGTGGGCATAGACCATGGACCCCGCGAGCCCGATCGCATCGCCCTCCTCGGCCTGCGGACCCGGCACGAAGCCGATGGGGCGGATATAAACGGTCTCGGTCATGGGCGGCGTCGGCTCCGGCTGGCACGAGGCAATGTCACACTTGTCACACTGTCCTGGGCAAGAAGTTCAGGGGCCGACAATCGCGGTTTCGGGCGGGGTTGGGAAGGGAGCGAAGGGTGCATTTGCACGGGTATAGGCGGGGGGCGGGGTGTAGGACAGGGGCTGATACGATGGGTCCTAAATTGCCAGACGGCGAATAAGCTCTACCAGAATTGGCACTTGGCCGTGAAACGCATCGACCAGCATGCGCTCGTCAAGTCCGTGGCTCCCAGTAGGCTTGCCAACGATGCCCCAGTCCCCACTGATGCCGTATACGGGAATACCGGCGTTCCTGACGAATGCTCCGTCCGTTGCGTAGGATGACATGAACGGGGTCACTACAGCGTCGGGAAATCGGGTTCGCAGTGCTTCCATGTAAGCTTGCATCAGATCACCACGTAACGGACTGGGATCCGAATCCGGGGTAGCCGATCCTTCGACAAGGCTGACATTGACGTCCGGCCCTGCAAGCGCTTGCAATTGCAGGCGGACCTCTTCTGTCTTCATCCCCGGGAAAATGCGGCAGTTTACGTTCGCTTCCGCCTTCTGCGCTAGCGCGTTTGGAGCGTGACCGCCTGAAATCATCGTCGCAACGCAACGGGTGCGGGTATATCCAATAAGATTGGCCTCGACGAGATCGGCACGCTCCCGATTTGTCGGATCGTTGAGCCACGCCTTGATCAGCTCTCCCAGCCGTCCCTTGTCCCGATCTGCAAAGAGCTGGAACTGTGCGCGGGTGGCGTCATTGAGCATAGGCGTAAAGCGATGCGCTTCGATCGCCTTCAACGCGCCGGCAAGTGCATAAATGGCGTTGTCGGGGCGCGGCGAGGAACTGTGACCGCCACGATTGAGCGCCGTCAGCCGGAAATCGGCAACGGTCTTTTCCGCCAATTGCATTATGAAGGCCTCGACTGTGCCGTCGCTCAGCACCGATCCGCCACCTGCATCGAAGTTGATGGCATATTCCGCATCGACGAGATCGCGCCATTCTGTGGTAGCGCGCCTAGCACCATTGCCGGTGGTTTCCTCGTCACCGGTAATAAGCAGGATGATATCGCGGCTCGGTTGGAAACCCTGCCGGTGCAGCTCCTGCAGCGCAAGGACCAGCCCAATCAACTGTCCCTTGTTGTCGGCCGTTCCCCGGCCAAGGTAGTATCCATCTTCTTCACGGAGTTCGAAGGGTGGGTGTTTCCAGTCTGCAGCATCTGCCTCGACAACGTCCATGTGGGCCATGAACAAGATCGGCTTCTTCCCGCTTGGGCGCGGTGCGCTCCACCGGGCGATTAGCGTCTGCGTCCCGTCGTGGTCCTTGATGGTGATCTGGCTGATCCCTGCTTTTCTCAGCTCTTCACTCAACAGCTTGGTCAGCTTGCGGAAGTCTTCCGTGCGCCCTGCAACCGTTGGAAGCTCGATCGCTCGCTCGAGTAGCGCCCGCTCGGCAGAACGAAGATCTTCTGCTTCGGTCTGGCCGGCAACCGGACTGGCAAAGCAGGCTAGCGCAAGGAGGATGAGGAAACGCAATGTAGAACTCCCGTCATATAGACGAGTTATCGACACCAATTAAACGCTTCGTCAATCCTCCGTCGCCAGCAGATAGAACTGCCGCGCAGCATCCAGCGCCCTGACCTCGCCATCCACCTCGTAGTGCCAGAAGGTCCAGCCGTTGCAGCTGGGTGCGCCCTGCAGGTCCTTGCCGAGGCCGTGAATCGAGCCTGACTGCTTGCCATAGGCCAGCGAGCCGTCCGCGCGCACCGTCGCCACCCAGCGGCGCTGTTTGTCGAACACTTCGGTGCCGGGCTTGAGCAGCCCGGCCTCGACCAGTGCGCCGAAGGCGACCTTGGGCGCGGCGCGGCCGGCCTGCATGGTGGTGAGCGCGCTTTCGTCGAGCGGGAGTTCCTTTTCGATCCGCTTCATGGCGACGCCGCGATAGAAATCCTCCCGCTCGCAGCCGATCCAGTGGCGGCCCAGACGCTTGGCGACCGCGCCGGTGGTGCCGGTGCCGAAGAACGGGTCGAGCACCACGTCGCCCTTCTCCGTCGTCGCCAGCAGCACGCGGTAGAGCAGCGCCTCGGGCTTCTGCGTCGGGTGCGCCTTGTGGCCGTTTTCCTTGAGCCGCTCCCCGCCGTTGCAGATCGGGATGACCCAGTCGCTGCGCATCTGGAGCTCGTCGTTGAGCGTCTTCATCGCGCGATAATTGAAGTGGTACTTGGCCTTCTCCCCCTGGCTCGCCCACAGCAGCGTCTCATGCGCATTGGTGAAGCGGGTGCCGCGGAAATTGGGCATGGGGTTGGTCTTGCGCCAGACGATATCGTTGAGCAGCCAGAAGCCGAGATCCTGCAGGATCGCGCCGACGCGGTAGATATTGTGATAGCTCCCGATCACCCACAGCGCGCCGTCGGGCTTCAGAACGCGTTTCGCTTCCGTCAGCCATGCCTTTGTAAAGTCGTCATAAGCCTTGAAGCTGGAGAACTGGTCCCAATGGTCGGTCACCGCATCGACATGGCTGCCGTCGGGCCGGTTGAGATCGCCGCCGAGCTGAAGGTTGTAAGGCGGATCGGCGAAGACGAGATCGACCGAGGCATCCGGCAGTTGCCGCATCGCCTCGACGCAATCGCCCGGCAGGATCTTCCCCAGAGGCAGGGCATCCTTCGGCACCTGGACCGGCTTCGGCGCGCGCATCACGCGCTGTTTCGTGGTCTCCAGGACCCCCATCATCTTCCCCTATGTTCCAGACTTATCCACAGGGTGAGTCCAACCGGACTCCGCGTCAAGCAAGAAGTATCGGGGAATATGGTTAACGGGCCGTCAACCATGAGAGAACATAAAGAGTCCCCCACAAGATGTTGAGTCCGCGGAGTCTTTCGGGACTCGATATGCTGCGGTGTGACGGGAAAGACTCTATCGCTCCCGAAAGGCGGTCATTCGCAGCAGGCCGACCAATTCGGAACAAGACCTCGGGGCGACCCGTTGGTGAAGTGAAGCCCGCCGTGCAGGCCAGCCCTGTCGGGGCGCGGCTTCTCATCCCCCCGAACACGCAAAGACAGAGGAGATCATGAAACAGACATTCCGCAAAACTATCGCACTTGGCGCCGCAACCCTCGCCATGGCGGCAAGCCCGGCTCTGCCCCAGACGCCTGCGCAGACCGATGACGGCGAGTGGTTGACACTCAGCGGCACGGTCGAAAGCGTGTCGGGCGACGTGTTCATGCTCGACTACGGCAGCAATTCGCTCCCGGTCGAAATGGACGATTTCGACTGGTTCAACGAAAACGTCGTGATGCCGGGCGACGAAGTCACCGTCACCGGACTGATGGACAACGATTTCCTCCAGACCCGCCGCATCGAAGCCAGCACGGTCTATATCGACAAGCTGCGCACCCGTTACTTCGCCAACTCAGCCGATGAGGAAGGCGGGCTGGATCCGATGATGTATGTCGGCCCGGTCGATACCGAAGGCCTGGATATTACCGGCTACGTTACCGCCATCACCGGCGACGAGATGATCGTGGATGCGGGCGTGCTGGAATACAAGGTGGATGCCGGCGAGCTCCTGTACGATCCGTTCGACGACGATGGACTGACGCGCATCGATGTGGGCGACCGTGTGTCGGTGTCGGGACGTTTCGATGACTCCGACTTCTTCGATACACCCGAAATCGACGCGGTCAGCATTATCGAACTCTCCGCCTGACTTAGCCTGCTTCCGGGAGGTTCGGCTCAAACCACTCCCGGCAGGCAGAGTTGCGCCAGCGGCGCGAAGCTCCGCCAATGCAGCGAGCCCGTGCCGTGCTGGCGTGGCGATTCCCTGGCCTGTTTGCTGCTAAAGCCCTTGTTGCGGGCCTGGCCGTAGCGCAGATGTACGCGCGGCGGCAGCCTCCGCCTCGGCCTTGAGTGCCGGTGTCAGCTGGGTCGACCGTGCCGGTATCGGCTTGCCATCGCCCAATTCACCATTGGCTTCGATATCGGCGATAAGCAGCTTCATTTCCTCGATTTCCTTTACCTGCGCCTCGATGATTGCGTCCGCCAGCTGGCGCACGCGCGGGTCGGAAATGTTGGCCCTGGCGCTGGTGAGCACGGCAATCGAATGGTGCGGGATCATCGCCTTCATCCACGCCGTGTCGTCGACCGTGTCCTGGCTCCGAACGAGGGTGAGAAACACGCCGCCCATGGCGAAGGCCCCGACCACGACCAGCAACTTGGTGGTGCGCGACCGGTACATGCCCCACATGAAGCCGAGCATGACCACGATCATTGCGCAGCCCATTATCAGCGCCATCCACATGCGCGTCTGGCTGAAGAAATTGTGGTCGATCTGCCAGCTGTTGAAGTAGGTCAGGACGAACATGGTCACGACCGAAGTCGCGATCATGGCGAAGAAGGTCGCCCACTTGCCGTGCATTGCTGCGTTGTTGCCTGAATGGTCCATCGGAAATCTCCTGTTGGGAGATTAACCGAGGGCGGCGCGCTCAGGTTCCGATCGGGAAGAGTTCGGCCTGCGCCACCGGCGCGAAACTCCGCCGGTGCAGCGGGGTCGGGCCGTGCTGGCGCAGCGCTTCCATGTGCTCGGCGCTGCCATAGCCCTTGTTGCGTTCCCAGCCGTAGTGGGGATGCGCCTGCGCAGCGGCGATCATCATCCGGTCGCGCCATTCCTTGGCGACGATGCTGGCGGCGCTGATCGCCGGTTCGGTACCGTCCCCGCCGACGATGGCGCGGGCAGGCCAGCGCCACTGGTCGCAGCGGCCATGCGGGGTGAGATTGCCGTCGATCAGCACTTCGGCGGGTCCCTGCCCCAGCACCTCGGCCAGCCGCGTCACCGCCAGCGTCATGGCCAGCATGGTCGCGCCGAGGATGTTGAGCCGGTCGATCTCCTCGACCTCGACCACGCCCACGCCCCAGGCGCAGTTCGCGCGGATCGCTTCGTCGAGCGATGCCCGGCGCTTGGCCGTCAGCTTCTTGGAATCATCGAGCCCTTGCGGACACCCGCTGCCCAGCATTACAGCAGCGGCCACCACCGGCCCCGCCAGCGGGCCGCGCCCGGCCTCGTCCACGCCGAAAATGCGCGGACCTCGGGATACGGAAAAGTCATCGGGAGTTGCAGCAAGCATGAACCAGACACGCACCAATCTTCTCGCCCTCTTGTCTCTCCCCGCCATTGCCCTCGCAAGCTGCGGTTCGACCAATTCGGGGGATAGCGGGGTCCAGTCCGTTTCCTACCAGACCAGCGAAATGGGCACGTTCGAGCGGCCCTGGGCCATGGCTTTTGCGCCCGGCACGCCAGTGCTGTTCATAACCGAAAAGGCCGGGTCGATGAAGTTCGTCGATACCTCCAACGGGGTGACCGGCGACGTGACCGGGGTCCCGGCGGTCGATTACGGTGGCCAGGGCGGATTCGGCGATGTCGCCTTCCTGCCGTCGGAAGCCTCCGACGTGCTCGACCGGCGGACGATCTATCTCAGCTGGGCCGAGGCGGGCGAAGGCGATACCCGCGGCGCGGTGGTCGGCAAGGGCACACTCGTCTGCGGCGAAGTGGCTGACGATTGCCGCATCGAAGGGCTTACCGTGATCTGGCGCCAGACACCCAAGGTCACCGGGCGCGGGCACTACTCGCACAAGATCGCAATCTCGCCGGACGGCCGGTATCTCTACATTTCGAGCGGTGACCGGCAGAAGTTGGAGCCGGCGCAGGACCTGTCGAACACGTTGGGCACAATCGTGCGGCTCAACCTCGACGGGACGCCGGCAGAGGGCAATCCCTATGCCGAGCGGGGCAGCCCGTCGGACCAGATCTGGTCCTATGGCCACCGCAACGTCCTCGGCCTGCAGTTCGCGCCCGACGGTAGCCTGTGGGACCTCGAGCATGGCCCTGCGGGCGGCGACGAGCTGAATGTGGTCGAGCGTGCCGCAAACTATGGCTGGCCGGTCGTTTCCGATGGCGACCATTACAATGGCGACAAGATCCCCGATCACGCGACCCGTCCGGAATTCAAGCCCGCCGCGATCGGCTGGACCCCGGTGATCGCGCCCGGCGATTTCATCTTCTACACCGGCGATGCCTTTCCCGGCTGGAAGGGCGATGCGCTGATTGCCGGACTTTCCATCGAGGCTCTCGTCGAAGTCGCGATTGACGGCGACAAAGCCACGGAAACCGCGCGCTACAGCTTCGACAACCGCCTGCGCGACATCGCCCAGGGGCCGGATGGCAGCGTGTGGCTGATCGAGGACGGCGAAGGCGGGCGTTTGCTCAAGCTGAGCCCCGCTAGGTAAGCCCCAAGCGAAACTGTATCGACAGCGGGGCGCACCGGCCCTAACCGCCGCGCCCCATGGCGACGCTTGTCCCCCTTTCCGCGGTCGATCCGGCACTGGTCGAGGCGCTGCTCGACGAGGCCTTCGGCGCTGACCGGCACGCCCGCACCGCCTATCGTATCCGCGAGGGCGCGCACTGGCTGGAAGGGTTGAGCTTCGCCGCGCTGGACGAGGATGACTATCTCGCCGGGTCCATCCAGCTGTGGCCCTGCGCGCTTGCCACGCCCGATGGCAAAGGCCACCCGCTGATCATGGTCGGCCCGGTCGCGGTCATGCCCGCACTGCAGGGCGAAGGCTATGGCAAGGCGCTGATGGGCGCGGCGCTCGGCGCGATCGATGCCATGGCGCAGGGCGATAGACCGCCGCTGCCACAGGTGATGATAGGCGATCAGGAGTATTATGGCCGCTGGGGCTTCACTGCCGAACACACCGGCGGTTGGCACTGCCCTGGCCCCTATGATCCTGCCCGCCTGCTGCTGCGGTGCGAGAATCCCGGTATCTTGCCAGCTCAAGGCATGCTGGGACCCTGGGCCGGCTGACAGGTTCTTGTGAGCTGCGGGCATATCTGCCAACGCTCGCCCCATGCCGTACCAGCCGCCGCCAGACCTAGCCGGACTGAACCTCACCGAGATCGCTCAACAGGTCATGGCGCGCAACCTGCCGCCGGTCGAGCATTGGTCACCCGAGCGAACCGGTGACAGCCGTATGCGGATCGCCGCAGATGGCACCTGGTTCCATGACGGCAGCCCGATCACCCGGCCGGCGATGGTGCGTGCTTTCTCAGGGCTGCTGGTGCGCGACGAAGGAGGGCAGCACTGGCTCTATTCGCCATTCGAGAAGCTGAGCATCGAAGTCGAGGACGCCGCCTTCGTCGCGGTCGATATGGCGGAACGCGAGGGCGCGCTGGCCTTCCGGCTCAACACCGACGAATTGATCGTCGCCGGCCCTGACCATCCGCTCGTCGCGCGCGGGAATGCGGAGACCCCGGCGCTGTACCTCGGCGTCAGGCGCGGCACCGAAGCGCGGCTCAATCGCAGCACCTATGAACAGATCGCCGAACATGCGCTGGCGCAAGGCGAGGACTGGACCGTCACCAGCCAGGGCGAGATGTTCTCGCTGCTTCCTGCATGAGCACGCTGTTCGATCGGCTCAAACGCGTCTTTGATGACGGGCACGGCGAACCGGCCGCCGGCCTCATCAGCGACGAACGCTTCGCCCGGGGCACGCCCCGTCCCGCCGCCGTGCTGATACCGGTGACTGACCGCCCGCAGCCCGGAGTCATCCTGACCAAGCGGCCCGACGACCTGCGCAGCCACCCCGGGCAGGTCGCCTTTCCGGGCGGCAAGATCGATCTGGGCGAAACACCGGTGGAGGCGGCACTGCGCGAGGCCGAGGAAGAGCTCGCCATGCCGCGCCACCATGTGCGGATCATCGGCGCGACCGACAATTACGTCACCGGCACCGGCTTCGATATCACCCCGGTGCTGGGCGTCGTCCCGCCGGACCTGCCGCTGGTGCCCAACCCCGGCGAGGTCGAAAGCTGGTTCGAAGTGCCATTGGCCCACCTGTTCGATCCCGCCAACTACGACGAGCAGAGCGTGTGGTGGGGCGGGGCCGAGCGGCGCTATTTCGAGATGCATTACGAGGGGTACCGGATCTGGGGCGTCACTGCCGGGATCATCGCCAACCTGTCGCAACGGTTGCGGCTGACCGAACTGTTCGATTGAGTTTGCGAATTCCCCATCTCCGTTCGGGCTGAACTTGTCGAAGCCCTTCGCTTTCATCTAGCGATGCAGGAATTGGACGAACTGCCCTTCGACAAGCTCAGGGCGAACGGATGTTGGTGTGACACAAACCCTGCCCATGGACCTGTGGACCCAGCGCGCCGACCTGGCGCAGTTGGTCGCGGTGCTTGGCGCAGACAATGTCCGCTGGGTCGGCGGGGCGGTACGCGATACTCTCTTGAACGACGAGGTGCGCGATATCGACGCGGCCACGCCGTTATTGCCCGATGAAGTGATGGAACGGCTCATGGCGGCCGGCATTCGTGTGGTTCCGACAGGCATCGACCACGGCACGATCACGGCGCTCCTGGATGATGGTCCGGTCGAGATCACCACGCTGCGGCATGATGTATCGACGGACGGGCGCCGCGCCACAGTCGCCTTCGCCCGGGACTGGCGAGACGATGCGGCGCGGCGGGACTTCACCATCAACGCGCTCTATGCACATCCGGAGACGCTGGAGATCAGCGATTATTTCGGCGGGCTGGGGGATCTGGCTGCCCGCCGTATCCGCTTCATAGGCGATGCACGTGAACGGATCCGCGAGGACCACCTGCGTATTCTCCGCTATTACCGCTTCCAGGCGCGGTTCGGGTCCGAACTGGATGACGAGGCCGAGCAAGCCTGCGCCGATCTTGCCCACACGCTCAAGGGCCTCAGCCGCGAGCGGGTGGCGACGGAACTGTTGTCGCTGCTCGGCCTGCCCGACCCCTATGCCACCGTGCTGCGCATGCGCGAACGTGGCGTGCTGCCCGTAATCTTGCCCGAGGCTGGCAGGGCCGAGTTGGCGCGACTCGAGCTTCTGGTGGGAATCGAGGCGCAATACGGGGCGGAAACCGACCCGCTACGCCGCCTCGCGGCCCTGTTGCCCGCAGTACCGGCCATTGCCGAGAATGTCGCCGCCCGGCTGCGACTGTCCCGTGCCCAACGTGACCGGCTGACAAGCCTCGCCGCACGCAGCCCCGCCGATGGCGAAGCACCGCTGGCGCTGGCCTATCGCGAAGGCACGGAAAACGCACGCGACCGGTTGCTGCTGACCAACCAGGACCCGCGCCCCGTGATCGAATGGCCGATCCCGCAGTTCCCCTTGAAGGGCGGGGAGATCGTTGCGCGCGGCGTTGGCGCGGGGCCGGAGGTCGCACGATTGCTGCGGCAAGTGGAATCGCGCTGGATTGACGAAGGATTTCCCGGTCGCGAGAGAGTAGAGGAGCTGCTGGCCGAGCAACTGCGCGGCGCGCCCACTCCACCGAACTAGCTTCATCGGGCTGCCAGAGTCCCTGAGCCGTGCATCCGGCAGGACGAAGGGCGGGTGAAGCGGTTGCCACCGCGAAACGCTGGTGGGTAACCTCAGGGTGGTTTCACAACCGCCCATTCAGGGTTCGCGCGCTTGGCAGATCGCCAATGCTGCCATCATCGAGGTCTCGACCGTTCCGTCTGCGCTTTGCGCATGGGGAAGTGCGTCTCACAGGCCGCAATAACGGAGAAAAATACATGAAGATCCTGACCGCCCTCGTTTGTGCCGCTGGAGCTTTGGCACTCGTTCCTGCCGCGCAGGCGCAAACGGCTGCAACCGGGCAGTCTGCCGAACCGGAGAAGGAAGCGGTCGCTCCAGAGGAGCTCGAGAGCATGCTCGTCAGCGGCGCGACGGTAGTGACGGCAGACAACCAGCCGCTCGGCACCATCACCTCGGTGGATGGCGAAACCGTCGTGATGGATCTGAGCGAGTACACCGAGCGCCCGATCTCATTCCAGAAAGAGCATTTCACCCTGAATGCAGAAGGCAAGCTCGCTTCGGTCTTTACCTCGAAGCAGATCACCGAGGGAGTTGGCTGAGCTGACGGCTTTTCCGTTTCCACGCTGCAGATAGCGTGGGTACCAGGGCCGGGTCGCCGCATCGCAACCCGGCCCTGTTCTTCGTCTGTCGAGCCGATCAGCAGTCAGGAAAAGCGATTGTCGCGCGGGAAACCCTGCGGCGGCATCCTACCCGCGGCACCACGCGCGACCTTCCACTGCCAGATATCGCTCTCGGTCCGGGTGCGGTCGCCCTTGCCGCCCATCTGCCAGCTGAGGCCATTGGCCAGCACGAAGGTCGTCGCATCGGCCAGCCCGCCGTCACGATAGCGCTGCAAGGTCACCCCCTGCCCGCGCGCCATCACCGGCACTTCTTCCATGTTGAAGACCACCAGCTTGCGGTTGTCGCCGACCACCGCGACATGGTCGTGCCCCTCGCCGATCGGTCGCACCACAGCGAGCCTGGCCTTGTCCTTGAGATTGACCACCTGTCTGCCCTTGCGGGTTTCGGCCAGCAGTTCCGCCGTCTCGGCGATGAAGCCCTTGCCGGTATCGGCCGCCAGCAGCAGCCGCGTGCCGTCCCTGTGCACGCTCAGCGCCACGATCTGCGCTTCCGCCTCGATATCGAGCGTGTTGCGGACCGGTTCGCCGAAGCCGCGCGCTCCGGGCAACTTGTCGGCCCCGACAGTGAAAAAGCGGCCGTTATCGGCAGCCAGCAGCAGCTTGTCCGTGGTCTGGCAATGGACCGCAAAGGCCGGGCCGTCGCCTTCCTTGTACTTGAAGTCGCCGCAACCATCCTCGCCCATGTCGACATGGCCCTTGGCCGCACGGATCCAGCCTTTCTGGCTGAGCACCACAGTGACCGGTTCCTTCTCGATCATCGCGTCCATGCTGAATTCGACCGTCGTGGCGGCCTCGGCAATGGTCGTGCGCCGCGCGCCGAGCGCCGTGTCGAGTGCGTATTCCTTCTGCAGCGCGGCGAGATCGCGCTTCAATCGGGTGCGCTGGCGGGCCGGACTGTCGAGCAGCTTCTGCAGCTCGTCCTGCTCCTTCAGCAGATCGTCCTTTTCTTGCCGCAGCTGCATTTCCTCGAGCTTGCGCAAGCTGCGCAGCCGCATGTTGAGGATCGCTTCGGCCTGGCGGTCGGTCAGGCTGAATTCCGCCATCATCACCGCCTTGGGATCGTCCTCGTAGCGGATGATCTCGATCACCCGGTCGAGGTTGAGGAAGGCTATAATATACCCTTCGACCAGTTCCAGCCGCCGGGCGATCTGGTCGAGCCGGTGCTGCGCGCGGCGCTGGAGGATGTCGATCTGGCTGCGGACCCAGTTCTCCAGCAGTTCCTTGAGCCCCATCACCATCGGCGTGCGGGTAGCGTCGAGCACGTTGAGGTTGAGCCCGAAGCGGGTCTCCAGGTCGGTCAGCTTGTAGATCGATTCCTTGAGCAGTTCCGGGTCGACATTGCGGCTGCGCGGCACCAGCACGATGCGGATCTGCTCGTCGCTCTCGTCGCGCACGTCCTCAAGGATCGGCACTTTCTTGTCGGCGATCGCCTGCGCGATCTGCTCGATCAGCTTGCCCTTCTGCACCTGGTAGGGGATTTCGCTGATGACCAGCTGCCATTGACCCCCACCGAGCCGTTCGATCCCGGCTTCGCGGTCGGCCTCGTCCTTTGCTTCAGCCGCATGGAAGCGCCCGCGCACGCGGAAACTGCCACGCCCGGTTTCATAGGCGGCTGAGATGACCTCTGGACTGTCAACGATGAGGCCGCCAGTCGCAAAGTCCGGGCCATGGAACAGCTCCATCAGCCGCGCGTGCTCGACATGCGGGTTGTCGATCAGCTCCAGCGTCGCATCGACAATCTCGGACACATTGTGGCTGGGGATGTTGGTCGCCATCCCGACCGCGATCCCGCTGGCGCCATTGGCCAGCAGATTTGGGAAGAGGCCGGGGAAGATCTCCGGCTCCTGCTCCTCGCCATTGTACGTCGGGATGAAATCGACGGTGCCTTCGTCGAGCCCCTCCATCAGCCGCAGCGCGGTCCTGGTCAGGCGGGCTTCGGTGTAGCGATAGGCGGCGGCATTATCGCCGTCGATATTGCCGAAATTGCCCTGCCCGTCGACTAGCGGATAGCGCAACGCGAAATCCTGCGCGAGGCGGACCATCGCGTCATAAACCGACTGGTCGCCATGCGGGTGGTACTTGCCGATGACGTCGCCGACGACGCGGGCGGATTTCTTGTAGGCGTCGTTCGGATTGAGCTTCAACTGCCGCATCGCCCACAGCAGGCGGCGATGAACCGGCTTCAATCCGTCACGCAAATCGGGCAGCGAGCGCGCGGTAATCGTGCTCAGCGCATAGACGAGATAGCGTTCCTCCAGCGCGGAATCGAACGGGGCATCGACGACCGAGTCATAGGGGGCGTCGAAAGGATCGGGCTCGGCAATCGGGGTATCGGCGGCGGACATGGCGCTCGCCCTAACAGAGCCACGGCTTGCCTGTCAGTACGGAACGCAGACCTGTCCCCATGCATTCAAAGGGCATACCGAAACAAGGAGAACCCCCATGATGAAGCGCGTATTGATTATCGCCACCGACGGTTTCGAGCAGTCCGAACTGATGGGGCCGAAGGATCGGCTCGAGGACGCCGGCATCGCCACCACGGTCGCCAGCCTCGAGGAAGGCGAAATTCGCGGCTGGAAGGACAAGGATTGGGGCGATAGCGTCCAGGTCGACCTGACCGTGGGCGAGGTTTCCACGGAAGACTATGGCGCGCTGCTCCTCCCCGGCGGCCAGATGAACCCCGACATCCTGCGTATGGACGAGACGGTGATCGGGCTGGTCAAGGAATTCGACGCGGCGGGCAAGCCGATTGCGGCGATTTGCCACGCCCCGTGGCTACTGGCCGAAGCCGATATCGTCCGCGGCAAGACCGTGACCGGTTGGCCCTCGATCCGCACCGATTTGAGGAATGCCGGTGCCATGGTGGTCGACTCGGAGGTCGAAAAATGCGGCAATCTGATCACGAGCCGCAACCCGGACGACATTCCTGCCTTCTCCGATGCTCTGATTGCGGCGGTCGAACAGGGCGCGATGGAAAACGCCTAAACGACTGTAATCAAGTCTAAATGCAAGGCCTCGCTACCAACGGTGGCGGGGCCTTTTTGCATTTGACGCTTGCGCTCCTATCCAAATATGGCACAATTATGGCCACAATGTGTCTCAAATGAGGCGGCATTGTGATCATAAGGTGCGATTATGAGGAGAGTGAGGATGCGCAGGATTGCGTCATTGGCGGCCGCGGCATCGCTGCTTGCATTGGGGGCTTGCCAGGAGGCTCAACAGGACGACGCGGCAACCGCCGACGTAGCCGAATCTGCCGAAGCCATGACGAAAAGCGCCGGCGAGGCGGACGCGGCCATGGAGGAGGCGCCTGGAACTCGCTCGGCCTTCCCGGAACTTGCCGAGATTCCCGTTACCCTGCCGCAATTGGCCTATGTTTATGACTACCGCTGGCGCATGCCCGCTGCCGAGATCGGCGCGCTGCAACGCCGACACGCGAGCCTGTGCGAGCAGCAAGGTGCGGCCATTTGCCAGATACTCGGCATGAGCAAGAGCGGTGAAGAGGAAAGCGAGGTCACCGGCGTTCTGGAGATGGCCGTCGCCAGCAAGCAGGCCCGTGCCTTCGGCGCCCTTCTGGAGGACGAAGCCGAGGACGCCGGGGCCGAGCAGGTCTCCGCCGAAATCGCTTCCGAAGAGCTGTCCAAGAACATCGTCGATACCGAAGCCCGTCTCGCCGCCCGCACCGATTTGCGCGACCGGCTGCTGCAAGTGCTCAGGACCCACAAGGGCACGGTCGAGGAACTGGTCGAGGCCGAACGCAGTGTGGCGCAGGTTAACGAGGAGATCGACCAGGCCAGGAGCTGGCTCAAGGAAATGCAAGGCCGCGTCGCCTACAGCAAGGTGACGGTCAATTACGAAACCGGCACCCCGGTGACGAGCGATTTCCTCGCTCCCGTAACGGGGGCTCTGGGATCGCTCGGGACGATCTTCGGCTATATGCTGGCAATCCTGATCATCGTCGGCGCAGTGGCGCTGCCGATCGGCGGTATGGTCTGGGCCTCACGCGCACTCGGGCGGCGCATGGCACCTCCAGCCGCCAGCGAAGCCTAGATCCCGCTCATGTCCCGCGCTTCGGGGGGGATGCGAACGGTCAGGCCGTCCATCTCCTCCGTCAGCTCGATCTGGCACGACAGGCGGCTGGTTGCCGTCACGCCATAGGCGAGGTCGAGCATGTCTTCCTCTTCCTCGCTCGCTTCGGGCAGCTGCGCGAACCACTCCTTCGCCACCACGACATGGCAGGTGGAGCATGCCATCTGGCCCTCGCAGGTGCCCTCCAGCGGCATGCCGGCGCCCTGGGCCAGCTTGAGCAGATTGTCGCCCGGCTGCGCCTCGACGGTGACAGTCTCGCCGCGGGCGGTTTCGAAGTGGACTTTCACTGCTGCGCCTCCGCTGCCGCATTGATCGACGCTGCGGCCTGTTCGATTTCGTCCAGCGTGGTGTAGCGCCCGAAGCCGAGCCGGATAGAGCTTTTTGCTTCAGCCTGCGAAAGCCCGATTGCGCTGAGGACATGACTGGTCCGGCCCGAGCCACTGGCGCAGGCGCTGCCCGCGCTGAACATCACATCGCGGCAATCGCTCATCAGGCGGGCGACATCCAACCCATCGCGGCGGAGATTGAGGTTGCCGTGCCAGCGCGCCTCGGCGCTGCCGTTGAGCGTCCAGCCAGCGAACAGTTCCCGCGCCCGCCTCCACAACGCTTCGACATGCGCCGCATCCTCCTCCATCCGCTCGACCGCCAGCTGTGCTGCCGCCCCGAACCCGGCACACAGCGCGGGGCTGAGCGTGCCCGAACGGATGCCCGCTTCCTGCCCGCCCCCGCCCGAGGTCGAGACGAGCCCGACCCCCTCGCGCAGCCACAACGCGCCGATACCCTTGGGCCCGTGCAGCTTGTGTGCGGAAACGGCAATCATGTCGGCTTCGAACAGCGCCATGCGCCCGGCCGCCTGCACCCCGTCGACCAGCACCTTTGCGCCCTCGGCCTTGGCCTTGCGCGCGAGATCCTCGAGCGGCTGGATCGTCCCGATCTCGTTGTTGACCTGCATCACTGCCATCAGGCCGATGCGGGCCGGGAATTCCTGCGACAGGTCGACCAAACCTTCGGACGTAACCGGCAGTTCGGCCCAGTTGCCGATGTCCTTGCAAGTTTCCATGACGGCGGCGTGCTCGATGGCGCTGAAGGCGATGCGCTCGCCCGCGCGCACGGCGTGGCACCCGCGAATGGCGAGGTTGAGCGCCTCGGTTGCCCCGCTGGTGAAGATCACCCGTCCGCCCGCCGGGAACAGCGCCGCGACCTTTTCCCGCGCCGCCTCGACCGCCGCGGCGGCCATGCGGCCCATCCGGTGCGGACTATGCGGGTTGCCGAATGTGTCGCTGCCCGGCCCGCCCAGCCACCGTAGCATCGCCTCGCGCGCTTCCGGCGCGAGCGGCGTGGTGGCCTGGTAGTCGAGGTAAATCATGTCAGCGAATCCCACGCCTCGGCAAAGCGCTCCAGCTCCGCAGGAGAGGTGTTCCATCCGATGCTGATCCGAATTGCGCGAGCAGCCGTATCATCATCCACCCCGAACGCGTCGAGCACCCTGCTTTTCTTCAGCGTGCCCGAGGAGCAGGCGCTTCCTGCCGAAACCGCAAAACCCATCGCATCGAGCCTGATCAGCAGCGCTTGCGCACTTATGCTCGGATGCGTGAGGGCAAAGATGTAGTCCACCTGCTCGCCGAACGTGAGGCTCGAGGCGGAAAGTTGCCCGGCGAATCCAGCCCGCTCCCTGGAGGTTGTGGCCCACGGTCCAGCCTCCAGCGCCGCCGCCATGCCGAGGGCGCCCGGCATGTTCTCTGTCCCCTGGCGATAGCCGCGCTCGTGGCCGCCGATCGGTTCGAGCAGCGCAAAGTCGCGCACCAGCAGGGCGCCGATGCCGATCGGGCCGCCGAACTTATGGGCCGAGATGACCAGCATGTCGGCGTCGGGCAAGGCCAGCTTGCCCGCCGATTGCGAACAGTCGGACAAGATCAACGCGCCCGTCTGCTTCACCGTTGCCCCCATATCGGAAACCGGGTTTATCACCCCGGTTTCGGAATTGACGTGCTGGATGGCGAGAATCGATCGACCGTCGAGAGGCACATCGTCGGAGAACATCTCCGCATCTGGCGCCGCACGGAACACCGCGTCATGCTCCACCGCGCTGACAATCCTCCGCTCGACCTTCGCCCGATTGAGTGCGATCCACAGCGCCTCGCTCGCACCGCTGGTGAAGATCACCTCACCATCCCAGCCCAGCGCCCGCTTCATCCGTTCGCGCGCATCCTCCAGCGCGGCGCGCGCCTTGCGGCCCTCGGCGTGCGGGCTCGAGGGATTGGCCCAGATGCGGAAGCCTTCCTCCATCGCTGCCTTCGCTTCCGGGCGCAGCGGGCTGGTGGCGGCGTGGTCGAGATAGATACGGTCAGGAATGGCGGGCCCCAAGGGTTCAGGATGATTGCGAATTTACGATGGCACACTATATAGCGCGCACTTCCGGCGCGTCACCCGTGCCGCGCCCCGCAAAGCAGGTATCCGCCAAATGCCCACCGTGATTTTCCCCGGCCCCGAAGGCCGCCTCGAAGGCCGTTTCTCCCCGCCGCCTCGCCCGCGCGCGCCGGTGGCGATGATCCTCCACCCGCATCCGCAGGGCGGCGGGACCATGAACGAGCAGATCACGCAGAAGCTCTACAAGACCTTCGTCGATCGCGGCTTCGCCACGCTGCGCTTCAACATGCGCGGCGTCGGTCGCAGCCAGGGCAGCTTCGACAACGGCATCGGCGAGCTGAGCGATGCCGCAGCCGCGCTCGACTGGGTCCAGTCGATCCACGAAGAGGCGCAGGTGACCTGGGTCGCCGGGGTCAGCTTCGGCTCGCTCATCGCCATGCAGCTGCTCATGCGGCGCCCGGAAATCCGCGGCTGGATCAGCGTGTCTGCCCCGGCCAGCATGTACGATTTCTCGTTCCTCGCCCCCTGCCCCGCCAGCGGCATCTTCATCCACGGCGCGCAGGACACGGTGGTGCAGCCCAATTCGGTCACCAAGCTGGTCGAAAAGCTGCGCACGCAGAAGCATATCACCGTGCACCACGAGGAAATCCCGCGGGCCAACCACTTCTTCCAGGACGAACAGGAAGAGCTGATGGCCTCGGTCAACAACTACCTGGATTTCCGCCTGGACCCGGCCTGCCCGATCACCTGATCGGGAGGGCATTTCTGCACCATCGCTGACCCTGTCCGACCCGCCCCGGCGGGATCGGTGGCACTTCGCCACGTGAATTTGCTTGCCAATCTATGGTATGTTGTAACATTCTCTTCCGGAGGGTCGAGAGAGGAGTACCAACATGGCCTATGTCGATGCAGCAGGAACCAACCGCGCTCCCGCGATGATCGGGGTCGCCGCGATCCACGCCGCGCTGGCGGTGGTAGTAGTGACCGGACTTGCGGGTGGTGTGGCGAAGATCGTCGACGATGACGGAATCATGGGCTTCCCGATCGAACGGCCCAAGCCGACGCCGTCGCCGCCCCCGCCCGACCGCCCGATCGAGGACGAGAGCAAGAGCATCACCAAGATCGTCATTCCCGAAAAGCCGTTCAACCTTGACCAGTCTTCAACCGAAGTCGACGCGACCGATCAGCAGCAGGCATATTCCGAGCCCGACACCACCGCTTCGGGCAATGAAGGCATCGGCGATGGCATGGCCGACAAGGGCGGATCCAAAGCGAAAGAGCAGCCCAAGTTCAAGCCGGTCCCGCCCGTTGCCCGCAACGGCAATTGGGTGACCGACGACGACTATCGCAGCAGTTGGGTCACCCGCCGCTGGGAAGGCACTGTCGGTTTCCGCCTCACGGTCGGCACCGATGGCAAGGTCAAGGATTGCACCGTCACCCAGTCCAGCGGCTACGAAGCGCTCGATGATGCGACCTGCTCGCTCGTGCGCAAGCGGGCCAGGTTCGATCCGGGCAAGAACGATCGGGGCGAAACCGCGAGCGGTAATTTCTCCAGCGCCGTTCGCTGGCACATCCCCGATTGAGCAGCAGGCGGGCGGGCCCTCGCCTCAGTCTCGAGCTTCGTCCGCCTGCTCCAGACGGTCCACCGGCGCCCGGCCTCCGGCGTCGGGGACGGTCCAGATCATCACATTGACGACAGCGATCAGCGCCAGCAAGACCATCAGCGCGGCCTGTTTCTTCACCCCGCGCCGCCACAGCACGACAGCACCGATCAACAGCGCGCCGGCAGCCAGCATGAGCACGGAGAGGACGAGGTTCATCATGACGCGCCGCGCTTAGCAAAGCGCGTTTGACTTGCCCACTCCCCCGCGCCAGACTTCGCGCATGACCGTACAATCATTCGAACTCACCCGCCGTCAGGCCCTCGCAGGCCTCGGCGCGACGACCGCACTTACCCTGACCGGATGCGCGACCGGCGGAGTCAACGAAGCCGGCGTATTGCAGGCGCGCAAGATCGGCGCCGATCGCCTTCTCGAAGTCGTCGCCTATAATCTGCTTGAGCATGAGCCCGAACGGGCCACGAGCCTGGGCGTCGATACGGGCCAGTTCGCCTATTTGCGCAGCAAGCTGGAGGATCAGTCGCCAGCCGGACAGCAGGCATTCGCTGCAACGCTGAAGCAGGATCTCGAGCGGGTGAAGGCTTACCCGCGCGACGGGCTGGATGCGGAGACAGTGACCAATCTCGATGTGGTGCAGAGCGGCTATGAAGTCGCACTCCAAGGCTTCGCCCTGCCCTATGGCGATGTGCCGGTCGGCAGCTGGCGCACTGCGCCTTACGTCGTGATCCAGAATGTCGGCAGCTATCTCGACCTGCCGCGCTTCTTCGATTCGACCCAGCCGCTGAGGAACGGCGACGACCTCGATGCCTATGTCGACAGGCTCGAGGCCGTTCCAGCCGTGCTCGCGGGCGAATTGCAGCGGATGAAGGCCGCCCGCGCCATGGGCGTGGTGCCGCCCGATTTCCTGCTGGTCAAAGCCATAAATGCGATGAAATCGACCCTCCTCGATGCGATGGATGGCGGATCGCTGGTCGAACCGCTCAAGCGATCCGAGATGCCAGCGGCGCAATCCGCCGCTGCGGCCGCCGACCGGATCGTGAAGGAAAGGATCGCCCCCGCGCTCGAAGCGCAGTTGGCCGAACTGTTCGAAGAGCAGAAGATCGCCACCTCCGATCCCGGCATGTACGCCCGCCCGCATGGCGAGGAATTCTATGCCTGGGCGCTGCGTTCCAGCACCACCACCACCATGACCCCGGACGAGGTTCACCGGCAGGGGCTGGAAGAACTGGAATCGCTCCACGCGCGGATGGACCCGATCCTGCGCGAAATCGGCTACACCAGCGGCACTGTCGGCGAGCGGATGCAGGCGCTGAGCCAGGACCCGCGCTACAAGTTTGCGGAGGGTGATCCGGGGCGGGCCGAGATCATGGCCTTCATCGAAGAGCGGGTGGCGTGGATCAAGGCGCAGATGCCTCGCGCCTTCAACACGCTGGTCGATCCCAATCTGGAGATCCGCCGCCTGCCGCCCGCCGAAGAGCCCGGCGCGCCGGGAGCCTATGGCGGCGCGGGCAGCAAGGACGGGACCATTCCGGGACGGATGTGGATCAATCTGCGCACCACCGACCTGCACCGCAAGTACGATCTGGCCGACCTGACTTACCACGAGACCATTCCGGGACATGTGTGGGAAGGCGAGTTTTCCAACCGCCTGCCGCTGATCCGCTCGATCCTCGCCTTCAACCCCTTCAGCGAAGGCTGGGCGCTCTATGCCGAACAGCTGGCAGACGAATTGGGTGCCTATGACGACTTCACCGTCGGGCGGCTCGGCTACCTCCAGAGCCTCGCCTTCCGCGCCTGCCGGATGGTGGTC
Organism: Erythrobacter sp. SDW2; assembly: GCF_021431965.1. NCBI lineage: Bacteria > Pseudomonadati > Pseudomonadota > Alphaproteobacteria > Sphingomonadales > Erythrobacteraceae > Erythrobacter > Erythrobacter sp. SDW2. The sequence continues at coordinate 2,462,006 of NZ_CP090370.1, forward strand.
GACACCGGCCTTCACGCCAAGGGCTGGAGCCGGCAACAAGCCGTCGATTTCTTCGTCCAGCGCAACGGTTCCAAGGCCGAAGAAGTCGCCAGCGAGGTCGACCGCTATTGCAGCTGGCCGGGCCAGGCGACCGGCTACAAGCTCGGCCACAGCCGCATCGTCGGGCTACGCGCCGAGGCGCAGCGCCAGCTCGGCAGCCGCTATGACCTCAAGGCATTCAACGACGCGGTAATCCTCGGCGGAAATGCCCCGATGGACGTGCTGGCGAAGAATGTGGAGCGTTATATCGCCGCGACGCGGGGCTAACGCCCGGCGAGGCCGCCGATAATCGTCCCGAGGATGCCGCCCAGCGGACCGCCGCCGCTGCCCCGCCGGCTGCTGCTCTGAGCGAGGGAACCTGCCACTGCCATCGCCAGCAGCGGCAGCATCTTCTGCTGCCGATTGCACCTGTCTCGTTGAGTATTTGTCCGAGCTTCATGGCCTGACCTTTCCTCGGATGGTTTGATTTCACCCAATGTTACATCACAGGCCCGCGGGGCCTGCCCGGAACAAGCAACCTCCCGCAACATTGAGCTACCACGACCCCCAAAAACCCGCAGGAGCAAGGACATGGGCATTTTTTCCAGCATCAGGAACGCAATTTTCGGCGAGAAGGACAGGAAGCCCGAGGTGAAAGCTGAACCCGCTCCCAGCCCTGTAACCGCCGTTCCCGAAAGGCCCGCCGCTCCTGCCGCGATTAGCGAAGTAGACGTGGAAGCCCGCCTCGCGGCCATGGAAGGTGCCGACCAGCTCAACTGGCGCAGCTCGATCGTCGACCTGTTCAAGCTGATCGGCCTCGACCCCAGCTACGCCAACCGCCAGGAACTGGCCGAGGAATTGGGCCGGACCGATTATGAAGGCAGCGCCGAAGACAACATCTGGCTGCACAGGGCGACGATGCAGGAACTGGCCAGGAACGGCGGCAAGGTTCCAGCCGAAATGATGAACTGATCCGGCCCGGCCAATGAAGCGAAAGGGGTGCTGATTCCGCGCCCCTTTTCTGTCGGTGTCTTGGCAGGCGGGTGCAGACTTTGCCTGGTGGATAATTTCATACCAATTCATATGGTTACTTTCCCGATAGGTATCTTTCTCGTTTGACGGGAAGTTGCATCGCTGGCAGGCGGCCCTTGCTTCCGGAACCCGCAGCGGGTCGCGCCGCGTTTGCAAAGGACAATTGCAAGATCATGGGTGTTCTCGCGACCATCGCAAACAAGATTATCGGCGGCCAGGACGATGGCACCGTCGACGTCGAGCATCGCCTCGATACGATCGCGGGTTCCCGCCACGGTGGCTGGCGCACATCGCTGATCGACCTGTTCCGTGCGCTCGATATCGACCCTAGTTATGCCAACCGGCGCGAGCTGGCGAGCGAGCTGGGCCTGGCCTGCTACCAGGGCACCCAGAACGAGAACCTGTGGATGCTGAAGGCCATCATGCGCGAACTCGACCGCCTGGGCGCGAGGGTGCCGGCAACCCTGCTCGACTGAACCTGTCCTGCATCCAGAGCTTTTCCCGGGTTGCGGGCGAGGCAGAACTTGTTAGCCTGACGAGGCTTGCAACCAACGGGAATGCAGTTTCGATGAAGACCCTTTTCGGTCGCCTTGTCGCCGCCTGCCTCGTATTCTGTCTTGCGCTGCCCCTGCCTGCCTACGCCAAATGGCATGTCGCCGAGAGCGACAATTTCGTCATCTATGCCGAGGAGGATGCAGAACGTCTTGGCCGTTTCGTCGAAGTGCTCGAACGCTATCATGCCGCTCTGGGCGCCATCACCGGCCGCGCTGCCGCGACACCAAGCCCCTCCAATCGCCTCACCATCTTCTCCTCCGGCAGCCGCGAGGACATTCGCAAGCTTTACGGTGGCAGCAACCGCTTCATCTCCGCATTCTACCTTCCGCGAGCCGGGGATGCGGTTGCTTTCATTCCCGCCCTGCAGGGTTCCAGGGACGAAATGATCGAAGCGCAGACCGCCTTGCTGCACGAATATGCGCATCATTACCTTGCGATCACGTCGCGCTATCCGATGCCGCTGTGGTTCAGCGAAGGGGCCGCCGAGTACTTCGCTTCCGCCGGTTTCCATCCGGATGGCAGGGTCGAGATCGGACTACCGGCAGGCCACCGGATCAAAGAAGTGTTCGTGGACGAGCCGCTCCCGGTCCGCGAGCTGCTCGACCCTGACCGCTACGGCACAGAGATCGGCAAACGGTACGAGTCCTATTACGGCAAGGCCTGGCTGCTCTACCATCTGCTGATGACCGATCCCGAGCGCGAGGGGCAACTGGACCGCTATGCCGAAGCGATCCGTTCGGGCGCACGTTCGATCGACGCAGCGGCAGAGAGTTTCGGCGATCTGGCGGTGCTCGAGCGGGCGCTCCATTTGCACTCGCGAACCGCTGCGTGGGAGGCAATCCCTATCGTGTTCGAGCCGGGTGAACTCGAGGTCCGCGAGTATCGCGTCACGGAACTAAGCGATGGGGCCGCTGCGATCCTCCCGCTGGTAATCCAGTCGAAGCGCGGCGTCGCGGGCGAGGATGCACAGCGGGTAGCGGCCGATGCGCGGGCGATTGCATCGGCCTATCCCGACGATGCCTTTGTGCTGGCTGCATTGGCGGAAGCGGAGCTGGACGCGGGGAATGGTGACGCTGCGATCGCAGCCGCCGACCGGGCAACCGCCATCGATCCGCTGATGCGCAACGCCTATGTCCAGAAGGGCATCGCGATGTTCCGCCTCGCCGCTGCCGCCGAGGACAAAGACAGCGCCACCGTCGCGGCCATGGCGCCGCTCGAAGCTCTCAATGCGCTTGAGCCCGATCACCCGACACCGCTGGTCTATTTCTACCTCAGCTTCGCCCAGCGCGGCTATGTCGCACCTGTCGAGGCCCGACAGGCATTGGAACAGGCCGCAGAGCTGGCGCTGTTCGACAGGACCCTGTGGCTGAGCGTTGGCATTGCGCAGGCCCGTGAAGGCAAGATCGCCCTGGCGCGCCAGAGCCTGCGGCCCGTTGCGCTCGACCCGCATGGTGGGGAGAACGCGGCAACCGCGATGGCGATGCTGGAACTGCTAGAGACAGCAGTGGAAGGGCAGCCGTTCCGACCGTGAAACCAAGCGCAACCTAGCTGTTGATCCCAAGCGCGAAACGGCCGCAATTGTTCACTTCTTCCCGAACAGGCCCTTGGCCATGCCGGCGAGATCGTTGAGCGGGTTGCCGTCGCCATCCTTGTCGAGAATGCCCATAATCGACTTGGGGTCGTTCTTGATCGCATTGGCGAACTCGGTCAGCGAACCTTCACCACCGATCTGTTCGACTATCTTGCCCAGCACGCCGGTGTCGAGGCCGGTCTTTTCCGCCGCCAGTTCCACCGTGTCGCCTTCCATCTGATGCGTCTGGCCGAGCGTCGCTACGGCCTTCTCGACCAGCTTGGGATCGAGCCCGACCTTGGCCGCAAGGTTGGCAATATCGTCGGGCGCACCGCCGATGTTCTTCAGGATTCCGTCAAGCAGGCTCATCGCGCTTCTCCAGATTGTGCGAGTCGTCGCGGCGAGACTACGCCTGCTTCGTGGCAGCGCCAAGTAACGCCAAGAAAAAGCCCCGCCCTGCGTCTTCGCGCGGGCGGGGCTTCCCTCTCCAACCGGTGAGCGGCGTCAGGCGGCTTGCGGCGCGGCCTGGCGCACGCCTTCGTCGACATGCTGTTCGAACTGGGCGAAGTTGTCGATGAACAGCTGCACCAGCTTCTGCGCGGTGCGGTCGTATTCGGCCTTGTCGGCCCAGGTCGCGCGCGGATCGAGCAGGGTCTGGTCGATCCCGGCCTCTGCGAGCGCGGGAACGTGGACCGGCACGTCGAAGCCGAAGTTCGGATCCTGGCGGAACTCGACATCGTCGATCTTGCCGTCGAGCACGGCGTTGAGCAGGCCGCGGGTGGCCTTGATCGGCATGCGGCTGCCGACGCCATACTTGCCGCCGGTCCAGCCGGTGTTGAACAGCCAGCACTGGACCGAGCCCTTGGCGATGCGCTCCTTGAGCAAATTGCCATAGACGCTGGGGTGACGCGGCATGAAGGCAGCGCCGAAGCAGGTGCTGAAGGTCGCTTCCGGTTCGGTCACGCCGATCTCGGTACCGGCAACCTTGGCGGTGTAGCCGCTGAGGAAGTAATACATCGCCTGGTCCGGGGTCAGCCGGGCGATCGGGGGCAGCACGCCGAAGGCATCGGCGGTCAACATGATCACATTGGCAGGTGCCGGGCCGAGGTTCTTCTCCGAAGTGTTCGGAATGTACTCGATAGGATAGGCGCCGCGGGTATTCTCGGTCTTGCTGCCATCGGTGAAGTCGAGTTCGCGCGTCGCCGGATCCATCGTCACATTCTCGAGGATCGTGCCGAACATCTTGGTCGTGGCGTAGATTTCCGGTTCACCTTCGGCGGAGAGATTGATCATCTTGGCGTAGCAGCCGCCTTCGAAGTTGAACACGGCCTGGTCCGACCAGCCATGTTCGTCATCGCCGATCAGCGTGCGGCTGGCGTCGGCGCTGAGCGTGGTCTTGCCGGTGCCCGAGAGGCCGAAGAAGATCGCGCTCTTGCCGTCGGCGCCGATGTTGGCCGAGCAGTGCATCGGCATCACGCCCTGCGCCGGCAGCAGGTAGTTGAGCAGGCCGAAGACGCCCTTCTTCATCTCGCCCGAATATTCGGTGTTGCCGATCAGGATCAGCTTGTCGGTGAAGTTGACCGCGATCACCGTATCGCTGCGGCAGCCATGACGTTCGGGGTCGGCCTTGAAACTGGGCAGGTTTATGATGGTGTATTCGGGCACGAATCTGCCCAGTTCTTCCGCGGTCGGGCGCACCAGCAGCGTGCGAATGAACAGGTTGTGCCAGGCCATCTCGTTGATGACGCGGACATTGACGCGGTATTCGGGCTGTGAACCGCCGAACAGGTCGGCAACGTAGAGCTCGTCATGTGCCTCGACAGCGGCGAGGAAGTCGGCCTTGAGGGTATTCCAATGCTCCTGACCCATCGGCTGGTTGATCGTGCCCCAGTTGATCGTGTCTTCGGTCATGGCATCGCGGACGATGTACTTGTCCTTGACGCTGCGGCCGGTGAACTTGCCGGTGTCGACCAGCAGCGCGCCATCCTTGGTCAGTTGCCCCTCGCCCCGTTTGAGCGCATGTTCGACCAGCGCTGCGGTGCCGAGATTGGGGTGGATCACGGCATTGGTGGCAATACCCTGGGCGGAAAGGCTGGTCGTCAGCGGGAAGGTCACGCTGGTGTCTCCTGAAGCATGGTGTGGCCGGGGGCCAAGAGCGACGGGGCGGGAGCAATGCATAGGTATGCACAGCTTTTCCCGGCCCGATAGTGCGGTGCGGCGATTCCGTCAAACCTTGTGCGCCCTCTCATACACCATCCGTTAGCAATGCGCGACCAATCGAAGTCCATTCGCCGCAATACGATGCGTTGTTTCACGGCGCGCGAGGCGCTAGGAAACTTGGCGTTGGCATAGATTTGATGTGAGCGGGATGACGCAACAGGCTGAAGCGACGACAGCAACCACCAGGCAACGGCGCGTTATCGCGCTGGTCGATGATGATCGCAACATCCTTACAACCGTCTCCATAGCGCTGCAGGCAGAAGGCTTCGACACGCGGGTCTATTCTGAAGGCGAGACCGCGCTGAAGGCCCTGCTGGAAAACCCGCCCGACCTTGCCGTGTTCGACATCAAGATGCCGCGCATGGACGGAATGGAACTGTTGAGTCGCTTGCGCGAGCATTCTCCGCTCCCGGTCATCTTCCTCACGAGCAAGGATGACGAAGCCGATGAGGAAGCCGGGCTGGAGATGGGCGCGGATGATTACATCTCCAAACCCTTCAGCCTGCGCCTGCTGCTCGCCCGCATCCGCGCCATCCTGCGCCGCGGCGGGCTTGACGAGGCAGCTGCGGAGGAAACGACGCCCGAGGAGCAGGAAGCCCGCGCTACCTACTCCCGCGGTCGCCTGACAATCGACCCCGCCCGGCACCGGGTGCTGTGGGATGGCAAACAGGTGTCGCTGACGGTGACCGAGTTCCTTATCCTCGAAGCGCTAGCGGCGCGGCCCGGCGTCATCAAGAGCCGCAATCAGCTGATGGACGCGGCTTATCCGGACGAAATCTACGTCGACGATCGCACAGTCGACAGTCACATAAAGCGCATGCGGCGCAAGTTCCGCAGCGTCGACAACCAGTTCTCCGCCATCGAAACGCTATATGGGGCGGGTTACAGCTTCTCCGATGGCTAACCCGGCACCGCCGCCCCCCACCTCTGACCGTCGCGAGATCGCCCGCCGGATTGTGCGCCCGTTCGAGCGGATGAGCCTGCTCGACCGGCTTTCGCTCTCGGCCCGCATCCTGCTGGTCAACATGCTGCCGCTGGCGGGCCTCGGCGGCGGGATTTTCTATCTCGACAGCTATCGCGCGCAATTGCTCGACGAACGCTACAAACTCGCCCGGATCGAAGCGCAGATTACGGCCGAGGCGCTCGCGGGGGCGAGCAAGGAACGGCAGGAAGCGCTGCTGGTCCAGATCGGCAAGGAACAGGGCATGCGGCTGCGGATGTTCGATGCCGAAGGGCGGCTGTGGGCCGACAGTTTCGCCCTCGACGAACCCGGGTTCACGCTGGACGATCCGACCGATGACAGTTTCGGCCCGCGCTTCGCCCGGTTTCTCGACCAGACGGTCGATACGCTGGTCAGTGCGCAGCCGGTGCCCAAGTACGACGAGCCCGAAGCCAACGAAGCCAGGGCCTGGCCGGAACTCGTGCGCGCGCGCCAGCAGGGCCTGACCCAGATCGAATTGCGGCAGGCGGCCGATCGTACGCCGGTCATCACGGCTGCCGCACCGGTTGGCCTCAAGGGCGTGACCCTGCTGACCACCCGCAATGCCAGAGACATCACCGAGGCGGTGCGCGCGGCGCGCTCGCAGCTGGGTGTCGGCGTGGGCTTTGCGCTGGCGTTGTCGATCCTGCTGTCGCTCTATCTTGCGCGCACCATCGTGCGGCCGCTGCAAACCCTGTCACGCGCGGCGCAGCGGGTGCGGCTTGGCCGCGAACGTGAAGTCGAAGTTCCGCGCCTGCCGGAGCGACGCGACGAGATCGGCGTGCTCGCCCGGGCGGTATCGGACATGACCGAGGCGCTGCGCCAGCGGATCGACGCGGTCGAGCACTTCGCCGCCGATGTCGCGCATGAGATCAAGAACCCGCTCGCCTCGCTACGCAGCGCGGTGGAATCGCTGAGCAAGGTCGACGACCCGGAATTGCGGCAGCAATTGCTGGACATTGCCACCCACGATGTGCGGCGGATCGACCGGCTGGTGACCGAGATTTCCGACGCCAGTCGAGTCGATGCCGAGATATCGCGGGCAACCTTCGAACGGATCGACCTGGGCGAACTGGTTGCCAACATCCTCGCCACCCGCGCCAATCGCAAGCTCGATGGCGAGCGCACCATTATCTTCGAGCAACCGACCTCGCGCACGCCGGTAATGGGGGTCCCGGTGCGGATCGAACGGGTGGTCGAAAACCTGCTCGACAACGCCGTCTCGTTCTCGCCGCCCCAGGGAACCATCAGCCTCGCCATCGAGCGAGGCAATGACCATTACAGCCTGTCGGTCAGCGACGAGGGGCCCGGCATCCCGGCGGAAGACCGCCGCAAGATCTTCAACCGCTTCCATTCGGACCGGCCAGAGGGCGAGGACTTCGGCGATCACAGCGGCCTCGGCCTTGCGATCGCGCGGACCATCGCCGAGGCGCATGGCGGCTCGCTGGTGGCGATGGACCGCAGCGACGGCGCGCAGGGGGCCTGCCTCGTCCTGTCCCTTCCCGTGGCCCGCAGCGCCACCACAGGCGCACCGTGATGCTCTACCAGGCCAGCTGCGTCGCGGTGGATGGCCGCGCGATCATGATCGAGGGGCCGCCGGGCGCAGGCAAGACTTCGCTGGCTCTGGCCCTGATCGACCGCGGTGCGCGGTTGGTGGGCGATGATGGCGTGGCCCTGGAGCTGCGCGGCGAAGGCGGGCTGTGGGCCTCCCCGCCGCCGCGCATCACCGGCAAGATCGAGATCCGCAACGTCGGCATTGCCGAGTTGGAGCCGGTCGAAGCCCCGGTGGCCTTGATGCTGGCGCTTGATCCCTCTGCCCCGCGTTTCGTCGAAGAGGCCCCGCAGTGCCAGATCCTGGGGGTGCGCGTTCCCATGCTCAGATTCGCCCCGCAAGGCCCGGTATCGGCCATCCGCGCCGAATATGCGTTGCGGATGCATGGGCTTGTCTATAGCCCGAGCGGAATATGACAGGGCGCCTCGAAATCCTGCTGGTCACCGGAGTCTCCGGCGCGGGCAAGACCACTGCATTGCGCGTGCTGGAAGACCTGGGCTGGGAAATGATCGACAATTTCCCGATCCGCCTGCTGCCGCCGTTGCTGCACGACATCAGCGGCTCGGCCAATCCAACGCCGCTCGCCATCGGTTTCGATTCGCGCACCCGCGGCTTTGTGCCGCAGCATATCATCGACCTGGTCAAGCAGCTGGCCGACCGGCCCGACCTCAATGTCAGCACGCTGTTCCTCGATTGCGGGAGCACCGAGCTGGAACGGCGCTTCAACGAGACGCGGCGGCACCACCCGATGGCGCGAGGCCGCTCGGCCATCGAAGGCATCAGAGCCGAGCGCGAGCTGATGGAACCGCTGCGACGCTGGTCGGAAGCGGTGATCGATACAAGCGCGCTTGCCTCGAACGAGCTGCAGCAGCTGATCCGCGAAAGGTTCGGGCATGACGAACCGGCTATGCAGGCAATCACTGTCAGCAGCTTCGGTTTCGCTCGCGGCATGCCGCCGCTGGCCGACCTGGTGTTCGACATGCGTTTCCTCGACAATCCGCACTGGGTACCGAACCTGCGCGAACAGACCGGGCTCGATCCTGCCGTGGGCGAGTACATCACCGGTCGGGGCGACTTCGACGAAGTGTTCCATCGCATCCGCGATCTCGTGCTGTCGCTGCTGCCCCGCTACAAGGCGCAGGGCAAGGCCTATGTCCACATCGCCTTCGGCTGCACCGGCGGGCGCCACCGCTCGGTCTATACCGCCGAGACCATGGCCGGTGTGCTGCGCGATGCCGGCTATGCGCCGACGGTCATCCACCGCAATCTTACTTCCCGCGCGGCCGACCAGTTCGAAGGGCCGCAAACCTGATGTCAGGACCTGTTAACCGGCAGTTGCCATGGTGGGTAACCACGATTAAGTCGGCGACTTTCCGACTCCGGACAGCACACCAGGCGCAAGACCTGTCAGAGCGAATTCAGCATACATGATCGGACTCATTCTCGTCACCCATGGCCGCTTGGCCGACCAGTTCGTGGAGGCGATGGAACACGTCGTCGGCCACCAGGAAGCGATCGAGACCGTGTGCATCGGTCCCAGTGACGATGTCGAACAACGCCGCGCCGAAATCGCCGAGAAGATTGCCAAGGTCGACAGCGGCGAAGGGGCGATCGTCCTGACCGACCTGTTTGGCGGGACTCCGTCGAACCTTGCCATCTCGTTGCTCGACGCCGGCCGCATCGAAGTGATCGCCGGAATCAACCTGCCGATGCTGATCCGCCTATCGGGCGCGCGCAAGACGATGGACGTCGTTTCCGCCGTCAATGCCGGGCAGGAAGCTGGACGCAACTATATCACCGTCGCCTCCGAATTCCTCGGCCACGCCGAGGCGCCGCCGAAGAAAAAGGCCTCATGAGCGCGGCGCGGCGGACGGTCACTATCGTCAACCAACGCGGCCTGCACGCGCGCGCCAGTGCCAAGTTCGTCGGCGCGGTGGCGACGCTGCCGGAAGGCGTGGCGGTGACTGTGGCCAAGGACGGCAACGAGGCGGCCGGCGGTTCGATCCTCGGTCTGATGATGCTGGGTGCGGCCAGGGGCGACTGTATCGAGATCGTCGTCGCCGGCGAAGGTGAGAACGAGGTGCTGGAGCAGCTCTGCGCCATGGTCGAAGACGGTTTCGGCGAAGAGTAGCCAACCGATGCCGCGTCGGCAGATCACCGGATTCTCCAACCCCACGGTCAAATATCTCCGCTCGTTGCGGGAGAAGAAACACCGCAAGGCGGCGGGCAAGTTCCTGGCCGAAGGGCTGCGCCTGCTGACCGATGCGCGCGAATGCGGGCGAGTGCCCGAAATTCTTGTGATGGCGGAAGATCGCGACCCGCATCCGCTGCTCGATGCGCTGGAGGCGGCCGTCGAGGCGGAAGGCGGCGAAGTTATCGAGACTTCAGACGATATCCTTGCCAAGATCACTGGCAAATCCAACCCGCAGACAGTCGCCGGGGTGTTTGGCGAGTGGGATACCTCGCTGAAGGCGCTGGACCGCAATTCCGCGAAGATCTGGCTGGTGGCACAGGCGCTCCGCGATCCCGGCAATCTCGGCACCATGCTGCGCACCGGCGACGCAGTGGGCGCGGGCGGGCTGATCCTGATCGACGACTGCGCCGATCCCTTCAGCGTCGAGGCCGTGCGCGCCAGCATGGGCGCGGTGTTCACCCAGCAGTTGGCGATGGCGCGGTGGGAGGTTTTTCTGCCGTGGCTGCGGTCCGGGCCTGGTTCAGAGCATGGGGGCCAGCTGGTCGCCGCGAGCCTGCGCGACGCGGTGCCTTATCGCAGCGCCCCCTATGTCGGCCCCTGCTTCATCCTGGTCGGCAATGAGTCACAAGGATTGCCCGAGGATTACGAGCTGGCTTGCGACCTGCGGGTGACCATGCCGATGATGGGGCGTGCAGACAGTCTCAATGCGGCGGTCGCGGGCGCGGTACTCGCATATGAGGTGCTGGCTTCACTTGGATGATCGCGGCGCTTTGCCGCTTGGCGATCGACCGGTTCTGGAGTAATTCGGGCAGTATTGGGGGCCGGGTACGGAACGGGGCGTGATGCGGGATTTGCTGGCAAAATACGGCAGGATCGCGCCGCTCCGTGCCGACGAGGAGCGGGCGCTGATCGGTCTCGCCACGACCAGGCGCAGCTATTCGCCGGGCACCGCGCTGATAGTGGGCGAGCTGGACGAACCCGATCAGCTGTTCATCGTCGATGAAGGGCGGCTGTTCGCCTCGATCGACCTGCCGGGCGGCGAGCGGGCGATTACCCGGCTGTATTTTCCCGGCGACATTATCGGCACGGCCAATATCCCGTTCGACAAGGCGACGCACAGCATCACCGTCTGCTCGGATGCGGCGCTCTACCTCTTTCCCCGCGGGCATCTGGCCGAAGCGTTCAGCTCGCTGCCACGCATCGCCGCCATCTTCTACACCTTCGCGGCAATGGAAAACGCCATCCTGCATGACCGGTTGGTATCGATCGGCCGTACCCGCGGCGTGTCGCGGCTGGCTGCACTGATTCTCGAGATCGCCGCCCGCCAGAGTCTGTTGCACGAACCGGCCGGCGACTGCTTCCGGCTCGGGCTGACCCAGGCCGAGATCGGCGATGCGATCGGACTGACCCAGGTGCAGGTCAACCGGCTGTTCAGGGAACTTGACAAGGCCGGCGTCATTGCCCGGAGCGATGGATGGATTTCCATCGTCGACAAGCCGGCGCTGATCGAGATCGGTCAATTCACCGATCGCTACGAGCACCTCGACCTGTCGTGGTTCAGCGAGAACGACTGATCGCGTTGCAGTCGTGCGCAGGTCACGCGGCCGGCTTGATCCCGCTGACCCGCCAGACGCCGCTGCTGTCGAGCAACTGCATCCGGCACACCGGTACGCCGTCTTCCTGCAATTCAGCCCATTCGCCGCTGGCAGATTTCTTTGCCACTTCCAGCGCGCAATCGAGCGAAAGCGCCGAAAAGTTCATGGTCTTGTCTTCGGCGGAGCCGGCAACGTCGTAAGTCAGGGTGTATTGGCGCATGGCGGCCCTCCAGTCGCGGGCGGCTATAGGGCAAGCAGCAGAAGTCGCCTTATCATATGATGGCGAGCGGCGATGAGACGACTACGATCTCGCCGCTGCCAGCCTATTCGGCAGCTTCCTTGTCGTCGTCGAGCAGGTCGGAAGCAGTATAGCGGGGCGCGCTTTCGACCAGCGGCACATCTTCGATCTCGCTGGCGATCTCGATACCTTTTTCCGCCAGCCGCTTGCCGGAAGAAAGCACGTTGCGTTCGAACGAGCCGACGAACTTGTTGTAATTGTTGACTGCCGTCTCGAGCCCGCCCCCGACCCGCTTCAAGTGATCCGCCGCGGTCTTGAGCCGACCGTAAAGCTCCGCCCCCATGCGGCCGATCTCCTGCGCCTCGCGCGCGAGGCCATCCTGCCGCCAGACCTGCGCCACGGTCCGCGCAATCGCCACCAGATTCGTAGGAGTCGCCAGCAACACCCGCTTGTCGAAGGCAAAATTCCACAGGTCGGGATCGTGTTCGAGCGCCGCGGCAACGAAATGTTCGCCCGGCACGAACATCACGACATAGTCTGGCGCTTCTTCGAACTGGCTCTGGTAGCTTTTGGCCCCAAGCGTCTGGACGTGATTGCGCATGGAGCGGACATGCTCGCCCATCGCCCGCGCGCGCGTGTCCTCGTCAATCGCCTCGAAAGCCTCTTGGTAGGCGTTGAGCGAGACCTTGGAATCGATCACCAGCATCTTGCCGCCGGGTATGCGCACGATCGCATCGGGGCGCAGCCGCCCGTCCTCGGTGTCGATCGAATGTTCCATCATGAAGTCGGTGTGCTCGGCGAGACCGCATTGTTCGAGCAAGTTCTGCAGCGCACGCTCGCCCCAGCGCCCGCGCGCCTTGGGGGCGTTGGTCAGCGAATTGCCAAGCCGCTGCGCCTCGCGCTTCACCTCGTCCTGACCCTTGCGCATTTCCTCGATCACGCCCGCCAGCTGGCCGAAGGCATCGACGCGCTTTTCCTCCAGCGCCTTGACCTGCTCCTCGTAGCTCTTGAGCCGGTCGCCGACAGGGGCGAGCAACGCGCGCAGCTTCTCCTCGCTGGCTTTTTCGGCATGGCCGAAACGTTCGGCCGCGCGGGCGAGGAAAGCTTCCTGCGCCTTGCCGAGGACGGCATTGCCGGTGTTCTGGAACTCTTTCAGCATTTCCTCGCGCGCTTCGACCAGCAGCCGCTGCTGCTTCTCGAAATTGGCCGCGTCCCGCTCCAGCCCTGCCTTCTCGACCGCGAGCACCTGGGCCCGCTCCTCGGCGGCCTTGACCGCCAGCCGGGCTTCATCCCGCTCGGCTGTCACGCCATCCAGTTGCAGCCGCAGGGATTCGGCCGTGTGCCGCCCCGCCGCCGCTTCGCGCGAAGCCCAAAGCCAGCCCAAGAGCGCACCGAGGGCGAGACCGATAATGCCGATCACGAGATAGATTTCCATGGTGGGAACATAGCTGGAACGGCCGTCCTCGCCAAGCGCGGTGTGCGCAGTTTCAACGGTTACCCGGTGCGAAGTTCATTTGCCTGCGGGTTCCTTCTTCTGCCATGGCCAGCGACCGTTGATCTCGACTTCGAGACTGAAGCTGAGGAACGTCCGGATCAGCACGATCAGCCCCAGTACCAGTACGCTTTGCATGCTGGGATCGACGGCGACAGTGCGGATGATGTCGGCTGCAACCAGCAGTTCCAGCCCGACCAGGATCGAGCGCCCGAGGTTGCGGCGGAATCCGGTTACCGGATCCGGCCCATGCCCCTCTCTGGCCTCGCGCTGAGGAACACTCAGGGCGAACATGCCGATGGCTATCAGCGTGCCGATCACGATCACCGCGATACCGGTGATCTCGAACAGCTGGGAGACGGTTCCGGACAGAGCGCGAAGGAAGTCGTCTTCGAACATGACCGTTCAACGGAGGCCAGCGCGCTGCGTTCCCCGGAACCTTGCGCCGGATTGCGCGCTCCTAAGAAGGAAAGGAGACAGACATGTCGATCAAGGAAATGATCAAGGAACACCCGCAGGTGGGGGCCGATTGGAACGATCACCTCGGTGAGGCGGTCAAGCATGCGATGTACTGCGCCGCGATCTGCAACAGTTGTGCAGATGCCTGCAGCGCGGAGGAAATGGACATGCGGCAATGCATCCGCCTGTGCATGGATTGCGCCGACATTTGCGCTGCAACCTATCGCGTCGCTTCGCGCCGGACCGGCGGCAATGTGGGCGTGATCGAGAGCATGCTGCGGACCTGCGTTACCGCTTGCGAAGTCTGTGCGGACGAGTGCGAAAAGCACGACAACGACCATTGCCGTCGCTGCGCCCGCATGTGCCGCGAATGCGCGGACGATTGCCTGAAGGCGCTCAACGAGATGGCGCAGCACGCCTGAGCCGCGATGCAGATGTGGAAAGAAAAGCCCCGCTGGCGCGGGGCTTTTCATGTGCCGGAATGTTTCAGGCGGCGCGCAGTTTCTGCAGCTTCTTGAGCGCCATGCTGCGCTTCAACCGGCTCAGGTGATCGATGAACAATATGCCCTCGAGGTGGTCCATCTCGTGCTGGATGCAGGTCGCCATCAGGCCTTCCATCGCCTCGGTATGCACCTTGCCGTCGAGGTCCTGGTAACGGACCGTGCAGGTCGCCGGGCGATCGACATCGGCATAGATCTCGGGGACCGAGAGGCAGCCTTCCTGATAGGTCGCCAGTTCCTCCGCCGGATCGAGGATCTCGGGGTTCACGAACACCCGCGGCTCGCGCTTGGTCGGCTGGTGGTAATGCTTGTGCCCGTCATGGTGGCACTCTTCCGGCTCGGCATCGGGATCATCGGGCTGGAGATCGATCACCAGCACCCGCTTGGGCACGCCGACCTGGATCGCCGCCAGGCCGATACCGGGGGCGTCATACATCGTTTCGAACATGTCCTCGACCAGCGTGCGCAGCTCGTCATCGAACTCCGTCACGGGTTCGGACACAACTTTGAGCCGGGGATCCGGCACTTCCAGGATTTCGCGAATAGCCATGGAGATGATTTAGGCGCTGCCTGCGCCCGCTGCAAGCGATGGGTTGCGATCAGAGTGAACGATCAGCCGACCGGCCGCCGCGCCCGCAAGGCCTGGGCCAAAGTCCCTTCATCGAGATAGTCGAGCTCGCCCCCCACCGGCAGCCCATGCGCCAGCTGGGTGATCCGCACCGGGAAGGCCTCCAGCCGCTCGGCGAGGTAGTGGCTGGTCGTCTGGCCCTCCAGCGTGGCGTTCATGGCGAGGACGACCTCGTCGATCCCGCCCGCCTCGACCCGGCCCAGCAGGCTGGCGATGTTGAGGTCTTCCGGCCGCACGCCGTCGAGGGCGGAGAGCTTGCCGCCGAGCACGTGGTAGCGCCCGGTGTAGAGCCTGGCCCGGTCGAGCGCCCACAGGTCCGCCACGTCCTCGACCACGCAGAGCGATTTGGCATCGCGGCGCGGGTCGGCGCAAATGCCGCACGGGTCCTGCGTATCGACATTGCCGCAGGTGGCGCATTCGACCAGCCGGTCGCGCACCGCCTCCAGCGCTTCGAGCAGGCCGGGCAGCGCGCTGTCGCGGCGCTTGACCAGCCACAGCACCGCCCGCCGCGCCGAGCGCGGGCCGAGGCCGGGAAGCCGCGCGAGGGCGGAGGCCAGCTGCTCGATCTCTTGCGATGCCATGGGCGGAGAGATAGGGGCAGCGCCAATCGAACGAAAGGCTGCCGCGCCCCTTATGCGTATCATTTTCATGGGAACCCCGGAATTCGCCGTGCCGACCCTGCGCGCGCTAGTGGCGGCGTGGCACGAGGTCGCCGCCGCCTATACCCAGCCGCCGCGCCCGGCAGGCCGTGGCAAGAAGCTCCAGCCCTCGCCCGTGCAGAAGGCCGCCGAGGAGCTGGGGATCGAGGTCCGCTCACCCAAGTCGCTCAAGTCGGCGGAGGAGCAGGCGGCGTTCGCCGCGCTCGGGGCCGACGTTGCGGTGGTGGCAGCCTATGGCCTGATCCTGCCGCAGGCGGTGCTCGATGCCCCCATGCATGGCTGCCTCAACGTCCACGCCTCGATCCTGCCGCGCTGGCGCGGGGCGGCGCCGATCCACCGGGCCATCATGGCGGGTGATCCGGTGACCGGCGTCACCATCATGCAGATGGAGGCGGGGCTCGACACCGGCCCGATGCTGGCGACGATCCGCACGCCGATCGAGGACAAAACTACCGGCGAACTGACCGAGGAACTGGCCGAGCTGGGCGCCAAGCTGATGGTCCAGACCCTGCGCGAGCTCGACAAGCATGTCGCGGTGACACAGGACGACGAATACGCGACCTACGCCCCCAAGATCGACAAGGCCGAAGCGCGGATCGACTGGTCGCTGCCAGCCCAGCAGGTGGTGCGCCTCATCCACGGTCTCGCCCCCAGCCCCGGCGCGTGGTCCGAAGTGAATGGCGAACGGGTGAAACTGCTGCGGGCGGTTGCGGTTGAAGGGAACGACACCCCCGGCCAGGTGCTCGACAACCAGCTTACCATCGCCTGCGGCACGGGCGCGATCCGGCCCGAGCGGCTCCAGCGCGCTGGCAAACCGCCGATGGGGCGCGAGGAGTTCCTGCGCGGAAATCCGGTGGCGGCGGGGACGATTGTCCTATGACGACTCATTCGTCATCCCAGCGAAAGCTGGAATCTCTAACCGCCAGTCCAACCCTTGCCGAAACAGATCCCAGCTTTCGCTGGGATGACGATGGGGCAACTAGGTGTGAACCCAGCTTTCGCTGGGATGACGGACTGTCGTCTTGACCCGCTTCGCCCTCACCCTCGAATTCGACGGCACGCCGTTCCAGGGCCTGCAGCGGCAGGCGCATGGGCCGAGTGTGCAGCAGGCGGTCGAGGAAGCCGCGCACGGGGTGACCGGAGAGGAAGTGACGCTGCACAGCGCCGGACGGACCGACACCGGCGTCCACGCCCTCGCCATGCGCAGCCATTTCGATGTCGAGACCTCGCTCACCCCGTTCCGCATGATGGAGGCGCTCAACGCCCATCTGCGGCCGAACCCCATCGCTGTCACCCATTGCGAGGTCGTTCCGGATGACTGGCATGCCCGCTTCAGCTGCATCGGGCGCAGCTATGTCTATCGCATCGCCAACCGCCGCGCGCCGCTGACGCTGGAGCGTGACCGGGCATGGCAAGTGCCGCAAGAGCTCGACCACGAGGCGATGCACCGCGCCGCGCGGGCGCTGGTCGGGCGGCATGACTTCACCACTTTCCGCTCCGCCCATTGCCAGGCACAAAGCCCGGTCAAGACGCTCGACCGGCTCGATGTCGAGCGGGAAGGCGAGCATGTGCTGATCCACGCCGCTGCCCGCAGCTTCCTGCATCACCAGGTCCGCAGCATGGTCGGCTGTCTCGCCCTCGTTGGCATGGGCCGCTGGCGCGAGGAGCAGGTGGCCGAAGCGCTGGCGGCGCGCGAGCGGCAGGCGCTCGGCCTCAATGCCCCGCCGCATGGGCTGTACTTCGTCGAGGCGGTCTACCCGGACGAGACCTGACGTAACGTCACCCTAGCCAAGCCTGCCGAGCGGGCGTAGCGATGGCGCCAACCCGAACGGGACTCGACAATGGGAGACATGACATGACCACCGGCAAACAACTCTTCACCACGCTCGAAGCGGACGGCACCCTCACCGTCGCTATCGAGGAAGTGACCGTGCCCGAGCCGACCGGCAACCAGGTCTTGGTCAAGATGGAAGCGGCCCCGATCAACCCGTCCGACCTTGCGATCCTGACCGGCGCAGCCGACCTCGGGAACGCCAGCTACTCGCCCGGCAAGTATGTCGCCACCATGCCCGAACCCTTCAACACCGGTTCCAAGGCGCGCCACGGGGCCAAGCTGCCCGCCGGCAACGAAGGCGCCGGCACTGTCGTCGCTACCGGTGACAGCGACATGGCCAAGGCGCTGATGGGCCAGCGTGTCGCCTGCGTGCCGGGCAATGCCTACAGCCAGTACTGCATCGCCGATGCGATGATGTGCCTGCCGCTGGGCGATGTCAGCTGCGAGGATGGCGCGTCGGCCTTCGTCAACCCGATGACTGCGCTGGGCTTCGTCGAGAACGCCCGGATGGACGGGCAGAAGGCCATCCTCCACACCGCCGCCGCCTCCAACCTCGGCCAGATGCTGATCAAGATCTGTCAGGAAGACGGCATCGAACTGGTCAACATTGTCCGCAAGGCCGAGCATGTCGATATGCTCAAGGGCCTCGGCGCGAAGTGGGTGGTCAATTCATCCGACCCCGATTTCATGAAGCAGTTGCGCGAAGCCATCGACGCGACCGATGCCTTCTACGGCTTCGATCCGATCGGCGGCGGGCAGGCGACCGACACTGCCTTCAAGGCGATGGAGCAGGTGGCCGTCAGCAAGATGACCGAATATTCGCGCTATGGCTCGAACCAGCCGAAGCGGATGTTCATCTATGGCCGGCTCGACATGGGGCCGACCATCCTGACCCCCAGCTACGGCTTCGGCTGGACCTTGTCGGGCTGGCTGCTGACCCCGTTCCTGCAGCAGGCGGGGATGGAAACCATGATGCGGATGCGCCAGCGGGTGCTGAGCAACATCACCACCACCTTTGCCAGCAGCTACAAGCGCAAGGTCAACCTTGAGGAAATGCTGACCAAGGATGCGGTGCTGGATTATCGGGCGATGAAGACCGGCGAGAAGTATCTCGTTACGCCTTGGGGCTAGCGCCGGTCGAACTCTGCCTGCACTGCGGCAGGCTCGGTGATCCCGTGCGCAACCAGCAGGGCGAGCAGGATCCGCGCCTTGGCCGGGCCGAGTGCGCGTGCTGCCACCAGGCCGCGCGCGTCGTCATCGACCTCGACATTGCGGTCGACCATGCCTTCATCGACCCGGCTTGAGCGCACCACGGGCACGCCTGCTGCTACCGCCGACTGAAGCGCGTCGAGCACCACACGCGGGGCATTGCCTTGCCCCATGCCTGCCAGCACCACCCCTTCGCAGCCGATGCCAAGCAGCGCCTCGACCGGCTTGGCATCCATCCCCGCCCCGGCGGTCAGGATGGCGATGCGCGGCAGCCGCGCCGGCCAGCCAAAGCGTGCCTTCTCGCCCGCCCGCGCCGCAGGGCCGAACCAGTCGAGGCTGGTCGGCGTGACCCGCGCCAGCGGCCCGCGCGGAAAGCCCCTGAAGGCATCGATATTGCTCGTCGCGGCCTTGCGCACGTCGCTGGCGGCGAAGACCGTGTCGCCCATTACCACCATCACGCCGCGCCCAGCCGAGGCCGGATCGCTCGCCACGCGCACGCCATTGGCGAAATTGCGCATCCCGTCGCTGCCCACCGCATCGGCGGGTCGCATCGCGCCGACCAGCACCACGGGCTTTCCGGCATCGAGCGTCAGGTCGAGCAGGAAGGCGGTTTCCTCGGCCGTGTCGGTACCGTGGGTGACGATCACGCCGCAGATGCTGTCATCGGCCTGCGCCTGCAGCACTTCGGCGTGGAGGCGGTCCCATTCGGTCCACCCGATATCCTGCGAGCCGATGCTGGCTATTTCGACCGGGTCGAGCGCTGCGTCGATCCCCAGCGCCTTGATCTCGGCGACCATATGTCCGACCGAATTCTGCCCGGGAGTATAGCCGCTGCCGAAGGCAGAGCCGCCACTGCCGGCGATCGTCCCCCCCGTGGCGAGGATGCGGATGCGGGGCCGGAGAAGGGGCTGGTTCATGCGATGCCCCTATCGCACCATCCGCAGGGGCGACAAGCCAATTGCCTCGCCGCGCGCTTTCGCGCATGTCCAGCGTCATGAGCGAACGCGCCGAAGACTATGGCTGGACCGCGCACGATCCCGGTTCGAGCAGCTACATCGCGCCTGAAATCCTGCGTCAGTTGCGCGCGCTAGGGGCGAAAAGAGTGCTCGATGCCGGATGCGGCAATGGCTCGATCACCGGACTGCTGGCGCGCGAGGGCTTTGCCGTCAGCGGGATCGATGGCGATGCGGGCGGGATCGCTATCGCGCAGGCGATGTATCCGCAAGTGCCCTTCGCAGTCGCCGATTTCGGCAACGACGGCTCGGCGCTGACAGGAACTCCCTTCGACGCCGTGGTCAGCACCGAAGTGGTCGAACATCTCTATGCCCCGCACGAGCTGGCCCGGTTCGCCTGGGAAGCGTTGAAGCCCGGCGGGCACTTCATCGTCACCACACCCTATCACGGCTATCTCAAGAACCTCGCGCTCGCCGCGCTGGACAAATGGGACCACCACCACACCGCGTTGTGGCACGGCGGCCATATCAAGTTCTGGAGCCGCGCAACGCTGGGGCAATTGCTTGGCGCGCAGGGGTTCGAGCCGGTCAGCTTCGGCGGCGTCGGGCGATTGCCCTATGTGTGGAAGAGCATGGTCATGACCGTGCGCAAGCCGGGCTGATGCGCATCGGGTGTTGAAATTAACCGCTGCGGCGCTATGTGGCGCGCACCGGCCATTCGGCCCGGGCGCTTAGCTCAGTTGGTAGAGCATCTCGTTTACACCGAGAGGGTCGGCGGTTCGAGCCCGTCAGCGCCCACCAGTTTTCGCTGACGCGAAAACTCCCAGGCGAAGCGCGGGAGGAGGCATAGCCCGACCTGATGTCCCACCTCTCCATCGCCATCGCCGGATGCGGACCCGCGGGTCTCGCGGCCGCCTTGCTGCTCCACCGCCATGGCCATGACGTCACCCTGTTCGAGCGCTTCGACGAGCCGCGTCCGATCGGCTCGGGCCTGATGCTCCAGCCGAGCGGGCTGGCGGTGCTCGATGCGCTGGACCTCGCGCCGCAAATCATCGCGCATTCCGCCCCGATCCGCGCGCTCCATGGCCTCAGCCAACACGGCGATATCGCGCTCGATGCCCGCTATGCCGATCTGGGAGTGGGAGGTGCCTGCGGCCTCGGCATCCATCGCGGCAGCCTGTTCGCGATCCTCTATTGCGCGGTGCAAGCGGCGGGGATCGCCATCGAGACCGGTTTCCCCATCGCGCGATCGGATCTGACCGATAATGGGCGAACGCTGGTCTCTACCGCCGGAGCGACCACAGGGCCGTTCGACCTCGTTGTCGACGCGCTCGGCACATCATCGCCGCTCGCCCCGCCCTGCGGCGACTGGCTCGCCTTCGGTGCGCTCTGGGCAACGCTGCGCTGGCCCGATGATGCACCGTTCGATCCGGGCCTCCTGACCCAGCGTTATCGCCATGCGCACGAGATGGCGGGGGTGCTACCGACCGGCCGCAGAGTCGATGGCGAACATCGCGAGCTGGCGTTCTTCTGGTCACTCAAGGCGGACGACTATCCGGCGTGGCAAGCGGCGGGGCTTGGCGCATGGAAGGAGCAGGTGCTGGCATTGTGGCCCGAATGTGCCTGCCTGCTCGAGCAGATCACCGATCCCGCTCAGCTCACCTTCGCCCGCTACGCCCACCGGCAGGTGCCTGCGCCCGTCCAGCCCCGCCTCATTCATATCGGCGATGCCTGGCATTCCGCCAGCCCGCAACTGGGCCAAGGGGCCAATATGGCCCTGCTCGACGCCTATGGCCTGGCCAAGGGGCTGGACAGCGATGGCCCGCTGCAAGGCCGGCTGGAGCACTCCGCAAACCTTCGTTCAGGCCATGTGAAGCTCTATCAGGCGCTGACCTGGGCCGCGACGCCGCTCTACCAGTCGGAGCGCGTGTGGCACGCGCTGCTGCGCGATCTCATCCTCACCCCCGCAGGCCGCATTCCCCCTGCCCCGCGCATTCAGGCGCGGCTGGTGTGCGGGCTGGTCGGCGATCCGCTCGGGCGGTTGGGACTGGCCATGGCGGACTATGCCGCGCTGCTAGCGCCCACCCAGCGGTAAGCTTGCACCTCGCGCAGCGCCGCCCTATCGCAGCCCGCAGGCAGGAACAGGACCTCGGCAAGCGTGAACGACAAGCGGGACAGCACAGGCTCCAACCAGATGTGGGGCGGCAGGTTCGCCGAAGGGCCGAGCGCCATCATGCGCGAGATCAACGCCTCGATCCCGTTCGACAAGGCGCTGTGGCGGCAGGACATCGCCGGATCGCGCGCGCATATCGCCATGCTGGCGCAGCAGGGCATTGTCACTGCAGGGGACGCGGCACAGATTGATGCTGGCCTCGCCAGGATCGCCGCCGAGTACGAGGCAGATGGCGTGCCCGAGGATTGGGACCTCGAAGACATCCACATGACGGTCGAGGCACGGCTGACCGAGCTGGTCGGGCCGGTCGCAGGTCGCCTGCACACCGCGCGCAGCCGCAATGACCAGGTCGCGACCGACTTCAAGCTGTGGGTGCGCGAGGCCATGACGCGCGCATTGGCCGGAATCGACGCGCTGCAACGCGCGCTGGTGACGCGGGCGGGCGAGCATGCCGCCAGCGTCATGCCCGGATTTACCCATCTGCAGACCGCGCAGCCGGTGACGCTGGGGCACCACTTGCTAGCCTATTACGAGATGCTGCGGCGCGATGCCTCGCGATTCTCCGATGCAATGGCGCGGGCCGACGAATGCCCGCTGGGTGCCGCGGCTCTTGCAGGGACCGGCTTTCCGCTCGATCGCGAGATGACGGCCAAGGCGCTCGGCTTCGCCCGGCCAACCGCCAACAGCTTGGATACCGTGTCCGACCGCGACTTCGCGCTCGATTACCTGATGGCGGCGAGCCAGTGCGCGCTGCACCTCAGTCGCTTGGCCGAGGAGCTGATCCTGTGGGCCAGCCAGCCGTTCGGCTTCGTCCGGCTGCCCGATAACCTTTCCACCGGCAGTTCGATCATGCCGCAGAAGAAGAATCCCGATGCAGCCGAGCTGGTGCGGGGCCATGCCGGGCGGATCATCGGCAGCGCCACCGCACTGATGGTGACGATGAAGGGTCTTCCCCTCGCCTATTCCAAGGACATGCAGGACGACAAGCCGCCGGTGTTCGAAGCGGCCGGCCTGCTCGAACTGTGCCTCGCCGCCATGGAAGGAATGATCGCAGGAGCGGAATTCCGCACCGAGCGGATGCGGCAGGCGGCAGGTCTCGGCCATGCCACTGCGACCGATCTCGCCGACTGGCTGGTGCGCGCCGCCGATATTCCCTTTCGCGAGGCGCACCATATCACCGGCGCGGCGGTGAAGCTGGCAGACAGCAAGGGCTGTTCGCTGGAAGAGCTTTCACTCGCCGAACTCCAGTCCATCGACGGACGCATAACGAAGGCCGCACTGGACGTGTTGACGCTCGATGCCTCGGTCGCCGCGCGCGCATCCTATGGCGGGACCGCGCCCGATCGGGTAATGGAGCAAGTCACCGCAGCGCGCCGGGCGCTGGGAATGGAGAATTGATGCGACCCTTGCTTGCCCTCGTCACCTGTTTGGTGCTCGTCGCCTGTGGCCAGCAGGCCGATCTCAAGCCGCTGCAGGGTGCCAGCATGCCCCCCGTCCCTTATGGCGCAACGCAGCAGCCGACCACCGAGCAATTGCTCGAACCCGACACGCTCGCCGCGCCCGAGCGCAGCGTCGAACTGCGCCGCCGGTCGGAAGAGCGCGAGGACGACCCCTTCGACCTGCCACCTGAGTAGGGCGCTTCTGGGTAGCCGAGTTACCCGCATTCCAAGCTAAGCTGTCTCGACTCGCCACGCCTTGAACGGCAAGGGGCCCACATGGACCATTTCGAGCTTCGTAGCGGCGTTCTCCACGCCGAGGACGTGCCGCTGCCCGCGATTGCGGATGCGGTCGGCACGCCTGTCTATGTCTATTCGCGCGCGACGCTGGAGCGGCATGCACAGGTCTTCACCGACGCATTGGCCGAAGTGCCGAACAAGCTCGTCGCGTTTGCCGTCAAATCCAACCCCAATCTCGCCGTGCTCAGGGTGCTGCAGCGCGCCGGGTTCGGGGCTGACGTCGTTTCGGGCGGAGAGCTGCGCCGCGCGCTGGCCGCCGGGATGAGCCCCGACAAGATTGTGTTCTCCGGCGTTGGCAAGACCCGTGCCGAGCTGGAACTGGGCCTCGCCGAGGGAATCGGCCAGTTCAACATCGAATCGCGTGAGGAAGGCTACGAGCTGGCCGAACTCGCCGCAGCGCTTGGCCAGCGCGCCCCTGCCTGCCTCCGGGTCAATCCCGATGTCGACGCCAGGACCCACGCCAAAATCTCGACCGGCAAGGCGGAGAACAAGTTCGGCGTGCCCTTGATGCGGGCGCAAGAGACCTTTGCCGAATTGGCTTCGCTGGAGGGGCTCAACCTGCGCGGCGTTGCAGTCCACATCGGTAGTCAGCTGGCGGACCTCGCACCGCTGGAAACCGCTTTCGGCAAGGTCGGCCAACTGGTGGCGGACCTGCGGGCGGCCGGGCACGAAATCACCCATGTCGACCTGGGCGGCGGACTGGGCGTGCCCTACAAGGCCGGCGATGTCCTGCCCTCGCCTGCCGACTACGGCGCAATGGTGGCGCGCGTAACGCGCGATTGGGGCGTCCACCTGACCTTCGAACCTGGCCGCGTGATTGCGGGCAACGCGGGCGTGTTGATGACCCGCGTGGTGCGGATAAAGCGCGGCGGCAATGGTCCGCCTTTCGTGATCGTCGATGCGGCCATGAACGACCTCGCGCGACCGGCGCTTTATGGCGCATGGCACGATTTCGACGCTGTCGCGCCAACCGGCGAGCGCATGCTCGCCAATATCGTCGGGCCCATCTGCGAGACGGGTGATACCTTTGCCACTGACCGTGAATGCGACGCATTGGCTTCGGGCGAACTGGCGGTGTTCCGCACGGCCGGAGCCTATGGCGCGACCATGGCCTCGAGCTACAACTCGCGTGGTTTTGTCGCCGAAGTGCTGGTGGATGGCGACAAGTTCGCAGTCGTCGCCGACCGGATCGACGCCGGGGCCATCATGGACGCGGAGCGCGTGCCGGAATGGCTGGCATAGGTTCTCTCCCGCTGTTCCACCGGGTGCGCGGCACGCGCGTGGTGGTGGTGGGTGCGGGCGACATGGCCGAAGCCAAGCGGCGGCTGGTCGAGCGAGCAGGCGGCATTCCCTGCTCCGAGGCAGAAGCACATCATTCGCGGCTGGCCTTTGTGGCGCTTGACGATGAGCGGGAGGCAAAGGCGGCGGCGCTGCGGCTTAAAGGCAAGGGTCTGCTGGTCAATGTCGCCGACATGCCCGAACTGTGCGACTTCACCTTGCCCAGCATCCTCGACCGCGAGCCGGTGCTGGTGGCTTTTTCGACCAGCGGAGCCTCGGCCGGCCTTGCAAAGCACCTGCGGCTGCGGTTTGAGCGGATGCTGCCCCAATCGCTCGGCGCGTTGGCCGCTAAGCTGGCGGCTTCCCGCGACCTGATGCGTGCCCGCTGGCGGGACGGGGCGGAGCGACGTCGGGCCCTGGATCAGGCGCTGGGTGAAGGCGGTGCGCTCGATCCTTTCGCCCACGGCGGCGCAGAACGGGTCGACGCCTGGCTGGCAGATGCCGACAATGGCGTCCGAGGCGAAGTGACCACCGTCATACTGGGCAGCGACGATCCGGAAGAACTGACCTTGAGACAGGCGCGCTTGTTGGGCATGGCCGATGCTGTCCTGCATGATCCTGACGTCGCCGCAGCGATTCTCGACCGTTCGCGAGCAGACGCCCTGCGCCGGCCCCTGCCACAGGATCCCGCACAGTTCGAAGGGCTCGTCGTGGTGCTGAAACGCGCCTGAGCTACACTCCCCGCGCGGCTTCCTTGCCCAATTCCGCGAAGTAGCGTGCCATGGCATCGGCCGCACGATCGGACAGGGCGATGAAGGCCCGGCGCCGGTCCTGTTCGTCCTCGACCCGTTCAAGCAGGCCCAACGCCACCATCTGGCTGATCCAGCGCAACGCGGTGGTCGGCGGAACCCCGCTGGCGATGCACAGCGAGGTGACCGAAACCCGCTCATGCTCGGCCCTGGCCGCTGTCAGGTCGAGCAGGATATCCCAAGCCGGATCGGCGAACAGGTCTCCGTCAAAGAACTTCTGGCGAAGCTGACGCTGGCGGATGATCTGGCGGACAAGGCGAGGGTCGGGCAGCGGCGGCCGCGCGGCGCGGGTGAGACGATCGCTGGCATCACCGCCATCGGGTCCGGAGAAACCGGGCGAAGGGCTTTCGAATCCGAACGCGCTTCCCCGTCCATCATCGTTGGACGGGGCCAGCGCATCGATTTTGCGCGCAATTTCGGAAACCTGCTCGGCCAGGCGAAGGAGGGAAACCTGATCCCGGTCTGGATGTTCACGAACGCGCACGCGGGCAATCTTGGTCAACTCTTCGCCCAGGGCAACTACGCGCTCACCCCTAGTTGGTTCCACCAAGATGCGCGGGCAAGACTGATCGAGGCAGGCGAACACATCCTCCAACGCCTCGATCGTGGTCGAAACCACAAGTCGCGCGCCGCTGCATGCGATACGCGTGTCGAGGCGCGAAAGCGCCGCCAGGATCGCGCCATCGACGCGCGGGCAATCAAGCAACACAATCTCGCCCAGTGCCATGGGCGTGCCTTCGAGCACCTCTGACAGTGCCGCCTCCCGCAGCACGCGGAATCCTGCCCCGGCAACATCCTCGGCGATCAGCGCGCGAGCATGCCCGCGATCGGCAAATATGGATACCGCCACGGGCATCCCCGCGCCGTCGCTGGCAGGAGTGTAGTCAAGCTGGGCAGCATGCATGGCGATTCTCCTTGAATTGAGAACAGGGATAGAACAAAACGCGAATTCGTCAAGAACTACTGTCTGATCTCGATCACCGTCCCGTCGGGTACCAGCCGCCACAGCTCGTCCATCTCGGCATTGGAGAAAGCGATGCAGCCGTCGGTCCAGTCGCCCACCATGCGTCCGACCGGCAAACCGTTGGGCTGTCCGTGAAGGAAGATATCGCCGCCTGGAGAGCGGCCCATGCGCTCGGCATAAGCGCGGTCCTGTGCATTGGGATAGGACACCCGCAGGCTGAGGTAATAGGCACTGTTCGGATTGCGAGTGTCGATGGTGTAGCGCCCCTCCGGCGTCCGCTCGTCACCTTCGAACCGCTTGTGGCCGAACCGCTCCGCGCCGAACTGCAACCCGGTGTAGCGCCGCACTTCCTCCCCGTCGCGATAAAGCACCAGCGTCCGGTCGGACTTGTCGACCAGCAGGAAATCGGCCGGCGGTTCGTTCGCACCAAGCGGCCGCTGCGCCGGGACGCAGGCGGCCAGCAGCAAGGCAGCAGCGAGGGCTAATGAATGGCGGATCACGCCACACAGACTAAGCCACGCAGAGGGGATGACAAGTCCACACATCGCGGACATAGTAGGTGGCCGAAAGGGTCGCGCCGAGGGAGAGACGGTCATGATCTGGCATTTCGCATCGCTGTTCGAAACAGTCGCTTCGCTGGTGCCAGACATGCCTGCCCTGATCGAAGGCAGCATGCGCCGCAGCTGGCGGGATTATGAGCACCGTGCCGCCCGGCTCGCCTCGCTGCTGGTCGAGCACGGCATCGCGCCGGACGCCAAGGTTGCCCTCTATGCCCACAACTCGCCCGAATTCCTCGAAGCGCAATTCGCCGTGTTCAAGGCCCGCGCGGTGCCGATCAACGTCAACTACCGCTATGTCGAGAAAGAACTCGCCTATCTGTTCGACAATGCCGATGTCGAGGCGGTGTTCTTCGATGCTCGCTTCGCTCCGCGTCTGGTAGCGATTCGCGACCGGCTGCCGAAGCTGAAGCTGTTCGTCCAGATCGAGGACGGCACGGGCGAGACCCTGCCCGGCGCGCTGGACTACGAAGCCGCCATCGCCTGCCACGCGCCCCTCCCCCGGCTCGCCTACAGCGAAGACGACATCTACATGGTCTATACCGGCGGGACGACCGGCATGCCCAAGGGCGTGATGTACCGCCACGGCGACTTCGTGAAGGGCGTTGCCGGTTTCCTGCTTGGCCCCGAGATCGAACCGACGCCGGAGATCATGGTGGGCTCAATCCGCATGCTCGAAGCGGGCGGCGAGCTGCCCGTCGCCTTCCCGGCCTGCCCGCTGATGCACGGCACCGGCATGTGGCTCGGCGGCTTTGCCGCGCACAGCTTCGGCGGGGCGGTGGCCCTGCTGCGCGACGAGCGGTTCGATCCGGACCGGGTGTGGCGCTATGCCGCCGAGGTCGGTGCCAACGCAGTGGTGATCGTCGGCGATGCCTTCGCCAAGCCGATGCTGGCGGCGTTGCGGGCCGCGTCGGTCCAAGGGAACGCGCCCGATCTGAGCGCGCTGAAAGCGATCATCTCTTCCGGTGCTATGTTCTCGGCCGAGACCAAGCAAGGGCTCCTCGAACATCTCGACATCGAGATCCGCGACGCCATGGGTTCGACCGAGGGCAGCATGGGCTCCTCGATCGTCAGCCGTGCCGAACCGCCGGGACCGACCGCGCGCTTCATGATCGGAGCGCACACCAAGGTGTTCGACGAGAACGACGAGGAGATCGCGCCAGGCTCGGACAAGGCGGGCATGATCGCCAATGGGGGGTTCACGCCCGTGGGCTATTACAAGGACCCGGAGAAGAGCGCCAAGACCTTCCGCACCGTGAACGGTCACCGCTACTCCTTCCCCGGCGATTTCGCCAAGGTCGCGGCCGACGGTTCGCTGATCCTGCTCGGGCGCGGGTCGGTCTGCATCAACACCGGCGGTGAGAAGGTCTTCCCCGAAGAGGTCGAGGAGGCGCTCAAGGCGCACGACAGCGTGTGGGATGCGCTGGTGGTGGGGGTGCCCGACGAACGCTTCGGCGAGCGGATCGTCGGCGTCATCTCGGCCGCGCCGGGCCATGCGATCGACGAGCCTGCGCTGATCGAATTCGCCCGCACGCGGCTGGCCGGCTACAAGATGCCGCGGCAATTGTTGGTCGTCGATACAGTTGCCCGCGCTGCCAATGGCAAGGCCGACTACAAATGGGCCAAGGAGACCGCGCTGGCGGCCGTGGCCTAGCGCTCAACCGCGCCGCTCGCCGATCAGCGTACCCTTGGCACCCTGGGCAAACCGCCAGTCGAAATCCGGCCAATCGCGCCGCCAGCGGCTGGCCACAACCCGCTCGCCCGGCCGCGCGCCATCGTCGAGCAGCACCATTCCGCCCGGGCGGATGCGGCTGAACAGACGTTCGGCATTGCCGCGCCCGAACGGGCCCAGCGCCCACGGTGGCCCGTCGATCACCAGCAGGTCGATCTCCGCCGGAACCCCGCTCAGATCGTACCAGCTGTAGGACCAGCGATTGGGTCCCGGCACAATCGGCGCATGCCGCATGGTCGCGCCCAGACCGTGGCTGGCGAGCCATTCCCCGGTCTGGACCACGAAATCGGCGTGCTGGTCATAGCTGGTCAGCTCGCCCCCGCCAGAGCGCTGCAAGGCACGCGCGAGCACCAGCGATGACGCCCCGCAGCCCAGCTCCACCACATGCTCCGGACGCAGCCGCTCGACCGCTTCGACAATCTGCCACAGGAACCAGGTGTCGGCTTTCCAGCTGCCGAGGTTGGGCAGCGCATCATAGGGCAGCTCGAGGTGGTCCAGCAGCGCTTGCTTGTCGGCGAGCCGCCCTCCCCACAAGCTGCGGGCGAGCCAGGGCCACTGGATCGCGCCCCAGGCGATGGTAAACAGCCGATCGCCCAAGGGGCGGTCGGCGTCTTCGGCCATACGCGGCAGGAAGCCGGTCTTTTCGCGCGATGTCATCAGCGTGGCCTTTGCGGGGGCAATAAGGCAGTTTGAGGACTAGTCCATGAACGGATCGCGTACCAGGATCGTGTCGTCGCGCTGTGGGCTCGTGCTGACGAGCGCGACCGGGGTTTCGATCAGTTCCTGCACCCGCTGGATATACTTGATCGCATTGGCCGGCAGGTCCGCCCAGCTGCGCGCGCCGACGGTGCTTTCGGCCCAGCCGTCCATTTCCTCATAGATCGGCTCGACCGCGGCCTGGCTGGCGGCGTGGCTGGGGAAGTAGTCGAGCACCTTTCCGTTCAGGCGATAACCAGTGCAGATCTTCACCTTGGGCAGGCCGTCGAGCACGTCGATCTTGGTCAGCGCGATGCCCGTCACGCCGCTGATGGCGCAGCTCTGGCGCACGATCACCGCATCGAACCAGCCGACCCGGCGCTTGCGGCCCGTCACTGTCCCGAACTCGTGGCCGCGCTCGCCGATGCCTTGCCCGACCTCGTCCTCGAGCTCGGTCGGGAACGGCCCGCTGCCGACGCGGGTGGTGTAGGCCTTGACGATCCCCAGCACGAAGCCGGTGGCATTGGGGCCAAGGCCGCTGCCGCTCGCCGCCGTGCCGCTGACGGTGTTGGAACTGGTGACGAAGGGATAGGTGCCGTGATCGACATCCAGCAGCACGCCCTGCGCGCCTTCAAACAGGATGCGGGCACCGGCCTTGCGGACCTTCTTCAGCCGCTTCCACACCGGCTGGGCATATTGCAGCACCGAAGGGGCGATCTCGCGCAGCTCTGCCAGCAGCTTCTCGCGGTCGACCGGCGGTTCGCCGAAGCCGGCGCGCAGCGCGTCATGGTGCGCACACAGTCGGTCGAGCTGCGGCTCCAGATCATCAAGATGCGCCAGATCGCACACGCGAATGGCGCGGCGGCCGACCTTGTCCTCGTAAGCCGGGCCAATCCCGCGCCCGGTGGTGCCGATCTTGCCCGCGCCCGCCGCCGTCTCGCGCAAGCCGTCGAGGTCGCGGTGGATCGGCAGGATCAGCGGGCAATTGTCGGCAATAGCGAAGTTCTCGGTGGTGATCTCGACGCCCTGGCCTTCAAGCTTGGCGATCTCGGCCTTGAGATGCCACGGGTCCAGCACCACGCCGTTGCCGATAATGGAGAGTGTTCCGGTGACGATCCCGCTCGGCAGCAGGCTGAGCTTGTAGGTCGTATCGCCCACCACCAGCGTATGCCCGGCGTTGTGCCCGCCCTGAAAACGGACCACGGCATCGGCGCGGTCGGCCAACCAGTCGACGATCTTGCCCTTGCCCTCATCGCCCCACTGGGCGCCGATCACGGTTACATTAGCCATGGATATGCCTTGTCCCCTGCCAGGGGGATCCGCAAGGTCCTTCGACAGGACTCGACCAGGGGACGGGATGGAGGGGCGCGAAGTGCCCCGAATGCGACGCGCGCCCTAGTGCGGCCTGACGCGAGGAGTCAAGCCGGTGGGGGTGCGTGTCACACACAACCCCGCGCTCTGTAAAACTTCCTTCGGCGGATTTCGTCTGCGTTTGCGGAGACCTGCGTGGGAGCGAGGGGGTTGGGTGTGTCATCTTTGCGAATCCTTCACCTCGGCAGACTTTGGAAGGAATAGATAGGGATCTGTGGACGTGTCGGAAAAACGAGCCGCACCCTTGCATCGCGCCCCTCGCCACGCCACTGCCACTGCGATGCGCATTGCCCTCTATCAGCCCGAAATCGCCGGCAATGTCGGTGCCATTCTGCGCCTCGGCGCATGCATGGGCACGGCGGTGGAACTGATCGAGCCGCTCGGCTTCGTGTGGGATGACAAGCGGGTGCGGCGGGCGGCGATGGATTATATCGATCATGTCGCGGTCACCCGCCATGCCGGGTTCGAGGCCTTTCGCGCCACGCTGGGGCCGGAGTCGCGGCTGGTGCTGTTCACCACCAGGGCGGTGCAATCGCCTTACGATTTCGTCTTCCGCCCTGGCGACGTGCTGCTGTTCGGCCAGGAAAGCGCCGGGGTGCCCCTTGAGGTGGCCGAAGCCTGCGACGCGCGGCTGCGCATCCCGATGCGGCCCGAAGTCCGCTCGATGAACCTCGCCACCTCCGCCGCGCTCGCTTTGGGCGAAGCGCTGCGCCAGACCGGGCAATTGCCGCAATAGCCCGACAAATTGCGACAATCCGCGACTGGCCTTCGGCGATTCGGCGTGTTTCAAGCGCACCAGCGGGTCGCACCGATGGAGTATCTCGCGATGAAGCGCCTGTTCTTCCTGCTTGCCGTTTTTGCCCTCGTCGCCGGGGCAATCGTTCCCGCCATGGCCCAACGCGGGCGCGACCGGGCGGGCGGCAGCGAACTCGCCTATGGCTCCGCCCCGCTGCAACGACTCGACTATTGGGCCGGCAAGGACCGCAACGCACCGCTGGTGGTGTTCGTCCATGGCGGCGGGTGGAAGCGCGGCGACAAGAAAATGATGCAGGGCTCGGCCAAGCTCGAGCATTGGCAGGCGCAGGGCTATGCCGTCGCCTCGGTCAATTACCGCCTCGTCCCCGATGCCACGGTGGAGCAGCAGGCCGCTGATGTGGCTTCGGCGGTTGCTTACCTGAGAGACAATGCCGCAAGGCTCGGCTTTGATAGCGAGCGGATCGTGCTCATCGGCCATAGCGCGGGCGCGCATCTTGTGGCGCTGGTCGGCACCGATCCGCAATGGCTGCGCGGCGTGGGAATGAAGCTGAGCGATATCGCAGGCGTGGTGCCGCTCGATGGCGCGGCCTATGACGTTCCCGCCCAGATGGGCGAGAATGCCCCTCTGTTGGGCGATACCTACAAGCAAGCCTTCGGAACCGACCCGGTGCGCCAGCGGGCCTTGTCACCGACATTCCAGGCGGCCGCACCCAATGCGCCCGCGTTCCTGATTCTCCACGTCGAGCGCAAGGACGGCACCGCGCAAAGCAAGGCGCTGGGTGAAGCGCTGCGCAAGGCCGGAACCGACGCGACAGTCCAAGGCTTCAAGGGGCGCGGGCTGAGGGGTCATGCCGAAATCAACCGCAAACTGGGCGAGCCGGACTATCCGGCAACGGCTGTGGTTGATGCCTTCCTGAAGAAGGCGTTCGGCTAGCGCGGCTTCGGTTCGCTGCCGTCGAGGCGGTGTGTGCAGCCTAGTGCACCGGCATCATCGGCATCCGACAGCGCCGCTACGGTGCGCCAGCCGATGGCGCGCAAGCGAGCGGCGACGTTCTCGTCATGGCCCAAAGGCAGGTACAATGTGTCTTGCGGTGCCGGGTCGGCTAGCGTCGGCAGAAGCGCGTCGAGATAGAGCGAGAAGCCGGTCGCGGCCTCTTCGCTGCCCTTGATCCAGTAGGTCCCGCCCCGCCCCAGTGCGCCCCGCACGCCTTCGGCATAGAGGGTGAAGCCGAACCAGCTCTGGTATTCGAAGCCGTGGCGCTCGGTCGGGTCGAGCGTGATGCGGGCGCGGTTGCCAAGCCGTGCTGCGATCGTCTCCAGTCCTTCGATACGGCTGGCGAGCGCACCGCCCGCATCGATCGCCCGCAGCTTTTCGAGCGCTTCGGGCAACGGCCCTGCGGCATGAATGAGAGGCAGGTATGCTTCGCCACCGGCAGCAACGAGCCCACCGGCGTCCTTGGTATCGAGTTCGCGCCGAACCTTGTCGATCTGATCAGGTTCGAGCGGGAATGCCTTGGCCGCCAGCACGTCGACGAGATCAGGCAGCGTAAAGTCCACCGAAATCCCGCCTGCGCCGGTCGCTTCGACAGCCTCGACCGCCAGCATCACGATTTCGCTCGCAGCGCCGGCGGTGTCGACCCCGATCAGTTCCGCGCCCATTTGCAGGCGCTGGCGCGCGGGATCGAGCTGGTCGGCGGTGATGGTGGCGACTTCGCCCGCGTAGCAGAGCCGGAGTGGGCGCGGCGCATCTGCCAACGCGGTCGAGGCAATCCGTCCCAGCTGCGGTGTCATGTCGCTGCGCAGCGCCAGAGTGCGCAGGCTCTGCGGATCGACGAAGCGGAACAGGCGGCGCGTGCTGACCCCGTCCATCCGGCCCGCGAGCGAGCGTTCGAACTCGATCAGCGGCGGGCGCACACGATCGTAACCATGGCCATCCATCGCCTGCAGCGCAGCGCGCATGGCATGGCTGACCTTGCGCGCCTCGGCGGGCAGGCGGTCTTCAAGGCCGATGGGGAGCAGGTCGTCGGTGTCGGTCATAGGGCGCCCCATACATAGCTCGTCATCCCAGCGGAAGCTGGGATCGCTCTCCTCCCGGCCGGACTTGGCCGAAAGTGGCCCCAGCTTTCGCTGGGGCGACGCACATCATCAAAATGCCAGAGGCATCACGGTCTTGACGCCTTCCAGCTGACACGCGGCCTTGACCACTTCGGCCGGGATCGGCTGGTCGACGCTCAGCAGCAGGATCGCCTCACCACCCGCTTCGCGGCGGCCGAGGTTGAAGGTGCCAATGTTGATACCGTGCTCGCCCAGCAGCGTACCGATGCGGCCAATGAAGCCGGGCGCGTCCTGGTTAACGATGTAGAGCATGTGCCCGTCGAGCTCGGCCTCGATCCGCACGCCGAAGATTTCGACCAGGCGCGGAGCCTCGCTGCCGAACAGCGTCCCGGCCACCGAACGGTCACCCTGCTCGGTGCCAACGGTCACCCGGACAAGCGTATTGTACGCGCCTTCCTTCTCGTGCCGGATCGAACGCACGTCGAGCCCGCGTTCCTTGGCGAGATAGGGCGCGTTGACCATGTTCACCGTGTCGGAATAGCGGCGCATGAAGCCCGCCAGCACCGCCCCTTCGATCGGCTTGCCGTTGAGGTCGGCTGCTGCGCCTTCGCGCTCGATGCTGATCTGGGTCAGATTGCCATGGGCCAGCTGGCCGACCAGGCTGCCGAGCTTTTCGGCGAGGCCCATATAGGGCTTGAGCTTGGGCGCTTCCTCGGCGCTGAGCGAGGGCATGTTGAGCGCATTGGTGACGCCGCCGTTGACGAGATAGTCTGCCAGCTGCTCGGCCACCTGCAGCGCGACATTGACCTGCGCTTCGGTGGTGCTCGCGCCAAGGTGCGGGGTGCAGATGAAGTTCTTCGTCCCGAACAGCGGATGGTCGGCCGCGGGCGGCTCGGTCTCGAACACGTCGAGCGCGGCCCCGGCGACATGGCCGCTGTCGAGCGCATCCTTCAAGGCCAGCTCGTCGATCAGGCCCCCGCGGGCGCAGTTGACGATCCTTACGCCCTTCTTGGTCTTGGCGAGATTCTCGCGGCTGAGGATGTTGCGGGTCTGATCCGTCAACGGAGTGTGCAGCGTGATGAAGTCGGCCTTTTCGAGCAGCGTGTCGAGATCGGCCTTCTCCACGCCCATGGCCACGGCCCGATCCTCGGTCAGGAACGGATCGTAGGCGACGACCTTCATCCTCAGGCCCAGCGCGCGGGCGGCGACGATCGAGCCGATATTGCCCGCGCCGATCAGACCGAGCGTCTTGCCGGTCAGTTCGACGCCCATGAAGTCGTTCTTGGGCCAGGTGCCAGCCTGCGTGCCGGCGTCGGCCGCCGGGATCTGGCGAGCAACGGCGAAGATCAGGGCGATGGCATGCTCGGCCGTGGTTATCGAATTGCCGAACGGGGTGTTCATCACCACCACGCCCTTGCCGCTGGCATAGGGAATGTCGACATTGTCCACCCCGATCCCGGCGCGACCGACGACCTTGAGGTTGGTTGCCGCGTCAAGGATGTCCTTGGTCACTTTCGTGGCCGAACGGATGGCGAGGCCGTCGTATTCGCCAATCACGGCCTTCAATTCATCGGGCGTCATGCCCGGCTTCACATCGACATCGCAGCCGCGCTCTTCGAAGATCTTGGCGGCATTGGGGTCCATCTTGTCGCTGATGAGGACTTTGGGCTTGGTCATGGAATTTCTCCGTCATCCCAGCGCAAGCTGGGATCGCTATCAGTAAAGTTGGAGCGTGCGGATCGAGGTCCCAGCTTTCGCTGGGACGACGCGGTTATCCCTTCCTGAGGCTCTCGTAAGCCCACTCGATCCACGGCAGCAGGCGCTTCAAATCCTCCTGCTCGACCGTGCCGCCGCACCAGATGCGCAAGCTCGGCGGGGCGTCGCGATAGCCGTTGAAGTCGTAGCCGACATCGCGGGCTTCGAGCATCGAGGCGATCTTCTTGGGCACCGCAGCCTGATCTTCGGGCGAGAGACTGTCGTACCAGTCGCCCTGGAAGCGGAAGCACACGCCGGTGTTGGTGCGCTTGGCCGGATCGGCGACCATGTTGCGCAGCCACGGGGTCGCTTCGATCCAGTCGGTCACGATCTTGGCATTGGCATCGGCGCGTTCGAACATCGCCTTGCGCCCGCCCATCGCCTGCGCCCATTCGAGCGCGAGGATGTAGTCCTCGGTCGCCAGCATCGAGGGCGTGTTGATCGTCTCGCCCTTGAAGATGCCTTCGTTGATCTTGCCGCCCTTCTTCATGCGGAAGAGCTTGGGCAGCGGCCAGGACGGATCGTACTCCTCGATCCGGGCAACGGCCTTGGGGCTGAGGATCAGCATGCCGTGTTGCGCCTCACTGCCCATGACCTTCTGCCAGCTGTAGGTCGTGGCATCGAGCTTGGGCCAGTCCATCTCCATTGCGAAGACAGCGCTGGTGGCATCGTTGATGGTCACGCCCTCACGGCCCGGCTCGAGCCAGTCGGTGTCGGGGATCTTTGCCCCCGAGGTGGTGCCGTTCCAGGTGAAGACGACGTCGTTATCCTGCGGGATCGAGGCGAGGTCGGGGATCTCGCCGTAATCGGCATCGAGCGTGGTCAGCCGGGGCAGCTTGAGCTGCTTGACCGCATCCTGGATCCAGACATTGCCGAAGCTTTCCCAGGCCGCGACCGTGACCGGACGGGCGGGATCGAGCATAGTCCACATGGCGGCTTCGATGGCGCCGGTGTCCGATGCCGGCATGATGCCGACAAGGTAATCCTCGGGCACGCCGAGCATCTCCTTCGACAGGTCGATGGCATACTTCAGCCGCGACTTGCCGAGCGCGCTGCGATGCGAGCGTCCGAGCGATTCGGTTTTGAGATTGGCGGCAGACCAGCCCTTGAACTTGGCGGTCGGCCCCGACGAGAAGAAGGGGCGCTCAGGCTTGAGCGTCGGTTCAGTCATGTATTCTCTCCTTGCAGAGAGCTCGCGCGGCGTTGGGACCGCGTGGCCCGCTGGCCGCACTAGAGTTGCGCGCCTCCAAGTCAATCGGAAACTTTCTGTTATCGATGGATAGCTTCGCGTATCGGACCAACAGCCTCTCGCCATTCGCCATCGGCTTGCCTATGGCCAATGCGATGGAGACGAGCGATTTGCGGATCGCGCTGTTCAGCGGGAACTACAACTACACCCGCGATGGCGCGAACCAGGCCCTCAACAGACTTGTCGGCTACCTGCTGCGGCACGGGGCGGCGGTGCGTGTCTTCTCGCCCAAGGTGGCAGAACCCGATTTCGAACCGACCGGCGAACTATACGACGTGCCCAATATCCGCATGCCGGTGAAGGGGCGCGGAGAGTATCGCATGCCGCTGGGTCTCAATGCGCAGGCGAAAAACGCGCTGGAGGCGTTCAAGCCCAACATGGTGCACGTCTCTTCGCCCGATCCGACGGGCCACGCCGCCGTCAGTTGGGCGCGCGAGCGGGGCATCCCGGTCCTTGCCTCGGTCCACACGCGGTTCGAAACTTATCCGCGCTACTACAACCTCGCCTTCATCGAGCCCGGCATCGAATGGATCCTGCGCCGGTTCTACAATCGCTGCGATGCGCTGGTCGCGCCATCACAGAGCATGATCGACGAGTACAAGGCGATGGGGATGCATTCCGATATCGGCCTGTGGACCCGCGGGGTCGACCGCGAGATTTTCGATCCCGGCAAGCGCAACTGGGCATGGCGCCGCTCCATCGGTCTGGCGGATGACGACGTCGCCATCGCCTTCCTCGGCCGGCTGGTGATGGAAAAGGGTCTCGACGTCTTCGCCGACTCAATCGCCGAGCTGCGCAAGCTCGGCTCGCCGCACAAGGTGCTGGTCATCGGCGATGGCCCGGCCCGCGAATGGTTCGAGAAAGCCCTACCCGGCGGCATTTTTGCCGGTTTCCAGACCGGCAAGGATCTCGGCCGCGCGCTCGCCAGTGCCGATGTGTTCTTCAACCCTTCGATCACCGAGACCTTCGGCAATGTCACGCTCGAGGCCATGGCCAGCGGACTGCCGGTCGTGGCGGCATCGGCCACCGGCGCTTCCAGCCTGGTCCACGATGGCGAGACCGGGCGGCTGGTCCCGCCGGGCAATGCCAGACTGTTTGCCGAAGTACTGGCACCCTATTGCACCGACGATGCCCTGCGCCGCGGCCACGGTGCGGCAGGCGAGCTACGCAGCCGAGAATACAGCTGGGACGCGATCAACCAGGCGGTGGTCGATACCTACCTGCGCATCGCTGAAGCGCGCAGTAGCTAGATCAGCGAAGCACGCCCTCGCGGCGCATCTTGAGCGCGTACCAGAGCATGAACAGCGTGGTCGCCCAGATGGTCAGGTCGAGCGCCAAGTTGCGCAAATCCGACGGAACTTCGGTCACGAAGTTCTGATAGACCGTCGTGCCGGCGAGACCGACCAGCGCGATCAGCACGGCTGTCACCGCCCAGCGCGACCGCACGAGGAGCAGGACGGACCCGAGGAACGCGCCCCACACCCCCAGCGCCCACACCGCAGTGGCCCAGGCCGGGAAGCTGTCGAACCAGGCGATCTGTTCGGGCGTCATCCCGAGATCGCCGAGCTTGCCCAACTCGGTCATCATATAGCTGAAGATGCCGACGCTGTTCCACAACAGTGTCAGCCCGCCGACCACCCAAAGGTGCCATGGCGTGGCGGTTTCTCCCAATTTGTTCATAGCTAACCCCTCCAGCTGCCGCCGCTTTCCCGACGGACAATGGAGGGGTGCTATCACGCGCTGAGCGGGGGACAAAGCGCGTTAAGCTTTATTGCCGTAGCGTCAAAGGCGTTCGATCCGCTTGGCCAGGTCGTCGATCATGTCGACGATTTCCTGCCGCACGCTGTCATCGATGCCGCCTGACTTGTACTTGTGCTTGAGCACGCTGGCGAGGTTGCCCGCGGCGCGGAACAGGTCGTGCGGAGCGCCGGCGGTACTGGCCTTTTCGCCGTGGGCGGTGAGCCGCTCCATCAGCCCATCGACCTCATCCGCGCGCTCCGCGAGCTCGGCCTTGCCGGCGTCGGTCGCTTCGTACGCTTTGCGCGCTTCGTCGCTCGCGGCGTCAGCGATCGCGCCTTCGTCCTGCAGCAACGAGAGCGTGGGATAGATCGTGCCCGGGCTGGGCGAATAGTCGCCGCCGGTCATTTCCTCGATCGCCTTGATCAGCTCGTAGCCGTGGCGCGGCTCGTCGGCGATCAGCTTGAGCAGCACCAGCCGCAATTCACCGGGGCCGAACATGCGCCCGCGGCGCCTGCGGCCGCCCTCGCCGAATGGACCGCCGGGTCCGAAAGGTCCGGAAGGGCCGAAGGGCCCGGAAGGACCAAAGGGGCCGTTCGGGCCGAAGCTGTCCCAGCCGCGGCTTGCGCCCATCATGGCGATAAAGGGCCAGGCGCCCTTGCCGAATTTCCTGCGATACCGATGTCCGTACATGGACTCTCTCCTTGGGGGTCTTACGATAGCTCTAAGATATATCTTGGATGCATCTTGGCAAGCGTCTCCAACTGTGATGATGCGTTTTTCCGACGAGCGGTCTAGGACGACCGACCAATGGCCGATCTGTTCAACGATGACCCTCCCCCGTCCGCGCCCGACGAGCCGCGCGATGATGCGCCGCTGGCCGACCGGCTGCGCCCGCGCAATCTGGCCGAGGTCATCGGGCAGGAGCATCTGACCGGGCCGGAAGGCGCCATCGGCCGGATGGTCGCCGCAGGCCGCCTCTCCAGCATGATCCTGTGGGGCCCGCCCGGCACCGGCAAGACCAGCACGGCCCGCCTGCTGGCCGATGCCGTGGGTATGCGCTTCGTCCCCATCAGCGCGGTGTTCAGCGGCGTTGCCGACCTCAAGAAGGCCTTTGCCGAAGCGGACAAGTTTGCTGGGGCAGGACAGCGCACGCTGCTGTTCGTGGACGAGATCCACCGCTTCAACCGCGCGCAGCAGGATGGTTTCCTCCCCTTTGTCGAACGGGGCACGGTGACGCTAGTCGGGGCAACGACCGAGAACCCCAGCTTCGAACTTAACGCCGCACTGCTCAGCCGCGCGCAGGTGCTGATCCTGCACAGACTGGATGCCGAGGCACTGGGCAAGCTGCTCGCCCGGGCCGAGGAACTGGAGGGTCCCCTCCCCCTTACACCGGAAGCGCGCGAGGCGCTGATCGCCAGCGCCGATGGCGACGGTCGCTTCCTGCTCAACCAGGCCGAGACGCTGTACCACGCACGGATCACGGAGCCGCTCGATCCGGCCGCGCTCGGCGCATTCCTGCAGCGCCGCGTCGCGGTCTACGACAAGGACCGTGAGGGCCACTACAACCTCATAAGCGCGCTGCATAAAAGCGTGCGCGGGTCCGATCCGCAGGCGGCGCTCTATTACCTGGCGCGGATGCTGGTGGCGGGCGAGGAGCCGCTTTACCTGCTGCGGCGGTTGGTGCGCATGGCGGTGGAGGATATCGGCCTCGCCGATCCGCAGGCGCTGGTGCAATGCCTCGCCGCCAAGGACGCCTACGACTTTCTCGGCAGCCCCGAGGGTGAACTGGCGATCGTCCAGGCCTGCCTCTACCTCGCCACTGCACCGAAGTCGAACGCAGCCTACAAGGCGCAGAAGGCGGCGTGGAAGAGCGCCCGCGAGACCGGTAGCCTGATGCCGCCGCAGAATATCCTCAACGCCCCGACCAAGCTGATGAAGGACATCGGCTACGGTTCAGGCTACGCCTATGATCACGACGCCGAGGACGGATTCTCGGGCGACAATTACTGGCCCGAGGCGATGATGCCGCAACGCTATTACGAACCGGTCGAACGCGGGTTCGAGCGCGAGGTGCGCAAACGGCTGGAGTATTGGGACAAGCTGCGGGAGGAGCGGGGGTGACTTCCGAGCAGAACTCCGTTCGCCCTGAGCCTGTCGAATTGCAGGCGCGTGCCCTTCGACAGGCTCAGGGCGAACGGAGGTTTTTCCAGCAATGAGGCGCTTTACCCACTTCCTCGCCATCGACTGGTCGGGTGCGAAAGGCGAGCGGCAGAAGGGCATTGCCCTTTCGCTAGCCGATGCGGAGGGCGGGCCGCCGGTGCTGGTCGAGCGCGGACGGGCGTGGAGCCGCGCGGACGTGCTCCACATCCTGCGAGACGGGCTGCCGCCCGATACGCTAGTGGGGATGGACCTCGGCATCGCCCTGCCCTTCGCCGATACTGGCGCGTACTTTCCCGACTGGAACGAGAGCCCGCCCGACGCCAGGGCGCTGTGGGCGCTGATCGACAGGATCTGCGCCGAAGACCCGCATCTCGAGGTGGGTAGCTTCGTCACCCATCCGGAAGCCTCGCGCTATTTTCGCCACTCCAAGGACCATGTCGGCGACCGCTTCCACCTGCCCAGCGCGCCGACCCGCGAAGGCCGCTTCCGAATCGCCGAACATGCCCAGCGCCAGCAAGGCGTGCGCCCGGTCAGCAATTTCAACCTCGTCGGCGCGGCGCAGGTCGGCAAGTCGAGCCTCACCGGCATGCGCATGCTGCACCGGCTGTGCGGCCAGGTCAGCGTCTGGCCGATCGATCCCTTACCCGAAAGCGGCCCGGTGGTGGTGGAGATGTACACCAGCATCGCCGCGCGGGGCGGCGGGGTGAGCGGCGCTAAGACCAAGCTGCGGACCTATGAAGACGTTAACATCGCCCTCGCGCAATTGGGATCGGCCCCAGTTGCAGGCTCGGGCCCGATCGACGACCATTCCTCCGACGCGCTGGTCACCGCCGCGTGGCTCCGCGCGATTGGGGATAGGGCAGAATACTGGAACCCGGCGGGACTGACGCCGGAAATCGCAAGAACCGAAGGCTGGACGTTCGGCGCGCTCTAGCCCCCCGCGTGACACCAATCCTGCGACGTGGGGTCGGAATAGCGCGACGGGGAGAACTCCGTGCTAGGCAGAGCTTCGGTGATCGAAACGCTGAGCGGTTGCGGGATCATGCCGGGCCGGAGCAGGCACCGTCCGACGCAGTCGTATTCGGGCTCGAGCACCCACTTGCCGGCCATGTCGACGGCACCCCATTTGCCGCCCTTCTGCGCCGGGGCCCAATCGTTGGGACCGAACTCGAGCACATCGTCGAAGCCGTTGCCGATAATCTCGCGGCCTGACCAGTCGACGATCATCGGCTGGCCATCACGCACTGTGCGGCCGGTGCCGCTCTGGTCAAAGCGGACGAAATTGGCGCTATCGAAAGGTGCCGGGCCCAGGTCATCGCCCGTGCCGGAGTAACGCCGACGCTCGCCGTCGAGATGGCCGATGAAGGAGCCGTCGATATATTCGGTCATTCCCTCCAGCACCGGTTGGATGACCCATTCGCCCCGGCGATTGATCAAGCCTGATTTGCCCCCCTGCTCAAACACGGTAACGCCTGACGAATTGAAGGCTTCGGGTCGGAACTCGGCTTCCGACATTGGCGGGATCATCCAATCGCCATCGGCGTCGATGAAACCCCATTTTCCGCCCGATTGGGCCGGAGCCCACCCGTCCGGTGCGAAGTAGCCGAGGCGTTCGAACCGGCCAGGCTCGATCACCCAGGTGCCGTCCCGGTCGATGTAGCCGTATTTGCCCTCTGCGGTCTGGGCCAATGCCAGGCCATTGTCTGCCGCGGGACTGATCGATTTCAGAGAAGGGAGAACGATCCATTCGCAATCGAGCGACAGAATGCCGTCGAACCCTTCATCTTCGACCACGAAACGGTCCTTGCCGTCGAATGGCATCAGCGGGTTGAGCCCCGGTCCCAGCAACGGTTCTCCTCCGATCCCGACGATCCAGCGGTCCCTGCCCCCGGAATTCTGCGCCCAGAACCATGAGTTGTCGTCCGACCCGCCGGCCATGGCATCATTGCCATAGAGGTACTGGTATCGAAGCGGGACCAGCAGCGTGCCATCTGGCGAAAACAGCGCGGAAAGACCGTCCCGGCGGGCTTCGATCAAGCCGTCGCTCCAGATGTCGATGCTCTGATATTCGAGCGGTACGATGACGTCGCCGTCGGAACTGACCACGCCCCAATTGCCGTCGCGCATGACAGGGAACGATTCCTCTCGCTCTCCGGATCGGTCGGACCCGGCCAGAGCAGCCGACATCGTGAGCAAGAGCGCCGCCATACCGAGGGAAAGGTGATGTTTCCGCATAGAGCAATCATTGCCAGCCAGCCGCGGCACTGTCCATCGCTTGCAAGTCCCTATGCAATGCAACTGGACTTTTGCCGCACTTTGACGCAGTGGCGCGCCGTCCAGCCCTCATGCAGCGCAGCGGCAGGGCAAACCAATATGCCGGCTTAGCTCAGTTGGTAGAGCACCTGATTTGTAATCAGGGGGCCGCGGGTTCGAATCCTGCAGCCGGCACCATCTTCGTCTCCCGCTAGTCCACAGCGCCTCCATAGAAACCTCGCGCAGCGACTATTGCAATCGATTGCATAATAGCATAGCCGTGCTCCCGGAGAGAGGGAAATTCATGGACGACGCACGCAAGCCGCATGTCACCCTGGGCCAGATCCTGAGCATGAACCTGGGGTTCCTGGGCCTTCAGT
Source organism: Erythrobacter sp. SDW2 (assembly GCF_021431965.1). NCBI lineage: Bacteria > Pseudomonadati > Pseudomonadota > Alphaproteobacteria > Sphingomonadales > Erythrobacteraceae > Erythrobacter > Erythrobacter sp. SDW2. Next base: position 2,505,357 of record NZ_CP090370.1, read on the forward strand.
TCAGCTTCGGGTTGCAGCAGGGCAACATGGGGCCGATCTATTCGTTCCTGGGGGCCGAAGAAAGCCAGCTGCCGCTGTTGCAACTGGCCGGGCCGCTGACCGGGCTGATCGTCCAGCCGATCGTCGGCGCGCTGAGCGACCGGACATTGTCGAAGCTTGGGCGCCGCACGCCCTATTTCCTCGTCGGCGCGATCATGTGCGCGGTCGGGCTGTTCTTCATGCCGCTGTCGGTTTCGATCATGTCGGCGGTGGCGTGGCTGTGGATCCTCGATGCCGGCAACAATATCACCATGGAGCCCTATCGCGCCTATGTTGCCGACCGGCTCAATCCGGAGCAGCGGCAGGCCGGTTTCCTGACGCAGAGCGCTTTTACCGGGCTTGCGCAGATGCTCGCCTTTCTCACCCCATCGGTGCTGGTGCTGATGGGCATGGACCGCGACTGGGTGGACCAGCACAACATCCCCTACACTGTCCGTACAGTGTTCTGGGTCGGCGCTGTGCTATCGCTCGCCACCATCGTCTGGTCAGTCACCCGCGTTCCCGAACTCCCCCTGACAGCCAGGGAACGCGAGTGGATAGAGAGTCAGCCAAAAGGCTTCGCCGCGACCTTCGTCGAGATCGGTTCTGCCCTTCGCGTTATGCCCACCCCGATGCGCAAGCTGGGGGTGATGATGCTGTTCCAGTGGTTCGCCATGTCGGGATACTGGGGCTATGTCATCTACACCATCGGGCGGAGCGTCTATGATACTGCCGACCCGGCCAGCGACGGATTCCGCCAGGCGGTGCTGACCAATGGCGAGATGGCCGCGTTCTACAACGGCATCGCGTTCCTCGGGGCTTTTGCCATGGTGCCGATTGCCAGGCGGATCGGGGCCGGGCCCTTGCATGCGCTGATGCTGGCGGCGGGCGGCGTCTCCATGCTGCTGCTGCCCGGCGTGACCGACAAGGCGATGCTGTTCGCGGTCATCATCGGCGTCGGCCTCGCCTGGGGCAGCATCATGGGCAATCCCTATATCATCCTGTCCAATTCCATCCCGCCCGAGCGGGTCGGGGTCTACATGGGCATCTTCAACATGATGATCGTGATCCCGATGCTGCTGTTCGCCTTTGTCATGTCATCGGTGAACCTCGGCTTCGGGCAGATCGGGCTTGGCCTTTACGACGGGCTTCTCGGCGGCGATCCGCGCAATGTGCTGCGAGTGTCGGGCGTGTGCATGTTTATCGCCGCGCTGGCGGTGCTGTGGGTGCGCGAGGGCTGGAAGAAGCCGGTCGAGGGTGTACCAGCGGGGACATGACCACACTTCACGCACTTCACACGGCCCAGGCCAGCATCGTGCTCGAGCATGACCCCAAGCGGGGGGTGCTGTGGCGACACTGCGGGCTGCGGGTCGAACCTGATTTCGAGGGGGGCGATCTGCCCAAGGCGAGCGAAGGGCGCGGGCTGGCTTCGTTTGCGCTCAACCGGGATATCGGCATGCCGTTGGTCCCGTCTTCCGGGCTGGGATGGTTCGGGCCTGCTGCGGTGCAAGTGCGCGATGCGGATGGGACGCTGGTCGTGTTCGCCCCTGACACCTGCGCCGTCGAGGCGAGCGAGGATGCGCTGTCGATCACCCTGTCCGACACGGTTTCGGGGCTGGAGTGGACCGGCAGCTTTGCTGCCCTCCCGGGTGGAGCCATCCGGGCCTCGGCTGCAATTCGCAACAAGGGTGACGCGCCGGTAATGCTGGCCGGGCTGGCGAGCTTGCAGCTACCACTCGCCGCCAGCTTCGCGCAGCTCATCTCGTGGCGCGGGCGGCACAATGCCGAGCTCAACGCGTATGTCGAGGCCATGCCGCAGCAGCGCTGGGAGAAGGTAGGCCGGCGCGGGCTGTCGGGCCATGGCGGGCCGCCGGGGCTCTATGTGCTGGGGCAGGACGCCGGGTGGCACAGCGGGCTCGCAATGGCGGTTCAACTCGAATGGTCGGGCGACCACAGCCTCGCGATCGAGCGCGATTACGAAGGCTATTGGACATTGTCCGCCGCTGCCACGCTTGCTCCGGGCGAGATCGTGCTCGCACAGGGTGAAAGCTTCACCACACCTGCCGCTCTGCTCGCGATCTCGGACCAGGGCCGTAATGGTGCGATGGCTCAGATGCACGCGGCGGTGCGAGCAATGGTGCGCTGGCCCGGCGGCACCATGTCTCCTCGTCCGGTCCATCTCAACAGCTGGGAAGCCTGCTATTTCGATCACGACGCGGCGCGGATCGAAGCGCTGGCGCAGGCCGGGGCCGAAGTCGGAATCGAGCGCTTCGTGCTCGATGACGGCTGGTTCAAGGGGCGGCGCGACGATACCGCAGGCTTGGGCGACTGGTTCCCCGATCCGCAGACCTATCCCCATGGCCTCGCCCCGCTCGCCGCGAAGATCGAGGCCATGGGCATGCAGTTCGGCTTGTGGGTCGAGCCCGAGATGATCAATCCCGATAGCGACCTCTACCGCGCCCATCCCGACTGGGCGCTGGCACTGCCGGGGCGCGAGCGGCCGACCGCGCGCAACCAGCTGGTGCTCGACATGCGACGCGAAGATGTGCGCGACTACCTGTTCGAACGGCTCGACGCGGTGCTCAGAGCCGCGCCGATCGGCTATCTCAAGTGGGACCACAACCGCGATCATGCCCCCTCGGGCGGTGCAGCGCAGGTGCGCGGGACCTATGCACTGCTCGACCGGCTGCGGGCCGCGCATCCGGACGTCGAGATCGAAGGCTGCGCCGGGGGCGGCGGTCGCAGCGACGCAGGGCTCGTGCCCTATGTTCACCGCTTCTGGACCAGTGATAACATCGACGCCGTCGCGCGGGTCGGGATGCAGCGCGGCTTCAACGCCTTCCTGCCGCCGGAGCTGATGGGATCGCATATCGGCGCTAGCCCTTCGCATGCCACCGGGCGCACCCAGTCGATGGCCTTTCGCGGTGCCATTGCCAGCATGGGGCACCTGGGCGTGGAGCTTGACCCCGCCACGCTGGCCGAGGCCTACCGCGCCGAGCTGGCGCGATGGATCGCCTTCGCCAAGGAATGGCGCCACCTGCTCCACGGGACCGATGTTGCGCTGGGCGAAGGCACCGACAGCCTGCGCTGGCAGGCCGCGGGCACGCCGGGCCACAAGCTGCTCTATTGCATCCGCACAACCCCGCCGCTGGACCGCCGTCCGCAGCCGCTCCCGCTGCCCTTTGCCGCTTCGTGCATGGCGTGGGACGTGCGGCTGCTCGCGGTGGCCGAAGAGCCCGGTCATGGCATCCCCCGCTCGCACCTCCACGACCGGATGGAGCGCGAGTCGGTCCGCTACACCGGCAGCTGGCTCGCCAACGCGGGACTGCCGCTCCCTCTGCAGAAGGCACAAAGCGTCGCCATTTTCGAGATGAAGGAAGTTCCCTGATGGCGAGTATGCCAATTGCCACCGCTTCCACGTTTGAACCATCCGAGATCAGTCATTGGCGGCCGCAGCGGTTTGACACGCTCCCGCCCCTACGCCTTGTCACGGCAGCGGACGCACAGCCGATCACGCCCGATCTCGACCTGTGGGACAGTTGGCCCTTGCAGCACGAGGACGGCTCGACCGTTACGGTAGAGGGCGCGCAATATTGGTTCTTCCTCTCGTCGCAAAAGTTCGACGATCCCGGCCAGCGCCACTTCCACGCCCGGATCCGCCTGATGCGGCTCAAACACAGCGTATGGACCGACCTGGGCAATGCCATGCCCGACGGCTTCTCGCCCGGCGAAGCGGAATGGGCAGGGTCCTGCGTTTTGCATGACGACGGGCAGTCGGTCACCCTGTTCTTCACCGCCGCTGGGCGGCGCGGCGAAGGTTGCAGCTTCGAACAACGGATTTTCGGGACCCGCGGCGTGCTGGGCCCCGATGGACCTGGCCACTGGCAGACGCCCGAGGAACTGTTCGCCGCCGATGGCACGGTCTTCATGCCCGCCAACCAGCCGGGTGGTGCTCCGGGTGCGATCAAGGCCTTCCGCGACCCCGCCTGGTTCCGCGACCCGGCCCGCGGGCAGGCCTACCTGTTGTTTACAGGCAGCGCAGGATGGGACGACGATCCGCACAACGGCCTCGTCGGCTATGCCATGCTGGTCGACGGACGCTGGGAACTGGGCCAGCCGCTGATCCACGCGGTGGGCGTCAACAACGAGATGGAGCGGCCGCATATCCTGGTTCGCGACGGGCGCTACTACCTGTTCTGGTCGACCCAGCGCCACACCTTCTCGCCATCCGCCAATGCCGGGCCCAACGGGCTCTACGGCGCGGTGGCAAACAGCTTCACCGGGCCGTGGTTTCCGGTGAACGGCAATGGCTTGATCGCGACCAACCCGCCGGAGGAGCCGACCCAGGCCTATAGCTGGTGGACCACCGGCGAAGGCGTGGTGTGGAGCTTTATCGACCATTGGGGAATGCAGGGCCGGACATTCGCCACCCATCCCGAAACGCTGCGCACGCAGTTCGGCGGGACACCTGCCCCCCGCTTTCGACTTGTCATTGACGGCGATGAAGTGCGGATCGCCTAGGCGCTGGCGCGGATCACCAGTTCCGGCGGCATCACCAACGCTTCCGCATCCTCGCCGCTGATCCGGGCCATCAGCCGGCGGACCATCTGCGCTGCGCCGCCGGTGATGTTCTGGCGGATCGTGGTCAGCTGCGGCACGGAATGGCGGGCCAGTGGCAGGTCGTCGAAGCCGATGACTTGGATATCGGCCGGGACCTGAATGCCCAGTTCGTGCAACTGGCGAATGGCCGCCATGGCAATCGCGTCCGAAGCGCACACCGCGCCTTCAATATCCCCGTCAAGCGCCGTCATGGCTATGCCGATCTCGTCGGTCATCTCGTCGATCGAGAGGTGCACCGGGACATGCTGCAAGCGCGCACCCCGACCGAAATCACCCACCGCCGCCTGGACTCCATGATATCGTTCTTCGATCTCGATACCGGTCGTGTCGCCGAGAAATACCAGCGAGCGCAGTCCCTTCTCAAGCAGGTACTCCGCCGCCATTCGCCCGCCGGCGAAGTTGTCCGTGCCGACCGAGCAATGCGCCTGGCCTTCGCGGTAACTGCCCCAAACCACCAATGGGGCATAGTCGCGCGCGACGGCTTCGATGGCGTCGTACTGGTCCGACTGGCCGATCATCAGCACGCCGTCGACCATCCCCGAATTGACCACCCGGTCGAGCCAGTCGGGATGTTCCTGCGGGATCGCGCGGCTCAGCATCACGTCAAAGCCGCTTTCGGTCAACTCGTCGGCCAAGGCGCCGAGCAGAGTCATGAAGAACGGGTCTGAAATATGCTGGCGCCGGTCGTGGCCCAGCGGGATCACTACGGCGATAACGCCGGTCTTCTGGCGGCGCAGCTTGCTCGCCATCTGGTTGACCTGAAAGCCGTGCTTGCGCGCCAGTGCCTGGATTTTCTCGCGGGTGCGGGCATTGACCATCGGCTTGTCCGCCAGCGCACGCGAAACCGTGCCGGCCGAAACACCCGCAATGCTCGCCAGTTCGGCGATATTGCGCACCCGCTTGACCGGGCCTTCCGCCGCAATGGTGCTGTCGTCCTCTGCCATGAGCGCTTGCCTAACCTAACTTGCCCAAAAAGACACCTCTTATGTTGCAATCGATTGTAAGGAGGTTATCGCCCCCATCGTACCAAGTGAATCACGCTGCCAGGAGATCAGGGTGCGCCCCCATTACCACTACACCCCGCAGGCCAACTGGCTGAGCGACCCCAATGGCCTCGTCCATGATGGCGATTGCTGGCACATGTTCTACCAGTACAACCCGCAAGGCGAGGACTGGGGTCATATGTCATGGGGCCACGCGGTGAGCCGCGACCTGGCACATTGGGACGAGCTCGCCCCTGCCCTACTCGATGACGAGCGCCGGATGGTATTTTCAGGCAGCGCCGTGATGGACCGGGCTGGCACCGCCGGCTTTGGACGCGACGTGATGGTGGCGCTCTACACTGCTGCCGCGACGGGCGAGCCACAGCATCAGGCGCAGGCGCTGGCATGGAGCAACGATCGCGGCACGAGCTGGACCGACTATCCGCGCAACCCGGTGCTCGACCTCGGCATGGCCGACTTCCGCGATCCCTATGTCTTCCGCCACGAGCCGAGCGCGAGCTGGGTGATGGTGGTGGTCAAGTCCAACGAGCAGCGGGCGCAGATCTATCGCTCGGCCGACTTGCTGCGATGGACGCTGGCTTCGGAAATCCCGGCACGCGACGCGCCGGGCCTAGTGTGGGAATGCCCGACATTGGTCGAACTGCCGATCTGCGGCTCCGGGCAGTCGCGCTGGCTGTTCAAAGTCGATGCGCTGAACGGAGCGCCGGGCGCGGGCGCGCTTTACCTCACGGGCGATTTCGACGGTCATACCTTCACCCCTGACGGGCCATGGCAGGTCGTGGATCATGGCCGCGATTTCTATGCTGCCATCGCCTGGAACGGCCCACGCGATGCAGCAGGCCGCCCGGCCTGGATCGGCTGGATGGGCAACCATGCCTACCAGAAGCATTTCCGCAGGAAAGGTTGGCGCGGAGTGATGAGCACGCCGCGGCGAATGGGCTTGCTCGAAGCACCGGACGGGCTGCGCCTGGCGCAGCAGGTCGAGCCGAGCGTGGCGGGCCTGTTCGGGGACTTCGGGGCGCTGGCGACGGACGGGATGGCCGAGATGGCCAGCCGGATCGAACTCTCCGCCGCGTTTTCCGGTGCCCTGAGCCTTGCCGACAGCGGCACCAGCCGCTTTACCATCCGTGCCGAAGGTGACCGCTGGCTGCTGCAGCGCCGCGACACCGCCCTGCCCTTCCTCGATCAGGACGCAGAACTCCGGCGCCGCGATGGCGAAGGCCTGTCGCTCTGGCTCGATAGCGAGACCATTGAAGTGCTGAGCCCTGATGGCACGGGCGCGGCCGGTTTCCAGCACCGTCCGGCTGACCCGCACCTATCGCTGGAAACCGACCAACCCCAGTTTGTTTCAACCGCCGCGCTGGCCTGAGGCGCGCCGCGCCAGCTCCAGCGCACCGGTGATCCCGGCATCGTCGCCCAAGCCCGGCGCGACAATGTAGCTTGCCAAGCCCGGATCGAGCCGCGCATGCTGCACATAGCCCGCCAGCTTGACCTCGGCCTGTTGGCGCAGACTCTCGATCAGGCCCGGGGCCTTCATCACTCCGCCGCCGAAAATCAGCCGGTCGGGCATATGCATCAGCACCAGCGTGACGGCGAAATCGGCGAGGTAGGAGGCGATGAGCGGGACTGCATCAGGTTGGCGCGCGGCCATCTCGTCGAGCGAGGCCCCCCAGCGGTCGATGATCGCGGGTCCGCTGGCGAGACCTTCGAGGCAATCGCCGTGGAACGGGCAGCGCCCGGCAAAGGGATCACGCGCCGCATCGCGCGGCGGGCGCACATGCCCCGCCTCAAGATGGCTGATCCCGCCGCGTGAAGCCCCCTTGTGCAACACGCCGGTGCCGATCCCGGTGCCGACGGTGGTATAGGCAAGCGTCTCGCAGCCTCGCCCTGCCCCCGCCAGCCATTCGCCCAGCGCCGCGCCGTTGACATCGGTATCGACCACAATCGGCGCGCCGAGGCTCGCCAGCGCATCGTGGAATCGTGCCCCGCTCCAGCCCGGCTTGGGGGTGGTGGTGAAGGTGCCGTAGTCGGGAGAGGTCGGGTCGATATCAATCGGCCCGAAGCTGGCGATGCCGATCCCCGCCAGCGGTCCATGCTGCGCAAAGAACGCGGACATTTCAGGGAAAGTCTCCGCCGGAGTGCGTGTGTCCATCCGCGCTCGCGCCACGATGGTCCCGTCCATGCGCGCGACGGCGAGGACGAACTTGGTCCCCCCGGCTTCGACCGCACCGATCAATGGCTCGCTCACCTGGTACTCCTTGTTGTTGCCGGCGCCACATCAAAGGCGACTGTAAGCCGCTCCTCGCCTTCGAAGGGCACAGTGCCGTGCCATGTCGTCGAGGGAAACAGCACCAGATGCCCAGGTCTCGGCGTGATGTATTGCGTCGGTTCAAGGCCCAGCCCCAGCTCGGGGGGCGGCATGCCCAGCGCCAGTTCACCCGCATGGTCGCGCCCGGTCTCGGGCGGCACAACAATGTAGAGCGCGGAGCTCGCCCAGCCGTGCGGATGGGTGTGCGCGCTGTGATGCCCGCCACCCGCCAGCCGCACAGACCAGCTGCCGCTGAAACGGATGGCATCAGGCTTGCGCGAAAGGAGAGGATGAACGGGATCGTCGGGCAGGCCGTCACGCCAGCCGCGAACCGCCTCGGTTATCTTGCTGCGCAGCTGCCCGATCAGCGGATCGTGATGCAGCAACAGGTTGCGTTCGGTCTGCGTGCCGCCGCGCACCGATTGTTCGGGATAGGGGGCCGCCATGCGGTGCAGGCCGCGCAGGAATACTGCCAGATCGGCCAGCATGGCTTGCGGCAGGTCGAGATCGATGGCGCGGGCAAAGTCCCGTTCGAGCCAATCGGCGCGTTCGTCACCCGTCAGCCGCCAGCACAGGTTCACATAGGGCCAGAACTGTCCGGCGTGGGGCGTGCCAAGCTGCCCCTCAGCCAGCAAAAGCGCCCGTGCAGGATCGCCATGGCGCAAGGCGTGCCGCACTTGCAGCAGCACCAGCCCCGGATCGTTCGAGCGCTGGTAGTCCGCGAAGATCGCCGGATCGCTGCCTGCCGCACCGCTTTCGCAATCGAGCCACAGGCCGAGCAAGGGCATCTCGCCCAGCGCGAGCACCTTGCGCGCACCCTCCCAATCCTTTGCCGCCGCGAGTTTGTGGAACCAGGCCTGCTTCAATGCGGCATTGCCTGGCTCACGCGTGACCGCCTCGGCAAAGCTGCGCAGCGGGTCGTCCCCGCCCGCCGTGGTGCGCAGGGTGGCGAGGGTATCGTGCCCTTCGATCCACGCAGGATTGCGCGCGAGGATCCCGTCGAGCAGCCGCATCGCCCGCTCACCCTGCCCTTCGGACGCCAGCGCCAATGCGGCGTTGCGCACCACGTCCCTCCGGCCCGGATTGAGCAGCGCAGCGCGCTCGAACAGGGGCGTGGCCTCGAACCAGCCCTCCCAATGGAACTGCGCCTGCATGAAGGCGAGTGCGGGACTGTCCGGCATCTGCGCGATGGCGGCGTCAACGGCGGCGCAGGCGGTGGCCATATCCTGCGCGGCGTAAGCCGCCTGCGCCTTGGCGACGAGTTCCGGAACAGTTTCCTGCGCCACGGCAGCGATCACACCGCCGGGGCCTTGCCCGGAGCCTTACAATGCCGGTCAATGAATTGCTGGTGCGTGGTCTGTTTGGCCGCCTCGGCGACCATCGCAGCCTTGAGCCGGCCAAGCCATTCGCCCGGAGCCTGCTCGCGATAGCCCGCCACCGGGTCGCAAGCCTCCGGGATATTGCCCTGCCCGATATGCACCGCATGCCAGCTCGGCGGGCCGAACAGGTCCATGTCGCGGGCTATGTGGCGACCATAGCGGCGGAAATGCTCGATCTTGAACGCCAGCGTCTCCGGGATGTCCATGTCGCGGCAGTACCGCCACAGTTCGGAATCGTCCCGCGCAGTGAGCTTGTAGTGCAGCACCAGGAAGTCGCGGATGCGTTCGTATTCGGTGCGGGCGATATGGTTGTACTCGTCACGCACCATCGGATCGAAGTTGCGGTCCGGGAACAGCGCCAGCAGCTTGGAAATCCCGGCCTGGATCAGATGCAGGCTGGTCGATTCCAGCGGCTCCATGAAGCCACTCGACAGGCCGATGGCGACGACATTCTTGTCCCAGAACTTGCGCCGCATGCCGGTGACGAAGCGCAGCCGGTTGGGCTGCGCCAGCGGCTCGCCATCAAGGTTGGCTAGCAGCGTCTGCTCCGCATCCTCGTCGCTGATGAACTTGCTGCAATAGACATAGCCATTGCCGATCCGGTGCTGCAGCGGGATGCGCCATTGCCAGCCCGCCTCGCGCGCGGTCGAGCGGGTATAGGGCGTGAATTCGCCGGTGCCGTGACTGCACGGAATAGCCACCGCGCGGTCGCACGGCAGCCAGTGGGTCCAGTCCTCGTATCCGGCCCCGAGCGCGCCTTCGATCAGCAACCCGCGAAAGCCCGAGCAGTCGATGAACAGCTCGGCTTCCAGCACCTGCCCGTCCTCGAGCGTGACCGAGCGGACAAACCCGCTTTCCCCATCGAGCGCGACATCGGCGATCTTGCCCTCGACCCGGGTGACGCCGCGCTTTTCCGAGTATGCGCGCAGATAGCGGGCATAGCGCCCGGCATCGAAGTGGAAGGCATAGTCGAAGGTCGATAGGACATTGCGCCCGTCGGGGCTCGGAATGGTGAAGCGGCCAGCCTTGGCCAGTTGCCACGCCATCGACAGCTCGTCGAAATCGCCCGCGTTCTCCCCTGCCAGCCGCGCTTGCAGCCACAGCTGGTGAACGTCGCGGATGTCCATCGGCTTGCCGTGCGGGCCGAAGGGATGGAAATAGCGTGTGCCCAGTGCCCCCCAGTCGACGAATTCGATCCCGAGCTTGAACGAGCCCTGCGTCTCGCGGATGAACTCGCGCTCGTCGATGCCCAGCATGGCGTTGAAGGTGCGGATCGGCGGGATGGTCGCTTCGCCCACGCCGACGGTGCCGATGGCTTCGGATTCGATCAGAGTGATCGCACACCCCTTGGGCAGCGCATTGGCCAGTGCCGCCGCCGTCATCCAGCCGGCGGAGCCGCCGCCGACCACCAGGATCGACCGGATCGCCCGGTCCTGTGCTGTATCCGTCATGCCCAAACCTTAGCGACGAAAAAAAGGGACCGGTAGACTGAACCACCGGCCCCCTTGGTGGCGGTGGGGACCGCCGGGAGGATGTGCGGCGCGACTCCCATCGCCGCGCACAATCGCGTCAGTCGTTCAACTTCAGAACGTCAGGCGGATCGATGCGCTGACGTTGCGACCGGGGACCGGCGTGCCGCTGACAATAGCCGGAGTTACCCCGCCGTTGACCAGGGTCGCGCCATTGCCGCGCAGGTCATAGGTGTTGAACAAATTGTAGACGTTGAGGCCGACCTGGAGGTTGTCCAGCGGGTTCACACGCAGCGAGGCATTGAAAGTGGTCTTGCCTTCATAAGAACGCAGCGCATCGTCCACGACACTCGTCTGCCCGGTGGCCGAGAGGCCGAAGGTCGCCAGGTCACCGAAGTCGTACGAAGCCGAGAGCGAGTAGCTCAGGTCCGGAATGAACGGTGCCTGGGTGTAGTTGGCCGCACCCGACAGCTTGCGCTGGGCGTCCGAGTAGGTGGCGTTGGCCACGAACAGCAGGCCGCCATTGCGATAGGTGCCGAAGAATTCGAAGCCCTTCGACTTGTAGTTGCTGTCGATGATGCAGCCACCGGCACCGCCGGGGCAGCGGGTGGCCGACAGTTCGAAGGTGCTCTGGCTGAAGTCACCCTTGAGCAAGGTCAGTTCGGCGGTCCAGTCCCCACCGGCGAGACCGCCGCGGGCCTTTACGCCCAGTTCGTACTGGTTGACGAAGTCGACCGACGGCGTGACCCCGTCAGCGCCGCAACCGTTCGCTCCCGCGAGGGCCTGCGCCCCGGTGCATAGCGAACCGTCGTTGGCGATCTTGCCGCCCACGGTCTGGCGGTCGGCATTGAAACGGCCGCCGCGCGATGCGCGGGCGAAGACGGAGACATCGCTCGACGCCTTGAACAGGCCGCCGACCGACCAGCTGGTGTAGCTGCGGCTGTAGTCGAGCTGTTCGCGCGTCCCGTTGGCCGTGATCGCTTCGATCCGCAGGTTCGGGCGGCTGGGATCGGGCGATACCAGGAAGGTGTTGCCCCCGGCGATGGTGTAACCGCTGGCTGCAACACGCTCGAACCGGACCGAAGCATCGAAGTTGAACAGGTCGCCATCGAGCACCAGCTGCGCGTAAGGCGCGGTGTTGGTGTAGCCCAGGTCATAGTCGCGGGCGCAGCAGCTGCCCCAGTTGTTGTTGTAGCCCGAGATACCCTGATAGGTGAGCTGGTTGCCCGCCGCATCGAAAAGGTCGAGCTGCGAGGGATTGTCGCCGCTCAGTTCGCGGGTCGACTTGTTGACATGCCAGTCCATCGCAATGGTCTGGTCCATGTAGAAGAAGCCGCCGCGTGCGGTCAGCACCATCGAACCGACATCGAATTCGCCGGTCAGGACAAGGTCGTTCACGAAGGCGCCCAGATCACGGATGTTCGTGGTGACGTTGACGTTGTTGTCGAGCAGTGCCCCGGTGAAGACCTGACCGGCGCGCGGGCCGTCGGCGTAGCGGATCTGTGCCACGGTCGCGCCGTTGACGGTCGATCCGATCACGCTGCCACGGGTGGCGATGTTCAGGAACGGTGAGGAGAAGCTGCCCGAGACGTCCGAATAGCGCGCCCGGTTGTCGAGCGTGATGTTGTCACCGAATTCCCAGTGCAACTGCGCCCCGATGTACTTCTGGTCGGTCGAGATGCCGTCGATGCCGACACGCTCGAACACACCCTGGCGGTTCAGGATCAGCTGGTTCTGGTTGTAGATCGAGTAATTGGTCTGGCTGCGACCGTCGAAACCCGGATAGGCGCGGATGTCGGTGACCTTGCCGCCCGAGAAGTTCGCCAGCGCCGGGGCCCCGGTGTAGTTGATGCCCTGGGTATCGGCGACCTTGAAAAACAGGCGCAGGAACGAGGCACCGTCGCCGAATTCCTTGGTCAGGTTGCCCTTTACCTGGATGCTGTCGTTGATGGTATAATCGACACCCAGCGGGTCCTTGCCGCGCTGGAAATAGCCGCCGACGTGGAAATAGAGGTCTTCACCCAGCCCGCCGCCATAGCGGAAGTCGAGCTTGGTATCGTTGAAGTCGACACCCTTGGTCAGCTGGACCAGGCCGCCTTCCTTCTCGCCGGTGTGGCTGATGTAGTTGATGACTGCGCCCGGTGCCTGGCTGGCGAGGGTGGTCGCCGAACCGCCGCGAACCGCCTCGACCGTCGCGGTGGTGGTGTCGAACTTGGTCCAGTAGTCGTTGTTTCCGAACTGGATGTCGCCAAAGAGAACAAGCGGCAGGCCGTCTTCCTGCAGCTGCACGAAAGGCGCGCCGCCGGTGGCGACGGGAAGGCCGCGCACAGCGATGTTGGCGTTACCACCGGGACCGGAAGTACCCGGCGTCTGGATGCCCGGCAGCAGGCGGAAGATTTCCGCTTCTGACTGCGGCTGGAAATTCTGGATGATCGCATCATCGATCGCGGTGACCGAGATGGAGCTTTCAAGCTGGGTTTGGTTACCCGCCGCAGCGGTAACGACGATTACGTTAAGGCCGGTCGCATCGACGCTGGCATCGGCGTCGGCATCCTGAGCCGAAGCAGCAACGGAAAAAGGCAGCGCAACGCCGAGCGCGAGCGCCGACACACAAGTGCGGTAGGTGGCTTTCATCTGCAATCCCTCTCCTGAAACACCGGGTATCCCGCGCCTGGCGCAGCCCCCGAGTCGAGGGTCTTGTAACAATTACGCAATCGATTGCAATCGTAAATTACAATCGATTGCTTAAGTGCTCCATAAGGCAACTTTCTTACGACGAACCGATCTGTATTCGATTGGAGAGAAGAAGCGTCAGCCGCGCCCGCGGTAGCCGGAGACCCCCTGGTCGGGCACCCACAGCCCTTCGGGCGCGGGGCCGGTCTGCCAGAACACGTCAATCGGGATGCCGCCCCGCGGATACCAGTATCCGCCGATGCGCAGCCACTTCGGCTTCATCTCTGCCACCAGCCGCTCGCCGATTCCCACGGTGACGTCTTCGTGGAAACCGTTGTGGTTGCGGAACGATCCGAGGAACAGCTTGAGGCTCTTGGATTCAACGATTGTCTCGCCCGGGGCATAGTCGATCACCAGATGCGCAAAATCCGGCGCCCCGGTGACCGGGCACAGCGAGGTGAACTCGGGCGCGGCAAAGCGCACCAGGTAGAGCGCCCCCGGGCGCGGATTGGGGACATAGTCCAGCACCGCCGCTTCGGGAGATGCGGGCAGCGGGGTCTGCTGGCCGAGGAACTGAGGTCTTGGTGTGTCGCTCATGCCGCGCATCTGCCGTTATCTCGCGCAAAGCACAAGCTGGCCGTTGGACTGGCGCGATTCAGAGCCTATTCAGCGCCGCCTACCTTTGGCACTGGCCAATTGGACAGCCCTTTCCCCTTTCGATCGAATGATGCGCAAAAGTTTCACACTGCCTCTGCTGGCCCTTGGCCTGACCACGCTGGTTGCAGCGCCCGCTGCGGCGCAATCGGTCAATGATTTTCGGCTGCCGCCCAATCCGTCACCCTCGCCGACCCCGCGCGCGCAAGGCCCGGTCGACGATAGCGGCGTAGTCCCTATCCCACCCCGCCCGATCCCGACCGCGACGCCGGCCCGGACGCCGACGCCAACGCCCGCACCTGCGGAGACAGCGACGCAGAACCCCGTCGTACGCCCGACCACCGCTCCCCCAACGAGACCGACGCCTCGCCCGGAACCATCCGTGGCAGCCGGACAGCCACGGCCCTCGCCGCAAGATTCTGCCGACGCCGGGGCAGCACAGGAAGTCACTCCGATACCGGAAAGCACCTCGGCTCCCGGCTTTCCGGCATCGCCGACCATGGCGTCACCGGTCCCCTCGTCCGGCGCCGCGACCGATGCGGGCAGCCCGGTATTACCCGCCTGGTGGTGGATCGCCGCGATCGGTGCCGCGCTGGCTGCTCTTGCTGGAGGCCTGCTGTTCTGGCGGCGACGCAATGCGACCGAGGCACCGCCGGAGATCGTTCGCCCGGTTGTCGGCGGGAACAGCCAGAGTGTCGCACCGGATGATCTGCTGCGCTACCTCAAGGTCGAGGTCGATGCGGTCCGACTTGCCCGCAGCATGATGGCGGCAACGCTGACCTATCGCGTGACGCTCAGCAACCGCGCCTCCGATGCAATCCGCAACATCAAGCTCGAAGGCGACCTCGCCAGCGCCCACGGTCAGGCTCCGATCAGCGAGCAACTGGCCGATGCGTTGACTGCTCTCCCGGCACTGCACGAACTCGATCACCTCGGAGCCGGCCAGCGCAAGAGCTTTACCGGCGAGATGCGGCTCGAGCTACGGAACATTCGCCCGATCCGGCAGGGCAATATCCCCATCTACATCCCGCTGGTCCGCCTCAAGGCATCGGCCGCTGGTGCCGCGGCCAAGGCCTTCACCTTCGTGGTCGGCAAGTCCGCCAATGTGGCAGGCGCGAGATTGCAGCCGTTCCGGCTCGACACACCGCCGCAGACCTTCAACGAGATCGACGCCCGGCCGCTCGGCTAGCTGGACGCGCGCGCCGCGCCTCGCTACGCCGGGGGCGATGGAGATGCTTGTATCGACCGACTGGCTGGCAGGCGAACTGGGCGCTGACGATCTCGTTGTGCTTGATGCCTCGCTGCATCTGCCCGGCACCGGCAGGAACGCGGGTGCCGAGTTCGAGGCGGCCCACCTGCCGGGCGCGCGCTTCCTCGATCTGGCTGCACTGCATGACCCACAGTCCTCGATGCCGGGCAAGGTCCCTGACGCCGCGCGGCTGGAAACGCGGCTCACTGCGCTGGGCGTAACCAATTCCAGCCGCCTCATCCTTTATGACGATTCCGCGCTGCGGAGCGCGTGCCGGGCATGGTTCCTGCTCAAGGTCTTCGGCTTCGAGCAGGTGGCAGTGCTCGACGGGGGCCTCGGCAAATGGCGCAATGAAGGCCGTCCGCTGGAAAATGATGTGCCGGTCGAAGGTGCCGAGCCCGGACTATCGATCACCCTCGTCGCTGACCGCGCGATCCTTCGTGACAAGAACCAGGTGCTTGCCAATTGCGCGGTCTGCACCGAGCAGGTCGTCGATGCCCGCGATGAGGGCCGCTTTACCGGCGCGACAGTCGATACGGTCCACAACCTGCCGGGCGGACACATCCCCCGCGCGCGCAACGTGCCTTTCACCAGCCTGCTCAACCCCAACGGCACATTCCGCAGCCTCGCCGAGCTGCGCGCGACGTTCGAAGCGGCAGGGCTCGACCTTTCGCAATCGGTGGTCACCAGTTGCGGCAGCGGAGTGACTGCATCGGTACTGGTCTTTGCCCTGCACCTGATCGGCAAGACCGACGTCGCGCTGTATGACGGCAGCTGGTCGGAATGGGGCGCAGACCCGGCCACGCCCAAGGAAACAGGAGAAGCGCACTGAGCGGCAAGATTCCAGAGAACAGCGGCACCGGCACCCGGCTGGTGAACGCCGGGCGGCGCGAGGAATGGACCGGGCCGGTCGTCAATCCGCCGATATGGCGCGCCAGCACCCATCTCTATGCCAACGAGGCCGATCGCAAGGCAGCACAGGGCAACAATGCCGACGGGCAGTTCTATTACGGTCGTCGTGGCGCGCCGACGCAGTGGGCGCTGTGCGAGGCCCTGACCCAGATCGAGCCCGGCGCCTTCGGCACGGTAATCTACCCCAGTGGCACGGCGGCTATCGTGCAGGCGCTGATGGCGGTGCTGCGCCCGGGTGATGTGCTGCTGGTGACCGACAACGCCTATGAGCCGACCCGCAATATCGCCAGCGGCATCCTCAAGCGCTTCGGGGTCGAGCCGCGCTATTTCGATCCGCTCGATGTCGAGGGGTTTGCGGGCAAGTTCTGCGAGCGGACCAAGGCGGTCATGCTGGAAAGTCCCGGCAGCCTGACCATGGAAGTGCAGGATGTCCCCGCCCTCGCCGCCATCGCGCGTGACAAGGGCGCAGTGACATTGCTCGACAACACCTGGGCGTCCCCCCTCGGCTTCCCCGCGCTCGAGCGGGGTTGCGACATCTCGCTGATGTCGCTGACCAAGCATGTTTCCGGCCATTCCGACGTGATGATGGGCTCGGCCAGCGCACGCGACGAGCGGCTCTACAGGCGCTTGCGCCGGACAGCCCAGCAGATGGGCAATGTCGTTTCACCCGACGATGCCGCGCTGATGCTGCGGGGCCTGCGCACGATGCAGGTCAGGCTGGATCGGGAGGCGGAGACGGCGGGTGAAATTGCCACCTGGCTGGAGAGCCGGCAGGAGGTCGCACATGTGCTGTGCCCCATACTGCCCGGTTTTCCTGGGCACGCCTTGTGGAAGCGCGATTTCACCGGTGGCTGCGGCTTGCTCTCCTTCGTCCTGAAGGGGGGCACCGAGGCCGGGCGTGCGGCCTTCGTCGATGCTCTCGAGCTGTTCGGGATCGGTTACAGCTGGGGCGGGTTCGAAAGCCTGGTCATCCCGTTCGACCCGGCGGACATCCGTTCGGCCACCCCATGGCCGCCAGCTTCGTGGAACAATGAAGACCGGCTCGGCGTTCGACTTTCGATAGGGCTGGAAGACCCGGCTGACCTGATCGCCGACCTTTCCCGCGCCTTTGCCGCCATGGAGTCTGTATGACCGCCGCCTCGCCCGTGCCCGCCACAGACGCCGCGACAGCCACGCCCGGCCCCGTGCCCACGCCGGAAGCGGTCCCGCTGGTCAATCCGGCCACAGGCCAGCCGCTGCTCGATCCTGAAACCGGCGAGCAGATGATGGGCGTGCCGGTGCAGCAGCCGACGACCTTCCTCGATCCTGCCACAGGCAAGCCGCTTGTCGACCCTGAGACCGGCGACCCCGTGGCAGCGATAGCCGCAGTCCCGCCCACCCCAACACCTACGCCGGTCCAAACCAGCGATCCGATTGCGGCCGCCGACGGCGTCAGGGATGCCGTGTCGGAAAAGAGCCAGACCGTCGGCAGCATGGTCGACACACTCGACAGTATGGCGATTCAGATGGGGCACATGCGCATTTCGCTTTGGGATGTGCTGTTTGCGTCGGCCATCGTCCTGGTGATCGTGGTGGGGGCATGGTTCGCCACCAAGGCGATTAAGGTCCTCGTGGCCCGTGCCACACGACTCGATGAGACCCAAAGGCTGCTCTCGGAAAAGATCATCACGATCATCGTCTGGGTCGCGGCATTCTTCCTCGGCATCGACCTTCTTGGCATCGACCTCACTGCTTTCGCAGTGTTCTCCGGCGCCTTCGGCCTCGCCATCGGTTTCGGCCTGCAGAAGACCTTCGGCAACCTCATCGCGGGAATCATCCTGCTGATGGACAAGTCGATCAAGCCCGGCGACGTGATCGCAATTGCAGACCAGGCCGGGCAATCGACCTTCGGGCAAATCCGCCGGATTGGTATAAGGGCGGTTTCGATCACCACCCGCGACCAGCGGGAATATCTGATCCCGAACGAAAACCTGATGGTCAACCAGGTCGAGAACTGGTCCTACTCCAGCAAGAACGTGCGGATCCAGGTGCCGGTCGGTATCAGCTACAATTGCGATATCAAGCGTGCCGAGGAGTTGATGCTGCAGGCGGCGAGGGACGCCAAACGCGTCAAGCAGACCCCGCCGCCGGTGGTATGGCTCGACAAATATGGCGAAAGCTCGGTCGATTTCGTCATCCATTGCTGGATTTCCGATCCCGAAGAAGGGGTGGGCAACGTCCGCTCCGACGTGCTCAAGCGCCTGTGGGACTTGTTCCAGCAGGAAGGGATCGAGATTCCGTTCCCGCAGCGCGACATCAACCTGCGCGGCAACGAGGAGTTCGAACAGTTGGTCGCCGCGATCGCCCAGCGTGTCGACACCGACCGCAAAGACTAGCTTCGCGATCGGGTAGCGTCGGTTTCAAAATGATCCCTACCTGTATGACAAGTCCCGATTTCAAAATCGAAACTACCCAGCCTGCCAGTCATTCTGGTTAGCCGTTTCGGGCCACAGTGCCGAATATGGCGGCTATGACACAGGCTGGAACTATTTATCTCGTCGGCGCGGGTCCCGGTGACGCGGACCTGCTGACGCTTCGGGCGGCACGATTGCTCCAACAGGCCGATCTTGTTGTCCATGACGGGCTGGTCGACACCTCGATCCTCGCCATGGCCCGTCCTGATGCGACACTGATCTCGGTCGCCAAGAGCCGGTCGAAGCACACCATGCCGCAGGAAGCGATCAACGCGCTGCTGGTGCGCGAAGCACTGGGTGGCCGCGATGTGGTGCGGCTCAAGGGCGGCGATCCCTTCATTTTCGGACGCGGTGGCGAGGAAGCCGAAGCCGCCCATGCCGCCGGCGTTCCGGTCGAGGTCGTCCCCGGTATCAGCGCCGCCAACGGTGCTGCCGCCGCCGCGCAGATCGCGCTGACCCACCGCGAGGCCTCCAGCGTCGTCAGCTTCGTCGCCGGCCAGTGCAAGGGGCTTTCCGAGCAAGACTGGTCGGGCCTTGCCGGCAAGGACCGCACGCTGGTGATCTATATGGGTCTCAAGACCGCTCCGCAGATTGCCGAGAAGCTGATGGGTGACGGGCTCGCCCCCGACATGCCGGTGGCGGTGATCGAGAATGCCGCGCGTCCGCGTATGCGGGTGTTACGCGGCGTGCTCGCGGCGCTGCCCGATATGGTTTCGCGAGATGGGGTCACTACCCCGGCCCTGATCGTGATCGGCGAGGTCGTCGCACGCCCCCGATCTGGCGACGACCTTGCCACCCCTGACCAAGAGCTGGCGGCGCTGGCCGTGGAGGCGATGCAATGAAGATCCTGACCGGAAACGATCTGAAATCGGGCGCGGTGACCTGGTGGGACGGCACCGGCTGGTCGCTGCATGTCGACCACGCCGTCGATGTGGGTGACCGCGCCGACGAGATCATCGCGCGCGAGGAATCGGCCCGCCGCGTCAACATGCCTTACGCGATCGAGGCAGAGCGGACCGACAAGGGCGTCCGCCCGGCGCATATCAAGGACCGGGTCCGCGCGCTCGGACCGACCGTCCGCCCCGACCTGACCCTCAAACCCGCCGATCCCGATGCCGGCAACTGGGTGATCTGACATGTATCAGTACGATAGTTATGACCAGGCGATGGTCGACGCGCGGGTGGAGGAATTCCGCGACCAGACCCGCCGCCGCCTCGAAGGCAAGCTGCCCGAAGACGCGTTCCGCCCGCTACGGCTGATGAACGGGCTCTATCTCCAGCTGCACGCCTATATGCTGCGCGTCGCCATCCCCTATGGCACGCTCGACAGCCGGCAGATGCATGCGCTGGCCGATATCGCCGACAAGTATGATCGGGGCTATGGCCATTTCACAACGCGGCAGAACATCCAGTACAATTGGATCAAGCTGGAAGAAGCGCCCGACCTGCTGGCCGATCTGGCCAAGGTCGAGATGCATGCGATCCAGACCAGCGGCAATTGCATCCGCAACATCAGTTCGGATCACTTTGCCGGAGCAGCCGCGGACGAGCTGGTCGATCCGCGCCCCTATGCCGAGCTGCTGCGCCAGTGGTCGAGCTTCCACCCCGAATTCAGCTTCCTGCCGCGCAAGTTCAAGATCGCGGTCATCGCCAGCGATACCGACCGGGCGGCGATGCGGCTGCACGATATCGGTATCCAGATCGTCGCCAACGAAGCGGGCGAGTTGGGCGCGGCCTATTACGTCGGCGGCGGCATGGGCCGAACCCCGATGGTCGCACCTTGCATCAATCCCTTCGTCCCGCTCGACCAGTTCGTGACCTATGCCGAGGCGTGCCTCAGGGTCTACAACCGCCACGGCCGGCGCGACAACAAGTACAAGGCCCGGATCAAGATCCTCGTCCATGAAATGGGCGCGGAGGAATACACCCGCCAGGTCGAGGAAGAATTTGCCCACCTGCTCAGCCAAGGCATCGAGCCGCCGCTGGCGGAACTCGAGCGGATCAAGCCGTATTTCGCTTCACCAGATTTCCGTCATCCCAGCGAAAGCTGGGATCTGGCGCAACTGGAGCGCAAGGCCGGGAACGATCCCAGCTTTCGCTGGGATGACGGCTTTGGGAAGTGGGTGAGGAACAACACCCATCCGCACAAGGCGCCAGGTTACGTTTCGGCCGTCATCAGCCTCAAGCCGGTCGGCGGGATCCCCGGCGATGCCAGCGCGGCGCAGATGCACCTGATGGCGGAGCTGGCGAAGAAATACTCCTTCGACGAGCTGCGGGTGATGCACACCCAGAACATCGTCCTGCCGCATGTGAAGATCGCCGATCTCCACGCGCTGTGGACCGAACTGGAGGCGGCAGGCCTCGGCAGCCCCAACCTCGACACGATCGAGGACATCATCGCCTGCCCGGGGCTCGACTATTGCAGCCTCGCCAACGCCCGCTCGATCCCGGTGGCACAGAAGATCTCCCAGCGCTTCGCCGCAACCGGAAAAACCGCCGCGCTGGGCGAGCTCAAGCTCAAGATCTCGGGCTGCATCAACGCCTGCGGGCATCACCATGCGGGCCACATCGGCATCCTCGGCGTCGACAAGAAAGGCACCGAGAACTACCAGCTGTTGCTCGGTGGAAGCGAGGCGGCGGACACGTCGCTGGCCAAGATCACCGGCCCCGGCTTCGACGAAAACGGCATCGTCGATGCGGTCGAGACCGCTGCCGACGTCTATCTCGCCAACCGGCAGGAGGGGGAACGTTTCCTCGACACCTACCGCCGCATCGGCATGGATCCGTTCAAGGAGGCGCTATATGGTTGAGCAGCCCACT
This sequence comes from Erythrobacter sp. SDW2, assembly GCF_021431965.1. NCBI lineage: Bacteria > Pseudomonadati > Pseudomonadota > Alphaproteobacteria > Sphingomonadales > Erythrobacteraceae > Erythrobacter > Erythrobacter sp. SDW2. Next base: position 2,526,916 of record NZ_CP090370.1, read on the forward strand.
TCGGCTCTGGGCACCAGTCCGGACGACGTGCAGTTCCGTTTCCGCGACGACGAGGTGGCGGACCATGCGCAGGTAACGGTCGATGCCTTCCTCGAGCAATCCAATGCCGCCGCGGTGCGGATCGAGCCGGGCGACGATGCCCGCGCGCTGATCCCGCATCTGGAGCGGCTGCGGCTGGTCGAAGTCAACTTCCCGGTGTTCGGCGACGGGCGCGGCTATTCCTCGGCCCGCATCCTGCGTGAAGCAGGATACAAGGGGGAGCTGCGCGCGGTGGGCGAAGTGCTGGTCGACCAGATCGGCTATATGCGCCGCTGCGGCTTCGACAGCTTTGCGCCCGATACGCCGATCGACGAGGACGACGCCGAGGCCGCCTTCGCGCGCTGGCCGTACGAGTACCAGCGCGCCGCCGATGGCCGCCGGATGATCGCCGAGTTGCGCCATGAATGAAGTGCGCGCAATCGACCGCATCGACACCGGCCCGCGTTTCAGCGAGCATGACGCGGTGCGGCTCAACCGCATGTTCCGCGGGTCGAGTACGCAGGAGATGCTGGAATCGGTCATCCGCGACAATCTTGCGGGCGAACTGGCGGTGGTCTCAAGCTTCGGCGCAGAGAGTGCGGTGTTGCTGCACCTGATCGCGCAGGTCGATCCGGGCGTGCCGGTGCTGTTCCTGGAGACCGGCAAGCATTTCCCCGAAACGCTGGCCTATCGTGACGAGCTGGTCGAGGCGATCGGGCTCAAGAACCTCGTCAATCTCTACCCTTGCCTCGGCGAGCTGGAGACGCGCGACGAGAGCGGGCTGCGGTGGTCCTATGACCCGGACGGCTGCTGCGAGATCCGCAAGGTCAAACCGCTGGCCCGCGCGCTGGTGAACTATGACGCGACCTTCACCGGCCGTAAGGCGTTCCAGTCCAGCACCCGCGCCAACTTGCCCCGGTTCGAAGTCGATACCTCCGACAAGCAGGGCCGGCTCAAGATCAACCCGCTGATCGACTGGAACGCCAGCCAGATCGAAGGCTACATGATCCAGCACGACCTGCCCCGCCACCCGCTGGTGGCACAAGGCTACCCCTCGATCGGCTGCTCGCCCTGCACGCGGCCCGTTGCCATCGGCGAAGACCCGCGCGCAGGACGCTGGGCCGGCTGGGACAAGACCGAATGCGGCATCCACAAGCCGGGCGAGGAGCCGTTCCTTTAACTCGCCGCGTCATTGCGAGGAGCGCAGCAGCGCGGCAATCCAGAGTCCTCGTACGAACCGCGCTGGATTGCTTCGCTTCGCTCGCAATGACGGGGCGGGAGAGACCCCGCAGTCAATCCTCGGCTCAAAGCCAGCCGTTGTCGCGATACCAGCGCGCTGTCGCCTTGAGGCCTTCGCGGGTTGGGACTTTTGCTTTCCACAGCGATTTCGGCGGCTTCGCCTCGTCGCTCGAGACCCAGTCGGGGTGGCACATGTAGCCCACCCGGTCGGGCGTCAGCTTCGCTCTATCCCCTCGGAGCACGCCGTCCATTTTCGCCGCGAGATCGAGCATGCCGCGTGACAGACGTGGGACCATCGGGCGTTTGCCGACCGCCCAGCCGATGGCGCGGGCGAGTTCGCGGTGTTCCCAGCCGCCTTCCTTGCCGTCGTCGGGCTCGAAGATGCGCCCTGTTGTCTCTTCGCCCGATGGCAGCACCGCCAGCAGGAACCGCGCCAGATCGCCGACATGGATCATCGAGGCATGGCCTTCGCTCGGCATCGGCACGATCCCGCGATTGGCCATCTTGAACAGATCGAGCATCTCGCCGTCGCGCGGGCCATAGACGGCGGGCGGTCGCACGATGCTCCAGTCGAGCGGGCTCGCCATTACCAGCTTCTCGGCCCGCGCCTTCGACGCGCCATAGGCGGAGAGTTCGGGCTCACGCGCGGCGAGCGAGGAAACGAAGACAAAACGGGGCACACGCGCTGCCAGGGTCGCTTCGATCACATTCAGCGTCCCGGTAACATTGGCCGCTTCGAACTCGGACACATCGCGCGCCTGGACCTGGCCGGCGATATGGATGACGGCCTCGGCGCCCCTCGCCAGTCTCGCCAGGGCATCGGTGTCCTGGAGATCGCCCGGCTCCCACTCGACCCCGCGGGGGTCCGCCGGGATCTTGCGTGCGAGCGAGCGCAGCTTGACGCCGCGCTGCCCGGCAAGGTCGACCAGCGCCTGACCAACGAAACCCGTGCCGCCCGTTATCGCTACGATCACAGCAGCACCATATGGTCGCGGTGGATCACCGCCGCACGCGGTGCGTAGCCGAGCTGCGCCGCCTGATCCTCGGCGCGCTTGCCGGCGATCGCCTGCACTTCGTGCACCGCATATTCGCTGAGCCCTTGCGCCAGCGCCTTGCCCTTGAGATCGCAGATCCTGACCAGGTCGCCGCGGCGGAAATTGCCCGATACGCCGACGATCCCCGCCGCAAGCAGGCTCGCGCCCTTCCCCAGCGCCGCCGCGCACCCGGCATCGACCCGGAGCGTGCCCATCGGGGCCATCCGGCCGCCGAGCCAACCCTTGCGCGCGCCTGCGCCGGACTGCGCGCGAAACAGCGTGCCGATACCTTGGCCCAACGCGCGCCCGATGGGCTGTTCCACTGTGCCATTGGCGATGGCGAGCGCGACCCCGGCGCGGGTGGCGATATCGGCGGCCTGCAGCTTGGATACCATGCCCCCCGAACCGAGCCCCGACGAGGTATCGGCGGTGGCCATGGCGCGGATCGTGTCATCCATGGCCGCGACGACAGGCACCAGCTGCGCCCCCTCCTCGCGCGGGTGCCGATCATAAAGCCCATCGACGTCGCTCAGTAGCAGGACGGCGTCGGCACCCGCAGCCTGCCCCACGCGGGCCGCCAGACGGTCATTGTCGCCGAAGCGGATTTCCTCGGTCGCGACGCTGTCGTTCTCATTGATGACCGGCACTGCACCCGCCTCCAGCAAGCGCTCGAGCGTCGCCGAAGCATTGAGATAGCGGCTGCGGTCTTCGAGATCATCGAGTGTCAGCAGCATCTGCGCGGCAATAAGGCCGTGCTGCGCCAGACCCTCCGACCACAGCCGGGCCAGCGCGATCTGACCGACCGAAGCCGCCGCCTGCGCATCGGCGAGGCTGCGCCGGCCGCGCTCGGGCAAGGCCAGCTTGGCCGCCCCCAGCGCAATCGCGCCCGAGCTGACAATGACAATCTTCTGCCCCGCCGCATGCATCGCGGCGAGTTCACCAATCAGCCCCGTCAGCCATTCCCGGCGCGGCTCGCCGTCCGATCCGACCAGCAAGGCCGAGCCGAGCTTGACCACCAGCAGGGGGCAGGTCTCGGGATCGCGCAGGTCCGGCATGCCGCCGATCAGATGGGCGACCATTCGTCGCTGCTCTCGATATCGTCTTCGGGCGCGGCCTTGGTCTCCGTCGCGGTGCGATCGGGCAGGTACCCCAGCACCGCATCGAGCAACTGCTCGATCCCTGCCCCGGTTGCGCCGGACACGGCAAACACTTCCTCCGCGCCCGCCTCGATCAGCTGCTCGGCATAGGCGGCGACCAGTTCCTCGTCCGCGAGGTCAAGCTTGTTGAGCACCACCAGTTGCGGTTTGTCGATCAGGTCCGCGCCGTAAGCCTCCAGCTCGCCATTGACGACCTCGTACGCTTCGAGCGGGTCGGTGCCGGCAATGTCAACCAGGTGGATCAGCACCCGGCAGCGTTCGATATGGCCAAGGAAACGGTCACCGATCCCCGCGCCATCTGCCGCACCTTCGATCAGGCCGGGGATGTCCGCCAGCACGAATTCGCGGCCCTTGTGGCGCACCACCCCCAGCTTGGGCACCAGCGTGGTGAATGCGTAGTCACCGACCTTGGCCTGGGCATTGGACACGGCATTGATGAAGGTGCTCTTGCCCGCATTGGGGAGGCCGAGCAGGCCAACATCGGCGAGCAGCTTCAAGCGCAGCCAGACCCACATCTCCTCGCCCGGAATGCCCGGCTGGTGCTGGCGCGGGGCGCGGTTGGTGCTGGTCTTGTAGCTGGCGTTGCCGCGCCCGCCCATGCCGCCTTCGAGCAAGACGACGCGCTGGCCGACTTCGGTGAAATCGGCGAGCACCTCTTCCTTGTCGTCGGACAGGATCTGCGTGCCGACAGGCACCTTGATGACGAGATCGTCCGCGCCCTTGCCCGTCCGGTCGCGGCCCATGCCGTGCCCGCCGCGCGCGGCCTTGAAGTGCTGCGAATAGCGGAAATCGATCAGCGTGTTGAGGCCGGACACGGCCTCGAACACAATGTCGCCGCCCTTGCCGCCGTTGCCGCCGTCGGGGCCGCCATACTGGAGGTACTTCTCGCGCCGGAACGAGACCGCTCCGGGGCCGCCGGCACCCGCTTTGACGTAAATCTTGGCCTGATCCAGAAAATGCATGGTCGCTCAACTAAGGATGAAAATCAGAATGCGCCAGCCCGTTGGCCGAGCGCAGAGAACGGCGCAAAGCGCCGCAAGCCCGACCGGGCGCCCGCAGCGACCGCAAGGGAGCGAGGATATCGCGCGCCGGCTGGCGTGCGGAAAACAAAAAACCAGTTTCCCGCCAAGGCGGGAAACTGGTGGAGCCGAGCGGGATCGAACCGCTGACCTCGTCATTGCGAACGACGCGCTCTCCCAACTGAGCTACGGCCCCGTCCAGTATTCGTGCCGCCGCAAGCGGCAGCAAGGAGCGGGCATCTAGCGAAAAGCACCGCGCATGCAAAGCCCCATGATCGGTGGCCGCTATTCGTCCTTTTCGGGCGGAGCCTGCACTACCGGCTCGGAGGTGAAGACAACCCCGCCGCTCGACACGGGAGGCGCTTCGGCAGGTGCCGGATCGGCCGCAACTTCACTCGCCCCGGGATCGACCACCGGTAGCTCGGCAATGATCACCGGTTCGGGCGCCGGAGCAGGCGTGTATGCGGGCGCGGTTTCAAGCGGCATGGTTTCCGCCGGCATGGCCATGACTTCGACCGTGCCGATCGAGGGCGGATAAGCCTCGCCCTGCGGAGTCTCGCGAAAGAGAACCTGCTCACCCGGGGTTGGGCCGAGCGAACCTTTGCGCACCCACTCCGGCACCGGCGTCCCGGGCACGGCATCCGCACCATAGGTCGCCGTCCAGTTGGCGAGGTTGCGCTCGTAATTCTCGTAGGAGCGGAAGAAATCCTGGAACACCACCTCAATCTGCGGCAGCGCACGCGCAGCGAAACTGTCGAGATCGGCAGAAGCGACGACGGTCGAATCCGTGCTGACCGTCAGCGCTGCGTCGCAGAACTGGTTCAGCGAAGGCGGCAGGGCGAAATAGTTGTAGACCTGCGTCATGTAGCCGTCGAACTGGCTCTGACCCTGGCTGCGCCCGTATCTGGAACGGAATTCCTCGAGGATCTTGCTGCTGGTGTTGCGGAGCGGCCGCTCGAACTTGGTCAGGAACACCTTGTAATTGTCGAGGATACCGGCGTGGCGCGGTTCGTCGCAATTGAGCGCAGCGACATTGAGCGCCGAACGCAGGTTCCACGTCGTCTGCGCCTCGGTCAGGCCGGTGTTGATGGTCAGCCGGTTGCCGTCGAGACCCATCGCCGGGAGCGCCATCATTGGTGCCGCGCCACCGGGAGGCATTGGCCGCGCCGGGATCAGCTGGACCGGCGGCGGCGGCGGCGGCGGCGGCGCAACGACGACTGGCGGCGGCGGCGGAGTGGCGCAGCCGGCCAGAACGGCGAGGCCAGCCACCAGCGCTGCAAGGCGCAACTTCGAGCAAACGGAATGCGGAATACTGCCAATCATGCTGTGCGAACCCTCCAGTGGCACGATCCCCTGTTGCAGCCCCAAGCTGAGCAGGGGCTGAAGCGAATTCCCTAATCCGACTGCCGCGATAAGAAAATGCCCGAGGTGCGAATTGCACCCCGGGCACGTTCAAGTGAGTCTTTCCTGCGACAGTTCGCAGCCGGGATGCGCTTACTCGCGCGAACCCATGAAGCGGAGCAGGAACAGGAACATGTTGATGAAGTCGAGGTAGAGGTTCAGCGCCCCCATGATCACGACCTTGTCCATGAACGGCGTCCCGCGCACTTCGGTGTACATATGCTTGAGCTTCTGCGTGTCGTAGGCCGTGAGGCCTGCGAACACGAGCACGCCGATCGCGCTGATGGCCCACATCAGGGCCGGCGACTGCAGCCACAGATTGAGGAGGCTGGCGACGATCAGGCCAACCACACCCATGATCAGGAAGCTGCCCCAGCCGCTGAGGTCCTTCTGCGTGGTGTAGCCGAACAGGCTCAGCCCCGCGAAGGCGGCGGCGGTAGCGAAGAAGGTCACCGCGATCGAGCCGCCAGTGTAGACGAGGAAGATCGTCGACAGCGACAGGCCCATCAGGACCGCAAAGCCCCAGTACATCGCCTGCAACGTCGTCTTGCTGAAGCGGTTCATGCCGAAGCTCATCGCGAACACGATGGCGAGCGGTGCCAGCGCCACGAGCCACATCATCGGGCCACTGGCAAAGGTCATCGCCAGTCCGCTCTGCGCGGTCATCAGCGCGACGATCCCGGTCAGCAGGATGCCGGAGGTCATGTAGTTGTAAATCGACAGCATGTACTTGCGCAGGCCCGCGTCGAAGGTCGTGCGCGATGCAACGTCGCCTCCTGCGCGCGGCACCGAGCCAAAGCCCGCTTGCGCCTGCCGAGGTTCGTTCCAGTCAGCCATTTCGATCCATACTCCTTTTGCCGGCTGCACTATAGCGCCGGTGCAACGGTAATATCGGGGCAAGGCGGGTTGATTTCAAGCGAAACCGGACACTGTTCGATAGAATGCAACTGAACGGGTGTTAACCTTTTTTTGGTGCTTCTTCAGCCATTTCCATGCCACGGTCGCGTGCTGCAGTGAGCGTGTCGACCATCAGGCGGACCAGTGCTTCGCCATCGTCGAGCACATCGAGCCCCTTCTGGGTCATTCCGCCCGGGCTCGCCACCCTTCGCGCCAGCTCTCCCGGCGAGTGCCCCGACGCTGCCGCAAGGGCCGAAGCGCCCTCGACCATCTGGATCGCCAAGCGCGCAGACTGCTCTTCAGGCAGGCCGAGGCGGGTTGCCGCAATGCCCAGCGCGTCGATAAAGCGATAGACGAAGCCCGGGCCGGATCCAGCCAGCGCGGTGACGAGGTCGAACTGGCTCTCTTCGGCAAGCCACTCGGCACTACCGAGCATTTCGGCAAGGTGTGTCACGATGGCGCGCGCCGTGTCGTCGAGGCCTTCTCCCACCAGCCCATTGGGCGACTTGCCAAGTGCGCAGGCGAGGTTCGGCATCAGGCGCACCACGGCACCGGCTTGCGGGAAGCGCGCTCTCAGGCTTGCGAGTTCGACACCGGCGAGGACCGAAATTACAATGGTTTTGGCACCCACTGCGTCCGCCAGGCCCGGTGCAACATCGTCAAGCATGTATGGCTTCACGCCCAGCAATACGGCATCGAAAGCATCGCCCGGCCAATCGGTGACGAGCGACACACCCTCGGGCACTTCCTTGCCGCGCGGGTGGTAGACGGTGAAACCGGCAGGCGGCATGCCGGCGCGCAGCCAGCCTTGCACCATGGCCCCGGTCATGTTGCCGAAGCCGACGATGAGCATGTTCGAAATGGTCATGCTGCAGCCCCTAGCAGGCCCGAGCGGAGATTGTCAGGCCTCTCCGACCGCATCCACCAACGCAGCATCGAGCGCATCGGCGGGAGACTTGTCGCCCCACAGCACGAACTGGAACGCCGGATAGAACCGATCGCAATCCTCGACCGCCGATTCGACCAGCGCCTGCGCCTGGTTGAGGCTCAGCGTACCCTCGTCGCCCAGCAACGCGGCGTGGCGATAGACGATCACATTCCCGTTGGACCACAAGTCGAAATGCCCCAGCCACATCTGTTCGTTGACCAGCGCCAGTAGCTCGAACGCGGCGGCGCGCTTGTCCTTCGCGACGCGGATATCGGGCACGCAGATCAGCTGGAGCACATTGTCGACTGCGCGCCAGATCCCGCGCAGCTGGTACTTGGCCCAGCTGCCTTGGATCTCGCCCGAAATCTCGTCGTCGCCAAGCGATTCGACCGGCCAGCCGTGCGCTTCGAACAGCGCCGCAAGCATATCGACCGGGGCCGCATCGTCCGATTCGACGTAACGATCTAGTGCGGAGGTCATCGGCGGGTGATCCCGGCGGGGGGTGCCATCAAGTGCATGAAAGCGACATGCCCCGATGCCTTGCTGCGGCGCAATGACGTCAACAGCCAAGCTTGGGGAGAACCCAATCGGCTTGTTCAAACCATGTGCAAAACTACCGCTTGCGCGCCACAGGGTTACCGCAGCTCGGCGATCTCCTGCCCTTCCGGGCTCGTGAAGGTGAAGGCGTCGAAGCCCTTCTCCTGTAAATCTTTCAGTGCCTTACGCGCCTCGTCCCGTGTCTTGTAGGGGCCCGCAAGCAGGCGATTGGTCTGGCCCCAAGCGGTCACAAAGGGGCCCTTTCCGTCGAGCAGTCCATCGGCCTGCTTGCTGAGGCGACGCCAGTCGAACTTGAGCGCGCTCTTGTCTTGCCCGGTCGCAACCTGGACCCAGAAGCGGCTCGGGGCGGCGGGCTTTGGCGGCTCCGGCTTGGGGGCAGGCTTGGCCTCCTCGCGCTTCTCAACCTCGCGCGGCGCCTTGATCGCAGCAATATCGACTGCGCCCGCCGCTGGGGTCCTGGCAGCCCTGATCGGCGGTGCGGACAGGTCGGCAAAGGCATCGGCGACCGACGCCGGCTCCGGTGCGGGATCCGGCTTCGGAGCTGGAGGGGCCGCCAGAGACGGGCCTGTGCCCGATCCGCTGACCCTGCCCAGGTCGAAGCCCGGCGCGGCGCTGCTCGGCTCCATCCGCGCGACAACGACCGGCTGGGCCGGTGTTGCAACGGGCGGCTGGGTCGATGCCGGTGCCAGCTCGGCTCCCGACGTGGCCTCAGGCAAGCGCATGGTGCCGGAAGAAACCGCCGGTTGCACAGCCGGACGCGCCGTAGCGGTCGTTTCCGCAGCCGCGACGACGGGCGGCGGACCTGGTGGGGGCTGTTTGGCTGGCTCGTCTTCGCGGCGCCGCTCGACGATGCGGGGGCGATCCGAAGTGCGCGACAACGGATCCGTCGCAGCTTCGCGCCGCGCGACCCTCACCGTTCGTTCGGCTTCGTCGCGCGATCCGACAATCACACCTACGACCTCTTTCTGTGGTGCCGGAGCAGGCTCCGCCGCGGCGACGGTGACCGGAGCGGACCCAAGCGGCGTACCCGCCGGCGCAAGCCCGCTATCGGAGGCACGCGCAGCGCGGCCGGTAGCCGGTCCGTCGCTCAAGGCGGCGATGCGGGGATCGTCGCGGCCGATGCGCGAAGCTGTAGGATAGAGCCCCAGATTGGCAGCTGCCGCCTGCTGCGCCTTGGTCAGTTGCGGCATGAACCGCAGGTAGGGTTCCAGCTTGGTGGCCATCGGCCGGTCCATAACTGCTTCGGTGATCGCGACGGCGTCATCCGGTTTGTCGAGGATCGCCAAGCCGAAAGCCCGGGTGCGATAGGCAGCAAAGTCGCGCTTCTCGAGCAGGGGCCGCAAGGTCGCTTCGAAGGCCTGCTCCTGGCCATCGATAGCATAGCTCAGTGCCAGACGCCGGCTCACCTCCTCATTGCCGGGCGCAGCCGCGAGTGCCCGCTGGTAGCGCAGCTGCGCTTCCTTGTTGTTACCGACCAGGTCCCACGCCAGGCCATAGTCTCCGGCGAGCTTGACGATCTCGACACCGGAAGCCTCTGCCTCCTGGAACAGTCTCAGGGCTTCGTCAGGTCGCCTGGTTCGGACATAGGCGGCGGCCTTGCCCGCCTTGATCCGCGGATCGTCCGGTGAAAGCTCTGCGGCGCGGCCAAAGAAGCCGACCGCGGCATCGACATCATCCAGCTCCAGCGAAGCGGTCCCCGCAGCGATCAGAGCATCAAGATTGCGCGGATCGCGCGCGAGGCGTCCGAGGGCCTCCTTCAGCTCCTGCGCGGCCGGGGGAGGCAGCGGCTGAACGACCTCGCGTCCGCCAAAGCCATCCTGCGCCGCAACCGAGACGGGCGAGAGCGGCAGAGCAACGCAGGCGAGGAGGAAAAAGCGCGGTTTCATTGGTTAACGACGGGCCAGACTATAGGGGCACGATAGCAGCCATGGCAATCGCCCGGCGACTATCGAGCAGGAATTCGGGATGGGCGGAGCCGGAACCCCGCCCGATCAATCCGATTACTGGTTGTTCTGGCGCCCGAGGAACCGGGGGATGTTGAGCGAACCGCCATCGTCATCGTCCTCGTCGTCTTCGCCCTTCTTGGACGAGGCGGTGCCGCGCGAGAGATTGGCCATGCGCTCGAACAGCGTGCTCCCGCCCGAGGAATCACCACCCCCAACGCCCGAACCGTCACCGCCACCGGCAACCAGGCCACGACGCCGTCCGGGAACGGCCTGCTGGGCAGGCTCCTCGACCGGCTCGTCCTGCTGTGCCAGACGATCGGCGTTGAGCAGCAGTTCGTCCGACTGGCCCGCATCGTTTCCTGCGTCACCTTCACCGGCAGCGTCATTTTCGACCGCCTCGGCAGCTTCCCCGAGGTCGAGGGCGTCGCCCCAGTCCTCGTCTCCTTCGCCCCCTGCCTCTTCCTCGTCCGAGGCCGCTGGAGGCGGGTTGTAGTAGCTGTCGTCGCTGTCATTGCGCATGCCGGCGAGCGGATCGACGATCTCGTCGACGTCATCATATTCGTCGTCCTCGTCGTATTCTTCGTCATCGCTGGCGGAGAAATTCGACAGGCCGGCAATTCCGGCGGGAAGCTCAGGCTCCGGCGCGGCTTCTTCCTCGAGCTCCATTTCGGCTTCAGGCTCGAATTCCTCTGCATCGAGTTCGAGCGGCGCCACTTCCTCATGGACCTCTTCTTCGGCCTCGGGCAGCTCCAGCACCGGCCGCTTGGGCGGACGCGCGCCGCCGAGCGTGGTCGCCTGGCGCGACGGCATGGAACCGCTTTCGCCCTGCTCGATCCCGGTTGCTACGACAGAGACGCGAATCTTGCCGTTGAGGTCGGGATTGAACGCCGAACCCCAGATGATGTTGGCGTCTTCGTCGACCAGCTCGCGGATGTGGTTCGCGGCCTCGTCCACTTCGAGCAGCTTCATGTCGTCGCCGCCGATGATAGAGATGATGACGCCCTTGGCACCCGCCATGCTGACGCCGTCCAGCAGCGGATTGGCAATAGCACGCTCGGCAGCTTCGAGCGCACGGTTCTCGCCCTCGCCTTCGCCGGTGCCCATCATCGCCTTGCCCATTTCCTCCATCACCGACTTCACGTCGGCGAAGTCGAGGTTGATCAGGCCGGGCATGACCATCAGGTCGGTGATCGAACGCACGCCCTGCTGGAGAACCTCGTCCGCCATCTGGAAGGCTTCCTTGAAAGTCGTTTCCGCTTTGGCGACCAGAAACAGGTTCTGGTTGGGAATGACGATCAGCGTATCGACATGCTTCTGCAGCTCTTCGATGCCCGTTTCAGCCGCGCGCATGCGGCGGGTACCTTCGAACAGGAACGGCTTGGTCACGACACCGACGGTCAGCACACCCTTGCGGCGCGCAGCCTCGGCGATGACCGGCGCTGCGCCAGTGCCGGTACCGCCGCCCATGCCGGCAGCGATGAAGAGCATGTTGACGCCCTCGAGCATGTCCTCGAGCTCGGCTACGGTTTCTTCTGCCGCTGCCTTGCCGACTTCGGGCCGGGCGCCGGCACCCAGGCCGCCGGTGATGTCCGGCCCGAGCTGGATGCGGGTTTCCGCTGACGAAGTGTTGAGAGCCTGCGCATCGGTGTTGGCAACGATGAATTCGACGCCTTCGATCTGGGCATCGATCATGTTGGCGATCGCGTTACCGCCTGCGCCGCCGACACCGATCACGGTGATGCGGGGCCGCAACTCGTCAGTCGTCGCGGGGCCGATATTGATGCTCATGACGGTTCACTCCTATGGCCCGCGGGCCGAAACTTATTATTGCGAGTGTGACACAAAGAGAATCGCGCTTTAATCACACTCCACTCCTTATCCACAGTGGTTTCCACGAGGTGTTCCACAGGCCGGAACGCAATGTTGCCCCCTCAGCTTCGACCACTCGTCAAAAATACTCCCGCGCAGCATGCCAGATGCGGCTGATCAACCCTATCCCGCCCGGCTTGATCACTTCCTGATACTTGCTGCTGACAGAGCGGATATCGACCGGATCCTCTGCCGCATAGAGGCACAGCCCGACGAGCGAGGCAAAGGCCGGATTTCGAACCAGATCGCCCAGCCCGCGCAGATCGGGCGGAGTCCCGATCCGCACCGGACGACCGAGCGCGCCCTGCATATATTCGGCAATGCCGGCCAGCTGGCCGCCCCCGCCGGTCAGGACAACCTGCCCGCGAGCACCCGAATAGTCGAGCTGCTTCAGCGCCTTGCCGATATGCTCGGCGTGCTTGCCGAGCTGTTCGGTGATGACCGAGATTAGTTCGGCGCGGTTGACCTTGTGGTTCTCGCCGCCTTCATCTCCTGGCGCGTTGACCGGCACCATTTCACGGTGATCGGTCGGGCTGGCGATGGCCGAACCCGACAGGCACTTGAGCCTCTCGGCCTGGAACCGGCGCACACCGAAGGCGCTGGCGATGGCATCGGTAATGTCGTTGCCGCCCAGCGGGATCGAGATGAGGCCTGCCAGCATGCCGCCCTTGAACACGCTGACATTGGTGACCTCACCGCCGAGTTCGATCAGAGCCGTGCCCAGTTCCCGCTCTTCCGGGCTGAGGCAGGCCATCCCGGCGGCGATCGGCGTAGCGACCACCGATTCGACCGAGAAATGCGCGCGCTCGACTGCATCCTTGAGATTGCGCACCGGCGCCCCGTCAGCCAGCATGACATGGACATCGACGCCCAGCTGCTCGGCATGAAGACCCTTGGGATTGGCAACACCATGCGCACCGTCGAGGGTGTAATGGGCAGGTTGCGCGTGCAGTACCATGCGACCGTCCGGCTCGATATTGTCGCGCGCGGCGAGCAGCAGGTGTTCGATATCCTCTTCCTCGATCTGGCGACCGCCGATCGGCACTTCGACCCGCGCGATGCGGCTGGTCAGCCCTGCCCCGGCGCAGCCGACCCACAGGCTCTGGACCCGCGCGCCGGCATTCTCCTCGGCCCGCTCCATCACCTGGCGAATGGCATAGGTCGCTGCTGCCATGTCGGTAATATAGCCGCGCCGGATCCCCTGCGACTGGCGCAGGCCCGAGCCGAGCACCACCAGTTCGCCCGTTTCCGACAGACCCATGATCATGGCCGAAATGCTGACGCTGCCGAGATTGACGGCACCGAAGATGCGGGAGATGCGGGGCAGGCCCATCAGTTTGCCTCCCCGGCGGGCAGCGCTTGCTGGTCCTGCCCCGGAACGCGCATATAGACCCGTTCGGGCACGCGCATGTCGAAGGTCGCGACCTTCCCGCCGAGCAGGCGGTTCTGGCCGTCGAGGCGGGCAAAGTTGATGAGCGCAGTGGCCGCCTCGGTCTCGCCGCGCGGCAGGGCCAGCACCTGGTCGGTCTTGAAGGTCAGGTTCCAGCGCCGGTTACCGATCCACTCGGCGCCCACCACCTGCGGCTTGAGCGCCGGTGCGGCATCGAGCAGCTTGCCCAATGCGGCCACCTGCTTGGCCGCACCCGGCCCGGACACGCGCAGCATACCCCTGGCATTGGCTTCGCTGACCGGCTCCAGTTCGGCCCCGGTGGCATCGATCAGCACCAGCCGCCCAGGCTTGACCAGCACCGCATGCGGGGTGCGCTCGACGATATCGATCACCAGAGTATCGGGCAGCTGGCGCGAAACGCGCGCGTCGCGGACCCAATCCATTGCTACCAATTGCTGCCGTAGCGCTTCGAGATCGACTAGCGGCATCGGCGTGTCACGCTGGGCATAGGCGGCCTCGTAGACCTTGAGCTCGTTCATCCGCTCCACGCCGCTGACGCGGACGCGGCGGACTTCGAAACCGGCATCGGAAGCGACCGCGGCGATTTGCGCCTGAGCCAGTGCAGGCACGCCAGCCAGACTGGCGACAAACCACGCCAGCGCTACCCCGCCGCCGATGATCACGGCGAGGAAGAACCGGTGCAACTGCTCCTCGGTAAAAGGCAGCACGGCCATGGCGCTGTCGAGCGCGCCCTTGCCGTGCTTCTGCACCTGCCGCGCCTTGGCCGCGCGGTTCTGCGCTGCGGCGGTGCGGCGAACGCCCTGCCCGTTACGCCTGACCCTGGTTGCCATGGCTACCCCCCTTTTCCTTGGGCCGTCACTTGGCTTGCAGGCTTGCCGAAATGATCGAGCGCATCGGCGATGATCGCTTCGACCAGTTCTTCATAGCTCATCCCGACATAGGCCGCTTGCTCGGGCACGAGGCTGAGCGGGGTCATGCCGGGCTGGGTGTTGGTTTCGAGGACGAACAGCCCGTCCTCGCCTTGTTCGTCGTCCCAGCGGAAATCGGTGCGGCTGGTACCACGGCAGCCAAGCACGCGGTGTGCCTCGAGCGCGTATCTCTTGCACAGCGCCTCGATCTCGGCGGGGATTTCAGCGGGGCAGACGTGTTCGGTCATGCCGTCGGTATACTTCGCATCGAAATCGTAGAAGCCGCTCTTGGGCTTGAGCTCGGTCACTGCCAGCGCCTTTCCGCCGACCACGGCGGTGGTCAATTCGCGCCCGCGAATGAAGGGTTCGGCCAGCAGGCTCCTGAATTCCTGCCACGGGCCCGCCGCATCGCGGCGGATGGGATTGCCGTAATTGCTCTCCTCCGTGACGATGGCGACCCCGACCGAGGAACCTTCATTGACCGGCTTGAGCACATAGGGCCGTGCCAGCGGGTCTTTCTCGTAAAGCTCCTCGCTCGCAACGATCCGTCCGCCGGGCATGGGGATGCCGTGCGGCACCAGCGCCTGCTTGGTCAGTTCCTTGTCGATGGCGATCACCGAGGTGGCGAGGCCCGAGTGGGTATAGGGCACACCCATCAGGTCGAGCATACCCTGCACCGTCCCGTCTTCGCCAGGAACGCCATGCAGCGCGTTGAACACCACATCGGGCGCAGCCTCCGCGATGCGGGCTGCAACCTGGCGGTCCATATCGATCCGGGTCACCCGGTGCCCGCGCGCCTCCAGCGCCTTGGCCACGCCCTCGCCGCTCATCAGCGAGACGGGTCGTTCGCTGGCCCAGCCGCCCATCAGCACGGCGACATGGTATTTGCGGTCAAGACTCATTTGGGTTCACCTGCGGGATAGAGCTGGACCTGCCAGCCCCGGATATCTGAGCCACAACCGTCCTGCCAGGGAAAGGCGCGGGTCTTGGGGTCTGGCCAAACGATCTGGACCGCGCGGTTGAGGCCATCGCCCTTGCTGCGCTGCTGGAACCAGATGGCATAGCCGAAGTGCGCCGCGCGCCCGCGCGGATCGTCGATCGGCCGCACCATGCAGTCATAGCCTTCGATCAGATTGCCGATCGCCTGACCGTCAACCAGTTCAAGCCCCTCTTCCTTGCACTGGCGGAAGACCTCGTTGATCATCGATTGGGCAAGGTTGCGGTCGAGGCCGTAAACCAGCACCTCCGGCTGGGCCAGAGAGTGCTCGAAACCGACCGAGAAGCTGTAGGATGGCGCGCGCGGGTCTTCCGCCGCAACGTGCATGACGGACAGGCCGAACTGCTCGATATTCTCGAGGATCGCCTTGTGCTGCGTCGTCAGCTCCGTTGTTTCTGTCATGGTCGGCCCACCCGCTGGATTTCCCACTCGAGTTCGACGCCGGAGTGCTGGTAGACGCGGCGGCGGACCTCTTCCCCCAATCCCTCTATATCGGCACTGGTCGCGCCATCGACATTGATCAGGAAGTTGGTGTGCTTCTCGCTCACCTGCGCCCCGCCCATGCTGAGGCCGCGGCAGCCGGCCTCGTCGACCAGTTGCCAAGCCTTTTTGCCCTCGGGATTCTTGAAGGTCGAGCCACCGGTCTTGGTCCGCACGGGCTGCGAATTCTCACGCGCTTCGGCGATACGCTCCATCTCGGCACCGATCACCTTGGGGTCGCCCGGCCCGCCCTGCAGCCGCGCACTGACCACTACCGCGCCTTCCGGCAGGGCTGAATGACGATAGGTATACTGCAGGTCGGCCACGGGCAGGTTGACCAGTTCGCCGCCCGGCAAGACGACGTCGCAGTCGATCAGGACATCGGCGGTCTCGCGGCCATAGGCCCCGGCGTTCATTCGCACGAAGCCGCCAATGGTACCGGGAATGCCGCGCATGAATTCGAGCCCCGCTATTCCCGCGTCGCGCGCGGCCGAAGCGACCAGCACGCCATGCGCGCCGGCGCCGCAGGTCACGGTATGATCGGCATGGGTTTCGACCTTGGCAAAGGCCTTGCCCAGCTTGATAACGACGCCGGGCACGCCGCCGTCGCGGATGATAAGGTTGGAACCGAGCCCCAGCGCCATCACCGGCAGCTCGCCATCGAGCCGAGAGAGGAAGGTGCGCAGGTCGGCCATGTCGGCTGGCTCGAACAGCCAGTCGGCCTTGCCGCCGGCCTTGAACCAGACCAGTTTCGCCAGCGGCGCATCGGCGGTCAAAGTGCCGCGCAAGCCGTCGGTCGAGACCGGGGCACTGACCGCGCCTTCGACCTCTGCGGTCGGCGCAGCGCCATGGTCGTGCATGGCCCAGTCGTCGGGCTGGTGCGACGTCATACAGCCCGCTCCTGCCGGATCGCATCGGCGAGGCCCGCGGCCCATTTGGTGATGTCGCCCGCGCCGAGGCAAACCACCAGGTCGCCTGGCTCGACCTTGCCGGCGAGAACTTTCGCCAGATCGGCCTGATCGGCGACAGTCGCCGCATGACGGTGCCCGCGCCGCTTGATCCCTTCGACCAGCGTTTCGGCGCTAACGCCCTCAATCGGCTCCTCGCCCGCCGGATAGACCGGGGTGACATAGACCGCGTCGGCTTCGTTGAAGCAGGACTGGAACTCGTCCATCAGGTCGCGCAAGCGGGTGTAGCGGTGTGGCTGGGCCACGGCATGGACCTTGCCCCCGGTGGCTTCGCGCGCGGCGGCGAGGACCGAGGCGATCTCGACCGGGTGATGGCCGTAATCGTCGATGATGGTCACGCCGTCGACCTCGCCCGCACGGGTGAAGCGCCGCCGGACCCCGCCGAAGCTGGCGAAGCCGCTCTGGATCGTCTCGTCGCTACAGCCCATCTCGATGGCGACCGCAATGGCGGCGAGCGCGTTCTGGACATTGTGCCGGCCGGGCATCGGCAGGCGGACGTCGGCGATGCGGCGGTCCTCTTCACCGCGCTGGCGCACGATCACATCGAACAGATTGCCGCCGCCTTCGGGCCGGATGTTGACCCCGCAGATATCGGCCTGGAGCGAGAAGCCGTATGTCACCACGCGGCGGTCACGCACCTGCGCGATCACCGCCTGCACTTCAGGGTGGTCGATGCACAGGATCGCCGCGCCGTAAAATGGCACGTTGTGGATGAACTCCACGAACGCGCGTTTGACCCCGTCGAAATCGCCGTAGTGGTCGAGATGCTCGGGATCGATGTTGGTGACAACCGCGATGGTCCCGTCGAGCCGCAGGAAGCTGCCGTCGCTCTCGTCGGCCTCGACCACCATCCAGTCGCTGTCACCGAGCCGGGCGTTGGAGCCATACTGTTCGATGATCCCGCCATTGATGACCGTGGGGTCGATCCCGCCCGCATCGAGCAAAGCAGCGATCATGCTGGTGGTGGTGGTCTTGCCGTGGGTCCCCGCAATGGCGACGGTGCTCTTGAGCCGCATCAGCTCTGCCAGCATCTCCGCGCGGCGGACCACGGGGATGCGGTTCTCGAGCGCATAGGCGACTTCGGGATTGGTCCGGCGCACGGCGGTGGAAGTCACGATGACGGCGGCATCATGGACGTTTTCAGCCGTATGGCCGATCATGACCTTGATCCCGCGTCCGCGCAGCCGCTCGACGCTGGCGCTTTCGGCAATGTCGCTGCCTTGCACGGTGTAGCCGAGATTGTGCATCACCTCGGCAATGCCGGACATGCCGATCCCCCCGATACCAACGAAGTGGATGGTACCGATGTCTGTGCCTACGCCCTTCACTTCGCGCTCTCCCGCGCGGCGTTCCGGGTCGCGGTGGCGGCCTGCGATGAGGGGCGCGGGGCATCGCCCGAAAGCTTGATCACATCCATCATTTCCGCCCCGCCGAAGCTTTCGACGAGGTCCGCCAGATCCTGCACCGCCTTGGGCCGGCCGCAGTTCCACGCCGCATGGGCGGCAGTCGCGAGCGTGTCCGGGCGCTGGGCCATGGCCTGGATCTGCTTGGCCAGTTCCTTGGCCTGGAACGCCTCCTGCCGGATCATCCGTGCACCACCGGCCTTGACCATTTCCTTGGTGTTGAAAGCCTGGTGATCGTCGGTCGCAATCGGCAGCGGCACGAGGATGGCCGGGCGACCGACAGCGGTCAGCTCGGCGATGGTCGAGGCACCCGCACGGCCAATGAAGAGATGCGCCTGCGCCAAGCGCGATGCCATATCCTCGAAATAGGTCCCCAGTTCGGCCGGGATATCGTGGTTGCGATAACGTTCGCGCACCCGCTCGAGGTCCTCGGCACGGCACTGCTGGGTCACTTGCAGCCGCTGGCGGATCGCAGGCGGAAGCATGGCAAGGCCGTCGGGCACCACTTCGGAGAGCACGCTCGCCCCTTGGCTGCCACCCGTGACTAGCACCTTGAGCAGCCCGTCCTCGGTGAACGGCGGGAACGGCTCGTCGCGCAGGGTCAGGACCTCGGCCCGGACCGGATTGCCGACCAGATGGACCTTGGCAATATGCTTGGCGTCGAGCCGCTTGATCTCCGGGTAAGCGGTCGCAATCGCGTTGACCCGCCCGGCAAAGAAGCGGTTGACCCGGCCCAGCACGGCGTTCTGCTCGTGGATGACGGTCGGAATCCCCGCGCCAGTCGCCGCGAGCATGGTCGGGAAGGCAGGGTAGCCGCCGAAGCCGACCACGGCGCTGGGCTGGAAGGTTTCGAACAGCCGCCTGGCCATGTCGCGTCCGGCCAGCACGGCCTTCACGCCGCCCCACCAGTGGAGCGGGTTCTTGCCGAAACGGCCTGCGGGCAGGACATGCGCGGGGAGGAAGTCCGGCTTGCCGGGAATTCTCGCGCCGCGCTCGTCGGTCATCAGGGCGACGTGATGCCCGCGCCGCTCCAGCTCGGTCGCCAGCGCGAAGGCGGGCAGCAGATGCCCGCCGGTGCCGCCTGCGGCGAGAACATAGTGACGGTTGGCGCCGGTCATGCGCCTTTCTCCTTGTCCGTGATCCCGCGTTCCATCAGGATCGCGCGCAGGCCGGGGGTTTCGCGCGTCAGGAACGGGTTGCGGCGGGTCAACGCCAGCAGCAGGCCCACGCCCAGACATATGGCAATCGTCGACGAGCCGCCATAGCTGACCAGCGGCAGCGTCATCCCTTTCGACGGGAAAAGCTGCAGGTTGACGAGGATATTGATGAAGGCCTGCCCGCCTATCTGGGTGACGAGCCCCGCCGAAGCGAGCAGCGCGAACAGGTTCTCCTCATCCGCCAGCCGCACCAGCACGCGCACGATGATGGCGAGATAGAGCATCACCACCAAAGCGCACACCAGCAGCCCGAATTCCTCACCGATGACGGAGAAGACATAGTCGGTATGCGCTTCGGGCAGGCTCATCTTCCTGAGCCCAAGCCAAAAGCCGGTCCCGGTCCAGCCCCCACCAAGCAGGGTCTTCTCCGCCAGGCCGACCTGGTCGAACTCGCTGCCGCCGCCGAGGAAGGCGTCGATGCGGTGACGGGCGTTGTCATAGAGGAAATAGGCGGCGGTCAGCGCCACGACCCCGGCCCCGATCATCCCGCCAATCTTCTTCATCGAAACGCCCGAAAGCATCACCATCACGAACCATACCCCGCCGAACAGCACTGCCGAGCCAAGGTCGGGCTGGAGCATCAGCAGCACACCGACCAGCCCCATGATGGCGGTGACGATGGCCATCACCGGCAAGTGCGGATCGCGCAGCCGCCACGACAGGATCCAGGCGAGGCAGATGGCGAAACCGGGCTTGAGGAATTCGGACGGTTGGAAGCCGAGGCCGAAACGGATCCAGCGTTTGGCGCCGTTCACCTCGTAACCGATCAACGGTACCAGCATCAGCGCGGCGAGCATCGCGCCCGCCAGCACCACGCCCACGCGGCGGGCATTGTCGCGGCTGAGCGCGGAGGCACCAAACATCACCAGCAGACCGGCGAACTGCCAACGCAGGTGGATCCAGTAGAAATAGAGATCGGGCAGCTTCTCCGACGCGGTCGAGAGCCGCCGCGCGCTGGCTGGCGAACCGGCAGCGACGGCGGCGGTGCCGATCACCATCAGAGCGAGGATCAGGCCGAGCAGGACCCGGTCCACCTCGCGCCACCAGATCTTCAGTTCGGACCATTTAGAGCCGCGCCGCAGCTGGCTTTGCGCCAGCGCCGCGCCAAAACCGGGAACATAGGGCTGTGTCGAACTCATGCCGCCTTGTCTCCGTTCTGGCCCGTCAGCGCAGCGACAATCTGGCGGAAATGCTCGCCGCGCCGCTCGAAATCCTTGAACTGGTCGAAGCTGGCGCAGGCGGGCGAAAGCAGCACCACATCGCCCGGAACTGCATTGCGGATCGCGCGGCGCACGGCGGCATCGACCAGCTCGCTGCGGTCAACCGGTACGCGGCCCTCCAGCAGCTCGGCAAAGCGCGGTCCGGCTTCGCCGATGGTATAGGCGCATTTGACATTGGCGAGATGCGCCTCGGTCGCGCCCAGCCCGTCTTCCTTGGGCAGCCCGCCGACGATCCAATGGATGCGCGGGCCGTTGCCCTGGGGCGGAAACGCCGCGAGCGCCGGGGCGGCGCTGTCGGTGTTGGTCGCCTTGCTGTCGTTGACGAACAGCACGCCGTTGTGTGTGGCGACCCTCTCCATGCGGTGCGGGAGGCCGGCGAAAGTGCGGAGCCCCCCTTCGATCTGCTCGACCGCCAGCCCCAGCCACGCGCAAGCAGCGATGGCAGCACCTGCATTCTGGGCATTGTGAGGACCTTGCAGGGACGGCCAGTTCGCCTGTCCGTCCGCATCGGCTTCGACGATTGCGTTGAACCCAGCATTGCCGCGCCGGATCAGCCCGGCTTCATAGGCGGACCAGTTTGCCAGCGCATAGTGACCCTCGCTCTGCATCTCCAGCAGGCGGTTCTTGGAGGCAGCATAAGCCTCGAAGCTGTCATACCGATCCAGATGATCCGGCGTGATGTTTAGCAGCACCGCCACATCGCAGTCGAGGCTCTGCGTCAGGTCGATCTGGTAGCTCGACAGCTCCAGCACATAGACCCCGCCTTCGGGGAGCGGGTCCTGCCCCAGGATCGGCAGGCCGATATTGCCGCCCACGGTGGTCGGCACGCCCGCGGTCTTGAGGATGTGGTGGACCAGCGCGGTCGTGGTGCTCTTGCCATTGGTGCCGGTGATGCCGACGACCTTGTGCGGCGGCAGCTCGCCGCGGGCCTGCGCGAACAGTTCGATATCGCCGATGATCGGCACACCGAAGCTCTTGGCGCGCGGCACGATCGGGTGGGTGTTGAGCGGCACGCCGGGAGAGACCACCAGCCCGTCGAGCCCCGTCAGATCCTCCACCATCGGATCGCCGATGCGGGCGCGGCCCTCGAACGCTGCGCGCGGTTCTTCCTGCCGGTCCCACACCATCACGTCCGCGCCGCTCACCAGCAGGGCTTCCGCCGCAGCCTGCCCCGAGCGGGCGAGGCCGAGCACGGCGAAGCGCTTGCCGGACCAGGCGGCGCAGGTGATCATCGGACCTTGAGCGTCGCCAGCCCCATCAGGGCCAGCACGATGGAGACGATCCAGAACCGGATCACCACGGTCGATTCCGCCCAGCCCTTCTGCTCGAAGTGGTGGTGGATCGGGGCCATGCGGAACACGCGTTTGCCTGTACGCTTGAACCAGAACACCTGGATGATCACACTGAGCGCCTCGAACACGAACAGTCCGCCGACGATGGCAAGGACGATCTCGTGGTGGCTGGCGACCGCAATCGCCCCCAGCGCGCCGCCGAGCGCAAGGCTGCCGGTATCACCCATGAACACGGCCGCAGGCGGCGCATTGAACCACAGGAAGGCGAGCCCCGCCCCCATGATTCCCCCGCAGAAAATCGCCAGCTCGCCCGCACCGGGCACATGCGGGATACCGAGATAGGCGGAAAAATCGGCGCGACCGGCCAGATAGGCGATGATGGCAAAGGTGCCCGCGGCGACGATCACCGGCATGATCGCCAGCCCGTCGAGCCCGTCGGTCAGGTTCACGGCATTGCCCGCGCCCACGATCACCACAGCGGCAAAGACATAGTAGAACGGCCCCAGCGGGATCGCCCGGTCGGAAACGAACGGCACATAGAGCCAGGTGTTGATCTGGCTGACGATGATATAGGCAGCGATGCCCGCGACGATGAATTCGAGCAACAGGCGGACCTTGCTTGAAAGACCTGCGTGGTGGCGCTTGGTCACCTTGTCGTAATCGTCGAGGAAACCGATCACGCCGAAGCCGATGGTCACTGCGATACAGGCCCATACGAAGGGATTGCGCAGGTCCATCCACAGCGACAGCGACAGCACCAGCGAGGTGAGGATCATCAATCCGCCCATGGTCGGCGTGCCGCGCTTGGCGAGGTGGCTCTGCGGCCCGTCCTCGCGGATCGGCTGGCCCTTGCCCTGCCGCACGCGCAGCATGTTGATGAAGCGCGGCCCGATGAACAGGCCGATGACGAGCGCCGTCATCAGCGTCGCCCCGGTTCGGAAGGTCTGGTAGCGGACGAGGTTGAAAATCCCCTCGAAATCCATCCACTCGGCTAGAAGATAGAGCATTCGGCCTTCCCGGCTCCCGATTGTTCAGACCCGACTGGTGAAGTGTTCCACCAGCTTGCCGAGCCCGATCGAATTGGAACCCTTGACCAGGATCGCGTCACCGGCTGCAATCCCGTATTCCTGCAGCGCCGCGATCGCCTCGGCAGGCCCATGGCAATGAGCGAAGGAAAGCCCCTTGCCAAGCACGGCGTCGCCCGCTTTCCCCAAGTGCCGCGCCAGCGCCAGCATCTCGTCGCCGACCAGCACCGCATAGTCGACCTGCGCCTCGAGAATCGGCTCGGCCAGCTGCTCATGGAATCCGGGGGCAAAATCGCCCAGTTCCTTCATGCTGCCGAGCACCGCGATCCGGCGGGTGGCCGGGGTATGGCCGAGCTGTCGCAAGGTCGCGCGCATCGAAGCCGGGTTGGCGTTGTAGCTTTCGTCGATCAGCAAGGCCTTGCCGCCTGCTGCCGAAACCTGGTGGCGCGCACCGCGTCCCTTGAGGCCGCCGAGTTCCGCCAGCGCAAGGCCGGCCGCGCCAAGGTCGCCGCCGGCGGCATAGACCGCGCCCAGCACGGCCAGCGAATTGCTGATCCAGTGCTCGCCCGGCTCCGCCACGGTGTAGCACAGCCGCCGGTCGGCAATCTGCGCCGTTACCAGCGAGCCGCCATTGGCGGCCGGGATGGCATCGAGCAAGCGGACGTTGGCCTTCGCATCGCGACCGAAGGACAGGACCTTCGCTCCGACTTTCCCGGCAGCGGCGAGCAAGCGCGGATACTCGGGCACATCAGCCGGGATCACGGCCGTCCCCCCCGGCTCCAGCGCGTCGAAGATTTCCGCCTTGGCGTCGGCAATCGCCTCGATCGAACCGAGATTCTCGATATGTGCCGGGGCAATGGTGGTGATGACGGCGACATGCGGGCGGACATGGTGTGTCAGCACGCTGATCTCGCCGGCATTGTTCATGCCCATTTCGAACACGCCATAGGTGCTGCGCGCGGGCATGCGGGCCAGCGTCAGCGGCACACCGACATGGTTGTTGTAGCTGCGCACGCTGCGGTGGGCCTGCCCGCGGCTCGAACGCTCCAGCGCGGCGAAAATGGCTTCCTTGACCCCGGTCTTGCCGACCGATCCCGTAACGCCAACGCGGATGGCAGCGGCGCGGTCGCGTGCGACATGGGCCAGCGCGTGGAGCGCCTCGGTGGTGTCCTTGACCAGCACATGCGGGGCATCGACCGGACGGTCGACCAGCACGGCGGCGGCACCTGCGGCAAAGGCCTTCTCGACGAACTTGTGCCCGTCCATCGCCTCGCCCTTGAGCGCGACGAACAGGTCACCCGGGCGGACATCGCGGCTGTCCATTTCGACACCGGAGACCTGGAAATCGCCGCTCGCCACACCGCCGGTCGCCTCGGCAATGGCCTGCGCCGTCCACAGCGCCAGCGGCAGGCTGTCGCGCCGTGTGCGCGGCCAGGAGAGAATGGCATTCTGGGCAAACCGGGGGGCGATCATGCCGCGCCTCCCTGCCCGCCGGCACATTCGCGCGCAACCGTCACATCGTCGAATGGCAACAGTTTCATGTTCTCTCCCGAACCGATGATCTGGCCCTGTTCGTGGCCCTTGCCCGCGATGAGCACGATGTCGTCGCCCTGCGCCTCGGCGATGGCGGCACAGATGGCCTCGCGCCGGTCGCCGATCTCGCGCAAGCGACCGTCGCCCCCGGCGAGCACTGCCGCGCGGATGGCGGCAGGGTCTTCCCCGCGCGGATTGTCGTCGGTGACGATGGCGATGTCAGAAGCACGTGCAGCAACTGCGCCCATCGGACCGCGCTTGCCCTGGTCGCGGTCACCGCCGGCGCCGAAGACCGTGATCAGACGGCCTGTCACATGCGGGCGCAAGGCAGCGATGGCCGCCTCCAGCGCATCGGGCGTATGCGCATAATCGACATAGACCGGCGCGCCCGCCATGTTGAGCGCGGCGCGTTCCAGGCGACCACGGACCGGCTGCAGGCGAGCCACGCCGTCCCAGACCAGCGAAGCTGCGGTTCCAGTCGCCAGTGCCAGTCCGGCAGCGGTCAGCGCATTGGCGACCTGGTATTCGCCGATGAGCGGCAAGCGCAGCTTCCGTGTCGCGCCGCCATGTTCGATTTCGAGTTCCTGCCCCAACTGGGTCGGCATGCGCGAGAGCAGACGGATGTCCTCGCCCTCCTGCCCAACGGTGAAAACCTTGAGGCCGCGCGCCTTGGCCCGTCCAATCGCCTTGGCGGTCCATTCGTCGCCACTGGTCCAGATCACCGCCGTGCCGCCGTCCATCACGACTTCATCGAACAGCCGCATCTTGGCGTCGAAATAGTCCTCCATCGTCGGGTGGTAATCGAGATGGTCGCGGCTGAGATTGGTGAAGGCGGCAGCGGCCACCGGCAGCCCTTCGTTGCGATATTGCGAGAGCCCGTGGCTGGAGGCTTCGTAGGCGACATGGGTCACCCCTTCGCGCGCGAGGCCGCTCATATTGGCGAGGAAAGTGACGATATCCGGCGTAGTCAGCCCGGTCGAAACGCTCTCGTCGGGCGTGGTCACACCCAGCGTGCCGATGCTTGCCGCGCGTTCGCCCGCCATGCGCCACAGCTGGCGGGTCATCTCGACGGTCGAGGTCTTGCCGTTGGTGCCCGTCACCGCGACGATGGTCTGCGGGACCGGAGTGAAGAACTGCGCCGCCAGCAGCGCGAAGGCACGGCGCGGATTGGCCTCGGCGATGTGCAATGCGCCTTCGACCTTGGCTTCGGGCCGGGCAACAACGGCGATGGCTCCGGCGGCGACGGCCTGCGGGATGAAATCCTCGCCGTTGAACTTCGCGCCCGTAAACGCGCCGAACACCGTGCCGGGGGCGATCTTGCGATGATCGATGGCAAAGCCCGTGACCGTGCAATCGCCGTCACCGGCGATTTGCAGTCCCGCGGCCTGCGCCAGCTTGCCGAGCTTCACTCGTCACCTCCGGGAATCAAACGGCGCAAGTCGGAGATATCGACGTCGCGATGCATGTCCGGGCGAATCCCCAGGATCGGCCCGATGCGAGGGACCAGCCTGCCGACGATCGGGGCAGCGTTCCATGCCGCCGTGCGCTGGAACGAGCTCGCCGTGGTGCCCTTGGGCTCGTCGAGCATGATGATGACGACGAAGCGCGGGCGATCCATCGGGAAAGCCGCCGCAAAGGTCGAAACGAGGCTGGACTTGCGGTATCCCCCGACTCCCGGCTTTTCGGCTGACCCGGTCTTGCCGCCAACGCGATAGCCTGGCGCATCCGCATTGCGCCCGGTCCCGTAGAGAGTGATCATCCGCATCAACTGGTTCATCCGCGAAGAGGTAGCGGCTTTGAAGACGCGGCGACCCTTTGGAACCTGCGACGGCTCCAGCTTGTGCAGCGTAGCCGGGCGCCAAATGCCTCCGTTTACCATCGCCGCATAGGCGCTGGCGAGGTGCAGCGGGGTGACAGCGATGCCGTGACCGAATCCGACCGTCATGGTCGTCAGGCGCGCCCACTTCTTGCCGGGCCACAGCGGAAAACCGCGCGCTGGAAGTTCGATATGGGGGCGCTCGTTCATGCCCAGATCGATCATCGTTTGGCGCATTCGCTCCGAACCCAGTTCGTCCGAGACACGCGCAGTCACCGTGTTCGAAGAATGGATCAGCATTTCGGGGATATTGAGGCTGGCCCCCAAGTCGTGGCCGTCCTTGATGGTGAAGCGCCCGACGGTAACCGGCGACGCGTCATATCGCTTGCCAAAATCGCGAACCACCCCCGCATCGATGGCGGCAGCGACGGTCAGCGGCTTGAAAGTCGAACCGAGTTCGTAGACCTGGTTGGTCACCCGGTTGAACATGTATTGCTCGCCCTCGCGGTCGATCTTGTTCGGGTTGAATTCGGGCAACGAGGCCAGCGCCATCACCTCGCCGGAGTCGACATCGAGCACGATCCCGGCCGCGCCCATGGCATTGGTTGCCAGCATCCCGCGACGCAGCTCGTCCTCGAGCGCGCCCTGCACCCGCATGTCGATGCTCAGTTCGACCGGCGTGCCGCGCAGCGAAGGATCGGACAACCGCTTGTCGAGTACCTGCTCCATCCCGACCCGGCCCTTGCCGTCGGCTGCGACAAAGCCGAGGATATGCGCCGCCATCGTCCCTTGCGGATAGTGGCGGTCCATTTCGAACGGCAGTTCGAGCCCGATTTCGCCGATATCCTGCACCTTGTTCGCATCATCGGGCACGACGCGGCGACGGAGGTAGCCCGGCTTGCCCGAGGCCAGCATGCGCTCGACCCGTTTCTGGTCGAGATCAGGGAAGATCGCCTTGAGCTCGGCGGCAACCGCCGCGGGCGACTTGATCAGCGGAGTGCCATCTTCGCCCAACGCCTCGGGATTGAACCACAGTGCGCGGGCCGGATAGTTGCGAGCGAGCGCAATGCCGTTGCGGTCCGAAATCTCGCCACGCGGCGGCAACAACGCTTCGGCCAGCGACGCGGGATTGTTGCTTCCGCCGCCGATCCCGAGAATAACGATCCGCAGCAGCGCCACCAGGGCCAGCACCGCGAAACCTGCCGCCACCAGCAACACCCGGATCCGCGCCGTCAGCAACGCTTCCTGCCGGTTGGAGACCAGCCGGACGCGCCCCGATGAGATTGCCGTGCTGACAGTGAGAGAGGTCATTCCCCGATCCTGGCCCCGCCGGTGAAGTCAGGAGAGGTTGCTTCGATTTCGGCGGTCATGCCGAGACGTTCGGCCAGCGAAGCGCGCGGCGCATCGGCCCGGGCCGTCTTTACCACCCGTGCAGGTGCCTTCTGCTCCTTGACGGCCGGCTCCGCATCCATTGGCTTGCCGGTCAGGGGCGAGACCATGGCGGGCATCTCGGCCGGTACGTCCGCCCGCGCCACCCGGATCGGTGACGGCGCATCTGGCATGACCGGCTGGCTCAGGCTCGCCAGCTGGCGTTCGTTCTCCAAATACTGGTCGGCGCGCGGTGCGATGTAGCCGAAATCGACCGCGTTCCAGTTGGCCAGCTGTTGCTGGTTGGCGCGGGTCTCGAACTCGGTTTCCAGCCGCATGTTTTCCTGCGTCAGGGCGATGATCTGCCGCTCGGCGCGGATGACATCGCTCTTCACCGCGCTGACGCGGAAACTGAGCGCAGCGAACAGGACAAAGACGAGGCCGAGCGCCATGGCCCAGCCGATCTGCCTCAGGCGACTTCCCCCCACCATCACGCGGCCTCCTTTCGTGCCGGAACACTGGTGCGAACGGCGTGGCGCAGTGTCGAGGAACGCGCACGCGGGTTGCGGGCGATTTCGGCCTCTGTCGGGCGGATCGCCTTGGAAATGTGCGAAAAAACGGCCGGCGGCCCCAGGTCTTGGGGAAGATGGCGGGATGTGCCGCCGGCCTTTCCGGAAGCGCGCTGGAGATAGCGCTTCACGATACGATCTTCCAGCGAGTGGAAGCTGACCACGGCCAGCCGTCCGCCGCTCCGGAGCAGGCGTTCGGCGGCGAGGAGACCCTCTTCGAGCTCGTCGAGCTCGCCGTTCACATGGATGCGAATGGCCTGGAAGCTGCGGGTCGCCGGATCCTTCTTGTCGTGCGGCTTGTGGCCCAGCGCCTTGCGCACCACACGCGCAAGATCGCCGGTGGTCGCCAGCGGGCGGGCAGCCACGATGGCACGGGCAACGCGGCGCGACTGCCGTTCCTCGCCATATTGATAGAGCACATCGGCAATCTCGGCCTCGTCGGCCTCGTTGACGAAGTCGGCGGCAGACATGCCATGCTGGCTCATCCGCATGTCGAGCGGGCCATCGGCGGAAAAGGCAAAGCCGCGTTCCGCCTGGTCGAGCTGCATGGAGGAGACGCCGATATCCATCGCCACCCCGTCGACCTGCTCGACCCCGGCTTCGGCGAGCGCCGCGACCATTTCCGAAAAGCGGCGCGGGTGAAGCACCAGGCGCGGCGGTTGTTCGCGGGTTTCGGGCCACTCCTGCCCGGCAGCAATCGCATCGGGGTCGCGGTCGAAGGCGTGGACGGTCGCGCCGCGTTCAAGCAGCGCACGGGTATAACCGCCGGCACCAAAGGTGGCATCAACGATCACGGCGCCGGGCTGCGGGGCGAGCGCAGCGATCACTTCATCGAGCAGGACGGGGATGTGCGGGGCGGTATCGCTCATTTGCGCTTCGCCTCGGCCTCGGCGACCAGCGCCTTGCAGGCAGCCTTGGCCGCAGCCCATTCGTCGCCCATCTTGTACAGTTCGGAAGGGGTCCACATGGTGAAGAAGCGGCCGCCGCCGAGGAAGAACAGGCCGTCCTCGACATTGGCCAGTTCGCGCAGATAGGCGGGCATGACGAAGCGCCCGCTGTCGTCGAAGGGGATTTCCTCGAACGCATTGAGCTGGAAGCCGCGCGTTTCACGGTCGAATTCGCGGCCGAACTTGAACGCCATTTCCTCTTCGCGGTCGAGCTGCCGCTCCAGCTCTTCCTTGCGCGAGAGACCGAAGCCCGAGAGACAGGTCCAGCGATCATGCTTGTTGATGCACAGGATGCGGCTGCCGGAGCTTTCCTTGACCGCCTTGCGGAACAGGGGCGGCAGGACGAAGCGACCTTTGTCGCCCGCGGGCGAATACGCCTGCCCGCTATATCCTGTGAATGCCTGTTCCACTCCCCGCCAATCCCCGTTCGAGCACCCCTCGAGTGAGCGCCATCACCTGTGGACACAACTTTCCTGCCTTCGGAAGCGCATGCGCCACCGGCTCGCTCCCCGCCTCCGGAAGCGCGCGACAAATCAGCTTGTCCAATGAGAAGCCGTCATAACGCGGCATTCAGCGGGATTAAAGGGGAAAACGCGGAAAAATAAGGGATTATGTGGTAACTAAATGATTAATTTCATTTTTTACACCCGACAGACTGTCGATACTTGTTCGCAATCCCTGAGAAAACCCGCCGAATCCCCTGAATGGAGGGCTGGTTCCCGTAGATTCCCGACGTCAGCGATCCGTTCCCGCGGTTTCCCGAGTCGACTCCGGTCCGTTTTCCCGCGTCATCCCCAAAAGAGCCCTGAGTGCGGCGGGCGAACCCTCCCCGCCAACCGGATCCTCCAGCAAGGTCGCGTCGGCCAGCAGCACGACGTGCCCACTTCCGACAGCGCAGCTTGCAGCGAGGGCATCCAGCATCAACCGGCATGTCGCACCATCGGCTGGCGTCAGGCGAAAGCTTCCGCCGTCGGCCACCGCCATCTCTGCCTCGCCCAGCGAAACGGTGCGCAGCCTGGCCGCTGCGGGATCATGCAGCAATTCCAGTCCCCAGCGAGCGAGGATCGGGCTGAGCATGGCAGTGTCCATCGGTCGCCGCGGATCCCCCAGCGGGAAGTCGTAGTCGCCGACCAGCTTGGGATCGGCCAGCAGCAGCACCCGCCCGCCGGCTCTCACCCACTCGTCGAGCGCGACATTCTCTGCCGGTGCCAGCACCCGCGGCTGGGCCAGCAGCAGGACATCGGTACGCTGCAATGCTTCAGGCGACAGCGCATCGAGCGGATCGATCCGGTACGCCCGGTCCAGCGTCGCCACGGCCCAATGCGGCTGGACCTCTTCGCCGTCGGCCAGGGCCGCAAAGGCATCATTGCCCGACCAAAGGATGGGCAGGCTGGTCATCAGCCCCAGATTTTCCTTCGTGGCCGACTCGACCGGCGAGACCGGGGTGGAAGCGCTGCAAGCGGCCAGCAGCATGGCGGCCAGCACCGCTCCGGCAATACGCATGGCTATTGCCCGGCTGGCCGGGATGCGTCGCCCTGCGCCGGAAGGACCGGACCATCGGGCACGGGCTCGTCCACGGCGTCCTTGGGCAGGTCCGGCACGACCCCGGCAGCTTCCAGCGCATCGTTGTTCTGGTCGGGCGTTGGCGCCGGTTCGACCGTTGCCGCCGCTTCAGGCACGGCGGCCTGCTCGGTCTGCTGGGCACGCGTCATGATCATGTCGGCAACACCCACTAGCAGGATCATCGCACCAAGGCCGATCAGGCCGACCTGCAACCGGTGCGCGACCTCGCCTCCCTTGGCAAGATCGGGCACGGGATGGACCTCTTCCGCCGCAGGGCGGAGCAGCTGGGGCAGCGGGTTCATGCGCCGCATCTTAGCCACCTTGGCCTGAACGTCAAACGAACCGGCCACGGCCCTGCGCCCTAGGCCTCGACGAGCCAGTCGAAGACCGGCAGGCTCTTCGAGCGCAGCCACTCGGCATTGTAGAGCGTCGAGAGATAACGGAAGCCGGTGTCGCACAGGATTGTCGCCACCTGCGGGTTCTCGCGCCCCTCGGCGACCAGCTGCTTGCCGAGCGCGATAGCCCCGGCGACATTGATCCCGCTCGACAGGCCAAGGCACAGCCCCTCTTCCCGCAAGAGCCGCGCGACCCAATCCAGCCCTTCCTCGTCGGAAATGCGGAACTGGGTGTCGATCGGCGCGCCTTCGAGATTGCCGGTGATGCGGCCCTGGCCGATGCCTTCAGCCACCGAGGAGCCTTCGCTCTTGAGTTCGCCATGGGCATAGTAATTGTAGAGCGCGGCCCCGTGCGGATCGGTCAGGGCGATGACGATGTTCTCGTCCAGCTCCTTGAGCCCCATGCCGACCCCGGCAATGGTCCCGCCCGTTCCGGCAGCGCAGGTGAAGCCGTCGATCCGGCCGCCCAGCTGATCCCACAACTCCTTCGCGGTGCTTTCGATATGCGCCTTGCGGTTGGCGGTGTTGTCGAACTGCCCGGCCCAGATCGCGCCTTCGATCTCTCCTGCCATCCGGCGGGAGACATGCTGGAAGTGGTTGCAGTCGGCATATTTGGTCGGCGGTACCAACACCAGCTCAGCGCCCAGCGCGCGAAGGGTAGCCATCTTTTCCTGGCTCTGGTTGTCCGGCATGACGATGATGGTCTTGTAGCCGAGCGCATTGGCGACCAGCGCAATGCCGATCCCGGTGTTGCCCGCCGTGCCCTCGACCACCGTTCCGCCCGGCTTCAGCTCGCCCTTCGCTTCCGCATCGCGGATGATCCACAGCGCCGCCCGGTCTTTCACCGAAGCGCCGGGATTGGCGAACTCGCACTTGCCGTAGATGTCGCAACCGGCCGCAGCGCTGGGTCCGGCGAGGCGGACCAGCGGAGTATTGCCGATAAGGGAGATTGTGTCCTTGAAAGGCGCAGCTGTCGTCATGGGCGGGGAGGTAGGCGCTCCCCTGCCCAGCGCCAACAAAGTTCAATCTTCAGGGGCGATAGTAACCTTCAGACCGTCGAGATCGGCAGTGAAGGGAATCTGGCAGCCGAGCCGCGAAGTGGCCTCGCGGTGGTCGGACGATTCGAGCAGATCGTCTTCGTCTTCCGACATCCTGGGCAGCCGGTCGGCGAAGGCCGGATCGACATGGACATGGCAGGTGGCGCAGGAGCAGCAACCGCCGCACAGCGCCAGCAGTTCGTCGAAACCATTGTCGCGGATCGCTTCCATCACCGTCAGGCCGTCAGCGACCTCGACTGTCGTTTCCTCGCCCGCACGATTGACCACCACCAGCTTCGGCATTGCTTGCTCCGTATGAGTTGTCCGGCCTATCGGCCTGTTGCCCGCGCTGCTAAGCGGTGCGCGCGCGCAAGGCAAGAGAGGGGTTGCAGATTGGGACTGACCGCAGAACAAATCCGCGAGGGCCTGGACGAAGTGGCGGTACGCGAACCGCGCATCGCGGCGGTGCTGGAGCGGGCGGGCTATCCCGAGCCGCGCATCCGCCCGACCGGATACATGACGCTGCTGCGCACCATCGTCGGCCAGCAGGTCTCGGTCGCGGCGGCTGCGTCGATGTGGCGCAAGCTGGAGGCAGAGCTGGGCGAAGGCTTCAGCCCGTCCCGCCTGCTCGAACGGGATTTCGATACGCTCCGCGCCTGCGGCCTCTCCCGCCAGAAGCAGGGCTATGCCCGCTCGCTGTGCGAACTGGTCGAAAGCGGCGAACTCGACTTCGGCAGCCTGCCTGCCGATGACGAGGAAGCCATCGCCCAACTGACCCGGATCAAGGGCATCGGCCGGTGGTCTGCCGAAATCTATCTGCTGTTCGCAGAAGGGCGACAGGACATCTGGCCGGCAGGCGATCTGGCGGTGCAGAAGGCGGTCGGACGCATACTGGGGCACGACGAAATGCCCAAGGAAAAGGTCGTGCGAGAGCTTGCCGAGGCCTGGCGCCCGCATCGCGGCGCGGTCGCAATCTTCGCCTGGCATACCTACAATATGGAAGCGATCTGATCGCTTTCCCCTGTTTGCCATTCGACGGACACTGCATGACCACCAGCATCGACGCTTTCCCGCTCATCCCCCGCGATCACCTGTTCGGCAACCCGACCCGCGCCGCCGGACAGATCAGCCCTGACGGCAAATGGCTCAGCTGGCTCGCGCCCAGAGATGGCGTGCTCAATATCTGGCTGGCGCCGAGCGATGATCCCGAGGCGGCGCGGGCCATGTCGGCCTCGACCGACCGACCGATCCGTGAGTATTTCTGGGCGCCCGACAGCCGCAGCCTGCTCTACATCCAGGACAAGGGCGGCGACGAGAATTTCCTGCTCTACGGGATCGATGTCGAAACGGGCAAGGAAACCACCCTCACCCCGTTCGAGAACACGCGGGTGCAGCTGGTCGGCGGGTCCGACACCCATAAGGACAAGCTGCTGATCGGCCTCAACAACCGCGATGCGCGCTTCTTCGATGTCCATCTGCTCGATCTCAACACCGGCGCGCTGTCGCTGGTGCTGGAGAACAATGCCTTTGCCGGCTTCATGGCCGACGACGACCTGCAACTGCGGCTCGCCGTCCTGCCCAATGCCGACGGCGGCACCGACTATTTCCGTGTCGTCGATAACGTCGTCGAGGAGGAACCCTTCAAGTCCACCGCACTCGACGATGCGCTGACCACGGCGCCTGCCGGTTTCACCCGCGATGGCAGGACCATGTACTGGCTCGACAGTGACGGGCGCGACACTGCTGCGCTGCTGGCGATGGACTGGGAAAGCGGCACAACCACGCTCGTCGCCGAGGACCCGCGCGCCGATATCGGCGGCACATTGCGCGACCAGCAGACCGGCGAAGTGCTGGCCTGGAGCGCGACCTATCTCAAGCGCGAATGGACCGCGCTCGATCCGGAGATCGGCCAGGCCTTCGCTTTCCTGCGATCCGAGCTGGAAGGCGAATTCGGCATTGCCAGCCGCACGGACGACGACCGCAAGTGGATCGTCGCCAACGACCCGGTGGTGAAGCCCGCCGCCAGCTATCTCTATGAC
Source organism: Erythrobacter sp. SDW2 (assembly GCF_021431965.1). Lineage (NCBI taxonomy): Bacteria > Pseudomonadati > Pseudomonadota > Alphaproteobacteria > Sphingomonadales > Erythrobacteraceae > Erythrobacter > Erythrobacter sp. SDW2. Next base: position 2,561,170 of record NZ_CP090370.1, read on the forward strand.
CGCGACGCGGGCACGCTGACGCAGCTCTATGTCACCCGCCCCGAACTGGCCGAGGTCCCGCTCCGTCCGATGCACTTGCTCGAACTCAAAAGCCGCGACGGGCTGACGCTGCCGTCCTACCTCACCCTGCCGCCGGGTACCGACAGCACCGGTGACGGAGTGCCCGACGCGCCGGTGCCGATGGTGCTGCTGGTCCATGGCGGGCCGTGGGCGCGCGACGGCTATGGCTTCAACGGATACCACCAGTGGCTCGCCAATCGCGGCTATGCCGTGCTTTCCGTGAACTATCGTGGCTCGACCGGCTTCGGGAAGGGCTTCGTCAATGCGGCGAACCTGCAATGGGGCCGCAAGATGCATGACGATTTGATCGACGCGGTCGAATGGGCGGTCGAATCAGGCATCACCCCGCGCGACAAGATCGCGATCATGGGCGGTTCCTACGGCGGCTATGCCACGCTGGCGGGGCTGACCTTCACGCCGGAAGCGTTCGCCTGCGGGGTCGACATCGTCGGCCCGTCGAATCTCGAGACCCTGCTCGAATCGATCCCGCCCTATTGGGAGCCGATCGTGGCACAGTTCCACACCCGCATGGGCAATCCGAACACGCCGGAGGGCCTCGCCCTGCTCAAGGAGCGCAGCCCGCTTCACAAGGCCGGCGAGATCGTGCGCCCCCTGCTGATCGCGCAGGGTGCCAATGACCCGCGCGTCAAGCAGGCCGAAAGCGACCAGATCGTCGGCGCGATGAAGGACGCGGGCGTGCCGGTGACCTACCTGCTCTACCCCGACGAGGGCCACGGCTTCGCCAAGCCCGCCAACAACATCGCCTTCAGCGCGGTGACGGAGAATTTCCTCGCCACCAACCTCGGCGGCCGGGCCGAACCGCTCGGCGAAACGCTGGCACAATCGACCGCGCAGATCGTCGAGGGCGCAGAATTCGTCGAGGGATTGGCAGGAGCACCGCGGTAGGCTTAAAGCGCGGTCAAAGTCGGGAGAGGACACATGACACGCAAGAGCATTTTCATCACCGGTGGCGGCAGCGGCATCGGCCGGGCCATCGCGCAGAAGTTTGCCAAAGAGGGTTGGTTCGTCGGCCTCGGCGACATCAGCGACAGCGGCATGGCCGAGACGGCGAGGCTGATCGGCGAGGCCAACTGCTGGAGCGTCAACTTCGATGTCCGCGACCGGGCCGCCTGGGATTCCGCGCTGGAGGGGTTTTCCAGTGCCGCCGGGGGCCGCATCGATGTGCTGGCCAACAACGCCGGCATTCCCATCGGCGGGTCGCTGATCCTCAACAGCGAGGACGAGATCACCCGCTGCCTCGACATCAATCTCAAGGGCGTGCTGTTCGGCGCACAGGCGGCCTATCCGCACCTCAAGAAGACCGCACCGGGATCATGCCTGCTCAACACTGCCAGCGCGGCGGGGATCTATGGCAGCGCGGGCGGATCGGTCTATTGCGCGACCAAATTCGGGGTGCGCGGGATTACCGAGAGCCTCGACGGCGAATGGGCCGGGGTCGGGATCAATGTCCGCTCGCTGATGCCCAGCTTCATCGACACGCCGCTGCTCGACATGGTGCCCAATGCCGGGACCAACGAACACATCCGCGCCCGTGTCCATGCCTCGGGGCTGGAGATCACGCCGGTCGAAGAAGTGGCGGAAGCCGCCTGGCGCGCAGTGCATGAGGACCAGATGCACTGGCCGGTCGGCAAGACGGCCAAGCGGATTGCCTTCGGCGCGCGCTGGATGCCGGGCCGCGTGCGCAAGCAATCGCGCGAGCGCGGGGCGATGCAGTTGCTGGGCGACTAGATCAAGTCGTCGATGGCCTTGGCCAGCTCCATATCGCGCATGGACAGCCCGTCGGCATCATGCGTGGTCAGCGTGATCTCGACCCGGTTGTAGACGTTGAACCATTCTGGATGGTGATCGGCCTTCTCGGCCAGCAGTGCGACCCGGTTCATGAACCCCCAGGCCTCGTTGAAGTCGGCGAAGCGGAACTCGCGGATGATCGCGTCCTTGCCCTCGGCCATCTGCCACCCCTTGAGGGCTTCCAGCCAGGTGGCGCGTTCTGGGTCAGTCAGCTTGACGATGGACATGGTTCTCTCCGTTCGGGCACAGCTTGTGAACAAGCGCTTTTGCGCTTAGTGCCCGCTCCATGCCCGCAGCCCTCGCCGCACGCAACCTTGCCTGTCGTCGCGGCGACCGCCTGCTGTTCGCCGGCCTGGACTTTGCGCTGGAGGCGGGAAGCGCGCTCCACGTCACCGGCCCCAACGGGACCGGCAAGTCGAGCCTTATCCGCATCCTGGCGGGCCTTCTGCGGCCCTTCGAAGGCGCGGTCGAGAGCCAGGGCAGCATGGGCCTGATCGACGAGCGGCTGGCGCTTGATCCCGATTGGCCGCTGGCCCGGGCACTGCAATTCTGGGAGCGGCTCGACGGGTGCAGCGATCCATCCGGCCCGATCACGGTAATGGAGCTGGAGCCGCTGCTCGACGTGCCGGTGCGCTATCTCTCGACCGGCCAGAAGAAGCGCGCCGCTTTCGCCCGGCTGATGTGCAAGGCGCGTGAGATCTGGCTGCTGGACGAGCCGTTCAACGGGCTCGATGCCAGCGCCTGCGCCAAGGTCGAGGCGCTGGTGGCGCTGCATTGCGGCGGCGGCGGGATCTGCGTCATCGCTTCGCACCAGCCGACCGCGATTGCTGCGCAAACCTTAGCTATCACGGATTACGAGCGGTGAGCGGTTTCGGTGCCCTGATCCGGCGCGACCTTGCGCTGCTGCTGCCCGGCGGCGCGCGCGGCGGGGCGGTGCTGCCTCTCGTGTTCTTCCTCGCCGTGGCGATGCTCTATCCCTTCGCGGTCGGGCCCGATGCGCCCCTGCTGGCGCGGACCGGCGGCGGGGTGCTGTGGGTCGCGGCACTGCTCGCTGCGATCCTGCCGCTCGACCGGCTGGTGGCAGACGACCTCCACGGCGGCGTGTTTGACCAGCTGGCGCTGCGCGGCATCGCCGAGGAAGTGACCATGGCCAGCCGCCTCCTGGCGCACTGGCTCGCCTTCGCGCCGCTGCTGCTCCTTGCGTGCTTTCCGGCAGCGGCGTTGCTCGGCCTCGACGGGAAGACGCTTGGTCTTCTGCTGCTGGGTCTGATCGCAGGCACCCCCGGCCTCGCCGCCATCGGCCTGATCGTCGCCAGCCTGATGGCAAGCCTCCGCGCCGGAGCCGCACTCGGCGGGCTGATGCTGCTGCCGCTGGCTGTGCCGATCCTGATCTTCGGCGCCGGGAGCCTGGCACAGGGCGACACGACCGGCGTGGCGCTGGCAGGGGCGATCAGCCTGGGATTATGCGCGATTGCGCCGTTTGCGGCGGGGGCCGCTATCCGGGCGGCGCGCGAGTCCTGACCCATTCCGTCACCCCGGGCTTGACCCGGGGTCCCGATTTTCTTCTGGCTTAGTGCAATCCCGCAAGAACAGCGGGACCCCGGCTCAGGGCCGTGGTGACGGGGTCTTGTTGGTGCTCAATTATACGGCGGCTTGTGCCGGCCCGTCTGGCTCTCGGTGAAAATCTCGATGCCGTTCTCCGTGATTCCGAGCGAGTGTTCGAACTGCGCGCTCAGGCTCTTGTCGCGGGTCACCGCAGTCCAGCCGTCGCCCAGCACCTTGGCCCAGGGTTTGCCGAGGTTGATCATCGGCTCGATGGTGAAGAACATGCCCGGCTTGAGCAGCGGGCCGGTGCCCGCCCGCGCGGCATGGACCACTTCGGGCGCGTCGTGGAACAGGCGGCCGAGGCCGTGGCCGCAGAATTCGCGGACCACGCCATAACGGTACTGCCGCGCATGTTCCTCGATCGCCGCGCCGATATCGCCCAGCCGCGCGCCGGGCTTCGCGGCCGCTTCGATCCCCAGCATCAGGCATTCGTAGGTCACATCGACCAGCTTCTTCGCCTTCAGCGACGGCTCGCCGGCGAAATACATCCGGCTGGTGTCGCCGTGCCAACCGTCGAGCAGCGGGGTCACATCGACATTGATGATGTCGCCATCCTTCAGCACCTTGTCGCCCGGGATGCCGTGGCAGATGACGTGGTTGATCGAAGTGCAGCAGCTGTGCGCATAGCCGCGATAGCCCATGGTCGCTGGCACGGCCCCACCGTCCAGCGTCATGGTGCGGACGAGATCGTCGATCTGTCCGGTGGTAACGCCGGGCTTCACGAAGTCGGCCACTTCGTCGAGGATCTGCGCCGCCAGCCGCCCGGCCTTGCGCATCCCTTCGAACCCGTCGGGGCCGTGCAGCTTGATGGTGCCGTCGCGCTGGACGTCGTCGTCGCTGGTAATAACCTGGTATTCGCTCATGCCGGGCTATGTAGCGACTGGCGCGCCAGAATCCTAGCGTGGCATCCTACCGCAGCGTGAAAGCGTCCTTGTACGCCGGGCGAACCGCCTCGAGCACTTCGGCGGTGACGGGCACGGTGATGTCGTAATCTCCCTCCGCATAAGGCCCTGCGACATAGGGATCGGCGACCAGCCCGATGCGGTTGAACTTCCTGCCATTCGAGGAGCCAAGCAGCACGGTCAGGTCAGCAAGCGGCGGGCATTCGCCGAACTCGCCCTCGACCTTTTCGCCTTCCGGCCCGCGGCGCTGGCCGCGCTCCTTTTGCAACGCGGAGCAGAACCGTTCGCGCACGGCTTCTTCGAGCGCTTCGGCCGAAGCGAAGAAATCGACCGGTGCCAGCGCCCGTTTGGCCTCCCGGTCCCAGACCAGCGTTTTCGTCCCGCTGTTGGGATGCGCCCCGCCGGTGTAGCTGTAGACCGCCGCTGACAGGCTCAGGAAGCGCGGAGTGTTGGCTACGACCTGCCAGTTGGTCCCCTCGGCATAGGCGTTGTAGGGAAAACCCTCGTCGCGGGCACTGGCTTCGGCTGACTTGGCCTGCGCGATCAGCTTGTCCTTGGCCTTGGCCATCTCGCTGTCGAGCCGTTCCTTGAGTTCGGGAATCGCGGCGACCTCGACCGGATAGGCGAAGTCGAAACTGTAGAGCTGAGTATCCTCGCTGACCTTGAGCGCTTCCGGTTTGGTGTCTGCCGGGCTCGGTGCCGGTGTCGCGGCGACCGGCGGCTTGCCATCATCCGCACCTTTGCCGCCCCACGGGTTGCAGGCCGCGAGGGCCAGAGCAGGCAACAACAGGCAGGCGACACGCATCATCCGGTTTGACTCCATTCCAAGCGCTTCCCATTAACACCCTTAAGCGCTTCGCCAAACGGACATTACATGACCAAAGCTGAACTTATCCAGCCCGATCGCGGGCAAGACGCCCTTGCCATCCACCTTGTCAGCGAAAATAGCTTCGCCGAATGGAGCAAGTCGCTTGGCGCCGGGCAGCGCGCCGCACTGGCCGCGCAGAAATTCGATGGTGGCGGCTATCAGGTCGGGATCGTGCCCGATGGCGACGGCTGGTTCGCGGTCGGCGGCGTGGCCAATCCGCAGGCGCTTTCGAGCTGGTGCCTTGCCAAGCTGGCCGAAGTACTACCGGGCGGGACCTACCGTCTCGCCAACGCCGCGACCGGGCCCGCGTTGCTCGGCTGGCAGACCGCGCAGTACCGCTTCACCAAATACCGCAAGGAAGACGACAAGGCGCAGGGGCCGCGCATCCTGCTGACGGAGGACGTCAAGGCGATCGCCCCCTCCATCGCCGAGGCCGAAGCCGTCGCGCTGGTGCGGCGCATGGTCGACACCCCGGCCGAGGACATGGGACCTGCCGCTATCGAAGCCGAATGCGAAGCACTCGCCAAGAAGTACCACGCCAAGCTCACCGTCACCAAGGGCGAAACGCTGGAGCGCGAATATCCGATGGTCCACGCCGTCGGCCGCGCCGCGGACCGCAAGCATGCGCCGCGTATCATGCATTTGACCTGGGGCAAGGAGAAGGACCCGGTTCTCGCCATCGTCGGCAAGGGCGTCGCATTCGACAGCGGCGGCCTCGATATCAAGCCTGCCAGCGGCATGCTGCTCATGAAGAAGGACATGGGCGGCGCGGCACATGCCATCGCGCTGGCGGGCCTTGTCATGGGCGCCGGACTGAAGGTGCGGCTGCACCTGCTGGTGCCGGCCGTCGAGAATGCCATTTCCGGCAATGCCTTCCGCCCCGGCGATGTGCTCCAGACCCGCAAGGGGCTGACCGTGGAGATCGGCAACACCGATGCCGAAGGAAGGCTTATTCTTGGCGACGCGCTGGCCCGGGCGAGCGAGGAGAAGCCCGAACTGATCATCGACTTCGCTACCCTCACAGGCGCAGCCCGCGTCGCGCTCGGCCCCGACCTGCCCGGTCTGATGGCGCGGCGCGACGAGACGGCCGAGGCGCTGATCGCGGCGGGCAAGGCCTGCGACGACGAGGTCTGGCGTCTGCCCCTGCCCAAGGCCTATGCCGAATGGCTCAAGTCGGACATTGCGGACATCAACAACAGCCATGCCAATGCTTTCGCCGGGGCCAGCGTCGCAGGTCTGTTCCTGGACCGGTTCGTGGGCGAGGACATCGACTGGGCCCATTTCGACACCTTCGCCTGGCGGCCCTTCGCCAAACCGGGCCGCCCCAAGGGTGGCGAGGCCTACGGCCTGCGCGCCAGTTGGCGAATGTTGCAGGAACGTTTCACTGCTGGGTAATCTGTGCGGCGCTATGCTTGCTAGCGGGAATGGCGCAGTCTAAGCGCGGAATTCTGGACGCTAACAGGGGTTGAAGGCAGCAGTGAGCGAGGGTGCGCAATATCCGATTCCGCAGGGCCAGCTGGCACTGATCGGCCCGGTTGCGCGCCCGGAACCGGGCACCCTGCCGATCCGTGGAGATGTCGCGCATATCGCCCTCGCAAGCCGCTACCTCGTGCCGCACTATGTCGTGCCGCAAGTGATCGAGGTCGCGCGCGGACCGGCACCGATCCTGCTGGCGATGGACGAGGCCAGCGAAGCCGTCGCCGAGCTGGGAACGGGCGAGGCATTCGAAGCGCTCGATATCACCCGCAACTGGGTGTGGGGCACTTGCGGCTCTGAAGGTCCGAGCGGCTACGTCGCGCGTTCCGCCTTCGATATCTGATGGCCTTCACTGTCTTCATTGACGGGGCGGTGGGCACCACTGGCCTCGAAATCCGCGAACGCCTGACCGGGCGCACCGAATTCGACCTCGTGGTGCTGGGCGAGGCGCAGCGCAAGGACCCGGCGGCGCGGCGCGCAGCGCTCAACGACAGCGATTTTGCCATTCTGTGCCTGCCCGACGACGCAGCCATCGAAGCGGTGGCGATGATCGACCCGGCAAGCAAGACCCGCGTCATCGATGCTTCCAGCGCGCATCGCGTGGCGGATGGCTGGACCTATGGTTTCCCGGAACTGACCGGGCGGGACCAGGTTGCCAATGCCCGGCTGGTCAGCAATCCCGGCTGCTATCCCACAGGCTTCCTCGGCCTGGTCGCGCCGCTGGTTCGCGCAGGCCTGCTTCCCGCAGATTGGCCTTTCACTATCAATGCGGTGTCGGGTTTTTCCGGCGGCGGCAAGGCCCTGATCGAGCGGTTCGAAGCCGATCCCGAGCTTGCGTTCCGAACCTATGCGCTCGGCTTCGGGCACAAGCATATCCCCGAGATGCAGCGCCATGCAGGGCTCGCTCATGCCCCGCTGTTCGCGCCTTCGGTGGTGCCCGCCTATCGCGGCATGCTGGTCGAAGTGCCGCTGCCGCTTGCAGCAATTCCCGGGGCGGCATCACCCGCAGACATAAGCGCTTGCCTCGCCGCTTTTTTCGCTGGCAGCCCGGTGGTGTGGATCGAGCCGGCCGACACTCAAGAGCTGTTGCTGCGCACGCAAGATGCGCCGCATGACGACATGCTCTTGTCGGTCTATGCGGACGCACACGGAACGCAGGCCCGCCTCATCGCCCGGCTCGACAATCTGGGCAAAGGTGCGAGCGGCGCAGCGGTGCAGAACCTCAATCTCATGGCTGGCTTGCCCGAGACGGCGGGCCTCGCTCTGCCTAATAATTAGGCACGCAACGCTCACCACTTGGGCAACATTCGCCAGCCCGCCTTTTGCACCCTTCCCCGACTCTGCCGATTGCCTTAGGCAAATGGCATCGCTGGGCCTGCAATCGATTCTGGCACGATTCTTGGATCGCACGCGGGTGATTATTGAGGACACAGCCGGCCGCCGCGCAGCATTCGTGTTGCCAGAGCCCCGCCGGCCCGATGCGCAGGGGGATTTCAAGCGGTGAAAAAGATCGAAGCGATCATCAAGCCGTTCAAGCTCGACGAAGTGAAGGAAGCGCTGCACGAAGTCGGCGTATCCGGCATCACCGTGACCGAAGCGAAGGGCTTCGGCCGCCAGAAGGGCCATACCGAGCTCTATCGCGGGGCCGAATATGTCGTCGACTTCCTGCCCAAGGTGAAGCTAGAGGTCGTCGTGCCCGATACCATCGCGCAAAACGTCATCGAGGCCATCGCCAATGCTGCGCAAACGGGCCGCATCGGTGACGGCAAGATCTTCGTCTCGCCGATCGAAAGCGCGCTGCGCATCCGCACCGGCGAACGCGACGACGACGCGATCTGATCGTTACAGTTCTCCACCCGATCCAAAGACCATCAATACAGGAAGCACCCAATGTCCAAGGCCAAAGACGTCATCAAGCAGATCAAGGAAAACGAGGTCGAATGGGTCGACCTGCGCTTCACCGACCCCAAGGGCAAGTGGCAGCACCTTACGATGGTCGCCGGCATCATGGGCGAGGACGAGCTCGAGGACGGCCTGATGTTCGACGGTTCCTCGATCGAGGGCTGGAAGGTCATCAACGAAAGCGACATGATCCTCAAACCGGACCTCGACCGGGTCTACATGGACCCGTTCAGCGCCACCCCGATGATGATCATCTTCTGCGACATCGTCGAGCCTTCGACCGGTGACTGGTACAGCCGCGACCCGCGCACCACCGCCAAGCGCGCAGAGGCCTATCTCAAGACCACCGGCATCGGCGACACCGTCTATGTCGGTCCGGAAGCCGAATTCTTCATGTTCGACGACGTCCGCTTCGAAGACGGCTATGCCGGTTCGGGCTTCGCCATCGACGACATCGAACTGCCGACCAATTCGGGCAAGGAATATGACGGCGGCAACATGGCTCACCGCCCGCGCGCCAAGGGAGGCTATTTCCCCGTCGCCCCGGTCGACAGCGCTGTCGACATCCGCGGCGAAATGGTCGCCACCATGCTCGAGATGGGTCTCAATTGCGACAAGCACCACCACGAAGTGGCCGCGGCGCAGCACGAGCTCGGCCTGACCTTCGACACGCTGGTCAAGACCGCCGACAACATGCAGATCTACAAGTATGTCGTGCACCAGGTGGCCCACGCCTATGGCAAGAGCGCGACCTTCATGCCCAAGCCGATTAAGATGGACAACGGCAGCGGCATGCACACCCATATGTCGATCTGGGAAGGCGGCAAACCGACCTTCGCCGGCAACGAATATGCCGGCCTGTCGACCAACTGCCTCTATTACATTGGCGGCGTCATCAAGCACGCCAAGGCGCTCAACGCCTTCACCAACCCGACCACCAACAGCTACAAGCGGCTGGTGCCGGGCTTCGAGGCGCCGGTGCTGCTGGCCTATTCGGCCCGCAACCGCTCGGCCTCGTGCCGCATCCCCTATGGTGCGGGCGAGAAGGCCAAGCGCGTCGAGTTCCGCTTCCCCGACGCGATGGCCAACCCCTACCTCGCCTATGCCGCGCTGCTGATGGCCGGTCTCGACGGGATCCAGAACAAGATCCACCCGGGCGATGCGATGGACAAGAACCTTTACGACCTGCCGCCGGCCGAGCTCGCCGAAGTGCCGACCGTGTGTGGCAGCTTGCGCGAGGCGCTGGAATCACTCGCCGCCGACCATGAGTTCCTGCTGAAAGGCGACGTCTTCACCAAGGACCAGATCGACGCCTATATCGAGCTCAAGTGGGACGATGTGGTGCGCTGGGAAACCACCCCCAGCCCGGTCGAATTCGACATGTACTACAGCTACTGATCGCTTCGATCCATCAGCATGCAAGGGGCGTCCGGAGCGATCCGGGCGCCCTTTGCGCATGCGCACACCCTTGAAATCACACCCGAGGATTGCCATTGGCTGCCCACCACCGGGCCCCTCTGGCGAATGCGGCCGGCGCATTCGTGATGTCGGCGGGATTGCCTGCAATTCTCCGGGACGGACTTCCGAATGACCCTTACATTGCTTCTTGTTGGCGGTCTCGTCCTGCTCGCGGCTGGCGGCGAACTGCTGGTGCGCGGTGCCGTTGGGTTGTCGCAATTGCTGAAGATCTCGCCGCTCCTCGCAGGATTGACGATCGTCGGCTTCGGCACCTCGACACCGGAACTCGCCACGAGCGTCCAGGCGGCAATGGCAGGTTCGCCTGGTATTGCTGTGGGCAATGTGATCGGATCGAACATTGCCAACATTTTGCTGATACTGGGCATCTCGGCCCTGTTAATGCCTCTGGTGGTGCGGCCGGAGGCTTTCAAGCGTGATGCACTGGCCTTGGGGGCCTCTACCGTGCTGTGCGTCGGCGCGGTCTTGCTGGGAACGATTACAGCACTGGTCGGGGTCGTGCTGGTCGCCGCGCTGGTGGGCAATCTCTATTGGGCCTACCAGTCGGAAAGGATCAGCCACGACGCCGAGGCCGAACGGCACGAAGCCGAGCTGGCCGACACGATGCCCAGGTCTCACAACCCGTGGGTACTGGGCCTGATGGTCGTCGCCGGGCTCGCCGCGGCCATCTACGGTGCGCGTCTGCTGGTTGACGGCGCAGTGCAGCTGGCAACTGCTGCTGGCATGTCCGAATCGGTCATCGGCCTGACCATCGTCGCGTTCGGCACCTCGCTGCCCGAACTGATCGCCTGCCTCGTCGCCGTATGGAAGAAGCACCCCGAGGTGGCGCTGGGCAATGTCGTCGGGTCCAACATTTACAACGTGCTGGGCATTCTCGGCCTGACCGCCATCGTTCACCCGCTGGAGGTGCCCGCCGAGATCGCCCGGTTCGACATCTGGGTGCTGGCGGCGGTGACCACCCTCATGCTGGTCCAGTTGCGCAGCGGCTGGCGCATTACGCGAGCCGAGGGTGGGGTGCTGGTAGCAATGGCCATGGGCTACACAGCATTCCTGCTGATGCGTTAGCCGCGGCGGTTCAGCGCGGGAGCAGCATTCCGCGTTTGCCGATAACCCAGAACGATGCCGCGAGGGGGACAGCAAAAACGAGCGTCACGACCTCGAGCGCCGTCGGCATCCGCACCAGCGCGAGCTGCGCTGCCGCTGCCCATCCGCCGACAACGGCAGAAAGTAGGTAAAAGGACGTGGAGCCGGCTTCTTTGTAGACCGCTCGCATCAGCTCATCGGAACGCCGTGTTGCAGCCAGGGAGACAATGGTTGCCAAGACGAGAGATAGCAGAGCCATGACGCCGGCCGTCCCGGCAGATAGCAATCCATTCTCTCCACCAAGGGCAAGAGCGCCAAGGGCAATGCCCATCAGAACACACCCTATCGCGCTCGGCAAGAAGACCGTCGATTGTTCGCGCACCTCGTCGGCGTCTTCAACGTTGAGGATCGCTGCACCGACTTTGGGCGAAAGGGATCCAACGAACACGAACAGCCCCATTACAACATACATTGCAGCGACCAGCAGGCTGATCTCGGAATTTGCGACCGCCGATAGCGCGCCTCCGTCCTTGAATTCCTGCCCAATGGTGCGGGCCATGAAAAAGCCGAATATGCCGCCTGCCAAGGCCAGCCCTGCCACCTTGACCCAGCCCGACCAGAGCGGCTTCGGTGCCTTCTCAACCATCGTCATTCTCCGGCTCCCAATCGTCAATAAACAGGTCCGGCACACTAACGCCGAACAGCTTTGCCATGCGCAGCGCCAGAGGCAGCGAAGGATCGTACTTGTCCGTTTCAACCGCATTGATGGTCTGGCGCGAAACACCCAGGCGCCGGGCCAGCTCTCCCTGGCTCCAACTGCGTTCCTCGCGAAATTCCTTCAACCGGTTGAGCACCGATTCACCTCACTGCCGCTACGGCCTGACAAGAGTTCTTTACTGTAAAGAGCTCTTGTCAGTCAAGAGTTCTTTACAGGGACAGTCAGTCTCTTCTCGGTCTTGGGCGGAACCGCTGTCCGGCGATGGCGTTGGAACGGCGAAGGAGAAAGCCGTGCGTATCCTCACTCTCTCGATCGCCGCCATAGCGCTGGCCGCAACCGGGGCCTATGCGAATCCCGGAAACGGCAAGGGCCAAGGCAATGGAAAAGATCGTGGCGGCCCGCCTGCCAAGGTCGAAGGCAACAAGGGCGGCGGCAAGCCCGACGTTCGCCCGATGCGGATGGAGGACGACCGGGGCAAGCCCCAGACAAGCCCGAAAATGAAGGGGCCCGAGCGTGCTGATCGAAGCACCGACGCGCGGATCGGCTTGGGTCCGAACGGCAAGGCTAATGAAGGCAAGCGGCGTGATGACAGAGGTCGCGGCGACCGCGATCGGGATGACCGCGGCCGCGACGACGTGCGCGTTACCTATGTCGACCGAGGCGACAATTTCTCCATCTTCCGCGACTTCGACCGCCGCAGCAGCAGTTACGACGGATGCCCGCCGGGCCTCGCCAAAAAGTACAATGGCTGCTTGCCGCCCGGCCTCGCCAAAAAGCGTGCGTTCTACCGTCCGGCTTATTTCGGCTATGGCGGCTTTGGCGACGCTCGCTTCTATTACGATGACGGTTTCCTGATCCGGCTTGGCGGCGATGGTCGGATCTCGGCTTCGATCCCGCTGCTCGGCGGTGCACTGGCCATCGGAAATCCGTGGCCGAGCTATTACGAGCCGGTCGAACTGAGGCCGTACTATCGCGAGTATTACGGGCTACAGCCTGCGGGCTATCGCTATGCCAACAATGTCATTTACCGCGTCGATCCCGAGACCGCCGCCATCACCTCGGTTGCGGCCCTGCTGACCGGGGATGATTTCGTGATCGGCCAGCCAGTCCCGGAAGGCTACCCGGTTTACAATGTGCCTTACCGCTATCGTGACAGATATGTGGACGGACCGGACGGCTATTACCGTTACTCCGATGGCTATGTTTATCGTATCGATCCGGAAACCCGGCTGGTAGCCGCCGCCATCGAATTGCTGGTCGACTGATCGGGGAACGCACATGAAAAAGACCTATCTGCTGCCGGCACTGCTGGCCTTCGTCCCTCTCGCCGCCTGTGGATCGGAGGAGTCGTCCGATGCGGCGGTCAAGTCCCCTGCAGAAATCACCCTGGCAGAGGCTATGGAATCCTCGTCCGACGTCAGCGGGCTCGTCGCCGCCATCAGGGAGGCAGGTCTCGGAGACATCTTCTCTGCCCCCGGCGGTTACACCATCATTGCGCCGCCCAACGCCGTCTTCGCGCAGTTGACCCAGGACGGGAACGAGGCTGTGCCTCCAGCTGTCCTCGCTGCCATGCTGCGAGAGCATATGCTGCCCGGCCAGCTCGATCTCGCTTCGATCCGCAAGGCCATCGCAGAGAATGACGGCAAGGTATCGGTCAATACCATGGGCAGCGGGATGATCGATTTCACGCTCGACGGAGAAGATGTGATCGCCGCCCACCAGGACAGTGGCCTGAAGGCCAAGCTCACCGGGTCGATCGTCGAAGCCAACAACGGCGCGTTGCTCCTCGCCGATGCCGCGCTGGCGGCACCGCCGAAAAAAGCCGAATAATCGGAAGGGCGTTTGTTCAGCCCGCGGTACTGAAGTGGCGGGCCTGTTCCATCTTGGAGGGCGCGCCATCTTCCCGCTTGGCGGCGGCCTGGTGGACCAGGCGGTCGTGCTCTTCCGGCGAGATGCGCTGCCAGCCATGCGGGCCCAGCTTTTCCATCGGGCGATAGCGGATCTTGTAATTCATCCGCCCAGAGCCTTCCACCCAATAGCCGAGATAGACATAGGGCAGGCCCATCTCGCCGGCGAGGCGGATGTGGTCGAGGATGATATAATTGCCCAGGCCCACCCGATCTGCATGATCTGGATCATAAAAGCTGTAGATCATCGACAGCCCGTCACCCTGCCGGTCCGTCAGGCAGGCGCCAACCAGCCGTCCCGGCTCGCCGGTCTCGGTCGGTTCACGATATTCGATAACCATGGTCGAAACCGGTGTGTGTTCTACCATGTCGGCGAAGTCCATTTCCTCCATCGCCGACATCCCTCCTTCGGGGTGGCGCGACGCGAGGTAGCTGCGCAGCAGGTCGAACTGTTCCGAGGTCGCCCAGGGACGACATTCAATACGGATGAGGTCGCTGTTGCGCTTTAGCGCCCGCTTCTGCGACGAGGATGGCGCAAACTGGTTCGCCACGACCCGCACCGACACACAGGCCCGGCAGTCGAGGCAGCTGGGGCGATAGGCCACGGTCTGGCTGCGGCGAAAACCGATCCGGCCCAGTGCTTCGTTGAGCTGGTCGGCGTGCGGACCCTTGAGTTCGGTAAACACCTTCCGCTCGGTCTTGCCCGGCAGGTACGGACACGGCGCAGGGCTCGTCACGAAAAACCGGGGGAAGCGAACGGGGGCCGTCACGGGTCTGCCAAAGCTCCTGTCAGGCGGTGGAATCTGTGCCTTGCGACACGCGATCTATGCCCGACAGGTGGCCACGGTAAAACCCCCTTAACCATAAAAGACGGTTAAGCGTTGATTACTTTGCACAATTGCAGAAACCTTACCGTGCAGGCCTGACCCTTACTTGGCCAGCTCCACCGGAGTGACTGAATAACCCTTCTCGCGCAGCCCCGCGATCAGCCCGTCGAGCTGCGCCGAATCGCGTGCTTCGCACTCGATATCGGTGATCAACCCCTTGGCCGGGAGGTGGGTGAAGATGCGCTGGTGGTAGATCTCGATGATGTTGACATTGTGCGCGTCGAACTCGCGCATCACCTTGAACAGGGCGCCGGGGCGATCCTGCAGCGTGATCCTGAGGCGCGCCAGACGCCCTGACCGCGCGAGGTCGCGCAGCAGGACATTGGCGAGCAGGCGCGTATCGATATTGCCGCCGCACAGCACCAGCCCGATCGACTTTCCGGCAAAGCGTTCCGGATGTGCCAGCACCGCCGCGAGGCCCGCAGCCCCTGCGCCCTCGACCACGGTTTTCTCGATCTGCAGCAGCAAGCTGACCGCTTCTTCCAGATGCGGTTCGTCGACCAGCACGATGTCGTCGACCAGCCGATCGATGACGGTCTGCGTGAACTTGCCCGGCTCTTTGACCGCGATGCCTTCGGCCAATGTGTCTCCGCCGCAGGGCAAGTCAGTGCTGTTATAAGCGTTATAGGACGAGGGATAGAGCTTCGCCTCGACGCCGATGACCTCGATCGGCTTATCCTGCACCTTGGCCACTGTCGCCATGCCCGAGATCAGGCCGCCGCCGCCGATCGGCACGACGATGCAATCGAGTTGCGGCGCATCTGCGAAGAGTTCCAGCGCAACCGAGCCCTGTCCCGCCGCGACATGCGGATCGTCGAACGGGTGGACGAAGGTCAGGGCCAATTCGTGCTCCAGCTTGCGGGCGTGGGCGTTGGCCTCGTCGAAAGTCTCGCCATGGAGCACAACCTTGCCGCCGACCGCTTCGGTCTGCATTACTTTCACCGTGGGAGTGGTGCGCGGCATGACGATATGGACCGGCACGCCCAGCCGAGTTCCGTGATAGCTGAGGCCCTGCGAGTGGTTGCCAGCGCTCGCCGCGATCACGCCGCGCTGGCGCTGCTCCTCGGTCAGTTGCAACAGCGCGTTGAGGGCGCCGCGTTCCTTGTAGGCGGCCGTGAACTGCTGGTTCTCGAACTTGAGCCAGATGTCGGCCCCGGTAATCTTCGACAGGGTGATCGAATGCATCGTCGGCGTGCGCACCACAGCGCCGCCAATGCGGGCGGCGGCATCCTGCACATCGGCAAGCGTCAGGGGCCGCGGGTCGCTGCCAGTCTCAAGGGGATCGGTCCTGCTCATGATGGTGCGGGGTAGGAGTGGCGAGGCAGTGGCGCAATTCGAAAGAATGTTGGCATGCCCCAACATTACCATTACCCGCTGGCCCCATGAACGAGATCAGGACAGTCGCCTTTATCGGCCTTGGCGTAATGGGCGGGCCGATGGCGGGGCACCTTGCCCGCGCTGGATATGAGGTCACGGGATACAACCGCACCGCATCGCGGGCGCAAGCCTGGGCCGAGAAGCTGGCAGGCGAAGGCCTGACCGTCGCGACGGCCGCAAGCCCGGCTGCGGCTGCCGCCGGCAAGGACATGGTGCTGACCTGCGTCGGCAATGACGAAGACCTCGAGCAGGTCCTGCTCGGTCCCGATGGTGCCCTTCCCGCAATGGCGGCGGGTAGCCTGCTGGTCGATCACACCACGGTTTCCGCCGCGATGGCTCGCCGGATCGATGCCGAGGCAATTGCGCACGGCATCGCTGCGGTGGATGCCCCCGTCTCTGGCGGGCAGGCCGGCGCTGAGAACGGCAAGCTTGCCGTGATGTGCGGCGGCAGCGTGGAGGCGGTAGCACGTGCGCGCCCGGTGATGGAGGCATTCTCCGCACGTATCGTCCATGTCGGCGGCGCCGGTGCGGGACAGACTACCAAGATGGCCAACCAGATGTGCATCGCCGGAACTCTGGCCGGCCTGTCCGAAGCGGTTCGCCTGTCCCAGGCTTCCGGGCTCGAAATGGACAAGGTCTACGAAGCCATTTCCGGCGGCGCGGCGCAGAGCTGGCAGATGGACAACCGCTGGGCCACCATGGCCCGCGGCGAGTTCGACTTCGGTTTCGCCATCGACTGGATGCGCAAGGATCTGGGTTATGCGCTTGAAGAAGCGCGAAAGCTCGGGCTTGGTTCACCCGTTACCGCGCTGGTCGACCAGTTTTATGCCGAAGTGCAGGCCATTGGCGGGGCACGACAGGATACCAGTGCCTTGATCCGGCGGCTGCCACAGGCAAAGAAGGGCCAATGATGTTCCGCAAGCTTCTCGCCGCGCTGGTTGCGCTGGCTCTCCCCGCGCCGGCGCTGGCCGATACGCTGATCTACAACGTCGACGGCATCCGAATCGACGAAGAAGGCAAGGTCGATCGCTTTGCTGCCCTGTTGGTGAGCGACGACGGGCGGATCCTCCAGGTGCTCGACCGCGGAGCGAAGCTGCCCCAGGGCACCGGCGCTTATGACGGGCAAGGCAGGGTCGTGATTCCCGGCCTGATCGACGCGCATCTGCACATCATGGGGCTCGGCATCGGCGCACTGACGCTGGACCTGTCACAGACCCGTTCGCTGGAAGAAGCGCAGAAGGCGATCAAGGACTTCGCCGAAGCCAATCCCGGCCGCCAATGGATCATCGGGCGTGGCTGGAACCAGGAAATCTGGGGCCTTGGCCGCTTCCCGACCGCCGCCGAGCTCGACGCCGTGGTCGGTGACCGGCCGGTGGCCATGGAGCGGGTCGATGGCCACGCGACCTGGGTCAATTCGCTGGCGATGCAGCTGGCGGGAGTGACGGCGCAGACCGCGGACCCCGTCGGCGGGCGGATCGAACGCCTGGCCGGATCGAGGGCGCCAGCGGGCGTGTTCGTCGACGCGGCCAGCAACCTTATCTACAACGTGGTGCCGGAACCGCGTCCGCGCGAACGCGACCTCGCCCTGCAGAAGGCGCAGCAGATCCTGCTGTCGATGGGCATCACTGCAGCGGCCGACATGGGCACCACGATGGAAGACTGGCAGGCCTTCCGCCGCGCAGGCGATGCCGGGACGCTCGACATGCGGATCATGTCCTATGCCGCCGGGACCGATGCGATGGAGCTGATCGGCGGCCCCGGCCCCTCTCCTTGGCTCTATGACGACAAGCTGCGGCTGAACGGCGTGAAGCTGTACCTGGACGGGGCGCTCGGCTCGCGCGGGGCGTGGCTGAAGCGGCCCTATCATGACGATCCCGGCAACATCGGCCTGCCGCTGCTAACGTCCGACCAGTTGCGCAACCTGATGAGCCGGGCGGCGATGGACAACTTCCAGATCGCCGTCCACGCCATCGGCGATGCCGCCAATGGAGAGCTGCTGGCCGCAATCGGCGAGCTGGCAGAGACCTACAAGGGCGATCGCCGTTGGCGGATCGAACATGCACAGATCGTCGATCCCGCAGAAATCGCCGAATTCGGCAAGTATGGTATCATCGCGTCGATGCAACCGGTTCACCAGACGTCCGACCGCCAGATGGCCGAGGCGCGACTCGGGCCGGACCGACTCGGCGGCGCCTATGCCTGGCGCAGCATCGAGAAAACGGGCGGCAAGCTCGCCTTCGGTTCCGATGCGCCGGTCGAATCACCCGATCCCTTTGCCGGTTGGGCCACGGCCTTCACCCGCGAGGATGCGCAGGGCCAGCCTTTTGGCGGCTGGCTGCCGCAGGAACGGGTCAGCCGCGAAGAAGCCCTGAAGGCTTTCACGGCCGACGCTGCCTATGCCGGATTCGCCGAAGATCGCTTCGGCAAGCTGGTGGTGGGCGAGCGGGCCGACTTTGTCCTCATCGACCGCGATCCTTTGCTCGCCAGCGCCGGTGAGTTGCGTGCCACAAAGGTGCTGGAGACTTGGGTCGGCGGAGAGCGGGTGTACGTTGCACCGGGCCAGTGATTCGCTTGGCACGATCGCTTCTTGAGTTTTAACTCAAATTTCACATTAATTTATCAAAGCCCCCTGACCTTTACGCCCCGATCTTACGTGGAGACGACAGAATGAAAATGCGTACCCTGGCCTTTGCCACCGCCGCCCTTGGCCTTGCTGCCGCCCCTGTCGCCGCCGAAGCGGTTCGCTCCGCAGCGCCCGTTGAAGTTGCAAGCGAGAATGGCGGGAATAGCGACGTTTTCTACGTACTGGGCGCCGCTGCCATCATCGCCATCGTGATCATCGCAGCAAGTGGTGGCGACGATCAGCCCATCAGCGGCTGATTCCAGCCTTCGGCCTTTCCGGCGGCGGAGTCTGCGGCCTGACTTTCAAACGGTTTGTCGCAACCACGGAACGCTTTGTGTTTATGGCCGTTTCAGGGTTGCACTTGCCGGAATGCTGGCCTAATACGCCCCGGCAAGTTCAAACAGAAAATCTTCCCCAAGGAGGGCATAAAATGAAGTTCCGTGGTGTATTGGCTGCTGCTGCTGCCGCTTCGCTTATTGCTGCACCGGCTGTTGCCGAAGCCAGCTTTGCTCGTGTTTCGGCTCCGGTCGAAGGCGAAAACGCTAACGGCGGCGGCGGTATGGTCCTCGGTGTTGCTGCTGCGGTCGCCATCATCGGTGGCATCATCATCGCTGCCGGCAGTGACAACAACCCGATCAGCGGCTAAGCCAAGCTGACAACAGGTTTTTGAGGAGCGGGGCCTTTCGGCCCCGCTTTTTTATTGCCCGGTCGATTCGCCACAGGACCAGCCCGAGGTGCGATCTACTTCGCCGAGTTTTCCTCGGCACCGGCCGCACTTTCAAGATCGTCAGCCTGTCCGGCTTGCCTGCGCTCGCCGATCCACATCAACAGCAACGCGCCCTCGAACAACAGGTATAGCGGTACCGCCAGGATCAGCTGGGATCCCGGATCCGGCGGTGTCACGATAGCCGCCACGGTCACCACACCCACGATGACATAGCGCCGCGATTTGGCGAACTGTTCCCGCGTGACGATGCCCGCCCGGTTGAGTAGCAAAAGCAATACCGGCAACAGGAAGCTGACGCCAAATGCGAGGATGAACTGCATCGCCAGTCCCAGATAGGCTCCCGCACTGGGCAAAGCCTCGACATCCAGCCCGCCGACTTCGCCCTGGAACCCGAGGAACCAGCGGAAGGCGATCGGCATGACCACGAAGTAGGCCAGCGCCCCGCCACCGGTGAACAGGATCGGCGTGGCAAAGAGGAACGGCAGAAACGCCTTCTTCTCTTTCGCATAGAGCCCCGGTGCGATGAAGGCCCACAGCTGGTTGGCGATGATCGGGAAACTGACGAAAAACGCCGCAAACAGCGCCACCTTCAATTCGACGAAGAACACCTCGTAGAGCTGGGTGAAGATCAGCTTGCCCTGCCCTTCCGGAAAAGCCTCGGTCAATGGCCGGACCAGGAAGCCGAGGATGTCACCTGCGAAGTAAAAGCAAACCCCGAACGCCAATGCCAGGGCGAAGACCGACTTGAGCAGGCGACTGCGCAGCTCGATCAGATGGTCGAGCAGCGGGGCCTGTGTCTCGTCGATGTCCTTGATCTTCAGCGCCATACCAGCAGCCTAGTCCTTCTTGTCGTCGGGCGAGGCGGGAGCATCAGGCTCGGCCCCAGGCTGCTCAGGAGTAGGTGGCTCGGCAGGAGCAGCGTCGGCCCGGTAAGCCGCCCTCGCCTCCGCCGCCGACAGGCTTGCATCAGGTGCCGGGAGCGGCTGCATCTGCTCTTCGGGATGAAATTCCTCGTTCGGATGCTTGGCCATGATCGCCTCGTTCCGTTCGCGCCACTTGCGATTCATCTCTTCCATCTCGGCTTCGCGGATCATGGCGTCGAGCCCGCTGCGGAAATGGCCCGATACGCGCCGGATCTTGGCGATCCAGCGGCCAGCCGTGCGCAACGCCATCGGCAGATCCTTGGGCCCGATCACCAGGATCGCGACGATGGCGATCACCAGCAGCTCGGACGCGCCGATATCAAACATGGGGTGCTACTCCCGCAGGCGATCAGCCCTGCTGGTCGGTGGTCTTCGACTCGGGGGAAGCGGTAGTCTCGCTCTGCGGCGGTTCGATCTTGGCGGCGGGCTTGATCGGCTCTTCACCGTCATTGAGGCCCTTCTTGAAGCTGTTCACGCCCTTGCCGAAGTCACCCATCATTTCGGAGATGCGGCCACGGCCAAAGAGCACGAGAACCACCAGCGCGATGATGAGAAGCTGCCAAACGCCGACTTGCATGTGAAATTCCTTAGTGGGGTTACCGCGCCGATATAGGGGTTGCGCGGCGCGAACGCCAGTCAGGCCGTTGCCTCGTCGTCATCGACCAGGTCGATTTCCTCGTCAGCCTCTTCGTCGGGCGCATCGACCTCGTCCGCTTCGTCCCCACCGGTCATGGCCTCATAGGCATCGTCGACCGGGTCGAGCAGGCCGGCGGCCTTGAGTTCATCGATACCGGGCAGGTCGCGGCGGCTTTCGAGGCCGAAATGCTGCAGGAATTCGGGTGTGGTGGCATAGATCACCGGGCGACCCGGCACTTCGCGGCGCCCGGCAACCCGGACCCAGCCGGCCTCCATCAGTACGTCGAGCGTGCCCTTGGCAGTCTGGACGCCGCGAATCGATTCGATCTCCGCCCGACTCACCGGCTCGTGATAGGCGACGATGGCCAGTACTTCCGTCGCCGCACGGCTGAGGCGGCGAACCTGTTCCTTCTCGCGCCGCAGGAGATGGGCCAGCTCGGGCGCTGTCTGGAAGTGCCAGCGCTTGGCCCGTTCCACCAGTTGCACTCCGCGCCCGGCGTAGGATTCGGCCAATGCCCGCAATGCCTCGCGCACGTCACCAGCCTCGGCGTTGCCAAGATGCGCGCAAAGCGATTCGACGCTCATCGGCTCTGCCGAAGCGAACAGCGTCGCTTCAAGGGCACGCTGGAGGGGATCGGGCTGGCTCATGCGGTCACCCTGCGCAGCCGCAGTTCGCCGAATATCTCGTCCTGCTCAATCTCTGCCTTGCCCAGCCGCGCCAGCTCGAGCGCCGCTACGAAGCTCGAAGCCTTGGCGCTACGGCGGAGTTGCGGATCGGCGAAGGGCGGCAGGAACTCCTCCAGCGTCATCCAGTCCAGCGTCACGCCGAGCATGGCCGACACCCGGTCGAGCGCGCTGTCGAGCGTCATCACCGGGCGTTCGGCGATCATATGGACCACCGGCGCGGTGCGCGCCTTGACCTGGCCATAGGCCTGGACAAGGTCGAACCAGTCGGCCTGCCACTGGGTCTTGCGGTCGATCCGCAGACCTTCGGGGGCACCGCGCAGGAACACATCGCGCCCGATCCGGTCGCGCGCCATCAGCCGCGCCGCAGCCTCGCGCATCGCGCCCAGCCGCTGGAGCCGCAGTTGCAGCCGCAGTGCCAGCTCCTCGGGGCTCGGATCCTCCTGCTCGTCCCTGGGCAGCAGCAAAGAGGATTTGAGATAGGCCAGCCACGCCGCCATCACGAGGTAATCGGCGGCGACTTCAAGCTTCAGCGCCTCGGCCCGCTCGATATAGTCGAGATACTGGTCCACCAGCGCCAGGATCGAAATCTGCCGCAGGTCGACCTTCTGCCGCCGGGCAAGGTCAAGCAGCAGGTCGAGCGGTCCCTCCCACCCGTCGATGGCAAGGTAGAGTGCGCCTTCGTCCTTGGTTCCGGGAGCGGCGATGCCCTCCCACGGCTCGCTGTCGAGTGTCACGTCGTCAGCCGGGACGATGAGCGATTCGTCGGTCATGCGGCTGCCCCTTCGATCCCCAACAGCGCATCGCGCTTGGCCAGCAGCGCCGCCTTGTCCGCCTTTTCGCCTGGGCAACGCGAGGCCAGCGCACGCTCGAGGCGCGCGACACTCTCAGCCCGCATCGTGCCGCAGCGCTCGGCGATGCCCTGCATATCGTCCATCTTGGCCCAGCAATTGAGCACCACGTCGCATCCAGCCGCGATCGCCCGCTCGGCCCGTTCGGGGATCGTGCCGGAAAGCGCTTCCATGTCGATATCATCGGTCAGCAACAGCCCGTCAAAACCGATCCGGCCGCGGATGATCTCCTCGATAATGGTGCGGGACAGGGTCGAGGGATTCTCCGCATCCCACACCTGGAACAGCAGGTGTCCGGTCATCCCGACCGGTGTGTCCCTGAGCGCACGGAAGGGCGCACGGTCGATTTCAAGCTCTTCCTCGCTGGCGTGGACTGTGGGCATTTCCTTGTGGCTGTCACACTGGGCGCGGCCATGGCCAGGCATATGCTTGATGCAACCGAGCACTCCGCCTCGTGCCAGCCCGTCAAGGATGGCCCGGCCGAGTGCCGCGACCTGCTTCGGTTCACTGCCCAAAGCCCGGTCGCCGATCACATCATGCGAGCCCGGCTGGCGGACATCGAGAGGCGGGTGGCAATCGACGGTGATGCCGACCTCGGCCAGTTCGATCGCCAGAGCATGGGCGTTGACCCTCGCGGCTTCGATCGCGCTGGCGGGTGCTACCCGGTATAGCCGGTCAAACGCCTCGCCTGCCGGAAAACGGGTCCACACCGGCGGCTTCAGCCGTGCGACGCGCCCGCCTTCCTGATCGACACAGATGAACAGATCGTCGCGGCCATGGATCGATCGCAAATCATCGGTCAACGCGCGCAGTTGCTCGCGGCTTTCGATATTGCGCAGGAAAACGATGTAGCCTGCCGGATCGGCCTCGGCAAAGAAGGCGCGCTCCTCCGCTGTCAGCGTGAGACCGGACATGCCGAAGATTGCGGGCGTCATAAGGGGGAGAGAGTCGCAAGAAAGCCCGCCAGCCGCAAGGGCCGGCGGGCGTCACGATGTGGAAAGTAACCGCTCGCAGCGGCCTATTTGACGATACACTCGATCCCGTCGGCCTTGAGCGCGTCGCACAGCCGGGTCGCTGCTGCCTTGTCGCCCGCAACCGCCTGCAGGCGATAGACCGTGCCATTGTCGATACGGGCTTCCTCGACGCGGTACTTGAAGCCGTTGAGGGCATCCGTGCGGCCGGTGATTTCGCGCCAGCGCTGGTCGGCACCCGCCTTGGTCGACACCGCAGCGACCTGGACGTAGGCGCCACCCGGCGCTGCCCCTGCGCTCGCATCGTCCGTGTTGGGCGCGGCAACGCCGGGACGCGGTGCAGCAGTGCTTTCCGTACCGTCCGCCAGTCGCCCTTCGCGGGTCTGGCCTTCTCCAACCGCCGGCGCGACATCGCCGGTGCCTTCGAATTCCTTGCCGCCCGGATCGGTCGGCCGTTGCTTGATCGCGCCTGCGGGTGCCGGGATGGTACTGCCATCGGCAACCAGATCCGGATCGGTGCCCTTGTTGGTCAGGTAGGCAAAACCGCCCACCAATACGCCGAGCACCACAAGCGCCAGCAACCCGAAACCAAGGATACGGGCCATGCTGACCCCTTCCTCTTCCTCATAGTCCGAGGATTCCAGCCACGGCAGCGGTTCGTCTTCGTCGAGATCGAACTCGGCCGCTTCGGCCTCGGTCTCGGCCCAGGCCTCGTCGCCGTCCACTTCCGGACCGTCGAACCGGTCGTCCCTGTCGCCCCCAAGAGCTGTCATCTCACATCTCCTCCACTGCCTCGACCCCGAGCAGGGTTAACCCGTTGCGGATAACTTGCCCGATTGCGGCGATAAGGAAAAGCCTTGCGGCCGAAAGCTCCGCATCCTGTGCCAGGATGACGCGCTTCGAGGTATCGTCATTCCCCAGGTTGTAGAACGAGTGGAACGCACTGGCGAGATCGTAGAGATAAAAGGCGATCCGGTGCGGCTCGCGCGCCGTCGCCGCCGCTTCGACGATGCGGGGAAATTGCGCGGCTTGCTTGACCAGGCCGAGCTCGGCCTCGCCCATGCGGGAAATGGCTGCGTCGGAGGGTACGATGCCTTCGACCGCTGCCCGCCGCAGGGTCGAGTGAATCCGGGCATGGGCGTACTGGACATAGAACACCGGATTGTCCTTCGACGCTTCGACCACCTTGGCGAAGTCGAAGTCCATCTGCGCTTCGGGCTTGCGGGTCAGCATGGTGAAGCGAACCACATCCTTGCCCACCTCCTCGACCATGTCGGCGATGGTGATGAAGTTGCCCGAGCGCTTGGACATCTTCACCGGTTCGCCCGCACGCATCAGTTGCACCATTTGTACGAGCTTTACGTCGAACGGAATCGCCTTGCCCTGCCCTTCGGATAGCGCGGCGACGGCAGCCTTGATCCGCTTCACGGTGCCGGCATGGTCCGCGCCCCAGATGTCGATCATCTCGTCGGCAGCCTCGGCCTTCTGCAGGTGATAGGCGAGGTCGGCCCCGAAATAGGTCCAGCGCCCGTCGCTCTTCTTGATCGGGCGATCCTGATCGTCGCCGAATTTGGTCGAGCGGAACAGCGGCAGTTCGACCGGTTCCCAGTCTTCCACCGTCTTTCCCTTGGGCTGTTCGAGCACACCGTCATAGACGAGATCGTGCTGGCGCAGCCACGCCTCGGCCGCCTCGGGCTTGCCCGCTGCCTGCAGCGCGGCTTCCGAGGAAAACAGGTCGTGGTGGATGCCCAGCAGGGCGAGGTCGGAGCGGATCATGTCCATCATCCGCTCGACGGCGAAGGCTTTGAATATGTCCAGCCATTCACCTTCCGGCGCACCTTGATAGCGCTCGCCGAATTCCTCGGCGGCGGCCTGCCCGACAGGCACCAGGTAATCACCGGGATAGAACCCCTCGGGGATGTCGCCGATGTCCTCGCCCAGCGCCTCGCGGTAGCGCAAGTGGGCCGAGCGGGCGAGCGTATCGACCTGCCCGCCGGCATCGTTGACGTAGTATTCGCGTGTGACGGCATACCCGGCGAATTCGAGCAGGCTCGCCAGCGCATCGCCCACCACGGCGCCGCGGCAGTGGCCCATGTGCATCGGGCCCGTCGGATTGGCGGAGACATACTCGACATTGACCCGGCGGCCTGCGCCCATGCCCGAGCGACCGTATTCGCGCGCCAGTGACGCAATCGCCAGCAACTCGGCCAGCCAGGCGTCATCGCTGAGGCGCAGGTTGATGAATCCCGGCCCGGCGATCTCCGCGCCGGTAATGTGGGGATCGCGCAGCAGGTGCTCGACGATCTTTTCCGCCAGCGCGCGCGGGTTGGTGGCGGCCGGCTTGGCCAGCACCATAGCGGCGTTGGTGGCAAGATCACCATGCGAAGGGTCACGTGGTGGCTCGACCGTCACATTCCGGCGATCGATCCCGGCAGGCAGGTCGCCCTCGGCCTCGATAGCGGACAGGACGGCATCGACCTTCGCGGCGAAGGCGGCATGAATCGTGGTCAGTGTGGACATGCGCGGGCGGTTAGACGGAATCGGCCCCCATCGCAAAGGCGATGTACGGTACGCCTTAGCGGGTGGCGTTGTAGGCCAGCTGGCTCTCGGTCAACTGGAAGCCGACGAGCAGCTCGAAAGTGGCGCGTTGCAACGCGGCGCGGACCTGCGGATCGGCCATCGGATCAAGCGCGGCGTCGACATCGCCGGGCCTGCGCTTGCGGGTAATGCGCTCGCGGATATCGGCCGGCAGGGTCGCTTCGGCGCGATCGATAAAGGCCCCGGCCTGCGCGCTACCCTGCGCACGGGATTGCCCGTCGGCAAAGGTGATAGTTACCGTGCCGACGCGCTTGCTGACCACCGCCGATCCGCCGCGCAGCACGGTTGTGAAGTAGGGCAATTGCACCGTGCGCGAACCACGCGTGTCGGCGCGGCTGGCGAGCACATCGAAGGTTACATTGCTGTATACCTTCTCGCCTGTCTCGTCGCAGGTCGAACGGACATTGGTGATCGCCGCCGTGATGTCGAGATCGGCGGTCGTCCGCGAGGTTGGCGAGGTGAACGTAGTGATATCGCCAGTGTAGTCGGGCACGCCCACCGCCGGGCAGGCCGAACGGATTGCAGTCACCCCTACGCCATCGGCCAGGACAAGGTCACCTTCGCTCGCGCAACCGGCAAGCCCAGCCAGCGCGGCAATGGGGAAGAGCAGGCGAAAATGCGGAGTCATGGGGTGTCCTTCGTACATACGATCACGCGTGCCCTAGCGGGCGAGTTGCGAAAGCGCTAGAGGGCGCTCCATGAACGCGCCCTTTCCATCCCCCGACCAGAACTCGACAAAACCGCCCCTGCAGCTGCTGATCGCCGCCCCACGCGGCTTCTGCGCCGGGGTCGACCGGGCGATCGAGATCGTCGAGCGGGCGATCGAGAAATACGGTGCACCGGTCTATGTCCGGCACGAGATCGTGCACAACAAATATGTGGTCGATTCGCTCAAGGCGAAGGGTGCCGTGTTCGTCGAGGAACTGGACGAAGTACCCGACGGCGTGCCGGTGGTGTTCAGCGCTCACGGGGTGCCCAAATCGGTCCCGGCCGAAGCGCAGAAGCGCGAGCTGCTTTATGTCGATGCCACCTGCCCGCTGGTAAGCAAGGTCCACCGCCAGGCCGAACGCCAGATCGAGAAAGGGCGGCACATCATCTTTGTCGGCCATGCCGACCATCCCGAAGTGATCGGTACCATGGGCCAGGTCGAGCCGGGCCAGATGACCCTGGTCGAAACGGTGGAGGATGTCGCCGCGCTGGAGTTCGGCCCAGAGGAACAGCTCGCCTATCTGACGCAGACCACGCTCTCGGTCGACGATACCGCTGACATTATTGCCGCACTGGAACAACGCTTTCCGGAGGTGCGCGGTCCCAAGGCAGAGGATATTTGCTACGCAACGTCGAACCGCCAAGCCGCGGTCAAGCAGATTGCTCCCAGTGCAGACCTTGTCCTGGTCATCGGTGCGCCCAATTCTTCCAACTCGCTCCGGCTGGTCGAAGTGGCCGAGCGACTTGGAACCAATGCTCGCCTGATCCAGCGCGCCTCCGAAATCGAAGCGGAATGGCTGGAAGGAGTCGGCACGCTGGGCCTTACAGCCGGTGCTTCCGCGCCGGAAAAGCTGGTGCGCGAAGTGGTTGAACGCCTGGGCGAATGGCGCACGGTGGAAGAAACCACCATCGCCGCGGCCGAAGAAAACATGGTGTTCAAGCTGCCTCGCCAACTGCTGGACTGATCCGGCGCGGATGGCGGTCTATACCCACCTTCCCGCCGAGGCATTGGCCGGACTGATCGCCGAATACGATGTCGGGGCGTTGGTCTCTGCCAAGGGCATTGCCGAAGGCGTATCCAATTCGAACTGGGTTGTCGAAACCTCAGGCGGCGACGGGACCGGCGCACGCTTCATCCTGACAATGTACGAGCGGCGAATCGACCTGGAAGACCTGCCATTTTTTCTCGACCTGCTCGATCACCTATCGGCTGCGGGCGCTCCGGTGCCGCGCACCATCCATGATCGGAGCGGGAAATCATTCCGGTCCATTCACGGGAAGGCGGTGGCGCTGATCGAATTCCTGCCCGGCGTGTCAATCGATCACCCGACTCCCGGTCAGGCCCACGCCGTAGGTGCGGCACTGGCGCAGATGCATCGCGCCGCGCTCGATTTCCCGCAATCGCGTGCCAATGCGCTGGATCTCGTGACAAATTTGTCGACGTTGGCGGCGTGCGGGGAAGCGGCGTTGGCAGCAATCGATCCTGCTCTTGCAGGCTGCATAGCGCGTTCTGAAGCGATCGCAGCGGCATGGCCCGAGGACCTGCCGCAGTCGGTGATTCACAGCGACCTGTTCCCCGACAACGTCCTCATGCTGGGGGATCGGGTTTCCGGCATGATCGATTTCTATTTCGCCTGTACCGACGCCATGGCGTATGATCTGGCCGTCACCCATGCGGCCTGGAGCTTCGAGCGGGGCGGCAGCAAATATCGACCGGATATCGGCTCGGCGCTGATCCAGGGATACGAATCGGTTCGCCCACTGGAAGCGGCCGAACGGGCGGCCCTGACACTGTTGGCCCAGGGCGCATGCCTGCGTTTCGTTGCCAGCCGGACAGAAGACTGGTTCGAAACGCCGACCGATGCCCATGTCACCCGCAAGGATCCGATGGATTTCGCCCGACGCTGGGACTTCTACGCCAAACAGGGACATAGGGTCTTCGCATAGCTCCCAACGCGGTTTACATGCCCCGGCGATGAAAAAGGTCGAAATCTTCACCGACGGTGCCTGCAAGGGCAACCCCGGCCCGGGCGGCTGGGGCGTGCTGTTGCGCAAGGGCAAGCACGAGAAAGAGATGTCGGGCGGCGAACCCGCCACCACCAACAACCGGATGGAAATGCGCGCGGTCATCGAAGGGCTCAACGCCCTCATCGAACCGTGCGAGGTCAATCTCTACACCGACAGCAAATATGTCGTCGACGGGATTACCCGGTGGGTCCACGGCTGGAAAAAGCGCGGCTGGGTCAATGCGAGCAAGAAGCCGGTCCGCAACGAGGATCTGTGGCACGATTTGATCGAGGCGGAATTGCGCCACAAGGTAACCTGGCACTGGGTGCGCGGGCACAACGGCCATGTCGAGAACGAGCGCGTCGACAAGCTCGCCAGCGACGCGGCGGAGCAGTGGGCGACGGGCGGCTCATGAGCCGCCCGTGCCTTCGCGCCAGGACTATTCCTTCGTCGTATCGACCACTTCCGCGCCGGGGCCGTTCTTGAGGATCGATTCGATGGCGTTCTTGGCGCTGGCCTTGCTGGCGTAGCCTTCGGTCCAGAAAATCGTTTCCGAGTTGTAGCAGAAATAGGAAACGAACTCGCCTTTCTTGTTCTTGCGGATTTCGAAACGGTGCGCCATCGCGGGTCCTCTCTGGATTGGTAAACAGCCGGGCGGAACTACCCGAACCGGGCCGGACTATAGAGGCTTGCGTCGAGCCCTGATGTAAAATCATCACGGTCGAGGCCCAGCAGTAATTGCGCCGCCAACTTGGCGGCCGCTGGGGCCGTCTGGATGCCGTAGCCCCCTTGCCCGGCGAACCAGAACAAGCCCTCGCAATGGGGATCGGCCCCATAGACCGGTAGCCGATCCGGCGCGAAGCTCCGCAGGCCCGCCCATTTGCGCTCGACCCGCCGGACCTGCCAGTCAACGACATGTTCGAACCGGTCGATCGCTTCGGCCACAGCCAGTTCCTCGGGAGCGGCATCGCAGGGCGGGCTCAGCTCCTCGTCATGCGGGCTGAGCCAGACCCGCCCGGCCTCGGGCTTGAAGTAGAACTGCCCGGCAATGTCGAGCACCAGCGGCTGGTCGGCCAACGGCTGCGGATCGGTTTCAAGCTGGCAGATTGTCCGCCGCAGCGGTTGTATGCCGAGCGGACGAGCTCCGGCGAGCTGCGCCAGTTCGTCGGCCCAGGCACCAGCGGCATTGACCAGGGTCGTCGCAGTCCAGCCTCGCCCGTCTTCGCTGGCGATCTGCCATGCTCCATCGCGGCGCTCGGCTCTCGAGATTCTGGCACGGCAATGGAGATCGACCCCCAGCCGCTTCGCCAGCGTCAGATAATGCTGGTGCAGCCCGGCCACATCGATGTCGCTGCACAGCGGCTCCCACACCGCGTCGATCCAGCTTTCGCGCAGGCCGGGCACCTTCTCCAACATGGCCGCACGCCCGATCCGATGAATCGTTGCCCCCGTGTCGCCGAACTTCTCCATGAAGGTATCCAGGGCCGCGATCCCGTCCTCACGCGCGATGTAAAGCGCGCCACGCGGGCTGAGGAAGCCGTGATCGCGCAGGTAGGGGCCGGAGGCCAGTGTGAGTGGGACGATCTCCGGCCCGCCGTAACATTCCTCCCAGAACGCCGCCGAGCGCCCCGTTGTGTGATAGCCCGGAATATCCTCCGCCTCGAGCAGCAACACCCGCGCATGACCGCCGCACTCGGCAGCAAGGCTGGCTCCGGCAATCCCGGCACCGATGATGGCAATATCGAACTCGGCCATAGTGGGAGTCTTCAGCTCCTCGACGGCGCTACGCGGTCGAGAAAGTCGGCAATCGCCGCCATGGCCCGGTCGCGCACCGGATCGACCTCGCGCAGGATCTCATGCGAGGCTTCCTTGCCGAAGGCGACCAGTTCGCCCTGCGGCAGGCGCTTCGACGCCTCGACGATCGGCGGATAGGCCACGAGCTTGTCGTTCGACGTGCCGAGCAGCAGCACCGGGGTCCCCACCGCCTCCAACTTGCCGGGATCGAACAGGCCGCGCATCGAGGCATAGGCGCGCTCGACCCAGCCCCAGCTGCCCGGCCCCATGACGATCTCGGGGCGGTTATCGCGCCACCATTGCTCGTCCTGGTACCGGTCACGGTCGTGGGTCAACAATTGCTCGCGGTGCGCCGGGGTTTCGCCCGGCTTCTCGCTCCACTTCCAGGCCGGGCGGCGACGGTCGCCGAGCGAGGCCATCAGCTTCGCCACGCCGTGCATCAGCGGCACCGGCAGGACCTGGCCGACAAAGCCCAGCATCGGGGCCGAGAGCACCAATGCATCAGGATCGACCCGCCCTTCGGCCACAGCCCGCAAGGACAGGTGCCCGCCCATCGAATGGCCGATCAGCACATGCGGCCCCGGCGTTTCGGCCCGCCACACCTGCCATAGCGCCGCGAGGTCATCGATCCAGCTTGCGAAGTCATCGATGTGCCCGGTCACGGCGTCCTTTCCGAGCCGGCCAGAAGCGCCCTGCCCGCGCCAGTCGGCCGCCGTGACCCGCCAACCTGCACGATGCCATTCATTGAGGCACTCGAGATATTTTTCGTAGTTGTCGCCCCGGCCCGGCATGAACAGGATCGATCCGCGCGCGGCTCCCTTCGTGCCCGGCCAGTCGATCCGGCGGATGCCGTGACCGTCCGGCAGGAGGAAGCGGCTCTCGCTTGCTGCCGGCGGGATGGCGCGTCGATCAAAGACGGTAGCGAGAGGGTTAGCGGCGGCTGATTGCGGATGGCTAATGGCGCACCTCTGGCGTTGGTTACTTTTTGGTAAGTGATGTTGTGTAGCACCGGCCTCCTGAAGGGGGACCCACAGGGGCTATCATGCTGGACACACTCCACTACGTGTTGCTCGGAGCGTTGGCAATCGCGCTGCTGATTGCCGCGTTTACCGATCTCAAGCGGCGCCAGATCGACAACTGGCTCAACGCCGGCATCGCGCTGGCCGCACCGCTGTTCTGGTGGACCAGCGGCCTGGCCCTGTGGCCGGACGTCGCCTGGCAGCTCGGCATCGCCGCTATCACCTTCTTCGTCTGCGCGGGATTGTTCGCGCTGCGCTGGATGGGCGGCGGCGACGTTAAGCTTCTCACTGCACTGGCCCTGTGGATCGCACCTAGTGCTTTCCTGAAGCTCGTCATCATCATGGCGCTGGTCGGCGGGGTGCTGACCCTGCTCTTCGGGATGTGGCACATCGCCCGCCGCCAGAAAGACCGGCTGGCCATCCCTTACGGGGTGGCTATCTCGGCTGCAGGCCTCTGGATCCTCTCTACCGAATACCTCCCGCACACCGCTGTCGCGCTCAGCCAGACGGCTGCGACGGGGTGAACCTGATTTTAACCACTTGGGCCGTAGTCACGGCAACCATACCTGCCCGCGGTTTTTGCGGGTCTGTTTGAAGGGGGCTTTGTAGCCATGGACAGGAAGAAGCTGGTTCTGCTGCTTGCGGCGCTGATTATTGCAGTGGGCACCGCCCTTGCAGCCCGCAGCATGTTTGCAGGAGCCGCCGCACCGCAGGCCGAGGCCGCTGTTAAGGAACCGCAGGGACCCAAGGTTCTTGTTTCCCAGCGCGCGCTGCCGGCCGGCACGATCATTACGGCTGAAGCCCTTGGCTTCCAGAAGTGGCCGAAGGAACTGGTCAAGGACGCTTACTTCATCGAAGGCGAATCCGATATCACCCAGTTGCTCGGCACTGTCGTGCGCCTGCCGATTACCGCTGGCGAACCTGTGACCCAGGGCTCGCTGGTCAAGCCGGGCGACCGTGGCTTCCTGGCTGCGGCACTCGGGCCGGGCATGCGCGCCATCACCGTGCCAGTTTCGGCCAACACAGGGGTGGCCGGCTTCGTCTTCCCGGGCGACCGCGTCGACCTGATGTTGACCCAGTCGGTCAAGGGCGAGGAAGGCGGCCTCAAGGCTACCGAGACCATCCTGCGCAATCTGCGTGTGCTCGCCACCGACCAGCGCACTGAAAAGTCGACCAGCAAGAACGGCAAGACGATTGTTCGGGCTTTCCGTTCGGTCACTCTCGAAGTGACGCCGCGGATCGCCGAGAAAGTCGCAGTCGCACAGACGCTCGGCACTCTCAGCCTGGCCCTGCGCTCGATCGCCGACAACCAGGCCGAGCTCGAGCGCGCCATTGCCTCGGGCGACGTGAAGATCCCCGACGGTGCTACGCCGGAGGAAGAGGAACGCATCCTGCAGGCAGCGCTCAATGCCCCCAACGATGGACCGACGTCCTTCGTGACCGGCGGCGACGTCTCGCGCTTCCAGAGCTCGGCCCTGCCGAAGAGCAAGGAAGAAAAAGCCAGGGAAGCCGCAGTGGCCTTCATCGAAACCGCCAAGAAGTCCGGCGTGATCGAGCCTGGCACCGAGGCAGTCGTTCGCAAGCTGCCGACCGTGCGCGTCAGCCGCGGCAAGAGCACCTCCGAGGAAGCTGTCGGCGCCACCGGCAGGGTCCTCACCGGCGAGGAAAGGTAAGACCATGACCGTTCAACACAATCCTCGCCGTCAAGCCGATAACTCAAGGGGCAAGACCATGAAACGTCGCCTGATTGCCAAAGCGCTGATGCTGAGCCTGGTTGCGCTTCCTGTCGCTGCCGGCCCTGCCAGCCTCGCCAATGCCCAATCGATCACGCGTCCTTCCGACGAAGTGGTGATCTCGATCGGTCGCGGTGAGCTGGTCACCATCCCGGGCACCATGACCGATGTGTTCATCGCCAACGATGCGGTGGCCGATGTCCAGATCAAGTCGCAAAAGCAGCTCTACATCTTCGGCAAGTCCGGCGGCCAGACGACCATCTACGCCAGCAATGCCAATGGGGACATTATCTGGGCGGCCGATGTCCGGGTCGGCTCGAATATCGACAGCCTCGACCAGATGCTGGCGCTGGCGATGCCCGAAGCCAAGATCTCGACCGCAACCATGGGTTCCAACGCCGTGCTGTTGACCGGCACTGTCTCTTCGCCCGAGGACGTTGCTGAGGCCGAACGCCTCGTCGCAGCCTTTCTTGGTGAGGGGGTGAACGTCATCAGCCGCCTGAAGATGGCGACCCCCTTGCAGGTCAACCTGCAAGTCCGCTTTGCCGAGGTAAACCGGAATTTCGCCCGCGTGATCGGGGCGAACCTGCTGACCGTCGATGGAACCAGCGGTTTCAAGGGCGGCGTCGGCACTGCCACCCGGACGGCCATCAAGGACTTCACTCCAGGCGGCGATGTCGGAGTAGGCGTAACAAGCGGGCCGGCCGGATCGACCGTCGTCACGACGCTCCCCGGAATGGCCACTGTGGCCGGCTTCGGCAAGTTCCTCGGTCTTGAAATCGGGGCGGCGATCGACCTTGCTGAAAACACCGGCCTGCTGACCACGCTGTCGCAGCCCAACCTGACGGCGCTTTCGGGCGAAACCGCAGAGTTTCTGGCAGGCGGCGAATACCCCTACGAGCAGTCGGCAGGTCTCGGCACCACTTCGATCCAGTTCAAGCCTTATGGCATCAGCCTCGCCTATGCCCCGGTTGTGCTCGACAATGGCCGGATATCGATCCGCCTGCGCTCGGAAGTATCGGAGCTGGATTTCAGCGCCAATCCGACTGTGCCGGCGATATCGACCCGCAGGGCGGAAACGACCGTCGAGTTGGGTTCTGGCCAGAGCTTCATGATCGCTGGCCTGATGAGCAACCGGGCCCAGAACTCGATCGAAAAGGCTCCTGGTCTCGGCGATGTTCCGATCCTCGGAAATTTGTTCCGTTCGACTTCGTTCCGTCGCGGCGAAACCGAGCTGGTGATTGTCATCACGCCCTATCTGGTCAAGCCGGTGAACGGCAATGACATCGCGCTGCCGACCGACGGCTATCAGAGCCCGAACGAGTTCCAGCGCATGTTGGGGTTCCAGCAAAACGGTCCGACCGCCGATCCGGCTGCGACCAAGCCGAGCACCCGCGAAGGCGATGCGCCTCCGCCGGCTGTCGGCTCGATCGAACCGCTGGCCGTGTTGCCCGGCTCGTCGCCCGAAGACGGCAAGAAGCCGAAAAAGAAGAAGCAGTCGGAAGACCGCGCCGAATCCGCGGCGCCTGGCTTCAGCCTCTAATCAGGGAGTGAGACCAATGACCAATCTCAAGCGCAATTTCGCCGGGCTTCTCACCCTGTCGGTCGGCCTGTCACTGGCTGCCTGTGGCGGAATGCCGCAGAACGCGACGCTGTACAGCACCAAGCAGCCGGTGGTCGAACGCACCAACTACACCTTCGACGTAAAGACCGATCGCGGCGGCCTGTCGATCCCCGAGCAGCAGCGCCTCGCTGGCTGGTTCGCGGCGATGGACCTTCGTTACGGCGATCGTGTGGCAATTGAAGATCCGATGATGAGCCCTTCGACCAAGGAAGCGATCAGCTCGCTCGCCGGTCGTCACGGCGTCCTCATCGCCGAAGGTGCGCCGGTAACCAGCGGCTATGTCCAGCCCGGCTTTGCCCGTGTGGTTCTGACTCGCTCAAGTGCGTCGGTTCCCGGCTGCCCGGATTGGTCGGTTCAGTCAGAAATGAACTACACCAACGGAACGCATCCCGGTTACGGTTGCGCGATCAACAGCAACCTCGCCGCCATGGTCGCCGATCCGGAAGACCTCGTCGCCGGGGATGAAGGCTCGGGCGAAACCTTTGTCCGCCGGTCTTCAAAGGCCGTCGAAGCATATCGTGATTCAGCCAGTGAAGGTGCCGGCGGCAAGCTGCCTGGCGGCGGTGTCGGAGGAGGTCAATAATGAACGCGCCCTGGAGTTCCGGCATGTCCGGCAATCGTGATCCATTCGCCGCTTATATCTGCGACGACACCGCGCTGGATATCCTGCGCCCCGTGGTCATCGAGATGGGCTGGCAGCCCGAGAAGTGCAACAAGGGCGGCCTGCGCAACGCTGTGCAGTCGCTCTCGGTCTCGGCCAGCCCCAACATCCTGATGGTAGACCTGTCGGAAAGCGGCGACCCGCTCAACGACATCAACGCCCTTGCCGAGGTTTGCGAACCCGGCACGGTTGTCGTGGCGATCGGGCAGGTCAACGATGTCCGCCTCTATCGCGACCTGCTCGCAAGCGGCATCCATGACTATTTGCTCAAGCCGCTTTCGGCAGGGCAGCTGCGCGACTGCTTGAATCAGGCCCAGGCCGTGTTCGCCGCGCCCAAGCACAGCGATCCAGATGCGGTGAAGCGCCACATCTCGACCGCTGTCGTGGGCACCCGTGGCGGTGTCGGCGCGTCGATGCTGACGACCTCGCTAGCATGGCTGTTCAGCGACGATCACAAGATGCCGACGGCACTGCTCGACCTGGATGTCCATTTCGGCACCGGCGCGCTGGCGCTCGACCTCGAGCCGGGTCGTGGCCTGACCGACGCAATCGACAACCCCAGCCGTATCGACGGTCTGTTTATCGAACGCGCCATGATCCGCGCCAACGACAACCTCGCTATCCTTTCGGCCGAGGCTCCGATCAACTCGCCGTTGATGACCGACGGGTCGGCATTCCTGCAACTGGAGGAAGAGTTCCGCCAGGCGTTCGAAATGACCGTCATCGACCTGCCGCGCAACATGCTGATCAACTTCCCGCACCTGCTCGCCGATGTGAATGTCGTCGTGCTGGCCACGGAAATGACGCTCGCATCGGCGCGTGACACGATCCGCCTGCTGTCGTGGCTGAAGAGCAACGCAGCCCACGCACAGCCGATCATTGTCGCCAACAAGGTGCAGACCGGCGCGATCGAGATCAGCAAAGCCGATTTCGAAGCCTCGATCGAGCGTAGCATCGACTTCACCATCCCGTTGGATGCCAAGGCAGCCGCCAATGCCGCCAAGCTGGGCCAGGTGTTTGCCGATGCCAATCGCAACGCAAAATCGAGCCAGGTCATCCGCCAGCTGGCGGAGCGCATCATCGGCGCTTCCGACGAGGAAGTTACCGACGGCACATCGGCCAAGAAGGGCTCGCTGCTCGGCAACTTCGACTTCAAGTCGCTGTTGAAGAAGAAAGAGTCCGCCAAGGAAAAAGCCACGGCGGGCTAAGGAATTGCCGCCGGAGGGAAGGCCCGCCCCTCCCTCCGGTTTGGCACCAGGTACGAGAAAGGCAGATCGCGCATGAGCATCTTGCAGCTCTTGCTGTTCGCAGGTGGCCTGATGGCCATGTTGGTGATCGGCTATGCCGCTTTATCCGGCCCTTCGGCAGCCAAGGAAAGCCAGCGTCGGCTGAACGCCGTGCGCTATCGCCATTCCGAAAGCACGGATGCGAAGGTCGAATCGCAACTGAAGAAGGCCATTGCCGCGCGCAAGCCCAAGGCGATGAAGCTGGCCGGGTCGGGTTCGCGGCTGGAAGCCCTGGAATTGCGGCTCGACCGGACCGGCAAAGGCTGGACCGTCAGCCAGTATTTCTATGCCTCGCTGGGGATCGGCCTCACTGTCGCGGTGCTGATGTACCTGCGCAGCGGCGCCGCGATGATGTCGCTCGTAGTCGGCGTTATGGTGGGCGCAGGGTTCCCGCACCTTGCGGTCAATTTCATGATGAACAAGCGTACCAACGCCTTCAATGCGAAGTTTCCCGACGCCATCGAATTGCTCGTGCGCGGACTGCGCTCGGGCTTGCCGGTGACGGAAACACTGCAGGTCGTGGCGCAGGAAATTCCCGGCCCGGTCGGCTTCGAATTCAAGGCAATCGTCGACCGCATCAAGATCGGCAAGCCGATGGAGGAAGCGTTGGCGCAGACGGGCGACAAGCTCGGCATTGCGGAGTTCAACTTCTTCTGCATCACGCTTGCGATCCAGCGGGAGACCGGGGGCAACCTGGCTGAAACGCTGTCGAACCTGGCCGAGGTGCTGCGCAAGCGAGGTCAGATGAAACTCAAGATCAAGGCGATGAGCTCGGAATCGAAAGCTTCGGCCTACATCGTCGGCTCGCTGCCCTTCATTGTTTTCACCATGATCTGGTGGATCAACCCCGAGTACCTCAGCGGCTTCTTTACCGAAGATCGTCTGATCGTGGCCGGACTGGGCGGCATGGTATGGATGAGCATCGGCGCCTTCATCATGGCCAAGATGGTCAGCTTCGAGATTTAAGGGAGGGACGGTCATGATCAACAATCCAACCGGCCCGACCCTGCTCGGTTTCGACGTCATCCTTGTCGGCACCATCCTCGCCGGGGTCGCCGCCATGGCAGTGATGTTCGCGATCTACGCCGCGCTGACGGTCAAGGATCCGATGGCAAAACGCGTCAAGGCACTCAACGAGCGTCGCGACGAGCTCAAGGCCGGCATCGTCAAGGCCAGCGGCAAGAAGCGCCAGAGCCTGGTCCGCAAGACCGACTCGACCGAAAAGGTCAAGGACACGCTGAAGAACATGAAGGTTCTACAGCAAAGCCAGGTCGAGATCGTGCAGCAGAAGCTGGCCTGGGCCGGCATCCGCAACAAGGAACTGGCGGTCTACGTCATCGGTGCACGACTGGTCTTGCCGATCGTGCTTGGCATCGCGGCTGCGGTGGTGATCTACTGGATCGACTATTTCCCCAAATGGGGCGAGTTCAAGAGGTTCGGTGCTCTCGCTGCAGTCCTGTTTGCAAGCTACAAGGGACCTGAATTCTATCTCAAGAACCTTGCGACCAAGCGTACCGACGCCATCCGCAAGGGCCTGCCCGACGCGCTCGACCTGTTGGTCATCTGCGCCGAAGCCGGTCTGACGGTCGACGCTGCCTTCAACCGCGTCGCCAAGGAGCTGGGCCGCGCCTATCCGGAACTGGGTGACGAATTCGCCCTGACCGCGATCGAGCTGTCGTTCCTGACCGAGCGCAAGATGGCGTTCGACAACCTCGCCTACCGCGTCAATCTCGAGGCTGTGAAGGGCGTGGTGACGACCATGGTCCAGACCGAACGCTACGGCACCCCGCTGGCGAGCGCGCTGCGCGTGCTCTCGGCAGAGTTCCGCAACGAGCGTATGATGCGCGCCGAAGAGAAGGCCGCGCGCCTTCCGGCGATCATGACCATCCCGCTGATCCTGTTCATCCTGCCGGTGCTGTTCATCGTCATTCTCGGCCCGGCGGCCTGTTCGATCAGCGACGCGTTCAAGATGTAGCGCGGCGGGTTCTCCAGCCCCCGAGGGTCGAATCCTCCAAGGGCGATCGGGCGGCGGAAAGCGACTTCAGCTTTCCGCCGCTTCGATTCCACCCGCTGCGATCCGCATGCGGCTCAGCAGGTCGCGCAGCACCTCCCGCTCCTCGGCCGTGAACGGTTCAAGCAATTGGGCTTCGACATCGCGCGCCAGCGGCATGATCTGGCCATAGATCGCCCTGCCCGCCTCCGTCAGCGCAACATGGTGCGAACGGCCATCCTGTTCATTGGGGCGGCGGCCAACCAGCCCGCGGTCCTCCAGCACCTTGCAGGCCCGGTTGACCGCGACCTTGTCCATCAGCGTCAGCGCGGAGAGTTCGCGCTGGGTGCGGGCCTCGGCTTCGCCCAGCACTGCCATGATGCGCCATTCGGCGATCTTGAGGTCGAATCGGGCCTGGTACAGTTCGGCGATCCGCCCGCTGACCGCGTTGGACGCGATCGACAGCTGGTAGGGCAGGAAGTCCGCCAGCACCGGGAGATTGCTCGTCTTGGTCGCCATCAGACTGGTTTCTACGGAAACCATCGCCGCTGGCAAGGCAAGCAATGCTTTATCCCAATACGCGCCCCGCTACCGCATCGAGCTTGGCCATCAGGACCGGATCGCGCTGTTCGGGCGCGGTGATGATGGCGTATTCGAGCGCGGTATCATGCGGGCTCGGCTCGCGGGTCTTGGGCAGCGTTGCCAGCAGGTGTTGCAAGCTGTCGCGCGCCATCTGGGCATTGTCGCTCAGCACCTTGAGGATGTCTGCTGTCTCGACCCCGGCTTCCTCGTCACGCCAGCTGTCATAGTCGGTGACCATGGCGAGCATGGCGTAGGGCAGCTCGGCCTCGCGCGCGAGCCTGGCCTCGGGCATGCCGGTCATGCCGATCACATCCCCGCCCCAGGCGCGGTACATCCGGCTTTCGGCGCGGGTCGAGAACTGCGGCCCTTCCATCGCGATATAGGTCCCGCCGCGATGGACTCTGGCCCCCGCTGCCTCTGCCGCATCGGCGGCGAGCGCCGAAAGCCGCGCGCAGACCGGATCGGCCAGCGCCACATGCGCCACCAGGCCCTCGCCGAAGAAGCTGCTCGCCCTGCCCATGGTCCGGTCGATGAACTGGTCCACTGCGACGAAGCTGCCGGGTGCCATTTCCTCGCGCAGACTGCCGATGGCGCTGATCGCCAGCAGGTCCGTCACCCCACAGCGCTTCATCACATCGACATTGGCCCGGTAATTGACCGTGTTGGGACTGAGCCGGTGCCCGGCCCCGTGCCGCGCCATGAAGGTCAGCCGGACATCGCCGATCCGGCCGGTGGTGACCGGTCCGGACGGCGCGCCGAACGGCGACTTCACTTCGATCACCTGCTGTTCCTCCAGCGCGATGCCTTCGTAGAGGCCCGATCCGCCGAGGACGCCGATATGCCATTTGCTCACTTGTGTTTGCTCACTTGTATTCGGGCTCATCCCACCAGGGGTAGAAGTCCGGCATATCTTGGCTCGGCCGTCCGGGATAGGCCGGGGCGCGCTTTTCGAGGAAGCTGGCGATGCCCTCGGCAGCATCCTTGCCGCGCGACAGGCGATAGATCGCGCGGCTGTCGATCCGGTGCGCTCCCATCGGGTGGTCCTCGCTCGGCAGCCGCCACATCATCGCCCGGGTCATCGCAACCGAGACGGCCGAGGTGTTGTCGGCAATCTCGCGTGCCAGTCCGCGCGCCATATCCATCAGTTCGCCCTGCGGATGGACCGAGCGGACCAGCCGCCCGGCAAGCGCTTCCTGCGCGTCGAACACGCGGCCCGAATAGCACCACTCGAGCGCCTGCTGCACCCCGACCAGCCGGGGCAGAAACCAGCTCGAGGCCGCTTCCGGCACGATCCCGCGCCGGGCGAAGACGAAGCCGTAACGGGCATTGTCCGAGGCCAGCCGGATATCCATCGGCAGCTGCATGGTGATGCCCACGCCCACCGCCACACCGTTGCAGGCGCTGATCAGCGGCTTGGTGCTGTCGAACAGCCGCAGCGTCAGCCGCCCGCCGCCATCGCGCACACGCTCGTCGGACAGATCGTCGACCTCGGTCGGGTCGGAGAACACCCTGCCCCCGCCCTCGGGCGTCAGATCCGCCCCGGCGCAGAAGGCCCGGTCCCCTGCCCCGGTGAAGATCACCGCGCGCACATGGTCGTCGGCGTCGATATCGTCCATC
This sequence comes from Erythrobacter sp. SDW2, assembly GCF_021431965.1. NCBI lineage: Bacteria > Pseudomonadati > Pseudomonadota > Alphaproteobacteria > Sphingomonadales > Erythrobacteraceae > Erythrobacter > Erythrobacter sp. SDW2. The sequence goes on from NZ_CP090370.1 coordinate 2,602,274, forward strand.
GCGGCGATGATCTCGTTCATCATCGTGCCGGTGAAGGCGTTCATCTTCTCCGGCCGGTTGAGCGTGACTGTGGCGATGCCCTCGCTCTTGTCGACCAGGATCTGGGTGTATTCGCTCATCGTGCCTCTCCTCCGGGCGCCGTCGGACTGTTGGACATGGACCACATGTTACACAGTCCTGGCGAAAAAAAATCCGCCGCCCCCGCCCGCATGAAAAGCCCATGCGAATAAGGAGCGGCGGATCGTCATTGTTCGATCCTAGCCACGCACACGCCGTGTAGGACAGTCAAATCATCGCCCTCAGCGCGGGGCCATGCGGATGGCCCCGTCGAGACGCACGTCCTCGCCGTTGAAATAGCCGGTTTCGATCATGCACATGGCGAGCTTGGCATATTCGGTCGGGATACCGAGACGCTTGGGGAACGGCACCGAGGCGGCCAGCGCGTCACGCACGTTCTGCGGCGCGGCGGCGAGCAGCGGGGTGTCGAAAATGCCCGGCAGGATGGTGTTGACGCGAATGCCTTCGTTCATCAGGTCGCGCGCGATGGGCAGGGTCATGCCGATGACGCCGGCCTTAGAGGCCGAATAGGCCGCCTGGCCGATCTGGCCGTCTTCCCCGGCCACCGAGGCGGTGTTCACGATTGCCCCGCGCTCGCCGTTCTCGTCGAGCGGATCGAGCGTCAGCATACCGGCCGCCGACTTGGCGATGCAGCGGAAGGTGCCGATCAGGTTGACCTGGATGACGAAATCGAAGGCCGAAATCGGGAAGTGCTTGATACTGCCGTCTTCCTTGCTGCGGCTGGCGGTCTTGATGGCATTGCCGATCCCGGCGCAGTTGACGAGGATGCGTTCCTGGCCATGTGCTTCGCGCGCCTTGGCGAAACCGGCATCGACATCTTCATCGCTGGTGACGTTGACCTTGCAGAAAACCCCGCCCAGCTCGGCGGCCATGGCGTTGCCCTTTTCCTCGTTCATGTCGAAGATGGCGACCTTGGCGCCCTTGGCGGCGAGCGCACGGGCGGTGGCGGCACCGAGGCCCGAGGCGCCCCCGGTGACGACGGCGGGGGTATTGGCTGAAACTTCCATGGTTCTCTCCTGAACTGTTGATCCGTTCGCCCTGAGCCTGTCGAAGGGCAGCCACAAGGGAGCGGCTGGGCTTCGACAAGCTCAGCCCGAACGGGCGTGGGTTACTGGTATCGTGATTAGACCCGCTCGATAATGGTCACGTTGGCGACGCCGCCGCCTTCGCACATCGTCTGCAGGCCGAATTTCTTGCCATGGCGATGGAGCGCGTGAACCAGCGTCGCCATCAGCTTGGTGCCCGAAGCGCCGAGCGGGTGGCCGAGCGCGATGGCACCGCCATGGACGTTGAGCCTCTCGGGATCGGCGCCGGTGTGCTTGAGCCAGGCCAGCGGCACCGAGGCGAAGGCCTCGTTCACTTCATAGAGATCGATATCGTCGATCTTCATGCCCGCGCGCTCGAGCGCCTTGTCGGTCGCGAACAACGGCTCTTCCAGCATGATGACCGGATCGCCCGCCGTGACCGTCAGATTCACGATGCGGGCCAGCGGCGTAAGACCGTGTTCCTTCAACACGCGCTCGCTCACGATCAGCGCTGCCGAAGAACCGTCGCAGATTTGGCTGGACGTAGCGGCGGTGATGCGACCTTCCGGGCTGAGCAGCTTGACGCCGGCGATCCCTTCGAGGCTGGCGTCGAAGCGGATGCCCTCGTCGACGGTGTGCATCTCGGTGCCTTCAGGAGTCTCGATCTCGACCGGCACGATCTCGTTCGCAAAGGCACCCGAATTGGTCGCGGCAATGGCCTTCTGGTGGCTCGAGAAACCGAAGCGGTCGAGATCCTCCTTGGAGAAGTCGTGCTTGCGCGCGATCATCTCCGCACCCATGAACTGGCTGAAGTTGATGCCGGGGAATTTCTCCTCCAGCCCTTTCGCCTTGCTCAGCAGGCCTTCCTTCATGTGCAACGTGACGTTCGAGCCCATCGGCACGCGGCTCATGCTTTCCACGCCGCTGGCGATCACCACGTCCTGTGTTCCGCTCATCACTGCCTGGGCAGCGAACTGGATCGCCTGCTGCGACGAACCGCACTGACGATCGATCGTCACCGCCGGAGTCGACTGCGGGAGGTTCTTCGAGGCGAGGACTGCCATGCGGCCAATCTGCAGGGCCTGTTCGCCAGCCTGGCTGACGCAGCCGGTAATGACGTCATCGATGGCCTTGGGATCGATCCCGGTCCGTTCGACCAGCGCATCGAGCGACCTGGCGAGCAGGTCGACCGGGTGAACGCCGGCAAGGCGCCCTCCGCGGCGGCCCCCGGCCGTGCGCACGGCGTCGACGATATAGGCGGCGGTCATCGAGTCTCTCCTCAAACGTTTCGATTTGCCACTGGCCTAGGGTCGCCTTACGTTTGCGTCAACTGGCATTGTCGCCTGCAATCGGCCAGCGGTTGCCAAGCTGGAGGCCATCGGAATAAAGCGTGGCAGGATCATGACCAAGAAACTGTTCGAGATAAACCCGGAACTCGACCGGGCGGAACTGGCGGCCCGGTTCAAGCGCGATACGCGGGTGCAGGTGCACGACTTCCTGACGCGCGAGACGGCCGAGGAAATCCGCATGATCCTGCAGAAGGCGACCCCCTGGGGCCTGGCCATGCAGGCCGACGGCAGCGAATTCAAGGGCGCACAGCAGGTCCTCCCGCGCGACATGGGCACGCCTGACGGGCAGCGACGCGCGCAGGCGCTCGGCGCGGCGACCGATGCGGCGGCGGGACGCGGCGATTACGCCTTCCGCTATGCCCAATACCCGATCCTGCAGGCGATCCAGGAAGGCTGGGCCCCCGGCAGCCCGCACGAGCTGATCCTCGAATACATCAACGCGCCCGAATTCATCCAGCTGGCGCGCGACATCACCGGTTTCCAGGATCTGGTGAAGGCCGACGGGCAGGCCACCCTGTTCGCCAAGGCGCAGTTCCTCGGCCTGCATATCGACAGCCACGTCGCCGAGGGGTGGAAAGTCGCCTATGTGATGAACTTCACCATCGACGGCTGGAAGCCCGACTGGGGCGGCTACCTCCAGTTCTTCGATGACAAGGGCAATATCACTCAAGGCTTCCTGCCGCGCTTCAACACGCTCAACATGCTGCTCGTTCCGCAGCCGCATTCGGTCAGCATGGTCGCACCCTTCGCGCCGCTGGGCCGCTATGCCATCACCGGCTGGCTGCGGGATCGGTGAGCAAGACGCCGCCGGAAAGCTGGCATGCGCGGGCCGTTGCTTTAGAGCGCGGCGGTGATCCGGCAGGAGCCAAGTCGCTGCTCGAACAGGCTTTGGCAGAGCATCCGGGCCATGCCGAGCTGCTCAACAGTGCAGGCAACCTTGCGATGCGCCGGGGCGAACAGCTGGAGGCCGCAAGTCTTTTCCAAGCAGCTCTGGCGGCAAAGCCCGGGTCACTCGACTTCGCGCTCAACCTTGCGATTGCGCTGACAGGGGCGGGCCGTGCCGGGGATGCGGTCCGGGTGCTGGTGCCGTTCGAGGATCTGGGCGCACAACAGCCGCGCTATTGCTCGGCGCGGGCGGCGGCAGAGCGCGCCGCGGGCCGACCGGGGGCGGCGGCGCGTTGGTATGATGTCTGCCTCCGGCTCGACCCCAACCACCAGCGCGCCCTGCACGGTCGGGCGCGGACGGCCATCGAACGCGGTGAGCCGGGGGCGTTGGCGCGGGTCGATGCGGCGCTTGCCGCCAATCCTGCCGAGGCCGACCTGTGGCTGGCGCGGGCGCAGGCTCTGGACGTGGCAGGCGACGCGGCAGGCGCTCGGGAGATTGCCGAGCAATTGGTCGAGCAGGCCCCGCAATGGCTCGAGGGGCTGCGGTTTCTTGCCCAGTTGCGCCATGCGGCAGGGGAGAAGAATTGGGCCTCGCATTATGCCATGGCGGCACAAAAGGTGCCGCGCGACGCGACTATCGCGGCAGACCATATAGCCGTGCTGGCCGGTCTCGATTTCGCGGCCGAGGCGGCGGAGGTTGCCGCGGCGGCACAGGCGCGCTTCCCGGCGATGGAGCAGTTCGCCTTGCTGGAAGCGGTCAACGCCGGGTTCGCCGGGGACGATGCGCGGGCCGAAGCCATCTTTGCCGACCTCTCGGTTCAGGGAGCCGACCGATGGCTACAGGAGGCGCGCCATCGGATCAGGCAAGGTGATGCAGAGAGCGCACTTGCGGCGCTCGACAAAGCGCTCTCGGAGCGTCCGTGGGACATCGCGGCCTGGGCGCTGCGCGGCATCGGCTGGCGCATGGCTGGCGATGACAGGGCCGCGTGGTTGCACGAACAGGAGGGGCTCGTCTCCCTGCTCCCGCTGTCCGACGCGGATGCGATCCTGCCCCCAGCCATCGAGCGACTGCATACGTTGCACGACCGCTCGCCGATGCCGCTGGGGCAGTCTCTGCGTGGTGGATCACAGACGCGGGGTATCCTGTTCCACCGGCTCGAACCCGAATTCGCCCGGCTCCAGCAAGCAATTCTCCGGACGGTGGAGGACTACCGTGGCCGGTTGCCGGGTGCGGATTCGAGCCATCCCCTGCTGCGCCATCGGGAAGCGTCGTGGCAAATGCTCGGCTCGTGGTCGGTTCGCCTGCACGGCGGTGGTGACCATCACGCAGCGCATATCCATCCGCAGGGAATTCTCAGTTCGGCATGCTACCTGATCCTGCCTGAGGGACGTGGCGCCCGTGACGGGGCGCTGGAGATTGGTCGCCCTGCCCCGGACCTGCGGGTCGATCTCGGTCCTGTCCGCGTGATTGAGCCGCAGGTCGGCCATTTGGCGCTGTTCCCCAGCACGCTCTACCACGGCACCACGCCTTTCGGGGAAGGCCGACGAATGACAGTTGCGTTCGATGTCGTCACGGGCAATGATGCCCATGCATGACAGTTGCTGACGAGAAGGCCTGGGGGGACTTCTGGTCGCAGCAGCGGGGGCAAGGGAGCGGGGGCTGTCTTCCCGAAGGCTGGCGCGGCATCGAGGCATCCCAACGCGCGGCATGGCGGGCATTTGTTCGCCACTTGCCTAGTCGAGTTCGCCTGCTCGATCTAGCCACTGGCGATGGTCGCGTGATGTGCTGGCTCCGGGAGGAGCTCCCGAACCTCCATGCAATCGGGATCGATATTGCGCCGCAACTCCCGCCTGCGCCAGCGGGGACACAAATCCGGGCCGGTGTATCGATGGAACAACTTCCATTCGAAGACGCCAGCTACGATGCCGTCGTGAGTCAATTCGGGTTCGAGTACGGTGATATCGCCAAGGTCGCCAACGAAATTGCCCGTGTGCTCGCTCCGGACGGAGTCGTCGGCCTCCTGACCCATCGGATCGACGGCCCGATCATGGTCCACAACCGCGAACGGCAGCGGCAGATTGGCTGGATCTTCGAGCGGAAAAACCTGTTCGCGCTGGCGCACGAAACATTGGCCGCACGGGGCCGAGCCTTTGCAGCGACGCCAATGGCCATTGCCCAGATTGTAGAGGAAGGCAGCTGGCGGTTCGGCCCACAGTCGGCGGCTTGGGAGATAGCTGAGGCGGTTCGGCGCACCTTGGTCATGCAGGCCGACATTCGGACTGAGGAAATCGCAGTCTTGCTGCGCCAGATCGAGGCGCTGGCCACCAATGAGTTAGAACGGATCTCATCGTTAGAACGGGCCTGCAAGACAACAGAGGACACTGCCGCCTTTGACGCGGCACTGGCCGCTGCGGGACTTCAGGCTGAAACCGTCGAAGTTCTGCATGACCACGCGAGCCAAAGGCCCTGCGCCGACTTTCGCATTCTTCGCCTTGCCAACCAGTCAAGCTGACGGGGCGGGAATACCCATACCCTTTGCACAACGAAAAAGGGCGGCGGAGCCGAAGCTCCACCGCCCGATTTCTGTTTCGCGTGACGCGCTTCTTAGAACTTGAAGCCCACCGAAGCGAAGAAGTCACGACCGAGCAGGTCGTAGGTGCTCGGGTAGGTGTTGGCCTGCTCCTGGTTGTCACCAAGCTGGACAGTGCCTTCTTCGAACAGGTTGTTGACGCCGACTGCCAGGGTCACCTTCTCGTTCACGTCGAACGAGAAGGTCAGGTCGATCACGTCGTATGCCGGGATACGCTCGACGACGAAGTCGGTGCTATCGTCGTCATCGCGAACCGAGCTGAGGTGACGCCAGCGGATCGAGGTGGTCAGCGGACCGTCGATGAACGAGGCGCGGCTCGTCCACTTGTACGACGCGGTCGGTTCACCACAGATCAGACCGAAGCGGCCTGCGCACTCGTCAGGAACTGCACCCGGGAACGCCTCGAACAGGTTGCTCTCGGTCCAGGTGCCGAGGAAGCTGAGGTCGAGGGTCTGTTCACCGGTGTCGGTGAGCAGCGAGAACGGCAGCGTCGTCGAGTAGTTGACCTGAAGGTCAACACCCGAGGTCGAAAGCGTTGCGATGTTCTGGCCACCCAGTGCCGGCGGATTCGCAGTGGTGATCGAGCCACCAGCGTTACGGATCGGACCACCACCGAAGAACGGGGCGCAAACGTTGGCGTTCTGGTCCTGCACCTGGATGAAGCACAGGTCGAACGACTGCTGCAGCGAGACCGTCGTGATGAAATCTTCGATCTTGATGTCGAAGTAGTCAGCAGTGATGGTCAGGCCCGGCAGGAACGACGGCTGCAGAACGACACCGGCAGTCCAGCTGTCCGAGGTTTCTTCCTGCAGGTTCGGGTTGCCGCCGAAGAGCGCCGGGATCTGCGTGTTACCGAGCTGGAGCGCCAGGCCGGTACCCAGGTTCGCCGCCGGCACGCCGTTGGCAAGACACAGGTTACGCAGGTTGCCGGCCGGAACCGCAGCGGCGGTGCCGCACGGATCGGTCGCACCCGGGAAGCCGATGGCGGTACCGCCGAACAGTTCGCCCACGTTCGGAGCGCGAACCGCACGCTGATACTGACCGCGCAGGGTCACTCCATCGACGGGAGCGAACTCGACGCCAGCAGCGTAGGTCCACACACCGCCAACCGCATCGAGCGAGTAGTCGGAGTAACGGCCTGCACCGTTGACCTCGAGGCGGAGGCCCGAGTCGGTTTCGAGGATCGGGATGTTCAGCTCGCCGAACAGCTCGGTCACGCTGTACGCACCTTCGGTCGCGTCACCGGCGTTGAAGCCGATCACGTCACCCGACGAAAGGGCCGTATCAGGGATGAACTGCGAAGCAACGCGGCGGTATTCGACACCGACTGCGAAGCCGACATCGTCAGCACCCATACCGAGGTTGCCGACGAAGCCCGACAGGGCAGCGTTGGCGACTTCGAGGGTCGAGATATCGCCGTTCTGCGCCTGGATCGAGATGGCATCGACCATTTCCGGCGTCAGCGAGTTCAGACCGAAGACGTTGATCGGGTCAGCCGATCCATCGAGGCCAGCCTGGAAGGCCGAGCGCGAGATGTTGCCCTTCTGGACGTTGGCGTTACGGGTACGCGCATACATGTAGTAGGCGTCGTAGTTCAGCCAATCGGTGATGCCGCCACGGACACCGCCGAGAACGCGGAATGCGTTACGCTCGTCGAGCGTGTTACGCGGACCGGTTTCAGTGGTGCGCTTCTGGAGGAAGAGGTCCAGGAAGCCGTCACCGGTGCCGGTGGTTTCGGTTGCATCGAGCTGGGCCAGCTGTGCATTTTCCGACGCACCGAGGAACGGAGCGATGGCGGCGAGGCTGACGTTGAACGTGCCGGTCACCGGAGTGGCGGCGAGTTCCTGCGCAACGCGGTTGTTGACGAACGAAACCTCCGTGTAGGCGGTGTGGCCGTCGGAGAATTCGTAGTCGGCATAACCGCCGATCAGGTAACGTTCCTGCGGGATCTGCAGGTAGTTGACCGGAGCGAAGTTGTAGAGATCACCGGCACGCGGACGGAAATCACCCGGGACATTGTCGAAGACGACAGCGCGGTTGGCTGCGAAATCGGTACCCGCGCGGTTGCCGTCACCGAAGTAGCGGATCACGCCGTTCGGCAGGGTCGACGAACCGGCCGGGGTGAGGCCGTTCGCACCGTCACCGAGAGCGAAGGTCGAGAACTCGCGGTCGCCCTGGAAGATCGAGTCGCGCTTGTAGTACTCGGCGAAGACGGTCGCGCTACCGCGGCCATCGTCGAACGAGGTGCCGATCGCGCCGTAGATCTGGTAACGGGCGCCGTCACCTTCCTGGGTCAGCGAGTACTGGCCGCCGAGCTCGAGGCCTTCGACCTGCTTGAGGCGGAAGTTGACAACACCGGCGAGCGCGTCCGAACCGTAAACGGCCGACGCACCACCGGTCACCACATCGACGCTGTCGATGAGGAAGCTCGGGATGGTGTTGAGGTCGACGATCTGCGCAGTATCGTAGAACATCCAGCGACGGCCGTTGACCAGCACCATGGTGCGGGTCGAGCCGAGGCCGCGCAGGTTCAGCGTCGAGGTACCGGTGCCCGGGTTGTTCGAAGCCGACGTGAAGCCGGGAACGACCTGCGGCAGGGTGTTGATGACGTTTTCGACGTTGACGGTGCCGGAGAGCTTGAACTCTTCGTCCTGCACGACCGCGATCGGAGCGGCGGTTTCTACGTTACGCTGCTGAATGCGCGAACCGGTAACGACGATCAGGTCGCTTTCGGCGGCAGCGGCTTCTTCGTCCTGCGCATAGGCAGGAGTAGCGAACATCGCGCCGGCCATGACGGTCCCGGTAAGCAATGCTGCCTTGTTAAATCGGTTGGACATTAGAATCCCCTTGATCCCGCGTGCCCACCTTGGGCACGCCTTGCACGGTTGGTCCTTCGGACACAGTTATCCGAATGATGCGCGTCTAGGACAGGGCCAAGGGTCGCTTCAATCGGGAAACGGCGGATTCCGGCGATGCGCGGCCATGTGTGACTTTGAAGTTACAGTTGGCGGAGCGGCCCGGATATGGCACTTCGGCCCTACTTTCATGCCCTCAGTTGCGGAGCCGACATGTCGCGCCACATCCCATTAGCCTTGCTTGCCGTACCCCTTGTTGCCCTGGCGGCGCCATTGGCGGCGCAAGAGCAAGTCGTGCCCAATGCCGAAGATACGATCGACGAGTTGAGGGCCTGCCGCGCGATCGACGATGCCGATGCCCGGCTCGCCTGCTACGACCGTGAAGTGGGCAAGGTCATCACGGCAACCGAGGAAGGCACCTTGCAGGTGGTCGACAAGGCGGATGTCGAAGAGACCAAGCGCGGCCTGTTCGGTTTCACCTTGCCCAAGATCAAGCTGTTCGGCGGCGACGATGGGGATGAGTTGACCGAGTTGGAGACCACCATCACCAGCGTCCGCCGCGATGGCCGCGAGGCGTGGGTCTTCACCACCAAGGAAGGTTCGGTCTGGCGCATCGCCGAGACCAAACTGGGCTGGCGACCGCCGCAGGAAGGCCAGACGGTGGTGCTCAAGAAAGCCGCCATGGGCAGCTTCTTCATCCGCGTGAACGGTCAGATCGGGGTCAAGGGCAGGCGCATCGAGTAGCACGGGCACCCGCCAAACGACGGGAAGCAAAAGGAAAGGGGCGGAACCGCAAAGGTCCCGCCCCTTCCTTGTGCCACATCGCGTGTTGCCGCGATCAGAGCCCGCCCGGCCCGCAGTCGTTGGCCAGATAGTCCAGCATCTTGGTGTAGAACGCCATCTGGTGTTCGTACATCAGCGTGGTGTAGAAGTGGTCTGCGCCCTTCAGCGTCAGGTACTGGATGTTGGTCTTGCCCGCCTTGTCGGCAGCATCCTTGAAGTCCTTCATGTGATAGTACAGCACGCGGCGATCGACGTCGCCGTGCACCATCAGCATCGGGATATTGGTCTTGGCGACATCGTTGTAGGGGTGGATACCTGTGGTTACCCCGCGGGTCTTGAACCAGTCGTCGAGCGCCTTGGGCGCATAGGCATCGACCACGTCGCGATACCACACGTCGGCGCGGGTCACTGCCGCCCCGGCGATGGTGCACTGGTAGATATTCGGATCCCGCTGCGCTGCGACCACAGCAGCATAGCCGCCATAGGACCAGCCGAACATGGCGATCCGGTCTGGATCGACCAGCCCCCGCTCGACCAGGTAGAGCGCGCCGTCGTCCTTGTCGTCCTGCATGGCATAGCCGTGCTGGTCATAGGCGGCATCGAAGTGCTTCTTGCCCCAGCCGACCGTCTGGCGATAGCCCGGTTGCAGCACCATGTAGCCGGCATTGGCCAAGAGCTGGCCCCACTCGTCATAACCGATCACTTCGGGCACCGCCGGGCCGCCATGCGGCAGCACGATCAGCGGGAACGGCCCCTTGCCCTTGGGCTTGGTGACATAGGCCGGGATCATCATCCCGTCGCGCGCCGGGTAGCGGATGAACTCGACGTCGGAGAGCTGCTCGGGCTTGAGATAGGGGTTCTCGCTGCCGAGCTTGTAGATCTTGTCGTCCTTGACGTACCAGTAGGAACCAGGATCGCGCGGGCCGCTGTTGGTCACGATCATCGAATTGCCGTCGAGCGAACGGCTGGTGATGCGAACCTGCCACGCATTGGGGATCAGCTTGTTGAGATCGTCGTAGAGGGCTTTTTCCTCCTGGTCGAACCAGTGGTATTCCATCTTTTCGCCCGGATACACCGCCGCGACCAGCCGCTCGTCACCCGGGATCGAGCTCTGGATGATGCCCATCACATCGGCATTTTCTGCCTCGAACAGCTTGCGGGTGTATTCGCCGGTGTCGAAGTTGAATTCCCACAGCGCCGCCTTGTCGGCCCCGTCGCGGGCGTCGATCATGTAGCCGATATTCGGATTGTTGGGGTCGAATCCGGCCAGACCCTGGAAGCCACCGAGCAGGCGATAGAGTTGCTGCGGATCATTCTGGTCGAGCACATCGCCGAACTGCTTCCACGAACCGTCACCGGGTTTGCGGTAATAGGTGCGGATCGTGCCGTCCGGCTCCTGTCCCTGGGCGTAGCGAGGATTCCCGTCGGCATCGAACGAGGCGGACGGCTGCTTGGTGGTGCCCTTCAGAACCAGCGTCCGAGCGCCGGTTTCAAGGTTGTAGCGATAGTACGAGCGCGGGCGGAACAGATCGAACGGGTCCACACCCGTCAGGTCGCTGTCTCCCCGGCCTGTTTGCACGAGCACGGTGTCCGGCTCTTTCGGCAGTGTGCTGACGATCGAGAAGTTGCCTTCGACCTGGTTGAATTTGTTCTTCTCCAGATTGTAGGAATAGGTCGCGTAATTGCGGGAATCCTCCTCCTGCCGCTGGATCTTCTTGCGCTTCTGCTGCCAGGCAGTGCCGAAAATGTGGTTGTTGCTGACCCAGCGTGCGCTGATCAGTTCCATCGGGTCGGCGTTGAGGCGGCGCAGCGGCTTCGACATGTCGGCCGTGGCGTAGATTTCGAGGATGTTCTCGCCCTCGCGGCTCTCGTTCTTGAGCACGAGGATATGCTTGCCATCGGGCGAGAGGCTCATCGCGGTAATGGAATCGCGCAGTGCCCAGACCTCGAGCGGAACGGTTGGCTGGTTTTCGGGCGCGGCCACCACGGCCACGGGAGCCAGGGCCGTGCCGAGCGTCATGGCGGCGCCGGCGAGGGCGAGGCTGGCAGTTCTGAAAATTTTCATGGGGCGACTCTCTCAAACTTACCGATGGGGGAGATGTTACGAAAAGGGCGGCCCCGGCGCAATCGCACGGGGCCGCCCCTTTTTAGTCAAAGCAAGATGAACCCGCTTAGAACGACTTGCTGACGCTCATGAAGAACTCGCGTCCGTCGTAGTTGTAGCCGGCACCGATGGCGGTGTTGTTGATCGCCAGCACTTCGCTGCTGTCAACCAGCGGCGGAGCATTGTCGAACAGGTTGCTGACGCCGACCAGCAGGGTCCAAGTGTCCGCACGGTAGCGGAGCGAGACCGAATGCAGCCAGTAGGCATCGGCGAAACCGACGTCGCGGCAGAAGATGCCGTCGCCCGGGACACGGCCGTTCGGGACGAAGGCCCCGCCACCCGGGTTCGAACCCGAGCCGTTGCCGAGGCAGGTGTCGCCGGTAACGCCGGCCGGAAGGCCATCCGGACCGCGGCCGAAGGCATCGCTGAACGGATCGACACCGGTCGGATCCTGTGCGACCGGACCGGTATAGTCCACGGTGTAGGCCAGGCGGAACTTGTCAACCGACGCAGTGAACTGGGCGCTGCCAGTCCACTTCGGCAGGCTGAATTCGCCGGCGTCATCGTCGAAGGTTTCTTCGCCGAGATCGTCGATGAACAGGGTCGAACGCTCCATCAGGTGGTTGGCACGAATGCGCAGACCAAGCTCGACGTTCTCACCGAATGCGGTCACGTCGGTGCCGAAGAACGCATTGAAGTCCATCCCCTCTACCTTTTCACGGTTGAGGTTGATGAAGCCCGAGTTGACCCCCGAGACCAGCAGGCGGGTCGACGGATCGGTGTCCACTTCGATGCGGTCGCAGAACGGGCTGCGCTGGCCATCGTCGCGGGTGTAGCAGTCGTTGACGATGAACTGGCTGCTCGGCTCGACGATCGAGTCCTTCAGCTTGATGCGGTAGTAGGTCATGCCCAGGTTCACGTCGATGCCGGCGAAGGTCTCTTCGAACGAGAAGCCCGCCGTCAGTGCCGTCGAGGTTTCCGGATCGATATCGAGGCTGCCGCCCGAAGTGATTTCCACGCTCGACAGGTTGTTGGTGTTGAGCCCTGCGGCATCGATACCCACGCGGGTCGGGTCACGACCTTCGCGGATACAGTTGGCGAGGATCGACGGATCGCGGGTGTCGTTCGCCGCCACGTAGGCGCCGGCAACGAAGGCCGCACCCGGAACCGCACAGGGGTCGGACAGGGTGAGGAAGCCGCTCTGGCCGAGCAGGAAGTTCTCACGCAGGTTCGGCGCGCGAAACGACGTACCGTAGGTGGCACGCAGCAGCAGCGGTTCGATCGGACGCCAGCCGATCTGGCCCGAGTAGGTGTAGTTGGTGCCGTAGAACTCTTCGTCGGTGATACGACCGGCGAGCTTGACATCGAGTTCCTGGATGCCGGGAACACCTGCGAGGATGGGCAGATCGAGTTCGCCGAAGACCTCCTTGATCTCCTTGTCGCCGATGGCGCCCTGGTCCGAGAAGAAGCTGATCAGCAGGCCGTTGGAAGCCACATCGTCGGGACGCGAATTGATCTCGTCGCGGCGATATTCGAGGCCGACCACCGCACCCGCGGTGCCGCCGGGCAGCTCAAACAGGTCGCCAGTAAGGAAGGCGTTGAAGGTGATCTGCTTGTAGACCGTGGTGAAAACACGCTCGCCGAAGACATAGTCACGCTCTGCCTGGGTAGCGAAATCACCGACAGCACCGGTCAGCACGCTCGGAGCGAACATGTTGACGGGCACACAACCGGCTGCATTCAGGTCCGGCGCGGCGAGGCTCGGGTTGGCGAGGCCACCACCGTTACAGACGCCGATCCACTGCGGATCGCCGAAGATGCCGAACACGTCGAGGTTGTTGTTGTAGTCGTCGGCGATGCCGTCGCCATTGTTATCGACGATGCCGTCGCCGTCGTAGTCGGCCGTCGGGTCCAGACCGAGGGCGAGAGCAAGGCGGTCTTCACGGATACCGATGCGGCTCGAGACACCCTTGGCGCGGGAATAGACGAGCGAGGTATCGAAGGTCCAGCTCGGGCCGAAGATCGGCGCATCGCCGCGCATGCCCACAACCGCTCGGATCTGTTCCTGCACAACGTCGATGTTGTTGCGATCGCCGCGGATCGAAACGATCGGTTGCACCGGCAACGGGAACCCCGTCGACAGCGGAATGAACGGACGACCATCCTGTGCCTGAAGCGCGTTGTCGGTCGCGCGGCAGTCGACACCGTTGGGGTTGGTCAGGAAGTTACAGGGGTTGAACGGGTTGAGGTCCGGCACGAACGGGAAGAGCTGCGCATTGAAGGTCTCTTCACCGGAAATTTCGGCGCGGCTGTAACCGAGTTCAAAGTACGGCGTCAGGTTGATGTCGCTGGGAATGGTGTACTCACCATAAGCCATCACGTTGATCAGTTCCTGGCGCGGAACAAAGACTTCGTTCTGATTCGAGCCGTTGGTGTTGACGTTCTGGAAATCGACATCGCGAACGCCATCACCATTGGTGTCGAGGTCACGACCAAAGAAATTGTTCGAATCGCCGAAGTTGAACGGACGACCGGTGAACGGATCGTTCGGGAAGTTGGCGATGTTGCCATTGCCCGGGAAATAGACCGAACCGATGCGGGTGAACGGAATGAACACGCGGCCGCTGATGCCGCCCTGCTTACAGGCGCTTTCCTGCACCGAGACACCCGGGGTGCGGTTACCGACGATGGCATTGTCGGCCAGGCCAATCGTCCGGATATTGCCTTCGGAGTCGATTTCGTAGTGGCGATCGCAACCGCCAAAGAAATCGCGGTCCTTCAGGCGGATTTCGTCGCGCAGCGAATACTCCGCGCCGATGCCGAAGAAGCCGCGGTCGCTGTTGACGCCCCACGATGCGCCAAGAGTGTAGTCGTCACCGCCGCCCATCGGGTTGATGTTGCCGTTGGCCGACAGTTCGAGACCGTCGAAATCCTTCTTCATCACGACGTTGACCACACCGGCAACGGCGTCCGAACCGTAAACCGAGGATGCACCGTCGAGCAGCAGGTCGAAGCGTTCGATCAGCGTGCCCGGCAGCAGGTTGATCGACGGGTTGGTCGGCGCACCTTCCACACCGGCCGGAGCCATGCGGCGGCCGTTGATGAGGATGAGGGTACGGTCGGCACCGAGGCCGCGCAGGTTGATGGTCTGCGAACCCGGGCCGTTGTCGAGCACGAAGCCCTGGAAAGTGGCGTCGATCTGCTGGCCGGCGGCCGCTTCCGAACGCTGGAGGATCTGCGACGGGTCGAACAGGCCGGCGTCGTTCTGTTCCTCGGTGGTGAGGATTTGCAGCGGCGAAATGCTGGAGAAGGTGTCGCGCTTGAGGCGCGAACCGGTCACGACGATCTGGCCGCCGCTCGAAGCAGGCGCGGCCTCTTCGGTGATGTCGCAGCCTTCCGGCAGGTTGCCGTTGGCGTCGGCGACACATTCTTCCTCAGCACCGGCATCCTGCGCAAAGGCGGGGGCCGAAACAGCAAGAGCGACCACGGAAGCGGAGACCGCGAGACCCTTGATCGAAGTGACGTGAAACTTTTTCATGATTTCTCCAGTCGCGATTGCCGGTTCTGGAGGGCCCCTCGAACAGCCATAGGCGGAAGGCTTGCCCCCTTGGCACCCTTCCCGGCTGACCCGAACATGCTGGAACCCCCAGTTCCTGCGATTGCATACGTGTGCATCAGGGCAGGAAGTGCTGTCAAAGCGGTAGGGGCCACTTTGGTTCATTGTGCGGCAATGTTGTTGCGCATTTCCCACATTTTTTGCGCAGGGATGAAATCGGCCTAATTTTGTTGCGCGGAGGCAGCAGCAAGCGCAATCACGTTGCGCCTGTTGCCGGAAGAGTTTGTTCGATTTGTTGCAACGCAGCGAAGTCGGCCAGTTATCCGCGCGAATCTGTCGCGAATCTCCAAGCCCGTTTGCCGGATCAGCTGACAGTCATTTCCAATGCGCCGTCGCCCTCGTCGATCTTCACAGTGCTGCCATCGGGCACCTTGCCCTCCAGCAGCATCTCGGCCAGCGGATCCTGCAGATAGCGCTGCACCGCCCGCTTGAGCGGACGCGCGCCATAGACCGGATCGTAACCGACCCGCCCGAGCCACTTTTTCGCGCCCTCTGTCAGGTCGAGCACGATCTTGCGGTCCCTGAGCAGCTTCTGCACCCGGCCGACCTGGATCTCCACGATCGGGGCCATGTGTTCCTGGCCCAGCCGGTGGAACAGGATGATCTCGTCCAGCCGGTTGAGGAACTCGGGCCGGAAGTGCCCGCGCACCACGTCCATCACCTGCGGCTCGACATCCTCGACCTTCTGGTTATCGTCCATATTGGCAAGGTACTGGCTGCCGAGATTGCTGGTCAGGATGATCAGCGTGTTGGCGAAGTCCACCACCCGGCCCTGCCCGTCGGTCAGACGGCCATCATCGAGCACTTGCAGCAGCACGTTGAAGACATCGGTGTGTGCCTTCTCGACCTCGTCGAACAGCACCACCTGATAGGGCCGCCGCCGCACAGCTTCGGTCAGCACGCCGCCTTCCTCGTAACCGACATAGCCCGGAGGCGCGCCGATCAGCCGGGCGACCGCGTGCTTTTCCATGAATTCCGACATGTCGATCCGGACCATCGCCGTGTCGTCATCGAACAGGAAGCCGGCGAGCGCCTTGGTCAGCTCGGTCTTGCCGACGCCGGTGGGGCCGAGGAACAGGAAGCTGCCGAGCGGGCGGCCCGGGTCCTGCAAGCCGGCCCGCGCACGGCGCACTGCCTTGCTGACGGCCTCGATCGCCTGCGCCTGGCCGATCACCCGCTGGCCGAGGATTTCCTCCATCTGCAGCAGCTTGTCGCGCTCGCCCTCCAGCATCTTGTCGATGGGAATGCCGGTCGCGCGGCTGACGACATTGGCGATATCGTCCTCGGTCACTTCCTCGCGCAGCAGCGCATTTTCGCTGTGGCCGGATGCTTCGGCCAGCTTCTTCTCCAGTTCCGGGATCCGCCCGTATTGCAGCTCCCCCGCCTTGGCGAGATCGCCGATGCGCTGCGCCTGTTCGAGCTCCAGCCGCGCGGCATCGAGCTCTTCCTTGATCTTCGCTTCGGCGTGGATCTTGTCGCGCTCGTTCTGCCACCGTGTGGTCAGCTCGCTCGATTGCTGCTCGAGTTCCGAAAGTTCCTTGCGCAGGGCCTCGAGCCGGTCCTTGGACGCAGTATCGGTTTCCTTCTGCAGCGCCTGCTCCTCGATCCGCAGCTGGATGATGCGGCGATCGAGGCCTTCGATTTCCTCGGGCTTGCTCTCCACCTCCATGCGGATGCGGCTGGCGGCCTCGTCCATCAGGTCGATCGCCTTGTCGGGCAGGAAGCGGTTCTGGATGTAGCGATGGCTCAACTGCGCGGCGGCGACGATGGCGCCGTCGGTGATGCGCACCCCATGGTGCAGTTCGTACTTGTCCTTGATCCCGCGCAAGATGCTGATCGTGTCCTCGACGCTCGGCTCGTCGATATAGACCGACTGGAAGCGCCGCTGCAGCGCCGGGTCCTTCTCGACATACTTCTGGTACTCGTCGAGCGTGGTCGCGCCGATACAGTGCAGCTCGCCCCGGCTGAGCGCGGGCTTCAGGAGGTTCGAGGCATCCATGCTACCTTCCGATGCCCCCGCCCCGATCAGCGTGTGCATCTCGTCGATGAAGAGGATGATCTGCCCGTCCGAATTCTTGACCTCGTCGAGCACGGCCTTGAGCCGTTCCTCGAACTCGCCGCGATACTTCGCACCCGCGATCAGCGCGCCGAGGTCGAGGCTCATCAGGGTGCGGCCCTTGAGGCTGTCGGGCACGTCGCCATTGGCGATACGCAGCGCCAGCCCTTCGGCAATGGCAGTCTTGCCGGTGCCCGGTTCACCGATCAGCGCCGGATTGTTCTTGGTCCGGCGGGCGAGGATCTGGATGGTGCGGCGGATCTCTTCGTCGCGGCCGATCACCGGATCGAGCTTGCCGTCGCGCGCGGCCTGGGTCAGGTCGCGGGCATACTTCTTCATCGCGTCATAAGCCTGTTCGGCATTGGCGCTGTCGGCCGTCTTGCCCTTGCGCAATTCGCCGATGGCAGCCTCCAGCGCCTTGGGATCGACGCCCGCCGCCTTTATCGCCTGCCCCGCAGACGTGGTGCTGGCGAGGGCCAGCGCGACCAGCAGCCGTTCGACCGTGACATAGCTGTCGCCCGACTTTTCGGCGATCTGCTCGGCCTGGTCGAGGACCCGGACGCTGTCATTGTCGAGACCGGGAGTGGCCTGCGCTCCGCCGCCCGACACCGCCGGGATCTTGGCCAGCGCGGCATCGACTTCATCCTCGACCGCGCGGGGATTGCCGCCGGCGCGCGCGATGAGGCCCGAGGCCATGCCTTCGGCATCCTCGATCATCGCCTTGAGAATGTGCGCCGGCGTGATACGCTGATGGTTCATACGGATGGCAACCGTTTGCGCCGCCTGCAGGAAGCCCTTGGCCCGGTCGGTGAATTTCTCGAGATTCATGTGTCCCTCACTGTGTTACCCGAGATATGTAATGTGGCATTTATGCAACACAAGCCTCGATGCCGGTCAAAAGCTCAGGTGTGTTACCCGCATATAGGGGTATGCCCGCAGGCTGCGAGGGGGAAGGCGAAATTTTTGCGAGGCTATCCAGAAAGCCGGGCGCTTGCGCGCCTCAGTCCCACCAGAAATACCACCATTTCGAGGCACTCAGCGATGCCGCCAGATTGCTGATCGTCTCGACCCCCTGGTCGACGATATCCTCGCAATAGGCATATTGCTCCCGCGCCAGGGCCATGGCTTCGCCCCGCCCTGTCGGAGAGCGCGACACGCGGATATTCATGCAGTCGCTGCTGATTCCGACGAGCTCTGCCCCGTAGCGCTCGTTCCACACTTTCAGCGCTGCGACATGGACTTCCGGGTGCGGATTGGCATTCCAGCCGCCCCAGGATAGGTACGCCGGCACTTCCCAGCCGTTTTGGGTGGGGAAGGTGGCGATAGAGACCCGCGCGAACGGCTGCCCGGTCAGGATGTCTGCGTGGACCGTCAAAGCGGGGCTTGCCGGCACCACGGTCGGCCACTCGCCCACTGGCTCCTGGTAGAATCCCTCGGCGACCTCTTCGGCATAGTCTTCGGGGTAGCTGGCCGCGTACTCCGCCTCCGCCTTGCGCCTCATTTCGAAGATGTGATCGGGGAAGGAGATCCCTGCAGCCTTGGCCAACGTTGTCTCGACCGGCGGCAATTCCTCGAGGCCAAGGACTTCGGTGATCATCCCCAGCGCTTCATCGTCACCAAGGATCACCGGATAGCCGTCGCCATCGGCCCGCATCCGTTCCCACTGCGCCAGCGCTTGCTCGCCGCGCACGGCGATCAGAGGAAAGGGAAAGCCCGCTTTTTCCTCGATGGTTGCAGAGGTGGGTTCCTCGGCGGCGGCGCGCGACCCACCGAGCGCTGCCACAAGCGATCCGATCAACCCTTTCATCACAGTGCGCCTTTCGATCATGGCGGTCTCATGGGCCTGTCCGGACTGGCCGGTCAACAACCTGGTGTGGCAGCAATAGATGAGGCGAAGATTATTCGGCAGGGACGCTGTCCAGCGCCGGAACGGAAATGCTTCGCCCGCCGCCGAATTCCTCGCGCACAACGACCAGCCCCAGCCGTTCGAGATGTTCCAGCAGGCGGCGTATGCGGCCCGGCGAGCTGGTGCCATAGACGCGGGCGAGTTCTTCCTCGCCGGGTGCCGGATAACCTTCGGCCGCCGCCGCAGCGATGGCGAGATAGGGCGCGACAACATCGTCATCGACCCCCTCGCCCAACGCCAGTACGCGGGCCCGAATAGGCTCATCGAGCCGTTCCAGCCGGGCGCTGGCAATGGCGAAGCGGCGGCGGAACACCGTCATATCGAGCGGCACCCCGCCGATGCCCTCGGCCCGGCAGCGCACCATGAAAGTCTGATAGAGCTGGCTGGCAGGCTGGAAGGTGGCGCTGTCTTCCCGCGCCAAGGCGGCCAGCACCCGTTCGATTCTCTCGGCACGCTCGACGGTATCGGGCGCGGCGACTGCTGCCATAGGCGCGCTGGCCGGGACCAGTTCGGCGGGCCTGGGTGCCGGGTGTGGAGGCGGCGGGGCCTGCACCCGCACCTCGTCCGACAGGCGCTGGGTAAGCAGCGCTTCCATCCCTTCGCGCGGGGCATCGGGCAGCGGCATGAGCCCGTCGGCACGGGCCTTGTGCCCGGTCTGCACGGGACCGATCTTGACTGCCACCGGACGGCGGCTGATTGCAGGGCCGAGCGCAAGGAAATGGCCGCGCTCCAGATCGCGAATCCGCTCGGCCTGTCGCCGCTCCATGCCGAGCAGGTCGGCGGCGCGCTGCATGTCGATGTCGAGGAAGGTCCGCCCCATGAGGAAGTTCGAGGCTTCCGCCGCGACATTCTTGGCCAGCTTCGCCAGCCGCTGCGTCGCGACAATGCCTGCGAGCCCGCGCTTGCGACCGCGGCACATCAGATTGGTCATGGCCGAGAGCGTCATGCGGCGCGTGTCCTCGCCGATCTCGCCAGCCACTGCAGGGGCAAACATCTGCGCTTCGTCGACCACCACCAGCGCCGGGAACCAGAACTCGCGCGGGGCATCGAACAGGGCATTGATGAACTGCGCGGCGCAGCGGATCTGCTGCTCCACCTCCAGCCCCTCAAGCGCGAGCACGACCGAGGCGCGGTGCTCTCGGCAGCGGCGGGCCAATGCCTCGATCTCGGGCGGCGAATAGGCTGCGCCGTCGATCACGACGTGGTCGAACACCTCCGCGAGGCTGACGAAATCGCCTTCCGGGTCGATGACGACCTGCTGAACCATACCGGCGCTTTCCTCCAGCAGGCGGCGCAGCAGGTGCGACTTGCCCGAGCCGGAATTGCCCTGCACGAGCAGGCGGGTCGCGAGGAGTTCCTCGATATCGAAGCGCACCGGATCGCCGCCGGGTTCGTTGCCTATGGTGATTTCGGATGCCACGATTCGCTGGCTAGCGCGGCGAGGGGGCGCACCCAAAGCCGGGCTAGCGACTTATCCCGATTCGATTTGCCCCCTTCACCGCCGGCCCCCTGCCCGCTAGGCCGTACGACGACTGGAGAGGTTGGAATCGATGAAGAAATGGCTCGTGCGCATCAGCGCAACCCTGGCGGCCCTGGTGCTGGTGGCGCTGGTGGGTCTGATGACATGGGAGCCATTCTTCGCGCGGACGGCGGAGACGTCACACAGCGGCAAGGCTTATGCCGCCGACCTTGGCGGTAGCCAGCCCATTACCTACACCGCCGAAATCATCCGCGACGAATTCGGCGTCCCGCATATCCACGGCAAGACCGATGCCGATGTCGCTTACGGTGTTGCGATCGCACAGGCGGAGGACGATTTCTTCACCCTGCAGGATGTCGTGGCCATGGCGCGCGGCCGCTATGGCGCGATCGCGGGCGAGGAAGGCGCGCAGGTCGATTACGCCTATCACCTGCTCGACGCGCGCGGCACGGCGGAGCGGCATTACAGCAAGCTGCCTGCCGATACCCGGGCGCTGTTCGAAGCCTATGCCAGCGGCCTCAACGACTATGCCGCCACCCATCCTGGTGAGCTTAAGCTGGCCAGGCTGTTCCCGGTCAATGGCGAGGACATCGCCGCCGGTTTCGCGCTGCGCCAGCCGTTCTTCTTCGGGCTCGGCAACATCATCGGCAATCTTGTCTCCGGCAAGCCACTCGCGCCGGAATTCGGCCCGGACATTCCCGGCTATCCCCGCGCTGCAGAGGGTCAGTCCGGCTATGATCCTACAGGCAAGCAGGCCCGCGCCTTCCCCCTGCCTTGGGGCGAAGACGGCGCGCTGTCCGGCTCCAACGCTTTCGCCGTCACCCCGGCCAAATCCGGCGGACCGAGCGTGCTAATTTCCAACAGCCACCAGCCGCTCGAAGGCGGGGTCGCCTGGTACGAGCTGGTGGTCGAGAGCGACGAGGGCTGGCACTTCGCCGGGGCCAATTTCCCCGGCAGCCCTTTCCCCTTCCTCGGCCACAACCGCCATCTGGGCTGGACCAACACCGTCAACCGTCCGGACATGACCGATGTCTACCGGCTGGAGGTCGATGCCACCGGCACCAAGTACAAACTCGACGGGAAATGGCTTAAGCTCGAGCAGAAAACCGTCACCCTGCCGGTCAAGATGGGTCCGGTGGTGCTGCCTATCCGCCAGACCATCTATCGCAGCCAGCATGGCCCGGTGATCAAGAACGACAAGGGCTATTTCGCCATCCGCTACGGCGGGATCGACCGCATCGACCAGCTCGATGCCTATTACCGGCTCAACAAGGCCAGGAACCTCGAGGAATGGCAGGCGCAGCTGGCGCGCATGGCGATCCCCAGCACCAATTTCATCTATGCCGACGAGGCGGGTAACATCGCCTATGTCTACAATGCGGCGATCCCCGACCGGGCAAAGGGCGAGAATTGGCGCGGTATTCTCAATGGCACCGACAGCAGCCTGATCTGGGACGGGCCAGTAGGCTACGAATGTCTGCCGAAGCTCATCAATCCGGCCTCGGGCTGGCTCTACAATTCCAACAACGAGCCGTGGACCGCTGCCGGTGCGGGCAGCGACCTCAAGGCGGCGGACTTCGCGCCCGAGCTCGGCATAGAGACCAAGCAGACGAACCGTTCGCGCCGCGCCTACCGGCTGCTGAGCGAGGCCGGCCTGCTCGACCGCGCCGCGCTGGAGCGGATCAAGTACGACACCGCCTATGCCCGCGAAGGCTATGTCGCGGATTTGTTGGCTGCGCTGGCGAAGCTCGATCTCCGCCAGGAGCCGGATCTCGCCAGGACGCGCGATCTGCTGCTGCAATGGGACTTCAACGCCGATGGCAAGGGCGCAGGCGACGCGCTGGCGCTGTTGATGATCAAGGACTTCATGTCCGCCGAATACCAGAACAAGGGCCTGCCCGACGCGGAGGAGAAGCTGCGCGCGGCGGCGGACCATTTGCAAAGCCATTTCGGCCGGCTCGATCCGCCGATGGGCGAGCTGCTCCGCCTGCGCCAAACGCCGGGTCCGTTCGCGGTCGACCTTCCGCTTGACGGCGGGTCGGACACGCTGCGCGCTTCGACCACATGGGATGTCGATCCCGACGGACGGCTGGCACTCAAACATGGTGACAGCTTCATCATGTGGGCCGAATGGTTGCCCGGCCAGCGCGTAACCTCGCGCTCGATCCAGCCCTTCGGCGCGGCGATCACCCGGCCGCACAGCAAGCACTTCACCGACCAGTCTCGGCTGTTCGTCCGCAAGCAGTTGAAGCCGGTGTGGTTCTGGCGCGAGGATGTTCTGGCCAATGCCATATCCCGAAAGACCGTGACCAGCCGCCGCTGACCGGTTAGACCACACCTATTCTTTGTCGCAGAAACCACTGACTGGAGAGATCATGCTTCGTTTCGCTTCGACCAGCCTTACCGCACTTGCCACCGGACTAGCCCTCGCCGCGGCGACCCCCGCCCTGGCCGACCATCACGGGGAAAAGCCCGTGGCAGCAGAAGTCGCTGCCGAAACCATCGCCCCGCTCCCGGAGCTGATCGACCAAGTCGAGATTCCCTACGAGAAGTTCCAGCTCGACAACGGCCTGACGGTAATCGTCCATGAAGACCGCAAGGCACCCATCGTCGGCGTAGCGGTGTGGTACAATGTCGGTTCCAAGGACGAACCCAAGGGCAAGACCGGCTTCGCGCACCTGTTCGAACACCTGATGTTCAACGGTTCGGAGAACGCCCAAGCGGACTATTTCCAGTACCTGCAGGAAATGGGCGCGACCGATTACAACGGCACCACCGATTTCGACCGCACGAACTATTTCCAGACTGTGCCGCGCGGCGCGCTCGAACGGGCACTGTGGCTGGAAAGCGACCGCATGGGCTATCTGCTCGGCGCAGTGACGCAGGAGAAGCTCGATAACCAGCGCGGCGTCGTCCAGAACGAGAAGCGCCAGGGCGACAACCAGCCGGGCGGGCTGGTGTTCTACGAAATCCTCGAAACGCTGTTCCCCGAAGGCCATCCCTATCGCCATTCGCCGATCGGCTCCATGGCCGACCTCGACAGCGCCTCGATGGAGGATGTCCGCAACTGGTTCATCGACAACTACGGACCCAACAACGCTACGCTGGTGCTGGCAGGCGATATCAATGCAGCCGAGGCGCGGCCGCTGGTCGAAAAATACTTCGGGCCGATCGCACGCGGTCCGGTCAACGAGCCGGCGCAGGCAGCCGTGCCAGAACTGGCCGAAGATGTCCGCAAGGTCATGAAGGACCAGGTTGCCGCGACCAATATCTCGCGCCTCTGGACCGCGCCCGGCCTCGACAGCCGTGACCTCGTCGCCCTGACCGTAGGTGCCAGCATACTTGGCGGGCTTTCCTCCAGCCGGCTCGACAACAAGCTGGTGCGTGACGAGAAGATCGCGGTCAGCGTTTCAGCGGGCAATTATTCGTGGCAGCGCATCGGCCTGATAGAAGTCGGTGCCACTGCAGCACCCGGGGTCGACACGGCGACGGTCGAAACCCGCCTCAACGAAATCATCGCCGAGTTCATCGAGCAAGGCCCGACCGAGGACGAAGTGCGCCGCGCCGCGACGCAGGACGTCGCCGGGACCATCCGCGGGCTCGAGCAGGTCGGCGGCTTCGGCGGCAAGGCCGTGACCCTCGCCAGCGGGCAGGTCTATGTCGGCGATGCCGATTTCTACGCCAAGCAGCTGGAAATCCTCGCCACGCTGACGCCGGCTGAAGTCCAGGCGGCCATGAAAAAGTGGATGACGCGTCCGTCGATGACTCTGGTGCTCGAGCCGGGCGAACGTGATGCCGAGTATGAGGAAGCCGCTTCGGTCGCCGCCGATGGAGCAGAGGCAGCCCCGGCCGACAACACCGTGACGGTTTCGGTGGAACGCCCGGCCCCGCCGCTCGAGACGCTGGCCGAGCTCGACTTCCCCGATGTAACCGAGACAACTCTCAGCAACGGGATGAAGGTTTATTACGCCCAGCGTGATGCAGTGCCGGTTACTCGCGTGGCCCTGTCGTTCAACGCCGGCTCGGCTGCCGATCCGGTCGACAAGCGCGGACTCGAAGGTCTCGCCATGAGCCTCTTTGACGAAGGCACCACCACCCGCAGCTCGCAAGACATCGCCGAGGAGCGCGAGCGACTGGGCGCGGTCATTTCGACTGGCGGCGGCGTCGACAGGTCGACCTTCACCCTGACCGCACTCAGCGCCAACCTCGCTCCGTCGCTGGACCTGATGGCTGACATCGTCCGCAATCCGGCCTTCGATGCGGATGAGCTGGAGCGGGTGCGGACCCAGACCATCACCGGCATCAAGCAACAGATGCGTTCGCCGCAAGGCATAGCCGCCATGACGCTGACCCCTCTGCTTTACGGTGCGAACAGCCCCTATGGCGACAGCGGCAGCGGCACGGTGGAGTCGGTCTCGTCGATCACCCGTGACGACCTGGTCGGCTTTACCACCCGCTGGATCCAGCCGGACAATGGCACGCTGTTCGTGGTCTCCGATCTTGCGCTCGACCAGATCAAGCCGCAGCTGGACGAAGCCTTCGGCAAGTGGGCCGGCAACCGCATGGCCCGCGGCACCAAGGACTTCTCCACACTTGCCCCGGCACCCGAGGCGGCGCGCATCGTTCTGGTCAACCGCCCGAACTCGCCGCAAAGCTTTATCTATGGCGGGTTCCTGAGCGGGGTCGACCCCAAGGACGAGAACATCGTTGACCTGTTCAACGCCAACAACGCGCTGGGCGGCAACTTCCTCGCCCGGATGAACATGAACCTGCGCGAGACCAAGGGCTGGTCCTACGGCGTGCGCGGCGGCGTGTCGCAGCGCGAAGGGGCTGTGTCCTACATCGTATCGGCCCCGGTTCAGTCGGACCGGACCGGCGATTCGCTCAAGGAGCTGATCCGCGAGATCTCCGAATTCACCACCACCAACGGGGTGACCGAGGAAGAGCTGGTCCGCATCGTCAACAACGAAGTGTTCGAACTGCCGGGTTCCTATGAAACCTCGGACGCAGTACTGGCTACGATGCAGAGCAACGTACTCTATGGCCGTCCGATGGACTATGCCGAAACGCTCGCCGACAAATATCGGGCGCAGACCGTGCAGAGCCTCGACGCCGCCGCGCGCGAAGCTATCGACGTTGGCCGCTTCACCTGGGTGATTGTTGGCGATGCCGCCAAGGTCCTGCCGCAGCTGGAAGGGATCGACCTGCCGATCGAACAGGTCGAACTTCCGCCGGTTGAGTGATCGCGACTAATTGACAATAATGTAAGTAACGGCGATGGCCCGGCAGACAATCCGTCAGGCCATCGCCTCACAACCCTAAGGGAGAATGCCAATGTCCGTTTCCGGTACCTACAACACCACCGTCAACAGCCCGATGGGTCCGCAGAGCGGCACTCTCACGGTCGAAGACAAGGGCGACGGCACCTTCAGCGGCAAGATGGCCGGTGCCATGGGCGCAATGGATATCGACGGCGGCACGGTGGACGGCAACACGATCAAGTGGTCGATGAACATGACCGTGCCGATGCCGATGAAGCTCGATTGCGAAGCCACCATTGACGGCGACACGCTGACCGGTGCTGTCAACGCCGGCGCCTTCGGCTCGATGCCGCTGAGCGGAACGCGCGCCTAAGATTTTCGCCCGTCCGGGCAAACAAAAGGCCCCGCTGCAGCGATGCGGCGGGGCTTTTTTTGTGCTCACTGTGTCTCCAACCTACTTTAGCGAGGCGGTATCCACCAACGTCAGGAAATCACCCACATTCTTGTCGTAGTAGTGGAGTCGTGGAGCGTCGAAGGTGATCATATAGAGCTTATCCGCAATGATCGACGCCCTCGCTTGCCCCTTCCGAGTAAGACCATCATTATCGGCGTACTCGTAGGTGAACGCCACGCCATCATGGCCGAGAAACTTCGTCGGCTCGATAGAAGTCACCTGGAACGCGACCACGTTCTTGTAGGGCCGATATGTGCCCTCGAGGAGTTCAGGAATCTCGATTAGAAGTGTCTCTGCGGTAAATTTAGGCAGAGGTTCTCGCTTCTTGTTTCTTTCTTTGACCAAGGGTTTTCCGGGAAGGATTCCGCCATAGAAAGTGATATCGTTCAACTGCGGACCATCAAGCGTCCAGGTTTCGACATTCTTGCCGATGGACCCGCTGAGACGGTTCCACTTTCTGCTTGGCACAACAGTCAAGCCTGACTTCGCAACAGCGACAGCCTGCCCTTCCTCAATTAATTTGTGCGCGAGCAGTGGCTGAGGCAGCGCGACCGCAAGCGCAGCCGAAACCAGCAGCGAACGGGCTAACGATCTCTTCATCTGCTTACTCTCCTGTTGGCAGCATTAGCCTGATCATTTTCGTGTCCGATGCCTCAGGCTCTAACTCCAAATAGCGTGTCAGCGCTGCTTGCCCTTCGCTTGTACGCCCAGTCTTAATAAGCGAAAGTCCAAGCCCCCGGTATGCACCAGCAAGCTCAGGGTCCTGCTCGATCGCTCCACTGTAGAAGTTGATGGCATTGACGAGATCACGCTGGGCACCACGGGCACGATAGAGTTCGCCTCGTGCGAATAAGAGCGGCGCGGTCCAACCATGCTCAGCGAGGTTGCCTAGGATGTATTCCGTAGCCCCGAAATCGTTGAGTTTAACCTGATCATCGAGAAATATTGGCAGCCACGGTGCAAGCATCTCGCGATAGCGTGCTTCTCCGTCGTCCCGAAGGTACCCTTCAGGGTCTGCAAACAAGGATAGGTAAGTGGCGCGCTCCGCGTTTGGCGGATGCGATGCAGCGAAAGCTATTGCCGTGAAATTCGGCTTCTTGAGACCGCGGACACTTGCAGAGGCTTCAGCTTCTCCGATGACATTCAGCCATACGCTGGAGGCGGCCTGCGGTCGAAGACCACTTTTGTTCAGGTAGCTGACCCCAAGGAGGTCGGCTTCGCGTTCCTGATCTCTACCATACCGGTAAATCTCACCGTAAACTGCAACTTCAAGTTCACGATAGCTTTGACGAACATCACGACTAGGCGCCATCGCAGCTAGAACAGAAGCCCACGCCAGAATATCCGTTCCGGTGCGCTTCTTCTTAAACTCATAAAGAGAATGCCTTTTCTCGAAGTGACCGAATTCATGCCCAAGAATTGCGCCAAGTTCTGCTTAGTTTCGGGTTCGAAGAAGCAATCCACTAAAGACTCGCATTGTCCCGTTGGGAGTCATGGAAGCATTGAAGATCGGCTCACGTATCAAGTAAATTCTAACCGAGCTGCAACGATCATCGCCGACCGTTTTGCACAGGACGCTTCGAACGTACTCGGTTAGGGCCTCATCTCTGATAAGCATCGGTGACGCAGTGAGGACACGCTCTCGCTCGTCATCGCGACGCCATAAACCGACCTCATCAACACCGATGGGCTGATACACACCTTCATATGTTGGCGGCAGAGGCGGCTCTTCCGCCAAAACAGAAGAACTGAAAATACCAATCGCCGCAGCCGCGAGAAGGAGCTTTCGAACCATGGGCTCTATTTTTCCTCCTCGATATCGCTGCCGGGAAACTCTTCAAGCAACTGGCGGACGCGCTTCTGAGATCCTTCTTGATCGCGAACGTCACCGCCCATTTGCCCATCAGCATTAAGCCACAAGATGTCGCCGGTTTTGAGGTCAACTAATCCGGCATAGCCCTTGTGCTCGCCCGAAGTCACAGCGATACCCGCTCCAAGGATTGCCACAACCTGCAGAATCTTACGCCCCGTAGATCCGTACATATCCTTGTTGTAAATGAAGAGTGCATAGTCAGCCTGATCTGCACCAGGCAGATCGACAACGCTAGGTCCGAGCGACCAATCGAACACGCCTTCCTTGTTTTCGCGTTTCTTAGTTGGAAGCCGATTACCGATGAAGAACTGATACTCTATGACGGCGTCGGCAATAGCAGCAAAGAGGGCCATATGCTCTTCAACGATTACGGCATCTTCCCCATAAACTTCCGGAGCCACAATGATCTCGTTCCCAAGCTTGGTCTGATACTCCAGCAGTGACGCTTCGATGTTCGCCTTGGCTTGCTCGGTCCATTCGGCATTGGGTTCGAATATCCCTCCAGTCGATTGTGCGCCTACGCTCACCTTTGGCCGGAATACGAGAATCTTCTTTCCGCTGTTCTCCTCAAGCACAAAGCCGTCGCGAGTAGCAGTGCGCTCTTGCGCCGTGACTGCCTGCGAATCGAAGGTAATAAAGAGAATCAGCGCCGTGAAAATCAAGCGCACAACACGAGCCATCATGAATCGCCCCCCCTTTCTTAGCGAAGGCAATCTAGCTTAGTAAAAGCGTCGGGCAACAACGAACTTATTGTGTCCAGCGAAAAGCGAACCTACCCCAGCTTGCCCTTCAAAATCTCGTTCACCACACCCGGATTGCCCTTGCCCTGCAGCGCTTTCATCGTCTGGCCGACGAAGAAGCCGAACAGCTTGTCCTTGCCGCTGCGGTATTCCTCGACCTTGTCGGCATTGGTGGCGAGGACTTCGTCGATCACTGCCTCGATCGCGCCGGTGTCGCTGAGCTGCTTGAGGCCTTCGGTCTCGGCAATTTCGGCCGGGGCGCGGCCGGTCTTGAGGACGATCTCGAAGATTTCCTTGGCCTGGCCGCCGCTGATCTCTCCCTTGTCCTGCATGGCGAGGATCGCGGCCTGGGCCTCGGCGGTGGCGTGAGCGGCATTGCCTTCATCGCCGAGCGCCTTGATCACCCCCGGCGCGACGGAGAGCGCCCAGTTGGCGACCGGTGTGGCAACCGCCGCTTCGGCCTTGCCGATGGCGCTGGCGGTGGCAGCCAGCAGCGTCTCGAAGCGGGCGTAGGTCTCGACCTCGGCGGTCAGTTCGCGGGCATTGTATTCGCTCAGCCCTAGTTCGCCGACATAGCGCGCGCGCTTGGCATCGGGCAGCTCGGGCAGCGACGCACGGCATTCCTCGAGGAAGCTGTCGTCCAGTTCCAGCGGCAGCAGGTCCGGATCGGGGAAATAGCGATAATCATGCGCGTCTTCCTTGCTGCGCATGGTCCGCGTGGTGCCGGTGCCGGGATCGAACAGGCGGGTTTCCTGCTCCACTGCGCCGCCGCTTTCGATCAGGTCGACCTGGCGGTTGGCCTCGTATTCGATCACCTGCATGACGAAGCGGACCGAGTTGACGTTCTTGGTCTCGGTGCGGGTGCCGAATTCCTCGCCCGGGCGGCGGACCGAAACGTTGACGTCGGCCCGCATCGAGCCTTCTTCCATGTTGCCGTCGCACGAACCGACATAGCGCAGAATCGAACGCAGCTTGCGCACGTAAGCCCCGGCCTCGGCGGGCGAGCGCATGTCCGGCTTGGACACGATCTCCATCAAAGCCACGCCGCAGCGGTTCAAATCGACATAGGACATGGTCGGGTGCTGGTCGTGCATCAGCTTGCCCGCGTCCTGCTCGACATGGATGCGCTCGATGCCGATGACCTTGTCTTCGGGAATGCCGGCCTTTTCGTCGGCGTCGATGGTCAGCGCGCCCTCGCCCACCAGCGGGTGGTAGAGCTGGCTGATCTGGTAGCCCTGCGGCAAATCGGCATAGAAGTAGTTCTTGCGGTCGAACCGGCTCCACCGGTTGATCTGCGCCTCGATCGCCATGCCGGTGCGGACCGCCTGGCGGATGCACTCGCGGTTGGGCACGGGCAGCATCCCGGGCATGGCCGCATCGACGAGGCTGACTTGCGTATTGGGCTCCGCGCCAAAGGCCGTCGCCGCGCCGCTGAACAGCTTGGCGCTGGAGGTGACCTGGGCATGGACTTCGAGGCCGATCACGACCTCCCATTCGCCGGTTGCGCCCTGGATGCGGTAGCTCACGTCAAATCACTCCTGATCACTTGTGGCCCGGTATGATCCGGCGGGCCGCGATATAGGCCCCCCCTTCGCGGATCACCACGCCCAAGGCAACAGAGATTGCCGTCCCCAGCATACCGTATTGCGGCACCAGCAGAAGGATGCACAGCACCGAGCTGAGCAGGCTGGCGATAGTCAACTGGCGGAAGATATCCTCGCGGTGGGCCATGGTCAGCATGATCCCTGAAGTCGCCGTATAGAGATTGAGCAACAGCGAGGATGCCATGATGGCCAAGGGTACCAACCCGGCCCGGAACTCCTCGCCAAGGAAACCGAGGATTGGCTGGCCCAGAGCCACCATCGCCACTGTGCCTGCACCGCCCATGAGGAGCAGGAACTGGCGGTCGGCCCGATATCGCTCCCATACCGCATGATATTCCTCGCGCGCCAGCATTTGTGCGTAGAGCGGGCTGACCGAGAAGGCGAAGGCGGAATAGACCAGCTGGAACGGCAGCAACAGCTGCACACAGACCCGGAACACCCCCATCGAAGCAGCATCGGTCCACAGGCCCAGCGCAGCGATTTCCGCCCAGTTTGTGAAGGCGATGATGAGCCCGGCAAGGCCCATGCTGTAGGCATCCGGAGCGCGCGACTGGAACGCCTCGGGCTCGCTAGCCGGCCACTGGCGCACGACCCGCCACAGCAAGGCAGCACCAAACAAGGCTGCCAGCGCGAGCGAGGCCATATAGGCATCGCCCAGCGGTTCGAACTCCCGTGCCCAGCCCTCGCCCCAAAGCAGCACGAACAGGGCGAGCAATATCGCTGGTTGCAGCGTCAGCACGCCTTGCGCCATCCGCATATGCATCGCTCCGCGCAGGGCGGCGGCGGTCATTCGCAGCAGCGCGAAGGCCAGCACCGCCAATGGCAGGAACCATCCCGGCATGGGCGGAAAAGCGATTCCTTCCAGATGGGGGCTTGCCAGCGCAGCGATGACCCCGGCAATGATAACACCCAGGGCAACCCGGCCACCATAATGCCGCAAAGCAGCGCGCGCCTGCCCGATCCGCTGCTGCGCCAGCTCGCCCGAGACAGCCCGCGTCAGGGCCTGATCATAGCCGAAAATCGCGGCGATCCCGGCGAACAGCACGGTCTGGCTGACGGCGGCGTAGTGGCCTGCCATGGTCGCCCCGAGCCCGCGCGCCAGCACCAGAATCGCCAGCATGGCAAAGCCCGCGCCGACCAGTTGCAGCGCCATGGCCTGCCGCTCCGGCGGCGCCAGCAACGCCGACAGGCGGCCTAGGCCCACCACTTCTCCGGCCTCGCGCTGAAGCAATTGCGCTGTTCAATAGCGAGACCGGCGTTGAGCACGCCCTGCTCGTCGAACGGCTTGCCGACCAGTTGCAGACCCAGCGGCAGGCCGTCGCGGTTGAGACCGGCGGGTACGCTCATCGCGGGCAGGCCGGCGAGCGACGCCGGAACGGCGAAGACGTCGTTCAAATACATCGCCAGCGGATCGGCCTGCATCTCGCCCAGCGCAAACGCGGCGTTGGGCGTGGTCGGGGCGAGGATCAGGTCGCATTCGGCCCAGGCGCGCTCGAAATCGCGGGCCACCAGCGCGCGGACTTTCTGCGCCTGGTTGTAATAAGCGTCATAGAACCCTGCGCTCAGCACATAGGTGCCGATCAGGATCCGGCGCTTGACCTCGTCGCCAAAGCCCTCGGCGCGGGTGGCGGCATACATGTCCTGCAAGCCCGCCCCCTCGGGCAGATCGCGCAGGCCGTAGCGCACCCCGTCATAGCGGGCGAGGTTCGACGAAGCCTCCGCCGGGGCGATAATATAGTAAGCAGGCAGCGCGTATTTGGTGTGCGGCAGGCTGATATCGACGATCTCGGCCCCGGCGTCCTTGAGCCAGCGGGCGCCATTGTCCCAGCTGTCGAGGATGTCCTGCGGCGTGCCTTCCATGCGGTACTCGCGCGGAATGCCGATTTTCTTGCCGCGCAGATCGGCGGAAAGGTTCGCTTCCCATTCGGGCACCGGCAAGTCGAGGCTGGTCGCGTCCTTGGGATCGAACCCGGCCATCGCTTCCAGCATGATCGCGCAGTCCTGGACGCTGCGCGCCATCGGCCCGGCCTGGTCGAGGCTGCTGGCGAAGGCGACCACGCCCCAGCGGCTGCAGCGGCCATAGGTCGGCTTGATCCCGGTGGTGCCGGTGATCGCGGCGGGCTGGCGGATCGAGCCGCCGGTATCGGTTCCGGTCGCCGCCGGACACAGGCGCGCGGCGATGGCAGCGCTGGAGCCGCCGGAAGAACCGCCCGGCGTGAGCGGCGCGTTGCTGCCCGGCTTCTTCCACGGGCTCAGCACATTGCCGAAATGGCTCGTCTCGTTGGACGAACCCATGGCAAACTGGTCCATGTTGAGCTTGCCCAGCATCCCCGCCCCGGCGCGCCACAGATTGGCGCTGACGGTCGATTCATACTGCGGGACGAAGCCTTCGAGGATATGGCTGGCGGCGGTGGTCTGGACGCCTTCGGTGGCGAACAGGTCCTTCATCCCGATGGGCACGCCCGCCATCTTGCCCAGTGGCTCGCCCCTGGCGCGCGCGGCATCGACCGCATCGGCGGCGGCGAGTGCCTTTTCCGGCGTGGTGACGATGAAGGCGTTGAGCTGGCTCCCAGCAGCGACCTGCGCATTGAACGCTTCCGCCACTTCGCGCGCGGTGAAGGTGCCTGCGGCAACCCCATCGCGGATCTCGGCCACGCCGAGTTCGGTAAGGTCAGTCATAACAAATGTCCGTCATCCCAGCGAAAGCTGGGATCGCTATCGGTTTCGTGCTGTGTCGAGATAGATCCCAGCTTTCGCTGGGATGACGCGTATGCCCGCACATCACTCGATCACCTTGGGCACGCCGAAGAAGCCGTGCTCGGCGGCCGGCGCATTGGCCAGCACCTTGTCGCGCACTCCGCCGCCGGTCAGCGGGTCGGCATCGACCACATCGTCGCGCAGCCGCAGCGTGTTGGGGATGACCGCGGTCATCGGCTCGACTTCGCTGGTGTCGACCTCGCCGAGCTGCTCGACGAAGCCGAGGATCTTGTTCAATTCGGGCGCCATCCGCTCCAGCGCGGCGTCATCAAGCTTGATGCGCGCCAGCGAGGCGATCTTGGCCACGGTTGCCTTGTCGACGGACATGGGGTTTCTCGTCGCTAGAGGGTTGTCAGTTCGAAGGGGCTGCGGGTTCCTCGGCGGGCTGGTCGCCACCTTGCGCAGCCTGGGCCGCCTGCATGGCCTTTTCCAGCGCCGCCATCTTGGCGTCGGCATCGGCGCGGCTCATGAAATCGACCATCTCGACTTCGAACACCAGATCCGAATTGGCCGGGATCGCCGGGCTGGGCGAGGTTTCGCCATAGGCCAGCGCGGCCGGAATCTCGAGCTTGTACTTGCCGCCCTTTTCCATCTGCTGCAGACCCTGGAAGAAGCCTTCGATCTGCTGGCCCGGTTCGAGTAGCATCGGCGTACCGTCGGGGAAGATGCCCGGCGGGATCGGCAGCGGGCGCGAACGGTCGAATTCGGTGCCGTCGGGCAGCTTGCCGACATATTTGATGAAAACCACGTCGCCGATCTTGGGCGTGCCGCCCGTCCCTTCGGTGATAGTGTCGAGATCGATGCCCCTGGGCACTGCGGCAAAGGCGATACCGGCACCGATCAGTGCAGCGACGATAACGCCCAACCACAGCTTGGTCAGCGAGCCCTTGGCGATGGGCTGGATCGGAACGCGGGTTACTTCGGTCATGGTTTATCCTGACTAATGCGCCAATCGCCGTAAAAGCGAAGGGCGCGGAAGATGTCTCTCCCGCGCCCTTTGGCGTAAGCCCGCCGCCACTTCAAGCGGGGCGAAGCAAAGAAATGCGATACAGCTTACTTGATGCCGTCGCGTTCCATCCGCTTGCGCTCCATCTTGCGGGCGCGGCGGACGGCAGCGGCCTTTTCACGGGCACGCTTCTCGCTCGGCTTTTCGAAGTGGCGACGCAGCTTCATTTCGCGATACACCCCCTCGCGCTGCAGCTTCTTCTTGAGCGCGCGGAGAGCCTGGTCGACATTGTTATCGCGAACCATGATTTGCATAAAACTCGTCACCTCGTGTCAATGGGGAGAGCCCGCGCCTGATGGCGGGATACACCGCAAATTTCCAATTAGAATCACGCCGAATCCGCCAAGCGGTCGGCCACTACGAGCGCGCCCCTACACAAATCGCCCTGTCAAGGCAAGCGCACGGATGTGGCTTTGCGGCAACGCGCCATTCGGGCGAGACGGAAAACTTGCCGCTTGGCGAGCATGGGGCGCAGCGTCTAAGGCCACCCGGTGAGCACGATCCCCCCTCTCTATGCCAGCCTCAACGTCGCCCTCGGCGGCGCGATCGGGGCTGTCCTTCGCTATCAGACCGGCCGCTGGATGACGGGCTGGATGGGCGCGCAGGCAATGACGATCTTCCCCTGGGCGACGCTGGCGGTCAATGCCGCGGGTAGCCTGCTGATGGGATTGCTGGCCGGCTGGTTGGTCAAGACCTCGCCGGCAGGCAGCGAGCAGATGCGACTGCTGATCGGCACGGGCATCCTCGGTGGGTTCACCACCTTCAGCGCCTTCAGTCTCGAACTGGCCATGCTGATCGAGCGGGGACAGTTCGCGATTGCCGGGCTCTACGCGATACTATCGGTCTCGCTCGGCGTGACCGGGCTCATATTCGGCCTCACGGTGTGGCGGATGGTCGGATGACCAGCGCGAGCCCTGATACCGTTCGCCAGTTCACTGTCGGCGAGGACGACGCCGGCGTGCGCGTAGACCGATGGTTCAAGCGCCACCTGCCGCAGATCGGCTTCGGTACCGTCAGTCGCTGGGCCCGCACGGGCCAGTTGCGGGTCGACGGCAAGCGCGTGCGGCCCGAGGACCGGCTCGAACCGGGCCAGGTGCTGCGCATCCCGCCGGGCGGCGAGGATGCCGAGCGCAAGGCTGGCCCTGCCCGCCGCGCACTGACTGCCGAACAAGTGGCCGAAGCCCGCGCCATGGTCATCAAGCAGACCAAGAGCGCCATCGTCCTCAACAAGCCGCCCGGCCTCGCGACGCAGGGCGGGACCAAGACCAACCGCCATGTCGACGGGCTGCTCGATGCCTTTGTGGAAGGCGACGAGCCGCGCCCGCGCCTCGTCCACCGGCTCGACAAGGACACTTCCGGCGTCCTGCTGGTCGCCCGCACCCCGGGCAGCGCGGCGTCCTATTCCAAGCGTTTCTCTGGCCGCTCGGCCAAGAAAGTCTACTGGGCGCTGGTCGTGGGCGTGCCCGAAGTCCACGAAGGCGAGATCGACGCCCCGCTCGCCAAGCAGCCCGGCACCGGCGGCGAGAAGATGCATGTCGATCACGAGAACGGCCAGCCGGCCAAGACCCGCTACCGCGTGGTCGAACGCGCCGGCAACCGGGCTGCCTGGGTCGAACTGGAGCCGATGACCGGCCGCACCCACCAACTGCGCGTGCATATGGCCGCGATGGGCAATCCCATCGTCGGCGACGGCAAGTATGGCGGGCAGGACGCGTTCCTGACCGGCAGCATCAGCCGCAAGATGCATCTCCACGCCCGCCGCCTGCTGATTGCCCAGCCGGAGGGCGGAAAACTCGACGTCACCGCCGAACTGCCGACGCATTTCGCCGAATCGATGGAGCAGCTCGGCTTCGATCCGTCGCTGAGCAAGGCCAGGCCGCTGCGCGAGGATGTGACCGAGCGTACCCCGGCCGAAAAGAAACTCGCCGCCAAGCGCCACTTCAAGCAGGCCCGCAAGGAAGCCCGCGCCCCGCGGCGTTCCCGCGGCGGCGATGCACCGAAGCAGAAGCTCGGCAAAAAGAGCGTCGGCAAACCCTCTGTCGCGAAGAAGGGCGGGAAGCCGAAGGGCAAGCGCTGATGCATCCCAACCCGCTGTTCCGGAGCGATGACAGGCAATGGCTCGGCGCGCTGATCGACCGGGTCGGCTTCGGCATGGTGTTCCTGACCACGCCTGACGGCCCTCGCGTCGCGCATATGCCGCTGCTGCGGTGCGGCGAGGACCGGCTGCGCTTCCACCTTGCGCGCAGCAATGCGCTCACCCGCCACCTTGATGGCGCCAAGGCGCTGGTGGTGGTCAACGGACCCGACGGATACATCAGCCCGCGCTGGTACGATGACCGCGCCACCGTACCGACATGGGATTACGTTGCGCTGGAGCTGGAAGGCCGGATCCGTCAGCTCGCCTATGATGAGCTGGAAGGACTGCTCTACCGTTCGATCGAGGAGAACGAGAATCGCCTCGATGGCGAACCATGGACCGCCGATGAGACGCCGCAGCAGTTGTGGGACAAGCTTGCTGGCGCCATCACAGGCTTTGAACTGGCGATCGAACAATGGCGCCCGACGCTCAAGCTGTCGCAGAAGAAGACCGTGCCGGAACGCGAGCGGATCGCCGCACAGTTGGCCGCAAACGGCAATGAGCCGCTTGCTGCCATGATGCGCGAGGTCCGGTCATGAAGCTGGCGGTATTCGATTGCGACGGCACGCTGGTCGACGGGCAGGCCCCGGTGTGTGATGCGATGGAGGCGGCCTTTGCCGCCGCGGGGCTCCCCGCTCCGGACCGGCACGATGTGCGCCATATTGTCGGGCTCAGCCTGCCGGTGGCCATCCGCCAGCTGGCCTTCGATGCCAGCGATGAGCAAGTCGCGCATGCGGTCGAAGCCTACAAGACCGGCTTTCGTACCGCACGCGAGCAAGGCATGGTGGCAGAACCCCTGTTCGACGGGATCGTGCCGTTGCTCGACCGGTTGCAGGGGGCCGGCTGGGCCCTTGCCGTAGCAACGGGCAAGTCCAATCGCGGGCTCAACCTGTGCCTGACCGAACATGGCCTGATCGACCGTTTCGCAAGCCTGCAAGGCGCGGATTTCCATCCGTCGAAGCCGCATCCCGCGATGTTGCAGATCGCGATGCAGGAGGCTCTCGCCGAACCTGCGCACACGGTCATGATCGGCGACACGGTCTATGACATCGAGATGGGTATTGCCGCGGGCACCCGCGCCATCGGCGTTGCCTGGGGCTATCACCCGGTCGAGGCGCTGCTGGATGCCGGGGCCGAAGCGGTGGCGCAAACACCGGAAGAATTGGGAGACATGCTCGATGGATGAGCGCGAAGCACTCGCCCGCAAACGCTTCTTCATGTTGCAGATGATCCGGCTGAGCGGTGCATTCCTTGCCCTGCTGGGCGCAATCATCATTTCCGGCCGTCTGATCGATATCCCAGAGCTCGGCTATGTCCTGCTGGTGATCGGCGCGCTCGACCTGTTCCTCGTCCCCAACATGATTTCGCGCAGCTGGCGCAGCAAGGACCGATGAAGCGTTTCTGGAAAGAGGTGACTGTCGAGCAGGTAGGCGACGGGTGGCAGGGCGCGCTCGACGGGCGGCGGCTCAAGACGCAGGGCAATCGCCCGCAGGTCGTGCCAAGCCGCGCCCTGGCCGAACTGCTGGCGGGCGAATGGGCCGCGCAGGGCGAGGACGTCGATCCCGCCGGCTTCGCCCACCGCGACATGGCCGATTACGCCATCGACATGATTGCCAGCGGCGAGGACGACATCGTCGCCAAGTTGCTCGGCTTCATGGAAACCGACACGCTGTGCTACCGCGCCGATCCCGACGAGCCGCTCTATCGCCGCCAACTGGAAGTGTGGGAGCCGTTGGTGACGGCATTCGAAGTGCGCGAAGGCGTCAAGGTCGAGCGCGCCAGCGGTATCCTGCACCGCCCGCAACCGGCCGGAACGCTCGCCGCTCTCAAGGACAGGCTGGAAACCCTCGATCCGCTGGTGATCGCGGCGCTGTTCAGCCTGACCTCGCTCAGCGCCTCGCTGATCGTGGGGCTGGCGGCGCTGGAGGATGATGCCGATCCGGAAACGCTATGGAACGCCGCCAATCTCGAGGAAGACTGGCAGATCGAACTATGGGGCGCGGATGAAGAAGCCATGGCCCTGCGCCAACGCCGGCTCGGTGAGTTCACCCGGACAATGGCGTTTGCGCGGGCGGCGAGGGGGTGAGCCCGGGGGCCGGATTTGGGGGAGTCCGGACGCCCATTCGAACGACTGACATGAGGGTGGTTTCCTGCCGTCGGCGAGTATATGTCCGATGGCATGACCAGCCAAGCCCAACTCCCTGCTTTCGAAGTTGAAACGCTGGGCGAAAGCAGCGGCCATTGTGGTTGTTGTGGAAATGAAAGCCGCCGTGTCTGGGGTATGGTTCATCATCAAGGCGGCCCCACCGTGGCCGCATACTGGATGCACTGGACAGCCGGGCATCTTAGCGAACCGGGAGCCAATCTCGACCTTGTTATCGGTAAATGGGGCGATGGCACGGATGCACACGACCGGGTCGGCGTCGCATTGGTGCATCGCCAACTGGAAGACGGCACTCCCTCCTTCATGGTCGTCGATGCGGACGACAGGTTCAGCAATGTAGATTTGGCTTCCACAGCCTTGAAGCGACGCGATGTGATAAACACGCATTTAGCCGAGCAGGTGTTTTCAGTCGTGGACGCGATCTACCTGCAAGGCAGCCGCTTCTTTTGAGTTGGCCCATGTCCGGAGTGGGGTCGTTTGCGGACCAACCGCATTGCCCAACCGACACCGGACATTCCGCTCCCCGCCTACTCTCCCATCCAGTCGGCGACCTGTCCCGCCACGTCGTTCGCCGCGCGGTTGAGCGCTTCACCCACCGGGGCGGGTTCGGCGGCAATACCGGGTATGACGCTTTCGAACCGGCGGGTGGCGACCAGGCCCCCGGCATCGTCCCGGATCGCTTCGAAGCGAACGACGACCGACGCGCTACGCGCATCGTAGCCGAAATCGAGAATCCGTCCGCGCAGGCGCTGGTCGGTCTTGATGGTCGGGTCGAGCCCGTCGATCACGATCCGCCCGGTCTTGGCCGCGATCGTTTCCGAGAGCAGGCGGCGAAACAGGCGCGCCGGCTTTTCGACCCACATCGCGTCCTGCAGATAGGCGACATTGGCATCATCGACCTGTACCGGCACCCGTGTGACGGCGATGCTGGCGGGCGCATCGGGTTCGACCACGGTCAGCGCATCCTTGCCGGTGCCGCTGGCCCCGCTGCCGGCCGGGGCCGCTGCATCGGCGGTCAGGGTGAGCAGAGTGGGCGGCGGTTCCGCCCCGCCGAGGCTGATGCAGCCGGTCAGCGCAAGGGCGGCGAAGGGTGCGAGAAGCAGGCGCATCATTTCCCTTTCGGTTTGTAATCGGGCAGCGGCTGCGCGCCGAGCACGCCTGCGGCACCCTCGTTCTCGATCCGCTCGGTAACGACGCGCAGCGCCTTGCTGGTTTCGCGCAGCTCTTCCAGCGCCGCCTGCGCCGCGGGCAGGGTTTCCTCGTTGAAGGTGCGCGCGGCAGGCTGCGCGCTGTCGAGCGTCTTGCTGAGCGATTGCAGGGCCGTGCTGGCCGAAGCGAGCGTGGCGCGAAGTTCCTTTGCCAGCGCGCCGCCTTCCTGGTTGATCACCGCATCGGTCGAGTTGGTGACCTTCTCGAACGCGTCGAGCGTCTCGCCCGCTTCGCGCAGGGTGTTTTCCATTTCGCGGATCGTGCCAGCGAGCTGTGGCGAAGCAGCGGCCAGATCGGCGCTGACCTTGTTGGTGTTCTGCAGAATCCCGGCCAGCGCGGCCTGGTTTTCGTCGGACATGACCAGCGTAAGGCGCTCAGTCAAGGTTGCCAGCCGTTCGAGCAGCAGCGGCGCATTGGCGACCAGCTCACCCAGCCCTCCGCGGCCCGGCGGGATGACCGGCTTGCCTTCGGGGCAAGCGGTCGTCTCGCACGTGATCTTGGGGGCATCCTTGCGCGCCCCGTCGAGCATGATGGCGGAAACCCCGGTAAAGCTGGCCTGGATCGTCGCCGTCGTTCCGACCAGCACCGGAACATCCTCGCGCACCTTGATCCGCACACGCACGAATTCGGGATCGGCCTCGGCCAGCTCGATCTCGGTTACCTGGCCGACCGGCACGCCGGTGTAGGTGACCTCCGACCCCTTGGCGAGGCCGGAGACCGACTGCTTGAAGAAGATGTCGTATTCCTGGCTCGCCCGTTCGCCCCAGCCCGCCAGCCAGACGATGAAGCCCGCCAGCAGCGCCAGCAGCAACAGAGTAACCGCCCCGACCCAGATGTGATTTGCCCGCGTTTCCATCTGCTATCCCTTTGCGCCATCGGCAGGGGGATTGTCCATGCCCTTGGCCGCCATTCCCTGTGCGCGCGACTGGCTCGCCTGCGCCGCGCGGCCGCGCGGGCCGTTGAAATATTCCTCGATCCACGGATGCCCGGTCTCGAGCAGTTCGGGGATGGTGCCGACCGCGACCACTTTCTTGTCTGCCAGCACCGCGACCCGGTCGCAGATTTCGTAGAGCGTATCGAGATCGTGGGTGATGAGGAACACCGTCAGGCCCAGCGCCTTCTTGAGCTCGCGAATCAGGTGATCGAATGCCGCCGCGCCGATCGGGTCGAGCCCCGCGGTCGGCTCGTCGAGGAACAGCAGTTCGGGATCGAGCGCCAGCGCGCGGGCCAGCCCGGCGCGCTTCTTCATCCCGCCCGAAAGCTCGCTCGGAAACTTGGTCACGGCGCTTTCGGGCAGTCCGCTCATCAGCACCTTGAACCGGGCGATCTCGTCGAGCAGCCCGCTATCGATATCGGGAAAGAATTGTCGGAGCGGGACCTGCACATTTTCTCCAACGGTCAGAGTCGAAAACAGTGCCCCGCCCTGGAACAGCACCCCCCAACGGCTGCGCACACCGAGATACTCGTCCGGCTCGGCCGCCGAGATCGACTTGCCGAACACCTGGATACGCCCGGCTTCGGGGAATTGGAGGCCGATGATGGAGCGCATCAGCACCGACTTGCCGGTGCCGGACCCGCCTACCACGCCCAGAATCTCGCCGCGCCGCACCTTGAGATCGAGATCCTCGTGGACGGCGAATTCGCCGAACCGGTTGACCAGCCCCTCGACCACGATGGGAAATTCGCCGCGAAAGCGCTTCTGGGCCTGGGCCGCTTCCTCCGGAGAGATATCTTCGCTCATCCCCAACCGATCTCGGTGAAGAACACCGCAAAGAAGGCGTCGAGCACGATCACCGCGAAGATCCCCGTCACCACCGCCATGGTCGTGCGCAGGCCGACTTCCTCGGAATTGCCCTTGACCTGCATCCCGTGATAGCAGCCCGCCAGCGCCACGATCAGGCCGAACACGGGCGCTTTCACCAGCCCGACCCACAGGTCGTAGATCGGCACCACCTCCTGAATCCGTTGCAGGAACGTGGCAAAGGGAATGCCCAGCATCAGGTCGCCGACCACGGCGCCGCCAATGATGGCGACGATCGAACTGTAGAAGCCGAGCAGCACCATCATCAGCGTGCAGGCCAGCACCCGCGGGATCACCAGTGCCTCGATCGGCGAAATGCCGATAGTGCGCATGGCGTCGATTTCCTCGGTCAGCTTCATCGTCCCGAGCTGTGCGGCAAAGGCGCTGCCCGAACGGCCCGCCACCATGATCGCGGTCATCAGCACGCCCAGTTCGCGCAAGGTGATCCGGCCGACCAGGTTGATGGTCAGCGTTTCCGCCCCGAATTGCTGCAATTGCACCGCCCCCTGCTGGGCGATGACGATGCCGATCAGGAAGCTCATCAGGCCGACTATCGGCAGGGCCGAGACGCCGACCAGTTCCATCTGCCGCACCAGCGCCCGGCCGCGGAAGCGCGAGGGATGGCGCAGCAGGGTGGCGGAGGCGAGCAGGATCTGGCCGAGAAAACCGATCACCCCGACCATGCCCTGGCCGAACTCGATTACCAGCTCGCCGATGCGCTGGGGTACCCGCTGCCACAGGATGTCGCGCGGGGCGGCGACATCGTCGTGCAGCTCGGTCTGCTCGAGCGCTGCCAGCAGCCGCCCGGCCCGTTCGCTGGCTCCCGTCACTTCGGCATCACGGGCGTGCGACAGGCTGCTGGCCACATAGGCACCCACGGTGTCGATCTCGGTCACGCCCGACAGGTCGACCCTGTCATAGGGAGCGTCGAGGGCCCGCAGGTCCTGGTCGATCGACCCGATGGTCGCCACGACGTAAGGCCCCTTGAGCGCCAGCACCGTGGTGCCATCGCCTTGCTGTTGCAGCGTAAAACTCGGCAAATCCGACATTGCGCCGAACTATGCGGACATTTGCCGGGCTTCACAAGCAGCTATCGGCCTCGTTTTCGTTGCATTGCACAAATGCCGCTGGCAAGGCGCTATGCTTTGGCGGTGCCGGCCCGCTCCCCCACCCAGCCACCCGATAGCGTGACGGTCATCATACCGGGTGGCTGGGTGAGGGAGCGGGCCGGAGCCGCCGGTGAGCGTTAGCGAACAGAGAACATGAGCACCGAACTCGACAAGACTTTTGACCCCGCCGCCATCGAGGCGAAGTGGTACCAGCATTGGGAGCAGAACGGCCTGTTCCGGCCCGCGCGCCCCGACGCGGAGCCCTTCACCATCGTCAACCCGCCGCCGAACGTCACCGGCAGCCTGCATATCGGCCACGCGCTCGACAACACGTTGCAGGACGTGGTGATCCGTTACGAGCGGCTGCGCGGCAAGGATGCGCTGTGGGTGGTCGGCACCGACCACGCCGGTATCGCGACACAGATGGTGGTCGAGCGCCAGCTTGAACAGCGGCAAGACAAACGCACCAATTATTCCCGCGAGGATTTCATTGCCAAGGTGCGGGAGTGGAAAGAGGAGAGCGGCGGCACCATCACCCGCCAGCTGCGCCGCCTCGGCTGCTCGATGGACTGGTCCAGAGAGCAGTTCACCATGGACGAACACTTCACCAAGGCGGTGCTCAAGGTGTTCGTCGACCTCTACAACAAGGGACTGATCTACCGCGACAAGCGGCTGGTCAACTGGGACCCCAAGCTCAAGACCGCGATCAGCGATCTCGAGGTCGAGACGCAGACGATTTCCGGCGGCTTCTGGCACTTCAAATATCCGCTCGCCGATGGCTTCACGACGGCAGAGGGCAAGGATTACCTCGTCGTCGCCACCACACGGCCCGAGACGATGCTGGCCGATATGGCCGTGGCGGTGCACCCGAGCGACGAGCGCTACGCCAGCGTGGTGGGCAAGGAGATCATCCAGCCGATCACCGGCCGCCGCTTCAAGGTGGTGGCGGACGAGCACGCCGATCCGGAGCTCGGCAGCGGCTGCGTCAAGATCACCCCCGGGCATGACTTCAACGACTTCGAAGTCGGCAAGCGCGCCGGGATTGCGCCGGGCGAGATGCTCAACATGCTCGATGCCGAAGCGAATGTCTGCCAGACTGCCGACGGGCTGGTGCCGGAGGAGTTCCTCGGCTTGCACCGCTTCAGGCGGGATGGTGTGGACGGCGCGCGCGAACTGGTGGTGGCGCGGATGAAGGAACTGGGCTTCCTCATCCCGCATGTGACCAAGGACAAGGAAGGCAACGAGGTCGAGCACGACGCCGAACCGCGCCAGATCGCGACGCCCTTCGGCGACCGCGGCGGCGTGGTGATCGAGCCGTGGCTGACCGACCAGTGGTACGTCAACGCCGCCGAGCTGGCGAAGAAGCCGATCGAAGCGGTGAAATCCGGCGAAGTCGAGATCGTCCCCAAGACATGGGAGAAGACCTTCTTCAACTGGATGGAGAACATCCAGCCGTGGTGCGTGTCGCGCCAATTGTGGTGGGGGCATCGAATCCCGGCGTGGTTTGGACCTATTAAAGACGGCGAAACGACTAGATGGCATCACGAGGACACCAGCAAGAACAAGGTATTTGTCGCTGAGAACCACGATGCCCTGATCGCGCAAGTGAAGGGCTATTACGGCGCTGAACGCGAGTTCGTCGAAGTTGATTCCTTGCTGGACATGTTCAACGCGCACTCCGGGGTGGCCTCCGAAGATTTCATGCGTGAGCATGGTGGCAAGATCCCGCTAGTGCGCGACC
Organism: Erythrobacter sp. SDW2; assembly: GCF_021431965.1. Classification (NCBI taxonomy): domain Bacteria; kingdom Pseudomonadati; phylum Pseudomonadota; class Alphaproteobacteria; order Sphingomonadales; family Erythrobacteraceae; genus Erythrobacter; species Erythrobacter sp. SDW2. The sequence goes on from NZ_CP090370.1 coordinate 2,646,858, forward strand.
CAGACGTCCTCGACACCTGGTTCTCCTCCGCCCTGTGGCCCTTCGCCACGCTCGGCTGGCCGGAGCGGACCGACCTGCTCGAAAAGCACTATCCCAACGACCTGCTGATCAGCGGCTTCGACATCCTGTTCTTCTGGGATGCACGGATGCTGATGGCGGGGTACTTCAACATGGGCCAGCGCCCGTGGAACAAGCTCTACCTCCACGGGCTCGTGCGCGCCGCCGATGGCCAGAAGATGTCCAAGTCCAAGGGCAATGTCGTCGATCCGCTCGGCCTGATCGACCAGTACGGAGCCGATGCGCTGCGCTTCTTTATGTGCGCGATGGAAAGCCAGGGCCGCGATATCAAGATGGATGAGAAGCGGATCGAGGGATACCGCAACTTCGCCACCAAGCTGTGGAACGCGACCCGCTTCTGCCAGTCGAACGGGATTGGGGCGAGCACCACTATTGCCGCGCCTGAGGCTAAGCTGGCGGTCAACCAGTGGATCATCGGCGAAGTCCAGCAGACGTTCGAAGCGCTCGACGCGGCGATGGCTGAGCTGCGCTTCGACGCGGCGGCGAACACGATCTATCACTTCGTGTGGGACCGGTTCTGCGACTGGTATCTCGAACTGATCAAGCCGGTCCTTTCTCCCCTCCCGCTTGCGGGAGGGGCTGGGGGTGGGCCAGAAACGAACGATGGTGGCTCCGCGCCCACCCCTAACCCCTCCCGCGAGCGGGAGGGGGAATGGTCTGCGCAGGAGGAAACCCGCGCCGTGGCCGGATGGGCGCTCGACCAGATCCTCGTCATGCTGCATCCCTTCATGCCCTTCATCACCGAAGAGCTGTGGCACGCACAGGGCGAGCGGCCCTACGAGCTGATCCTCGCCAAATGGCCAAATCCTCGCGCCAGCGTGTCGAAGGACGCGACCGACGCGATCGACTGGGTGATCGAGCTGACCACCAATGTCCGCAGCGCCAGGAACGAACTCGGCATCGCCCCGGGTGCCAAGCTGGCGGCGTTCTGTCCTGCCCCTTCGGGCCTCGCCCGCAGCACCATCGAGCGCAGCGCGGCGGCGATCGAGCGGCTCGCCCGCCTGACCCCGGTGACCATGGGCGAAGCGCCCGCAGGCCCGGCGATGCAGGTGACGGCAGGCGAGGATGTGTTCGTGATCCCGCTCGAAGGAATCATCGACATTGCCGCCGAAAAGGCCCGGCTGGAAAAGGCGCTTGCGACCTCGGAGAAGGAGGCAAAGTCGCTCGAAGGCCGCCTGTCGAACCCCGCCTTCGCCGAAAAGGCCAAGCCCGAAGCAGTCGAAAAGGCGCGCACCGATCTCGCCTACCACCAGGGCGAGGTCGAGCGCCTGACAGCGGCGCTGGCTCGGCTTGGGTAGGTTTCAAAGCTGCCTTCACGCGTCCAGTGTCAGCTTTCGGGCAAGGCAATCATGGTTTGGAATGCCGGGGTTGAGGGTGGGAAGTGAACTGCCCACCCACACACACGATAGTGATGGAAATCAAAAATCGGTCGAGCAAATATTGCGCTCAATTCCCCAACATGGCGCCGACCAGCCGGACCAAACCCCAGATCGGTAGTGCCAGCACGGCGACACCGATTAGCACGATATAGTTTTCGTTGATATCGCCGTTGCTGCCCGGCCTGCCTGCAAAGAAGATTGCCCAGGCCATCAGCCCGACGAAGAAGAACGGGAGGATAAGCAGTGTCATCAAAATCCGGAATGGCAACAGCAGCTTGTCGCGCGTCGTGCGTTGCGGGCGGCCGTGGCTGATCCGTTCGAACACGCCGTAACTGTCGAGATAGGCTGATATCGAAACGCCCTCGCCGGTTGCACGCCGCTTGGCTTGGTCGCGCGTCGGTTTGCTGTCGCTGAAATTGACAAGATTGAGCCCAGCCACTCCAAACGCATCGTCAATCGCGGTTTGTGCGAGACCATAGATTTCACCTGCTGGATCGCTGTCGATCTCAAAGCCGATTTCCGGACGATAGACCACCTCAACCCTGCATTCGTCACCGGGCGCATCCTTCAAGGTGGTGCGCAGCCGCAGATAGTGCACCGTGCCATTCTCTGCGAGCACCGCCATTCCATATTCGTCATCGGTGTCTTCGGCGACAAGCACCCGCATGCCAAGCTGCTGCGAAAGCGAGACCGCCTCGTGCATCAGTTCAGCGCTGACCTCCTGCTTCCGCAGGTCGAGTTCGGGCAAGTCGCCTGCCAGCAGGCGCTCAATCGGGCTGATGTCAGCCCTATCGGTGATCGTCCGGTCGAGGAAATCGCTGAAATCGGGCCTGCGCCCCAACGGTTCGCTGTGTGCAGTCAGAAAATAGAGCCCGCTGCGGCTTTCATGCCAGAGCTGATAGCCGTCTTTGACCCGCGCGAGGCCTTGCACGCTTGGCTCTTCATCCAGCACAACGTAATGCGACCGCCACATCTTTCCAACATATCCTCATGTGCAACGTCCGCAACGGGGCCGAAAGCGGAATGTCCGCATTCTGGATCACAAAGCCATCACACTACCAATCCGGCTTGGCCGTTCCTACTTCCCGAACATGTCGCCTTGGCTCGTTTTCTCCATTCCCCTGTTTATCGCGGCGGCATTGCTGTTCCGCCACGTATCGAAGCGGCAGAAGCGGAAGCGGCTCCTCGAAACACCGCTGACACCCGAACAACGCGCAATGGTCGAACGGCTGGTGCCGCTGGTCCGCCGATTGCCCCCACCCCTGCGGCTTTCGCTGGAGGGGAAAATGAACCTGTTCATGGACCAGGTCACCGTCCGCGGCCAGAACGGCATCGAGGTCAGCGAGGCGATGCGGCTTTCCATTGCCGCGCAGGCGTGCCTGCTCGTCGTCAACAGCCCGGCATGGTACGATACGCTGCGCAATGTGCTGATCTACCCGTCGGCCTACCTGACCGGCCGCAGCACCCATGACGGCTATGTCGTGCACGAGGGCAACCACGCCAATCTCGGCGAAAGCTGGGCGCGGGGGCCGGTGGTGCTGTCGTGGGACGATGCGCTGCACGGCGGGCTGGTGACCGATGACGGGCACAATGTGGTGATCCACGAATTCGCCCACCAGCTCGACGGCCTGTCCGGCCACACCGACGGCATTCCTGTCCTGCGCAAGGGCCAGGCCTATGCCGGGTGGGAGAAGGCCATGCTGGATGCCTTTCACGACCATGTCGAACGGCTAGAACGCGGCGAGCCGACGCTGATCGATCCCTATGGCGCGACCAATCACGAAGAGTTCTTCGCCGAAGCCATCGTCACTTTCTTCGAGAAACCCCGGGAGCTGCGGCGCGAAGAACCGGCCCTCTATGCCCAGCTCGCGCAATTGCTGGCACTCGACCCGGCGCAATGGGTGTGAGGGGAAGACAGAGCGGCCTCGCAACCTGCGGAATTTCCTACACGCCGCGATTGTGCCATGGGGCTGGCCATGTTTCGCAACGCCGCCTTCGCCCTTCAATCGGACCGCTCGATCACAGCGCCGATGTTTGATCGATTTGATTTGAACGCCTGGACAGTGGTCCAAGCGGTCCATGTGCCCTGTACGTACGACGAACCGAGGGGGGCACAGCCATGCCGCTGACGCTCGCCACCGACGATAGCGGGGGGCCGGAGATCTTCGCTTCGGTTCAGGGCGAAGGTGCCTCTGCCGGTATGCCTGTCGCCTTCGTGCGGCTTAGCCGCTGCAATCTCGCCTGCATCTGGTGCGACACCGCCTACACCTGGCATTTCGAGGGCGATAACCGCCCGCACCGGTCAGGCACGACCTTTGACCGCAAGGCCAACCAGGTGACGCTGGAAGCCGCCGACGTGGCGGAACGGATCATGGCCCTGCACCAGAACCGCCTCGTCATCACCGGCGGCGAGCCGTTGTTGCAGGCAGGCGCGCTGGCCGATCTGCTCGAACTGCTGCCCGACATGAGCGTAGAGATCGAGACCAACGGCACCACCAAGGCTCCGCCCCGGCTCGATATCCGCATCGACCAGTACAATGTCAGCCCCAAGCTGGGCCATTCGGGCAATGCGCCGGAATTGGCGCTGATCGAGGAGCGGCTCGACGCCTATGCGCTCGACCCGCGCGCCTTCTTCAAATTCGTGATCGCCGACCCGGTCGATATCGACGAGGTGACCGAGCTCCAGCGGCTCCACGCCATCACCTCCTCACGCATCTTCCTGATGCCCGAAGGGACCGACAGCGCCGCCCTACGCAGCCGGATGGACTGGCTGGTGCCGCTCTGCCTCGACCATGGCTGGCGGCTGAGCGACCGGCTGCATATCCACCTGTTCGGCGATACGCGGGGAACTTAACTCAGCCTTGCGCGCGCCAGCGCTGGACCACGCGCAGGACAGATTCCTCTTCGCCCCCGCTGTGGTTCCACAGTTCGACGAAGCTCGGGTCTTCCGAAGCAGGGCGCTTCGATTCCTCGAGGTTGTCGAAGGAAACGCGGATCGGGATGGCTACACCCTCGCCGCAGACGATGCACTCGCGGTTGCGCAGCGCCGGGATCGAGTCGAGGAAACCGCGCGCACCTTCGGGCATGGCCGCCTTGACGAAGGCCTGGTCGCGTTCGTTGTTGAGGCGCATCGAGATGATCGTGCCGCACTGCGACAGCACACCTTCGGCAAGGTCGGATGGCCGCTGGGTGATGAGGCCCAGGCTGATGCCGTACTTGCGCCCTTCCTTCGCAATGCGGCTGAGGATGTTGCCGACCGAGGAACCGTCGGCGTTCTTCTCGTTGGGCACGTAGCGGTGGGCTTCCTCGCAGACGAGGAGGATCGGCCGGGTCCGTTCCTCGCGCGCCCAGATGGCGTAGTCGAAGACGAGCCGACTGAGCACCGCGACAACCGTGCTGGTGATGTCCGACGGAACGCCGGAGACGTCGATGATGGCAATCGGCTTGCCGCTCGACGGCATGCGGAAGATCTTGGCGATGAAGTCCGCCATGGTGTCACCGACCAGCATGCCGGAGAACATGAACTGGTAGCGCGGATCGCCCTTCAGTTCCTCGAGCTTGGTCTTGAGGCGCATATAGGGGGCCGAGGTGTTGGCCTTGTCGAGCTTGCCCATCTCGTCGGCGATCGCCGCGCCGAGGTCGGACAGCAGGTAGGGGATCGGCGAATCGACCGTGATCTTGCCGAGCTGTTCCGCCAGCCGGTTCTTGCCCCTCGCCTTCAGCAGGCACTTGGCGAGGATCTCGGCGTCGGTCTCGCGGTCGTTACCGCTACTCGTCAGCAGGACTTCGCAATGCTCCTCGAAGTTCATCAGCCAGTACGGCATCTGCAGGTTCGAGACGTCGAGGATCATCCCGGTGTTCTTGAACGCAGCGGAATATTCGCCGTGCGGGTCGATCATCAGGATGTGGCCGTTGGGTGCCGCCTCGCAGATGCGGTGCAGGATCAGTGCCGCGCTGGTCGACTTGCCGGTACCGGTCGAACCGAGCAGCGCGAAGTGCTTGCCCAGCATGGCGTCGACGTAAAGCCCGGCACGGATGTCCTTGGTTGGATAGACAGTGCCGATCTGGATGTTGGAGCGGCCGTCGCTGGCATAGACCATCTTGAGGTCGGAAGTACTGGCCGGATAGATATAGGCGCCGGGGATCGGATAGCGGGTTACACCGCGCTTGAAGCTGTGGATGCGGCCCGTCAGCTTTTCCTCCTGACCTTCGCCAAGGAAGTCGATGTTGGCGAGGATGCTGCCGGCCTTGCGGTCCTGCTTCTGGTTGCGGACGCTGGCGAGCAGCCAGCTGTTGCCGACCCGGATCTTGATCTGGCTGCCGACCTGGCCGGCCAGCGCGATCGACGGATCTTCGTCCGCCATGCATTCGTTGAGCCGCTGCAGGTCGAGCGCGATCATCGAGCCGGAGCCGGCGATCTCCAGCACAACGCCGATCGGCCGCGCGGTGTTGTCGACCGCCCTGGCCGGCGGCTGCGAGACGCCTTGCGACGCCGAAGCTGCGGCAGGCGCTGCGGCGCCGAATTCCTGCTTGCCCATATCCGTCATCAGATTGACCCTGGTTCCCTCTTGCACAGTCGTGCGAGCGGCCTAGCCCTGTCTAGGTTAAGATCGCGTCAATCCTGTCAGGCCCATGGCGGCAAGGCGTGGTCAGATCATCGCGAACAGGCGTCCGGCCACCCATCCCATACCGACCGAAAGGCTGATGGCGATGAGTCCGTAGAACAGCGACCAGTATTGCGCTGCTGCTTCGACGAAGCGTTCGAACCCGACCTTTTCGACTTCCACCTCGGCAATAGCCGAAGCGACAACGCGGCCATCGCTGACGGCGAAGGTCTCTGCCGTGTAGGTTCCGACCTGCACATTGGAGGGCAGTGATATCCGCGCCTGGTAGAGCACGCCTTCCCGCAAGGTTACGCCATTGAAGTTCTGCTTGTAGAGACCCTGCCTTTGGCGCAGGTCGACCAAGCCGTCGCGGAACCGGGCCTGCTCTTCCGGATCGATCATGCCGCTGGGCGACAGCTGGATGAAGTCGGTCCCGAACTCGAAAATCGCCGCCGTACGGTCATCGACAATATCCTCGATCGGCCTGTTCGCAGCTACCGCAAAATACGACGGGGCCGACCGGAAATCGAGCGCATCGGCATTCATCCAGATGCCCCCGATCTGCTGCTTCTCGCGCAGGCGGATTTGTTGCGACGGGCCGCGCAGCACGACAATCACATCGTAGGGATTGTCCTCCCTGACGCCATCAGGTCCCAGCACGGCACCAAACAGCAACAGCGTGGTCCCGGTAAAGCCCTGCTGCAGTTCGATTTTGTGCTGCGAGACTTCCGGCACGAGCACGGGATCGCGCTGTGCGGAGAGAGCGAAGAACGCCAGCAGGACCAGCGCCACCCGCCTCACAATTCGGTCACCGAATAGATCTCGTCGGGCTGGACGCCCAAGCCGAACAGCATCCGCAGCGCGATCAGGATGACAATTGTCGCCAGCACCATCCGCAGCAGGTCCGGCCTTGCCTTGAGCGCGATCTTGGTACCGAACTGCGCCCCGATAACGGAACCGAGCAGCAGCAGGCCGGCAAGGATCAGGTCCACCGCCTTGGTAGTCAGCGCGTGAGTCATGGTCGTCGCCATGGTGACGAAGAGGATGTTGAACAGCGAAGTGCCGACCACCACCCTTCCGCTCATGCCAAGAATGTAGAGCATCGCGGGCACCAGCATGAAGCCGCCGCCGACACCCATCAGCATGGTCAGGATGCCGACCAGGAAGCCCAGGATCAGCGGTGCCAGCGGCGAAATGTATAGCCCGGATGCATAAAAGCGCCACCGATAGGGCAGCGACGCCACCAGCGGATGGTGCCGCCGCTTGGCCGCAGGCGGCGGCGCGCCGCTTCGCTGGGCGCGCAATGCGTCAATCGACTCGCGCATCATCAGCGCGCCGATGGTGCCCAGCATCAGGACATAAAGGATATTGATGACGACATCGATCTGCCCGAGCAGCTGGAACAACCGGAACAGGCCCGCGCCGACCAGTGCGCCGAGCACGCCGCCTACGACCAGCACTCCACCCATGCGGTAATCGACCCCACCCGCCCGCTGGTGCGCGAGCACGCCGGAAACGCTGGCTCCGGTTACCTGGGTCGCAGCAGACGCCGCTGCCACCGTCGGAGGAATGCCATAGAAAATCAGCAGTGGCGTGGTGAGGAAACCACCTCCGACACCGAACAGGCCGGAAAGGATTCCGGTCAGCATGCCAAGCCCGACGATCACCAGTCCGTTGACCGAAAGGTTTGCGATGGGGAGATAGACGTCCATGAGCGCATCTCCCGTAGCTTAGCGGGACACTCGATTAAAGCGGTACGGCGCTAGAATCCTCCAACAATCGTCACCGCTACGCCCGAGTCGGGCGCCGCATTGCCGGTGACCCTTGTTCGATAGTCGACCGAGAGGCGCAGCGGCACATCGCCGAGGTCGAATTCGAGGCTGGCCGTCGGCCCGACATCGAGCCGGGCAGCATCTTTCTGTGCCCCACCCCACACACCGGCGCCAAGCCGCAGCTCCGCACCCCCTACCTCCGCCACTTTCCGGTCGATCCTGACCTGCCCGTCGGCAAATGCGGTGGCATAGTCGCCCCCGATATAGCCGCCCTGCGCATAGGCCTCGACCCTGATGCGTTCCGAAAGCTGCCATGAGGGGAACTCTGTCACAGCCAAGACCACAGGCCGAACCAGCACCTTGCTTTGCGCATCCGTCACGCGCAATTCAGCCTGGAGGCTCAGGGGCAAGCTAGCGATCGGCCGCGCCCCAATGCCGATCCCGGCCTCCGATTCACCGCCGTCGATCAAGGCCTTGCTGACCCGGGCATAGGCGAAGGGCGCTCGGGGCGATTGCTCCGCCAGGCGGTAGCGGAGCGTTGTCCCCGCCTGGCTTCCGCCATAGCCGGAAAGCCGGCTGGTCGACGGCGAGCGGGCAAAGCCGCTCCCTTGACGCCAGAGAGCCCAACCGTCGACGCGCCATTTGCGGCTTTGCTCGGCAGTGCCTGGTGGGAGGTCGGTTGGCGATACGGTCTTCGTTGCAGACGGTGCGCCGACTGCCGATCGCGGCCGATTGACTGACCTGTCCGGCCGGGATGGCAATGTAATCATCGCATTCCAGTCCACATTTGACGGTGAGGACGCGGCGGCTGCCAGCGAACGCGCGGCTGGACGCGCCACAACGGGATTGAGCAAATCCCAAAAAACCCAATCGCGCCGCTTGGATAGGCGGGATGTAGAGGTTGGGTCGGCTTTTGGCATAGCCGCGGGCGCTTCGATTGAAGCAACCGGCACAGGCTGCGTTGTCGATTGGGACAGTGGCGCGGCGAAGGGCGAGCTCCATAGCAGAACCCGTGCAACCAGCCAGCCGCCCAGCACCACACCCAGGACCACAAGCGGCTGCCCTCGCCGCACAAACAAGTTGTTCAAGCAGCCACTCCCGCAAGTCCCGGTTGGGCCGGGTGGAGATGATGATCGGTCTTGTCCCAGCGGGGCCGCTTGCCGGCGAGACAGCGCAGATAGGCGACAAATGCGCGCCTGCCGGCCATGATCGCGATGACATTTGCGAAAGGTATCCGCAGGATCGCCCGCAGCCCTTCAACCAGACCATACTCCCGCGCCGTAAATGCAAAACGGAACAGGGCACGCCAGACCAAGCTCGCGAGATTCAGGACGACAAGCCACCACAACAGCGGCGAAAGCGTCATTTTGGGGCCGAGCCCGGCCACGCTCAATGCAAGGCTGAACCCGCTCAGTACGACTAGTACATAGGCTATCGCGAGCACGAGCGCGGCAAAGGGGCCGCGCCGGTCGCGCAGGCGCATCCAGCTTTCGACCGGCGACCGGCTCCAGCCCAGACGATCCCAGCCCTGGAAAGCGATGCCGTGGAGCCAGCGGGTCTTCTGCCGTACTGCAGCATCGATCCGGTCAGGGAAACAGGCCCGGGTCGCGACCAGTCGGCCGTCGCTGTGGCGCACCCGCAGAAACCGCATTCGTCCGCCCATCCGTCCGATGGCAAGGCCGAGCTGGTAGTCTTCGGTAAGACTTTCCGGATCGAACGGAGATCCGTCCGACCTTTCGGCCGCCAGCCGGGCGAGCTGCGAACGCGAGATGGCGCAGCCGACACCCGCCGATGGCAAGCCTGCGCCCAGCGCGTCCCGAACCACCATACTCTTGCCATGGGCCTCGGCGAATTCCTCACAATAATGGCTCGCAATCCAGCGCGATCGGTCCAGAGCCTCGGGCAGGACCGGCAATTGGGCGAAGTCCGCGTGATCCATTGCGGCGTCGAGCAGGGCCAAGGCGGCAGGATCGACCATGTCCTCTGCATCTTGGAGCAAGATCATCCGCCATGGCTCGCCTTGACGCATCTCGTCGTCTTCGACCGCGCGGTAGAGACGATTGAGGCAATCCGCCTTGGTCGTCGGCCCGGCAGCATCGTGGATAACCAGCTTCACCCTGGCATCCCCAGCCGCTGCATCAATGACCGCCATGATCGTAGGCGGATCATTGCGATAGCAGCCGACGTAGAGGGTCCAATCGGCATGTCCCCAGACTTTGAGGGCATGGGCAATCGTTGCGCCTATGACAGTTGCTTCCTGCCAGGCTGGAACAAGGATCGCGGCCTTGCCTTTTAAGGGTTTAGGGGGCTCCGATGCCTCGCTTGTCGGCTCCAATCGAAACGTCTCGACCCGGCCACGAAGTTTCAGCCACAGCCAAAGGCCATCAACCGCGAATTCGTCTATCGCACCAAGGAAGAAAAACAGGCTCGCAAAGAGCAGGAGCTCATGTTGAACGAGAAGCAGCCATTCGCCCGCGGTAAAGCCGGCAAGATACACGAGTCCCCCTGACTCTGCCCTCGTAAACCTGGTTAGCTGACCCTTTCGGCACTTGCAACGCGGGAAATATCAATCAAAAGGCGTCGCATGACCGACCAGAAACCTTTGCCGACCAAGATCCTTGCCCAGGCGTTCGCGCCGGTACGTGCTCTGTTCGTGGGCGATGCTTCCGCCGGGATCCTGCTGATACTCGTCGCGGCGGCAGCAATGGTGGCGGCAAATTCCGCCTTGGCCGAGACATATCACGGCTTGTTCCATGATTCTCTGGCGTGGACCCCGATCCCCAAGCTCGACACGCTTCATCTGTGGATCAACGACGGCCTGATGGCGATCTTCTTCTTCGTAGTCGGGCTGGAAGTGAAGCGCGAGTGGATCGAAGGCCAACTTTCGAGCGCCGAGCAACGCCGGCTGCCAGTGATGGCGGCGGTTGCCGGTATGATCGTTCCGGCGGCCATCTACTATGCTTTCATCACGGGCGAAGGTGCGGACGAGTTGGTCCGCGGCTGGGCCATCCCGGCGGCGACCGACATCGCCTTTGCCATGGGTGTGCTGGGCTTGCTGGGCAACCGGGTCCCGGCCTCGCTGCGACTGTTCCTGCTGACCGTTGCCATTGTCGACGATATCGGTGCGGTGTTGGTCATCGCTTTCTTCTATACCGCCAATCTCAAGGTGATGTGGCTGGTCGCTGCCGCTGTGACCGTGGCGGTCATGTATGGTCTCAACCGTGCCAAAGTTTCCGCCTACTGGCCCTACATACTGCTGGCGCTGGTGCTGTGGTACTTCGTTCTCAATTCCGGGGTCCACGCCACTATTGCAGGGGTGATGGCCGCGCTGACGATCCCCATGCGCGGCAAGGACAATGACACCATGCTCGAACATCTCGAACATGGCCTCGCACCGTGGAGTGCTTACCTGGTGGTGCCGGTGTTCGGTTTCGCAAACGCGGGGGTCGCCTTTGCCGGACTCGGCATGGAGGCCCTGCTCGATCCGCTGCCGCTGGCAATTGCTGCGGGCCTGTTCCTGGGCAAGCAGTTGGGCATATTCGGGATCGTGTTCGCAGCCGACAAGCTGGGTATCGCAAACCGGCCGGAGAATGCTAGCTGGCCGGAAATCTGGGGCGTTTCGATCCTGTGCGGGATCGGCTTCACCATGTCGCTGTTCGTCAGCGGGCTCGCCTTTACCGGCAACGATCTGCTGATCGAGGAGGCCAAGATCGGCATCCTGCTCGGCTCGCTGATTTCGTCGGTGGTCGGCTACACGATCCTGCGGATGACGAGCACGCACCCGGAAGAGGACAGACTGCCGCGCTAGGCTGGAACCGGCAGCCTACCAGCTGCCGGTGTTCTCCATGCTCGCCCAGGGTTCCTGCGGCGGCAGATGGCCGTCTTGCAGCAGTTCGACCGATATCCCGTCAGGAGATCTGACGAAGGCCATATGGCCATCACGCGGCGGGCGGTTGATGGTGACGCCGGCATCCATCAGCCGCTGGCAGGTCTCGTAGATATTCTCGACGCGATAGGCCAGGTGGCCGAAATTGCGGCCGCCGGCATAGATTTCGCCCTCGCCGTCTTCAGGGGGCCAATTGTAGGTCAGTTCAACCTCGGCCACTCCCTCCTGCCCGGGCGCGGCAAGGAATATCAGCGTGAAGCGCCCCGCCTCGACATCGAAGCGCCGCACTTCCTCCAGTCCGATCAGTTCGAAAAAGGCGACCGTCGCATCGGGGTCACTGACGCGGATCATCGAGTGAAGGTACTTGACCATGGCGGAAACCCTTAAGAGCTGCCGCGATCCTAGGATTCCTTCCGGACAAATGAAAGGCCCGCCACGCAGGAGCGCGGCGAGCCTTCCTGGTGTCCCCCTGCGGGAAAGACTACATGCTGTAGCCGAGCGTAAAGAAAATGCCTGCGTCGGTGAAATCTTCGACGGCGGGACCCTCGGTGTCGACGTAGTTCACCCCGAGGCTCAGGCTGTCGGTGATCGCCCACGAAGCGCCGAGGCCCCAATCGAAGGAGTCGCCGTCGCCCGCGGTGGCGAAGACGCCATCGGTGTAACCGAGGTGCGCGGTCAGAGTGATCGGCGTATTGGGGATGCCCATCTCGAAATCGGTGTAGATGAACAGGTTGTCATTGCCACCGAGCGAATCCTGGTCCCAGGCATAGGCCACACCCAGCGTTGCGCCGACCGGACCCAGCGTGGTGCCGATCGAGGCATAGGGCTCGAAGTAATCGGTGTCGACGCCGAGCAGGTTGGCCAACTCGTTCTCCGTTGGATAGATATAGTAGAGCAGGCCGACATCGACGGTCACCCCGTCGGAGACGTCGCCGCTCCAGCCCGCATAGACGTCCAGCTCGAGCTCACCATACGGACCACCGCCCGAGATCGTCGAGGCCCAGGTGCCGACATAGAAGCCGCTCGAGTGGGCCAGGTCGATACCGCCTTGCAGAGCCGGATCGCCGTCAGAGAAGGAGACGCCGCGGAAGCGGTAGTCCGACACCAGCGCAACATTGCCCGACAGTTCGAACGCACTTGCGGCTTCATCCTCGCCCTGGGCGTTAATGGTGTCTTCTGCGGGAATTTGTGCAGCGCGCTGCAAGGGTGCCGTGACGAGGCTTGCCTCGTCGGTCACGGCTGCCTCTTCTGCAGTAATGCCGGCGGTATCGATGGCAACATTTTCGTCAGCCGCATCGTCTGCGGCGAACGCCGGGGTGGCAATCAGGGCCGAACCGGCAAGAAAAGTAGCGGCGAGGCCGCGAAAGGACGTAAGCATGACAAGCTTCCTTAGCTCTGGTGTGTCGCTTCGTCCCACCTGCGCATCGAGCGGCTGCGGCTTTGCTGTCGCAATCTCGCCTCGATGAGACACAATGATGCACAGCCTTGCTGCAGCGCACAACAAAATTGTCGCTAAGCTGTAAACTCTTGCACCACCGTTGCCATTCAGCATCACTTCACGGCGCTGGAGCCACGCTTGTCCGTTGCGATTGGGCCGTCCAATCCCTATGTCGCCAGCCGCAATCCTGGAGTTGCAACCACCCCTGCCATGCTGAAAACCCTTGCCAATCTGTTCCGGGCCAAGTCCGTCCAGGCTGCACCTGCAGTCCCGGATGGCACGCGCTTTTACGTCATTGGCGATATTCATGGTCGCAATGACCTGTTCGAAGCCCTGATCCTGGAGATCGAGGAGGAAGCCAAGAAGGCTGCTGAGCTGGACCTGCGGGTCGTGCTTTTGGGCGACCTCGTCGATCGCGGTCCTGAAAGCGCACTGGTCGTTGCCAATGCCCGCGCGTGGCGGGAGCGCCGGCAGGTGGATATCGTCGCCGGCAACCACGAACAGATGTTCCTCGAATCCTTCGACAGCACGCAGGTGCTGCGCCACTTCATCCGGCACGGCGGGCGGGAAACCATACTGTCCTATGGTGTCCCCGAAGCGCGCTACAACGAAGCGACCATCGAAGAGTTGCAGGACCTCATGCAAGAACGCGTGCCGCAGGAAGACCGCGATTTCCTCAGCAGCTTTGACGAAATGATAATCGCTGGCGACTATCTGTTCGTCCACGCCGGTATCAGGCCGGGGGTCGAACTTGAGGAACAATCGCGCGAGGACATGATGTGGATTCGCGAGCAGTTCCTCGATCACGAGGGCCACTATCCCTACCATGTGGTGCATGGGCACACGATCTTCGAAGAGGTCGATGCGCGCCCCAACCGCACAGGAATCGACACCGGTGCCTATCGTAACGGACGGTTGACCGCACTTGTACTGGAAGGCACGTCGCGCCGGCTGATCCAGACGGTCGAGACGAACGGTGTCATAACCGTCGAGAAGAAGGATAGAGTTGCATGAAGATCGCGATGGTCGGTTCTGGCTATGTCGGGCTCGTCTCGGGCGCCTGCTTTGCCGATTTCGGTCATGACGTGGTCTGCATCGACAAGGATCAGTCGAAGATCGACCGCCTGCACGACGGGATCATGCCGATTTACGAGCCCGGCCTCGACGCACTGGTCGTCAGCAACGTCAAGGCCGGCCGGCTGAGCTTCACCACCGACCTTGCCGAAGGCACCAAGGGCGCGGCCGCGATCTTTATCGCGGTCGGCACCCCCAGCCGCCGGGGCGACGGCCACGCCGACCTGACCTTCGTCCACGAAGTCGCCCGGGAAGTCGGCGAAAGCCTCGCCAATGATGCGGTGATCGTGACCAAGTCGACGGTGCCTGTCGGCACCGGCGACGAAGTCGAGCGGATCATCCGGGAAAGCGGCACCAGGCATCGCTTCGCTGTCGTCTCCAACCCCGAGTTCCTGCGCGAAGGCGCCGCCATCGGCGACTTCAAGCGCCCCGACCGGATCGTGATCGGGGCCGAGGACGATTTCGGCCGCGAGGTGATGAGCGAGGTGTACCGCCCTCTGTTCCTCAACCAGGCGCCCATCCTGTTCACCAGCCGCCGTTCGAGCGAGCTGATCAAATACGCCGCCAACGCCTTCCTCGCGACCAAAATCACCTTCATCAACGAGATGGCCGACCTGTGCGAGAAAGTCGGTGCCAACGTCCAGGATGTCAGCCGCGGGATCGGCATGGACGGACGGATCGGTGCGAAGTTCCTCCATGCCGGGCCCGGCTATGGCGGCAGTTGCTTCCCCAAGGACACGCTGGCCCTGCTCAAGACTGCAGAGGATTACGACAGCCCGGTCCGCATCGTCGAGGCGGTGGTCAAGGTCAACGACAGCCGCAAGCGCGCGATGGGCCGCAAGGTGCTCGACGCGCTGGGCGGGATGGAGTCAGCGCGCGGCAAGAAGGTCGCGCTGCTCGGCCTGACCTTCAAGCCCAACACCGACGACATGCGCGACAGCCCGGCCATAGCGGTGGCGCAGACGCTGACCGATGCCGGAGTCGAGGTCGCCGCCTATGACCCTGAGGGGATGGAACTGGCCAAGCCGCTGATGCCCGAAGTGACCATGGTGGAGGACCCCTACGCCGCCATCGAAGGCGCTGATGCGCTGGCCATCGTCACCGAATGGGATGCCTTCCGCGCGCTCGATCTGAACCGGGTCAAGGACCTCGCCAAGGCTCCGGTGCTGGTGGACCTGCGCAATATATACCAGCCGGACGATGTCCGGGCGAAGGGCTTCACCTACATCAGCGTCGGGCGAGCTTAGCCGAACCAGCGACGACGGTTATCACGGTTGGCCAAGCCTCCAACTGTTGTCCCGATGACGAGTCCCGCGGCTCCCATGCAAGCCGCAGCTATCGCGCTCGCCTCTTGCCCACCAAGGAAATAGATCGCGAGCAATGCCCAACAGAGGACCAGCGCATACCATAAGTTCCCACGGCTGCGGCTAACCGCAGAGGCGGCAATTACTCCGCCAACGGCTACAAGACCCGCTGTGCGCAAGCTATCCTGCCCATCACCAATGCCACGGTAGACCAGCGAAGCGGTGACGTTGACGATGCTCGCCGCCGTCAGCCACGCTGCCAGCGCACTGAAAGCGATGCCAACGACCAGCCGCTCAGCCAGACTGAAATCGCGCTCGAAGCGAACCATGATCCGCAAGATTGCCAAGAGCCCGACCAACGAAACAAGGATAATCACGGCGCTCACAGCCGTCAGATTGGCGAACTGGGTGCAGGTTACCCACGCCCCCTGTGCCGCAAGTGCCAGCGCGGCCCACCCGCCGATCTCCCAACCACTACGGACGGTGGGCGCCATGAACGAGGGAAAACAGTGTGCCAGGGGGCCTGTAAGCCGGGTTCTGTCCTGCGACCGGTTTCGTTTCCGACCGGCGCCGCAGGGGCAGCCATTCATCTGGGCGGACGATTGCTCGTCGCGCTCTAGCAGCCAACCCGGACCTCTCGGAACGAAGCGTTCCTGCCTTTCAGCGCGAGGTCCCTATTTGGCCTTGCTCCGGGTGGGGTTTGCCATGCGGAGACTGTCACCAGCCCCCCGGTGCGCTTTTACCGCACCCTTTCACCCTTGCCTGTGCCCCGGACCTGATCCGGGGCCATCGGCGGTATACTCTCTGTGGCACTTTCCCTGACCCCGGATCGAGCCCGGGGCCGGCGGGCGTTACCCGCCACCCTTGCTTCGTGGAGCCCGGACTTTCCTCGCATACGCGCGGCTGCCCGGCCCCCTGGCACAGCGGCTATAGTAGCGCCGGTCGCTGTAGGAAAGCTGAAGCTGCCTCAGGGCTCGACGATTTCGAACAGCGGATCCGGCTGGTCGAGCGCGCCGAACATCGCCGCCAGAGCCATCGGATTGCCCTCCAGCTTTGCCGCACCTGCCTGCACCAGCGCGGGCAATGCCACCTGCTGCGCGAGCAGGCGGTTGAAGTCCGTCCGGGCGATTGTCAGCGTCACCGCAGGCGCATCTGCCGTTCCGGCGCGCGGAAACATCACGCTCTTGCGCAGGTCGACCGCGATGGCTTCGCCGGTGTCGGTAAAGGCGAATTGCAGCACGGCCTCCTCGCCCCGCATCTTGGCCGGATTCAACCGGGTGGCGAGCGAGTTGAACAGATCGAGCGTGGGGATCGAGGCAATCAGTTCCGCAGAGGTGGTGGAAAGCACCTGCGCATCGCGCGGACTGCGCAAGTCTTCCGCCGCAGAGAGGTAGATATTGCGCCAGGTCCCGCCCTCGGCCTGGAAACCGAGCTGTTCGTAGGTCGAGGCCAGCCATGCCCGTGCATCGGCATTGGCCGGATCGGCAAAAACCAGCGTTTGCAGCAAGGTCGCTGTCCAGCGGTAGTCGCCTGCTTCGAACGCCACCTGTCCCTGTTCCAGCGCCTTGCCAGCTCCGCCCAGTGCAGCGATCCAGCGTTTGGCTTCTTCGACCTTGGGCAAGGCGTCGTAGTCTGCCGGGACAGCGTTCCACCACCCGAAGTAGCGTTGGTAGACCGCCTTCGAATTGTGCTTGAAGGTGCCGTAGTACCCGCGTGTGCCAAAGTCGGCGGTGGCAAAGTCCGGTTCGCCGATCAGCTCCGCGATCTCGTCCATGGTGTAGCCCTGGTTCGCGAGCCGCAGCGTCTGGTCATGAGTAAAGCGATAGACGTCGCGCTGGTTGCGCAGCTTCTGCCGCACCTCTTCCTTGCCCCAGCTGGGCCAGTGGTGCGAGGCGAGCATGACATCGCTCTTGTCACCGAAGCGAACCAGGATTTCATCGATCTTGCGGCTCCACTGCAGGCTGTCACGTACCAGCGCCCCGCGCGGAGTGAGGATATTGTGGAAGTTGCGGGTCACGACCTCGGCGGTGTGGAGCGCGCGGAACTGCGGCAGGTAGAACACGAACTCGGACGGCGCCTCGGTGTGGCCGGTATCGACGAACTCGAACACCACCCCGTCGATCTCCAGCACCTCCCCCTCGCGCGACAGTTCGCGCGTCGGCGGCAGCAGGCCGATCGGTCCGGTGGCAAGCTTCGGTCCGAGCCCGACTCCGATCACACCCTGCGGCCCGGTGGGCACCTTGTTGCCGAACTGGTACTGCGCCCGGCGGCCCATGGCAGCACCGGCCAGCACACTTTCACCGACAGTTTCGCCCATAAAGCCTGCGGGGGCAAATATCTGGACATCGCCCCTTTGCAGTGCCTCGCGGCTGGTCACACCCAGCACCCCGCCGAAGTGGTCTCCATGGCTATGGGTGTAGATCACTGCCACCACAGGCCGCTCGCCAAGCGTGCGATTGGCCAGCTCGAGCCCTGCCCTCGCCGTGGCGGGGGTCAGCAGCGGGTCGATCACCACCCAGCCGGTCTTGCCGGAGATCAACGTCATCACAGAGATATCGTAGCCACGCAGCTGGTAGATCCCGGGGACGACTTCGAACAGGCCGTGGATCGCCGTCAGCTCGCTCTGGCGCCAGAGCGAGGGATTGGCCGTGTCCGGCGCATCGGCATCGAGAAACTCGAATGCGTTGATGCTCCACGCCACAGTACCATCGGGGTTGACGATATCTTGGTCCAGCTGCGCCAACAGCCCGCGCGTTGCATCCTCGAAATCGGCCCGGTCGTCGAGCGGGAGGCGTTCGCGCACTGCCTCGTTAGCTGCTGCCGTCTGCTCGGTTGCAGTTCCGACCGGCGGCGTATTGCCCAGCAACGCAAGCGCCAAGGTCAGCAAGGCTGCCGTTCCCGGTATCCGCATTGTATCCTCCCTGTTTGCCGCTTGTGGGGCGTCTAGCGTGTCATCCCCCGGTCGCGGTCCAGCAGCAACTGGAACAGAATTGCCCGCACCTGCCCGCAAATCTGCCCGTCGATGGTCTCGGGCCGCCAGCGGCGCTGGAACGCCTCGACCACCTTGTGCCCGTCGGTGATGTCGTAACCATAGCGCTCAAGCGCGAGGTAGAAGGCGGCATCGTTGTCGAAGGGATCGCCCTGCTCCAGCTTCTCCGGTCGCGGCAGACAGAGGTGATATTCGGCCAGGCGTTCCCATGGGAACAGCTCGCCCGGATCCGTCTTGCGCTGCGGCGCCACGTCGGAGTGGCCGACCACATTGGCGCGCGGGATGTCGTAACGCTGGATGATCGAATGCAGCAGCGGGATCAGGGCGTCGATCTGCGCCTCGGCAAAGGGGCGATAACCGAGGCCGTGCCCGGGATGGTCAAGCTCGATCCCGATACTGGCCGAATTCACGTCGCGAATCCCGCGCCAATAGGAAACTCCCGCGTGCCATGCCCGCTTGTCTTCGGGCACCAGCAGGGTGACTTCGCCCTCCTCGCTGATGACATAATGCGCGCTGACCCCTGCTTCGGGATCGCAAAGCCGGTCGAGCGCAGTTTCGACGGGCTTCATCTCGGTATAGTGCAGTACGACCATGTTGATCGGCAGCTTGCGATCATTGCAGTTCGGCGAAAGCCGCTCGCGATGCACCAGTTCGCCCATCAGCCGGGAAGCACGGCGCCCAGCACGAGGGCATCCTCGCTGAGATGATACTGCAATTCGCCCTCGCAGTCATAGGCGAGGAGAGCCAACATATGCGCAGGTGCGGTGCGCCCGGAC
The DNA here is from genome assembly GCF_021431965.1 of Erythrobacter sp. SDW2. NCBI lineage: Bacteria > Pseudomonadati > Pseudomonadota > Alphaproteobacteria > Sphingomonadales > Erythrobacteraceae > Erythrobacter > Erythrobacter sp. SDW2. The sequence continues at coordinate 2,666,158 of NZ_CP090370.1, forward strand.
AGTCCCTCGGCGGGCAACTCGCCCTCCAGGGCCTGGCCGATACTTTCATCGAATGCGACCTTCGGGCCACTGGCACGGACAACGATCTCGCTCGCCCCGTCGCGGCGTTCGGCCCCGATATCGAGCGTGCCCCCGCGCACCAGCGCGTCGAGCCCCATCTGGGCGAAATTGAGCAGCACCTTGACTGCCGGTTTGGGCAGGCTGTCCACCGCCAGCGCCCAGTTGATTTCTACGCGCCGCGCATCGGCCGCCAGCGCCTCGATCAACGCCTTGGGCTCGGTCATGTCGATCCGCTCGCCAAAGCCGCCCGCAGCGCCATAGGCAAGCCGGAAGAACTTGAGCTTGTTGGCGCTGGTCCGCGCGCTCTGTTCGAGCAGTTCCATGCAGCGCTGGCGCATTTCCGGATCCTGCTCGTCCGCCATCAGCTCCAGCCCGTTGCTGAGCGCGCCGACCGGCGAAAGCAGGTCATGGCACAGCCGCGAACAGAGCTGGCTGGCGAGAGTTACGGCATCGGTTTCGTTCATATAGACCTATCGTTTGGTGAACCATGTCACACATGTCACACTGTCCTAGAGCAAAAATGCGGCCCTGCCAGCCGCATGTGTCAAGGGTTGCGGCAGAGAGTGCCCGGACGCAGTTCATTGCCGCGATCTAGCTTGCCGAGACGCGGTAGGAAAGCGGGACGAAACCTTCTGGCGCATCACGCCAGATCGTGACCGTGCCCGCCGCCACAATGGCCCAGATGCTGCCATCGTGTGCGGCCTGCCGCCTGTCCGTGGGGGATGGTTCTGCATGGCCATTGGGATGCGAATGGTAGTAGCCGGCAACCCGCGGCCCGCCATGGCGTGCAGCGCGGTGCGCATCGATCAGAGCCTGCGGATCGATCTCGAAGTGGTTTTCGGGCTGGGGGTGGACATTATCTGCGGGAAGGAATGCGGTGATACGCCCGTCCTTCCCCAACAGTATTCCGCAACACTCGCGCGGGTGGGCATCGGCAGCGTGGCCTAGAATGCCGGCAACAACCGCGCTTGAGACTTCTCGTATCATGGCCCATGGCCCTAGCATGCGTGACAACGAAGTCATCACCGGAACCCTCGCTGCGGCGGGCCGCGTCGACAAGCTACTGGCCGAAGCGACTGGCCTGTCGCGCGAGCGGGTCAAGGCGCTGATGGTGGAGGGCGCGGTGACCGTGGGCAAGTCGCTGGCCGCCAACCCTTCGGCGAAGATGCAGGCCGGGGCCCACTTCGAGATCCGCCTGCCCCCACCCGAACCGCTTGCCGCCGAGCCGCAGGATATCCCGCTCGATGTGGTGTTCGAGGACGAGCATCTGGTCGTCGTCAACAAGCCGGCCGGGATGGTGGTCCATCCGGCAGCGGGCAATCCCGATGGCACGCTGGTCAATGCGCTGCTGTTCCACTGCCGGGGGCAACTTTCCGGCATCAACGGCGTTGCCCGCCCCGGCATCGTTCACCGGATCGACAAGGATACTTCGGGCCTGCTGGTGGTGGCGAAGACCGACGCCGCTCACGAGGGCCTCGGCGCGCAGTTTGCGAAGCATTCGATCCACCGCCGATACCTGGCGGTCTGTGCGGGTCACCCTCATCCATCGGAAGGCACGATTGATGCCCGGCTTGGCCGCAGTGATCGCGACCGCAAGAAAATGGCCGTACTCGCAAAGGATTCCTCGCGCGGCAAACACGCGGTTACGCGGTACAAGACGCTTAAGACGATGGCGGATTGCGCATTGATCGAATGCCGGCTGGAAACCGGGCGCACCCACCAGGTCCGCGTTCACTGTCAGTCAATGGGCCATCCGCTAATCGGTGACCCTGTGTACGGCAGCGATCCCAGGAGCTTGCGCCCCTTGCTCAAGCAGCTCGGGTTTGCCCGTCAGGCGCTCCATGCTGCCGAGTTGGGCTTTCTCCACCCTGTGACAGGCGAGAAGGTGCAATTTACCGCCAGTTTACCTGCCGACATGCAGGAACTCATCGACGAAACCGAACGTATTTATCGATGAATGTCGGTGCAAAGATTGGCGAATTCGACTATATGTAACCGTGTGGCCCAGCCGCGCGGATGCCCACCAGGGGTCCGGGCAATCGGGTTGACGCAGAAAGGTTAGGGAAAGAGTGAGCAACACCAAGGCATTGAGCGTACCGGCGCTCGGCGGAGAGCAGAGCCTCAACCGCTATCTCTCGGAAATCAAGAAATACCCGATTCTCACCGCCGAGCAGGAATACATGCTTGCCAAGCGGTACGAGGAGCACGAGGATCCCGAAGCTGCGGCGCAGCTCGTGACCTCGCACCTGCGGCTCGTGGCCAAGATCGCCATGGGCTATCGCGGCTATGGCCTGCCCGTGTCGGACCTCATTTCCGAAGGCAATGTCGGCCTGATGCAGGGCGTCAAGAAGTTCGAACCCGATCGCGGTTTCCGTCTCGCGACCTACGCGATGTGGTGGATCAAGGCCTCGATCCAGGAATACATCCTGCGCAGCTGGAGCCTCGTGAAAATGGGCACCACCGCCGCGCAGAAGAAGCTGTTCTTCAACCTGCGCCGGATGAAGAAGAACCTCGATGCTTACGAGGACACCGATCTGCATCCCGACGATGTGACCAAGATCGCCACCGATCTGGGCGTGCCGGAGCAGGAAGTCGTCAACATGAACCGGCGCATGATGATGGGCGGCGACGGATCGCTCAACGTGCCGATGCGCGGCGGCGAGGAAGGGTCCGGCGAATGGCAGGACTGGCTGACCGACGATCGCCCGCTGCAGGACGAAACCGTGGCCGAAGCCGAAGAGGCGCATGTCCGGCATGAGATGCTGGTCGAGGCGATGAACTCGCTCAACGAGCGCGAACAGCACATCCTCACCGAACGGCGCCTGACGGACAATCCGCAGACGCTCGAGGAACTGAGCCAGGAATACAACGTCAGCCGCGAACGCATCCGCCAGATCGAAGTGCGCGCATTCGAGAAGCTGCAAAAGGCGATGCAGCGCATCGCCGGCGAGCGGCTGCTGCCCGGTATGGCATAAGCGCCAGCACTTATCCGGATGAATTTGAGCGAAGCCCCGGCCATGTTGGTCGGGGCTTCGTTGCATTTGGGAATGGGCGAATCTAGGTCTCGCCGATGATCTGGTTCGCCAAGCTTCTTGCCAAAATCATCTTCGGCTTCCTGGTGGCCAGCCTGTCGCTGGTGCTCGTTTTCAAGTTCGTCCCGGTGCCCTTTACCGCGACTATGGCGATGGACCCCAATCCGGTGACCAAGGATTGGACCGCTTTATCGGATATCGACCGCACCATGGTCCGCGCGGTGATCGCGGCAGAGGATGGCAAGTTCTGCACCCATGCCGGCTTCGACACCGAAGCCATCGCCAAGGCCGCCGCCAGCAATGCCCAGGGCGGGCGTATCCGAGGCGGATCGACGATCAGCCAGCAGACCGCCAAGAACGTGTTCCTGTGGCAGGGCGGCGGTTATGTCCGCAAGGGCTTCGAGGCCTGGTTCACTTTCCTGATCGAGAAGATCTGGGGCAAGCGGCGGATCATGGAGGTCTATCTCAACGTGGCCGAGACCGGCATCGGCACCTATGGCGTGGAGGCCGGAGCGCAGCGTTACTTCAACAAGTCCGCTGCCAGGCTGACCCCGCTGGAGGCGGCTCGCATGGCTGCTGCCCTGCCGCTGCCGAAGAAGCGCGCGGTTTCCAACCCGAGCGGCTGGCTACGCCGGCATGGCAACACGCTTGCCGCTCGCGTCGGTGTCGTAAGGCGTGACGGATTGGATTCCTGCGTCTACGAATAAGACCGATGGGCGCAGCACACTCTCATTCGCATGATCATGCTCACGCCCACCCGCATGGGCCTCACCACGGGCATGGACATTCCCATGCGCCGAAGGATTTCGGCCCCTCCTTCGCCATCGGCATCCTGCTCAACATCGCTTTCGTCGCGGTCGAGGCGACCTATGGCCTTATCTCCGGCTCGATGGCGCTGGTCGCCGATGCCGGGCACAACCTTTCCGACGTGCTGAGCCTGCTGCTGGCCTGGGGCGCATCGGTGGCGGCCAAGCGGCCCGCACAGGGCCGCTACACCTTCGGCTACAAGAGCTCGACGATCCTCGCCGCCATCGCCAACGCAGCGCTGCTGTTTGTGGCCATCGGGATCATCCTTTACGAGACGACTCACCGGCTGATGAACCCGGCCCCGGTCGAGGGCTGGACGATGATCGCGGTCGCCGGCATCGGCGTGGTCATCAACACGGCCACCGCACTGCTGTTCTTGCGCGGGCAGCACGATCTCAACATTCGCGGAGCCTTTCTGCATATGGCTGCCGATGCGCTGGTCTCGCTGGGCGTGGTGGTGGCGGGCATCGCCATCCTGCTTACCGGGGCAATGTGGATCGATCCGGTCACCAGCCTCGTGATCGTCGGCGTGATTGCCTGGGGCACGTGGGGGCTGGCCAAGGACAGCGTCAAGCTGGGCCTTCATGCCGTACCCGATGGTATCTGCGAGCAGGAAGTGCAGCGTTTCCTCGTCGGTCAGGCCGGCGTCAGCATGGTCCACGACCTCCACATCTGGCCGATGTCGACCACCGAAACCGCGCTGACAGCCCATCTCGTCATGCCCGGCGGCAGCAGCGGCGATGGCTTCCTGCGGCAACTTGCGCACGACCTCGAACATCGCTTCGGCATCCACCACATCACCGTCCAGATCGAGCGAGAGCCCGAATGCGGGGGCGGCTGTTGACCAGCGACGCACAAAGGGAGGCCTTGAAGGTCGCGATGCTCCGCCTCGCCGATGGCGACCGCGAAGCGCTGCGCGAGATCTACGATGCGACGCAGGCGAAGCTTTTCGGCATCTGCCTGCGTATCTTGGGGGACCGCAAGGAAGCCGAGGATGCATTGCAGGACGTATACCTGACCCTGTGGCGCCGGGCCGACCGGTTCGATCCGGCCCGCGCCAGCCCGATCAGCTGGCTCGCCACCTTCGCGCGCAACCGCGCGGTGGACCGGCTGCGTGCGGGCAAAGTGCAACGCCGTGCGGTCCCGGTCGACGAGGCCATGGAGATCGCCGATGACGCCCCGCGCGCCGATGCCTTGCTTGAAGGTGCGGAGCGCACTGACCGGATCCACCATTGCCTCGGGCAACTCGAGGAACCGACCCGCTCTTCGATCCGCACAGCATTCTTCGAAGGCCGGACCTATGCCGAACTGGCGGCGGCGGCAGGCGAACCGTTGGGAACGATCAAGAGCCGCATCCGGCGCGGCCTGGCAAAACTCAAAGCCTGTCTCGAGCATGACGACGATGACTGACACGGACCATCTCGCTGCGGAATACGCACTCGGCCTGCTCGAAGGCGAGGAATTGCTGCGGGCACGCAGCCTGGAGGCGCGTGACCCGGTCTTTGCCGGGGCGGTTGCCAGATGGCAGGCGCATTTCGCCCCACTGCTCGATGCTGTGCCGGAGGCAACGCCGCGCGCCGGTTTGTGGCGGGCCATCGAGGCGGCGATCGGTCCCAATCCCGCCAACGACAATGAGCAGTTGGCAGGGCAGCTGCGCCGCTGGAAATGGGCAACGGCTTTCGCCTCTGCCGCTGCGGCGGTGCTGCTGGCGATCACGCTTGTCCCAACCGGCAATGCGCCGGTGCCAGATGCGCCTGAACTCGCCGCTTCAATCCCGGTCGGTGACGGCGGCCTTCGGCTCGAGGTTACCTACATCGGAGATTCTCACGAGCTAGTGGTTGCCGCAGCGGGCCTGACCGCCGACGGTGTCCATGATCACGAGCTGTGGCTGATCCCCGCAGAAGGCGATCCACTTTCGCTGGGGGTCATCCAGCCGGGGGCCATTCGCAAAGCCCGGCTCGACGATGCGCTGGCCGCGCAGCTGGCTGATGGCGGACAGATTGCCGTTTCGCGCGAGCCGCTGGGCGGTGCTCCGGAGGGCGCCGTCCCCGGCCCCGTGGTCGCTCAGGGCGTACTGACCGAGCTGTAGGCGGCCGTTCAGGCCGACCGAAGAAATTTCTCCTGCAGGATGCATCCCGACACAACCGCGCTCCGTATCTTCGGGCGCAGGACGGGAAAGCTTGCAAAATCAGGAGAGTTCAATGTCGATTACCCCCAAGACACGGTTCACCGCCATGGCTGCGGCGGCGCTTGCCGCGACCCTCGGCCTTGCTGCGACGCCCGCCACCGCCGACGGCCACAAGGACAAGATGGCGGAAAAGCAGAATGTGCCGATGGTCGGCGGTGCAGCCATGTATCCGACCAAGAACATCGTCGAGAATGCCGTCAACTCGAAGGATCACACGACGCTCGTGGCCGCCGTGCAGGCCGCAGGGCTGGTCGAAGCCCTCACGGGTCCGGGCCCCTTTACTGTTTTCGCACCGACCAATGCTGCCTTCGCCAAGCTTCCCGCAGGCACCGTGGAGACGTTGCTCAAGCCTGAAAACAAGGGCACCCTGACCGGCATCCTGACCTACCATGTCGTTCCCGGCAAGGTTTCGGCCGCTGATCTCGTCGCCATGATCGAGCAAGGCGGTGGCAAGGCGGAACTGACCACGCTTAACGGCGGCAAGCTCGTCGCTCACATGATGGACGGCAAGGTCGCCCTGATGGACGCCGCAGGCGGTATGGCCACTGTCACTCAGGCCGACGTCTACCAGTCGAACGGCGTGATCCATGTCACCGATACGGTTTCGCTCCCCGGCTGACATTTCAAGGTCCCCCGCGGCGCCTACTCCGTACCTACCCCTCAGCGGCGCCGCAAAAGCGAAGCCCCGCCCGGCATGAACCGGGCGGGGCTTTCTCGTTCCAGTGTCGGCAGCCGGCTTTAACCGCCGAAATCGTAGCTGAAACGAAGACCGATGGTGCGTGGAGCGAGGACGAACTCGCCGAAGGTACGCTGGTACACCGGATCGCCGTTGATGTCGGCCAGGATCTGGTTGTAATCCTGGTTCCCGCGTACGCCGCCGACGGCGTATTTGTTGAAGGCGTTGTCGGCATAGAGCGTCACCGTCCAGGCATCGGTCTTGGCCGAGATCGAGAAGTTGTTGATCGCAAACCCCGGAATGACATAGCCGTTGCCGCGGTTGCCGGCGGTGCGCAGAACATTGGATTGCGCGGTCATCCCCCAGCCAAAGCGCAGGTCGATCGTATCGGTCAGCGGCGTTTCGTAGCTGGCATTGAGCGACAGCTTGCTCTTGGGCGAGCCAGGCAGACGATCGCCGGCGAGACCATCGAGCCGGTCTTCATTGCCATTGCCGTCGTCCGGCGCGCTGAAGCCCGGCGGGACGAAATAGGCGATAAGGTCGATCGCATCCTCGGTGAACTGCGGATCGGTGTAGGCATAGCTGCCGCCAATCTCCAGCCCCGGTACCGGCCGCCAGTTGAGCGCTAGTTCGAAACCCTTGGACTCAGCCGCTGCGCCATTGATGGTAATCGGCTGGCTGCCGTTGACCGTAGCCGAGGCGACCTGCGGGCCGTTCCACTTGATGTAGTAGACCGCGCCGTTGAGCGTCACCGTGTTATCCGCGAACTGGCTCTTGAAGCCGAGTTCGTAGTTGTTGGTGGTATCCGGGAAGTACTGGAATTCGTTGGGCAGCGCACAGACGATCTGCGTATTCGGCAACGGGGTCGGGCACAGCGCCACGCCATTGGCACTTCCGGTGCGGAAGCCTTCCGAATAGGTCGCATAGACCAGCACATCGTCGGTCACGTCGAACGAGGTGTTGAGCTTGAACAGGAAGCCATCGTCCTTCTGGCCGACTTCCTGGAAGTCGAGCACGATGGAGTCCGGTGCATCGCCATCGAACACGGTGCGGAAAAGCGGGATATCGACCGCCGATTGCGCCTGGAAATCGTAGTCGTAATAGCGCACCCCGCCAGTCACCGACCAGCGATCGGTGATACCAAAGGTGACCTCGCCGTAGAGACCGAGCTCGGTGAGCTTCTGCACATCGACCGAGAAATACTCGAGTGCGTCCGGGCGCAGCTGGATGCCGCCGAATTCGTCGACCGCGAACTGGTCGAAGCCCGGGGTAAATTCCTTGCTGAAACCATTGAACCGGCTGTTCTGGTAGAACCCGCCGACGATCCAGCTGATCGGACCGCCGTGGGTCGAAACCAGTCGCACTTCCTGGGTGAAGGCGCGGATATCGCTGTCTTCCAACGTGAAGCTGGTGAAGTTCGGGAAGGCTTCGTAGCTGTATTCGAGCGCGATCAGGAGGTCGGTCTGATCACGCTGGCCCGTCTCGTCCTCGGTCGCCCAGCCGGTTGCGCTGGTAAGCTGCGCAAAGCCAAGATCGGCAGTCGCTTCGATCGAGAACAGCTGGGTCTTGCGATCGTTCGGTTCCGGCACGCGCATGGCCGATTCATACTTGCCCAGGTTCACCGGCAGCGTGTCGATGCCGCGATTGGAAAGCTGGCGACCACCGGTTTCCTGATCCTGCAGCGTATAGGCCAGTTCGAATTCGAGCCAGTCGGTCGGTGCCGCCCCCAGCACCGCTCGGGCGGTGAGGGTCTGTTCGTCATTGACGTCCTTCAGCGGATTGAAATTCGTCGGGTCCGCGAAATCGTCCGGGTTGGACACGCCAACCGTGCGGACCGCGTAGGGATAGTCGATGAAGCCCTTGTCATCGAGATAATCGAGCGAGCCGCGGAAGGCGAGCACGCCGGGCACGATCGGCAGGTTCAGTGTCACACCGGTATCGTGGCTGATACCGTCACCGCTCTTGATCGTGTAAAGGTCGGCGCGAACGCTGGCGCTGAACTCGTCGAGGTCGGCCTTGTTGGGAATGTAGCGGATCGCACCACCCAGCGTGCCCGAACCGTAGAGCGTGCCCTGCGGACCGATCAGGAATTCGACACGCTGCACGTCCTTCAGGCGAAGGTCGACCAGCAGCGGGACTTCGCCGAGATAGGTGCCGACCGTGCCGCCATTGCCGCCGCCATCGTTCGAGCCGAGCGGGTCGGCGCTGAGGCCGCGGAAAACGACCAGCGAATTGTTGCGTGCGCCATTGTCGACGAAGAACACGCCCGGGACGAGGCGCGAGGCCTCTCGCAGGTTGAAGGCACCGGCTTCGGTGAGGTCCTCTCCCGAAACGGCCGAGATGTTGAACGGCACGTCCTGCACCGATTCTTCGCGCCGCGTGGCGGTCACGACAATGACATTGTCTGCGGTGGCGCCTGTCGCAGTCTCTTCCTCGATTTCCTGTGCCGACCCGGGCGTGGCCCATGCAGTCGCGATTATGGTGCTGCCGAGCAGCGCAGCGCGCATCATCTGGCGGGTATTCGCGATGTTCATGTTCTGGATTCCTTATCGCTTGGGGGTTAGGTTGCAGTCCCCATGCTGCACAGCAACATGGGGCTAAGAGCCGCGCAGCGCGCAACTTGTCAATTCCGCCAAGGGGCAAAACGCCATTTCTGTTGCTGATTCCCCGCTCACCCGTGCAAGAATGCAACTATTTGCAGGTCAGTTTCAAGCTGCCCATGCTGCAGCGCAGCAAGCGGTGCGCGAAGATCCGGACTGCGCCGAGGCGGTACTGGTGATGGCGGCGATCGCGGTGGAACACGGCAACGGGCCCGGCGCCGAAAAGCTTTGCGCCATGGTCGCAAAGGCCGGGCACGATAGCTGCTGGCTGGCTTTGCTCGAGGCACGGGTGGCCCTGCTCAAGCAAGATCAGGAGCGGGCGCGTGAGCGGGCGCTGACAGCCTACCGTCGCGGCACCGACGATCCGCATATCGCCAACCAGCTCGGCGTGGCGCTTTCGCGTACGGGGCGCCATGCGGAGGCGGTTGGTCCGCTGGCGCAGGCCGTCGCCGGCGTGCCGGCCAATCGCGACTATCGCTACAACTACGGCGTGGCCCTGGAGTTCGCCGGTGACCTCGAGGGTGCCGAGCGTGAGCTGCGGTCACTGGTCGCAATGCAGCCCGATCACGCCAAAGGCTGGGTCGCGCTGGTGCAATTGGCCAAAGTCCCCGACCCTGCCTGGGATGCGCAACTCGAGTCCTTGTTCGAAGGTTCGCGTGATTCCGAGACGCGGCTGGTGATCGGTCACGCCCTCGCGCGTTTGGCCGAGGAACGGGAGGCATGGGATGCCTCGCTGCAATGGCTCGACCGGGCGAAGGCCGCCAGGGCGCGAGAAGTCGCGCATGACCGCGCTGCCGCCGAAGCCTTGGTCGAGGCAGCGATTGCGGCCGCCAAGATCGGCAATTTCGGAGCAGAGCGCGAAGGCGACGAGCGCCCCATCTTCATCACCGGCATGCCGCGCAGCGGGACCACGCTGGTCGAACGGATCATCTCCTCGCACCCGCAGGTGACTTCGCTGGGCGAACTCTCCGACTTCGCCATCCTGCTGAAACGCCAACTGAAAACGCCTGGACCGCTGGTGCTGGAGCCAGCCCTGCTGGAGGCTGCATCGCAGGCAGGCGACCTGTCCGCGGTCGGAGCTGCCTATCTCGACCGGACGGGCCAGCTCGCGGAGGACGCGCCGCATTTCATCGACAAGATGCCGTTCAATGCCTTCTTCGCTCCTGCAATATTGCGGGCATTGCCGAGGGCGCGGGTGATTTGCCTGCGTCGCTCACCCTTCGACGTGCTGTTCGCCAATTACCGCCAACTCTTCGCCACCGGTTTCAGCTATTACAGCTATGCCTATGATTTTGGCGACGCGGCGCATTTCGTCGCCGGGTTCGAGCGGATGGCCAGCGCATTTGAGACTACCCTGCCCGTTAGCCGCTTTCTGCCCATCCGCTATGAGGACATCATCGCCGACCAGCGCGGCCAGACCGAACGCCTGCTCGAGTTCTGCGGCCTGCCGTGGGACGACGCCTGCATGGAATTCCACCGCAACGCCCAGCCGGTGGCAACGGCCAGCGCGGTGCAGGTCCGCTCACCGATCTACAGCAGCAGCATCGAGAAATGGCGGCGTTACGGCGAGGGCAGCAGACGCGCCCTCACCGAACTCGCCAGATACGGGATCGAGCCCTGAGGACGAGGCAGCGCTAGGCTGCCTCATCCTTCTTGGCCTTTACATCGTCATTGGCGACGACGCGGACAGGCTCCTTCTTGCCGGCCACCACGTCGGCGTCGATCACGACTTCGCTGACGTCTTCAAGGTCCGGCAGGTCGAACATGGTGTCGAGCAGAATGCCCTCGACGATCGAACGCAGACCGCGCGCGCCGGTCTTGCGCAGGATGGCGCGTTCGGCGATCGCCCGCAGCGCTTCGTCGGTGAAGGTCAGCTCGACATTTTCCAGATCGAACAGCTTGCGGTACTGTTTGACCAGTGCGTTCTTCGGTTCCTGCAGGATCGTCACCAGCGCATCGACATCGAGATCGTTAAGCGTCGCGATCACCGGCAGGCGGCCGACGAATTCGGGGATCAGCCCGAACTTGAGCAGGTCTTCCGGCTCGCTCTTTTCGAGCAGTTCGCCCACCTTGCGCTTGTCCGGATCGGCGACATGCGCGCCAAAGCCGATGCTGCGCTTCTGCAGGCGGTCGGCGATGATCTTGTCGAGACCGGCAAAGGCGCCGCCGCAAATGAACAGGATGTTGGTCGTGTCGACCTGCAGGAATTCCTGCTGCGGATGCTTGCGCCCGCCCTGCGGCGGGACGGAGGCAGTGGTGCCTTCCATCAGCTTGAGCAGCGCCTGCTGCACGCCTTCGCCCGAAACGTCGCGGGTGATCGAGGGGTTTTCCGCCTTGCGGGTGATCTTGTCGATCTCGTCGATATAGACGATCCCGTGCTGGGCCTTGTCGACATTGTAGTCGCTGGCCTGCAGCAGCTTGAGGATGATGTTCTCGACGTCTTCACCGACATAACCGGCTTCGGTCAGCGTGGTGGCATCGGCCATGGTGAAGGGCACGTCGAAGGTGCGTGCCAGCGTCTGTGCCAGCAGCGTCTTGCCGGAACCGGTTGGCCCGACCAGCAGGATGTTCGACTTCGCCAGTTCGACATCGCCACCCTTGCCGCTGTGCTTCAGCCGCTTGTAATGGTTGTGCACCGCGACCGAAAGCACGCGCTTGGCACGGTCCTGGCCGATCACATAGTCGTTGAGGGTGGCGCAGATTTCCGACGGGGTCGGAACATCGCCTTCCTTGCGGCCTGTCAGTCCGGCCTTGGTTTCCTCGCGGATGATGTCGTTGCACAGCTCGACACATTCGTCGCAGATGAACACCGTTGGCCCGGCGATGAGCTTCCTCACCTCGTGCTGCGACTTACCGCAAAAGCTGCAGTAGAGTGTCGACTTGCTATCGGTTCCGCTCAATTTCGTCATACCTTAGGCTTTCGGACCTTTTCCGCCGCAATACCAGCGGATTCGGGCGAAACTATCGCGCCCGGTCCGTTTTGCAACCACACCATATAGGGAACACACCTTGCCCGTGGCTGAAAGAGCACGGTTTCCCACTTGTTTCGCCCGCTTGTTTCGAGCGCCTGTCCCGTCAAGGGGCGGCGGGGCGGACCGAGCTTACTCAGGCGCGCCGCCCGAACCCTTCTCGCCATCCGATACTTCGTTGTCGGGGCGGGTCTCGAAGACCTTGTCGACGAGACCGAACTGCATTGCTTCCTCGGCCTCGAGGAAGGTGTCGCGATCCATCGCCTTCTCGATCTCCTCCAGGGTGCGCCCAGTGAACTTCACATAGAGGTCGTTCATCCGCGCACGGATGCGCAGGATTTCGCGGGCCTGGATCTCGATGTCGGAGGCCATGCCGCGCGCACCGCCCGAAGGCTGGTGGATCATGATGCGCGAGTTGGGCAGCGCAATGCGCATGCCCGGCTCGCCGGCAGCCAGCAGGAAGCTGCCCATGCTCGCAGCCTGGCCGATGCAAACGGTCGAAACGCGCGGCTTGATGTATTGCATGGTGTCGAAGATCGACAGACCAGCCGTCACCACCCCGCCGGGCGAGTTGATATACATGCTGATCGGCTTCGACGGGTTTTCGCTTTCGAGGAACAGCAGCTGCGCCACGATCAGCGAAGCCATGCCGTCTTCGACCTGGCCGGTCACGAACACGATGCGTTCGCGCAGCAGGCGGCTGAAGATATCGAAGCTTCGCTCGCCCCGGCTGGTCTGCTCGACCACCATCGGCACCAGCGCGCCGGTCACCGGATCACGGGTAAACTGCCCCTGGGTGCCGTAGGTTTCGCCAAGCTGGTCGCGGAGATCAATCATGAAAGGTCCTTTGTCGTGTCGGCGCTATATCTGTGCTGCCAGCGCCGGGTTCAAGCCTTGAATCTCTGGGCTTGAATATCGGCTTATCGTTGCGATGTGGTGCACGTAGCGGTAACCCCGACACCAGATCAACAAAAGGCCTGCCACATGTCCTCACTTCCGTTTTCCTCGCTCGACCCCATCCGCGCAGACGACGAAGAGGAGGGCACCGAGGACAAGGGCATGCGCGCCGCGATGATGAGCAAGTTCCTGGAGGCGCGCACGGTGATGCTGTTCGGCGGGGTCGACCAGAAGCTGGCCGAGCGGGTTTCGATGCAGCTGCTGTATCTGGATCACCTGTCGCACGATCCGATCAAGCTGATCGTCAATTCGCCGGGCGGCCACGTCGAATCGGGCGATACGATCCACGACCTGATCGGCTATATCAGCTCACCCGTGGCGATCATCGGCACCGGCTGGGTCGCCAGCATTGCCACCCACATCTTCCTCAGCGTCCCGCACGAACGGCGTTTCTGTCTGCCCAACACCCGCTTCCTGATCCACCAGCCGTCGGGCGGCGCCGGTGGCAAGGCGTCCGACATCGCCATCCAGGCGCAGGAAATCGTCAAGATGCGCGAACGGATCGCGCGCAAGATCGCCGAAGCTACGGGTCAGGACTATGAGAAGGTCCTGAAGGACATCGACCGCGATTTCTGGATGGGCACCGACGAAGCCAAGGACTATGGCATCCTCGGCACCGTCATCAAGCATGCGAGCGAGGTGACGTTCTAGGCAGGGGCGGACTGTAAACCTGCTCACGTCGTTGCGGCGTTTCTCCACCTGCGGGGTGACGATGGCTGCTGCCCTTCCGGCAAGCTGGCCCGACAGTGCCCGGGCAAGAGAGAGCGGCGCGTCGACGTTACCGCAGCGGAAACCTGGTTACACCTAAGATCCCGCCTATTTCGAACGCTTCGTCCGGCCCAAGGGCTCGCTGGCGCTGGCATGGAGCAAGGGCGACGGGGTCGATGTTGCGCTTCGAGATCCGCCGGCCGGTGATCTGCGACCCTTCTCGGACGGTTCCGACCGCGAAGCCGGGACCGAACTGCGGCAGGATATCCCCGGCAGTGACATCGCCGGGGGCAACCGTCTGCGTTACGATCGCCAGCGCGGCTATGCCCGCACCAGCGGGATAGGCCGGATGCAGGACGGCCCGATCCTGCGGTTCCATATCAGCGGGAATTTCTGGGCCTTTTCAGTCCCGAAGCCGTTCGACCGCCAGAGTTTGCCGTCTGTCGGACAATCCTCCACGCGGCACGACGCTGGTCCTGTGCTGGTGTCAGCCGGTCGATGATTACTTTTGTAATCGCAACGCTCTGGCAAACCGGCTGGACCAGAGGAGAGAGGACTGACCAACGTGCCCCCACACGTCCATACCCGTTTGCATAAACAGTCGCCCAGGCATTCAATCGCGCTTGCCCTGGCTTTGGCCGTGACGCCGGCCCCCTTGCTGGCCGAAGACACCGACGCGGATGCCGCCACTGAATCCGCTTCCGCTCCGGAGGGGTCGCTTGTCACCAACGGCCAGGGCCAGGTTTATGAACCGACCTATTTCACCCAGTTTGCACCGCGCACCGCGTTCGACATGGTCAGCCGTATCCCCGGCTTTACCATCGATGATGGCAACCAGGGCCAGCGCGGGCTCGGCCAAGCAAACCAGAACGTATTGGTCAACGGCCAGCGCTTTTCCAGCAAGTCGGACAGCCTGTTCGACCAGTTGCAGCGCATCTCCGCTGGCGACGTCCTGCGGATCGAGATCGTCGACGGCACCGCGCTCGACATCCCCGGCCTCTCCGGCCAGGTCGCCAATGTGGTCTACAAGAGCACCCGGACGAGCGGCCAGTTCCGCTGGCGCAGCGGATTCCGCCCCTACAACACCGAGGCGCAGCTCTATGGCGGCGAAATCTCCGTCACGGGGCGAAGCGGAAAGCTCGGCTATACCGTGTCACTTTCCAATGAAAACAATCGTTTCGGGGCTGACGGGCCGACAATCGTCACCGACGCGAGCGGCGCGGTGATAGAGGAACAGTACAACAAGTTTTCCGGCAAGTACGACAATCCGAAGCTTGCGACCAGTTTCAGCTACGATTTCGGCGGCGGGATACTCGGCAATCTCAATCTCAGCTATGGAGCTGATTTCCAGGAGATCACCGAACCTGAGACCGGAATCTATTCCAGCGGTCTGGTACGGACGCGCGAATTCATGCTCGACGACCAGGGGCCAAAGTACGAAATCGGTGGCGATATCGCCTTTCCAGTCGGGCCCGGCACGCTCAAACTGATCGGGCTGGAGCGGTTCGAGCGGGACGAGGTCGCCACCACCCTGGTCGACCGCTTCGATGACGGCCGTGACGCATCGGGCTTCCGGTTCGAACAGACCGGGAAGACCGGTGAGCGGATCGGTCGGTTCGAATATGGCTGGAGAATGTGGGAGGCCGACTGGCAGGTTTCGGGCGAAGCCGCGTTCAACCGGCTCAATCTCGCCTCAAGACTGTTCGAGCTGGATCCATCGGAGAACTTCGTCGAACTGCCATTCCCAGGAGGCAATGGCGGTGTGACCGAGGATCGCTATGAAGGCATCCTGAGCATTTCGAAGCAGCTCACCCCCACGCTCTCGCTGCAATTCACCGGCGGCGCGGAATATTCAAAGATCGAGCAGACCGGTTCTGCTGCCAATTCGCGCAGCTTCCAGCGGCCAAAAGGATCGCTCTCGCTGACGTGGAAGCCGAAGGATGATTTCGACATCACGATCGAAGCGCGACGCAAGGTTGGCCAGCTGTCCTTCGGCGACTTCCTGGCCTCGGTTTCGCTGCAGAACGACAACCAGAACGGCGGCAACAATGGCCTCCAGCCTGACCAGAGCTGGAACCTTGATGCCGAGATCAACAAGGGCCTGGGCGCATGGGGTTCGGCCAAGCTGGTGGTCCGCCATGCATGGTTCGAGGACTTCGTCGACTTCTTCCCGCTGGCGAATGGCGGCGAGGCAAGGGGCAATATCGGCGATGCCAGGCGACTTCATGTCGAGCTGAACACGACCATCAAGGGCGAGCCGATTGGCTTCAAGGGTGCGCGGCTGGAGATCAAGGCAGTGAAGCGCTGGATGGACGTAACCGATCCCTTTACCGGCGAGAACAGACCGTTCTCCTACGATCTCAACAGCCTGCTGGAGCTCGACTTCCGGCATGACATTCCTGGAAGCGACTGGGCCTGGGGCAGCGGCCTGTTTACGGCCGACAACGCTCCCTATTCGCGCCGCCGGGAAGTGGGCCGCGACTGGGAAGGTCCGACCTTCATGAACGTGTTCGTCGAGAACAAGGATGTGTTCGGGCTGACCGTGCAGGCGCTGGTCGGCAACGTGCTGGGCGCTCGCAACAAGTTCGAGCGGACAGTGTTCGTGGGTGACCGGCCTGGCGCGGATGTGGCCTTCGAGGAGGTCCGGAACCGCCGCATCGGCCCGATCTTCCGTTTCACCGTCAGCGGGAGCTTCTAATCCGCTTGCATTGGCGGCGGGCGGTGGCAACGTGCTGGCCATGAAAAACACCGTTGTTCTTCCCGTTCTCGGCCTCTTCGCTCTCGGTCTCGCCGTCCCGGCAGCGGCCCAGGATTCTGCCATTTCCGCGGGTACTGCGGGCGACGCCGATCCCTGTTCCTATCCGCGCGGCATCGGCGAGGCCGAGCGTGCGGCATGGGATGCGATCAAGCGGATCGAAGAACTCGACGATGCGGGCCCCCGGCTCAATGCGGTGATTGCCGTGGCCGAGGATGCCCCGTGCCGGGCGTGGCAGGCCGAGCGGGCCAGTTTGCCGCTCGCTGGGCGAACCGTGCTGATAAAGGACAACATCGAAACCCGCGAACTGCCGACGACCGCCGGTAGCCTTGCTCTGGCCGCCAACGCCACTGGCCGCGACGCGCCGCTCGTGGCGCGGCTGCGCGAGGCGGGCGGCGTGGTGCTGGGCAAGACCAACCTCAGCGAATGGGCCAATATCCGCAGTGATGCTTCGACGAGCGGCTGGAGCGCGGTCGGCGGGCTGACCCGCAACCCCTATGCCACCGATCGCAACACCTGCGGCTCGTCTTCCGGCAGCGGGGCGGCGATTGCGGCCGGCTTTGCCTGGGGCGCGATCGGGACCGAGACCAACGGTTCGATCACCTGCCCTGCCTCCGTTAACGGTCTGGTCGGCCTCAAGCCGACCGTCGGCTTCGTCAGCCGGACGCATGTTGTGCCGATTTCCAGCACGCAGGACACGCCGGGCCCGATGACCCGCACGGTGATGGACGCGGCCCTGATGATGAACGCTATAGCAGGTAGCGACCCACTCGATCCCGCCACCGCAGAGGCGGATGCACGCAAGGTAGACTTCACCGAAGGTCTCGGCAGCGCCACCCTTCAGGGCGTGCGGGTCGGTGTCATGCGCAAGCAGGTCGGCAACCGGGCCGACCTCGCGGCGCTGTTCGACCAGGCACTGGCCGACATGCAATCGGCGGGCGCGGAGCTGGTCGATATCGAGTTCGAACCCGACCCGGCGATGTATCGCGACAGCTTCACCGTGCTGATGTTCGAACTGCGCGAAGAGATGGGCAAGTATCTCGCCAGCCTTCCAGGTGAAGACATGCCCCGCTCGCTCGCGGACCTGATCGCCTTCAACAAGGCCAATGCCGATACCGAGATGCGCTGGTTCGGACAGGAGCTGTTCGAGCTCGCCCAGACCACCACCGACCGAGACGCTTACGAAAAGGCCCGCACCAACGCGATCAAGATCGCGGGTGCCGAGACCATCGACCGGTTGCTGGCCGACTTCAACGTCCGCTTCCTGGTCGTCCCGACCCGCGGCCCGGCCTGGACAAACGACCTAGTGAACGGCGACAATTTCAACGGCTCGATCGGTTTCGGGAGCCCGGCGGCGATCGCGGGCTATCCGCATCTGACTGTGCCGATGGGCGCCATCGAGGGCCTGCCGGTCGGCCTCTCGATCATGGGCGCCAAGTGGGACGACCACGCCGTGCTCAAGGCAGGGGCGGCCTTCGAACGGGCGCGGACCGCGGCTCTTCCCGAGCCGACGTTCGAACCATGGCAGCCCGTCGAAAGCGATGCTCCGAAGCCGGCGGAGTAACCCCTACCGCCCGTCGTAGATGACGGTCGGTGAACCAGGTTTCCTGACCGCACTCAAGATCGCGTAGATCCGTGCGTCGGTGAGGCCGGCCCGGCGGATCTCGCAGCGCATGCTGTCGAGAGCATCGCTCTCGGTCGCAATCCAGCCGTCGTTCATGAAATCGACGAAGGCATCGGGCCGCAGGTTCTCGCACTGGGGCGAGAGCTGCTCCCACCCACCATCCGAACGGCGGCTCATCATGCCCAGCGTGCGCTCTTCGGGATTGTCCTTGATCGACTGGGCAAGGAAGGTGTTGGCCGGGATGCCCGGACCCTTGAGAGCGCGCAGGCGATAGGCTTGGGTCGTGGGGGAGCTGTCGTCGCCGTCCCAGGTCCGCAATTCATAGCCCCCTGCGGGAAGCCGGGCGATTTCGGCCCGCATGCACTCCCCGCCTTCCTCGCATTCCTGCGCTGCGCCCGTCTTCAGCGGATAGGCAAGGCTGGCTGCGGGGATGATCGGATCGGCATCGTCGTTTTCGGCCACGAAACAAGCCGACAGCATCAAGGCACAGGCAACAAGCGCAGTGCGCGCCATAACAACTCGCATCAGACAATCCCTCCAACTCGCGTCCCTGGCAAAGGAAATACGGTTGAACCGGCTTGCTGCAAAGCCCTGAATCGACGGCCAAACGAAAAGGGCGGCGCATCGCTGCGCCGCCCTTGCATCGTAAATGACGCGCCTGGCCCTACTTCTTGGCGGCAGGCTTCTTGGCGGCAGGCTTCTTGGCCGCAGGCTTCTTCTCGGCGGCGGCCTTCGGCGCGGCTTCCTTCTTGGGAGCAGCAGCTTTCTTGGCAGGAGCCTTCTTCTCGGCCGGCTTGGCTTCTTCCTTGGCGGCAGCTTCCTTCTTCGGAGCGGCCTTCTTGGCGGGAGCCTTCTTCGCTGCTGGCTTCTTGGCCGGCTTCTTCTCTTCCTCGGCGTCGGCTTCGATCGCCGCTTCGAGCTCCTCGCGGGTCACTTCGCGGTCGGTGATCTCGGCCTTGTCGAACAGGAAGTCGACGACCTTGTCTTCATACAGCGGCGCGCGCAGCTGGGCCGCCGCCATCGGATCGTTGCGGATGAATTCGACGAACCGTTCGCGGTCTTCCGGGCGGTACTGCTGCGCTGCCTGGGTCATCAGCATGGTCATTTCCTGCTGGCTGATCTGGACGTTGTTGGCCTGGCCGATTTCCGACAGCAGCAGGCCGAGGCGCACGCGGCGTTCGGCGATCGAACGATAATCGTCCTTCTCGGCCTCGATTTCCTTCATCGCGGCAGCGGGGTCTTCCTCGCGCGCGGCTTCCTGTTCGAGCTGGGCCCAGATCTGCTGGAATTCGGCATCGACCATGCCCTGCGGCACGGCAAAGTCATGGCCCGAAGCAAGCTGGTCGAGCAGCGAGCGCTTCATCGCAGTGCGGGTCAGGCCGCCGGTTTCCTGTTCCAGCTGGCCGCGGATCAGTTCCTTGAGCTTGTCGAGGCTTTCGAGGCCGAGGTTGGTCGCGAACTCGTCGTCGATGACGGTATCGGTCTCGACCTTCACCTGCTTGACGGTGATGGCGAACTGCGCGTCCTTGCCGGCCAGGTGATCGGCCTGGTAGTTTTCGGGGAAGGTCACGGTGATGGTCTTTTCGTCACCGGTCTTCACACCCACCAGCTGCTCTTCGAAACCGGGGATGAAGGTGCCCGAGCCGAGCACCAGCGCCGCGTCTTCGGCCTTGCCGCCGTCGAATTCGACGCCATCGATCGAGCCCACGAAATCGATGATCAGCTGGTCGCCGTCGGCCGCCTTCTTGGTCTTGGGAGCGTCCTTGTAGCTCTTGTTGTTGCCCGCGATGCGGGTGATCGTCTCCATCACCGCTTCGTCGGACACCGGCACGGTCAGGCGCTCTAGCTTGAGGCCTTCGATGCTGGGCGTGTCGATTTCGGGCAGGACTTCCAGATCGATGGTGATTTTGGCGTCCTTGCCCTGTTCGTAGTCGTCATTGAGAGCGATCGACGGCTGCATCGCGGGACGCAGCTTGTTGTCGGCCATTACCTTGTCGACCGATTCGCGGATCGTATCGTTGAGCACCTGGGCGTGCAGCTGCTCGCCATGCATCTTGCGGACGAGGTTGGCGGGCACCTTGCCGGGGCGGAAGCCAGGCATGCGCACCTGCGGTGCGATCTTCTTCACCTCGGCTTCGATCTTCGCATCGATGTCCTTGGCGGTCAGCGTCAGCTCATAGCCGCGCTTGAGGCCCTCGTTGGTGGTCTCTTTGGTCTGCATGGGGATGTCTTTGTGCCTTATCGAGTATTGCTATGCGCGAGAGGCCAGCCAGGGGCGGATTGGTGCGGGCGAAGGGACTCGAACCCCCACATCTTTCGATACTGGTACCTAAAACCAGCGCGTCTACCAATTCCGCCACGCCCGCTAGCCCGAACGAAGCCGCGCGGCACGCCGGGGGCGCACCGCGTTGAACGCGCGCCTCTAATGGCTGGCGCGGCAAAGGGCAAGCGCCGGATGGGCCAATTGCGCATGGCGTTCGCCAAGATGGCTGCGATGCGTGCTTGCAGTGCAAGCCCCACCCGACTATCGGCGCGGCCCATGAGCGACGAGAACACCAACGACAGCGCCCCCGCAACCGGTGGCGCCGACACCCCGCCCGATCACCTGTCGGTCCATCCGCGCAGCCCGCATTTCGATGCCGAAGTGCTGCGTCGCGGCGTCGGCATCCGGTTCAAGGGCCGTGTCCGCACGGATATCGAGGAATATTCGATTTCCGAAGGCTGGGTTCGGGTGCAAGCCGGCAAGACGGTTGACCGCAAGGGCCAGCCACTGACGCTCAAGCTGAGTGGCGAAGTCGAAGCCTGGTTCGAGGACCTGGGCGAGAATCCGCCGGTGGCGAAGAAGGGTTAAGACCTGACCTCAGTCATACTGCGCGAGGACTGCGGCGTAGGGGTCACTCTGCGGCGCAGGTTTTGGCTTCACCGGTGGCAGGGCTACCGGCTTGCGCGCAATTGGCGGCGGAGCCGCTCGCGCGGGCGCGGCCTGAGCCGTCACCTCGCGCCTCGCCGCCGGCGGGCTGGCCGGTTCAGTCAGGGCGGCAAAGGCTTTGCTGAAATCGCTTGACGGCTTGGTCGTGGCCGGAGCGGTCAGCGAGACTTGCGGTTTCGGCGCGGGGGCAATCGCGAGGCGCGTATCCGGCTTGGCCTTCTTCGGCTTGCCATCGGCATAGATGAAGCCGGCGACGGGCCAACGGGTAGTGCCGAGATCCTGCAACGGTGCATACCAGACTCGCACTTCGCTCCAGTCACCCTTGGCAGAAACATCGACCGCCTTGACCCCGCGCTCGATCTGGCCGCGGCGGCCGTTGATCGGCGACCAGTTGGCATGGTCGAGCAGCACGGTGCGCTTGTCGATCACCTTCACCACTGTGGCGACATGGCCCAGTTGCATCCGCTCGGTCGGCACGAAAGCCATGACCGCACCGACCTTGGGCTCGTTGCCGCGCAGGTACTTTCCTTCGGCCTGGTCCCACCAAGTATAGGCGTCTCCGAAAATCGCGATGCCGCTCACCTCGCGGGCGTAGGGCACACACTGGAGATAGGGCGGCAGTTCGCTGGTCTGTGCCGGGGCCATATCTGCCGAACGGGCATACACCACCCCCTCGGTGGCGGCACCCAAAGCGGCGAGACCGGCGATGATGGAACACAGATTGAGCGGCAATTTCATGTCGCCGCTAGTGCCCGGTTATCCTTACGATCGGCCTCCGCATTATGGTAAACGCGAATTTACCCTGTTTTACAGGCGGGCGGTCTCCAATGCGCGCTTGCCAAGCGGCCCGCGAGGGGCCACCTGCGCCCTGTCATGTCCGCGCGCAAACCCACCGTCATCATCATCGGCCGTCCCAATGTCGGCAAGTCCACCCTGTTCAACCGGCTGGTGGGCAAGAAGCTGGCGCTGGTCGACGACCAGCCCGGCGTGACGCGTGATCGCCGGATGGGCGATGCCGAACTGGCCGGGATGCAGTTTACCGTGGTCGACACCGCCGGGTGGGAGGACGAGGATCCCGATACCCTGCCTGGCCGGATGCGGGCGCAGACGCAGGTCAGCCTAGAAGGGGCCGACGCGGCTCTTTTCGTGATCGACGCGCGCGCTGGCGTGACCCCGCTCGACGAGGAAATCGCCCGCTGGCTGCGCACCGTCAGCGTGCCGGTGGTGCTGGTCGCCAACAAGGCCGAGGGCAAGGCGGGCGACGCCGGGCTCTACGAAGCCTATGCGCTGGGCCTGGGCGATCCTGCCCCGATCTCCGCCGAACACGGCGAAGGCGTGGCCGACCTGTTCGAAGGCCTCTGGCCGGTCATTGGCCATTTCGAGAAGGAAGCCGAGGAAGAGGCCGCCGCCCGTGCCGAGGCCGGTGAGGAAGCCGGGGACGACGAAGACGCCCCGCTCGGCCCGCTCAAGCTCGCCATCGTCGGCCGCCCCAATGCCGGCAAATCCACCCTGATCAACCGCCTGCTGGGTGAAGACCGGCTGTTGACCGGGCCCGAAGCCGGGATCACCCGCGATTCCATCGCGGTCGACTGGCAGTGGACCGACCCGAAAGACGGCGAGACTCGCGACATCCGCCTGATCGACACCGCCGGCATGCGCAAGCGCGCCAAGGTGGTCGAGAAGCTGGAGAAGCTTTCGGTCGCCGATGCGCTGCGCGCGGTCGATTTCGCCGAGGTCGTGGTGCTGTTGCTCGATGCCACACAAGGGCTGGAACACCAGGATCTCAAGATCGCCAGCAAGGTGCTCGAAGAGGGGCGCGCGCTGATGGTCGCGATCAACAAATGGGACGTGGCAGGTCAGACCGGGACACAAGACGCCTCTTCGCTCTTCAACGGCATCAAGGGCGCGCTCGACGAAGGGCTGGCGCAGGTGCGCGGCCTGCCGGTGATGGCGGTCAGCGCGAAGACCGGCAAGGGTCTCGACGACATGCTGCGCGCCGCCTTCGTGTTGCGCGAGGCGTGGTCGAAACGCGTTTCGACCTCCGCGCTCAACCGCTGGTTCGACGATGCGCTGGAAGCCAATCCGCCCCCCGCCCCCGGCGGCAAGCGGATCAAGCTGCGCTATATCACCCAGGCCACCACCCGCCCGCCACGCTTCGTGGTGTTCGGCACGCGGCTGGAATTGCTGCCCAAGAGCTACGAGCGCTACCTCGTCAACGGCATCCGCAAGAACCTCGGCTTCGACGCAGTGCCGGTGCGGGTGGTGCTGAAGAGTTCGAAGAACCCCTACTCGAGGGATTGAGCCGATGCTCGACCTGCTCATGCCGAGCGGCAATATCGCCACCGAACTGGTCCAGCGCACCTCCAGCACGGTGATCGTGCAGGAGATCGTGCGGCTGAGTCTGGCCCCGGCGTTCCTGCTCGCCGCCATCGGCGCGGTCATGAACGTGATGATGAGTCGCCTGATCTGGGTTGCCAACCGGATCGAGCGGCTCGAGGAGCGGATGGAAGAGGATCACACACCGAAGGAGCGGCGCGAGCTTGTCCGGCTGCGCCGTCGTCGCCGTTATGCCCAGCGGGCGATGATGTTCAGCACCGGCGCTGCGTTGACAATCTCGCTCGTCATACTGCT
The DNA here is from genome assembly GCF_021431965.1 of Erythrobacter sp. SDW2. Taxonomy (NCBI): domain Bacteria; kingdom Pseudomonadati; phylum Pseudomonadota; class Alphaproteobacteria; order Sphingomonadales; family Erythrobacteraceae; genus Erythrobacter; species Erythrobacter sp. SDW2. Next base: position 2,690,094 of record NZ_CP090370.1, read on the forward strand.
GCTGTTCGTCAGCGCCTTCATCACCCCGCAAATCGGTACGCTCACCGCCATCGCATGGATCGCGACCATGCTGCTACTTATCGCCGGTCTCGTGCTGTTCGCGGTCGAAACCGCCATCGCCGTAGGCGGCCAGCGCCGCGAGGGGCAGGACGAGGGGAGCTAACGGTTCGCCGCGCGTCCGACATCGCTGACACGGTCCGTCGCTCTTCCGCTACCGGCCATCCGCGACCCTCCGCACGGTAAATCTGCGAGCAAGGTCATTGGCGAAGAATGCCAGGCAAACGGGGGCGAAAGAGGAGAGAACGATGTCGACTCTAGCCGTCACGGTAACCTACAAGTGCGGCTCCGTCGCCCGGTTCGACGTGCCCGATGTGGGCACCGCGCTCGTCGTGGCGGAGATCAATCTCGATGAAGGCACGGCCGAGATAACCGGGGAAACCGGGCTGTTGGCCCGGCTGCGCCGACGGGTGCAGGGCACCGCAGGGTTCTGGCAAATCAATCCCTAAGGCCGGGAACTGTCATTCCTCCGCCGGTTTGCTTTGCAGCTGGACGTAGTTCTGCAGGCCCATGCGTTCGATCATGTCGAACTGGGTTTCGAGGAAATCGACGTGCTCTTCCTCGCTTTCGAGGATGCGGGCGAAGATCTCGCGGCTGACGTAGTCGCGGACTTTTTCGCAATGCTCGATCGCGTCGCGTAGCAGCGGGATCGCCTCATGCTCCATCGCGAGGTCGGCCCTGAGGATTTCCTCGACCGTCTCGCCGACCTTGAGCTTGTGGATGGCCTGGAAGTTGGGCAGCCCGCCGAGAAACAGCACCCGTTCGGCGAGGATGTCGGCATGCTTCATCTCGTCGATCGATTCGTGCCGCTCGTATTCGGCCAGCTTGTGCACGCCCCAGTCGGCCAGCACGCGGTAGTGCAGCCAATACTGGTTGATCGCGGTCAGCTCGTTGGTGAGCGCCTTGTTGAGGAAATCGATGACGGTCGCGTCGCCCTTCATGGCCCATACTCCTGCGGGGAACTATGGGTCAAACATAGGCGCTAATGGCCGCGTGCCACAAGGGCGAAATACCGAAAAAATGGCGGAATTCCGCCATTTGCAAGCGATTATCAGTAGCGGGTTTCCAGTTCAGGCTGCGACGCGTTTGCAGCAGACCATGCGCTCGTCATCGAGTATTTCGTCCGCCTCGCACAGGCAGGTGCCGCACTGCGGGATCTTGCCCAGCGCCGCGTAGGCCGCCACCGCATCGCCGCCTGTGCGATGGGCGACGGCCCGCAGGTCGGTTTCGCGGATGGCATTGCAGACGCAGACGTACATCTCAGCGGCTCTCCTGCGAGTGATTCGCAAGAGGTAATTTATGCGAATTATTCGCAATAGCAAGTAAGTTTAACGCCTCAACGCGAACACCCGGCCATAGGTCAGGCAGCGCCACAGCCATTCGAGCGGGCCATAGCGGAACCGCTCCAGCCAGGGCTTTGACCACAGCAGCATCAGCACCCAAGCCAGCAGGACCACGAGATAAAGCTGCGGGCGGTTCAGCTGTCCGAACAGCCCCAGCGCCCAGCCGTGGAAGACGAACATCATCACGATCGAGGTGCCGAGGTAGTTGGTGAAGGCCGACCTCCCCGCCGCCGACACCCGCTGGCCCAGCCAGCCGGTCGCACGCGGACCATAGAGCGAAAACAGTGCTGCAAGCCCCAGCACCATCGCCAGGCGCGGCAGCACCGTCATGCCCATCATCCCCGCCAGCGTACTCCAGTAGGAAAAGCCCGCCGCCTTGACCCAGAGGCCGATGGCAAGATGGCAGAGGCCGCCTGCCAGAACTCCGATCCAGCCCCACAGGCGCATTCGTCCCGGGTCCATGCCGCCGCTGAAAAGGCCGAAGCGGTAGAGCGCGATGCCGAGCAGCATCAGCGGGAAGGTCTCGAAGAAGAACATTACGATCCCGACCAAGGGGTCTTCAAGGTGCGTATCGAAACGGTGCGCGATCAGGCCGCCATAATTGCCTGCGGTCTTGAGGCCCGTATCGACCTTGTCGTCGTCAAGTGCGTGCGCCTTCTGCTCCTCCGCATTCTCGCGCATTTCCGCAAATGCCGGCTGCTCGCCAAAGGGCGTCTCCGCGACGAAGTACATCGGCACCATCATCCCGGCCAGCATGATCGCGCCGACAAGGTAGCCAAGCAGGCCGACCACCAGCTGCGTCTTCGCGCTCCACCGCAGACACAGCAGTGCGACCATGCCGACGATGGCGTAATAGGTCAGGATATCGCCTCGCCAGATGAGGTAGAAATGGATCAGCCCGAACACCAGCAGCCAGCACAGCCGCTTGAACTGCAACCGCCGGTCGAGGCCTTTCTCCCATGCTTTCTCCATGAACAGGTACATCCCCGCCCCGAACAGCAATGAGAACAGCCCGCGCATCTTGCCGTCGACCAACACCAGCTGGGTGATCCACAACCAGCCGCCCGGGTCGCCTGGGGGCACAAGGAAACTTTCAGGGAACATGTAGGCCGAGAACGGTTGTCCGAAGGCAACGATATTGGCGGCAAGGATGCCCATTACCGCTATGCCCCGAATGAAATCGAGGCTGGAGAGCCGGGTGCCCTCCTTTGCGGAATTCGGCGCTATCGGCTGGTCGCCTTCGACATTCGCTGTAGTCGCCATGGTCACCCCCCTTGATGGAGGGGGCGTATCACGCGCGGCATTTTCGCCAAAGCGGCATTGGCGAATGGCGATGAATTGCCGGTGGAAAGCCTATTTCGTGACGAGACAGCTCTGGCCGCTGCGCTTGAGCGCGTTGCACGTCGCCTGCGCTGCCGACTGGCTGGCGAAACCGCCCGCCTGCAGCTTCGTCAAATTGCCTGCAGGGACCAATAGCTTGGTCGCCCCGGCCAGTTCGGCCTTGCCCGACAGTTGCGCCCACAGCTTGTCCGCATTGGCCTTGATCGAGAAAGCCCCGAGCTGGACCTTCCAGGGCCCACCGCTGGCAGCGACCGAAGGCTTCGGTGCCGACGCCGGCTTTGGCGCTGGCGGCGGGGCCGCGGCAACCCGCACCGGCTGGTCGACCGCCGGCCGCGGCGTCGGAACCGCTGCGGGGCTCCCCAACGTGTAGCTCGCCCCGGCTTCGGCCGGGCTCTGGGTGCCGGTGACACGGCCTGCTTCGGCCAGCGCGGCCTGCGCGGCAGCGACCGAAGGAGCAACCGGGGTCTGGGGGATCGGCTGCGGAATGCGCGCGGCCCCGGGAGGAAGCTTGGTCGCATCGGAGGGCACCGGGCGCGGAGCCGGCGGTACGGCAATGGCCAGCTGCGGCCCATCGGTCCCGAGATCGGCCGCAGCCATCTGGCTGGAGCGCCGGGCATCGGCTTCGCTCTTGAGCCGCGCCGCCAGCGGTTGCGCCTGCTGGCGCTGCTCCAGCGGGATGAAATCGTCCATCTGCTGCAATGCCGGGGCGGCCTGCGGCAGACCCGCCGAGTTAGCCAGCGTCAGCAGGGCGTAAGCGCGGACCCAGTCCTTTTCCACCAAGTCGCCGTTGAAGTGGGCAATACCGAGCAGGTACTGCGCACGCGGATCGCCGCGATCGGCTGCGGCCTTTACGTAAGGCATGGCCGCTTCGCGCTGGCCACCCTGGAACAGCAGCAGGCCGAGGTTGTCGGCGGCCTTGATATGGCCCTGCGCCGCAGCCTTGGCGTAATAGAGTTCGGCCTGCTTGCTGTTCTGCTCCACCCCGCGGCCCAGGCGATAGGCCTGGGCGAGGTTGAACTGGGCATCGGGATCACCCTTGGCCGCCGGGTCGCGCCATTCCCTGACCGCCCGTTCGTAATCGCCCGCGCTCCACGCATCGACCCCGGCCTTGACGTCAGCCAAAGCTGCGACAGGCAGCGCCAGCAGCGACACTGCGAACAAACCTCTCACTGCACACGCCATGACCATGATGTGCTGCAAACCCTTTCGGCAACTAGCTTGAGCCACCGTGGGATAGAGTGACATAGTGAATATGCCGTTAGCAAAGATTTTCTAACGCATTACTGCCACAAAGGCCCCAGCCAAAGGCAGATCGCCGCACATCTTTGCGACGTCGTTAACCCAAAATTAGGGGTATACTGCGATCTCCCCTGATGAAAGCCCGCGACAGGCGCGGGTCATCGAAGCAAATCAGGGGGACCGACCTGTGCGAGTATTGGCACTGGCTTCGCAAAAAGGCGGATCGGGCAAGACGACCCTTTCGGGGCACTTGGCCGTACAGGCACAGCGCGCAGGCGCTGGACCTGTGGTATTGATCGACATCGACCCGCAGGGCTCGCTGGCAGACTGGTGGAACGAACGCGAGGCCGAATATCCGGCCTTCGCCCAGACCACGGTGGCCCGCCTGGCCAACGACTTGCAGATCCTGCGCCAGCAAGGCTTCAAGCTCGCGGTTATCGATACTCCTCCCGCTATTACCATGGCGATCCAGTCGGTCATCGGCGTGGCTGAACTGATTGTCGTGCCGACCCGCCCCAGCCCGCATGACCTGCGCGCCGTGGGGGCCACCGTCGACCTGTGCGAACGCGCCGGCAAACCGCTGGTGTTCGTCGTCAACGCCGCGACTCCGAAAGCCAAGATCACCAGCGAAGCCGCAGTTGCCCTGTCGCAGCACGGCACCGTCGCTCCGATCACCCTCCACCACCGCACCGACTTTGCCGCCTCGATGATCGATGGCCGCACCGTGATGGAAGTCGACCCGGAAAGCCGCAGCGCCGCCGAAGTGACAGCGCTGTGGGGCTATATTGCCGACCGGCTCGAGAAGAATTTCCGCCGCACCGTCTTTGCTGCCCCCGGTTCGGTGTCGCAGCTGCCGGGCGCACGTCCGCAGGGTGGCTTCGGCCGCCGCGTGGCCCAGTAAGAAGGACACGCGCGGGCCATGAACGAAGCTTCCTTCGCCTCTCTCAATCCCAGCCTGCTCGCTCGCAAGGGCGGGGCCAAGCCGGCAATGCGTCCGCAACTGGCCTCGCTGAACGCCGCCGGATCCAACGTTGCCGCCAACCTCGAAGACCTTGGCTGGAACGACATGGGAGACGACGCTGACGAAGAGCACGGCCACCACGGCCAGATTCTCCAGCTGACGCCCGAACCTGCCAACGAAGCGGCCCAGGCCGAAGCGCGGGCGGTCGACAAGGCATCACAGGATGCACTGGCTCACAAGGGCCCGGTCGAAGTCCATCGCCAGCAAGCCGAACTCGCCGAGCGCGTGGCCGCGCCGGTTGTGGCTGCCGTTCCGGTGGCCAGCCCGGTGGTGCGCAAGCATGCGCCCGTCCAGCGTCGTTCGGCACTCGATCGCGGCAAGCGTGCCGCCTTCACGCTGCGGCTGGACGAGGAACGCCACCTGAAGCTGCGCCTGCTCAGCACCGTCCAGGGCAAGAGCGCGCAGCAGATCGTAACCGAAGCACTCGACGCCCTGCTCGATGGCATGGCCGAAATCGAATCACTCGCCGCGCAGGTCAAGCGGCGCTGAGAACCACCGTTAGGGGGAAAGACCAATGGCACGCATCAATCGCAACGCAGCGCTGGCACTGACCACCGCCCTCGGCCTGGTCATGCTGGGCGGGTGCACCGCACAGGGCGCTCCGCGGGCTGACGTATCGGCCAGCAAGGCGCAGGTCGCGCTGCAGCGCGGCGACAGCGACAAGGCCATCGCCAATGCCGAAGCCGCCGTACTCGCCGAGCCGCGCAATGCTACGTATCGCGCCATGCTCGGTGCCGCCTATCTCAACGCCGGCCGGTTCGATTCGGCTGCCACCACCTTCGACGATGCGATGAAGCTGGGCGACACCTCGCCCCGCACCGCGCTCGGTTTCGCCCTTGCTGCCATTGGCAAGGGTGATAATCGCGCAGCCGTCGCTGTACTGGAAGACTGGCGCGACGAAATCCCCGCCGCCGACCTCGGCCTTGCGCTGGCTCTTGCTGGCCAGGCGGATCGCGGCGTCTCGGTGCTCGGCAACGCGCTGCGTGCCGGCGAGAACACGCCGAAGCTGCGTCAGAACCTGGCCTACGCCTATGCCCTGCAAGGCAATTGGCAGGCTGCCCGCGTCATGGCCGCTGAAGACCTGACCGGCAGCGCGCTCGACGCCCGTATCGGCGAATGGGCCCAACTGACCCAGCAGGACGCTTACCAGCGCCGCGTTGCCGGACTGCTCAACGTTCCGGTCCGGGCCGACGCAGGCCAGCCGGCCCAGCTGGCGCTCAACGCCACACCGGGTGTTGAGCAGTTCGCTTCGCAGGCCGCGGCGGTGGACAGCCCTTATACCCGCGCCGGCGAACTTCCGCCGACCGACGGTTTCATTGCCAGCGCGCCGACCCCGGTGCGTGAACTGCCGCCGATCGACGGTGTGACCGTGGGTGCCAGTGCGGCACAGCCTGCCCCGCAGGTTGCCGCCGCCGCACCGCCAATGCGCGCTCCGGAAACCTTCCAGGATGCCTTCCAGGCCGATGCACCTGCCGGTGCTTCGATTGCCGAAGTCGCTTCCAGCGCTCTCAAATTCGTTTCCAGCCCGGTCGTCCAGGCTGCGCCGAGCCGCGCGGGAGGCGCCCCGCGCCCGGTCGAGCGTGCCGCACCGGTCAAGTTTGCCGCCGACGGCTCGCACCTGATCCAGCTGGGCAGCTTCAGTTCGGAAGCCGGGGCGCGCCGTGCCTGGGGGATCTATGCAGCGCAGTTCCCCGAACTGGCGAACTACAAGATGGTGATCACCAAGGCCCAGGTGCGCGGCAAGACCTATTTCCGCGTTTCGGCCGGTGGTTTCGACGTGGCTTCGGCTGCCAGCACCTGTGGCAAGGTCAAGGCCAAGGGGCAGGGCTGCATCGCCTGGGCCGACGGCAAGCCGCTGCCCGGAGCGGTCGACAAGGGATACCGCCTCGCCAGTCGCTGATCCGGCTTGCCAAGGCAAAGATAAGGCCCCTTCCGGCGGACCGCCGGAAGGGGCCTTATCGTTCTGGCACGCGCGCCTGATTGGCTGCGTCAGTCTTCCCAGCTATCGTATTTCGACGGGACTTCCGAGCTGAGATGGGCGCAGATGTGGTCATAGACCGAATCGTGCAGCGGCTGTTCGAACCGGACGCCGTTCACGTGATTGTCCCACCAGCGCACGATGGCCGGAATCGGGCCGACAGTGCCGATCTTGATGGTGATTGCCTTGCCTTGCTGCATGGTGCCAAATTTGTCGTAAAAGCGACAGCCGGTCTTTGACAGATCGGTGATCCACACATCGCGCGGCACGCCCGAACCGGTGCGATAGCGACCCTCGATGCCTACTTGTTGGCGCGCGGCCAGCCGTTTGCCGACATTTTCGTCCTCGGTCACAGCGTCACCCCTTTAATCGATCTGCAGATAATCGTTCAAGCTTATGGTCGGAGTTTACGACCGACGTGTTAACCTAGCACACTATGAGATAATTAAGGTCGGTTAACCTCCACTCCTCCCTTGAATACGCGGGTCGCGCGGCCCTGCATGGGCTGGCCGTCAAACGGCGTATTCCCGGCACTTGCGGCCATTTTGGCGCTTGAGACAACCCAGGGTTTGTCCGTATCGACCAGTGCGAGGTCGGCCTGCTGCCCTTCGGCCAGAGTGCCTGCGTCGACTCCGAGCAACATCGCAGGCGTTGCGGCCAGAAGGTCAAAAGCGCGTTCCAGCGAAATCACCCCATCGCGCACCAGCGTCAGCGTGCAGGCCAGCAACGTCTCGGCCCCGGCCATGCCGGCTTCGGCATCGGCGAAGGGTAGGCGCTTGTCCTCCGGCCCGCGTGGATCGTGGCCGCTGGCGATGACATCGATGGTACCGTCACCGATCGCCTCGACCACTGCCAGCCGGTCGGCATCATCACGCAAGGGCGGCGAGAGGCGGGCAAAGGTGCGGAAGTCGCCGGTCGCGAGATCGGACAGCATGAAATGGGCCGGGGTGACGCCTGCCGTGAGATTGACGCCGCGCGCCTTGGCCGCCCGCACGAGCTCCAGCGCCGCCCGGGTCGTGACCTGCCGGAAATGCAGCCGCGCCCCGCTCATTTCGGCGAGCGCAATATCGCGCGCCACCGCCAGCGCTTCGGCCTCGGCCGGCGCGCTGGGCAGCCCCAGCCGTGTCGCCATCTCGCCCGCCGTGGCCACTGCCTCGCCTGCGATCCCGCCATCCTCGGCATGGGACACAACCACCAGATCGAGCATCGCGGCGTAGCGCAGGACGCGCAACATCACGCCGCTATCGGCGATCCAGCGCCGCCCGGTGGCTATACCCCGAGCGCCTGCCTCGCGCATCAGCGCGAATTCGGCGAGGTCGCTGCCTGCCAGACCCTTGGTTGCGGCTGCCAGCGGATGGACCCACAGGTCGGGCTTGCCGCTCTTGGCGATGTAGGAAACCCGGCTCGGCAGATCGAGCGGCGGGGACTGGTCGGGCATCAGCGCGGCGCGGGTGATGCCGCCGAAATGGAACGCTGGCTTGTCGATCGCGAACACGCCGAAATCGATCAGACCGGGCACCACCAGCTGGCCCTTGGCATCGATCACTTCGTCCCCGTCCTGCAACTCGCGCTCGCCGATGGAAACAATGCGTCCATCCTCGCAGGCGAGCGCCGCCTCGATGACGCCCTGCGGCGTGACAACCCGGCCATTGGCGACGATCAGGGGGCGTTGCTGCTTCATACCCATTGCCCCCGGCCGAGATCGCTTTGCCATCCGGCCACGCCCCGCGCCTTGCGGGTCAGGATATCGAGGCAGGCCATCCGCACCGCCACGCCCATTTCGACCTGTCGGGTGATGATCGAGCGGTCGAGCATGTCAGCCACGTCGCTGTCGATCTCGACCCCGCGGTTCATCGGCCCGGGGTGCATCACCAGCGCATCGGGCGCACACCGGTCGAGCCGCGCCTTGGTGAGGCCGTACAAATGATGATACTCGCGCGCCGAAGGGATGAACTGGCCGCTCATCCGCTCGTTCTGCAGGCGCAGCATCATGGCGACGTCGGCTCCCTTAAGCGCGGCATCGAAATCGTGGAACGGCACCGCCCCCATCCGCTCGATGCCCTCTGGCATCAGCGCCGGCGGAGCGCAGACATGGACTGTCGCACCCAATGCCTGCAAGCACAGGATGTTCGAGCGGGCGACCCGGCTGTGCAGGATATCGCCGCAGATTACCACAGTCAGCCCGGTGAAGTCGTCCGCGCCCTCGCCCCGCTCCTCCAGCGCATGGCGCAGCGCCAGCGCATCGAGCAAGCCTTGCGTCGGATGTTCGTGCTGCCCGTCACCGGCGTTGAGAACCGGGCAATCGACCTTGCTGTCGATCAGATCGACCGCGCCGCTACTGCCGTGGCGAATGACGATCGCATCGGCGCGCATGGCGTTCAGCGTGATCGCGGTATCGATCAGCGTTTCGCCCTTCTTCACGCTCGATTGGGCGGCGTGCATGTTGACGACATCCGCCCCCAGCCGCTTGCCCGCAATCTCGAAGCTCAGCAGCGTGCGGGTGCTGTTCTCGAAGAAGGCGTTGATGATGGTGAGACCGCCCAGCAGATCGCAATGCTTGTCACGCTGGCGGTTGAACTCGACCCATTGTTCCGCCTCGTCGAGCAGGTAGAGGATCTCGTGCCGTTCGAGTTGGGCAATGCCGGTCAGGCTGCCGTGCGGAAAGGCCTGTCCGCCCGCTGGATAGCGTCCGGAAGCCGGGGTGTTGCCGTCACTTGTCATTAAAGCCGAGCCCTTAGTCGAGCGCGGTCGCACCCTCAAGCGGTTTCCTGTGGCACCGGCCGCCGGGACTTCCTATGTCCGGCCCGGATAACAACGAGGTTCGACAGAGTAATGGCATTCGCGCGCAAGGTCTGGAAACTGCTGGTCGCCATCAAGGACGGCCTCAGCCTGCTGTTCCTGCTGCTGTTTTTCGCGGTTCTGTTCACCATCCTGACCGCCCGCCCCGGCCCGGCGCAGATTCATGGCGGCGCACTGCTGCTCGAACTCGATGGCGTGGTGGTCGAGGAAAAGAGCGCGATCGACCCGATCGAGGCCTTCCTCAGCGGCACCGCGCCGATGGGCGAATATGACGTCCAGGACGTGGTCCACGCCATCGACACCGCGGCCACGGACGACAGGATCAAGGTCATCGTGCTCGACATGTCGCGCTTCCTGGGCGGCGGCAGCGTGCACATGCAGGACATTGGCGAAGCGCTCGACCGGGCCCGCGCGGCCAAGAAGCCGGTGCTGGCCTATGCCATGGGCTACGGCGATGATGCCATGCGGCTCGCGGCTCACGCCAGCGAGGTCTGGATCGATCCGCTGGGGGGCGCGGTGATTGCCGGGCCGGGCGGCAACCGGCTCTACTATGGCGCACTGCTCGAACGCTTCAACGTCAACGCCCGCATCTACAAGGTCGGCACCTACAAGTCGGCCGTGGAACCCTATGACCGCAGCGACATGTCCCCCGAAGCCCGCGAAAACGCGCAGGCACTGTACGGCGCGCTATGGGAAGAATGGCAGGCCCAGGTGAAGAAGGCGCGGCCGAAGGCCGACATTGCCCGCGTAACCAAAACGCCGGTGGCATGGGTCGAGGCAAGCCAAGGCGACCTGGCCCAGGCTGCCCTCGCCGCCGGACTGGTCGACAAGATCGGCACCGCGGTCGAATTCGGCCAGCATGTGGCCAAGCTGGTGGGCGAGGACCCGATGGACGACACGCCAGGCAGCTTCCGCCACACTGCGCTCGGCCCCTGGCTGTCGGGCAACCCGCGTGACACCTCGGGCAAGGCGATCGGGGTCGTTACCATTGCGGGCGAGATCCTGGACGGCGAGGCCGGCCCCGGCACCGCCGGCGGCGACCGGATTGCCGAACTGCTCGACGACGCGCTGGACGATGACCTTGCCGGGTTGGTCGTGCGGGTCGATTCGCCGGGCGGCTCCGTCACGGCCAGCGAAGTGATCCGTGACGCCATCATGCGGCAGAAGGCCCGCAAGATCCCGGTCGCAGTCTCCATGGCCAATGTCGCGGCCAGCGGCGGCTATTGGGTGGCGACCCCGGCCGACCGCATCTTTGCCGAGCCTGAGACGATCACCGGTTCGATCGGCATCTTCGCCGTCATCCCGACCTTCGAAGGACTTGCTGCCGAATACGGCGTCAATTCCGACGGGGTGCAGACCACGCCCCTGTCGGGCCAGCCGGACCTGATCGGCGGCTTCACACCCGAGGTCGATACGATCCTGCAGCGCTCGGTCGAGAACGGCTACAGAGACTTCCTCACCCGCGTTGCCGAGGCGCGCAAGATGACGCCCGAGCGGGTCGATGCGATCGGCCAGGGCCGCGTCTGGGACGGCGGAACAGCACGCCAGATCGGGTTGGTCGACCAATATGGCGGGATCGATGACGCGCTGTCGTGGGTGGCGGCACAGGCCAAACTCAAGGACGGCGACTGGCACGCCAAATATCTCGGCAGCGAGCCTCCGCCCTACGACAACTTGCTGCGCTCGATCCTGTTCGACGACGAGAGCGAAGCCGAGCGCACCGGCGACATCTTCGCCACGCTGGCGGCACGGCAACAGGCACTGCTGGGCCAGGCCGAGGCCGATCTCACCCGGCTCACCGGTGCCCGGGGGATGCAGGCCTATTGCCTCACCTGCCCCGTCGAACCCCGCGCCGCTGCCAAGGCGCAGCGAGATGACGGTTGGCTGAAAGGCTTGCTGCGATTTTTGGCGGATTGATTGCGCTGGCGCGGAAGCGGCACGTTTCAGCTTTACTGAAACAGATTCTTGGTGCTTGTCAGGAGAGCCTGCCTTGCGTAAAGGCCCGCCCCTGCCCGGCGGTGAGACTGATCTGCCAGCGAAACGGGCGGGCGCGTAGCTCAGCGGTAGAGCACACCCTTCACACGGGTGGGGTCACAGGTTCAATCCCTGTCGCGCCCACCAGTTTTCGGGACTGAGGCCAATCCGGCCGACTGGTCTGGCCGAAAACTCCCGAGCGCAAGCGAAGGGCCATTTGCCCCCTCGGCTACCCCTGCGCCTTCAGCGTCCCGCGTCCGATCACCTGCGCCTGGATCTCGCCCGCCCCTTCGAAGATGTTGAGGATGCGCGCATCGCACAGCACCCGGCTGATCGGGTATTCGAGCGCATAACCATTCCCGCCATGGATCTGCAGCGCGTTGTCGGCATTGGCCCAGGCGACCCGCGCCGCCAGCAGCTTGGCCATACCGGCCTCGATATCGCAGCGTTCGCCCTTGTCCTTGTGGCGCGCAGCGGAATAGGTCAGCTCGCGCGCCATCACCAGTTCGGCGACCATCAGCGCCAGCTTGTCGGCCACGCGCGGGAAAGCCAGCAGCGGCTTGCCGAACTGCTTGCGTTCAAGCGCATATTTCAGGCCGAGGTCGAAAGCATTCCACCCGACCCCGATGGCGCGGGCGGCGGTCTGGATGCGCGCGCCCTCGAAGGTGCGCATCAACTGCTTGAAGCCCTGCCCCTCGCTGCCGCCCAGCAGGCCGCCCTCGGCCACCGCAAAGCCATCGAAACCGAGCGCATATTCCTTCATCCCGCGATAGCCGAGCACTTCGATTTCGCTGCCGTCGATGCCCGTATCAGGAAACGGTTGCTCATCCGTGCCGCGGGTCTTTTCCGCCAGCAGCATGGAAAGCCCGCCATAGCCGGGCGTATCCGCGTCAGTGCGGCACAGCACCGTCATCAGATCGGCGCGGGCGGCGTGGGTGATCCAGGTCTTGGCCCCGGTGATGGCCCAACTGCCATCCGCCTGCCGCACCGCGCGGGTGCGGACCGAGGCGAGGTCGGAGCCGGTATCGGGCTCGGTAAAAACGGCGGTGGGGAGGATCGAACCGTCGGCGAGCAGGGGCAGCCACTTGGCTTTCTGCTCGGGCGTGCCGTTCTCGCCTATCAGCTCGCCAGCAATTTCCGAGCGTGTGCCGAGCGAGCCGGCACAGATCCACCCGCGCGAAAGTTCCTCGGAAACGAGGCACATGGCGGTCTTGCCCAAGCCCAACCCGCCGTATTCCTCGGCGATGCAGACCCCGAACACACCGAGCTGCGCCATTTCCTCGACCACTTCCAGCGGGATCAGTGCGTCGGCCAGATGCCAGCCATGGGCATGCGGCGTGATCCGGTCGGCAGTGAAGCTGCGGAACTGCTCACGAATAAGGTCGAGCGTTTCATCGCCAAAGGCCTCGTCCGGCACCGCGCCCTTCGCCAGCAGCGCGGCCAGCCGCGCGCGGGCTTCGGCGGTGTTGCCAGTGGCCATGAAGCCTGCCGCAGCGGGGTCGGCATTGAGCGCATCGGCGGCGTGCCCGATTCCCAACTCTGCGGGCCGGACATATTCGTTCTGGCTCATTGGCACCGCGCTGGCGAGCTGGTGGAGATACTCACCGAAGCCGATCCTCAGCGCCAGTTCCTCGACCTGGCCGAAGCGGTCGGCCTTATGCGAACGCGCAGCCCAGTCGGCACAGGCCTCCAGCGCCGCCACAGAGGTCCCGATCCAGGCGTAGCCGTGGACCAGCCGCTGGTGCTGCTCGACCAGCACCCCATCGGGCGATCCATCGGGCGCGACCACGCCCGCCACCGCCGCCCGCGCCGCTTCGCGATAGTCCTGTGCCGCTTTGCAGGCACTCCGCGCCGTCTCGATCCATTGGTTCATGGCTGCAGCCGTAGCCCGATGAGTTGCAGAACTGAACCCGATATTATGGCCCTACCAAGTAGCTAGCGATACGTGCGCGCGCGGCGGTTCATTTCCGCTTCAACGGTGAAGCTGCGCGGCGGCTGGTCCCACTCGCCCTCGGCCAAGACGACCAGGTCTTCCGGCGCCGTGTCATCCGCCGCATAGCGGTCCCATGCCTCGTGGATCATGTCGGGCGGGCCGAACACGCGCACCGCGTTCCAGTAACGGTCGTCGCGAAAGCCGACGAAATGGACGAGGCGAGCCTTAGCTCGCGCGGCGGCGGGCGGAGGTGACAAGCGGGGTCTCCATCGCCACGTCGAAGCGCTCGACATAGCTCTGCATTCGCTCGCGCACCTCACCGGCATCGAGCCCGAACATCCCCAGGCTATAGCGGTGCGGACGGCGCTTCAGTTCACGCGAACGCTCCAGATAGTTCTCCATCCCGGGCACAGCGGGCTCGATATCGAGATCGAGGAAGCGGTAAACCCGGTCCATCGTTCCGCGCCAGTCGCACTCCATGTCCTCGTACTGGACGTCGATCATCCGCTCGGGCGCGATGTGCTCGCGCGCGGCCATCATGCGCTCGACCTGCAGCTGGGTCTTGCGCAGCCATTGGCGGCCGATCTCGTTCGCATCGGCATGGTCGGAATAGATGATGGTCTGGTTCCAGGCGAGCGAGGCTGCGCTGCCGACCACCTGCTGCGGATCGCGGTGGGTGAATATCAGCCGCGCATCAGGGAAAACATTGAGCAGCGCCGGCAGGTCGAGCATGTGTTGCGGGGTCTTGAGGATCCACGGGCGCAGGGTCGAGGCCTGCTGGCTCCAGCCGACCAGCCGCAGCTGGTCCGCCATGTAGCGATAGGCCGGCGTTGCGTCGGTGCCCTCGCACCATGCGGCGTAGCTGGGCACATGCCATTGCGTCTCGTGCTTCATGCCATAGAGGCTGCCGCACAGCAGGCCGAGTTCTTCCTCGGGCTCGAACGGCCCCGTCGGATGGATGGACAAGGTGCGCGGATTGGCGAGGCGGGCGACTCGCATGACCCGCTTGGCGAGGATCGGGCGGAAGTCCTTCGCCTCACCCGCCAGCACTCCCTCGAAATCCTGCCGCGGAACCGGGCTGATGGTCTCGAAGCTGCGCATGTGGCTGAAACGGCGGTCGGCGGCAAGCAGGCGGTGAAGCCGTGTCGTGCCGGATCGCATGGGGCCGACGATCACCACGGGGCGCTTGAGCGTACGGTCGAGAATCTCCGGATGTCGCTTGAACCACCATTCGCTGAGCAAGCGATGCATCAGCACCTGGTTGAAATAGAGCATGGCGGAAAAATCGCCTGCCGCGTTGAGCCGGGCTTCTTCGCGCACGGCATCGAGCAGCACATCGAACGGCCTGTGGAACCACGGATCACCGAAATCGTCGAGCCCGATTTGCCTGGCAGCCTGTTCGAGCAGGTATGCCTTTTCAAGGCGAGCCGGCCGCATCCGGCCCAGTTTGCGCCCGGCACGGATGACGCGATCGGCAATCGAAATGAACGGTGCCCTGCGGGGCGGTGTGTCGTTGATGCTTGCCAAGAATTCCGCCCTGCTGCCGTGATAAATCCGCGCCCTTCGATGCCCGCAAAGGGTTCTAGTGTTTGGGAAAGAGCGCACAAGGCCGCGACCGGTTCCTGTCCCAAGGCAATTGCCTACTGGCAATCGATCTGGGAGCGGGGCATAGGCGCGGCCATGCACGATATTCGCCAGATCAGGGGCAATCCCGCTGCCTTCGACGCCGCCCTCGCCCGCCGCGGACTGGACCCGGTTGCACAATCGCTGGTCGAACTCGACGAACGCCGCCGCGCCGCCGCGACGCGGGTGCAGGAAGCGCTCGCCCGCCGCAACGAGGCCTCGAAGCTGATCGGCCAGGCCATGGGCAAGGGCGACAAGGACGGGGCCGAAGCGCTCAAGGCGGAAGTTGCCGAGCTGAAACAGACGCTCCCGGCGATGGAAGAGGAAGAGCGCACACTCGACGCCGAGCTTGAAGGCAAACTCGCGATCATCCCTAACCTGCCCGCCGACGATGTGCCTGATGGCGCAGGCGAGGAAGACAATGTCGAGGTCAGCCGCTGGGGCACTCTGCGCGAATTCGCCTTCACTCCGCAGGAACACGCCGACATCGGCCCCACGCTGGGGATGGACTTCGAGACCGGAACGGCTCTTTCCGGCGCGCGCTTCACCTTCCTGCGCGGCCAGATGGCGCGGCTCCACCGGGCGATCGCGCAGTTCATGCTCGACACGCAGGTGGACCGGAACGGCTACACCGAGTGCAACCCGCCGGTGCTGGTGGGCGACGCGGCGATGTATGGCACAGATAAGCTGCCGAAATTTGCCGAGGACAGTTTCCGCACCACCGACCGGCGGTGGCTGATCCCGACTAGCGAAGTCAGCCTCACCGCTTCGGTCGCGGACCAGATCCTGCCCGACCTTGCCCACCCGATCCGCCTCACCGCCCAAACCCTCTGCTTCCGCAGCGAAGCGGGCGCGGCGGGCAAGGACACGCGCGGCTTCATTCGCCAGCACCAGTTCGAGAAGGTCGAGCTGGTCAGCATCTGCCGGCCCGAAGACAGCGAGGCCGAGCATGAGCGCATGACCGGCTGCGCCGAGGGCATCCTGCAGGCGCTCGGCCTGCCCTATCGCAAGGTGCTGCTGTGCACCGGCGACATGGGCTTCGGCGCGCGCAAGACCTATGACTTGGAGGTGTGGCTGCCCGGCCAGGGCGCTTACCGCGAGATCAGTTCGTGCTCCAACACTGGCGATTTCCAGGCCCGCCGGATGAACGCGCGCTACCGGCCCGAGGGGGAAAAGAAGACCGCCTTCGTCCACACGCTCAACGGCTCCGGCCTCGCGGTCGGGCGCACGCTGGTGGCGGTGCTGGAGAACTACCAGAACGAGGACGGCAGCGTGACTGTGCCCAAAGTGCTGCTGCCCTATATGGGCGGGGTGACACGGCTGGAGCCGGCCGCCTGATGCGCATCCTCCTGACCAATGACGACGGTATCCACGCCCCCGGCTTCGCGGTGCTGGAGGATATCGCCCGTGCCATTTCCGACGATCTCTGGGTCTGCGCCCCGGCGGAGGAGCAATCGGGCGCGGGACATTCGCTGACGCTGCACCATCCGGTCCGCCTCCGCCAGCTCGGCGAGCGACGCTATTCGGTCACGGGCACGCCGACTGACAGCGTGATGCTGGCGCTGCGCACCGTACTGGAGGATCACAAGCCCGACCTCATCCTCTCCGGTGTGAACCGCGGGGCCAATCTGGCCGACGACATCACCTATTCGGGCACCGCCTCCGCCGCGATGGAAGGCGCGCTGGCTGGCATACGCTCGATTGCGCTGAGCCAGGTGCTGCTGCGCGACACGGATCATGAGCCATTTTCCGCAGCGCGCGCCTTTGGCGCCCAAGTGGTAGGCAAGTTGCTTGACGCACCTTTTGGCGATCGCACCTTCATCAATGTAAACTTTCCTCCGCTTCCGGCGGAAAAAGTGCAGGGAATCCGCGCTGTACGGCAAGGTTTCCACGACTACTCGCGCGGCAGCGTGGTCGAAGGGCGTGACCCGCGCGGACTAAAGTATTATTGGTTCGGGCTATATTCGATCGAGCACACGCTCGATCATGGAACCGACCTGGAAGCCATCGACGAGGGATATGTGTCCGTGACCCCCTTGCAGCTCGACCTGACCCAGCATTCGCTGCTTTCCGTTCTTGGCGAGCGGTTCTACTGATGCGGCGCGCGGCGCTCCTCCTGCTCGCGGCGCCGCTGTTGCTGGCAGCTTTCGATCCCGCGACGGAAACCGAGCACAAGGTCAGGGAAGGCGAGACGCTGTCCGGTATTGCAGAGCGGGCGGGCGTCCCGGCCTCGGTGATTGCGGCGGCCAATGGCATCCCGGAACCCTATTTGGTCCAGACCGGCGAGACGTTGGTCATCCCGCGCCAGCGCACCCACACGGTGAAAGAAGGCGAAACAGCCTTCGGCATCGCGCTGGAGTACGGCGTGCCGCTGGAGAACATCGCCGTAGCCAATGGGCTCGACGCCGATCATACGGTCAAGGCCGGGCAGAAGCTGATCATCCCGGCGATGCTACAGCCCAAGCTGGCGGCGCGCCGCTCGATCCCCTCCATCCCCGCATTCCGCTGGCCGCATGATGGCAAGGTGCTGCTCGGCTTCGGGCCGAAGCATGACGGGATCGATATCAAGGTCAGGATCGGCGACATGGTCCGCGCCTCGGCCAGCGGCACCGTGGTGTTCGCCGATATCGAGAAGACCCGCTTCGGGCGGCAGGTGCTGATCGACCATGGCAACGGCTGGTTCACCTCCTACGGCCATCTTTCGCGCATAACCGTCGAGAAGGGCGATGTGGTGAAAGCCGGTGAGCGGATCGGGCTGGCCGGCGACGCCGGCAAGGCCACCAAACCGGAGCTCCATTTCGAAATCCGCCACGACGGCGAGGATGTCGACCCGGCGACCAAATTGCCCCCGCGCGGCAAGTAGGCTAGCCCGAGCATCACAATGAGCGAAAGGTTGCAGCGGATCGGGCTGAAAAGCCAGAAAGCCAAGGCGCGCAAGCCGAACTTCCAGCCTTTGCGCCGGGCCGTCAAGGTGCCGGTCTGGGGCGATGTCACCATCAGGTTGGGGCTGGCATTCTTCCTCATCATGATGGTCGTCATGATCCACTGGTGGGATCGCGAAGGCCTGGTCGATCATTACGACGGCGACGTCAGTTTCCTCGATGTCGTCTATTTCACGATGATCTCGGTAACCACCACCGGCTTCGGCGACATCGCCCCGATCAGCGACCGCTCGCGGCTGGTCGAGGCGCTGATCGTGACCCCTGTCCGCATCGCCGTGCTCTTCATCTTCATCGGCACGGCCTACACTTTCGTCATCAAGCGCAGCTGGGAGAAATGGCGCATGGCACGCATCCAGAAGCAGCTGACCGACCACATCGTAGTGCTGGGCTATGGCGTCTCGGGCTCAGAGGCGGTCGGCGAACTGATTGAACGCGGGGTCGATCCCGGCTGCATCGTGGTGATCGATCCGGGCGAGGAGCGGCTGCGCGAGGCAGAGAAGCTGGGCTGCAATGTCATGGCGGGTGACGCCACCCGCGACGACACGCTCAATGCGGTGCGCATCAACGAGGCGCAATCAGTGCTGGTCTCGGCCGGTCGCGACGACACCTCGATCCTGATTGTGCTGACCGTCCGCCACCTCGCGCCCGACGTCCCGATCAGCGTGGTCGTGCGCGCCGACGACAACGAGTTGCTCGCGCGGCAGGCCGGGGCGGACAATGTCATCAATCCCGTCCGTTTCACCGGATTGCTGCTGGCCGGGAGCGCGAAGGGCGCGCACATCGCCGAATACATGGCCGACCTCGCCAGCGTCAGCGGCAAGGTCCAGCTGGTCGAACGCAAGGTGACCTCCGCCGAAGTCGGCAAGCCGCTGTCCCAGAGCTGCGGTGAGGGTATCGGCCTCAGGATCTATCGTGACGGGAAAGCGCGGGGCTATTGGGAGCCGGAATGCTCCGCGCTTCAGGAAGGCGATGTGATCGTCGAAGTCGTCCCGACCAGCAACGGCGATTGAGGCCTGGCTAGTTCATGAGGGCAAAGACCCCGCCCATCGCACTCATGCCCAGGATGAAATGCCCGGCATCGATTGCGAACAATGTGCCGCTCTTGCGCTGGTAGAGATAGTTGATCCCGATTGCCGGGGTCATCACGAAGGCCCCGAACCCGATCGAGATCATCATGATCGCCCGGTCGCTCGCCCCGGTCATCGCGAACTGGTGCGCCAGCACCAGCGCGATCAGCAGCTCGAACGCCAAGGTCAGCCCGAAGATCAGCGCCATGTTGCCGCCTTTGAGCTGCTCGTCGCTCAGCCCCGCCTCGCGTTGCCAGACCTTGCCGAACAGCACACCATACCAGACCGCCCCGATTACGAAGAAGGCCAGCGCGGCAAGCACGATGGTCAACAGATTGAGTTCACCCATGTCTAAGTCCTCCCTGCGGCAGGGGATAGCGCAAACGCCCGCACAGGTGTAGGGGCCGCGCCGACATGTCCATCACCACTACCTCGATAGCCGACCAAAAGAAGGTCGGCATGGTTTCCCTCGGCTGCCCCAAGGCGCTGGTCGATAGCGAACGCATTCTCACCCGGCTGCGGGCCGACGGCTATGCCATGTCCCCCGACTATGCCGGGGCCGACGTGGTGCTGGTCAACACCTGCGGCTTCCTCGACAGCGCCAAGGAAGAAAGTCTCGCCGCCATTGGCGAAGCGATCGCCGAGAACGGCCGGGTCATCGTCACCGGCTGCATGGGCGAGGAGGCCGAGGCGATCCGCGCGGCGCATCCGAGCGTGCTGGCGATCACCGGCGCGCATCAGTACGAGGCGGTGGTCGAGGCGGTGCACACCCACGCGCCGCCAAGCCAGGGGCCGTTCATCGACCTGATCCCGCAGACGGATGTAAAGCTGACCCCGCGCCACTATAGCTATCTGAAGATTTCCGAAGGCTGCAACCACTCCTGCGCCTTCTGCATCATTCCGCAACTGCGCGGCAAGCTCGCCAGCCGCCGGATCGACGCGGTGCTGCGCGAGGCGGAGAAGCTGGTCGCGGCGGGCACCAGGGAACTGCTGGTCATCAGCCAGGACACCAGCGCCTACGGCGTCGATACCCGGCACGAGGCCCGGACATGGAAGGGCCGCGAGGTCCGCGCGCATATGACCGACCTGGCCCGCGAGCTGGGCCAGCTGCGCACCCCGGAAGGCGCACAGCCGTGGGTTCGGCTGCACTATGTGTACCCCTATCCGCATGTCGATGCGGTCATCCCGCTGATGGCCGAGGGACTGCTGACACCCTATCTCGACATTCCGTTCCAGCACGCCTCGCCCTCGGTCCTGCGCGCGATGAAACGCCCGGCCAACGAGGCCAAGGTGCTCGAGCGGCTCAAGAGCTGGCGCGATATCTGCCCCGACATCGCGGTCCGCAGCAGCTTCGTGGTCGGTTTCCCCGGCGAGACCGAGGACGACTTCCGCTACCTGCTCGACTGGCTCGAGGAAGCGCAGCTCGACCGCGTCGGCGCGTTCCGCTTCGAACCGGTCGAAGGCGCGCAGGCCAATGCCCTGCCCGATCCGGTGCCCGAAGCGGTCAAGGAAGAACGCTATGCCCGGATCATGGAAGTGACCGAACGCATCAGTGCCGCCAAGCTTGCGGCCAAGGTCGGCAAGGTGTTGCCGGTGATCATCGACGAAGTCGGCGAGCCCGACGAGGATGGCGATATCGGCGCCACCGGGCGCAGCCAGGCCGATGCGCCGGAGATCGATGGTGCGGTCTACCTGCGCAATGTCGCGGCAACGCTCGCGCCAGGCGAGATCGCCAGGGCCCGGATCGAAGATGCCGACGCGCACGATCTGTATGGCGTTATCGCCTAGAACTTGACCGATATAGGGGCTTTCGCCCGCGCCGGTCAGGCTGTAGGCTGACCCGCGATGGGTCCAAGCGATGAGTGATGCACGCCGCGAAGCGCTCAGGTCCGCCATGCAGGGCATGGCAGCCGGTGACCGCGCCGCGCTCGACATGGTCTATGCAATGACTTCAGCCAAGCTGTTTGCGACCATCGTACGGATCGTGCGGGTGCGCGAGCGCGCCGAAGACCTGCTGCAGGAAACCTATGTCAAGGCGTGGCAGCGGGCTGGGAGGTTCGACCCTGCGCGCGGCAGCCCGATCACCTGGCTCTGCACCATTGCGCGCAACACCGCGCTCAACGATTTGCGGCGTGACGGGCGCCTGCCGGTCGATGCCGGGGACGCCCTGCCCGAAGTGGCGGACGACGCCGCGCCGCATGACGAATGGCTGTGCGACCTGCAGGACGCAGAGGCGCTGCATCGTTGCCTCGAGACCCTGCAGGCAGACCATCGCCGCTCGATCCGGCTGGCCTTCTTCGAAGGGCTGACCCATTCCGAACTGGCGCGCAGGATCGACGCGCCGATCGGAACGGTCAAAAGCTGGATCAGACGCGGCCTGTCAGGGCTGAAAGGATGCCTCGGTGGCTAATCCGCTCGACCTCCCCGAAGACGAATTCCTGCTCGCCGGCGAACTTGCGCTTGGCGCACTGGAAGGCGAGGAGCTGGGGGCGGCGCAGCGCCGCGTGTTGGCCGATCCGGCGTTTGCCGCCGCGTTGGGCTGGTGGGAAGAACGCCTCGCCCGCATGGCCGAGGCCGGCGGCACGCTGGCACCCTCGCCCGATCTGCTCCGGGGCATTCACGCTGCGATCGACCGGCTGCCGGGCAATGCCGCACCGGTGCAGCTCGACGGCGCCCGATCGCGCCGATTCTCGCGCTGGAGCATCGGATTGGCTGCATTCGGCACCAGCATGGCTGCCGCAGCCCTCGCGCTCTATCTTGCGACGCCATCGGCGATCGAAAATGTCACGCCGCCCGGCCAGAGCGCCGCCGCGCCGCAGCTCGTCGTGCAATTGCAGGATGCCGAAGCCGGACGCCGCCTCACCGGGGTCGTCCAGCCGGCCGCCCGGCGGCTCGCCATAAGCACCGAAGGGCTGGTTGCTGGGCCGGGCCAGATTGCCGAGCTCTGGGTGATCCCGGCCGACGGCGTTCCCCGATCGCTGGGGGAAATCCCCGGCAGCGGCAGTTTCGCGCGCAGGCTCAGCGAGGCCGAGCTGGATTGGATCGCCGCCGGGGCAGCCCTGGCGGTGACATTCGAACGCGACGAGAATATCCGTCACCAGACGCCAACCGCTCCCATCCTGCTGGCAGGAGCGCTCGCCGAGGTCTAGTGCCCCTGGGCGCCTGCGGCGGCGAAATTGCATCGCCTTTCCAGCGGTTTGACGCTTTCCTTAACCTAAGCTGCATCCGCTCGTAGCGGCGCCGGGTAGCTGGCCTTGCCATCTCGTCCAGATGGCGCGCCGGGACCCGCAGGTCCTCACAGCGATGGGGGCAAAGGCGCGCTGAATCGCGCTGCAACCCGATCCTGTCGGAGGGGAAGACCTACGCCGAACGGCTCAACGGTCCGAACGAACAGGAAGGAAAGCCAGAGATGAAAATAGTCTTCACCAAGCAGATCGCGCTGCAACTGATGGCCGGTGCCGCAATCATCGCGATCGCAACGCAGGCCAAGGCCGATCCCACGCCTGAGTGCAACGACGCCAATGTCGAGTCGACCGAATGCGGCTCCGACAGCACCACCGGCACGGCCAATGGCGCGACTGCGGTGGGCAATGGAGCCGCGGCGACCGGGACCGATTCTGTTGCCATCGGCGGCGACGATGCCGGCACCGATCCTGCTACCGCCTCTGCCCCGTCGACTGTCGCCATCGGCGGCGAGAGCGACGCCACCACCCCGGGGGCGACCGCACTCGGCTGGCAAGCCCAGGCGACCGGAGCCATGGCAACCGCCGTCGGCCACCAGACCACCGCCTCGGGCGACCAGAGCTTTGCCGGCGGCGAAGATGCCGTCGCATCCGGGTCCAACGCCATCGCCATCGGCAACACCGCGCAGGCAACCGGGGGTGATTCCATCGCCATCGGCGGCAATCGCGAAGGCGTATCCGGTCGCGCCACCGTCGCATCCGGTCCATCGACCACCGTGGTAGGGGGACAGGCGCTCGCCATCGGGGCCGGAGCCACTACTTTCGGCTGGCGTGCCGAAGCGACGGCCGAGCGAGCCACCGCGCTTGGCCATCTTGCCACGGCTTCCGGTGTCCGGTCGCTGGCAGTGGGCGAAGCCGCTGCCGCGCAGACGGATTTCGCCATCGCCATCGGCAATCTTTCCGTCGCCAATGGCATCGACGCCGTGGCTTTGGGCGACAGTGCCTTGGCGATGGGCAATTCGACCACGGCCATCGGCGGCGAGAGTGTCGCCACCACGCCGGGAGCGACAGCCCTTGGATGGCAGGCCGTCGCCTCGGGCGCGATGGCGACCGCCGTCGGTCACCAGTCGACCGCGTCTGGCGCGCAAAGCTTTGCCGGGGGCGAGGATTCGGTGGCTTCGGGCAGCAATGCCATCGCCATCGGCAATCTGGCGCAGGCGACCGGTGGCGATTCCATCGCTATCGGCGGCAACCGCGACGGGGCCATGGGGCGCGCCACCATTGCGAGCGGGCCTTCGACCACGGTCGTCGGCGGCCAGGCCATCGCCGCCGGCCCGGGTGCCACAGCCTATGGCTGGCGCGCAGAGGCGACAGCCGAGCGGGCCACAGCACTGGGTCATCTCGCCAACGCCTCGGGCGTGCGTTCTGTGGCGGTCGGCGAGGCCGCCGTCGCGAGCGCGGACGGTGCGATCGCGCTGGGCAACCAAGCCTCGGCGACGGGAGCCAATGCCATCGCCATCGGCAATGGCGCAACGGCGACGAACGACGGCCAAGTCGTGATCGCTTCGCTGGATACCAGTACCGCCAGCCAGATCGGGCCGGTCTTTGCTGTCACGACCGACGCCTCGGGCACTCTGGGGCGGACAGCACTGGCCAGCTCCGCCCAGCAGGCCAACAACACCGCGGCGATTGCCGCCAACACCTCCGCCATCGGTGCCAATACCTCGGCGATCACCGCGCTGCAGACGCTGACCGCCAGCCAGACCCAGCAGATCAACACGCTGTTCGGCCAGACTGCGGCCAATACGGCGGCGATCCAGCGGGCGAATGAAGGCGTGGCCATGGCACTGGCGATGGAGTCCCCCGCGCTTCCGGCGGGGACCACTTTCGGCCTTTCGGGCGGCATCGGCTACTTCGAGGACCAGGCAGCCGGCACGCTGGCCCTGAGCGCCCGGGTTGCCGAGAATACAACTGTCTCGGCCGGCGTCGGCGTCGGCTTCGACAGCGGTGAAGTGGGTGCGCGAGGCGGCTTCCAGATCGCCTGGTAAGCCTTTTGGGTTCCTGCGGACCGGCAGGCGGAGGGTCGGGGTAGTGCAAATGCGCACCCCGGCCCTTCTTTTTTATGTCTCGCGCTCGATTTGTCTGTCACGACGAGAAACATCCTCAAGCCTTGGCCGTTCACCCCCCATGCCCCTTGCCATCACCGCCACGCTCCGTTTCACCGCGCCGCAGCGGGTCGACTGCCTGCTCCAGTGCGAGGCGGCGGCGACGGGGGAGCAGCGCATCCTCTCCGGCGTCACCACCCTGCCCGCCGCCGTGCCGATCACCCGGGTCGCGGCGCAGGACGGGGTCGGCGAGCGGTTCTGGATCAGCCCCGAGGGCGATTGCAGGATCACCTACGAGGCCGAGGTCGAGGTGGTGCGGCAGGCGGTCGATTTCGCCGCGCTCGCCCAGGTCGGCAAGCCGGACCTGCCAGGCGAGGTGACGCAATATCTGTTCGACAGCCGCTATTGCGCCGCCGAAAGCTTCCAGCCCTTTGTCGACAGCGAGTTTCCCGGCCTCGCCGGCGGCGCGAGAGTGGCCGCGATGCGGGACTGGATCGCGCAGCATTTCAGCTATGTCCCGGGCATCAGCGGGGCGCACACCTCCGCCCGCGACAGCTTCGTCGAGCGGCGCGGGGTGTGCCGCGACTATGCCCATGTGCTGGTCGCCTTTGCCCGGGCCGCCGGGATCCCGGCGCGATACGCCAGCTGCTACGCGCCCGACGTAACCCCGCAGGACTTCCATGCCATTGCCGAAGTCTTCCTCGCCGATGACGCCGGCGGCCGCTGGGTTCCCGTCGACGCGACGGGCATGGCCGACCCCCAGGCAACGGCCCTGATCGGCGTAGGCCGCGATGCCGCGGATGTCAGCTTTCTCACCAGCTTCGGTTTCGTCCGGTTCGACGGGCACAAGGTTTCGGTCGAGCGGTAATCCTCCCCAATCTGGGGAGGGGGACTATCCGCAGGATGGTGGAGGGGCGAGCGCCGCTGGTTTCCTCTGCCCGGGAACATTCAGAGACCCTGCACGCCCCTCCACCAGCTGCGCTGGCCCCCTACCCGCTACGGGCAGGAAACCTGAATAGCTATGCGCGCCTCTGGCATGGCGCGCGCCGCGCTGGTAGCGTGCCCGCTGTGTTGACTGGAGAGGCACATAACCGATGAGTTTCACTGCCGACCGGCTGTTGTTGTTCGGGGCGACGGGTGACCTGTCGCAGCGCATGCTGCTGCCTTCGCTCGCGGCGTTGCACGCCGATCACCTGATCCATCCGGATCTGCGGATCATCGGCACGGCACGCTCCGATATGGATGATGCCGGTTTCCGCAATTTCGCGCGCGAGGCGCTGGAAAAGTTCATGCCGGCGGAGCGCCGCAGCGGCATGGGCGAATTCCTCAACCGGCTGAGCTACCAGCCGCTCGATGCGACGACGCTGGAAGGCTACGAAGACCTGGCTGCCAAGGTGGGCGACGGGCAGGGCCTCGCCATCTTCCTGTCCACCGCGCCCAGCCTGTTCGAGCCGACCATTGCCGGGCTGCAGCACGCGGGGCTGGCGGGCAGCGACGTGCGGATCGGGCTGGAAAAGCCGCTCGGCACGTCGCTCGAGACCAGCTGCGAAATCAACGATGCCGTCGCCGCCGCCTTCAGCGAGGACCGCACCTTCCGGATCGACCACTATCTGGGCAAGGAGACGGTCCAGAACCTGATGGCGCTGCGCTTCGCCAATATCCTGTTCGAGCCGATCTGGAACGCGACCTATATCGAGCATGTCCAGATCACCGTGGCCGAGACCGTCGGGCTGGAAGGGCGCGTGGCGTTCTACGACGATGCCGGCGCGCTGCGCGACATGGTGCAGAACCATATGCTGCAGTTGCTGGCACTTGTGGCGATGGAGCCTCCGACCGATTTCGACGCCACCGCCATCCGCGACGAGAAGGTCAAGGTGCTGCGCGCGCTGCGCAAGGTCGAAGGCAGCGAAACGGTGACCGGCCAGTACCGCGGCGGTGCCGTAAACGGCGGGGCGGTGCCCGGTTACGACGAGGAACTGGGCAAGGAAAGCGACACCGAGACCTTCGTTGCAATCAAGGCCCACGTCGACAACTGGCGCTGGAAGGGCGTGCCGTTCTACCTTCGCACCGGCAAGCGCCTGCCCGAACGGGTGACGGAGATCGTCATCCAGTTCCGCTGTATCCCGCATTCGATCTTCGGCTCCAAGGGGGCCAAGGCCCAGCCCAACCGCCTCGTCATCGGCATCCAGCCGGACGAGAACGTGACGCTGCATGTGATGGCCAAGGTGCCCGGGCTCGACCGTGACGGCATCCGCCTGCGCCAAGTGCCGCTCAACATCGCCATGCCCGATGCCTTCAGCGGCAAGACCCGCCGTATTGCCTACGAACGGCTGCTGCTCGACCTGATCGAGGGCGACCAGACATTGTTCGTCCGCCGCGACGAGGTCGAGGCGCAGTGGGACTGGATCGATGCCATCTGCGCCAGCTGGGACAGCAGCGGCATCACGCCCAAGCCTTACAACGCGGGCACCTGGGGTCCGAGCGCAGCCATCGCGCTGGCCGAGCGCGATGGAGTGAGCTGGCACGATGAGTAGTCTCCACGACACCATCCACCGCGTGACCCGGCGGGTGATCGAGCGGTCGAAGCCGACGCGCGAGGCCTATCTCGCGCTGATGGACCGCGAGGCGGACCGTGCGCCCGATCGCAGCCAGGTCAGCTGTTCCAACCTCGCCCATGCCTATGCCGGAGCCTTGGAAGACCAAGGCACCATGAAAGCCGGCGGCGCGCCCAATATCGGCATCGTCACCGCCTACAACGACATGCTTAGCGCGCATCAGCCCTATGGGCGCTATCCCGAGCGGATGAAGATCTACGCCCGCGAGGCCGGGGCCACGGCACAGGTCGCCGGTGGCACCCCGGCGATGTGCGACGGAGTAACGCAGGGCGAGGATGGCATGGAACTGTCGCTGTTCAGCCGGGACGCCATCGCCATGGCGACGGGCGTGGCGCTGAGCCATGCGATGTATGACAGCGTCGCCTGCCTCGGCATCTGCGACAAGATCGTGCCCGGCCTCTTGATGGGCGCACTGCGGTTCGGGCACTTGCCCTGCATCTTCGTCCCCAGTGGCCCGATGCCGAGCGGGGTCGCCAACAAGGAAAAGCAGCGCATCCGCCAGCTCTATGCCGAAGGCAAGGTCGGCCGCGACGAACTGCTGGCGAGCGAGATGGGCAGCTACCACTCGCCCGGCACCTGCACTTTCTATGGCACCGCCAACTCCAACCAGATGATGATGGAGATGATGGGGCTGCACGTTCCGGGCGCGGCCTTTATCCAGCCGGGCACTAGGCTGCGGCAGGAACTGGACCGCGCGGCGGTGCACCGGCTCGCCGGGCTGACCGGTTCGCGCGAACGCAGCCTTGCCCGCTGCGTCGACGAGAAAGCGATCGTCAACGCCGCCATCGGCCTGCTCGCCACCGGCGGCTCGACCAATCATGCGATCCACATCCCGGCGATGGCGCGCGCGGCGGGGATCGTGTTCGACTGGACCGACCTCAGCGAGCTTTCCGGCGCTGTGCCGCTGATCGCGCGGGTCTATCCCAACGGCGCGGGCGACGTGAACCATTTCCACGACGCGGGTGGCATGGGATACGTCATCGGCGAACTGCTCGAGGCCGGCCTCGCTCACCGCGACATCATGACCGTATGGGACAGCGACCTGTCGGCCTATGCCCGCGAGCCGGGCCTTGAAGACGACATGCTCGTATGGCGCGATGTCGGCGAGAGCGGCGACGAGACCATGCTGCGCCCGCCGTCCGACCCGTTCAGTCCCGATGGCGGCATGCGGCTGGTCGAAGGCAATCTGGGCCGTGGCTGTTTCAAGACCAGCGCGGTCGACCAGGAACGCTGGACCATCGAGGCCCCGTGCCGTGTGTTCGAGGATCAGCCGTCGGTCACCGAGGCCTTCAAGCGCGGCGAACTGGATCAGGATGTCGTGGTGGTAGTCCGCTTCCAGGGTCCGCGTGCCAATGGCATGCCTGAACTCCACAAGCTGACCCCGCCGCTGGGCGTGCTGCAGGATCGCGGCTACCGCGTGGCGCTGGTCACCGATGGCCGTATGTCAGGCGCCAGCGGCAAGGTCCCGGCGGCAATCCATGTCACGCCCGAGGCGCTTGGTGGCGGGCCGCTCGCCCGGTTGCGCGATGGTGATGTCGTGCGGCTTTGTGCCACCACCGGAGAGCTTTCGACAACGGCCGAACTCGCTAGCCGCGAGCCCGGACCCGATCCTTGCGCCGCGTGGGGTGTGGGCCGCGAGATGTTCGCCATGTTCCGCCTCCATGCCGACAGCGCGGAGAAAGGCGCGAGCCCGATGCTCGCGGCGGCGGGACTGTGATGCAGCTCGTAGCAGTCGATATCGGCGGCACCCATGCGCGCTTCGCCATCGCTACCATTGGCGATGACGGCGCGATCACGCTCGGCGAGCCGGAGACACTCCACACGGTCGATCATGCCAGCTTCCAGACCGCGTGGCAGGACTTCCGCGAGCGGCAGGGTGGCACGCTCCCCCGCGCAGTCAGCATGGCAATTGCCGGGCCGGTCGGCGGTGACGTCATCCGTTTCACCAACAACCCGTGGATCATCCGCCCGGCGCTGGTGCAGGAAAAGCTCGACGTCGATCACTACACCATCGTCAACGATTTCGAGGCGGTGGCCCATGCCGTGGCGCGGGCCAGCGAGGACCAGTTCATCCACCTGACCGGCCCTGACAAGCCGCTCAGCCCGACCGGGCGCCTCAGCGTGCTCGGCCCAGGCACGGGCCTTGGCGTGGCGCATCTCTATCGCGAGCCGGACGGGCGCTATCGTGTTTCCGCCACCGAAGGCGGGCATATCGACTTCGCCCCGCTCGACCAGATCGACGATGCAATCCTTGCCCGGCTGCGCAAGCGCCACACCCGAGTCTCGGTCGAGCGCGTGGTGGCAGGCCCGGCCATTTCCGACATCTACCAGGCCCTTGCAGCAATGGAGGGCAAGCCGGTCGCCGAGGAAGACGACATCGCCATCTGGACCCGCGGTCAGGATGGCAGCGACAGCCTCGCCGCCGCCGCGGTCGATCGCTTCTGCATGTCGCTCGGCAGCGTGGCGGGCGACATTGCCCTTGCGCAGGGCGGGTTTGGCGGGGTCGTTATTGCCGGTGGTCTCGGTTACCGCATCCGCGAAACGCTGCTCAAATCGGGCTTTGCCGAACGCTTCAAGGCGAAGGGACGGTTCCAGGAGCTGATGGCCTCGATCCCGGTCAAGCTGATCGTCCATCCGCAGCCGGGCCTGTTCGGCGCCGCGGCCGCCTTTGTCTCCGAACACGGGAATTCTGCCAAGTGAAGCCAATCGAAGCCATCATGCACACCGCGCCCGTGATCCCCGTCATCGTTATCGACGAAGTTGCCGATGCCGTGCCGCTTGCGGAGGCCTTGGTGGCCGGCGGGCTGCGCGTGCTCGAAGTGACGTTGCGCACGCCCGCAGCGCTCGAAGCCATCGCTGCGATGAAGCAGGTTGAAGGGGCGATTGTCGGTGCAGGCACAGTAACCAACGCTGCGGAACTCGATGCAGCGATCAAGGCCGGAAGCGAGTTCATCGTCTCGCCCGGCCTGACCGAACCGCTCGGCAAGGCAGCCATTGCAGAGGGTGTGCCGTTCCTGCCTGGAACCGCCAATGCCGGCGACATCATGCGCGGGCTCGACCTGGGGCTGACCCATTTCAAGTTCTTCCCGGCCATGGCGGCGGGCGGCTTGCCCGCGCTCAAGGCGCTGGCCGCGCCGTTCGGCCAATGCCTGTTCTGCCCGACCGGCGGCATAACCGAAGCGACCGCCGCCGAATGGCTCGCCTTCGACCCGGTGCTTTGCGTCGGCGGCAGCTGGGTCGCGCCGCGTCATCCGACCGACTTCGCTGCCATCGAGGCTTCGGCTCGCGCGGCCATGGCGCTGGCGGCATGAAGTCCATCAGCGACCTGCGCGACCGGCTCCAGCAACTTCACGCCCGCACGGCGGAAACCCCGCTGTTCAACCCTGTTTTCCAGCTGTCGCTCGATCTTTCGCGCGAGCTGGAATCGGGCGGCCTGACCCTCGACCAGGTCGAAGGCATGATCTGCGAACTGGAAACGCTCGCGCTGGAAGACCGCGCCGCGCGCACCCGCCGCCTGCTGTCCTTGCCCCGCAAGGGCGAAGCGAGGCTGGGCCCTGCTTTCAAGGACTTCGGCGCGTTCCGTGAACATTGGGAGCAGCCGCGCCTGCACGCCGTCTTCACCGCGCACCCGACCTTCCTGCTGACACCCGACCAGGCCAGCTCGCTCGCCACTGCCATCGAGGGCGATGGCAGCATCTCCAACGCCGCCTGCACCGCGACCGAGGATCGCCCGGCGGTAACCCTCTCCTACGAACATGCCCGCGCCATGCGCGCCATCGGCCATGCCCAGGATGCCCGCAACGAGATCGTCGGGCGGCTGCTGGGAGAGGCAGCGGTGCAATGGCCCGATCGCTGGCGCGACCTCAAGCCGCTGCCATTCCGTTTCGCCACCTGGGTCGGATACGACATGGACGGGCGGACCGATATCAAGTGGTACGATTCGATCGGCTTCCGCTTGGCCGAGAAGGCCCAGCGCCTGCGCCGCTACGTCGCGCGGCTGGAAGGCATCGACAGCGGGCACAAGCTGCTCGCCACGCTCCACCCCGCCCTCGCCTATGCCGAAGCGCGGGCGGAGGATTTCGCGCAGGATCTGACCGATCCGACCGATCTCAGCGATGCTGCCAATCGCCTGACGGCAGGCCACGAGCACAAGCTGCTCACTCTCTCCCCGCTCATTGCCGCGCTGGAGGAAGAAGCCCAGACCGCGCCAGAGGCCCGAGCGATAAAGCTCCTCACCCTCGCCGCTGCGATGCGGGCGGACGGGCTCGGCATGGGCTGGATCCATTTCCGGGTGAACGCCAAGCAGCTCCACAACGCGATCCGACGACGGATCGAAGGCGGCGACACGCTCGATATCGGCAGCCGCGGCGCGCTCGCCGTGCTGCGCAAGATGGTGCGCGAGGTCGAGCCGAAGCGGGCCAATTTCGGCGCGCTGGCGATCGAGGCCTCGACCGCGATCCGCCAGTTCCTCGCCATGGCGCAGATCCTCCACCACATCGACGCCGACGCGCCGATTCGCATGCTGGTGGCCGAGTGCGAGCAGCCTTCGACCGTGATGGCGGCGCTCTATTTCGCCAAGCTGTTCGAGATTGCCGACAAGGTCGATGTCTCGCCGTTGTTCGAGACCGAGGCGGCACTGGAGCATGGCGGCCGCTTCCTCGACGCCCTGCTGCAGGAAGAGGAGTACCGCGCCTATGCCCGTTCGCGCGGGCGGGTCTGCATCCAGACCGGTTTCAGCGACGCAGGGCGCTTTGTCGGGCAGCTCCCTGCCAGCCTCGCCATCGAACGCCTGCAAGGTCGCATGGCCGATGCCATGCGCGCCAATGCGATGAGCGATGTCGCCGCGCTGGTGTTCAACACCCACGGCGAGAGCATGGGGCGCGGGGCGCATCCTTCCAGCTTCCGCGACCGGCTCGAATGGCCGCTCTCGCCTTGGGCGCGGGCGAGATTTGCACGTGGGAACATACGGTTGGAGCCGGAAGCCAGTTTCCAGGGCGGCGACGGCTACCAGTTCTTCGAGACCCCGGCCCTGGCGCTCGCCACCCTGGAGCAGATCGCCGATTACGAATGGACCGAGCACGCCCCGGCCGAGCCCGATCCCTTCTACACCCGCACCGACCTGAGCCTCGACTTCTATCGCGCCATTCGCGGCGAGCAGCGCGAACACCTTGAAAGCGCGACCTATTCGCGGGCCATCACCGCCTTCGGGCTCGGCATGCTCAACGCCACCGGCAGCCGTGTCAGCCGCCGCCAGAGCGATATTTCCGCCGACCGGTCGATGAGCCTGCGCCAGATCCGCGCCATCCCGCACAACGCCATCCTGCAGCAGCTCGGCTATCCCGTGAATGTCATCGCCGGGATCGGTGCAGCGGTGGAAGGGAACGAGGAAGAGCTGGCACAATTGATTCAATCGAGCCCGCGCGGGCGGCAATTGATGCGGCTGGTGCGCAATGCCAATGCACTCGCCAGCATCAAGACCGTCGCCGCCTATGGCGAATTGTTCAACAGCGCCTATTGGGCCAGCCGGACCTATCGCGGGACCGAGGATCGCCTGTCAGATGCCTGCCAGGCCCTGGCCGATTACCTGACCAAGGATGACCGCAACGGCGTGTTCCGGCGGCTGGTGTCGCGCCTGCGGGTCGATGCGCTCAAGTTCCACCGCCTGCTCGACCTGCTGCCGCCCGAGGACCCGATGCCCGAGCGCGAGGCGACCCGCCGCACCATCGGCGTGCTGCAGGCGCTGCGGCTGGCGCTGTTCCAGCACATGTTCCTGCGCGCCGTCTCCATCCCCAGCTTCAGCCGGGCCAACGACATCAGCCGCGACGACGTGCTGGAGATGGTCTTCACGCTCCGTATCGACGATGCGCTGGCGCAGATGCGCCGGGCCTTCCCCACCCACTTCCCCAAGCTGGACGATTTCGCCCTCGACGAAACCAGCGACTGGCCCGATGACGAGGATGCCGGCTACGCCGCGATCGGGCGCAATTTCATCGATCCGATCGAGCGCGCGCATTCGCTATCGCTGCGGATCACCACCGCGATCGCCAATCATTTCGGGGCCCACGGCTAAGCCGCGGCAGCGTTAACCTGTCGCATTCGCCCGTCCAAATGCGGGACGCGGCCTCCTTCGCTGTAGCCTGCGTAAGCCAACGCGCGCATACACGCTCCCATGAACCCGATGCTCAAATGGATTGGCGGCGCGACGGCGGCCGCGGTTTTCGTCTTCGGCGGCGCAACGCTGGCGAGTTCGTATCTCTCCACCGACAACAAGCCGGTCGAGAAGGTCACGCTGGAGGAAGCGATCCCGGTCGATCCGGCGAAGGTGACCGGCGAGACGGTCCAGGGCGCGCCCGGCCAGGGCCAGGCTGCGATGCAGCAAGCCAATGCCCAGGCGGACGACCAGTTCACCGTCAAGCGTATCCTGCCGATCGAAGGCCCGATCAAATACGGCGAGTGGTTCTGGGACGACAAGGACGTGCCCGACGGCCCGATCGTCATGACCGTCGACCTGCAAGCGCGCGTTATCTCGGTGTTCAAGGGCGGCTATGAAATCGGCACCGCGGCGGTCCTGCTCGGCACGGACGAATACCCGACCCCGCTCGGCACTTTCCCGATCCTCTACAAGATGAAGGACAATGTGTCGGAGAAGTACGGCAATTCGCCAATGCCCTATTCGATGTTCCTGACCAAGGACGGCGTGGCGCTGCATGGTGCCGATGTCGAGAAAGGCTTTGCCAGCCACGGCTGCGTCGGACTGCCCACGCCCTTCGCGGCCAAGATCTTCGCGGTCGCCGGCAAGGGCGACAAGGTCATCATCACCGACGGCGAGATGATGGGTCTGGGCGACCAGATCCTGTAACGGATCAACCGGTCCGGCGCGGCGGTTCGGGACGGACGAGAAAGACATCTTCTCGCCTTTCGATCAACGCTCCGCCGACATTGGCCTTGGAGTTACCGCGTGACAGCTGAGACTTGAGCAAGCCCATCACTTCGCCGTAGGCGAGGGCAATTCCCAAAGCCTTGCCCGCCCTGACCAAGAGTCGCGCGTTTGCATCGTGATGATTGGTCCGCGGGACTGACACTTGATCGGCACCCACCTCCGCACCTCGATCCCAGAGCTTCCCCGCCACTGCCTCGAGCGTGGAGTCTGCCTCTGCAAGATAGGCAGCAGAACGCGCAATGGCGTGCGGATCGAGCCAGTCGGCATCTGCCAGTGCCTTTCGCAGCCTCGCCCGGTCGAACCGATCGTCTTCATTGGAGGGATCGAAAGCAAATTCCACTCCGCAGCTTTCGACCAGTCGCAGCAGTTCTGTTCGACGGAAGCCTAGCAATGGGCGAACGATTGGAGTTCCGTGACCTTCGAGCCAGATCTTGCGGCTGATGCCACGCATGCCCTTCAGGCCCGAGCCGCGATTGAGCCGCATCAGGATTGTTTCCAACTGATCGTCAGCATGATGGGCGGTCGCGACGGCACCGACGCCGCGCTGGTCGGCCCAATCGAGAAGCGCGTCATAGCGCGCACTTCGCGCTTCGTGCTGCACATTGCCAGCTGCAACTTTGACGTCGAGAATGTCACAACGCACGCCGAGGCGCTCGCACTGGCGAGCCACGAGAGCGCACTCAGCCGCTGCTTCGGGCCTCAAACCATGGTTGACCGTCGCGACAGCGACTTTGCCATCGAGCGCTTCATATCCCAGAAGCAGCAAAGCCATGGAGTCAGGTCCGCCCGATACCGCCAACCCAATAGGTCGCGTACGGCAGAGTTCCCTCAGCGCGGCATCGAACCGGTCGAGCAGTTCTCGTTCGAGACCTAGATCGACCGCCCTATCAATTGCAGGTCACCTTCTTGCGATTGGCCTCGTACTGGTTCGACAACCGCCCGGCCGCGATCGCCGGATAGGTTTCGCCAAACTCTGCCAGCGCGATGCAGGCACGGTTGGTGTCGCCCAGCGCGATCATGCTCTCGGCGAGGTAGAGCAGGCTGTCAGGCGCGCGTTCGGCGTTGCGGTCCTCCTGGTAGTTCTTGAGGAACCAGGGCGCCGCCTCGCGCGGCTTGCCGTCGTCGAGATAGGCCCGTCCGAGCAGGTTGCGGCCATAGGTCGCGCGCGGATGCCGGGGGTATTTCTCGACGAACATGGCCAGCTGCTGTTGCGCTTCGGGATAGAAGCCGGCGTTCCACAGCCGGAAGCCATAGGAATACTCGTCGTCGCCCGGATCGTCGGTCTGCGGCTTGGCGATGGCCTGCACCGCCGCGAGCCGCTGCGCACTCGGACCGCTGGCTGCAGGCGCAGGAGGTGGCGTCGGAGCCGGACCGGCGGCAGCGGGAAGCGGTTGTTCGTCCGGCAAAAGATTGTCGGCCGCTACAGCCGGCGCAGCGCCGCTCTCGAGGGCAGCGAGCCGAGATTCAAGGTCGCGCACCGCATTGCTGTTGACTTCGACCTGGCCGGTCAGCCGTTGCAGCGAGGCTTCGAGCGCATCGAGACGGGCGAGGATGTCTGTTACCGCAGTCGTGGAAGCGGGCGAGCTGGACGTGGTGGTGACAGGCGCCGAACTGTCGATCTGCGGCTCGAAATAGCGTCCATCGCCGCCGGGGAAGACCTTGCGCTGCAGCGCGCGGACCTCGGCCTCGAGTTTCTTGATGCGTGCCTCGTCGGCATCCTGGGCCATGGCCGGTACCGCCGGGAGCGCGACTGCCAGCAGCGCGGTTCCCATGATCAGGCGGGTGTGGCGGAAAATCATGTCGTCCTCTCCATCGCGGTGACGTGTCGCTTGCACGCAAGACACCGAACCTTCGCTGAACATTTGCCCCGGAAAGTGCCGTGTGCGCCCGCTCCTGTCGAGGGCGGTAATCCGAAAAATCGGGGAAATGCGTTGGCCATCAGCCATGAGGTTAGCCCGAAGGTTAGCCCCGAAGACAGCCCAAGTGTCAGCCCTGCGTGCCGGCAGCGGGCGTTGCCGCAGGGGTCTGAGCCTTCGCAGGAGCCTCATTGCGCGCCAGCAACGCCTCGGCGCTGACCGGGATATCGGCAACCGTGACCGCTTCCTCGCTGAGCTTGGCGACCGGCTTGCCATCGATGGTGATGCCCAGTGCATAGGGTCGCCCGGTCACGATCTGCGGGTTCTCGGCATCGGCCGGCACGGTATAGCGTTCGCCCTTGGACATCTGCTTTTCCATCAGCCGGTTGCCGCTGTCGTCGTAGAACTTGACCCATACCTCGTCTTCGAGCGCGGTGAAGACCACTTCGCCCTGGGGATCGATCGCCGGCCCGGTCGATGCCGCCGCTTCGTTTGCCGCCTGCTGGGTCGCTTCCTCGCGCGCAGCCTGCTCGGTCGGGAGGATCGACCCGGGGCCGGAGCCGGGGGCGAAGAAAGTGCGGTAGAACATGAACCCGCCCGCCAGCAGCAGCAAAATCGAAGCGATCGAGAAGAACACCAGCCCGCGCGAAGGCACTCGTGCCGGATCGCCCGGTTCGAGCGCTTCGCCACTGGCATAGCGCTCTCCCGGACCCTCGACGCCCATATCGGCCCGGACCTGGTCGACAACCGCATGCTGGTCCAGCCCGACCGCCTTGGCATAGCTGCGCGCGAAGCCGACCGCATAGGTGCGCGCCGGCAGGCTGCCGAAGTCGCCCGCCTCGATCGCTTCGAGATGGCGCAGCGGAATCCGGGTCTTGCTGGCTATGTGTTCGAGGGTAAGGTCCTGCGCCTCGCGCGCGGCGCGCAGCTGATCGCCCGCGCTGGCATAGGCGTTTGGTTCGACGGCAGGGGATTCCTCGTCACTCATGGCGGTTCTGTTGCGACCTTCGCTTAAAGCTGGCTTGTTTTGTTTGCGTACCATCCCAGCGGTAAGCCACCGCTGTCAAGCGTGGATTTGGCGGAAACGCAGCGTTTCCGCGGCGTCCAATGGTTACCAGCCTACTCGATATCGATCCCGTGCTCGCTTGCCCAAGCGGCCAGTGCTTGCCGGATGGAGGGCGGTGGCGAAGCAAGGAAACCGGTCATTACCTGTTCGACCTGCTTGAGGTCGACCTGGCGCACCAGTTCCTTGATCGGCCCGACCGAGACCGGCGTAATCGACAGGCGGTGGATACCAAGGCCCAACAGGGCCAACGCCTCCAGCTTGCGCCCACCCATCTCGCCGCACACACCCAGCGTCACCGGCTGGCCGACGCAGGTCTGTGACACGCGCTTGAGGAAGCGCAGGATCGCCGGGCTGAGCCAGTCGTAGCGCGCCGCCAGCTTGGGGTTGGCACGATCGGCAGCGAACAGGAACTGGGTCAGGTCGTTGGTCCCGATCGACAGGAACGAGACCTTGGGGATCAGCAGGTCGAGCACTTCGGCCAGCGCAGGGACTTCCAGCATCGCGCCGTAGCGGATTTCGTCGGGCAACTGCTTCTTCTGCCCGCGCAGCCATTTGATTTGCTCGTCGAACACCGCCTTGGCGGCATCGAATTCCCACGGCTCGCTGACCATCGGAAACATCACGCGCAAGGTCTTGCCGGCGGACGCTTCGAGCAGCGCGCGCGCCTGGGCCTTGAGCAGGCCTTCGCGTTCCAGGGCAAGGCGCAGGGCGCGCCAGCCCATCGCCGGGTTCTCGTCATTCTCGGCTTCCGCACTGGCGAGGTAAGGCACCGCCTTGTCGCCGCCGATATCGACCGTGCGGAACACCACTTCCTTGTCGCCGGCGGCCTCCAGCACATCGCGATAGAGCCGCGTCTGGCGATCACGCTGCGGCAGGGTGGCGGAGACAAGGAACTGGAATTCGGTGCGGAACAGCCCGATCCCGTCGGCCCCGACCAGCGGCAGATTGGCCATATCGTCGCGCAGCCCGGCGTTCATCAGCACCTGGATGCGCTTGCCGCAGCGGGTGAACGGCTCGACATCGCGCAACTCGGCATAGGCGGCCTGGCGCTCCTTCGACTTGGCGAAACGCGCGTCGAAGGCATCGGACAGCTGCTGTGTCGGACGGATCGTCGCGGTCGCCTTGTCGCTGTCGAGCAGGATCTCGTCGCCTTCGCGCACGATTCCGCGCAGGCCGCGGACGCGCCCCAACACCGGCACGCCCATGGCGCGCGCCACGATCACCACATGCGAAGTGAGCGAGCCTTCTTCCAGCAGCACGCCTTTGAGGCGCCGCTTGTCGTACTCCAGCAATTCGGCCGGGCCGAGGTTCTTGGCGATCAGGATCGTATCGCGCCGCAGTCCCTGCGAGGCCGCGGTGCCCAGTTGCCCGGACACGATCCGCAGCAGCCGGTTGGCGAGGTCTTCGAGATCGTGCATCCGGTCCGCCAGCAGCGGATCGTCGATCTCGCGCATGCGCATGCGGGTGCGCTGCTGGACGCGCTCGATCGCCGCTTCCGCCGTCAACCCGCTGTCGATCGCTTCGTTGATGCGGCGCGACCAGCCCTCGTCATAGGCGAACATCTTGTAAGTCTCGAGCACCTCCTCGTGCTCGCCGCCCTTGCCGAACTCCGCCTGCTGCGAGAGGCCCTCGATCTGGTCGCGCATCTTGTCGAAGGCGCGATAGACCCGCTGGCGCTCCATCTCGATGTCTTCGGCCACGACCTGGTCAATGGTGACACGGGGCTGGTGGAACACGGCGTAGCCAGCGGCGATCCCGCCAACGAGGGTCAAGCCTTCAACCTGCACCTGGCCGGTCTGGGCTTCGGTCGCGCCGACCGATTCTTCATCGATCAGGCCGGCATTGCCGATCAGTTCGCTGAGCACCATGGCGGTGGTCTGCAGCGCTTCGATCTCGACGTCTTCGTAGCGCCGCTGTTCGACATGCTGGACGTTGAGCGCCCCGACCGCGCGTTCCCGGTAGACGATCGGCACCCCGGCAAAGCTGTGGAACTTGTCCTCGCCGGTTTCCGGCCGGTACTGGAAATCGGGATGCGCCCGCGCTTCGGCCAGGTTGAGCGTCTCGTTGTTGGCAACGAGCGTGCCGGTCAGCCCTTCGCCCAGCGCCATACGGGTGACGTGGACCGCTTCCTTGTTCAGGCCGCGCGTGGCGAACAGCTCCAGCATCCCCTCGCGCAGGAGGTAGATCGAGCAGACCTCGCTATCGAGCGCCTCGCCGATAATCTCGACCACCGCATCGAGCTTGCCCTGCGGGTGCAGGCGCGACGCCATGATGTCATGCAGGCTGGTGAGGATCTGGCGGGCGGCGGCAGCGGCGGTCATGCCGCTCCGCCTAGCGCATCACTCGCCCATTTGGAATTGGCGAGAGTGCCGCCGGCGCTATCCGGCAGCGATTTCTTCCTTGACCCTCAGCTTGAGCTTCTTGAGTTGCTGGACAATCGCCATGTCGGGGGCCGGCCGGGTCATTTCCTCGTGCAGGCGGGCCTCGAGACCGGCGTGCTTGGACTGAAGGGCGGTGACATGTGACGAAGCCATAGGGCTCTCCTTCTCAGGTTGTGCGACCAGGAAGCGACTCGCCATGAGCGGACGAACCGCTGTGATGCATACAATCACATCATACAAAGATTGCGAAGACCTTGTTTCGCCCTATGCGATTGGTAAACCGCTTTGCGCGACGAAACGTCGTCGCCATCTTCGACAAGGGATCTCTCACAGCGTGACCGAAGCGGAACTGCGCAAACGGCTGGAACACCTGCGTGTCGAGCACCGCGATCTCGACGCGGCGATCAGCGCCTTGACCGAGGCAGGCAGCACCGACCAGCTCCAGATCGCGCGGCTCAAGAAGCGCAAGCTCGCCCTGCGCGACCAGATCGCCGTGATCGAAGACCAGCTGATTCCGGACATCATCGCCTGATCGTCCGGCTGCCCGATTGAGGGCTTCGTTGCGTCCGACGGACCAAAACTGTTCCCCATCGGGACAGGTCTCAATTACCCGACGGACATCGTCGTTACCAAGCTTTCCCGTCAGCATGCGGTCGCGTAGCGGCGTTATGCATGGGAGACCCGACCGACCTGACCGCGACGATTGTGGAAGAGCTATATTGCGAAGCTCTGATCCTGGCCGATGACGTGCGTGCGGCGTTCGACCTCACCACCCCGCGCGATGCGGGCAAGGCCGACCTCGTGCGGATCGCCCTGTCGACCGAAGGTCTCAAGACCACCACCCGCGTGATGCATGTGCTGGCCTGGCTGCTCAACCAGCGGGCCTATTTCCGCGGCGAGATGACCGAATACCAGCTGACCCAGCACGGTCGGCTGCCGCCCGATCGCCCGTCGGAACCATCGCAGCTCGAGCTGCTCGAACTGCCGACCCAGTTGCTGATCCTCGAAACCCAGCTGATGCACGCCCGCGTGGCGCGGCTCGACAAGGCGTGGCGCGAAGGGCCACGCGGACGGCCCGAAGGGCTCGACGATATCCGCGCCCGGCTCGAAAGCGCGCTCAGGCGGCTGTAAGCGCTTTGCGCCAGCGGGCGAGGCGTTCCTGCCGCACGCTGTCGTCCATCGCCGGCTCGAAGGTCCGCACCGAGCCCCGCATCGCCGCCGACGCCTCCTCCAGCGAGCGGTAGAGTCCGGCTCCGACCGCCGCGCTCATCGCCGCTCCCAACGCGGTGGTTTCGACGAAATCGGGGCGTTCGACCGTGAGGCCGAGCATGTCGGCCAGGTCTTGCGCCATCCAGTCGTTGGCGCTCATCCCGCCGTCGATCCGCAGGCATTTCCATGCCGCACCGTCGGCCGCGAAGGCCTCGGCCAGGTCATGCGTCTGGTGCGCCATCGCCTCCAGCGCGGCGCGGGCAATCTGCGCCTTGCCGCTGGAGAAGCTGAGTCCCGTCATCACTCCGCGTGCCTCCGCCCGCCAATGGGGCGCCCCCAGCCCTGACAGAGCGGGAACGATCACTACCTCGCCCGAGTGCGAGATCGAGCGGGCCAGCGCCTCGGTCTCGGCCGCGCTGCTGATGAGGCCAAGCTGGTCGCGCAACCATTGCACCAGGCTACCCGCGACGAAAACCGAGCCCTCGATGGCATAGGTCCGCTGCCCCGCCTGCTGGCACAGCACCGTGCCCAGCATCCGGTTATCGGAATGTGGCAGTTCGTCCCCCTTGTTGGCCAGCACAAAGGCCCCCGTGCCGTAAGTCGCCTTGGTATCGCCGAACGAGAGGCACCCCTGCCCCAGCGTCGCCGATTGCTGGTCGCCGACCATGCCGGTGATGGGGATGACGCGCCCGAACCATTCGGCGCTGGCCTCGGCCAGCGGGCCGTGCGTATCGACCACCTTGGGCAAGGCATCGCGCGGCACGCCGAGCAATTCGCAAAGACCATCGTCGAACTGCGCGCCGTCGAGAGCCAGCAGCTGCGTCCGGCTGGCATTGCTCGCGTCGGTGATATGCGCCTGGCCGCCGGACAGATTGGCCACCAGCCAGCTTTCGACCGTGCCCAGCGCCAGCGTGCCCTTGGCTGCCGCTTGCCGCACGCGCTCGTCATGATCGAGCAGCCAGCGCATCTTGGTGCCGGAGAAATAGGGATCGAGCAGCAGGCCGGTCTTGGCCTGGACGTCCGGTTCATGGCCTTGTGCCTTCAGCACGGCACAGAAATCAGCCGTCCGCCGGTCCTGCCACACGATTGCGCGGCTGAGCGGTTCGAGCGTCTGCTCGTCCCACGCCACCACGGTTTCGCGCTGGTTGGTGATGCCGATGCACGCGATCCGCTCGGCCCCGACCTTGTCCACCGCCTCGCGCGCGCATGCGAGCGTCCGCTCCCAGATCTCGCCCGCGTCATGCTCGACCCAGCCGGGCTGCGGATAATGCTGGGTCAATTCCTTTTGCGCCACGCCATGCATGGTTCCGTCGAGCCCGAACAGCATGGCACGCGTGGAAGTGGTCCCTTCGTCGAGGACGAGGATAAGGTCGGACAAGCTGCTCTCTCCCGTGCAGAATTTCTTGCAGGGTGACATGTGCCAGCTTGCGTCCCATATGCAAGGGCATGGCAACGCCTCCTCCCAAACCCTGGCCGGTGGGCCTGGTCGAGCGGCCCGAGCCGCTGGTCGGCCGCATCCTCGCGCCCAATCCCTCGCCCTATACCTTCACCGGGACGCAGACCTACATCGTCGGGACCGAAGGCGAAGTGGCGGTGATCGATCCCGGCCCCAACGATGCGGCGCATATCGACGCGATCCTGGCCGCGACCGGCGATGACAGGGTCGTCGCCATCATGTGCACCCATACCCACCGCGACCACTCCCCCGCCGCCGCGCCGCTCAGCGAGCTGACCGGCGCCCCGGTGGTCGGCTGCGCCCCGCTGGTGCTGGAAACCGACCTGCCGCGCGCCGACGAGGCCTTTGACCCAACCTACGCGCCCGACCGTGTGCTGGAAGATGGCGAAGCCATGACCGGACGCGGCTGGACGCTGCGCGCCGTCCATACGCCGGGCCATACGTCCAATCACCTGTGCTTTGCGTTGGAGGAAACAGGAGCCCTGTTCACCGGCGACCATGTGATGGGCTGGTCCACCAGTGTCGTTATCCCGCCCGATGGCGACATGGGCGATTACATGAAGAGCCTCGACCGGCTCTACCAGCGTGAGGACAGGGTCTATTACTCCGCCCATGGCGAGCCGATCACCAGGCCGCGCCAGCTGGTGCGCGGCATGATCGGGCACCGCCGCCAGCGCGAAAACCAGATCCTCCGGCATCTGGGCGATGGGCCGCTGGCGCTGCCCGACTTCGTCCCGCTGATGTACAAGGGGCTCGACCCCCGGCTCGACAAGGCCGCACAGATGAGCGTCCATGCCCATCTGATCGATCTGGAACGAAGAGGGCTGGTCGCTCGTTCGGGAGAGACATGGCAGACGATCTGACACTCGAGGACCAGACGGCGAGCGTGGCCCCTGCCGATCCCCCCGCTTCGCCTCCGGCAAAAACCGACAATGCGCGCTCGCTCGCACGGACGCAGGCGCTACCCTGGCTGCTTGTCATCCTGTTGCTGGCAGCCGTGGCGTGGTTGGCATGGAAGGCCTTCGGGCCTGACGAATTGGGCGATCCGGTCGCCACCAGCCTCGTTGCCTTCGAAGAGCAGAACGCCCTCACCGTGTTCAGTGCCGAGTTCGCGCCGGTTGTGGCGAGCAATGACAGCCGCTTCTTCGGCACCATCAAGACCCGGCAGGTGGCGGTAATCCCGACACGGGTCAGCTACACGCTCGACCTGTCGAAGGTCGATCGCTCGCGCCTCGCGTGGAACGAGGCCGAGGAAACCCTCACCGTACAGCTGCCCCCGATCCAGATCGGCCAGCCCAATCTCGACGAGGCGCGCGCCCAGTACCTGCGCGAAGGTATCTGGATCACGCGCGAGGCGCAGGACAAGCTCACCCGCGACAACACCCTGCTAGCCGAACGCGAAGCGCGCAAGTCTGCCGCCAACCCCGCACTGGTAAGGCTCGCCCGCGATGCCGCCCGGCAGGCGGTGACGCAGAACCTTTCCATCCCGCTACAGGTGGCCGGCTATGGCGATGTGAATGTGGTGGTCCGCTTCGATGGAGAGTCCTCGAAGTAGGCAGGACATTGTTGACCTGAGCGGCCACACCGCAGTATCTCCCCGACAGCAAAGCAAAGGCGGTCGCACGTTTCACCGGAGGGAGGGACTCCATGGCGACCACTGCCCCTGTGCGCGGCACCACAGTCGAAGGCACGCGCTTCTTTGCCATCATGGCTTTCGTGATGTCGGTGACGATCATCGCCGGCTTCTCGCTCAACCTGGCGATGGGTCGCTCGAGCTTCGATGCTCCCTGGTTCCTGCATGCCCATGGTCTGATCTTTCTCGGCTGGATCG
Source organism: Erythrobacter sp. SDW2 (assembly GCF_021431965.1). Classification (NCBI taxonomy): domain Bacteria; kingdom Pseudomonadati; phylum Pseudomonadota; class Alphaproteobacteria; order Sphingomonadales; family Erythrobacteraceae; genus Erythrobacter; species Erythrobacter sp. SDW2. The sequence continues at coordinate 2,734,052 of NZ_CP090370.1, forward strand.
GGCTCTACCTCGCCCAGCATGTGACGATTGCGACAGGCAACATCGCCTTGCACCGGCGGCTGGGCCAGGTGGCCTATCTGTGGGTCCCGTTGATGGTCGCTGCCGGGGTGATGATCATCGTCATCGTGGCGCGGAGCACCGGCGGGCCATTCTTCTTTGCGATGAACGAGTTCTTCGTCAGCAATCTCATTGCCCTGCTGACCTTCGGCGGCCTGGCGCTGTGGGCGCTACGGGCGCAGCGGTACAGCGGCTGGCACCGAAGGCTGATGCTGGTGGCGATGAGCATCCTGACCGGGCCCGGCCTTGGGCGATTGCTGCCGACGCCGCTGTTCATGCCCAACGCCTGGACCATACTGATCTGCCTGACCTTCGTCTTTCCGCTGATCGGCATGGTTTACGATCTGCGCCGGGACGGGCGGGTCCATCCCGCCTATTGGTGGGGCATGGGCATCAACGTCGGGCTCTTCGTGCTGTCCATGCTGCTGGCCTATTCGCCGCTCGGCTATGCCTTCACCGAATGGCTGACGGCGGGAACACCCGGCGGCGAGCGGCCGATGGAGGCGTTTCTCCCGCCCGGCTTCACGATGTGAGGCGCGCAACCGGCATTGCCCGGAACGCGCTCGCATCCTGGTTCGTTCGCTTTATAGAGGGCGCAAACAGCGCCTTCGCAAAGGACGGACCATGACTGCCCCGATCAAGCCCCCCGTCGGTGACGAACTGCTCGCCGAAATCGACCGCCTGCGCAAGGAGCGCAATGCGGTGATCCTGGCGCATTACTACCAGACGCCCGATATCCAGGACCTGGCCGATTACGTCGGCGATTCGCTCCAGCTGAGCCAGATGGCGGCGGAAACCGATGCCGACGTCATCGCTTTCTGCGGTGTGAAGTTCATGGCCGACACTGCCAAGATCCTCAGCCCCGAAAAGATCGTCGTCCTGCCCGACATGGACGCCGGGTGCAGTCTCGAGGACAGCTGCCCGCCGGAGAAATTCCGCAAGTTCCGCGAGGCGCATCCCGATCACATCGCGCTGACCTACATCAACTGCTCGACCGAGGTGAAGGCGCTCAGCGACATCATCGTCACCAGCTCCAGCGCGGAGATGATCCTTCAACAGATCCCGCCCGAGCAGAAGATCATCTTCGGGCCGGACCGGCACCTGGGCGGCTACCTCAGCCGCAAGTTCAACCGCGAGATGCTGCTGTGGCCGGGGGTGTGCATCGTCCACGAGGCTTTCAGCGAAACCGAGCTGATGAAACTCAAGGAACAGTATCCTGGTGCGCCGATCGCTGCGCACCCCGAATGCCCCCCCTCGATCATCGACCACGCCGACTATGTCGGCAGCACGTCGGGCATCCTGCAGTTCGCCAAGACTTTCCCCGGCGACACGCTGATCGTCGCGACCGAGCCGCACATCATCCACCAGATGGAAAAGGCGCTGCCGGAAAAGAACTTCATCGGCGCGCCGGGTGCGGACGGCAACTGCAGCTGCAACATCTGCCCCTACATGGCATTGAACACGCTGGAGAAGCTCTACGTTGCGCTGCGCGACCTCGAACCGCGGATCGAAATCGAGGAGGAGCTGCGGGTCAAGGCCAAGCGCAGCCTCGATGCCATGTTGGCGATGGCCAGCGGGACGATCGGCAAGGGCGATCTGGGGAAAGTGTGAGGGCACCCCACGCGCTGATGTGCGTTCTCCGACCATGACCGCGCAAATCCGCTTCCTCTGGGCCCGGCTCAACGCCAATTACTGGTTCTACCCGGCGCTGTTTTCGGTACTGGCCGCGCTGTTGGCCTTCGCCATGATCTGGCTCGACCGCAGCGGCTGGGCGGAAGCGCTCAACCGCGAGGGCTGGATCATCCCGGCCCGGCCCCAGGGCGCGACCAATATGCTGAACGTCATGGCGGGCAGCATGATCGGGGTCGCCTCCACGGTGTTCTCGATCACGCTGGTGGCGGTGACCTATGCCAGCGGCACCTATGGCCCGCGGCTGCTGACCAATTTCATGGAGGACCGCGGCAACCAGCTGAGCCTGGCGACCTTCATTGCCAGCTTCGTCTATGCCCTGATCGTGCTGCGCAGCGTTCGGGCCGAGGACGAGACTGCTGCCGCTGGGGCCGCGGCCGATGCCCTGCCCGGATTTGTACCGCAGCTTTCGCTGCTGGTCGCCTATGCCCTGATGGCGCTGTGCGTCGCGGTGCTGGTTTACTTCCTCAACCACGTCCCGTCCTCGATCCGCATCAACACCGTGCTCAAGGAGATCGCTGGACGCCTGCTGCGCATCATCAGGGAGACCTACCCGGTCGAAGAGTCCATCGTCGACGCGCGCCCGCAGGAGTCCGGCGAACCGCTTTGCGCGACGGGCACGGGCTATGTGCAGCTGATCGACCTCGAAGGATTGACGGCCCTCGCCCGCGAGCATGACTGCACCGTCTCGCTCAAGGTTCGCACCGGCGATTTCATCCATCGCGACTTGCCGCTGCTGGAGGTGACCGGCGACTTGCCGGAGGCGTGCGAGCAGGATTTGCGCGATTGCTTCACGCTCGGCCCGTCGCGCACGCCGGAGCAGGATCCGCAGTTCCTGATCGACGAACTGGTCGAAATCGGCCTGCGCGCGCTCAGCCCCGGGATCAACGATCCCTTCACCGCCATCACCGCGCTGCACTGGCTCGGTGCGGCAACCGCAGAAATCGGCCGGCGCGACCTTCGCAAGCAGATCGATGACGAGGATGATCCGGATAGGTGTCCCGTCATCCCGCTGCCCGATGATTTCGCGCATTATCTCAGTCGCGGCTTCGGCTCGATCCGGAGTGCGGTGGCGACCAGCCCGATCGCCGCCGAGGTCATGCTCGACACGCTTGCCAATGCGGCGCAAGCTGTCGGGAATCCCGGTCGGCGCGCATTGCTGCACGACGAAGGCATGCGACTGGGCGAACAGGCCCTGATTGCGCTGGCAGGCCCGGACCGCGAAGCCTTGCGCGAGAAGCTCAAGGCATTCGACGCGCGCTTTGCCTGATCAGGCGGATAGGCCGGGTGCAATGCCGGGCCCGGTTTTGGGCTTCTCGCTCCGCGCCACCACCAGCGCACAGCCGAGCATAAGCATGCCGATGATGTCCCACACGCCCAGCACTTCGCCGAAAACGCCATAGCCATAGAGCGCCGCCACCGCCGGCTGGGTCAGCAGCGCAAGGCCGATCACCAACGGGCTGAAATGGCGCAAGGCGAAAACCAGCAGGCCTTGCCCCACCAATTGGCTGAACAGCGCGAGCGCGACCAGCGGACCCCAACCCGCCGCGCCAGGAAGGACCGGTTCGCCCATGGCCAGTGCCAGCACCAGCAGCACGGGGCAGGCGAAGAGGCTGACCCACACCAGCAGGCTCCAAGCTCCAATCTGCTTGCGCGCATCCTGCAGGGTGAGGAGGTAGACCGCGTAACTCAGACCCGCCGCAAGACAGAAGAGATCGCCTACCAATGTTGCGGTGCTGATCTCCAGACTCTCGCCCAGCAGGATGGCCGAGCCTCCCAGCGCAAAGACGATGGCGAGCCATTCCAGCCCCTTGGGCAGGGTCCGGCTGATAACGAACCCCCAGAACAGCAGCACGATGCTCCCGGCATTACCGAACAGCGTGGCATTGCCGAGCCGCGTCAGCCCGATGCCGTAATGCCAGGCAGCGAGGTCGAGCGCGAAAGCGGTGCTGCCGATGGCGATCATGGTGAGTGTCTTGGCCGGGATGCCGCCCAGCCGCTGTCCGGTCGCCCGTGCCAGCAGCGCCAGGAACGGCAACGCCAGGAATAGCCGCCAGAACGCTGCACTTACCGGCCCCGTGTCCGCCAGCCGCACGGCCCATGGCCCCAATGCCAGGGCGACATTGCCTGCCAGCAGCGCCATGAACAGCACCCACTGCGGCGCTGCTACACCCCCTGTCACTTTTTCTGATGTTGCGCCGCTCACGCCGCTGCCCTAGCCGCAATTCACGAAATCGAAAAAGAAAATGCGGAGACATTGCCCGATGCATGATGCCCTCTTCCAGCCGCTGAAAATGGGGGCGCTCGAAGCGCGCAACCGGATCTTCATGGCCCCGCTGACCCGTGGCCGTGCGGCGGAACCGATGTTCGTGCCCAACGAACTGATGGCGACCTATTACCGCCAGCGTGCGGGCGCCGGGATGATCCTGACCGAGGCCACCGGCATCAGCCGCGAAGGACTCGGCTGGCCGTCGGCTCCCGGCATCTGGAGCGACGAGCAGGCCGAAGCGTGGAAGCTCTCGACCGAGGCCGTGCATGAGGAGGGCGGTCTGATCGTCATGCAGCTGTGGCACATGGGCCGGATCGTCCATCCCTATTTCCTCGATGGGCAGCCGCCGGTTTCGGCCAGTGCCACCAAGGCTCCCGGCGAAGCGCATACGCCCGTCGGCAAGCAGGAATACGCCACCGCGCGTGCCATGACGCTCGACGATATCAAGCGCACCGTGGCCGACTATCACAATGCTGCGGCCCAGGCGAAGAAGGCAGGGTTCGACGGCGTCCAGCTGCACGGCGCCAATGGCTACCTCGTCGACCAGTTCCTGCGCGACGGGACCAACCACCGCGACGACGAATACGGCGGTTCGCCGGAAAACCGCACCCGCTTCATGCGCGAAGTGCTCGAAGCGCTGATCGACGTATGGGGCGCGGGCCGCGTCGGCATCCGCCTCTCGCCCAATGGCGAGACGCAGGGCTGCGACGACAGCAACCCGCCTGCCACCTTCGGCGCTGCGGCCAAGGTGTGCGAGGAACTCGGACTCGCTTTCGTCGAACTGCGCGAACCGGGGCCCGACGGCACCTTCGGGCAAACCGATGTGCCGAAACAGAGCCCGTTGATCCGCTCGATCTATTCGGGTGCCTTGATCCTCAATTCGGACTACGATGCAGCCCAGGCGGAAGCCGATGTGGTCAGCGGCAAGGCCGACGCGATCAGCTTCGGCCGGCCGTATATCTCGAACCCCGACCTGGAAAAACGCATTGCCGTCGGCGCGCCGTTCAACCCGAACAGGGATGTGCCCAAGAGCTGGTACTTCCCGATTCCGGAAGGTTATATAGATTACCCTACGCTGGCAGAGGAACATGCGGCGGTCGCCTGATCGCTGGCTCCTCCCCATGCCGTTCCGCTCGCTCCTGCTCGTCCCGGCCGACAATGAGGCCAAGCTGGCCAAAGTGCCGGCGGCCGGGGCAGGCGCGGTTGTGCTTGACCTCGCCTCGGTCAGCGAAGGCCAGAAGACTGCCGCGCGCGAAAACACCTACCAGTTCCTGTTGCGGCAGGAACACCAGCTGACCAACAAGAAGACCTTCGTGCGCTGGGTGCGGATCAATCCGATCGGCAGCCCGCACTGGAAGGAAGACCTCAACGCCGCGCTGGCAGGCAAGCCCGACGGTATCGTCCTGCCGCGCGCGATGGGGCCGCAGCAGGTCCAGATGCTGGCGGCGGACATATACGAGCTGGAACAGCGTAACAGCCTGCAGCACAATTCGGTTCGGATCATCCCGCAAGTCGGCGATGCACCCGAGGCGGCACTGTTGATCCCGCAATTCGCGCATGATCCGCATCCGCGCATCATCGGGCTTGGGTGGGATTCGCAGGCGCTTGCCGCAGCCTCGCACATGGCCAGTGCGGACAATGACGCGATCCGTGCCGTCCGCGCGCAATTGCTGCTGACGGCGAAGGCGCGCGGGCTGATGGCGATCGAAAGTCCCAGCGGCATGGTGAAGCGCGCCGATGCGCTGGAGGCGACGATCCAGCGCGCCCGCATGAACGGCTTCGATGCGATGATGGCGCGCCATCCTGCCCAGGTTGAAGTGATCGAACGGATTTTCGCTCCGACCGAGGAAGAGCGGGTGGCGGCGCGAACGGTGCTGTCAGGCTTCGAACTTCACCCCGAAGCGCAGGTCGTGACCGTCGATGGTCGTTCGGTCGACCGGTTCGGGCTGGACCGCGCCAAGCGCTTGCTGGACAACGATTAGCTTTCTTCGGCGGGTTCCGCAGCTTCGGCGGGCTCTGCCGGTTCCGCGTCGCGGCTATCGTCGGTCGCTTCGTCGGCAGAATCGTCTTTCGCTGTACCGTTGCTGGCCGCGCCGCCTTCACCCGCTGCCGCTTTCATCGGCGGTGACTCGGATTCGAGTTCGTCGAGGGGCAGCATGGCGTCGCTGATTGTCCCGCCCAGGATCTCGCCCTGCGCGTTTGCCCCTTCGGCAGCAACCGGAGCCTTGTCCGAGCCGCAAGCAGCCAGCGCCAATGTGGCAGCGAGGACGGATACAGGGCGCAGCATCATGCAGTCTCTCCTTCGAGCGCGGCGAGGAATCGCGGTGCCTCGGCGCGCAATGCCGCATCCCACTCGTGCGGCGCAAGGGCGATCCCCAGACGGGCGAGGCTGGTGACGCCGAATTCTTCGATCCCGCAGGGGACGATCCCGGCAAAATGGGCCAGGTCCGGGTCGAGATTGACGGAGAAGCCGTGCATCGTAACCCAGCGCCGCACCCGCACGCCGATGGCCCCGATCTTGGCCTCGCGCCCGTCGATGTCGGCGGTCCAGATACCGACCCGGCCATCGACCGACCAGCTTTCCACCCCGAACCCGCGCAGGGTGGCGATGACCCAGTCCTCCAGCGCATGGACGAAGCGGCGCACGTCCTTGCCGCGCTGGCCCAGGTCGAGCAGGACATAGCCGATCCGCTGGCCTGGTCCGTGATAGGTGTAGCGCCCGCCCCGCCCGGCCTCGACCACTTCGAAGCGCGGGTCGAGCAATTCGGTCACATCGGCGCTGGTCCCGGCAGTATAGACCGGCGGGTGTTCGAGCAGCCAGACTAGCTCCTGCGCTTCACCTGCGGCGATGGCGGCATTGCGTGCCTCCATTGCGTCCAGCGCCGTGCGATAGGGCACTGGCGCGGAATCGAGCCGCCATTCGATATCGGAAGTGCCCTCAGCCATAGTCGGTCATTGCGTGGCGCTTGTCGAAGCGACTATCAAGGGCTGACAATCAATTTGCGAAGGCAGCGGCAGTGAAATTCGACATGAGCAAGGCCTGGGATCAGGCCACCGCCGTACTCGGCAAAAACCGGCGAATGGTCGCGGTTGTCGCGGGGGTATTCTTTTTCCTGCCCGTCGCCGTGCTGATCCTGCTGCTGCCCGATTTCAGCCAGGACCCGGCCTTCGCCGGAGCAGGCAGTGACCCTGAAGCGATGGCGAAGATGATCAATGCGGTCCTGAAAGATATCTGGTGGGCGCTGCTGATTGCGACCCTGTTGCAAATCGTTGGCATGCTGGCACTCTATCGCCTGCTGAGCAGCCGCGCGCGACCGACCGTGGGCGAGGCGTTGTCCTTTGGGGCAAAGGCGCTGTTGCCGTTCATCGGCTCCAGCCTGCTGGTGCAGATCATCCAGCTGGTCGTGGTCGGGTTGCCGACACGGCTGACCGAGGGGACCGCCATCGGCGCGCTCGTCTCGCTGGCGGGTCTGTTCGTCACCATCTGGCTGACCATCCGTTTCCTGCTGACCGGCCCGGTGGTGGCGATCGAGAAGCAGTTCAACCCGTTCAAGGTGCTGCGGCGCGCATGGCAGCTGACGGAAGGCAACGCCATGCGGCTGCTCGCTTTCTTCATCCTGCTGATCGCGGCCTTCGTGATCGTCTGGCTGGTCGCGGTGCTGATGTTTACGCTGGTGTTCGGGCTGATGGGGCCGGAAGCCGCGCGCTTTGGCTTCGCCCTCGTCACCGGCGCGGCGATAGCGAGCTACTTTGCGATCTATGTCGGCGTGCAGGTGGCCATCCACCGTCAGCTGGCCGGCGAAGAGAAGCCGCCCGTCACTCAGGACGACCGCTGGGTCATCTGAGGGCTAGTCCTTCCAGCCCCAGAACAGCTTGCACGGAAGGATATTCCAGAACTCGAAACCGCTGTCGATACGGCGGAAGTCCGCCCGCATCAGGTCACGCACGGCGGCGGTGAACTGATAAGCCATGAACGCCCCGCCGGGGCGAAGCACGCGATGGGTTGCCGAGATGATCCGGGGGCCAACCCCGCCGGGCAAGGTCGAGAACGGCAGGCCTGACAGGATGAAGTCGGCATGGTCATGCCCGGCCATCCGCACAATGGCCTCGACATCCTCGGCCGAGCCGAGCACTGCGGTGAAGCGGCTGTCCTTGATCGTGCGATTGAGGAAATCGACATAGAGCGGATTGGTGTCGATCGCGATCAGCCGCGCATCGCCCTTCATCCGCTCCAGCACCGGCAGGCAGAAGGTGCCGACGCCGGGGCCGTATTCGACGAACAGGTTGCAATTGGCCCAGTCCACCGGGCCCAGCATCTTGTCGATAGTGAAGCGCGAGGACGGGATGATCGAGCCGACCATGCGCGGATGTTCGAGAAAGCCCTGGAAGAACACGGCCCACTGCGATTCCGACTGCCCGAGGATGTGACCCAGGCGTTGGCGGACCTTGTCGCGCAACCGTTCGATCGCGCGCGTCGTATTGTCGTTCAAACCGATTCTCCGGCGTAGCGGGCGACATGCCCAACCCGTTTCGTTCGCAACAATTGGCAGCTTCACCGCCCCATTGCAACCGCGCTGCGGCAGGCGTAGCGGAGCAGCATGGCCGAAGCCGATCCCTCCCCTTCCGTGCCCCCGCCGCCGCTCGAAACGGCTAGCTCGCCCATCACCAGGGGTCGGCTGGTGCTGCTTTTCATGGTCATGCTGGTGACCGCTGCGGGCAACACCGCGATGCAGTCGGTCATGCCTTCGATCGGGACCGAGCTGGGCGTGGCCGACGTCTGGATCAGCCTCGCCTACACCTGGTCGGCGCTGTTGTGGGTGGTGTGCGCCCCGATGTGGGCGAAGCGGTCGGACAAGCGCGGTCGCAAGGCGATGATGGCGCTGGGCATGGTCGGCTTCATCAGTTCGATGGCGCTATGCGGCCTGGCTCTCCACTTGGGCCTAGCAGGTGTATTGAGCGCATTGTGGACGCTGGTGCTGTTTGCGCTGTGCCGCTCGCTCTACGGGCTGTTCGGTTCCGCTGCGCCCCCTGCGGTCCAGGCGTATGTCGCCAGCCGCACGCCGCGCAGCGAGCGGACGCAGGCCCTGGCGCTGGTCGCATCGAGCTTCGGGCTTGGCACGGTGCTTGGCCCGGCGCTGGCGCCACTGCTGCTGTTCCCGGGCACCGGATTGACCGGCCCCTTCTTCGCCTTTGCGCTCTTTGCCGTCGGCGTCTTGATAGCGCTGCGGCTGCGCCTCCCGGACGACGAGCCGCAGTTCGCCGCGCGTGGCAAGACCTATGACGCGCCGTTCGGCAGCGGTGCGGCCCGCCATGTCCGCGACGAAGATCGCGACGAGGACGACATCGAAGACAGCGGCGAGATGCAGGCTGCAGAAGAAGCCGATCCGCCCGATCTCAAATGGACCGACAAGCGACTGATGCCGTGGATGGTGGCCGGGCTGCTGGGCGGGCATGCGCAGGCGATGATCCTCGGTATATCGGGGTTTCTGGTGCTCGACCGGCTGGACCTGCGCGCGACGCCCGAGGCAGGTGCGGGCCCCGTCGGCATCGTGCTGATGGTCGGGGCTGTTGCCACACTGCTCGCCCAATGGGGCTTGATCCCGACGCTGCGACTGGGTCCGCGCGCATCGACATTGTGGGGCATGCTGCTGGCCCTGGTAGGCGTGGCCATTGTCGCCGTGGCGGTTGATCTGCACGCCATTGCGCTCGGCTTTGCCGTGGCATCGCTTGGCTTCGGACTCTACCGGCCCGGATTCACCGCCGGCGCGTCGCTGGCCGTTACCCGGCCCGAACAGGGGCAGGTGTCAGGCAAGGTCGCATCGATCAATGGTGCCAGCTACATCTATGCCCCGGCATTGGGGGTGTGGCTCTACGGCCATTCGGACTGGCTCGGCTTCGCCGTCATCATGGGATTCTGCATCGCTGTGTTCGTGATCGGCAGCCGTTCGCTGCAAAGCGACGAGTTCCTGACCCGCGATCGAAGTTAGCCAGAGGATTTCCAGCACCACGTCCTGCGGTCGGCACAGCCGCACGCCCTTCTCCGTCTCGACCAGCGGGCGGTTGATCAGGATCGGATCGGCTACCATCGCGTCCAGCACCGCATCGGCTTCCGCATCGGGCAAGCCGCGCTCTTCCGCATCGGTGCCGCGCAGGCGTAGGCCTTCATGGGGCGTCATCCCGGCGTCGGCATAGAGCTGGGCCAGCTTGTCGCGGCTCGGCGGGTTCTCGAGATACTCGATCACAGTCAACTCCACGTGCGACAGGTTCTCCAGAATCGCGAGTGTCTTGCGCGAAGTGCCGCATTTCGGGTTGTGCCAGATGGTCGCTTTCATGCTCGGTTCCCGGATCGATTGGATTGGCCGATCCGCTAGCAACAAGCGATTTTCTCGCCAAGGGCACTTCTGTGGTTGCAATTGCGAATTATTCGCAATAACGACCCTTCCACGTTGAGAATCATTCGCAAGAAAGTCATCCCATGTCCCTGTTCTCCCACCGCGCCATCTTTCTCGCCGGCACCGCCTTCCTGGTTGCGCCATTCCCTGCCATCGCGAATGAAGCTGCTGCAGAAGACGGTCCGGAGCGCGACTACCTCCCTGAAATGATCGTCGTGGTAGGCAGCGCCGACGGCTACACCACGACCGACGGATCGAGCGGGACCAAGACCCCCACCCCCCTTATCGACGTGCCGCAAACCGTCGCGGTGATCACCGAAGATCAGCTGGATGACCAAGGCATTTCGCAGCTCGGCGAAGCACTCCGGTATGTCCCGGGGGTGAGCCTGGAGACGGGCGAAGGCCATCGCGACGAGATCTTCATCCGTGGTCAGGAAACAACCGCCGATTTCTATCTCGACGGCCTGCGCGACGATGCGCAGTATTACCGCTCGCTCTACAATGTCGAACGGATCGAGGTGCTCAAGGGCGCCAATGCCCTGATCTTCGGGCGCGGCGGCGGCGGCGGGGTGGTGAATCGCGTCAGCAAAAGCGCCAAGCTGGGGACAAGCGAGATCGGCCTCAACGCCTCTGCCGACAGCTTCAGCGCCTTCGACCTCGGAGCGGATATCAACCAGCCGCTGGGTGACGCTGTCGCCATCCGGGTCAATGGAACCTACGAGGAATTCGACAGCCACCGCGACTTCTACGAAGGGCGTTTCATCGGCATCTCCCCGACCCTGACCGCCAGGCTCGGTCCCGACACGCGGCTGGTCGCCAGCTACACCTATGATGACGACAGTCGCGTGACCGACCGCGGATTGCCTTCGCTCAACGGTCTGCCCCTCGGCGGCTATGATCGGACCTTCTTCGGCGACCCGGAATTCAACCGGGCCAGCAACGAGGCCCACATTGCCCGCGCACGGCTGGAACAGGGTCTGGGTGCGGGGTGGTCGGTCAATGCGGCAGTCCAGTATGCCAATTACGACAAGATCTATGCGAACCTCGTTCCGGGAACCACCGATGGCACGACGGTCCGCCTGTCCGGATATCAGGATTACCAGGATCGCGAGAACCTGATTGCCCAGGCGAACCTCGTTGGCGAGTTCGAGACCGGCGGTGTCGGGCACACCCTGCTCGCCGGCGTCGAGGCAAGTTGGCAGGATTCGTTCAACGGTCGCCGCAACGTCCGGTTCGGCACAGGCGCCGGCCCCTTCACCGGTTCGGTCGATGTGCCGCTGGCCGATGTGCTGACCATCCCCGCGTTCTCACTGGCGGCCCCGAACCGCGCCAACAACAGCAAGCTCTCGGTCCTGTCGGCCTATATCCAGGACCAGATCGCTTTCGGCGACCATGTCGAACTGATCGCCGGCCTGCGCTGGGACCGGTTCGACCTCGAAACCACCAACCTGGCTGGAATGCTTACGATCCGCGTCGACGAGAAGGTCAGTCCGCGCGTCGGCCTGGTCGTCAAGCCGATGGAATCATTGTCGCTCTATGCCAGCTATGCCACCAGCTTCCTGCCGCAGGCGGGTGACCAGTTCTTCCTGATCGCTCCGAACGACCAGGCGTTCGAGCCGGAGAAATTCACCAACTACGAGATTGGCGCCAAGTGGCTGATCGATCCAAAGCTGTTCCTCACTGCTGCCCTGTTCCAACTCGACCGGACCAACACCAAGGGTCCGAGCCCCACCGATCCGACCTTGGTCGAACTGGTGGGCGAAAGCCGCGTGAAAGGCATCGAACTCAGCCTGGTCGGCGACATCCTGCCCGGCTGGCAGGCCAATATCGGCTACACCTATCTCGACGGCGAGATCCGGAGCAGCACCAGCAGCGCCCCTGCCGGACGCAGACTCGAACAATTGCCCGAGCATCAGTTCACCGCCTGGAACCATGTCGAGCTGACGGAGAAGTTCAGCGTCGGCCTGGGCCTGATCTATCAGGACGAACAGTTTGCCAGCCTCTCCAACGCGGTCACGCTGCCCGATTTCTGGCGAGTAGATGCCGCTGCCTACTACCAGCTGAGCGAGAGTGTGACCGTCCAGCTCAACATCGAAAACCTGTTTGACGAGAGCTACTATCCGAGCGCCCATGGCGACAATAACATCCAGCCGGCCGAGCCGTTCAGTGCCCGGGTCGGCGTCCGGATCAGGTTGTAATGCGCTGATTGACGCCAAACCAACCGTAGGCAGCTAGAACCTCCCTCGGGGAACGGGGGAGATGACCGAAGCGGAAGAAGCTTTTCAGGGGTCGGGACAACAGCCCCGCTGGCGAGTTCGCCATTGCTGCGGACGTCATTTCGCCGGCGGTGCTGGATGCCCGTCAGGCGCTGGGCCAGCAATCGAGCAACCAGACGGGCAATGTCCGAATGGCCTATTCGGAGGCCAATCGCTAGCAGCTATTCGTCCGTCGGCGGTGCCATGGCCGGCACTGCCGAGGCCGCGTCGGCGGGATCGATGCCCGGGGCCGGCGCAGCGCTGATGGTTTCCTGCCGCAAAGCCACACGCCCCGCGCGCTGCACAGCCCGGACCAGCCGGGGATAGACGCCGCAGCGACAGATATTCGGGATCGCTTCGCCGACCTCTTCCCTGGTCGGCGCGGGATTGCGCTGCAACAGCGCCGCCGCAGCGATCACGATCCCGGGGGTGCAGAACCCGCATTGGATCGCCTGCTCGGCCACCATCGCTTGCTGCACCGGATGCGACCGGTCGCGGCTCAGACCTTCGATGGTGGTGACGAAACGACCTTCGACCTCGGCCAGGGTAATCAGGCAGGAACGCAGCGCGGCGCCGTCCACCAGCACCATGCAGGCGCCGCAATCGCCATTGCCGCAACCGTATTTCGTTCCGGTGAGATTCGAGGCATCGCGCAGCGCCCACAGCAGGGGCGTCTGCGGATCCATCTCGTATTCGACCGGGCGGTCGTTGACCGTCAGGCGTGACACCGCGCTGCGTTTCCTGCTTCAGCCGGTCAGTTGCGCCAGCTGGTATCGATCTTGTCGATCCGGCGCTTCCATGCCTCGAAGTCGAACGCGCCGGCCGGGCCGCCCTGTTCCCCAACGACGTGCAGGTCACGCTGGTGCACCGCAACGACTTCGTCCGGCACGAACAGCGGATCGCCCATGCCAAGCGTCGCGACCTGGATTTCGCAGGCGCGCTGGAGCGCCCACATCTTCACGAACATGCCGGGGATGGTCTTGTCCATCACCACGGGGCCGTGGTTGCGCAGCATCAGGATGCTGTGCTGGCCGAGGTTCTCGACCAGCCGCTCACCTTCCTCGGCGCGCACGGTCACACCTTCGAAATCATGATAGCCAATCTGGCCCTGGAAATTGCAGGCGTAGAAATTGGTCGGCAGCAGGCCGCCCTTGTGGCTGCACACGGCCATCGTCGCCGTGGTGTGGACGTGGCAGATCGCCGCCGCCCTGTCGCCCAGATGCTTGTGGAAGTAGCCGTGCTGGGTGAAGCCGGCCTTGTTCACCGGATATTGCGACGGGCCGACATTGTTGCCTTCCACGTCGATCTTGACGAGGTTCGAGGCGGTCACTTCGTCATACATCAGCCCGAACGGGTTGATAAGGAAGGTGTCGTCCTCCCCCGGGATCTTGACCGAGATGTGGTTGTAGATGGATTCGCCCCAGCCGAGGTGGTCGAAAATGCGATAGCAGGCGGCGAGATCCTGGCGAAGCTTCCACTCTTCGTCGGTGCAGGGAAAATCGGCTTTGCGCTGGGTGGCCATGGGCTCTCTCCTCAATTCGGTTGCTGCGCATATCGCATGACTCGCGTCCCGTGGACAAGCGCCGGTCGCCTATTTCTGCTTTCCCCGCGCCAAGCTGCCAGCTAGGCCCGCGGACATGAGCGAGAACGCCAAGCTGACGCGCGGGAGCATCCCCGGCCATCTCGTCTCCCAAACCCTGCCGGGCATCATCGGCGTCGCGGCCATGATGTCGATCGGGATCGTCGATGCCTACTATATCGGCCAACTGGGCAGCACTGAACTGGCCGCAGTCAGCTTCATATTCCCGATCAATGTAGCCCTCGCCAGCCTGGGAGTCGGGGTGATGGTCGGGATTTCCTCGGTCGTCGCCCGAGCGCTGGGCGAAGGTGACACCGCCAAGGCAGCGCAGCGGGCCAATTTCGGGATCGCCATGGCCATCGCTTTCGGCGCGGTCATAGGCTGCGCGCTCTATGCGGTGCACGAGCCGCTGTTCCGCTTGATGAACGCCGGCGACGAGCATTTGCCGCTGATCGAGGCCTATATCCTGCCCTATGCGCTGGGATTTCCCCTGCTGGTTGCCAATATGGCGATGAGCGGCGCCCTGCGCGGCCAAGGAGAAGCGAGCCGGACGAGCGCGATCAACATCACCTATGCGGTGGTGAACTGGGTTCTCAACCCGATCCTGGTTACAGGTACGGGGAACTTCGAGGGCTTCGGCATTGCAGGTTCGGCCTATGCCACGCTGACTGGCTGGGTCGTCGGCATGATGGTCGCTTTGCGGTTGATGCGCGGCACGCTGCTGCCCGTCGATTTCTCGCTGCTCCGCGAGACCCCGCCGCTGGACCCGTTGCGCTCGATTTTGCGGGTTGCAGGGCCCGCCGCCCTGTCCAATGCCATCAATCCGATCGGGCTTTCGGTGCTTACCGCGTTGGTCGCCACCGAAAGTGCCAATGCGGTAGCAGGCTTCGGTGCGGCAGCGCGCGTGCAGAGCTTCGCGCTGGTCCCGCTGTTGGCGCTGTCCGGATCGATCGGGGGGATCGTCGGCCAGAATTGGGGGGCGGGGCAATACGACCGGGCGCGGCAGGCGGCGTTATACGCTGGCCTGTTCTGCATCGGATGGGGCTTGGCCACGGCCACGGTGCTCATCCTTGCCGGAAGCTGGCTAGGGCAGGTTTTCAGCGACGACCCGGCTGTGGTCGGGGAATTCGGGCGCTATCTCTCCATCGCAGCCTGGGGGTACGCAGGCTTCGGCGTGCTGATCGTCGGCAATGGCGCGCTCAATGCCATAGACCGGTCTAGCTTTGCCCTGATGCAGAGCTGCGCCAGGGTGTTTCTGGTCATGCTACCCCTCGCCTGGTTCCTGCGCGGCAGTTGGGGCGCGGACGCGATCTATGCGGCTGAACTGGCAGCCAATTTGTTCGGGGGGATAGTGGCCTCGCTGGTGGTCTGGCGGCTGTTGCGCGCCCCGATGGCGGAGCCATCGCTTGCCTGAAATCCGCCTGCATATCTTCTGCCGCTGGCCGGAGCCGGGCAAAGCCAAGACCCGGCTGATCCCGGACTTCGGACCGGCTGGCGCAGCAGCAATCTATGCCAGGCTGCTGGCACATACGATCAAGGTTGCGAGGGAGAGCGGCATCCCGTTCGAACTGCGCGTGACCGGTGCGGAGCCGGACGTGTTCCGATCGGCGCTTGGCGAGGAACTGATTGTCGTGGACCAGGGCGAAGGCGACCTGACGGACAAGCTCGCACGGGTATCGGCTCCCGCCATCGTCATCGGCAGCGATTGTCCCGGCCTGACCCCGCAACACCTGTGGGCCGCACATGACACGCTGGCGACCGAAGAGATGGTGATCGGTCCGGCAAGCGACGGGGGGTATTACCTGCTCGGCTACAACAGCGATGCCCGCTTCGCCTTCGAAAACATGCCGTGGAGCACTGCGGAAGTATTCGAGGAAACGCTGCGGCGCTTCGTCGCACAGGGCATCCGGCCTGCGGTGATGCCGGAACTGTCGGACATCGATACCGCCGAGGATCTCGCCGACTGGCCGGACTTCCTGCCGTGAACCAGTCGGTCGCTTTGGTGATCCCGCTGCTCGACGAAGAGAAGGCGCTGCCTGCGCTGGTCGAAGTCGTGCGCGGGCTGGTGCCGCAACCTGATGAGGTGATCGCTGTCGATGGCGGCAGTTCGGACGGGACACGCGAACTGGTCCGGGGAGCGGGCTGGCACCTGCTCGAGACCGCAAAAGGCCGCGCCGTGCAGATCAACGCGGGGGTCGCGGCGTCGCAGTCGCCGCTGGTGTGTATCCTACACGCCGACACCATCCCGCCTGCCGACATGGTGCAGGTGATCCGCGACACGCTGGAAGACAATCGCATCGCCCTCGCCAGCTTCACACCGTTGATAACCGGCGAGAAGACCCGCTGGTTCACCAGTGCGCACAACTTCATCAAGACCTGGTACGCCCCGCTGATCACCCGGCCACATCTGTTCTTCCGCGGGGTAAGGCTGTTGTTCGGCGACCACGCGATGTTTTTCCGGCGGGTGGATTTCCTTGCCGTCGGCGGCTGCACGCCGAGCGACGCAGTCATGGAGGAAGCGGATCTTTGCGTAAAATTCGCCCGACTGGGGAAGATCAGGATGGTCCCCCGCATCGTGCGGACGTCGGACAGGCGGATCGTCGCATGGGGCCCGCTCAAGGCGAACTGGATCTACTTCAAGGTCGGCATTCTGTGGGCGCTGGGCCTGCGCGAGCGGATGGCCAGGGATTATCCGGACGTCCGCTGAAGCTCCGGCGCGCTGAGGAAACCCGCATCGATGCAGTACTGGATCAGCTTGCGCAGCATGGCCTGATCCATCACCGGCGGTACCAGCCCGGTCATTGTCCGTAGTTTTGCGTTATCAAAACGCGGATCCCGCTGAAAGTAGGCCGCGTAGAGGCCCGCAACCCGCTTGTAGAGCCTTCGCTCCAGCGGCGGGAGCACAGCCGGGTCGAATGTGGCCGCATCGGCCAGAACCGGTGCACTGAAGTGATTGAAGCTGCCGATCGCCGCCGCAAAATCCTCGACCGGCACCGGCCCGCCCGAAACGAGATGGTAGGCGCCACCTTGCGCCTCCTCGAACCGCTCCACCAGCGCCGTGATCCCGGCCGCGACGTGATCGAGCGGGACGAAGTCGAGCGTCGCCCCCTCGCTCACCGGCATGTGCCGCACGCGGCCCTCGGCGATGAGCTTGAAAGCGGCGTAGATCGTGTCGAACTGGCGGATCGCGCCGGTGCGGCTGTCGCCGACGACGATGCTCGGACGCGCGATGGCGAAGCGCACCCCGCTGGCGCGGACCAATGCTTCGGCCTCTGCCTTGCTCGCTTCGTACCCGTTGGTGAAGCCGCCGGTCGGCAGGGGGTCGTCCTCGCCGATCGGGCCGGAGCGATCGCCGCAGACATAGGCGGTACTGACATGCAGGAACCCTGCCCCCGCCCGACCCGCAAGCTCCAGTGCGCGGGCGGTGCCGTCGATATTGGTGGCGCGGTAGGCCTCTTCCTCCAGATCGAAGCGGGTCAGCGCGGCGCAGTGGAGGACGAGGTCGATCTCACCCGATAGCCGCTCGAGTAACGCCGGGTCGAGACCCATGCTTTCCTGCGAGAGGTCACCCGTCAGCACCTCGGCCACGGCAGCAGGCTTGCCGTCATTCGCCAGTACGGCGGGGTTCGAGCGCACCAGAGCGGCAACCCGGTGCCCCGCCTGCGCCAGCCGCGCGCAGACTTCGCCACCGATCAACCCGGCGGCCCCGGTGACGAGGATATGCATCAGCAGCAGGCAGCCGGACTGTCAGGCACCGAACCTTCCCCCGCGCCGAAGGGCACCGCCACCCCGCAATCGGGAAACACGCCATAGTGATGCGCGAAGTCGCCAAAGAATTCGAAGTGTCCGGCGAAGCGGGTATCGGCCAGCATCTTCCAGCTGTTGCCGCAGATCGGGAACATCCGCCCGGCCTCGATATTGTGGTGCCCGTCGAGTTCGAACACGCGCTCCTGCCCGGGCACGGTGCCCTTATAGCGGACGGCCTGGCCATAATCCTCGCACTGCATCTCGAGGTCCGCCAGTTTGAACAGCCGGTAGGTGGCGGAATAGAAATTGATTCCGTCGAGCTTGGCCGCGACCTCCTTGTCGCCGATCCCAAGCGGACGGCTGGTGACGAGGCGCGGGTCGGCGAAACCCGCTGCCTTGGCCTGCGCGATGAAGTCGCCCCAATAGAGCGCCCCGCCCAGGCATTCGCCGTGCAGCACGGGATCGGTCCGCAGCGCCTCGGGCACGCGGCGGTCGGCATAGACGTCGGAGAAATAGATCTCACCGCCTTCCTTGAGCAGCCGGTGCGCGGCGGCGAAGACCGCCTGCTTGTCCGCCACCAGGTTGATGACGCAATTGGAGACGATGACATCGAAATGTCCCGCGGGCAGGCCGAGATCACCCAGCTTTTCGATATCGCCTTCGAGGAAGCGCACGTTGGACCGGGCATAGCCGAAGCGTTCGCGGTGCCATTCGAGATGTTCGTTGGCCACCGCCAGCTGTTCAGGCGTGGTATCGATCCCGGTCACACTGCCGTGTTCGCCCACCAGTTGCGCGAGGATATAGGCATCCTGCCCGCTGCCGCTGCCGAGATCGAGGATATGGCACCCTTGGATCGCCTGCGGCGTGACCAAGCCACAGCCGTAATAGCGCGCCCGCACTTCCTCGTGGACATTGCGCATCGCGGCCAAGATTTCCGGCGGGGGAGCTTCGGCGGTGCAGCAGGCATCGGTCTTGAGGTCGGCCGATCCGGTCAGGACCTTTCCGTAATACTCGCGCGAATTCTCGATGTTCATGAAACCGTTCGACCCCTAGCTGCGAATATGCTTGTGCAGGCAGGTACGCCGGTTAGACGCTTTCGGTTGCAGGGGCACCCATGAATTTCACCCATGATGTGATTGTGATCGGCGGCGGAGCCGCTGGGCTGACGGCGGCAGGCGGTTGTGCGCTGTTCGGGCTCACGGTCGCCCTGATCGAAGGCCACAAGATGGGCGGCGAGTGCCTCAACAACGGCTGCGTGCCATCGAAGGCGCTGATCACTGCCGCGAAGCGCGCCGCCGAAGCGCGCGAGGCGACCCGCTTCGGTGTGACGCTGGCTGCGCCGCAAATCGATTGGGCCGGGGTGCGCGGGCATATCCAAGATGCCATCGAGGGCATCGAGCATCACGATTCCGTCGAGACATTCGAAGGCATGGGCTGCGAAGTCTTCACTGCCCGCGCTACGCTGACCGGACGGCAGACGGTCGAGGTCGCGGGCCGGACGCTAAGGGCACCGCGCATTGTCCTCGCCACCGGGTCCGAACCGCTGGTACCGCCGATCCCGGGCTTGGACAGCGTTCCATACCTCACCAACGAGAACCTGTTCGAGCTGCCGGAGCAACCGGGCCATTTGATCATCATCGGCGGCGGGGTGATCGGGATGGAAATGGCGCAGGCCTTCCGCCGACTGGGCAGTGAAGTGACCGTGGTCGAGCCGGGCAAGCCAATGGCCCGCGACGATGCGGATTCGGTTGCCGTCGTGGTCGAGGTCATGCGCGAGGAAGGCGTGCGCTTCGTTTCCGGCAAGGCCGGGAAGGTCGAAGGAACGACCGGCAATGTCACGCTGCATACCGACGGCGGCGAAGCCATCACCGGCACGCATCTGCTGGTCGCCGTGGGACGCAAGGCACGCGTCGCGGGCTTCGGCGCGGAAGAGATCGGCATCGCTACGGGGAAGAACGGTTTCGTCACCGATGCCCGGAGGCGCACCTCGGTCAAGGGCATCTATGCCATCGGCGATTGCCGCGAGGGGCCGCGCCTGACCCATGTCTCGGGCTATGAAGGCTCCAACGTGGCGCTGGAGATCGTCACCGGCCTGCCGACCAAGGTCGATTACCGCGCCCTGCCGTGGTGCACCTATACCGAGCCCGAAGTCGCGCAGATCGGCCTGACCGAGGAAGAGGCGCGCCAGCAGCATGGCGACAAGGTGACGGTAGTGAAGCAGGACTTCTCCGAGAACGAACGCGCCGTCGCAGAAGGCTATACCAAGGGGCATATGAAGATGGTGCTCAAGGGCAAGAAGGTGCTCGGCGTCAGCGTGGTGGGCAAGAACGCGGGCGAGCTGCTGCTGCCCTTCAGCCAGACGATCACCGGCAAGACCAGCACCTTCGCGCTGGGCTCGGCGATCATCAGCTATCCGACCCGCAGCGAGATTTCGAAGGCCGCGGCCTTTGCCGCCTGGGAACCGACGGTGTTCGGCAGCCTGCCCAGGAAATACGCCGGTTTCGTCGCCGGCCTCAGACGGAAGTTCTCGTGACCGAAGCCCGCACCAAAAGTCGCAACGCGCCCCAAGGTCCCTCGCCTTTCGCGGTCGAGGCGGCGCTGCTGCCGCCGGAAAAGTTCACCGATCCGGACTGGACCGCCAAGGGCGAACCGCGCGCCTCGGTGCCGCTGGTCGCGCTCGAGACACTGTGGCTCAACACCGGAACGCTGTGCAATCTCGCCTGTGCGCACTGCTATATCGAAAGCAGCCCGACCAATGATGCGCTGGTCTATCTGCGTCATGCCGATGCCGCACGATTCCTTGACGAGGCGCAAGCCATGGGCACGCGCGAGATCGGCTTCACCGGCGGCGAGCCGTTCATGAACCCCGAGTTCGTCACCATGCTGACTGATACGCTGCAACGCGGGTTCGAAGCGCTGGTGCTGAGCAATGCCATGAAGCCGATGCGGCGATACGAGACAGCGCTGCTGGAACTGCGTGAGCGTTTCGGCAGCAAGCTGACGATCCGCGTCAGCCTCGACCACCATACGCAGGCGGTGCATGAGGCCGAGCGTGGTCCGAACAGCTGGGACGCCGCAATCGACGGGCTGCAATGGCTGAGCGGTCACGGCTTCTCGCTGGCGGTGGCGGGCCGGATGCTGCCGGGCGAGAGCGAGGCGGACGAGCGGGCCGGCTATGCGCGGCTGTTCACCGGGCAGGGCATTGCCGTCGACGCGAACGACCCGGCGCGGCTGGTGTTGTTCCCGGAAATGGACGGAGCCAAGGACATCCCGGAGATCACCACCGCCTGCTGGGGCATCCTGGGGCAGGATCCGGCCGATATCATGTGCGCGCGCTCCCGCATGGTCGTCCACCGCAAGGGCGAACCCGCCCCGCGTGTCGCGGCCTGCACGCTGATCCCCTACGATCCCGGCTTCGACATGGGCGCTTCGCTGGCCGAGGCGTCAGCCCCGGTGAAGCTCAACCACCCGCATTGCGCCCGTTTCTGTGTGCTTGGCGGGGCGAGCTGCTCGGCCTAGGCTACCGCTTTCGGGAAATCGCGCTTCAGCAGCACGGCCGCCCGCCAGTAGCACAGGATGGCGAAGGGCGTGATGGCAGCAATCACCAGCAAGGCATAGCGCAGCGATTCATCGCCGAAGCGCGGCACGAACAGGTCCGAAAGCACCCCGACCATCGTCGGGCCCAGGCCAAGCCCGATAAGATTGATGATAAGCAGGGTGATGGCAGCCCACACCGCGCGCATCTTGAGCGGAGCCAGCGTCTGGATCACCGCGAAGGTCGGCCCCAGATAGCTCGACTGGAACAGCAGCGCGACGAAATAGACGCCCACGGCCGTCACCGGCTCTTCGGCAAGGTAGAACCAGATCAGGAACGGCAGCGCAATGGTCTTGAGCACTGCAATCATCCATGGCTGCCGCCACAGCCCGTCGCGCGCGGTCATGCGGTTGGCCAGCCAGCCGCCGCCCAGTCCGCTCACCACACCCGCCAGCGCCAGCAGCGGAGCGACGATATTGCCGACCTGCAGCGTGTTGAGATCGAAAATCCGGATGAGGTAAGCCGGGGTCCAGCCGGTCAGGGCGTAACCGATGGCCGACGTCAGGGTAACGCCAGCGATCATCCAGCGGGCCGAGGGATTGGCGAAGATCGTGCGGAACCCTTCGCGGATGCTGGGCTGGTTCTCATCTGCTACCGCCCCAGGCTCGGCCCGGCGGGGCGGCTCGGTTGCGAACAGCTTGACGATTACTGCCAGGATCACGCCGGGCAGGCCGATGACGATGAAGGCGACCCGCCAGTCGAAGAAATAGGTCAGGTTGCCGCCGAACATCTGCCCCGCCGCCGCGCCCAGCGTGACGCCGAGCGAATAGATCGACAGCGCCAGCGCGCGCTTTTCCGCCGGGTAGAGGTCGGCAATGATCGAATGGCTCGGCGGGCTCGACCCGGCCTCGCCGATGCCGACGCCGATGCGCGCGGCAAGCAGCTGGACGAAGTTTTGCGCCAACCCGCACACGGCGGTCATCGCGCTCCACAATGCCAGCGCGATGGAGATGAGGTTGATCCGGTTCATCCGGTCGGCCAGCGCTGCCACCGGGATGCCCAGCGTGGCGTAGAAAAGTGCGAAAGCGAAACCCGAAAGAAGCCCCAATTGGGTATCGGTCAGCAGCAGGTCGGCCTTGATGTCCTCGAGCAGGATGGCGAGGATCTGGCGATCCATGTAGCTGAAGAAATAGGTCACAGTGAGCAGGAACAGCGTGACCTTGCGCGCCCGGTCGGAAACGTCGGTCTCGTTGATCGCTACGCTCGCCATGCTGTTAAGTCCTCTCATCGATGCCAGAAAAAGGGCCGGCCAAGCGATACGCCCGGCCGGCCCGTTTTGTTTGCGTTACGCCGCCCGTTTAGAAGCGCACGCGGGTCGTGATGCCGTAGGTGCGCGGCTCGGCGAGGAACGCCGAATAGGTCTGCTGCGGCGCGACGAACGACGTGTTGAACGCGACCTGGGTGTAGTCTTCGTCGAACAGGTTGTTGGCCCACAATTCGACTGCCCACTTGCCGTCCGGACCGACGAGGCCGATGCGGCCGTTGACCACGACGTAGCCGTCCTGTTCCTTGCCGTAGAGCAGGTCCGAACCGGTATTGTAGTCACCGGTCATGCGGGCGTTGATGAAGAACAGGCCCGACAGACCCGAGCTGCCGATTTCCGGAGTCCAGCTGAGCGACGAGGTCGCGACGATTTCCGGGGCGTTCGACAGATTGTCGCCCGGAAGCAGGCGCAGCGCAGGATCGAGCGGCGTACCGTCGTCCCGGCCGACCAGGTCGTTCTTGTAGCTGGTGTCCGCATAGGTGATCCCCATTGTCATGGTGAGGTCACGGATCGGCGACAGCGAAGTCTCGAGCTCGATGCCCTGCGCCACAACGCCGGGGCCGACATCGTCTGGAGCGCAAGCGCCGGTGGTGGCGCTGGCGTCACGGTCGGTATCGCCGAGCGACGAGCTACAGCCGTTGACGTTCTGGACCAGGAAGACCGAACCGTTGAAGGTGTTCAGCTGGAAATTGCTGAACTCCTGACGGAACGCAGCCGCGCTGAACGAGAACGGACGGGTCGAGTACTTGAGGCCGATTTCATAGGCCTTGACCGTCTCTTCGTCGAACTGGAGGTTCGCCGGGTTGAGCGCGTTGACATTGAGGAACAGCGGGTTCGCCAGCGCCGAGCGATCGAGGTTGAATCCGCCCGCCTTGTAGCCGCGCGAGTAGCTGGCATAGACCAGCAGGTCGTCGGTCGGCTTGTACGACAGCACCGCGGTGCCGGTGAACTCGTCTTCCTTGCGCTGGTCCGAAACCGACCTGCCGTCGAGTTCCGACGTCGAGTTGCCCTGGCACGACAGTGCGATCAAGCCACCGGCAAGGCCTGCCAGCGGACCGCCAAGGAGCGGGCTCAGCAGCGCCCGGTTGGCCGGACAGAAGGTGTTGTCGTTGCCGAAGGTCGCGTCGAAGTCCTTGGTTTCGTTGGTGTAGCGAAGGCCAAGGGTCAGGTCGAGACGATCGGTGATGTGGATGATGTTGTGCGTGAACAGCGCGAAGTTGTTGCTGGTCTGGTTGTAGACATCGCCCGTGCCGCCACGGTCGCGGACGTTCGACAGGTTGTTGATACCTGCGACGATCAGCGGGGTCGCTGCACCGAAGGCACCGGCACCGCCATTGGCAGCGGTCAGCGCGGCGATATTGGCCCCGAAGCAGTTTGTCGCCGCCGGATTGGCCAGCGCCGGGTTGATCGCCAGCGCGATACGGCAAGCGGCGAAAGTGCCGTACTGGCTGCCGAATCGCAGGTTATCGCGGGTCTGCAGCTTCTCATTGGCGAAGTAGCCGCCGACGAGCCAGTCGAGCTTATCGTTGAACGCGGTGCCGCTGAGGCGCAGTTCCTGAGTGAAGGTCTTGAACTCGCGGGCGCCGGCATTGTCGCCGGGCGCGCGATACAGGATGTCCACCCCGGTGTAGTCGGTGTCCGAGCCCTGGTTGTTCGAATACTGGCGATAGCCGGTGATCGAGGTCAAAGTAACCGCACCCAACTGGTAGTTCAGCTCGCCAGAGATACCCCAGTCTTCGGTGTTGCCCTGATAGCTGCGACCGGCGGTCGGGTAGATATCGCGATCGAAGGTGCTCTGCGTCAGCGCCCGCGGATCCTGGCCCAGGGCGAGCAGGATCGGGATGATCGGGTTCGAGGTGCTGGTCAGCGCAGGCGCGCCCGGCACCGGCTCGACAAAGGAATTGAGGCCCGGGCTGACCCGCGCGCCCGGTGCGAAATCGGGCTGCACAAAGGTTGCGGCGCAGCAGGCCTCGTCCTTGTTCGAATAATCACCGACAACGCGGAACGAAAGGTCGTCGTTCGGTTCGAACAACACCTGCGCGCGAACCAGGTAGCGATCACGGTCGTTGATGCGGGTGCCGTTGGTGACATCGTTGTAGAAGCCGTCACGCTCGAAATAGACCCCATCGACACGGGCAGCGACAGTATCGCCGAGCGGGCCGGTCACGCCGGCTTCGATCTTGATCGCGTCGTAGTTGCCGTAGGTGAAGTTGCCGTAACCGCCGAAGATGAATTCGGGCGGCGCGGTGTAGATGCTGATGAGGCCGGCCGAAGCATTACGACCGCCGAGTGTGCCCTGCGGGCCGCGCAGGATTTCGACGCGGTCGATCGGGCCGAGTTCGCTGAGCGCGTTACCTGAACGCGACCGGTAGACGCCATCGACGAACACCGCGACCGAGCTTTCGAGGCCGGGGTTGTCACCGACGGTGCCGATGCCGCGGATACGGGCCGAACCGTTCGCTTCGTTGCCCGTCGAAGACACCAGCAGCGACGGAGCCACCTGGTTCATGTCGCGAATGTCGGACACGCCCGACTTTTCGAGCAGTTCGCCCGACACTGCGGAAACGGCGATCGGAACATCGGCCAGCGACTGGCTACGGCCCTGCGCGGTAACGACGATAACGAAGTCGCCTTCGCCTTCTGCGGCGGCGGCTTCATCCTCGTCAGCGTCCTGCGCAAAGGCGATCGTGGGGGTCATCGCCATGGCACCGGCGAGGGCACCTAGGGCAATCGATCGACGGAAAATGCTTTTCATGCTTGCTCCCTGGAACGGTTGTTCGAATTTCCGACCGGGAGGTGCATTCGTATGCATCCGGATGGGCCAGTTGCCGCATGAAAAATGCGGCAATGCTTTCCGGATACACAAGGCCTCTCCCTGCCTTGCGCAATATTCTGTGCGAGCCGTGTCGTCTATGCAAGGCGCAAAGTTGCAATTCTGCGACTCTTTTCGACCAGTGTGGCTTTCCGGTCTATCGGCAGCTAGCCGAACTTCTCCCCTGCAGCGGCCTTGGCGCGCAGACTGTCGCACACCGGCAGCCCGTGCTTCTCCAGCCCCGCGACCACGGTGTCGAGCCCGATGGTGCTGGCCCAGAACATCGGCCCGCCGGTCCACAGTGGCCAGCCGTAGCCGTTGATCCACACCACATCGATGTCGCTGGCGCGCTGGGCCATGCCTTCCTCGAGGATCATCGCCCCTTCGTTGACCATGGGATAGAGCAGGCGCTCGCGGATCTCGTCCTTGGTGAAGCTGCGCTGGGCATGGCCTTCCCTGGCGGCAAAATCGGCGATCAGCGCCCTCACCTCGTCAGACGGCGTGCGGTTGCGCGCCTCGTCATAGTCGTAGAAGCCCTTGCCGTTCTTCTGGCCGAACCGGCCCGCCGCACACAGCGCCTCGCGCAGGGTGGTGACCTTCGACGGATCGCGGTGCCAGCCGATGTCGATCCCGGCAAGGTCGGCCATCTGGAACGGCCCCATGGGAAAGCCGAATTCGAGCAGCACGTCATCGACATCCCAATAGTTCGCGCCCTCCAGGATCAGCGCATTGGCCTGCTGCTGGCGCGGCGAGAGCATACGGTTGCCGATGAAGCCGTGGCACACGCCCGCGACCACCGCGACCTTGCCGATGGTCTTGGCGAGCTTCATCGAAGTCAGCAGTACGTCGTCCCGGGTTTCCTTGCCGCGCACGATCTCCAGCAGCTTCATGACATTGGCGGGCGAGAAGAAGTGCAGCCCCAGCACATAGCCGGGTCGCTCGGTCGCCCGGGCGATCTCGTCGACATTAAGATAGCTGGTGTTGGAGGCGAGGATCGCGCCTTGCTTCACCACCGCGTCGAGCTTGCCGAAGACCTCTTTCTTGACGTCCATGCTTTCGTAAACGGCTTCGATTACCAGATCGCAGTCGGCGAGGTCAGCATAGTCGAGCGTGGGGGTAAGCAGGCCCATAGCCGCGTCGACCGCTTCCATCGTCATCCGGCCGCGCTGCGCGGTACGCTCGTAATTCTTGCGGATTACTCCGGTGCCGCGGTCTAGCGCTTCCTGCTGCATCTCCAGGATTGTTACGGGGATACCGGCGGAGAGGAAGTTCATCGCGATCCCGCCGCCCATGGTCCCTGCGCCGATCACGCCGACCTTCAGAATCGGGATCAGCGGCACATTGGCGTCGACATTGTCGATCTTGTTGGCCGCACGCTCGGCGAAGAAATAGTGCCGCATCGCCGCACTCTGGGTGCCGGACATGAGCCCGGTGAACAGCTCGCGTTCTTTCTTCACGCCCTCGGCATAGGGCAGTTCCGTCGCGGCCTTTACCGCCTGGATCGCGACATTGGGCGCATCGAACCCGCGCAGGGCGCGCGCATTCTTGGCGCGGAACTGGTCGAACAGGTCGGGATTGCGGATCCCGTCCTCGTTGGCGGTGCCTTCGCTCGAACGCTTGACCGGCTGGCCGATCTTGCTGCGGGCGAAAGCGATGGCATCTGCCTCGAGGCTGTCCTCACCCACGATGGCATCGACCAGTCCGATCGCCTGCGCCTTCTTGGCCGAGATCGGATCGCCGCCGACCACCATCGGCAAGGCGTTCTCGACCCCCACGACGCGCGGCAGGCGCTGGGTCCCGGCGGCACCGGGGATGAGGCCCAGCTTGACCTCGGGCAGGCCGAGCTTCGCGCTCGGCACCGCCACACGGTAATGGCATGCCAGCGCGACCTCGCAGCCGCCGCCCAGCGCGGTGCCGTGGATCGCGGCGACCACCGGCTTGTCGCTCGCTTCAAGCTTGTCGAGCGCTTCGGGCAGGCTTGGGCCTTGCGGTGCTTTGCCGAATTCCGTGATGTCCGCCCCGGCAAAGAAGGTCCGCCCATCGCAGCGGATCACCACCGCCTTGACGCTGTCATCTCCCAGCGCTTCCTCCACACCGGCCGCCAAGCCCGCGCGCACTGCCTGGCCCAGCGCGTTGACCGGCGGGTTGTCGGAAATGATCACCAACACATCATCATGGCGTTCGGTGCGGATCGGGGAAGTCATCTGTTCTCTCCTCAGAAATCGGGTCAGGCGCGACTCTCGGCCAGCGCGCTGTAGATCATGGTCTTCAATTGGCGGCGGATCGGATAGCTGCTCGACGGGTAGACCTGCGTCATGAACACCATCGTCACGCCTTCCAGCGGATCGACGAAGAAGGCGGTCGAATAGGCCCCGCCCCAATAGAACTCACCCGGGCTCGACGGCATCAGTGTCTTGGCCGGATCGATCACCATGGCAAAGCCGAGCCCGAAACCGGTCCCGGCGTTGTTGCTTTCAGAAAACAGGCTGCTCGACATCTCGGTGAGGTCGGCATTGTTCGGCAGGTGGTTGGTGCGCATCATCCGCAGGGTCTTGGGGCTGACAATCCGCGCGCCATTAAGTTCGCCGCCGTTCACCAACATATGGGTGAAGCGGTGGTAATCGGCGATAGTGCCGCACAGCCCGCCGCCGCCGCTGTCATAGAGGCCCGGCTTACCAAGGTTGCTGCCCGGCCCTGCCTCGATCATCTTCGCCGCGTGGCCCGGCACATACTGGTAGGCATCGACCAGCCGCGTGTCATCGGAAACGCCGAAAGCAGTGTCGACCATGCCGAGCGGCGCGAAAATGTGCTGCTGGAAATAGTCACCCAGCCGCATCCCGCTGAGCCGTTCGACGCAAATGCCGAGCACATCGGTCGAGACCGAGTAGTTCCATCCTTGCCCCGGCGCGAACTCGAGCGGCAGTTCGCTAAGGATGCGGATGTATTCGTCGCTGTTCATCCGGCCGCGCGCGAAATCGAGATTGTGCTCGCGGTAGATGGCATCGATATTGCCGCGATTCTGCAATCCGTAGGTCAGTCCCGACATATGGGTGATGAGGTCGATGAAGCGCATCGGATGCGCGGGCGTTCCCGGCGCGAATGGAATCGAGCCGCCGCCCCCGGCATAGATGCGCAACTTGGCGAACTCGGGCAGCACCTTGGTGACCGGTTCCTCCAGTGCGACCTTGCACTGTTCGACCAGCTGCATGAAGGCGATCGAAGTCACCGGCTTGGTCATGCTGGCAATGCGGAAAATCGCATCATGGCGCAGCGTCTCGCGCCCCTCGCCCATCTTGCCACGCGCATCGTAATAGACCGGCTGCCCGTCGCGAGCGACCACCAACTGGGTCATCGGCAGCTTGCCGGGTGCGACATAGGCGCTTTCGAGGAAGTCCCCGATCCGGGCCAGGCGGCCCGCGTCGAAGCCGAGCGACGCCGGATCGGCGCAGGTGAAAGGTGCAGTCATGCTCTCTCCCGATTCATCGGCGCTTGAGCGCCTTTGCATCCTCACCTAGCATCGGTTGCGAATAAAAACATACCCGATTGGGAGAGATAGCTTGAGCGATGCGAAGGGGCCGGCGTGGAGCAAGCCCGCAGGGTGGCCGACGATGAGTCTGGCCGAAGTCGAAGCCGTGCTGTGTGCACCCGGTGCGCGCTTCGAGATGGAGACTGTCGAGATTCGCGGCGTGCCGACGCGGGTGTGGAAGCATGCCCCTGCTTCGCTGCGGATGCTGGCCGATCATGCGCGCGGCCATGGCGACCGGCTGATGACGATCTATGAGGACGAGCGGGTTACTTACGAGGCATGGTACCGGGCGGTGGCCGAACTCGCGATCAACCTCCGCTCGCGCGGGGTCAAGCCGGGCGAGCGGGTCGCACTGGCCATGCGCAATCTGCCCGAATGGCCGGTCGCGTTCTTTGCCGCGACCACGATCGGCGCGATCTGCGTTCCGCTCAATGCCTGGTGGACCGGCGAGGAGCTGGCTTTCGGGCTCGCCAATTCCGGTGCCAAGGTCCTCATCTGCGACGACGAGCGCTGGGACCGGATCGCCCCGCATATGAGCGAGTGCCCGAGCCTCGCGCATGTGCTGGTGAGCCGCGCGACCTCGCTGGAGAGTCCGGCCGAACCCCTCGAAGCGGTCATCGGCACGGCGCAGGACTGGCCGGCCCTGCCCGATCAGGCGATTCCCGATGTCGCCATAGCGCCCGACGACCCGGCGACGATCTTCTACACCAGCGGCACCACCGGCCAGCCGAAAGGCGCGCTGGGCAGCCACCGCAACCTGACCACCAACATCCTCTCCAGCGGCTATTCCGCCGCCCGCAGCGTGCTGCGCCGGGGCGAGCCGATCCCGCCCCCGGCGCAGAAGGTGGGCCTGACGGTGATCCCGCTGTTCCATGTCACCGCCTGCTCTGCCGGGATGATGGGCCAGCTGTTTGCCGGGCACACCATCATCTACATGCGCAAATGGGACACGGTGAAGGCGTTCGAGATCATCGAGCGCGAGAAGGTCAACCTGACCGGCGGCGTGCCGACCATCGCCTGGCAGATGATCGAGCACCCCGACCGCGCCAAATACGATCTCTCCAGTCTGGAGAGCATCGCTTATGGCGGCGCGCCTTCCGCGCCGGAACTGGTGCGCAAGATCTACGAGGTGTTCGGCTCCATGCCCGGCAACGGCTGGGGCATGACGGAGACCATGGCGACCGTCACCAGCCATGCGGGCGAGGATTATCTCAACCGCCCCGACAGCGCCGGGCCGCCGGTGCCGGTGGCCGATCTGAAGGTGACGGACGAGGCTGGCAACAGTCTGCCCACCGGGCAGGTCGGTGAACTGTGGGCGCGCGGGCCGATGATTGTCATGGGCTACTGGAACCGGCCCGAAGCGACCGCCGAGACCTTTATCGACGGCTGGGTCCGCACCGGCGACCTGGCGCGCCTGGATGACGAAGGCTTCCTCTATATCGTCGACCGGGCGAAGGACATGATCATTCGCGGCGGCGAGAACATCTATTCGTCGGAGGTCGAGAATGTCCTCTACGACCACCCTGCCGTGACCGATGCCGCGCTGGTCGGCATCCCCCACCGGACGCTGGGGGAGGAACCGGCAGCGGTGGTCCATCTCGCCCCG
Source organism: Erythrobacter sp. SDW2 (assembly GCF_021431965.1). Taxonomy (NCBI): domain Bacteria; kingdom Pseudomonadati; phylum Pseudomonadota; class Alphaproteobacteria; order Sphingomonadales; family Erythrobacteraceae; genus Erythrobacter; species Erythrobacter sp. SDW2. The sequence continues at coordinate 2,764,843 of NZ_CP090370.1, forward strand.
GGCATGACGGCAAGCGAGGCCGAATTGCAGGGTTGGGTCGCGGAGAGGCTGGCCAGGTTCAAGGTGCCGGTGCGGATTGTGTTCACAGAGGACACGCTGCCCCGCAACGCCAACGGCAAGATCCTCAAGAAGGATCTTGGCTCGCTGTTTTAGCCATTCGTTCTGGGCTCGCTAACGCGCCAGAAAACCATCCCCAGCGCCAGCACCAGCGAAATGAAGCTGGCTACGATCAGGGGAACATAGCCCGACGCGGCGATGGCCAGCCCGGCGAGGATCGGCCCGACCGAGCTGACCGCACCCTCTACCGTGGTGGTTAGCGCGATCCGCATCGGCACGTCCTCATGCGCGCCGAATTCGAGCACGAGCGTCAGCGCCGCCATCATCCAGCCGGAAAAACCCAGCCCGAGCAGGGCGAAGGCTGCGTGCAGCATCAGCGCATCCTCGCCCATGACCAGCAGCACCATCCCCGCCAGACTGCACAGCAATGCGCCGAGATAGACCAGCCGGAAGCCGCGGCGGTCGCCCAGCTGGCCCCACAGCAGATTGCTCAATGTCTCAGCGGCGAGGAAGGCGAGGCTGAGCGAGCCGATCAGCGCTCCGCTCAGGCCCAGTCGCTCGCCGACATAGATGGTCCAGAACGGCAGGCCGACCCGGGCGATGGAGGAGAACCCATGCGCGAAAAGGAAGGCACGGAAGGCGCGATGCTGCAGCAGCTCGCCGAACTGTCGGAAGCGCGCCCGCCACGGCACCGAGAGCCGCGTCATCGGCGCCTCGGGCTCGTTGAGGCCCCATTGCAGCGCCACCAGGCCGATCGAGGTTAGCAGGAATGCGAACAGGAACGTTGTGGCATAGCCATTGCCGAGCCAGTCCTGCTCGATGAAATAATGCCCGGCGACCCACGCCAGCCCGGCGGCGATCCCGCCGCCGAGCATATTGCGCACGCCCTGCAGCCGACCCCGCTTCGCCAGCGGGATGACCTTGGCCATCAGCATCTGGAACGCCACCCGCTGCGCCCCACTGAAAAAGCCCAGCAGCAGGAAGGCGGCGAGCGTCGCCCACAGCAGCGCGCGGCCTTCCAGGAACCAGCCGATCAGCGCCAGCGCCAGCACCATCACTCGCATCAAAGAGCCGACGGTGATGGCATAGGGCAGGATGCGCGCCCGGCTCTCGACCCGCGCACCGGACAGGATCGGCGACAGCGTGCCGCCCAGTTGCAATAGCGCCGTGCCCAGCCCGACGGCCGCCGCGCTGCCGGTCAGCAGGTAGAGATAGGCCGGGATGATGGTGGGGGCATAGATCAGGCGAAAGCCGGTCATCCCGAACACGCCGTGGACCAGCGTGGCGGTGTAATTATGCTTCAGGTTCTCTTCGACGAAAGCGTGGTGGCGCGCCCAGATTTCCTCTTCCGGGCGCGCCTCCAGCGTATCTTCTGCTAACGGGCCGCTGCTCAATAGCCCGCGAGCTTGGCGTGGCGGTCCTTGAGGAAGCCGGTGTTGCCCCAGCTCGCCTCCAGCACGCGGGCGCGCTTGAGATAGAAGCCGACGTCATATTCGTCGGTCATCCCGATCCCGCCGTGAAGCTGGATGCCCTGGCGGCTCATGACATGGAGCACTTCGTTGGCACGGCTCTTGGCGAGGCACGCCGCCTCGGGCACCTTGAAGCTCATGTCGAGCGCCTGGAAGCCCGCCTCGACCGCGCTGCGCATCAGTTCGAGATCGGCATAGAGATCCGCCATCCGGTGCTGCAATGCCTGGAAGCTCGCCAGCACCTGGTTGAACTGCACGCGCTGCTTCAGATAGTCGAGCGTGGTGTCGAACACCGCCTGCGCCATGCCGAGCATTTCGGCGCTGGTGAGGATGCGCGCCCGGTCGAGGATCTTGTCGGCCAGGTCATCGCCGCCATCGGCCAGCTTGTCCGCCGCCGCACCGTCGAAGGTGACTTCGGCATGGTCGCGCCGGTCGGTTAGCTCGCGCGAAGACAGCGAAACGCCTTCCCCCTTTTCGACGAGATACACCCCGTCCGCTGCCGAGACCACGAACAGCCCGGCGGTATCGGCCTCATGCACAAAGGCCTTGGTGCCGCTGAGCTTGCCGCCCGAAACCGTCGCCTTCGCAGCGGAGCCGGTGTGACGCGAGCCTTCGTCGAAGGCCAACGTGCCGACCAGTTCGCCACTGGCGAGGCGGGGCAGGTACTTTTCCTTCTGCGCCTGGCTGCCGCCAAGCACGATTGCCGCCGAGGCGAGCGAAGTCGCCACCAGCGGGCTGGCGGTCAGGGTCTTGCCCAGTTCCTCGACCACCAGGCCAAGACTGGTCCAGCCGAAATCGGTGCCGCCGAATTCTTCCGGCACCACGATCCCGGTCCAGCCCATCTGGCCCATGCTCGACCACGCGCTGCTATCGACCTTCTGGCCCGCGTCGCGCGTCTTGCGCCAGTTGCCGACCGGACTTTCGTTGGTCGCCCATTCCTGCGCCATATCGCGCAGCATGGTCTGTTCTTCGTTGAGAATGGCCATCGTTCCGCGCTCCCCTTACTGGTGGTCCAGCATGCCAAGGATCCGCTTGGCGATGATGTTGTTCTGGATCTCGGTCGATCCGCCGTAGATGGTGAAGGCCTTGCCGAACAGCCAGCCGCGGACATGCTCGATCTCGCTGCCGGTAAAGCCTTCGCCTTCCCAGCCGAGACCGCGGAAGCCCATGATCTCGATCAACAGCTCGGCCCGTTCCTGGCTCAGCTTGGTGCCGACCTTCTTGAGGATCGAGCTGATTTCGGACACCCCGCCCTTGGCTTTCGATTCCTCGGTCGCCCGGCGCGCGGTGAGGAGGAAGCTTGACCAGGCCAGTTCGAACTCGGCAATTTTGCCGCGCAGTTCCTGGTCGGCCAGCTCGCCATTCTCGTCAGTGCCGATATATTCCTTGGCGATCTGCGAGAGCGGCTTGGCATTGAGCCCCATGGCATTGCCGGCGCCGGAGATATTGGTGCGTTCATGCTGCAGCAGGCGCTTGCCGATCGTCCAGCCCTGGCCTTCCTCGCCAACGAGATTGCCCTTGGGCACCTTCACATCGGTGAAGAAAGTTTCGCAGAACGGGCTGAGCCCGCTGATCATGGTGATCGGCTTCACTTCGACGCCGGGGCTGTCCATGTCGATCAGCAGGAAGCTGATGCCCCGGTGCTTGTCGCTGCGGTCGGTGCGGACAAGGCAGAAGCACTTGTCAGCCCACTGCCCGCCGCTGGTCCAGGTCTTCTGGCCGTTGACGAGATAGTGATCGCCCTTGTCCTCGGCGGTGGTCTGCAAACTGGCGAGGTCGGACCCGGCATTGGGTTCGGAATAGCCCTGGCACCAGCGCACTTCGCCGCGGCAGATGGGCGGGATATGCTCCAGCTTCTGCTCGTGGCTGGCATATTCGAGCATGGTCGGCCCGAACATCATCACGCCCATGCCGCCGATCGGGTTCCACGCCCCGACTTTCATCATTTCTTCGTTGAGGACCCGGGCTTCGTCCTTCGACAGGCCGCCGCCGCCATATTCCTTGGGCCAGGTCGGGGTGCCCCAGCCGCGCGACCCCATGGCTTCGCGCCAGGCATTCTCTTCCGGCGTTTCATCGCCCGGCCCTTCGACCGAGCGCATCGCGTTGCTCTTGCCTTTCAGCGAAGGCGGGAAATGTTCGGCGAGGAAGGCCTGCACCTCGGCGCGAAAATCGGCGAGGGCGTCGTCGGGCCTGATATCGGCTGCGGTTGCCATGGTTCTCTCCTGCGGTTTGAGTCTTGTTTTGCCACTTATGGCGCAGTTTTGCCCCGAGCAACAGGGGGCTGAAAGTCCGTTTCTAAAGCCGCCCATGCCGTAGCGGCAGCATCGGGTTCCGGGTCAGGGCATGCCCGTCACCTCGGGCGAATCGCGCAGGGACTGCTCCTTTTCCTGCGCGGCGCGGGCAGCGAGGGCATCGAGATTCGCCCGGTGCTTCGCTTCCGTGATCGGGTACCACAGCAGCATCAGCGAACCGAGCAGCCACAGGCCGACGGTGATCGGGACATACCACAGGATCAGGCTATCGCTGATGAGCTTGCTGACCCCCGAGGGATCGGCCTGTTCGGGGAAATTCGCCGCATCGAGCACGAAGCCGGCGAGCAGGATGCCGAGCCCGACCGCCGCCTGGGTGGTGAAGCTGTTGACGCTGAAGAACACCCCGGCATTGTGCCGCCCGCTCTTGACCGCATGGTCCTCCACCGTGTCGGCAATCATGCCGGACGAGTTCATCAGCGAGCTGGCGATCATCGCATGATAGATCGCCCCGACAGCAAACAGCACCGGCAGCAGCAACGGATCACCCGGGGCGAAAAACAGCCGGAAGTAAGTCAGGATCAGCGGCGTCACCCCTATGCATATCCCGCCCAGCCCCATCGCCATCGCCGCTTTGCGCTTGCCCATCCTGCGCGCCAGCCACGGGGCCAGGGGTACCGCCAGAGTGGCGGCAACCAGGCTTTCTGCCGTCAGCACCGCCAGTTGCTTGGCAGTGAGCTGGAAGACATAGGTGTTGAAGTAGATTGTCGTGGCCACATAGAGCCCGATCGCGGTCTGCTTGGCCAGCGAATATCCGAAGATGGCCAGGAAAGGCCGATGGGTGAAAGCATCGGCCATTTCGCGCAAATGATCGCCCAGCGTCAGCTTCACCGCCCGTTCGCGGACTTGCCGCAGATAGGGGATGCGGCTCTTGGTGCCGAACGCGCTGGTCAGCACCGCCAGCGCAATCAGCACCCCGCCCAGAATGGCAAAGCCGGTATATCCTGCCGGATTGAGCTGGCCTTTGGGATACTCGGGCGTCGCGACGAAAAACACCGCCAGGCAGAAGGCCCCGAAGCCGAAGGCACCGATATATCCGAACCAGAAGCGGATGCCGAACAGCCGCGTGCGCTCGGTATAGTCGTCGGTCAGCTCCGCGCCCAGCGCGCTGGACGGGATCTCGAACATGCTCATGCAGGCGCGGGTCAGTGCTGCGAGACAGAATATCCATACCCCCATGGCAAAGTCCGACAGGCCGGTCGGAGGGAACCATGTCAGCGCGAAGAAGAAGCCTGCCGGAATGGCCGCAGCGAAGATGAAGGGATGCCGCCGGCCGAGCCGGCTCCGGGTGCGGTCGCTGATCCGCCCGATCAGCGGGTCGGCAATGGCATCGACCAGCAGGGTCAGGAAGATTGCCTGCGAAACGATCGACGCGGGCACGCCGAGGACCTGGTTGAAATAGAGCAGCAGGTAGGTGCTGAAAGCGGTGGTCTTGATACCGCTCGCCATCAGCCCGCTGCCATAGAGCCAGCGGGTATGGCGCGGCAGCGGCGGGGCAGCCGGGGCTGGCGCTGATACTGTTTCGGGGGTCAACGGCGGGCCCTTGTTCTCACTCTCCGACCGCCAGCGTACCCGCTCCGCGCGGCGGCACAAGCCGGTTTCGTTCAATTTCGCTTTGCAACCTGTCGCGGGCCTTGGCTAAGCACCGATGACAAAGGATTGGAGAGGGAAAGCATGGCAAGCAGCGAAGAGCGCATCCCGGTGATCATCGGCGTGGGGCAGGTCAACGACCGCCCCGCTGATCCGCGCGAGGGCCTCGACCCTGCCGGACTGATGGCGGAAGCGCTGCGCATCGCGGATGCCGATGCCGGCGGCGGCTGGCTGGAAGTCTGCGACTCGCTCGGCATTGTCGGGCAGATTGCCTGGCCGCATATCAACCCAGTAGCGGGAACAGTCGCCGAGCGCCTAGGTATAGCTCCGGCCCATGTGGTCGAGACCACCCCGCATGGCGACAACCCGATCCGCCTGCTCAATGAAGCTGCCAACCGCATCGGCGCGGGTGAGGCCAAGGTCTGCGCAGTCACCGGTGGCGAAGCGCTGCGAACGGCAGGCGCGCTGGCCAAGCTCAAGGCGGCCGAAGCCAAACCCGACGCCAAGCCGAAAGAGCACAACGCGCTGCGCGATGCCTCGCACCGGGTCAAGAAAGGCTATCCCCAGAGCTACGGGCTGGTCGTTCCGGTCGATGTCTACCCCCTCTATGAAAACGCCATGCGCGCCGATCTGGGCCAGACCCTCGCCGAAGGGCAGGCGGAAAGCGGCATGATCTGGGCCGGGTTTTCGCAAGTGGCTGCGGCCAATCCCTCGGCCTGGATCCGCGAAGAGAAATCGGCCGCGGAAATCTCAGAAGTCACCGCCGAAAACCGCCCGATCGCCTTCCCCTATACCAAGCTGCAGGTGGCCAATTCGGCGGTCAACCAGGGAGCCGGGTTCATCGTCACCTCGCTCGCCGAAGCGCGGCGGCGCGGGGTGCCGGAGGGGAAGATCGTCCATATCGGCGCGGGAGCCAGCGCGTTCGAGCCCGACAGCATCCTCGCCCGCGACAGTTATACCCACTCGGCCGGGATGGAGGCATCGATCCGCAAGGCGCTCGAGTTCAACAATCTCACAGCCGACGATTTCGACCATGTCGAACTCTATTCCTGCTTCCCCTGTGTGCCCAAGCTGGCGCGCCGGACATTGGGCTGGCCGCTTGAGAAGCCGATGACGGTGTTCGGCGGGCTGACCTTCGGCGGCGGCCCGATCGGCAATTACATGAGCCATGTCGTTGCCTGCATGGTCGAGAAGCTGCGCGAGACCGGCGGGAAAGGTCTGATGTTCGCCAATGGCGGCTATGCCACCCACAGCCACACCATCGTGCTGGGCAAGGAACCGATCCCCGGCGTCATCTTCCCGCAGGCATTCGATGTCAACGAAGCCGCCGACGCGGCCCGGGGCAAAGTGCCGGAACTGGACAAGGACTACACCGGCCCTGCCACCATCGAGACCTATACCGTCCATTATAACCGTGACGGTTCGCCCCGGATGGGCACCGTAGTCGCCCGTACGCCCTCCGGTGCACGAACCCTGGCGATGGTCCCGGCGGAGGATGCGGCAGGCATCGCGGCACTGACCGATGGCACCAGCGAGCCAGTCGGTCGGAGCGGCACGATTTCCCGTGGGGATGGCGAGGATGACCTTTCGGTCTGGCAGATGGGCTAAACCGTCCCGTGCTCGGCGCGAACGGCCTCTTCCATCCCCGGCGCACGAGATACAAGACGCCGATCCGAGGCATTGCATCAATACGACTCGGCCCTTGGCCTGTCATACGAGCGGCAGACGCAGGACAAAATGCGCGCCCTCGGCACTTTCCAGCAACTCGAGCGCGCCCCCGCGATTGTTTACCAGAGCCCGCGCGATCGCCAGGCCGAGGCCGGTGCCCCCTTGCCCGCGCCTGGAGGTAAAGAAGGGGTCGAAGATGCGGGTGCGGTCACCTTCGGGAACGCCGGGGCCGTCGTCGGTGAGGTCGATAATGCCTTGCCCGTCCTCGACCCGGGTGGTGATGGCAAGCGAAGACGCGCCAGCCTGCCGCGCGTTCTCGATCATCGTTGCGAGGACGGTTTCGAGCGCCGCGCCTTCGATCGCCAATTTCGGCACTCTGCCCGATGCAGCTATGCCGATGTGAAAGCCCTTGCCACCGAAGCCGTCGACCAGCCGCGCCAGGATCGGCTGCAAATCGGCCGGTTCGCTGACCTCGCCGCCGTCCATATCGGCCTGTGCCAGTTCCATCAGGCGGCTGACGAGCCGCGTCAGACGGTCGGCATCTTCGGTCATATTGGCAAGGAAGAGCTCCCGCTCCGCCCCGGTCATGTCCGCGCCGTGGTCTTGCAACAGCTCGATCCCGCCGCGCAGGCCGGCGAGGGGCGTCTTGAATTCGTGGCTGAGCGAGGCGGCGAAATCACGCAAATAGCGTGAGCGGCGATCGATGCTCTGGGCCATCACCTCGAAATCGTCATAGAGGCTGCGCACTTCGCGTACTTCGAGTGTCGGATGCCGCAACCGCGCCTTGCGACCGGACGCGAGCGCCCGGGCGGCGGCGCTGAGTTTCTCGATCGGCGTCACCACGGCGCGCGCCAGCACCATGGTCAGCACCACCAGCAGCGCGAAAATCGACAGTGTGCCGAAGGCGATCTTGCCTGCATCCTCCCACATCCCCCGAAAGAGCGCCGCCGGGCTGCGCGATACGAGGACTACGCCCACCACCTTGCCGCTGCGGTTGATGGGACGAGCGTGGTGCAACCGGATCGCAGTGGCGCGGCTGATCAGATAGAGCGGGTTCGACTGGTTGTAGCGGTCATTATGCCGCAAGACCGTTTGGCTTTGCCCCGCCAGTGCCGCCTGCACTTCGGGCAAATCCGCCAGGCTGAGACCTTTCTCATACCCGCTGAGGACGATGCCCTGCGCATCTAGCAGGGAAATTGCGGCGAGAGTGGTCTGCTTGGTCTCGGCAATGACCGGCGCAATGCGACCGGCCAGTCTCTGCATGGCAGCGTCGGGCGCCGCTGCAACTTTCGAAGCCGCAGGCCGCGACGGCAGCACGGGCGATGAACGCAGGTCGACTTCCGAGACTTGCTCTTGATATCGGCTTGCAGAACGAAGTGTCTCGTCGGGAGCGTAGCGGCTCGCATCGTCCGGTGGTGCCGATGCGGTATCCTCGCCTGGAAGCAACAGCGCCGCTGTAGCCGCAATCGCCGCTGCCTGCGCTGCGACTTCTGACTCGGTCCGGCGCACCAGCGCGTTTTCGTAGACCCTCAGTCCCAGCGCCGCAAAGCCGGGCAGAGCCGCCACGAACAGCAGCGTGCCGAAGAATATCCAGCGCAGCCGCATCACCGGCCAGAACGACCGGGCGAAGCGACGCAGCGTTTCGATCAAGCGGGGGCTCCGCCGGTGCAGGCACCGAGCCGATAGCCTACGCCTGTGCGGGTCTCGACTATGTCTTCGCCCCCGACCTCGGCGAACTTGCGCCGCAAATTGCGGATATGGCTGTCGATTGTCCGGTCAGTCACGGCAAAGCCCGGACCGCGCAGGTGGTCGATCAGGTTGTCGCGGGTGAAAATGCGCCCGGGGGCCGAGGCGAGCGCCTTGAGCAAGCCGAACTCGGTGACCGTCAGCGCCACTTCCTCCGTGCCCCAGCGCGCCTCCCACGCATCGCTGTCGAGCGTCAGGAGGCCATGGGTAACATGAGCAGCATGGTCCGCGCCTCCGCCACTGCGCCCCGCCGTCCGGCGGAGGATCGCATTGGAGCGAGCGACCACCTCGCGCGGGCTGAAGGGCTTCACGACATAATCGTCCGCTCCCAGTTCGATCCCCAGCACGCGGTCGAGCTCGTCGTCGCGCGAGGAGAGAAACAGGATAGGCACCTCCCCCTCGGCGCGCAGGCGCCGGCAAACCTCGAGGCCGTCCATCGCCGGCATGTTTATGTCGAGCACCACGAGGTCCGGCGCACATTCGGAGGCGCGCGCCAGCGCCTCCACACCGTCGGTCGCCTCGACCACCTGCATCCCGGCCTTGCCGAAAGCAAAGGCCAGCACCTGGCGGATATGCGGATCGTCGTCGACGAGGAGGACCGTGCGCGGCATGATGGGTGCCATCTTCACCGTTCGCGGCTTTGCGTCAATGTCGGCAGGGCTGCGTGGGCGAAAGCCGGGGGGGCAAGCTCGACCGCTTTCGCTGTGCCGGCTGCATCCCCGTCGCCATGGTCCGGTTCGGGTGGCAGTTCATTCCCGTCGCAATTGTACCCTCGTCCCTGCGGGCGTGGACCGATATCGCCGCCGAGCAATTCTGCCGCCTTGTCGAGTCGGTGCGCATCGAGGATCTGCCAGCCGCCATCATTCATCCGGTCGATCAGCCTGAAGTGCACCTGGCGCCTGGCATTGTTGACTCGCTCCGCGAAAGCACCGCCGATCTTCTGCCGTTCGAGTTCGATCAGCGGCAGGAGCGAAGTGCCATCCTGGAAAGTGAGATAGCACAGGTCCAGCTGTGCGCCCTTGCCGCCTGCCTCGCGGGCATGGCGCACGTTCCACTGCGCCGCCACCGCACCCAGATCAACGAAGCACACCCCACTCAGCATCATCCCGGCAGCCGCGAGGTTGGTGTTGATCAGCCAGCCCGAACTCTTGCCCGCCAGCATCCGCCACATCACCAGCACCAGCCCGATCGCGACCAGCACCATCCACAGCAACGCCGAGATCCGCAGCACGGTGAGCGAATAGGCCTCGACATAGTCGACCGTGCGCAATGCTGCATTGAACACGAGGAACAGGTTCTGTCCGATCCACACCACAACCAGGCGCCGCACCAGTGGTTGCGCGGCGGTGGTCGAACCGGGGCGCAAGGCAACAAGAACGAACAAGGCGGTCAGCAGCGCCGTCACCACTAGCGGATAGGCCCCGCGATGGGCGTACTCGGCCAGCGTCATCCCGTCGGGCAACGCAACGAAACCCCACAGCCAGGCAGCGTCCATCGCGTTCTGCAACAGAAAGACTGCGTTGAAGGCGAATAGCGAAATCAGGATCGAGGCGGTGGTGAAGCCGGGCAGCGCCGGGTCACCGCTGCCGTCGAAAGTGCCCAGGATGAGACGCACCATTCGCGGGCGGAGCACGCCCCATGAGATCCACGCGGTCACCACCCAGAGGAACATCCGCACGATGAAGTCTTCGTCGGGCTCAGGCAGCGCGAGCGAGGCGATCCAGCCGTCGAGAACAGGATTGGCCAGCGCAAATAGCCAGAGGAAGACCAAGCTTCCCACTATCGGCAGTGCGAGTGCTTGCACCGTCCTCCGCCAGCCGGAGGACCGAGCGTGGCGCCGGCGCCCGAGCCGCGAAATGCGGATCGCATCCAGAACAGGACCGAACACCGAGATGAAGCCATGGGCGAACAGGCGCTGGAACCAGCGCCAACCGTCGTCGAAGACCCCGGTCCGCGGCAGCAGCAATGCCATTCCGAGCGCGACTCCGAACAGTAGAAACGCAAGCAAGCTCGCATCGTAGATCATCGCGAAGGCGTAGGCGGCGGCCAGGACGAGCGCGAACAGGGCCCGCCGGTCACGCAGGACAGACGGCTGCCCGATGGCCAATGCCCCAACCAGCGCAAGGCCGAGGAACCCCAGCCCCGCGGGGAACAATTCATGTTGGAACAGGGCAATATCGCCAACCGCGATGACGGCGATTGTCAGCGCCGTCTTGAGCCGGATTGTGCCGCGCGGGCGCTGCAGGAAGGTGGTCATTCAAGGCTCTCCGATCCGGTAGGATGGAGCGAGAATGCCTTCTGCCCGTCGAGGCGAGACTGGTGCCTAGGTCAATTCACCGGCAATTCCGTGTGCAGATCTGGTCGAGGTGCAGAACGGGGCGAGAGCATCGATGTTGAAAGCTTTCCCTTGACGGACTGGATTGCCAGCCACTCATACACCAGCCTCGCACAAGATTGCGGCCGTGGTTTCCGGACTTGCCAGCATCGCTTCCCGCATGGCGCGCAACTGTTCGGGCGTGATTCCCGGGACCGTCTCCCGCATCTGTTTGAGATAACGGTCGAGCGCCATGCGCATCTCGGCCTCCGATTTGAACTCGCATGTCACCGGATCTTCGCCAACCAGCCTCGAACTTCCGCTGTCCGTGCCCGAGCCGCTGAACGCGCCGGCACTGCCCGACCCATCGTCACTCGCCGAAATCGCGTCGCGCATCATCTGCCCCATCGTCGCGGTGTCGATCCCGGCGCGTGCGCAGGCGATGAACCAGTCGGTCGGCAAAAGCGAAGTCGGGTCTTCGGGCAAATCCCCGTCGCCTTGCTGGTCGTCAATGACGATGCCCACCGAAAAATTGCCTTCGATCTTCCCGCGAAACTCGCGCTCGGTGTTCTGCGATCCCTTGTCGAAATCGGCGACGAAGCGGCCAACGATCGTGCCTTCGGTGTTCGACGTGATGATGATCTGCACCGCATCGGTTTCCAGCGAGACATCACTCGACACGCCATATTTGGCGTAGGGAACGTAGACCGGATCTATCCACTCGGCGCCGACTTTTCCGCCCGCTACCGCTCCGACCACTCCAGGCTCAACCCGCGGCATGACGAGCGAGACGACCAGCCCCATTTTCCTGGTCGGGCGGGCCATGGATTGCAGCGATGCCAAGGCCTTGGCCGCCTCGGCTGCGCGGGTATCGGGCGGAGCATCGGTCTTGCGTTGAACCGATAAGCCCATCAGGTTGTTGCTGGCCGCCAAGTCCATCATAGTCACCAGATCGGCGTCCTGGGCAATGGTGATCCTGATATCGTCCGATCCGCGCGCCACCGGTGCCGTCGGCGTGACCTTGTTCATCGGCGGCGATACCGATGACGGCAGAGGGATTGTTCTGCCTTGGTCATCCGTAGTGGGGAGCGGGTGATAGCTCACCTGCCCGTCCGCCGTGCCGACTTGCAGCGCGATGTGCAGCCGCACCCGCAGCGGCCTGCCCTTGGCGATATCGCTAGCCGAATTGATTATCGTCAGCACGGTTTCGCCATGGGTCTTGGCAACTTGCAGCGGGCGCGCGTTGACGTTGTACCATCGGCGCACCTTGCCATTCCCGTTGCGGATCGGATGCGACAAAGAGTTGGCGAGAACATTGCCGTTCAGGCCGATGTGAATATCGTCAATCGCGTTTTTACGCCCGTCGAGCGAGATGGCCGTGATGGTGATGGACGGATACTTGCCCCCCACATTGCCGGGAATCGGCGGGATCTTGAATTTCACGGCACGCGCAGCAAGCGGGGCAATCGGCTTCAGCTCGATGTCTATGTCCTGACCCATCGCGATATCGGGTGTGGGCACCCCATCCATGAACAGGCTGTCGAGCCATTTTTCATGCGCGAAAAAGCCATCACGCGTGTCACCCACGTCATCAGGCCAGCCCACGAAATGCGCGACAAATGCCGGGAAAGCGCGGTAAAGGCCGGTCGGAGCCCAAGCAGGATGGTGCTTGCGCAGAAAGCGGTCGAGCATGGCGACGCCTTCATCGATCCATTTGGGATTGGCCTGGACCTTCGCCACATCCGCTGCAGTCACTTCGGTGTAGCGGAACGGCTGAAACAATTCGAAATCGCCGGGCCGCGTCATTGAGGGTGCACCCGGCATCAGAGGGAATTGCACGGGCTGCGCCTTTTCAACCGAAGTCCGGATCTTGATGGGCGCTTCTTCCTGAAACAGCCAGCGGAAGAACCCGCAGGTCAGGTAGGTGGCGTTCTTTGTCCAGAAATAGTCGCTGCGTTCCGCCTCATCCCTGTCCTTTGTCGCAGGATCTTTCGCGATCACCCACGATGGTCGACGTTTGGGTACTTGCTTGAGCGGCAGCGAGACATCGTAAGGCCGTCTCCCCACTTCCTTGGCGAATTTCCACTCACCGCTTTTCCATGCCGGGACCGGTTCGAAGCCAAGAGACTTCAGCGCAAAGGGCGCAATCGAGTGGGTGGAGCCTTCCCCCAGCCAGAGTATCTCTTTCCCCTCCTCCACCGGCCAGGTCCGAACGGCTGCAATCGAAGCGTCGACCGCATGTCCGAGCTCGTGAGCGAGCGTAACCCACCCCTGCTCGGGATAGTCTGGTGCCAACAGCGCAGGGCCGGACATCATCATGTGCGTACCAGCGGGCACCGTCGGTGCATTTTCCTCCACCTTCAGATCGCTGGTGAGGCCATAGCCCAGTATGCCACTGTCTCGATTGGGTGGCCCGGAAGCATCACCTGTCCCGCCGTTGGTGTTTTGGTCCAAATCGATGAAAAAGATGTTGAACGCATCATTCTCATCGAGCGGCAGGTCCGGGGCAGGCAAACCTCGCGCTTTATAATAGCTCGATGCCGCTACCAGCGCGGCGAGGATGTCGGTCCTTTGCACTGCGCTCAATGGGGCTTTCAGAGGGTCCCGAACTACACCTTCCAGTTTCATCGCAACGCGGTCGTGCACGATCCACAACGGCCCACCGTTCCGACGCCAGTTCTTTTCCGCGCGCTGTCGATCCCACACCAGCCCGCGCAAGTCAGGGCTCGCTGCGCCTTGTGCCAAGACGGCTTCGAGCGGGACCAGACTGAGCACCCCGCCTGCGCCGATGAAGCCCAGCATCCGGCGGCGGTCAAGCAACGTGCTCATCGGGGGCTCCTCAGAAGTCAGCCGCCGCCTTGCGGCACTCGGCAATGGCGGGAAGCTCGCGCTCGAGTGCTTCGCGCGTGGCGAGCACACGGGTCCCCTGCGCGAGCATGGTGTTGACCTCTTCCTCGGGAATGGCGGAAGCATCCAGCGAGCCGATCCTCCCGTTCCAGACGCTGCTGTCGGCAACAGTCAGATCGGCCAGGCCGGCCGGTCGCTCGGTTTCCGGGATGACCTGCACCGCCGCCCACGCCGCCGACATCAGCCCGCGGCAGGCATAGGCCTGCTGCAACATTTCGCGGGTTGCCGGGATCTTTGCCGGTTCGCCTTGGGACACCGCCTCGGCCCTTGGTGACGTGGCGGCGTCCGCGGCAGGGTTGCCATCCCCGCCGCCACTGCACGCTGCGACTGCAAGCGCCAGGAAAAACGCCGTTCCGGCCCTGCCGGCGCTCGACATGCTACGATCCATTTTACGTGCTGTTCTGCGCATCATTCACCCCTTCCATGGGAACTGTGCGAGAGGATGGGCCGCGCCACCCTTATCCGGTGACGCGGCCGACAAAGCGGCGGGCTGACCGCGGGATCAACCGCCGATGACTCTGCCGAAAATGTCGCGGACCTTGCGATCGACCGCCCGGTTTGCCTCATCCTCCAGCGCGTCTGCCGCCGTTTCGCCGAGCCGCTTGAGACCGCGGGAAATGGCGGCATCGCCAGCTGCGCCTTCGGAGCTCGCGCCCCCCTTCACGCCGGACACGCAGCAATCGGATTCGGAAGCCTCGGGAACGGGGGCCTTGAGGAAGCACTCGCCATGCTCGGTGCGGCCAGGCGCGACGTAGGTCCAGGCACGGCATTTCTTGTCGTCGTCGCAGCTTGCCTTGCAGGTCTTCCAGGTGCTGCCCGGCTTGCTGTAGGCGATTTCCCGGTAGTCATTGCCGAACAGGTCGACATTGTACATCGGCTGCCAATCGTCCTCCTTCGCAGCGACGGAGAGCGGTCCTGACTGCGGGGTCGTTGCAGCGACGGGCGCAGCCGCCGCACTATTGCCGGGCCCGAGATAGCGGACCGAACTGACAGAGCCACCGTTGTCGCCCAGCGAAGCCATTTCGCCATCGACGATCAGGCAGGACGTTTCATAGCCCGCATCCATGCAGACCTGCCATTGGCCGACGGTCTTGATCGAATAGGCATAATCGTTGGCGGTGCCGTCGAATCCTTCGTCGGCTGGCACCGATTGCAGGTTCGGCACATCGGTCGTGATCGTGACGCCGGTACCGTCCATTTCTTCGGCATTGTAGAGGGTTATCGATCCCTGCGGATTACCCTGAGCGGCGATGGCCGCCCCTACCAACGGCGTGACGGCCAGCATACCCAGCGCCAGTCCGAAAAATACAGTACGTCGCATCAATTGTTCTCCAAACCGTGGGTTCCGCTTTCCCCCGAGCGCGCCAGCTGCGGTGAAACTGCCAGAGCGCTTCACCTTGCGACGCCCCGTGGTGTGAGCGAGCTTTCATGTTGTCCGTCATTTTTGACGGCATGCGACCGTTGGTGACCGACTGGCCAGAGGAGTGCCTTGATCCATCAAGCGAGCCGATCCACCATGCCCACCTTGCTGCCAGGACTTCCTAGTTCGTCGGCATTTCCGATATTTACGAACGGGAAGGCAGCGTGTCATACGCCACATGGAGTATGAGGCCGCCAGCCTCGGAAGATTCTTCAAGGGGGAGATCGACTTGACCGAGGAAACCCATTCGAACCCGCGTTTGTCGGCCGCGGACATCGACATTATCGAGGCGAGCTTTCGCTGCGTCACCGATGCGGAAGCCTTTGACGACATGGTGGCTGCATGGGACCGGCGCCTGTCGGGTGCCGGAGCGGGCCGCATCAGCGCAGCCTCGGATGCAGCCTTGTCGAAACGGCTTGCAGTCATCGACGAATTGATGGCGCGCTTCGAAATCGAACAGACGGCCGAGGATCGCATTCAGCGCATGGTATCGGAAGTCGACACCGCCGCTTTCGTGATGTCGGCCGGCGGCGGTGTAGTGGCCGCCAACTTGCAGGCGGAAGAATGGTTCGGGGTCCTGCGCGGCAGCCAGTTCAAGAGCGAAACATTCGACCTTGCCGCTACGGCCGAGCTGGAGGCGGTACGCCGCAGCTGCAAAACAACCGGCAATCGCCAGCATGCCATTCTGCGCATCGCGACGCCGACGGACGAGATAGCCCTGGCGGAAGCATTTGTGCTCGACCTGCCGGATCAGGACGAAGGCGTGCTGGTTGTTCGTGTACTCGAGCTTCCCTGGAGCGAGGCGGTTTCGCACCAACTCACTGAAGCCTTCGGTCTTACCTCGGCAGAGGTGGAGATCTCGCGGCTGTTGATGTCCCACTGCGATACTTCGCGGATTGCCGAAGTCCGTCGCGCTTCCGTCCTGACCGTCCGTACGCAGCTTCGCTCTATCTTCGCCAAGACCGGGACGGCCACTCAGGTCGATCTGGTGCGCCTGCTCGCCCTTCTCTGCGCGCGCGCGCATCGATCGCGACATGCAGCGCCCGCGCAGTGGCAGGATCCGCTGCGCCGGGAGCAAAGCTTCATCGACCCCGACGGACGGCGGATAGCCTACAGCTGGATGGGCGCCGAGAACGGAGTGCCGGCGATACTGGTCCACGCCGCTGCGGTCGGATACATCCTGCCGCCGGTCGCGCAGGACATCCTCGCCGAACGGGGCATCCAGCTCTTCACGATTTCACGCCCCGGTTTTGGCAACAGCGATCCTGCCCGCAACCTCGGTCCCGTCGAGGGTGCAGCGCGGGCAGTCGAGGCCCTTCAACGCCACCTGGGGATCGGGAAATGCCTCGGCGTAGGATTCAGCTCCGCCATCATCCCGCTCGTTCGCTATGCCTCGCGCGCCACAGACAGAATGCCTCGCCTCATGGGGGTCGGAGGCTGCATGCCGCTCGATGAGATCGACAACCAGCCGCTATTCCAGCGGACCTTCTTCAAGCTTGCCCGTCACGCGCCCTGGGCCGCAACATTGTGCGCCCGCGCGGCCCATCATGTGATCCGTTTTCGCGGCGCGGAATGGTATCTGCGACAAGTCTATGCAGAGAGTCCAGTCGATCTGGCGATCCTCAATCGCACCGACATGCTCCCGCTGCTGCGCAGCACGGCCGACATGCAATTTGCACAAGGGGTCGAAGCAGCGGAAGACGAACTCAAGCTGTTGCTGGCAAGCTGGCACGATGAACTGCGCGACGATGGGCCGCACATCACCATGCTTCACGGCAAGGATGACAGGTTCTACACCGCCGACCAATTGCAGAACTTCGCTGCGCGTTACCCCAATATGGAGACCGAACTGGTCGAGAACGCAGCCGACCTGATCGCCTTCCAGCACCCGGAGTTGGTCGCGCATCGGATTGCGGACCTGGCCTTTCAAACAGTCGGTCGACCATCTCATGATCGCTTGAGACCGTGAACGCAAAAACCCCCACTGAATACAGTGGGGCGGTCGGGACATTACATTGCCAGACGGCGGTGGTTGCGGGGGTTGGATTTGAACCAACGACCTTCAGGTTATGAGCCTGACGAGCTACCGGGCTGCTCCACCCCGCGTCACCATGGACGGTCCAAGGCCGAGCCTAAAGACCAAAAAGCCGCCGCTCGGTCCTCACCGGCAGCGGCTTTTGAAATCGTGAATGGGTTTTATACCGCGCCCGCAAGCTGCAATGCCTGGCGGCGACCTACTCTTCCATACCTTAAGGCATAGTACCATCGGCGCTGTCTGGTTTCACGGCCGAGTTCGAGATGGGATCGGGTGGGTCACAGACGCTATGACCACCAAGCAATGAAGCTTGCGTGCGGGTTAATCGATGCACCCTTTCGGGCAAGTCAGTGGGCGATCTGGCTGGAGGTTATCCTCCTCAACAGACAATCCGCTCAGGACTGTCGTTGATGGTGGGATTCATCAAGCGCGATCAGAACTATTAGGACTGGTTAGCTTCACGCATTACTGCGCTTCCACACCCAGCCTATCAACGTCGTGGTCTACGACGGTTCGAAGATACCTAATCTCAAGGGAGGCTTCCCGCTTAGATGCTTTCAGCGGTTATCCCGTCCATACATAGCTACCCTGCGGCACCCTTGGCAGGATGACAGGTACACCAGAGGTATGTTCACCCCGGTCCTCTCGTACTAGGGGCAACTCCTTTCAAGTATCGACGCCCACGGCAGATAGGGACCAAACTGTCTCGCGACGTTCTGAACCCAGCTCACGTACCACTTTAATTGGCGAACAGCCAAACCCTTGGGACCTGCTCCAGCCCCAGGATGTGATGAGCCGACATCGAGGTGCCAAACGATTCCGTCGATATGAGCTCTTGGGAATCATCAGCCTGTTATCCCCGGCGTACCTTTTATCCGTTGAGCGATGGCCCTTCCACGAGGGACCACCGGATCACTATGACCGACTTTCGTCTCTGCTCGACTCGTCAGTCTCGCAGTCAGGCAGGCTTATGCCATTGCACTCTTGCAGACGGTTTCCAACCGTCCTGAGCCTACCATCGCGCGCCTCCGTTACTCTTTAGGAGGCGACCGCCCCAGTCAAACTACCCGCCACAGAGGGTCCCAACACCGGATAACGGTGCGTGGTTAGACATCAGAAAACAGCAGGGTGGTATTTCACCTATGGCTCCACACCAGCTGGCGCCGGTGCTTCAAAGCCTCCCACCTATGCTACACAACTCTTTCCTAATGCCACTCTGAAGCTGCAGTAAAGGTGCACGGGGTCTTTCCGTCTAACCGCGGGTACTCCGCATCTTCACGGAGAATTCAATTTCGCTGAGCATATCCTGGAGACAGTGGGGAAGTCGTTACGCCATTCGTGCAGGTCGGAACTTACCCGACAAGGAATTTCGCTACCTTAGGACCGTTATAGTTACGGCCGCCGTTTACTTGGGCTTCAATTCGGAGCTTGCACTCCTCCTCTTAACCTTCAAGCACCGGGCAGGCGTCAGACCCTATACGTCGTCTTGAAGCCGACTTAGCAGAGTCCTGTGTTTTTGCTAAACAGTCGCTACCCCCTGGCCTGTGCCCCCCATCAAAAGTTGCCTTAAGATGGGGCCTCCTTCTTCCGAAGGTACGGAGGCAATTTGCCGAGTTCCTTCAGGATACTTCTCTCAAGCGCCTTGGTATACTCTACCTGACCACCTGTGTCGGTTTCGGGTACGGTCTATACGGAGAGGCTATTTCCTGGAACAGCTTGGCAGCATGACCAATCCAATAAGGCCACACTACTTCCACCATCCGTCACACATCTCCAGGCCCACGAATATTAACGTGGTTCCCATCGACTACCCCCTTCGGGCTCGTCTTAGGGGCCGGCTCACCCTACGCTGATTAGCATTGCGTAGGAACCCTTGGTCTTTCGGCGACAGGGTATCTCACCCTGTTTGTCGCTACTCATGTCAGCATTCGCACTTCCGATATGTCCACCGTCGGTTACCCTTCGGCTTCATCCACTTACGGAACGCTCCGCTACCGCTGCAGTAAACTGCAACCCTAAGCTTCGGTGCATATCTTTAGCCCCGTTACATCTTCGCCGCAGGAACCCTTATTTAGACCAGTGAGCTGTTACGCTTTCTTTAAAGGATGGCTGCTTCTAAGCCAACCTCCTGGTTGTTTTGGGATTCCCACATGCTTTCCCACTTAGATATGACTTGGGGACCTTAGCTGTAGGTTAGGGCTGTTTCCCTTTTGACGACGGACCTTAGCACCCGCCGTCTGTCTGCCGGATAAGACTCGATGGTATTCGGAGTTTGGTTAGGTTTGGTACCGCTCGCGCAGCCCTAGCCCATCCAGTGCTCTACCCCCATCGGCATACGTCCGACGCTCTACCTCAATAGATTTCGCGGAGAACCAGCTATTTCCCGGCTTGATTGGCCTTTCACCCCTAAACACAGCTCATCCGAGAATTTTTCAACATTCACCGGTTCGGTCCTCCAGTGCGTGTTACCGCACCTTCAACCTGGCCATGCCTAGATCGCCGGGGTTCGGGTCTAATTCATCATACTCAGTCGCCCTATTCAGACTCGCTTTCGCTGCGCCTACACCTAACGGCTTAAGCTCGCATGATAAATTAAGTCACTGACCCATTATGCAAGAGGTACGCGGTCACTCCCTATGGAGC